>CAVXOE010000012.1:0-498627 GCA_963763365.1 uncultured Alphaproteobacteria bacterium | reverse complement strand
AAGCTCGACGAGCTGATCGGCCGGCCGTTCGACACCGCCATGGCGTTGGCGCGCATGATCCTGTCGGGCCTGCTCGACCGCTATCCGCGACTGAAGATCGTCGTGGCCCACATGGGCGGCGGGCTCCTGCCATGCATGGGCCGGCTCGATTTCGGCTTCCGGCTCGGCTGCGAGGGCATGCCGGAGCGCGCTGCAATCCGCTGCAAGGAACTGCCCAGTAGCTATCTCGCGAAATTCAGCGTCGACACCATGGGATTCTGGGCGCCGCATGTACGCGAGGCGGTCGAGGTGTTCGGCGCGGACTGGGTGATGTTCGGCACGGACTACGGGCCGGTGCCGATCGATCCCAAGGAGCACGTGGACATCGTCAATGCGTTGGCGATTTCCCCGGCCGACAAGAGAAGATCCTTTGCGCAATGCTGCGACGTTTTTCAATCTCGCGGTCGCCCGCTTGATCAATCCACCGTCACGTTCGCGAGCTTGATCACCGCCGCCCATTTCTCGACCTCGCCGGGCAGCATCGCGGAAATTTCCGCTGGCGACTTGAGCGCGATCGGTATGCCTTGCTGGGCGAGCTTCGCTCGCACGGCATCTTTCGAGAGCGCCGCCGCCACCGCGCGGTAAAGCCGATTGACCACCTCGGCGGCGTCTTGGCCGGCGCGAACAACGCCGACCAGGCGTCCGCCTCGACGCCCGCGACGCCGCCTTCGGCGAACGTCGGCACGTTCGGGAGTTGCGGTGAGCGTTCGGCGCGCGCAACGCCGAGCGCGCGCAGGGCCGGTCTCGATCTGTTGCCCGATGAGGCCGGGCAGCGGCGCAATGCTCAGGTCGATGCGGTCGGCGAGAAGTTCGGTGAGCATGGGCGAAAGCCCCTTGAAGGGCACATGCAGCATGTCGATGCCGGCTTTGGTCTTGAACAGTTCGCCCGCGAGATGCGCGCCCGAGCCGTTACCGGTCGAGCCGAATGTCAGGCTGCCGGGCTTGGCCTTCGCCATCGCGACCACGTCGGCGACGTTCGACGCCGCAAGATTTTTGCGCACGACCAGCACATGCGGCATGCGCGGCGATGCCGGCGACCGGTGCGAAATCTCTGACCGCATCGTAGGGGCAGTTCTTGATCAGGCTTTGATTGGTGGCGTGGGTCTGGTTGGTGCCGAGCACCAGCGTGTGGCCGTCGGGCTCGGCGCGCGCCACCGCGTTGCTGCCGATGATGCCCGAACCGCCCGGACGGTTTTCCACCACGATTGGCTGACTGAGATCGGCTGCGGCTTCCTGCGCGATGACGCGCGCCAGCGTATCGATCGGTCCGCCCGGCGGGTAGGGCACCACGATGGTGATGGTGCGGGTCGAAAGCTCTTGGCCCGCGCCCGCACAAATCCGCGAACCGCTGTGCGGCGAGGCGCGCGGCACGTCAGAGCGATCCGGCGACGACCGCAAGGCCAGTTGCGAAATGCGACGGGCGTAGGCGACCGGTCGATCCGGCGACAGGCGTATCCGTTCGATGATTCGGCAACGATCCTGGATCCTCATAGTATGTCGCGGCTGGTCGGCCGGGTCACAAGCTCGTAACGTCGCGCCTTTCCGGTGGGCTTGCGGTGCCTTCGGCGACTGGCCGAAGCCAAATCCAGCCGGGCCTCGACTATACCGCAGTCCGCAGCTTGCGCCTGCGCGCAGGCATCCGTAAGTAACCATCGAGCGAATTCGGGTCTATGGAGCCTGCATGACCGTCGTTTTCGACAATGTTGGTGCGAACGCCCGCCCGCGCCATCCGGAGAAGGCGCACCGGCCGGACACGCCGGTGCTCAAGAAGCCCGACTGGATTCGCGTCAAGGCGCCGGTGTCCAAGGGCTATGTGGACACGCAGGCGATCGTGCGGGCGAACGGCCTGCACACGGTCTGCGAGGAGGCGGGCTGCCCCAATATCGGCGAATGCTGGGACAAGAAGCACGCCACCTTCATGATCATGGGCGACACCTGCACGCGTGCCTGCGCGTTCTGCAACGTCAAGACCGGGCTGCCGGTCGCGCTCGACCCTGCCGAGCCCGCGCATGTGGCCGAAGCGACGGCCAAGCTCGGCCTCAAGCACGTCGTCGATCACCTCGGTCGATCGCGACGATCTTCCCGATGGCGGCGCCGAGCACTTCGCGCAGACATCCGGCGATCCGCGCGCGCTGCCCGGCAACCACGATCGAAGTGCTCACGCCCGATTTCCTGCGCAAGGACGGCGCGCTCGCAACCGTGGTGGCGGCCAAGCCAGACGTGTTCAACCACAACCTCGAAACCGTGCCTTCGAAATATCTCACGGTGCGGCCGGGTGCGCGCTATTTCGCCTCGGTGCGGCTCCTGCAAGCAGCGTGAAGGACATCGACTCCGGCATGTTCACCAAGTCCGGGATCATGGTCGGACTGGGCGAGGAGCGAAACGAAGTGCTCCAGCTGATGGACGACCTGCGCGTCCGCCGACGTCGACTTCCTGACCATCGGCCAGTACCTGCAGCCGACGCGCAAGCACCACGAGGTGGTGCGCTTCGTGCCGCCCGACGAATTCCAGGCGCTCGAAGCGATCGCCCGCGCCAAAGGCTTCCTGATGGTATCGGCGTCGCCGCTGACGCGCTCGTCGCATCATGCGGGCGACGACTTCGCGCGGCTCAAGGCGGCACGCGAGGCGCGTGCGCGCTGACGCATGCCGCAATTCACCACCAGGCGGCAGGTGCGCCACTCGGCGGCCGACATGTTCGATCTCGTCGCCGACGTCGAGCGCTATCCGGAGTTCGTGCCGCTCTGCCGCAGCCTCAAGGTGCGAAAGCGCGTCGCCGAGCCGGAGGCAATGTCGAGATCATCGATCGCCGACATGACGGTGGCCTACAAATTCGATGCAGCGAAACCTTCACCAGCCGCGTGACGCTCGACCGGCCGAACCTGCAAATCCTGGTCGAATATCTCGAAGGGCCCGTTCAGTCATATGGAAAACCGCTGGACCTTCCAGCCCGACCGGCGCGAGCAGCCTGCGAGGTCGAATTCTTCATCTCGTATGAATTCAACAGCCGCATGCTGGGGCTCTTGATGGGATCGATGTTCGACCTGGCGTTCCGCCAATTCGCCGTCGCGTTCGAGCGACGGGCCGACGTCCTCCACGCGCAGAAGACCGCCTACACTCCGTCCAATTGGCGCCGGGCGGCTGTTGCAACCCGCGCGGCCGCGCGGTAGTATCTCTGCCTGAGCAACGATTGGGGAATTTGCGATGACACTGAAGGACAAGGTTGCCGTCGTGACCGGCGGCAGCAACGGAATTGGCGCCGCCACGGTGCGGATGCTGGCGGCGAATGGGGCGAATGTCGTCATCTGCTACAATAAGGGCAAGGAGCGCGCCGAGACGCTGCTCAAGGAGCTGCCAAAAGCCGATCACCGCATCCAGCAGCTCACCGTGGAAGATGCGGCGTCGATCGCGCGAGCCGCCGAGGCCGTCCGCTCCGACTATGGCCGCGCTGACATCCTGGTCAACTCGGCCGGCTTCACGCGACCGGTACCGATGCGCACTCGACGCGCTCGACGATACGCTGCTCGATTCCATCCTGATCACGAACGTGCGCGGGCCGTTTGCCATGATCCGCGCCTTTGTTCCGCTGCTGCGCGCCGGCGGTGACGGCGTGATCGTCAACGTCTCGTCGATTTCCGCCTTCACCGGCTCGGGCAGCAACATCGCCTATTGCGCCTCGAAGGCCGCGCTCGACACCATGACGCTGTCGCTCGCGCGCGTGCTGGGTCCGCAAATTCGCGTGCTCTGCGTATCACCGGCCGCGGTCGCCACGGATTTCGTCGCGGGACGCGACCGGGCCGCGCTGGAGAAGATCGCACAGGGCACGCCGCTCAAGCGGGTGGTGGAGCCGGAAGACATCGCTCTCACCGTCATGGCCTGCATTACCCACCTGAAGGTGTCGACCGGGACGAGGATCGTCGCCGACGCTGGGCGCTTCCTCGCGACTTGACGGCTCCCCGGTTGCCGCGCATCCGCCCCGCGCCTAAGGACACGCGCCCGAAAGCAAATGTGCTATGTTTTTTGCTAAGCGCGCCCGTCAGATGGCCGCGTAATTGGACCACCGGGAGGCGCCATGAACGGGGACGTGCGCACGCAATGTCCGGTACTGATCGCAGGCGGCGGGCCCATCGGTCTCGCGCTTGCGGCCAATCTCGGCCAGCGTGGCGTCGCCGCCATGCTGGTGGAACAGAACGACAATCGGATCGGCCCCGCGAAGATGCTCGAAGCGAGCGTGCGGACCATGGAGTTCTGCCGACAGCTGGGCATTGCCGATAAGGTGCGCAATTGGGGGTTTCCGCTCGACCACCCAATCGACAGCGCCTTCGTGACCGACATGCAAGGTTACGAGATCGGGCGGATCAGGACGCCGTCGCTAGCGGCGCAACGAGCTTTGGATGTCAGTCCGGAACGCGGCGTCCCGTGTCCGCAAACCTGGTTTGATCCAATCCTGCAGGATTGCGCGCGCTCGTTTCCACAGATCGCGATCCGCCACCAGGTGCGGCTTGAAGCCTTCGAACAGGATGCCGATGGAGTCACCGTGACCTTGCGCGATGGGCGCAGCGACCAAGCCGAGACGGTACGCGCCGCCTATCTGGTGGGCTGCGACGGTTTTGCATCCACAGTGCGCGAATTGTTGGGAATTGAAATTCGCGGCGAGCGCCACATTGACTGGTCGATGAACGTCTATCTACGCATTTCGAACTTTCCCGCGCAGTTCGGCAAGGCGAAAGCCTTCCGTTATGTCTTCGTGGGGCCGGAAGGCGCTTGGTCGTTCATCTCATTGGTAGATGGCGTAGACCTGTGGCGGCTGCAATTCGTCGGCCTCGATGAGGCCAAATTGCGCAGCGCCGACATTCCTGCGCTGGTGCGCCGCTGCATGGGCCGCGACATTCCCTATACGATCGAGGACAAGACGATGTGGGTGCGTAAGCGCACCGTCGCCGACCGTTTCATGGGCGGCCGGGTGTTTCTGGCTGGCGACAGCGCGCATGCCCATCCGCCCAACGGCGGCCTTGGCATGAACACCGGCATCCAGGATGCGTTCGATCTCGGCTGGAAGCTCGCCGCGACGTTGCAGGGCTGGGGTGGCCAAACGCTGCTGAGCAGCTACGATCTGGAGCGGCGGCCGGCCGCCACGCGCGCATTGGACGTGTCGCTCACAAACTACCGGCGGCTTACCGGCACGAAGACGCACGACGACATCACGGCACCGACGCCCGCCGGCGACGAGACGCGGCGCAGGGTTGGCTGCCGTCTGGTCGAAGAAAATACCAAGGCATGGCAGCCAATCGGCGTCCACCTCGGCTACATCTATGGGTCTTCGCCGATCATCGTTTCCGACGGCACGCCCGCACCGCAAGACGATACGGTCGGCTATCGGCCCACGGCGTTTCCCGGCGCGCGAGCGCCACACGTATGGCTCGCGCCGGGCCACTCGATTCTCGATCTGTTCGGCGATGGGTTTGTCCTGTTGAAATTCGAGGATGTGCCGACGGAGAAGCTGGAACGTGCCGCCGCCGCGGTAAGAATGCCTCTGCGAGTTTTGCACATCGGTTCACGCGAGGCTGCGCAGCTTTACGGCCGGCGTATCATCCTGGTGCGACCCGATGGGCACGTGGCCTGGCGCGGCGACGACATTCCGGCGGATGCGCGAAGCTTGATCGATACGGTCCGCGGCGCCGGGCCCCAAACTGGGACGCCGTGCCGTCAAAGCCTGGACAAGGAGTCATCTCCATTTCTTCCGGCATAATAAAATCTGTGGTCGAACCAAGAGGAAACGCGATGCTGCATAAGACCTACATCACTTCGCTCTTAGCTGCCGTTCTGATGGGGTTCGCGCCCCACCATGCGGCGGCGCAGGACACCTTCAAGATCGGCCTCATCCTCCCGATGACCGGCCCGCAGAATTCGACCGGACGGCAGATCAGCGCGGCTGTGCGCCTCTACATGCAGCAGCACGGGACGACGGTCGCCGGCAAGAAGATTGAGGTCATCCTGAAAGATGACGGCGCCGCTCCAGACAACACGCGGCGTCTCGCGCAGGAGCTCGTCGTCAACGAGAAGGTCAACATGATCGCGGGCTTCGGCGTGACGCCGGCCGCCATGGCGGCAGCGCCGATCGCGACGCAAGCCAAGGTGCCGATGCTGGTGATGGCCGCCGGCACGTCGATCATTACCGAGCAGTCGCCGATGATCGTGCGCACGAGCTTCACGCTTGCGCAGTCGGTCGTCCCGATCGGCGAGTGGGCAGTCAAGAACGGCATTAAGAAGGCCGTCAGCATCGTCTCCGATTTCCAGGGCGGTATCGACGGCGAGAACGCGTTCAAGATGGGTTACGTCGCAAACGGCGGGCAGGTCGCCGAATGGTTGCGCGTGCCGCTCGCCAACCCGGACTTCGCACCGTTCCTGCAACGCGCCGCCGATGCCAAACCCGATGCGATCTTCATCTTCGTACCGTCCGGGCAAGGCTCTATTTTCGTCAAACAGTATCTTGAGCGTGGCCTCGACAAGGCCGGCGTCAAGATCATCGGCTCGGGCGACGTGACCGACGATGACCTGCTCAACGGCATGGGCGACGCGGTGATCGGTACCGTGACCACGCATTTCTATTCAGCCGCGCATCCGTCCGCGGCGAACAAGGCCTATGTCGCAGCCTTCAAGCAGGCCGCGAACTTCCGGCCGAATTTCATGTCGGTCGGCGGTTACGACGGCATGCACCTGATCTATGAGGCGCTGAAGAAGACCGGCGGCAAAACCGACGCCGAGAGCCTCCTCGCCGCGATGAAGGGCATGAGCTGGGAAAGCCCGCGCGGCCCGATCTCGATCGATCCGCAGACCCGCGACATCATCCAGAACGTCTACGTGCGCAAGGTCGAGCGGATGGATGGCGAACTCTACAACGTCGAATTCGCAACCTTCGAGGCGGTGAAGGATCCGTTCAAGGCGAGGAAGTAAGCGCTCTCGCAAGATCGACTGGTCCGCGCGGGCCGCCAACGCCCGCGCCCGAACGGCCTTGCCGGTCCCGTCCGAAAAGCGCATTTTTGAACAAATTCAATCTGGCGGCCGTCAAGCCAGAGCAGGGAGGCGCACATGAAAGACGAGGGATTTGGCCGGCGTGATTTCTTGAAAGGCGCCGTAGTCGGCGGTGCCGCAGTCGCCACTGCAACACCGGCGGTCCTGCCGCAAGATGCGCAGGCGCAGCAGCCGGCTCCTCAGGCTCCGGCTGCGGGTTACGCCTTCCTCAATCTCGACGAGGCGGCGTTCGTCGAAGCGCTGGTGGATCACATGGTGCCGGCGGACGAGCTCACGCCGAAAGGCACCGACATCGGGATCAACATCTTCATCGACCGGGCGCTCGCGGGCGCCTGGGGCAACGGCGACCGGCTTTACATGCAGGGTCCGTGGAAGAAGGGCGTGCCCAGCCAGGGCTACCAATTGCCCCTCACGCCCGCGCAACTCTATCGCGCCGGCATCGAGGCGACCAACACGCATTGCCGCAAGGCCTACGGCAAGACCTTCGATCACCTCACCGAACCGCAACGCGAGGAGGTGCTGGTCGGGCTCTCGACCGCCAAGATCACGTTCGACAATGGGCTGCCGGTGCGCGACTTCTGGTCGACGCTCTACCAAACCGTGATGCAGGGCATGTTCGCGGACCCGATCTACGGCGGCAACCGCGACAAAGCCGGGTGGAAGCTGATTGGTTTCCCCGGCGCGATCGCCGTGCATCGCGAGAACATCGTGAAATATCGCGACAAGAAGTTTCCCGCCAATCCGATCGGCATCGCGGACATGAGCTGAGGGGAGGGCGACATGGTCACCAAACTCAAAGACGTCGACGTCGTCATCGTCGGGCTCGGCTGGACCGGCGGCATTCTGGCGAAAGAACTCACCGAGGCCGGATTGAAGGTGGTAGCGCTCGAACGCGGCGGGCAGCGCTCGACCGACAAGGACTTCGCGGTGCCAAATATCCGCGACGAACTGCGTTACGTGGTGCGTCATGACCTGATGCAGAACACCCAGCGCGATACGTTGACCATCCGCAATAACCCCTCGCAGGAGGCGTTGCCGATGCGGCGCCTGGGCTCGTTCCTGCCGGGCGAGGTGGTCGGCGGCTCGGCCGTGCACTGGAGCGGCCACACTTGGCGCTGGACCGACATGGAGTTCAAGGTCCGCTCCATGTACGAGGAGCGCTACGGCAAGAACTTCATCGCCGAGGACATGACGATCCAGGACTGGGGCATCACTTACGACGAGCTCGAGCCCTACTACGACAAGTTCGAATACACCGCCGCGATCTCCGGCAAGGCCGGCAACCTCCAGGGCAAGATCGTCGACGGCGGCAATCCGTTCGAGGCGCCGCGCGCGCGCGACTATCCGTTGCCGCCGCTCACGCCGATCCTGGCTGCCGAAGTGTTCAGCGAGGCCGCCAAGAACAACGGCTATCATCCATTCCCGCGGCCGTCGGCCAACGCGTCACGCGCCTACGTCAATCCGGATGGATCGAAGTTCGGCGCCTGCGTCTATTGCGGCTACTGCCAGCGGTTCGGCTGCGAGGCCAACGCCAAGGGCAGCCCGCACATCACGGTGATCCCGATTGCCATGCGCAACCCGAACTTCGAGATGCGCACGCATTCATGGGTCACCAAGGTGTTGAAGGATTCCGACGGCAAGCGCGTGACCGGCGTTACCTACACCAACGTGCTCAACGGCGAGGAATTCGAGCAGCCCGCTGGCATGGTGCTGCTCTGCGCCTATGCGATCAACAACGTCCACCTGATGCTGCTGTCAGGCATCGGCACGCCGTACGAGCCGGTCGCCGGGACCGGCGTGGTCGGCAAGAACTACTGTTACCAGACCGGCGTCGGCGCGACGCTGTTCTTCGAGAACCGCAACTTCAACCCGTTCATGAACGCCGGCGGCTCGAACGCCACGATCGACGACTTCAACATCAACTGGGCTTTCGATCGCGGGCCGCATGGCTTCGTCGGCGGCTACAACGTGGCCGGCGGCTTCAACACCGTGCTGCCGATCGGCTACCGCCCGGTGCCGCGCGGCACGCCGCAATGGGGCAAGGTCTGGAAGGCCGAGACTGCCAAGTGGTACCAGACCGCCATGAACATTGGCGCCAGCGGCAGCGTGATGGCCAACCGCAGCAACTACTACGATCTCGACCCGACCTACCGGAATGCGTTCGGCCTGCCGCTGATGCGTATGACGTTCGACTACAAGACGAACGAGCACAAGCTCGGTGAACATGCGGCGAAGGTGGTCAACGATATCGCCAAGTCGATGAAGCCGACGCGTCTCAACGAGGCGAGCGCTCGCACGCAGCCGTGGACGGTCGTGCCGTATCAGTCGACGCACAACACCGGCGGCACCATCATGGGCACCAACCCGAAGACCAGCGTGCTGAACAAGTACCTGCAGAGCTGGGATTGCCACAACCTGTTCGTGGTCGGCGCCAACGTGTTTCCGCACAATGCGTCGTACAACCCGACCGGGCCGGTCGGCGCGCTGGCGTATTGGACGGCGGACGCGATCAAGCGCTACGCCAAGAATCCCGCTCCGCTGGTGCCGGCATGATGAAGGCCGGCAGGAAATTTCCCCGTCATGGCCGGGCTTGTCCCGGCCATCCACGTCTTGCTTCTCGACAGACGGATAAAGACGTGGATGCCCGGCACAAGGCCGGGCATGACGGCGCAGGTCTTCGTTCGCAACATGCCAGATTTTCGCGGCGACCGTGTTCATGCTCGCGACAACGGCCGCGCACGCCGACGGCGACGCCGCCCGCGGCGAGAAGAAATTCGAAGAGTGCGCGGCATGCCACAAGGTCGAGCGCGGCATGAACGAGGTGGGGCCGAGCCTCCACGGCGTGATCGGCCGCAAGGCCGGTGAGCTGACGGAGTTCCGCTATTCGCCCGCCTTGAAGCGCAGCGGGATCGTCTGGTCGGCGCAGACGCTTGATGCCTTCATCGCCGATCCGCAGCAGGCCGTGCCGGCGAACCGCATGCCGTACGCCGGGATGCCCGATGCCGACGGCCGCGCCGACCTGATCGCCTATCTGCTCAAGGCGACGCAGTAGCCGATCGCACGCCAACGCTCTGCTCCGCCTGCCGCTTGATGTGCGCCAGCACGCGCGCGTTGTTGGTGTGCACGATCCAACGCGTCATCGGCAGCCAGTAGAGCACCGGATCAAGCTTGAGCTGATGCGATGTCAGCTCGTCGATCCGCGTACCGCCGCCGGGCTGCGGCACGAGCTCGAAGCTCGTCAGGCTGGTGCGGAAATAGCCCACTGCGTGTGGAGCATGCACGTGATGATAGGGGCTGAGCTCGCGCATCGCCGGGACATCCTTCTCGACGACGAAGGCAAGCTTTCGGTTCGGCACCCATTCGGTGACGCGTTCAATTGCGACGCCGGTCGAGAATTCGCCATGGCGGAGTGCGCCGACGCCCTCGCCGATGACATCGCCGCGGATCGGATGCGCGACGCCGAGCCGGAACAGCAACGCCAGGCGGCTGCGCGATCGTTTCCATGTGCAGAAGTGAGGCCCAGACCGCTTCGGGCGGCGCGTTGACCAGGATCGACTGACGCGCGTCGAAGCTGGTCTCGGCCGGCAGGAGGCTCTCGAACGCGAACATGATCGGCAGCAGCGCAAAGCCCGACAGAAATTGCTGCGCCGGGCGTTGCGTTGAAACGGCGATGGCGCGCCCCAGCATGCCGCCCAGCACCGCCAGACCGAAGGCGAGTGGAGCGATCAGGATGACGCAGATGATGCCTTCGAGCGCGACCGCGATGAGGCCGATTGCGCCGATCCGGTGGCGACGGCCAGCAGGATATTCGTCCGCCTGGCACCGAGATCGGTCTTGAAATTGAAGATGAACGCGGTGATGGCCCCGATGATGAATGGCGAAAAGACGAACAGGCCGAAACCATAGCTGCTGAACAACAGCGTGCTGAGGGCTACCGCCGCGACGGTGACGCCGACGCAGGCGATGATGCCGTAAGCAATGTTTGCTCCCTGGGAGTGCGGCCCGCCGGATTTGACGCCCGCGCTCGGCAGCGGATCGGTGCCGCGACTCGGCACGACGCTCAGGTACGCGATCACGCCGAGCTGAAGGAACGGCGCAATTGCAGCCGCGGCGATCCATTCGTTGATGCCGGCGTCCTTCGCGCGCTGATAGGCAAGGGAGGCTAGCGCCCAGGCGGCGATCAGCAAATACGCAAACCCGACGGTCAGGATCGGGCTTGGCAAATTGGCCTGGGTCACCAGCGACCGCAACGGTACGAACACGAACCACCAGTCGAGCTTCAACGCGACGCCCTGCGATCTGAGGATCGCGAACGTGATCAGGTGCTGGCTGAAGAAAAGCCCGAGCGAACATTAGGGCGTAGGGCAGGCGACCGATCCGGCCGCGAAAGGCGAAGGGCGTCATCGGCACTCGCCTTCGAGACCGACGAGTGCCGGCACGCGCGGCTCAGCCTCGGGCAATCGCCGCAATCCGGGCCGCTCCGGAAGATCGGCCGGCGTCTTGATGTCCCAGGCAAGGCCGAGCGCCGCGAACACCTTGATCAGCCACCAGCCGAGATCGATCTGGCCGGGGAACAACCCGAGCTTGGCCGAACTCGGGAAGGCGTGGTGATTGTTGTGCCAGCTCTCGCCCATGCTGATGAAACCGGCGAGCGGCACGTTGTAGCCTTGCGCGGAAGCGCCCTCGACCACCCAGGTCTGGCCGCCCTTGCGGTGCGCGAAGTGGCCGATCAGCCAGTGTCCGGTCACGCAGACGGCGACGCGCACGCAGATGCCCCAGACGAGCCAGCTCCAGCCGCCGAGCGCGAAGAACAACAGCGCCCAGGGCGCCTGCTGCAACATCCACGTGCGCTCGACGGCGGCATAGAACCTGTCGTTGGCGAGCCGCGGCTCCAGCTGGAACTCTGGCGGATGTGTCAGCGCGAGCCGGCAGTGCATCTGCCACCAGGCATCGTGCCAGAAGCCGGCGCGATGACAGGAATAGTCGTGGCAGGCCGGCTGGCGCTGCGCCCAGTCGCGGAAATCATGCAGACGGATCATGCCGTACGGGCCGGCCATGCCGACCAGCGTGCCGAGATAGACGCAGATGCGCTCCAGCCATAGCGGACACTCGAAACTCTGATGGATCAGCTTGCGGTGCATTCCGACCGAATGACCGAAGCACAACGTGACCCCGCTCGTGATGATAAACAGGGCAAATGCATCGAAGGTGAACAACGGCGGGCCGAAGACAACCGCCAGGGCTGTCATCGTTCCAATCCATAGCGACTTGGCCGGCGCCCAGCGCACGCGGCCGAGAACCGGATTCGTCCGGTTGTCAGCGACGATGCGTTCGGAACCCGGCATCAGGATCATGGAGCATCCTAGCGCTGACGATGAAAGCGGTGCGTGCGGGCGTTCGGTCGCAGCGACCGCCGCCGCGACGCTAGAACCCATGGTCGCGGCAACGTCGGCTATAGTCAAATATCGCAGGCCGTGCGATGAGACGGCTGGCGGCGGGCGATGACGCCTTCAGGTTGTCATCGCCTGCGCGCGAGGGGATTTGGGGGATAGTTCCCAGGAGAGAGTTTCATGCGGTGCGTGATCGTTGCGCTGTTGGGCGTCGCGCTGACCGGCGGCGTCGCTGGCGCTCAGCCGGTCGAAGGACGGCTGAAGACCATCCAGGAGACCGCGACGCTGCGGATTGCCTATCGCACGGATTCGCGGCCGTTCGCGTTCGTCGTAGGGCAGGGCAAGCCCACCGGCTACAGCATCGAGCTGTGCGAGCGCATTGCCAAGTCGATCGAGCGCGAGCTCGGGCTGCCGTCGCTTGCGATCCGCTGGGTGCAGGTCGACACCCGCACGCGCTTTGAAGCGATCGCCAATGGTGCCGCCGATCATGGAGTGCGGGTCGACCACCATTTCCTTGTCGCGGCTCAAGATGGTCGACTTCTCCAGCCTGATCTACGCCGAGAGCACCGGCGTGCTGGTGAAGGCCGGACAGGGGCTTCTTCAATTTCGACAGCATGGCGGGCCGGAAGATCGGCGTGGTGCCGGGTTCGACCAATGCCCGCGCGATCCGCGATCAGCTCCAGCAGCGCAAGATGGACGCGATGCTGGTCGAATTTCGCGACCGGGAGGAGGGCGTGGCGGCGCTCGCGCGCGGCGCGCTCGACGGCTTTGCCACCGACAAGCTTGTTCTGCTGGCGCTCGCACAGGCGGCCAACCTGCGCGATTACTCGCTGTTGCCCGACGATCTGTCGTTCGAGCCGTTCGGCATCATGCTGCCGCGCGGCGACTGGGCGTTCCGGCTGGCCGTCAATACCGGGCTCGCGCGGGTATTCCGCAGCGGCGAGATCGTCGAGATCTACACCAAGTATTTCAGCACGCTCGCACCGAACCCGTCGGCCTGGATCGGCGCGGTGTTCACGTTCGGCGCTCTGCCGGAATAACCAAAGTCACCGACGTTCGCTGCGCAGGCCGTGAGGCCGGCGCCTGCGATCATCCGCATTGCGGCCCTCCTCCGGAGCAGGCAGGATCATGCCCGCGTACAAGGTCAACGCAGAGTGACCGTGATCGCAATTCAGGGAGGTTTCGCACATGTTGTCACGTCGCAAATTTCTCAACAGCACGCTTGGCGTCGGCGCTGGCCTGGCGCTGACCACACAAGGAGCACACCGAATGGCGGCTCAGACCCCGGCCGGGCAAAATAGAAAAATCGTCGATGCGCAGGTCCATCTGTGGAAGGCGGAGACGCCGGACTGGAAATGGGTGCCCGGACGCCCGCCGCAGCTTCCCGAACCGTTCACCATCGAAAAGCTGGTGCCGATGATGGACGAAGCGGGCGTCATCGCGCGTCGTGATCGTGCCGCCGTCCTGGCCGGGCGACCGCAACGACTACGCGCTCGAAGCGGTCAAGCGTTATCCCGACCGCTTCGCCGTCATGGGCCGCATCCCGCTGGAGAATCCGAAGTCGGCCGAGCTGCTGCCGAAGTGGAAGGAGCAGCCCGGCATGCGCGGCGTGCGCGTGACTTTCCTCGGCGCCGATCGCGCCGTGGCTCACCAACGGCACCGCCGACTGGTTCTGGCCGGCCGCCGAGAAGGCCGGACTGCCGGTGATGTTCCTGGCGCCCGGCCAATCGGCGGCGTTCGGGCCGATCGCCGAAAAGCCATCCGCAGCTCAACCTGATCGTCGACCACATGAACCTGTCGGTCGACATCGCCAAGGCCGGCAAGACCGCGGAAGCGATCGCCGCGACCGTCGCGCTCGCCAAGTATCCCAACGTGTCGTGCAAGATGTCGTCGGCGCCGACCTATTCGCTCGAAGGCTATCCGTTCGCCGACATGAAGCCGCATCTCAAGCGGGTGTTCGACGCGTTCGGTCCGCAGCGCTGCTACTGGGGCACCGACATGACGAACTCGTTCGCCAAGGCGAGCTACAAGCAGCGCATCAGCCATTTCACCGAGACGCTCGATTTCCTGTCGGAGCAGGACAAGGACTGGGTGATGGGCCGTGCGATCGAGCAGCGGCTGGGCTGGTCGTAGCAGACGGCTTGCGCCAAACGTCGCCCGGAGCCGAACCACACGTGTTTCCGGGCGCGTTACCCCGACAGTGTCGACCGCGACGCGCTCGTCCGATCACGACCGGCCGCCGATCGTGTCGCGGGTAACAGGGTTCTCATGATCGATCTCTACGAATATCAGCTGCTGCCGATCTTCTTCGTCGGCCTGGTTGTCATCCTGGTCGCCAGCGAAATCGGCCGTTGGCTCGGCGTGCGGGCGCGCGATCGGGGTGAGGGTGAGGACGATATTTCGACGCTGGAGAGTGCCGTCCTCGGCCTGCTGGCGCTGATGATCGGATTTACCTTCGCCATGTCGCTGGCGCGCTTCGACACCCGGCGCGACGCGGTACTGAACGAGGCGAACGCGATCGGCACGACCGCCTTGCGCGCGCGGCTGCTGCCCGCCCCGCACAACACCGAAGCGCTGAAGATATTGAAGGAGTACGTGCTCGTTCGCCTCGACATCGCCCAGCGAGCGAGTTCGCTTGAAGAGCTGAACGCGGCGGTTGCCCGCTCGAATGCGCTGCAGGAGGCGCTCTGGCAGTTGGCAAAGACCGTGGCGGCGAAGGATTCCGGGATGGTGCCGACCGGGCTTTTCATCCAGACCCTGAACGAGATGATCGACGACCAGGGCAAACGCCTGGCGGCGCTGCGCAGCAAGGTGCCGAACATCGTGCTGATTTCACTTTACGGCGCCGCGGCCGTCGCTGCCGCATTCGCCGGTTATGCCGGCGGGCTGCGGTCGCGCTCGTCGCGGATTCCGGTCTATGTCACCATCGTCCTGGTCTCGGCCATCATCCTGCTGATCCAGGACCTCGACCGGCCCCGCGCCGGATTCATCACCGTCAGCCAGCAGCCGATGATCGATGCCGCCGCCAGCATCGGGTCGTATACCGATTAGCTCGCGGCATTGAACGTCCGATCCGCCGGATCAGAGCTTGACCTTCTCCTGCTCGACCACGCGCTGGACCGCGGGCCGCTGCATCATGCGATCCTTGAACGCCGTGTAGTTCTTGAGCTCCGCCATCGGCAGCTCGCGGCGCACGCCCCAGGTGTAGAAGACGAAGCCGTAAGGATCGAGAACCGAATAGCGATCGGAGAACCACTCCCGCCCGGCGAGCCGCTCGTCGAGTTGCTTGAGATAGTTGTGGAAGGTCTTGAGGCCGGTGTCCTTGATGCCGGGAAACGCCGCCTGATCTCGCCGTGTAACGCTCCGGCCTGTTGAAGTGGGCGTGCGCGGGATGAACGCTCGCCGCCAGGAAGCCGATCAGCGACAGCGCCTTCGCTTCGGCGATCGGGTCTGTCGGCCAAAGCCCGAAGCGCTTGCCGAGATAGGGGAGGATCGCGGTGTTCTCGGCGACCGTTTCGCCGTTGTCGAGACGCAGCACCGGCACGCGGCCTTGCGGATTGATCTTGAGATAGCTTTCCGAGCGCTGCTCCGCCTTGGTGAAATCGACCTGCTGCGGCGTGTATGTCTCTCCGCTCTCTTCCAGGATGATGTGAGCGGCCATCGAGCACGCGCCGGGAAAGAAATACAACGTCAGCATTCCGGTATCCTTCCTTGAAGCATCAGCATCGCGTTCATTTTTGTTCGTGGGCTCTTATAGTCGCAGCGGTAGGCGGCGGAAAGGAGTGCGCTGCGGCCGACCGCACCTGCGGCGCATGCTCGTCCAAACCCGTTCCGTGCTAGAATGCAAGTCTGCGATGCGGAGGACACCCCATGACGACAATACCAGCCGATCACGGCCCGGGGCACGGCCTGGGCGCCACCTTGGTGCACCAACTGGCGAAGAACTGGTGGCTCCTGCTGCTGCGCGGCATCGCGGCGGTCGTCTTTGGTGTGCTCGCCTTCGTCTGGCCTGGGATCACACTGCTCACGCTCATTCTGTTCTACGGCGCCTACGCCCTGATCGACGGCGTGCTGGCGATCGTCTCCGCCATCACGGGCGGTGCGCCCGCGCCGCGCTGGTGGCTGGCGATCATCGGCCTGGCCGGAATTGCCGCCGGTATCCTGACGTTCGCGTGGCCCGGCATCACGGCGCTGGTGCTGCTGTTCTTTATCGCCGGATGGGCGATCGCGATCGGCGTCTTTCAGATCATCGGCGCGATCCGGCTGCGCAAGGAGATCGATAACGAGTGGTACCTGATCCTCTGCGGCGTGATCTCGGTGCTGTTCGGGATCGGCGTCATGATCGTGCCGGGTGCCGGCGCGCTCGCTCTCATCTGGGTGATCGGGATTTACGCGATCGTCGAGGGCATCCTCTACATTGCGCTCGCTTTCCGCTTGAAGAAGCACGTGCACGCCTGACGCTTCGCCTAGGGCGTTCCGCTAAACGGCGGCGGCTACTCGGTCTCGGCCAGCTCCTGCAACATGGCGAGGGCGACCGCGACCGAGGCTTCGCGTACCTGCGTTCGCCCGATGTCGCCGAACTCGCGTTCCTGATGAACCAGCCGGCGCGTGCGCGAGCAGGCGGCGAAATGCACGAGCCCGACCGGCTTGCCCGGCACTGCGCCGCCCGGCCCGGCAATGCCGGTCACCGACACCGCGAGATGCACCGGCGCATGGCTCAGCGCGCCGCGCGCCATGGCTTCGGCGGTTTCCCGGCTCACCGCGCCGAAGCGTTCCAGCAGCGCCGGCGGAACGCCGAGCATGGTCTGCTTGGCGGCATTGCTGTAGGTCACGAAGGCGCGGTCGACCACGTCGGAGGAGCCTGGGATGTCGGTCAGCGTCGCGGCCACCAGCCCGCCGGTGCAGGATTCCGCCGTGGCGATCTTGAGCCGTCTGGTCCGGCAGAGATCGAGCAGGGCACGCGCCGCGGCCGTCAACGCCGGATTGATCATCATTCGCTCCAGGGGAGGCGGACCGTGGCGTTGGCGAAGGCCGCCATGCCTTCGCCGCGCCCGGTGAACCCCATCTTCTCGCTCGTCGTGGCTTTGACCGCGACGCGCGCGAGCGGCAGCCCGGCGATGTCCGCGACGCGGGCGCGCATGGCATCGCGGTGGGGGCCGATGCGCGGCGCCTCGCAGACGATGGTGATGTCGAGATGCGCGATGCGTCCGCCACGGGCACGCACCCGCTCCACTGCGAAGGCAAGGAACCGATCGGAGGACGCGCCGCGCCATTGCGGATCGGTCGGCGGGAAGTGCACGCCGATGTCCCCGTCCGAGATCGCGCCGAGCAGCGCATCGACCAGCGCGTGAAGGACGACGTCGGCGTCGGAATGGCCGGCAAGCCCCCGCTGGTGCGGGATGCGAACGCCCCCCAGCATGACGTGGTCGCCGTCGCCGAACTGGTGCACGTCGAAACCAAACCCGGTGCGAACGTCGCCGAGCTCGGCAAACTTCGCCGCTTCGGCGCGGGCGAAATCCTCGTTCGTGGTGAGCTTCACGTTCGCGCTTTCTCCCTGAAATGTCGTAACTTTCAGCCCGGCCCATTCGGCAAGCGCGGCGTCGTCGGTGAAATCGTCGCGGCCGGCGTCGCGCGCGCGCCGATGCGCGTCGAGTAGGGCATCGAACGCAAACGCTTGCGGCGTCTGGACGAGGCGAAGCTGCGCCCGGTCGATGGTGCCGGTGACACGACCGTCCGTATCCACCGTCTTCACCGTATCGGCAACGGCGAGCGCCGGGATGGCGGCGCCCGTCGCGCGCGCCGCCTCGATTGCGCGCGCGATCAATGCCGGCGAGGCGAAGGGCCGCGCCGCGTCGTGCACCAGCACGATATCCGGAGACCGAGGCGCCAAGGCCTCCAGCCCGGCGAGGACGGAGGCTTGTCGCGTGGCGCCGCCGTGAACGGGCGGCAGCAGGTCGAGGCCGGTGACCGCCGCGTCGAAATACTCTGTGTCATCTGGATGAATGACGGGCTGGACGAGCGCAATTTCGTCATGTCGCACGAATGTCGCAATACTCGGCCGGATGACCGGCTCGCCAAGAATGTGACGGTATTGTTTTGGGAGGTCGCCGCCGGCACGCAACCCGCGGCCTGCTGCCACGACGATGGCTGCGACCCTGTCGGCCATGGCTCCCCGGCTTCAAAAGATGACGCCCGGGATGGCTTTACCCCGTCGCGGCGTGGCGGCAAACGGAATTTCACCTATTCCCGATTTGCGCCGCATTTTTTGCACTGCAACACTTGCGCATTCGAGCCAGTTGGCTAAACTATATGCAATCGTGCATTATCGCCTAATTGATGGGCAGGAAAGCTAAGTGACCTTGCCGCAAACGAATTTTTCCTCACCAGGGATCGCAATTGGTGATGTTGCACTGCCCAACAACGTCATTCTTGCGCCGATGTCCGGCGTGACCGACGCGCCGTTCCGGCGATTGGCTGCCCGATTTGGGGCCGGTCTTGTCATCTCCGAGATGACGGCGAGCCAGGATCTGGTGGAGGCTGACCCGCGCGCGATTTTGCGTGCCGAGGGCAACGGCCACACGCTTCATGTCGTGCAGCTCGCGGGCTGCGAGCCGCACTGGATGGCCGAAGGCGCCCGCATCGCGGAAGGATCCGGCGCCGACGTCATCGACATCAACATGGGTTGCCCGGCGCGTCATGTGACCGGCGGTGAATCCGGCTCGGCGCTGATGCGTAATCTCGATCACGCACTGACGCTTGATCGAAGCCACGGTCGGCGCGGTGTCTGTTCCTGTCACGCTCAAGATGCGGCTGGGCTGGGACGATCGATCGATCAACGCGCCGGAACTGGCGCGCCGCGCCGAGCAGGCGGGCGTTCGTCTCGTGACGGTGCACGGCCGCACCCGCTGCCAGTTCTATAAGGGACAGGCAAACTGGGCGGCCGTTCGCGCCATCAAGGCGAGCGTCTCGATCCCGGTCGTCGTCAACGGCGATATCGACAGCTACGAAGACGCGGTTGCGGCGCTCATGGCGTCGGGTGCCGACGCCGTGATGATCGGACGTGCCGCCCAGGGCCGGCCCTGGCTGCCCGGTCAGATCGCTCGGCGACTCGCCGGTGGCCAGCGCGAGCACGCGCCGGCGCTGACGGTGCAATTCGATATCATCGAAACGCTCTACGACGAGACTGCTCACCCACCATGGCGTCAGGATCGGCCGGCGCCACGCACGCAAGCACCTGGGCTGGGCGCTCGATGCGGCGGCCGAGACCGCCGGTGCGCCCGACGATCTGCTCAGGAGCCACCGTCACCGCGTGTTGCCTGCCGAGGACCCCACGGGTCCGCCGCCATCTTGCCGACGCCTACGAGGCGTTTGCCTGGAACGCGAGAAAGGCCGCATGAACCGCCTTGAGCCCATGCCGACGTTGCCCTCGGGCACCGCTGATGCCGTGCTCGATGCGCTGCCTCATCCCGTCATCATGATCGCGGGCGACGGCCGGGTCGCAAATGCCAATGCGGCGGCCGAAGCGTTCTTCGAAGCCTCGCTGCCGCTGCTGCGGCGCCATACGCTCGGCGAACTCGTGCCGTTCGGCAGCCCGCTGCTCGCGCTGATCGAGCAGGCGAGGGCGCGCGGCTCGGCGGTCAACGAGTACAAGGTCGATCTCGGTACGCCGCGCAATCCCGGCGAGCGCCTTGTCGACCTGCACGTGGCGCCGCTGCCGGACCGGCCGGACCATCTGGTCATCATGCTGCAGGAGCGCACCATCGCCGACAAGATGGACCGCCAGCTCACGCATCGCGGCGCGGCGCGTTCGGTGATCGCGCTCGCCGCCATGCTGGCGCACGAGATCAAGAATCCGCTCTCCGGCATCCGCGGCGCCGCGCAACTGCTGGAACATTCGGTCGGCGACGACGACCGCACGCTGACGAGGCTCATCTGCGATGAGACCGACCGGATCGTGAAGCTCGTCGACCGCATGGAAGTCTTCTCCGACGAGCGCCCGGTCGAGCGCGAGTCGGTCAACATCCACGTGGTGCTGGAGCATGTGAAGCGTCTCGCGCAGTCGGGCTTCGCGCGCCACATCAAGTTCATCGAAGAGTACGATCCGTCGCTGCCGCCGGTGCTCGCCAACCGCGACCAACTCATCCAGGTCTTTCTCAATCTGGTGAAGAACGCCGCGGAGGCGATCGGCGAGGACGCTGCCGACGGCGAAATCCAGCTTTCGACGGCGTTCCGGCCGGGCGTGCGGCTTTCGTTGCCCGGACACAAGACACGCGTGTCCCTGCCGCTCGAATTCTGCGTCAAGGACAACGGCCCGGGTGTTCCAGAGGACCTCCTGCCGCATCTCTTCG
Organism: uncultured Alphaproteobacteria bacterium; assembly: GCA_963763365.1. Classification (GTDB taxonomy): domain Bacteria; phylum Pseudomonadota; class Alphaproteobacteria; order Rhizobiales; family Xanthobacteraceae; genus VAZQ01. The sequence goes on along the minus strand of CAVXOE010000012.1, from coordinate 477,821 downwards.
ATCCATTTGTGACGACCAAACCGACCGGATCTGGCCTGGGGCTTGCACTGGTTGCCAAGATCGTCGGCGACCACGGAGGGATCATCGAATGCGAATCGCAAGTGCGGCGGACGACCTTCCGAATTCTCATGCCCATTTATCTGGGTAACGACGCCGAGCCGGGTGGCGTTACCTGAAGAGGATGCCAATGCCTGCGGGAAACATCTTGGTGGCGGACGACGATGCCGCGATCCGCACTGTGCTCAATCAGGCGCTGTCGCGCGCGGGCTACGAGGTGCGTTCGACCAGTAACGCGGCGACGCTTTGGCGCTGGGTCAGCCAGGGCGACGGCGACCTGGTCATCACCGACGTCGTGATGCCGGACGAGAACGCGTTCGACCTCTTGCCGCGCATCAAGAAGATGCGGCCCGAATTGCCCGTGATCGTCATGAGCGCGCAGAATACGTTCATGACCGCGGTGCGGGCCTCCGAGCGCGGCGCCTACGAATACCTGCCAAAGCCCTTCGATCTGAAGGAACTGATCGCGATTGTCGGCCGCGCGCTGTCGGAGCCGAAGGAGCGCGTGCGCCCGGCGGTGAAGCCCGAGGACTTCGAGTCGATCCCGCTGGTCGGCCGCTCGCCGGCGATGCAGGAAATCTATCGCGTGCTGGCGCGGCTCATGCAGACCGACCTCACCGTGATGATTACGGGCGAGTCCGGTACCGGCAAGGAACTCGTCGCCCGCGCGCTGCACGACTACGGCAAGCGGCGCAGCGGTCCGTTCGTCGCCATCAATATGGCCGCTATTCCGCGCGATCTCATCGAGTCCGAGCTGTTCGGGCACGAAAAGGGCGCCTTCACCGGCGCAAATACCCGCAGTTCCGGCCGCTTCGAGCAGGCCGAAGGCGGGACGCTGTTTCTCGACGAAATCGGCGACATGCCGATGGAGGCACAGACCAGGCTGCTGCGCGTGCTGCAGCAGGGCGAATACACCACCGTCGGGGGACGGACGCCGATCAAGGCCGACGTCCGCATCGTTGCGGCAAGCAACAAGGACCTCCGCATCCTCATTCAGCAGGGGCTGTTCCGCGAGGACCTGTTCTTCCGCCTCAACGTGGTACCGCTGCGGTTGCCGCCGCTGCGCGAGCGCATCGAGGACGTGCCCGATCTGATCCGGCATTTCTTCATCCAGGTCGAGCGTGAGGGCCTGCCGGCCAAGCAGCTTGAAGCCGCGGCGCTCGAACGGCTCAAGCGCCACCGCTGGCCGGGCAACGTCCGCGAGCTCGAAAATCTCGCCCGTCGGCTTGCCGCGCTTTACCCGCAGGAGACGATCTCGGCCGCGGTCATCGACACGGAACTGTCACAACCCGCCATGGCGTCCGCGGGCGAGGAACCGCGCACCGAGGAGGGCCTTTCGGCTGCGGTCGAGCGGCATCTGGCGGCCTATTTCGCCAGTTTTGGCGAGGATCTGCCGCCACCCGGCCTTTACCACCGGATGCTTCGGGAGGTGGAACACCCGCTGCCCGCTGTGTCGGTGACCTTGGCGGCCACTCGGGGCAACCAGATCCGCGCCGCTGATCTCCTCGGGGTCAACCGCAACACGCTGCGGAAGAAAATCCGCGATCTGGAAATCCAGGTTTTCCGCGGCGGCGGCTAGACTAGTTCTGGTCCCTGACAGACGGCGGCGCTAATCGGTCACACCGCAAGGTTAACCGCCCTTATATTGTCGCAATCCGGCAACATTGTTGTAGAAAAGCATCAGTGTGGCAGGGGGACCGCGTCCAGCGCGTTAAGCGTATCTATTTGGACGCGTAGGAGTTGATGACACAGGTCGGCCAAGCCGAATTCACGACGAATACCGCGACGCCCGCGCCCTGGATTGTGCGGACGATCGGCGTTTTCGTAGTCGTGCTTGCGCTCTTGTCGGCTCTGACCACCTTCATGGTGCTAGCCGGCCTCACCCCGATTGCGCCGACCCACCAGGTCGTCGTCACTCTCCTGCTCGTCAACGCGGTGACCGTCGCGCTGCTGGTCGGCCTGATCGGCCGCGAGATGTGGCGGGTCATCCAGGCTCGGCGTCGTGGCCGTGCCGCCGCGCGCCTGCACGTGCGGATCGTGGCGCTGTTCTCGGTCATCGCCGCCGCACCTGCGATCCTGGTCGCGGTGGTAGCAAGCGTGACGCTCGACCGCGGGCTCGATCGCCTGTTCTCGCAGCAGACGCATTCGCTCATCGAGAACTCGCTCATCGTGGCAGATGCCTATGTGCGCGAGCACGCGCAGTTCGCGCGCGCCGATTCCATTGCGACCGCCATCGAGCTTGCGCGCGCGAAAACGCTCTACGACCAGTCGCGCGACCAGTTCCGTCAGTTCCTGGCCGCACAGGCTTCGATCCGCGGACTGCCGGCAGTGATGCTGATCGACAAGGACCTCAACGTCATCGAGCAGGTCGACTCGCAGGTCAGTCATATCTTCAGCAAGCCGTCGCCCGATGTGCTCGCCTCCGTCAACGACACGGAGCCGCAGGTGGCGATGTTCCTCGACGCCAATTACGTCGCGGCCATCATCAAGCTGCGCGGCTATACCGACACCTATCTCTACATCGCACGCCTGCTTGACCCGCGCGTGCTCGCGCAACTGAACGCCACCCGCGAGGGTGTGGCGCAATACGCCGATCTCGAATCGCGCCGGGTCGGCGTGCAGATCGCCTTCGGGCTGATGTACACGGTGATCTCGCTGATCGTGCTCTTGTCGGCAGTGTGGATCGGGCTCAACTTCGCGAATTATCTCGTGGCGCCCATCCGCCGCCTGATCGGCGCCGCCCAGGTCGTCGCGACCGGCAACCTTTACGTCCAGGTTCCGACCCGGCGGTCGGAGGGCGACCTCGCGCAGCTCGGCGAAACCTTCAACAAGATGACGCAGGAACTACGCACGCAACGCGACGACATCGTGCGCGCCCGCGACCTGATCGACAGCCGCCGGCGGTTTACCGAGGCGGTCTTGGCCAGCGCCAGCGCTGGCGTGATCGGCGTCGACGCGGAAAGCCGGATCAGCATCTTGAACCGGTCGGCCGAGCGGCTGATCGGCTGTTCCGAAACCGAGGCGCTCGGGCGCCCGCTGACCGACATCGTGCCCGAACTCGCCGAGATTTTCGCGACCGCGCGTGTCGGCGTGCAGCGGCTCGTACAGGGTCTCGTGACGATCAACCGCGGCGGCAAGGAGCGCAACGTGTCGGTGCGCGTGACGAGCGAACAATCGGGCGCTGCCGATTACGGCTACGTCGTCACGCTCGACGACATCACCGAGCTTGTCAGCGCGCAACGCACCTCCGCCTGGGCGGACGTCGCGCGGCGCATTGCCCACGAAATCAAGAACCCGCTCACGCCGATCCAGCTTTCGGCCGAACGGCTACGCCGGAAATATCTGCCTGCGATCAAGGAAGACACCACGGTCTTCACGCAGTGCACCGACACCATCATCCGTCAGGTCGACGACATCAAGCGCATGGTCGACGAATTCTCGCGCTTCGCCCGCATGCCGAAGCCCGTGATGGAAACGGACAACGTCGCCGACACCGTGCGCCAGGTGGTGTTCCTGCAGCGGGTCGGCAATGCCGACATCGATATCGACGTGGAGATCGCGGAAGATCCGATGCCGGCGCGGTTCGACCGGCGGCTGATCTCGCAAGGCCTGACCAACATCATCAAGAACGCGACCGAAGCCGTCGCGGCGGTGCCTCCCGGCGAGCTTGGGCGTGGCCACATCCGTGTTTCGGTTGAGCGCGATGGCGACGATATCGTGATCGACGTGGTCGACAACGGCATCGGTCTGCCGAAGGAGAACCGCAGCCGGCTGCTCGAGCCTTACGTCACGACGCGTGAGAAGGGCACCGGGCTCGGCCTCGCCATCGTCGGCCGCATTCTCGAGGACCACGGCGGACGAATCGAGCTCAGCGATGCGTCGGAGAAATATCCCGGCCAGAGAGGCGCCTGGATGCAACTGCGCTTCTCGGCAGTGATGCCCGGCGCCGCGGAAGCGGAGCCGGCACGTGAATCTGTAACCCCCAAACTAGCAACCGGTGCGTAACATGGCCGATGATATTCTCATTGTTGATGACGAAGCTGACATTCGGGAATTGGTTTCCGGCATTCTGCAGGACGAGGGATTTGGCGCGCGCACGGCACGCGACAGCGACGATGCGCTCGCGCATATCGCCAGCCGTCGGCCCAACCTGGTCTTCCTCGATATCTGGCTGCAGGGCAGCCGGCTCGACGGATTGCAATTGCTCGACGCCGTCAAGCAGCAGCACCCGGAAATGCCGGTGGTGATGATTTCCGGTCACGGTAACATCGAAACCGCGGTCGCTGCCATCAAGCAGGGTGCCTACGACTTCATCGAGAAGCCGTTCAAGGCGGACCGGCTGGTGCTGGTGGCGCAGCGCGCGCTCGAAACGTCGCGCCTCAAGCGCGAGGTCAAGGCGCTCAAGCAATTGTCGCCGGCGCAACTCGTCGGCAAGTCGCCGTCGATGAACCAGTTGCGCCAGACCGCCGAACGCGTCGCGCCAACCAACAGCCGCATTCTGATCGTCGGCCCCTCGGGGGCCGGCAAGGAACTCGTCGCCCGCACCATCCATACGCACTCGGCGCGTGCCAACGGCCCGTTCATCGTGATCAACGCGGCCGCGATGATGCCCGAGCGCATGGAGCTTGAGCTCTTCGGGGTCGAGAAGCCGGCCGACGGCGAGGCGCGCAAAGTCGGCGCGCTGGAGGAGGCGCACGGCGGCACGCTGTTCATCGACGAAATCGCCGACATGCCGCGTGAGACGCAGAACAAGATTCTGCGTGTGCTCGTGGAGCAGAGTTTCCAGCGCGTGGGCGGCACCGGCAAGGTGCAGGTCGACGTGCGCATCATTTCGTCGACCGGACGCAACATCGAAGCCGAGATCGCGGCCGGCAAGTTCCGCGAGGACCTCTATCACCGCCTGTCGGTGGTCCCGATCCGCGTGCCGCCGCTGGCCGAGCGGCGTGAGGACATCCCGAACCTCGTGCAGTGGTTCATGGAGCAGATTTCATCCGCAACCGGTTTGCCCAAGCGCCTCATCGGCGAGGACGCGATGGCCGTGCTGCAGTCGCACGACTGGCCGGGCAACGTTCGGCAACTGCGCAACAACGTCGAGCGGCTGATGATCCTCGCGGGCGGCGATCCGGATGCGGTGATCAACGCCGACATGCTGCCGCAGGACGTGGGCTCGATGGTCCCGTCGATGCCGGGCGGCGACGGCGGCGAGCATCTCATGGGGCTGCCGCTGCGCGACGCGCGCGAGGTGTTCGAGCGTGAATATCTCGTGGCGCAGATCAGCCGGTTCGGCGGCAATATCTCCCGCACCGCCGAGTTCGTCGGCATGGAGCGCTCCGCGCTTCATCGCAAGCTCAAGGCGCTCGGGATCGACTGATGTCGCGCACTGCCTACGTGAATGGCCGCTACCTGCCCCGGCACGCGGCGAGCGTGAACATCGAGGACCGCGGCTACCAGTTCTCAGACGGCGTCTACGAGGTCTGCGAGGTGAGGGGAGGCCGCCTGGTCGACGAGCGGCTGCACGTGGCGCGGCTGATGCGCTCGCTCGGCGAACTTCGCATCGACATGCCGATGTCGCCCTTGGCGCTGGGCGCCGTCATGCGGGAGACCGTCCGCCGCAATCGCGTGCGCGACGGCATCGTCTACTTGCAGATCACGCGCGGCGTGGCGCGACGCGACCACGCCTTTCCGCCCGCCGGCACGGTTCCGAGCGTGGTGGTGACCGCCCGCAATCTCGATCCAGCCAACAACGAGAGAGCCGCTGCCGACGGCATCTCGGTCATCACCGTGCCGGACAACCGCTGGGAGCGCGTCGACATCAAGTCGGTCTCGCTCCTTCCCAATGTGCTCGCCAAACAGGCAGCCCGGGAGCAGGGCGCGAAGGAGGCCTGGTTCGTGGACCGCACCGGACGGGTCACGGAAGGTTCCTCCACCAATGCCTGGATTGTCACCAGGGACGGCGAACTGGTCACCCGCCCGACCGACCACGGTATCCTGCGCGGCATCACCCGGACCGTATTGCTAGGTCTGATCAAGGAGCAGGGCCTCAAGCTCACGGAGCGCGCCTTCACCGTCGAGGAGGCTTATGGCGCGCGCGAGGCCTTCGTGACCTCCGCCAGCCTGATTGTCATGCCCGTGGTTCAGATCGATGGGCGCCCGGTCGGCAACGGTGCGCCGGGCCTGGTTGCAACCGCTCTGCGGCGCGACTTCCATCGCCACGCCGAATTTTCCTGATGCGGCGGCACGTTGGGCCTGTGGCCACGGCAAACTGCTGCCGTTTGCCCGGGAGGCCAAAGCTTGCGCTATTCCGACCCAGTTCGGAGCAATGCCTGCCCCCAACTTGTGCTTGCACAAGGTTTAGCCGTGTTTTGTAATGGCGCAGCCAAGTCCTCAAGCGGGTGAAGGCCAAGAAGAGGGCGGGAATGGACTTGGCAATAAGCTCGCAGCCGCCCGCGAGCGAAAAAAAGCGGAACAAACACAATGGCGGCCGAACGCACACAAAATCTGCAAGACACCTTCCTCAACCATGTGCGCAAAAACAAGACTCCGCTCACGATCTTCCTGGTGAACGGAGTAAAGCTGCAAGGCGTGGTGACCTGGTTCGATAACTTCTGCGTGCTGTTGCGTCGAGATGGACACTCCCAATTGGTCTACAAGCACGCCATCTCGACCATCATGCCTGGTCATCCGATCCAGTTGTTCGAAGGCGGGGACGATCCCCCGGGTGGGGACAAAGCGTAGTTGGAACCCCGCTGGCTCGACAAATCTCCTGACCGGCTGAGCCCGTCGCGGGGCTCGGAAACCGGGCGTGCGATTGTCATCGAACCGCACCTGCGTGCGCGCGGGCCGAAAGGCGCCGCCGCGCGCGGCCAGGAGACGTTGCGAACGCCGGCCGCCAAGCTCGACGAAGTCGTCGGGCTCGCGCGCGCGATCGACCTTGCCGTGGTCAATTCGGGCATCGTTCCGATCGGGGACATCCGCCCCGCCACCTATATCGGCAAAGGCAAGGTCGAGGAGATCGCAGGCCTCGTGAAAAGCGACGAGGCCGGGGTTGTGGTGATGGACTGCCCGCTCTCGCCGGTGCAGCAGCGCAACCTCGAAAAGGCCTGGGGCGCCAAGGTCGTCGACCGCACCGGGCTCATTCTTGAAATCTTCGGCCGGCGCGCGCGCACGCGCGAGGGCGCGCTGCAGGTCGAGCTCGCGCATCTCACTTACCAGAAGAGCCGTCTGGTACGCTCCTGGACCCATCTCGAACGCCAGCGCGGCGGCTTCGGCTTCCTGGGCGGGCCGGGCGAGAGCCAGCTCGAAACCGACCGGCGGCTGATCGAGGAGCGCATCGCGCGCATCGAAACCGAGCTCGAGAAGGTGAAGCGCACCCGCAAGCTCCATCGCGAGAGCCGCAAGCGCGTGCCGTACCCGATCGTGGCGCTCGTCGGCTACACCAATGCCGGCAAGTCGACGCTGTTCAACCGCATGACGCAGGCAAGCGTGCTCTCTGCCGACATGCTGTTCGCGACGCTTGACCCGACGTTGCGCGCGGTCGACCTGCCGAAGGGCCTGCGGATCATCCTCTCCGATACCGTGGGCTTTATTTCCGATCTGCCGACCATGCTGGTGGCGGCGTTCCGCGCCACGCTCGAAGAGGTGATCGAGGCCGACGTGATCCTGCACGTGCGCGACGTGTCGCACGAAGACACCGAAGCGCAATCGCACGACGTTGAGGACGTGCTGCGGCAGCTCGGCATTGAAGCAGGTGAGGGCCGGCGCATCATCGAAGTTTGGAACAAGATCGATCGTATCGACGCCGCCGGCCGGGATAGGCTGGCGAATCTCGCCGAGCGCCAGCCGGCCGAACAGCGTCCGGTGCTGGTGTCGGCGCTGAGCGGGGAGGGCCTCGACCACCTCACAGCAGAGATCGAAGCCCGGCTTGCGGCCGGTAGGATCACGCTCGACCTCGTCCTTGATCCGGCCGACGGCGCGGGCCTGAGCTGGCTCCATCGCCACACCGAGGTGATGGCGAGGGAATTGCGGGCCGACGGACAAATGGGCGTCACGGTGCGGGCCGATCCGGCCAATGCGGAACGCGTGCGCGCCCGCTTCGGGCGCGCCGCCGCGGTGCATTGAGCGGCAATGCCGGCCGCACGTGAGATGCTTGCGATCGCGTTGAAGGTTCTCCGCTTGTCATTCCCGCGAAAGCGGGAATCCAGTCTGTCTCAGGAATACGGCACTGGGTCCCCGCTTTCGCGGGGACGACAGCGGGAAGTGTGGCTCCAGCAGGGTACGAGATATTCGTTGCCGCAAGTCATTGCGACGATGTTCGCGGTCGCGCTTTCCCTTCCGCAAATCGCGCGCGCCGAACCGCTCACGCTGCGTTACGGCCAGGCATTCTCCGCGACCCGCAGCATCTTCGCGCTCCCAGTCTTGGTGGCCGAGCGGGAGGGCTTCTTCGCGCGCGAAGGGCTGAACGTTAAATTCCTCATCCCGATTCCGGGCGGCGCCGACCGGCAGATCGACGCGCTCCACAACGACAGCGTCGACCTCACGCATGTCGCCACGCCGTTCCTCATCCGCGCGGCGTTCAACGGCTCGGACGCCGTGGCGCTCGCGTCCGAGTTCAACAATCCGATCTACACGCTGGTCGCAAAGTCCGAGATCAAAAGCTACGACGACTTGCGTGGCAAGCTCATCGGCCTGGCCGACGAGACCGGCACGATCACGCTCTCCATCCGCAAGCTCCTGACCATGCACGGGCTCAAGCGCGGCGAGTTTGCGTCCCGGGTGATCGAGGGAACATCGGGCCGCTTCGCCTGCCTGCGGCGCGGCGACTGCGACGCCGTGGTGCTCGGCCAGCCGCAGGACCTCCAGGCCGTCGAGCAGGGCTTCCGTGTGCTGGGGCTTTCGACCGAGGCGGTCCCGGAGCTTCTCTACACCGTCACGGCGGTGCGCCGCTCGTTCGCCGAGGCGAACAAGGAGGCGATGGTGCGCTACGTGCGCGGGCTTGCGGCGGCATTTCGTTTCATCCGCGAACCGTCAAACCGTGAGCGCGTCATCAAGACGGTGGTCGCGACGGCCGGAGCGTCGGAATCCATCGCACGTGAGACGATGGCGCTATTCTTCGAGCCGGAACGCGGCGTGCTGCCGAAGCAGGGCGAGATCGATCTCAACGGGCTTGCGCAGGTGATCGCCATGATGGGGGAGGCGGGCGCCTTGAAACCGCCGTTGCCGCCGCCCGACCGTTTCGTCGACCTGCAATATCTGCGCGCGGCCGGGTTACAGTGAAGCTTCCTGCGCCTTGGCAGCGTCCCAAAGCGCATCCATCTCGGCGAGCGTCGAGCCCTGCGGAGTCTTGCCGCGCGCGGCCAATGCCTCCTCAATCGATGCGAAACGGCGTTCGAACTTCCGGTTGGTGGCGCGCAGCACGGCTTCCGGATCGGCATCGAGGTGGCGTGCCAGGTTGACCACGGCGAACAGAAGATCACCGACCTCGGCGGCGGCGCCGGCGGCATTGCCGGCCTTGAGATCGGCCTCGATCTCGTCGGCCTCTTCGCGGATCTTGGCGAGCACGGCCAGCGGGTCGTTCCAGTCGAAGCCGACCCTGCCGGCCTTGGCCTGCAGCTTCAGTGCGCGGGTCAGGGCAGGGAGCACCACCGGCACACCGGCCAGCGCGCCTTCGGGCGTCGTGGACGGTGTCTCGGGCGGTACTTTGGGCGCGGAGCCGTTGGCGGCATGCGACTTCGCCTTCAGCGCCTTTTCTTCCGTCTTGATGCGCTCCCACAGGCCTTTGACCTCGTCGGGGGTCATGCCCTTCGCCTCGCCGAAGACGTGCGGATGCCGCCGGACGAGCTTCTCGGTCAGAGTCTGGACCACGTCGCCGAAATCGAACGCGCCTTGCTCTTGCGCCATGCGGGCATGAAACACGACCTGAAGCAGCAGGTCGCCCAATTCCTCGCGCAGGTCGACGAGATCGTCGCGCGCGATCGCATCGGCGACCTCATAGGCTTCCTCCAGGGTGTAGGGCGCGATGGTCGCGAAATTCTGCTCCAGATCCCACGGGCAGCCGGTTCCAGGCGTGCGCAGCGCCGCCATGATCTCGATGAGCCGGGCAATGTCGCGGGATGGGGTCATGGGACGCGTTCCTTGAACCGCAGAGACGGCGGCGGAAACCTACCACGTAGACTTCGGGGCCTACGGCGCCGCGCGCGCGAAGGCTGGGGACAAGCCGGGCTGAAACGACGATGGCCGAAACAACGATGGCCGGGGCAGGCCCGGCCATCGAACAAATCCCAGATTGGGGCAGGGGTCAGTGACCCGACTGCTCGGCGCCGCGGCTTGCCTCGAACAGGAACCAGCAGCGCTTCTCCGCCTCGTCGATGAAGTTCTCGAGCAGGCTCGCGGTCGCCACGTCCTCGTGGTCGTCGGCAACCTTGTGGGCTTTGCGCATGTTCTCGATCTGCGCCTTGTTGTCGTTCATCAACTCCCGCAGCATGTCGAGGGCCGAGACATAACCCTTGTCGTTGTCGTCGATGCGCTGGAGCTTGGCGATGTGGCCGATCGATCGGATGGTGGTGCCGCCGATCTTGCGGACGCGTTCGGCCAGGACATCGACGCTGTCCTCGAGTTGGCCGGCCTGCTCGTCGAACAGCAGATGGTAGTCGCGGAAATGCGGGCCACTGACGTGCCAGTGGAAGTTCTTGGTCTTGAAATAGAGCGCGATCGTATCGGCCAGCAGGCCGTTCAATTCGGCCGACAATTCGCCGACGGCATTCGGCGACAGATCGGTTGGCGTATCGAGCCGCGGGGCAGTCTCAAGCTTTCGGACCTTGGTGCTCACGGAGGGACCTCATGAATGGGGGCAACGGGCGCAGGAGGCGAAGGGTCCCGGTTGGGAGCCGCATCGCCGATACCGGAACGCGTGGCAGAGTTCCCAGTTCCCGGCGTTTGCAAAGCCCATGCATTGATTCGCATAAGAGATATTATGGAACATATTGGATAGGTTGAGGTATCCCGTATAGCTGATTGAAATCACAGAAAGATTACATCTTAAGTGATGCTGCGAGCTGCCTCGGAAGGCTTTTCCACGTACGCCAGCGTCACAGTCAGACCGTCGAAGGCAGGCTCGACATGCGGCGGCAGGCGCGCCTTCAGCGCCTCGTAGTCGAGGTCGGTATGGAGGTTGGTGAGGATCGCGCGGCGGGGTCTGATCCGGTCGATCCAGGCCAGCGCTTCGTCGACGCTGAGGTGGCTCGGATGCGGGCGGTAGCGCAGCGCATCGATGATCCAGACCTCCGTGCCGGCGAACGCCGCGACGCTCGCTTCCGGCAGGCCGCTGAGGTCACAGGAGTAGCTCAAGCCGCCGAAACGGAAGCCCAGGGAGGAGATGTCGCCGTGCTCCTGCAGGACCGGAAGGACGGGGATCGGGCCACCCTCCCCGTCGATGTTCAGGGCCTGGCCGGCGATAAGGCGATGCTCGGTCACGATCGGCGGGTATTCGCTCCCGGGCGGTGTCTTGAAGCAGTACCCGAAGCGGGCATGCATGGTCTGCGACGTCCGCTCGTCGAGGTAGACGTCGATCTTCTGGCGCTGGTGCATGAACATGGCACGCAGGTCATCGATGCCGTGGGTATGGTCGGCGTGCTCGTGGGTGTAGAGCACGGCGTTGAGCCAATCGACCTCGGCGGCCAGAAGCTGTTCGCGCAGGTCGGGCGAGGTGTCGACCAGCACCCTGGTAACGCCGCGCTGCGCTACGCCGCTCGACCAGGAGCGAGGTTCGCCGCCGGCGGTTCTTCGGATTGGCCGGGTCGCAGACGCCCCAGCCGAGCGCCGGCCGCGGCACGCCGCCGGATGAGCCGCAGCCGAGGATCGTAAACGTCAGGCTCATGCGTTCCTGAAGCCCTCAGGCCGGCGCGGTTTGCGCGGCCGGCGCGGCAACCGCGGGCCGGGGCACCTTGGAGAACAGGCGGAAGAAATTGTCGGTCGTCTGCCGGGCCATCTCCTCAAACGATACGCCGCGGGTCTCGGCCAGGACCTTGGCGGTTTCCACCACATAGGCCGGCTCGTTGCGCTTGCCGCGGAAGCGTCCGGGGGCGAGATAGGGCGCGTCGGTCTCCACCATGATGCGGCCCGCCGGCAGACTTCTGGCGATTTCGCGCAGGTCGTCGGACTTCTTGAACGTCAGGATGCCGGTGAACGAGATCGAGAGCCCGAGAGCGATCGCGCGCGCGGCGAGGTCGGCACCACCGGTGTAGCAATGCAGGATGGCCGGGAAGGCGCCCTTCCCGGTTTCTTCCTCCAGGATCGCCGCCATGTCGCCGTCGGCGTCGCGGGAATGAATGACCAAGGGCAGTCCGAGTCTCGCGTGCCGCCGCGATGTGCTGGCGAAAGCTCCGCTCCTGGATGTCACGCGGGCTGTCGTCGTAGTGATAGTCGAGGCCGGCTTCGCCGATCGCCACCACCTTGGGATGACGCGAGCGGGCGATGAGATCGGCGGCCGTGATGTCCGTCTCCTCATGCGCGCTGTTGGGATGGGTGCCGACCGAGCAATAGACCTCGGGAAAGCGTTCGGCGATCGCCAGCACCTCGCCGTGGCGCTTCACCCGCGTGGAAATGGTGACAAGGCGCCCGACGCCCGCCGCGCGCGCGCGCGCCACGATTGCGTCGAGCTCGTCCGCGAAGTCGGGAAAATCGAGGTGGCAATGGCTGTCGACGAGCATGGAGGCTATGTGGGAGCGCTGGTCTCGGGTTCAACATAGCGCGGAAAGACCGGCGTGGGCGGCGGCAGTTTCGTGCCGGGTGCGATACGCTTGTCGCCGCCGAGCGCGGTGAACTGACGTTCTCCGGGTGGAACGCCCAGCAGGTCGAGCAGCTTGTCCGCGGCCTCCGGAATCACCGGCTGCGCCAGGATCGCGATCTGCCGGATCACCTCCGCCGTCACGTAGAGCACGGTGCCCTGCCGCTCCGGGTCGGTCTTGGCGAGCGCCCAGGGCTCCTGCCCGGCGAAATAGCGGTTGGCGTCGGCCACCACGGCCCACACCGCGTTGAGCATCTGGTGCAGCGCCTGCGTCTTCATCGCCTCGTGCGCCTTGCCGATCATGGCGTCGGCTGCTGCCAGCATCGCCTTGTCGGCGTCGGAGAACGGTCCGGGCGCCGGCAGCACGCCCTCACGCTGCCGCGCGATCATGGTCAGCGAGCGCTGCGCCAGGTTGCCGAGGTCGTTGGCGAGATCGGCATTGATGCGGTTGACGATCGCCTCGTGGCTGTAGGTGCCGTCCTGGCCGAACGGAACTTCGCGCAGGAAGAAGTATCGCACCTGATCGACGCCATAGGCGTCGCACAGCGCGAATGGGTCGATCACGTTGCCGACCGACTTCGACATCTTCTCGCCTTTGTTGAACAGGAAACCGTGCGAGAAGATGCGTTTTGGCACCTCGATGCCCGCCGACATCAGGAAGGCCGGCCAGTAGACCGCGTGGAAGCGCACGATGTCCTTGCCGATGACGTGCAGGTCGGCCGGCCAGTAGCGCTTGAACTTTGCGTTCTCGGTGTCGGGATAGCCGACCGCCGTGATGTAGTTGGTCAAGGCATCGACCCAGACATACATCACGTGTTTCGGATCGCTCGAGACCTTCACGCCCCAGTCGAAGGTAGTGCGCGAGATCGACAGGTCCTTCAGCCCGCCCTTGACGAAGCTCACGACCTCGTTGAGCCGCTCTTTCGGCAGCACGTAGTCCGGCCGCTCGTAAAGCTTGAGCAGCTTGTCCTGATAGGCCGAGAGCTTGAAGAAGTAGCTCTCCTCCTCCACCCATTCGACCGGCGTGCCCTGCGGACCGACGCGCACGCCCTGCTCGTTGAGTTTCGTCTCGGCCTCGTCGTAATAGGCCTCGTCGCGCACCGAGTACCAGCCGGCATACTTGTCGAGATAGATGTCGCCGTTAGCGGCCATCTTCTCCCAGATTCCGACCGACGCGCGATGATGCCGTTCCTCCGTGGTGCGGATGAATTCGTCGTTCGACAGATTGAGCCGCTTCACCATCGCCTGGAAGCGCGGCACGTTGCGCTCGACCAGCTCGCGCGGCGTGAGGTTCTCCTTGCCGGCGGTCTGGTGCATCTTGATGCCGTGCTCGTCGGTGCCGGTGAGGAAGAACACGTCGTAGCCGTCGAGCCGCATGAAGCGCGCAATCGCATCGGTCGCGATCGCCTCGTAGGCGTGGCCGATATGCGGCACGCCATTCGGATACGAGATCGCCGTCGTGATGTAGTAGTGAGGCTGGTCGGCCATCTTCAGGAATGCTCGAGCAAAATCAAAGAGGTGGATCGCCGGGAAGAGGCCCGGCCATGACGAGTCAGCCCTACGTATCAATCGGGGGTCGGCGGGGCAAGCTTCGACGCCCGCAGGTGCTACCGCATCAAGGGATTGCGGACGGTCAAATCGGCGAAGCGGCCGAAGTCCCGATCCGCGGACCACAATTCGCGCACGGCATGCTGCCGGCATAGTGCGGCGATCCGAGCATCATGAACGCGCGGCCCGGTGACCTTGCTCGCGATCAAGAGAGACCGCAGTTCAGACCAATACTGATCGGCCTCCGTCAGCAGCACTAGGCTGGGTGATTCCAACCAGGCATCGATTTGGTCGAGCGCTTGCAGAACGGACGATGGTGGATTGTAGATGTTCGGATGGGTCACGATCCCGTAGAATTCGTGCAGACATGGCCAGGGGATGGCCCAGGGAGCATTGCCTTCAGCGAGGGATTTGAGGAGGGCCGCGGCAGGCTCATGAAACGGGACACCTTCCCGATGGACATAAACCAGGATGTTGGTGTCGACGGCGATCAACCGCCGCGCCCCTCATAGACGAGGCCGCGAATGCGCTCCCAGGACGCGTCTCCGAGTGCAGGTTGCAATCCTCCCTTGACGCTTGCCTTGCGCAACTGAAACGGCGGCTTCCGCTTTCTCTCGGCCACTACCTTGCGTAAGCCCTGTTCGACCAGTTCGCGCAGCGTCGTCCCCTCGCGGGCGGCAATCCGTCGGGCCTCGCGCAGTAGCGGATCGGCTATGTCGAGTGTCGTCTTCATGCGAGCAATATCATGGCTTACGATATGGGTAGCAATATCTACCATCCTTGCTATATGCGGCAAGTACCCGCGCACCGCCTCGGCGAGCGTACCGAACACGCTGAACACCAGCGGCTTGCGCTCCAGATTGTACTCCTCGGCGTCGTGTGCTGCGCTGTTGATCTTCTCCCACGCCTGGGCGACCCGATGAAGCCGCGCAGCCTCGCCCGATCCGTCGGCGAGTTTGGCGGAGAGCCAGGCGTTGACCGTGTCGAGAAAGGCGGCGAGCGGCGCCGCATCGACGCCATAGAGCCGGTCGCCCAGCGCATGCAGGGCGCGCGGATCGACCGCGGGCAGGCGATTGAGCAGTTCGAGGATGCGGCTGCGCAATTCGAGCGCGTCGCGGTCGAGCAGCACGAGCGCGCGCGATACGCTGCCGTCCGCGACCTCGGCGGCCGAGCGTACATCGGCATCTTCCGCGCTCCTGCCGAGCGCCGTGGCCGCCGCGCGTGCGACATCCTCCGAAGCCAGCGGCCGCAACGGCAACAGCCGGCAACGCGAGCGGATCGTTGGCAGGACGCGGGCGGTGGAATGGCTCACCAGCAGGAGCAGCGCGCGTTGCGGCGGCTCCTCCAGTATCTTGAGCAGCGCGTTGGCGCCTTCGGTATTGAGTTCATCGACCGTGTCGACGACGGCGACCCGCCAGCCCCCCTCGCCTGCGGTCGAGCCGAAGAACGTCACCGTGCGCCGTACGTCGTCGACCGCGATATCCTGGCGTAGCTTTCCGGTCTTCTCGTTGATGGTGCGCACCAGCACCAGAAGGTCGCCTTGGGCCTGCGCCGTGATTCGCCGCGTCACCGGGTGATCAGCGTCAACATTCAACGAGTTAGCATTCCGCACGGCCGGCGCGCGTGGGTCGGGATGTGCGAGCACGAACCGCGCCATCCGGTACGCGAGCGTCGCCTTGCCGATGCCGTTCGGTCCGCTGATCAGCCAGGCGTGCGGCAGGCGGCCGCCGCGATAGGCATCGAGCAATGTCTGTTCGGCGTCGCGGTGGCCGAACAACGCCGTGGTGGCGCGCGGTGGCGTGACTTCGGGTTCATCATCGGCTTCGCTCACAGCGCAGCGCCTTCGAGCGCGACGGGGGCGGTCGCTGGATGGAGACGCTCGTTCACGGCCTCCCAGATCCGTCCGGCCACTTCGGCTTTGGTCTGCGTGGCGTCGACGAGCACGCAGCGCTCGGGCTCATGCAGAACGACCTGCCGATAGGCGTCGCGCAGTTCCTCATGGAACGCGAGCGACTCGGCTTCGAACCGATCGGTCGCGTCTGCGCCGCGCCGCTTGTGCGCGCGCGCCAGCCCGACGTCTGCCGGTACGTCGAGCACGAACGTGAGATCCGGCTTCAGGTCGCCGACCGTCGCGCGCTCGAGCGCCCGAATCAGCTTGAGATCGACGCGGCCGAGCATGCCCTGATAAACCCGGGTGGAATCGATGAAGCGGTCGCAGATCACCCACGCGCCGCGGGCGAGCGCGGGTTCGATGGTATTGCGGACGTGGTCGTCGCGCGCCGCCGCGAACAGGATCGCCTCAGCCTCGGCACCGAGCGGCTTCGCGGCGCCCGAGAGCAGCACATGCCGGATCGCCTCGGCGCCGGGCGATCCGCCCGGCTCGCGGGTGCGCACGACAGCCAAGCCGAGCGTCTTGAGGCGTTCGGCCAGGAGCCCTGCGTGCGTCGACTTGCCGGTGCCTTCGCCGCCCTCGAAGGTGATCAAACGTCCACGCATCTCGCCATTTCTCGCCGCATCGTTCCCGACCGGCCCGGCCACGGACTGGCTAAAGTTTCTGGAAGCCGGCGCGGAACAGGCCGATCACCAGCTCGGAGGCCGCGTCGATGGCGCGCTTGTGGATAGGCCCCGGTGCCACGCTCGCCGCCGCCTGCAGCGGCATCTCGAGGACCAGCGTGTCATTGCGCCAGACCTTCAGCAGGCCGATCTTCTGGCCCTCCTCGACCGGTGCGCGGACCGGGCCATTGTACACGACGCGGGCGATGATCTTCTCCCGGGCGCCGCGCGGCACCATGATCTGCACGGCCTTGCGCGCGACCAGCGGCACGCGGCCCTTCTCACCGCCGTAGACCTTGGCCTCGGCGATTTCCTGGCCGTCGGCGAACAGCGTTCCGGCCTGGAAGGTGTTGAAACCCCATTCGAGCAACCGCTTGCCCTCGTCGGCGCGTTCCTTTTCGCTGCGCAGGCCGTTGACCACCACGATCAGCCTCACACCGTCCTTCACCGCCGAGCCGACGAGCCCGTAGCCGGCTTCCTTCGTGAAGCCGGTCTTCATGCCGTCCGCGCCGATGTTCATCGTCAGCAGCGGATTGCGGTTGTACTGGCGGATCTTGTTCCAGGTGAACTCGCGCTCGCCGTAGATCTTGTAGTATTCCGGATAGGTCTCGATGATGTGCCGGGCGAGCTTGCCGAGTTCGCGCGTGGTCATCAGCTGGCGCGGATCGGGCAGGCCGTTCGAATTTCCGAACGTCGATTTAGGCAAGCCGATCTCGCGGGCGCGCTTGGTCATCTTGTCGGCGAATTCGTTCTCGCTGCCGGAAATGCCTTCCGCCAGAACGATGCAGGCATCGTTGCCCGACTGGATGATGACGCCGTGCAGCAGGTCGTCGACCGCCACTTTGCTGTGAATGGGGAGGAACATGGCTGAGGTGCGCGAGGGCGCCCCACCCCGCCGCCAGGCATTGGTGCTGACGCTGAACTCGGTCGTGGGCTTGAGCTTGCCCTGCTTGATCTCGTTGAAGACCACCTCCGCCGTCATCAGCTTGGAGAGGCTGGCCGGCGGAATGAGGTCGTCGGCGGCCTTCTCGAACAGCACGCTGCCGCTGCTCGCCTCGATCAGGATGGCGTGCGCGGCCGCAGTCTGAAAACCTTCATTGCTCTTCGGTCCCGCTA
This sequence comes from uncultured Alphaproteobacteria bacterium, assembly GCA_963763365.1. Lineage (GTDB taxonomy): Bacteria > Pseudomonadota > Alphaproteobacteria > Rhizobiales > Xanthobacteraceae > VAZQ01. The sequence continues at coordinate 459,766 of CAVXOE010000012.1, read as the reverse complement.
CCGGATTGGCGGCCTTGGGTCCGGACACCGGATTGGCCGCGTAGGCGGACACGATCACGCCGGCCACGACCACGGCCGCCGTCCAGACGGCCAATCGCAAGCGGAGGATACGAGAAACCTTCAAGGCGCTGCTCATGAGGATCGCGGCAAAGCTGTGCGTGGCCAACCCCACGCTCCCTTCCCTGCCCCGCTCCTGCTTAGCAAGCGCAAGGCGCGGAAAATCAACGCCGCCGGTAAGTCAATTTTGCGGCCTGTTAGTAGAGTCCGCGCCCGCTCATCAGGCCCAGCCCGCCCTCGCGCGGCGGCGCAAAGCTGCTGGCCGGGCTTGACTCGGATGGACCTGGCTCGGACCGCTTGGCCGGGTTGGCGGACGCTTCGATCCGCGTCCCCTCGGGCAATTTGGCCGCCGGTTTCGCCGCCGTACGGGTCGCTGGTTTGGATTCGCTCGACGCAAGCGCCGGGCCGGGCGGCGCCGATCCGAGATTGAACGGACGCTCCATCGGCATGGGAGCCGCCCCGTCGCGCCCCCGGCTGGAAGACGACGGTTGGCTCGGCAGGAATGGCTTCGCCGAGGCGACCATGACCGCGGACGGCGCCGGCGCCGGCGACCCTTCGCGCAGCGTCGCCAGCAGCATGCGGTCGTCGCTGCCCTCGATCGGTGCGCGGCCGACATACTCGACCCGCACGCGGGCGAGCCCGTGGCCGTAGAAATCGAGCGCCTTGGCGGTGCCGATCGAAAGATCGATGAGGCGGTTGTGGACGAACGGGCCGCGATTGTTGACCCGCACGATCATGGATTTGCCGTTGCTCAGATTGGTGACGCGAGCGTAGCTCGGCAGCGGCAGCGTCGTATGTGCGGCCGAGTAGCCGTGCATGTTGTAGATTTCGCCGTTCGCCGTCAGCCGGCCGTGGAAATCCGGTCCGTACCAGGACGCGATGCCCTCGGCGCGGTAGTTGGAATCTTCGTTCGGATAGTAGGTACGGCCGTTGATCGAATACGGCTTGCCGACCTTGTAGTGGCCCCCGCCCTTCGCGATCTCGACGTCTTCGGCCACGCGGTCGCTGCTCTTGGAATCCTTGCGCGCGAACTTTTCGGTGGCCGAGCAATGCGCGAGCGCCAAGCACCCGATCGCGGCGACGCAGATGCGCATTGCTCGCCCTGCCCGATGCGTTCGCGCAGCGGGCGTTCCGTCGGCCGCAAAGCTGGCTGTTACCGCAAGCCCCATTCCGTCCCCGATCACACCAGCAGATTGCTCGCACCATCCAACCCGCATGCGCGCCAAGCGCTACGCGAGAGAAAAATGTTCACAACTGCTGCTGACCCGCCACGCGCAACGTCCCCGGTGCGGCAGGTCCCGACCCACGCGCATAACGCCTGCGGAACACGGCGACATTGGGGCTTGGTTAAAAGCCCCGCGCGGGTGGTAAATGGCCAGTTTGTGGCGGCCGGAAAATGAAAACCCGCCGAAGATTGCTCCCGGCGGGCCCACGTCATCTGCGCTAATGCTGCGCCGGTACATCCGCGGCTGCGCTTTATCGCGATGACATTGTCTATCTATCGGAGAATCGTGACATTTCGATGATCCCGAGGAACGATTTCCGATTGCGCGGCGAAGAAATCCTACTCGGCTTCCAGCGCCGGACCGGTGGTCGCCAGGCTGACCCTGCGCCGGGTCCAGGAGAACGGCTGCTTCGCCTCGCTCGGCCGCTCGCGCGAAGCCGCGAACAGGCTGTTTCCGGCGCGGCCGCCGGCGTCGATCAGGGTCTGCAGGTCGCAGGTCGCTGCAATCGCGAGGCCGATGTCGCGCAGGTGCGCACGGCCGTAGCAGAATGCGGCCAGGTTTCCGCGCGGTCCGGGCGGTAACGGCGAGACAAGTCCATCGATGCGGTGCATGGGGGCGCCATAGAGGCGGCCAATCAACTCGTCGGGCACGGGGCAACCATCGCTGTCGGTGATCATGATCCCAATCTCCTGTTGCGATGTACCGAAGTATTGGGGTGCCCTTAACGAGGCGTTAACCCTGCGCTGATCCTGTTCGTGTGTCGCCTTAATGCAACATCCGCGATCGTGCGGAGCAAAGGCTCGGTGAGCCGCGGTCGTGGATTGGGGCGATTTTGCGGCGTTGACTTCCCGGCGGCCGCGCGCTTTGCTTGCCCGGTTCCGAGCATCCCCCGGCTCGAAGGACGAATGGCATGTTCCTCCCCTACATTCCTGTGGCCGTTGGCTCGCATATTCTCATTGCGGCGGCCGGCGGCGGAATTCCGACCATCGATGTTCAAAATACCTGTCGCATCGCGGCGGGGGCGATGGTGAGCCTCATCGGCGGCACCACCACCGAGAATGCCTTGAGCGGCTGCCTCAGTTCGGAGCAAAGCGCTCGCGACGTGATCGTCAAGGACTGGTCGACGTTTTCGGCGGCCGACCGGACGCAGTGCGTGCGGCCGGAGGTGTATCTGCCGAGCTATGTCGAGTGGCTCACCTGCCTGGAAATGGAACGCGACGTGCGCAAGATGCGCCAGCAGGAACGGGAAACCGTGGCGAAATCAAAGAAGCTTTGAGCCGGCGCGACGCCTAACATTGCCCCGCCGGATCACGCTGCGGAGCTGTGCGCCGGCGCCGTCTCCTGCGCGCCGAAGCAGGCGACATACAGCGCCGGCAGGAAGATCAGCGTCAGCACCGTCCCGACCAGCAGTCCGCCCATGATGGCATATGCCATCGGCCCCCAGAACACGGTCGGTGCGATCGGGATCATGCCGAGCACGGTCGAGATCGCGGTCAGCATGATCGGACGGAACCGGGAGAGCGCCGCCTCGATCACCGCGTCCCAGATCGGCTTGCCGGTGGCACGCTCGGCTTCGACCTGGTCGATCAGGATGACCGCGTTGCGCGCGATCATGCCGAGCAGAGCGAGAATGCCGAGAATGGCCACGAAGCCGAGCGGCTTATAGAAGATGAGCAGCGCGGCCACGATGCCGATCAGTCCCATCGGCACGACGCTCAACACCAGGAACAGCCGGCTGAAGCTCTGCAACTGCATCATCAGGACGGTGATCATGATGAACAGCATGAGCGGGACGACCGCATAGACCGAGGCCTGGGACTGCGCGCTTTCCTCCACCGTGCCGCCGATCGCGACGTGATAACCCCTTGGCAATCCAGCTTCGAACTTGGTGACGGCCGGAGCCAGCGTTGCGATGACGGCCTCGGGTGAGGCATCGCGCAGCACATCCGCCTGCAGCGTCAGGGTTGGAACGCCGTCGCGCCGCCAGATCAGAGGAAACTCCTGGGCGAATTCCAGGCTGGCGAATTGCCCGAGCGGAACGGTCCGGCCGTTCGGCAGCGCAAATTGCAGATTTTGCAGCGTCGACAGCGACACGCGCTGTTCATCGGTCGCACGCATCAGGACATCGACCAGATAGATGCCGTCGCGAACCTGGGTGAACGCCGCGCCGGACACGACGGTGTTGAGCTTGGCGGCGATCGCCTCCGAGCTCAGGCCGAGCAGCCGTGCCTGATCCTGGTCGACGCGGATACTGACCTTGCGGCCGGGCTCGATCCAATCGAAGTTCACTCGCCGCGTTCTGGCATCGGAGGCGACGATCTGCGCGAGCTGCAGCGCGATCTGACGTACCTGATTCACGTCGGGACCGCTGATCCGGTACTGCACCGGCCAGCCGACCGGTGGGCCGAGCTCCAGCGGTACGACCCGCGTCACCGCCCCCGGGAACCGCTCCGCCAGCACTCGTTCGAGCTTGGCGCGAAGCCGCTCGCGTGCCGCGATATCCTTGGCGATGACGACGAACTGGCTGAAGAAATCGTTGGGCAGCTCGACACTGAGCGGCAGGTAGAACCGCACCGCGCCGCGGCCCACATTGGTGCTCCAGCGCTCGACATCGCTATCGCCGCGCAGAATCTCGTCCAGCTTCGCGGACAGGTCGCGGCTGGCATGGATCGACGCATTCTGCGGCAGTCGCAGGTCGACCAGCAGCTCGGGCCGGTCGGATGACGGGAAGAACTGGCGCGGGACATAGCGCATCGCGAACAGAGCGGCGACGAAGCAGGCGAGCGTCACCGCGATCGTGAGCCAGCGCAGACGCATCGCACCGACCAACAAGCTTCGGAATATGCGCATCACGCGGCCGGGGCCCCTGGCGGGCGCCTTCGGCTTGGTCAGGAACGCGACGCCGAGCAGCGGGATGAAAATAACGGCGACGAGCCAGGAGGCCAGCACCGCGATGCTGACCACCGCGAAGATCGAGAAGGTGTATTCGCCCGCGGCGCTCCTGGCGAACCCGATCGGAACGAATCCCGCCATCGTCACCAGCGAGCCGGTCAACATCGGGAAAGCCAGTGTCTTATAGGCAAACGATGCCGCTGGCACCTTCTCGTCGCCCGCGGCGAGCCGCATCGTCATGGCGTCGATCGTGCTCATGGCATCGTCGACCAGCAGCGTCAGCGCGATGATGAGCGCGCCGAGCGATATCCGCTGCAGGTCGATGCTGACCAGTTCCATGGCCGGAAACACCACGGCAAGCGTCAGCGGAATCGACAGCGCGACGATGGCGCCGGCGCGAAGCCCGAGGCTCAGTACGCTGACCGCCATGATGATCGCGATCGCCTGCCACAGCGACGTCATGAACTCGCCGATGGCGCCGCGAACGACGTAGGACTGATCGGCGACCAGCACCGGCTCGACGCCGATCGGCAGATCGGCGGTGATCTCGGCCATGGTCTGCTGGATATTCTGGCCGAGGGCCAGGATGTCGCCGCCATCGCGCATGGCGATCGCAACGCCGATCGCCGGCTTGCCGTTGACGCGAAACATCGGCTGCGGCGGGTCGGAGTAGATGCGCCGCAGTTCGGCGATGTCGCCTAGCCGGAGCATGCGGCCGCCGACCGCGATATTGACGGCGAGGATATCCACCTCGGAGGTGAACGCACCCGAAACGCGCAGCGCCAGCTTTTCGTCTCCGGTCTGCACCGTGCCGGCGGGACTGACGGCATTCTGCGCCTGCAACGCAGCGATCATGGCGTTGCGGTCGATCCCCAGACCGGCGAGCTTTTCGGTCGAGAACTCGACGATGATCGTCTCGTCCTGCGCGCCGATGATCTCGATGCTCGACACATCCTTCACGCGCAGCAGGCGGTTGCGGATCGCTTCGACGTAATCGCGCAGCTCGCGGTGGGTGAACCCGTCGGCGGTGAAGCCGTAGATGATCCCGAAGGTGTCGCCGAACTCGTCGTTGAAGCCGGGGCCGACCACGCCCGACGGCAGGGTATGCCGGATATCGCCGACGCTCTTGCGGACCTGGTACCAGATATCGGGAACCTCGCGCGCCGGCGTGCTGCCCTTCAGGTTGACGAAGATGGTGGTGATGCCGGCGCTGGTATAGCTGCGCAGGAAGTCGAGGTTCGGCGTTTCCTTCAGCTTGCGCTCGATGCGCTCCGTCACCTGGTCGAGCGTCTCCTGCAAGGTCGCGCCCGGCCAGGCCGCCTGCACCACCATGGTGCGGAACGTGAATGCCGGATCTTCGTTGCGGCCAAGCCGGTAGTACGACAGCAGTCCCGTCAGCATCACGGCGATCATGCAGTAGACCACGAACGAGCGATGCCGCAGCGCCCATTCCGAAAGGTTGAACTGCGTCACTGCGCCGTTCCCAGCAGCCGGATCTTCTGACCGGGATGCAGCGCCTGGACTCCGGCCGTCACCACGATGTCGCCGGTCTCGAGCCCCTGCGCGATCGCGACCGTCGCGGGATTGTTGCGCAGAATATCCACGGTGCGCAGCGATACCGTCAGCTTCGACGGGTCGACCACCCACACCGCCGGCTGCCGTTCCGAACTCGGTCAGCGCGCTCGCGGGGATCTCGATGGTCGGCGCCGCATCAAGCTGCATGCGCCCCGTAACGGTCGCGCCGAGCCGCAGGGCGAGGGGCGGATCGGTCAAGCCGACCTTGACTTCGAACGTGCGGGTAACCGGGTCGGCCTGCGGCGATACCTCCCGCACCCGGCCGGTCGCGGTGACCGCGGGGTCTTCCGTGAGGACTCACGGCAATCAGCGGATCGGCCGGCGCCGATCTCAACACTTGACCCGGGACATCGAACACCGCATCGCGGCCGTCCTTGCGGGCGATCCGGATGATGACCTGGCCGGCCTGCACCACCTCCCCCGGCTCCGCCGCCGTCGCGACGACAATGCCCGCGGCATCGACATGCAGCTCGGTATAACTCACGCGGTCTTTGGCGGCCTTCTGCTGCGCTTCGGCGGTATCGAGCTGGGCGCGCGCGGTTTCCAGCGCCTGCTCCGCCTGCTCGAACTGCGCACGCGATGCCACGTCTCTCGCCAACAGCGTCCGCTGGCGGTCGAAGTGGCTCTTGGCCTGAACGAATTGCGCTTGCGCGGCGGCGACCGCGGCCTGCGCCGAGCGCAGGGCATTCAGTTCGTCCTGCGGTTCGAGCTTGGCGACGATCTGACCCGGCTGGACGTGATTCGCCCACATTGACAGAGCGTTCGATCATCCGGCCGGGAATACGGAAAGACTGCCGGGTCTCGTTCTCGGCCTGAATGCGGCCGGTATAGGTGACGGTCTCCCCGACATCGCGCTTCATCACGGTGACGGTGCGCACCGGACGGACCTCCGGCGCCGGCGGTGCGTCGGGCTGACACGCCGCGAGCACGGCCGCAGCCGAGATCGCCGCCAGCGTCCGGCAGCGTGGCGGGAATTGCGGACGCGGGCTGCTACGCACTCCGACCATGCAAACACGCCCTTACAAATCGCCGCAGCTTCCGCGACCGGACAGCATTCAGGCTAGCACGCGACCTTTCGGCGAACAAACACGCATGCGCACGCGAAGACATTGCACGATTCGCAACGTGCGCCCTGCTCATGACCGGAATGTGTGCGGCGATGGCGGTGTCATACGCGCGGCATTTCATGTGATATAAGGCACTATGCCTCCTCCCCCCGACGCTGCACCGAATGTCACGCGTACGCCCCTCCTGGTGGATCTCGCCCTGCAAGGCGGCGGCTCTCACGGCGCCTTCACCTGGGGCGTGCTCGATCGCCTGCTGGAGGAGCCATGGCTGCGCATCGACGGCATCTCCGGGACCTCGGCCGGCGCGATGAATGCCGCGGTGTTGATCGACGGCTTCGCCGGCAACGGCGCGGACGGAGCGCGCGCCACGCTCGAGGCATTCTGGCGGCGTGTCTCCCGCGCAGCTCTGCTCAGCCCGTTTCAGCGCACCCCGCTCGATGTGGCGCTCGGGCGTTGGACGCTGGACTACTCGCCGATGTTCGTCGCGATGGATCTGATGTCGCGCGTCGTCTCGCCCTACAGTCTCGGTCCGCATGCCACCAATCCGCTGCATGCCATCCTGGCGGAGATCGTCGACTTCGATCGCTTGAAGCAGGCACCGATCAAGCTGTTCGTCACCGCGACCAACGTGCGCACGGGGCGCGGCCGGGTGTTCCGCAACAGCGAGATCACGCCGGATGTGCTGCTGGCGTCGGCATGTTTGCCGACCATGTTCCAGGCGATCGAGATCGACGGCGAGATGTACTGGGACGGCGGCTATTCCGGCAACCCGACCATGACACCGCTGGTGCGCGAATGTGAATCGCGTGACACCATCCTGGTGCAGATCAATCCGGTGGAACGGGGCGAGGTACCGCGCACCGCCCGCGACATCCTCAACCGTCTGAACGAGGTTTCGTTCAATGCCGTGCTGCTGAAGGAGCTGCGCATGATGGCGCTGCTGCGGCAGGTCTCGCACCCGGAGAGGTCGGAAGGAGCGAACTGGGCCGGAATGCGCATTCACCGCATCACCAGCGATATCATGGTCGAGCTCGGCTACTCCTCGAAGCTCAATGCGGAATGGGACTTCCTGTGCATGCTGCGGGACCACGGCCGGCGCGCCGCGCATGACTTCCTGGCCGCGCACGCCGTCGATCTCGGCCAGCGCTCGACGCTCGACATCGATCAGTTGCTGGAAGGCGTCTGACGCCCATGGGCCTGCTCGGCGTTCTCCTCGGGCTCGCGCTCCTGGTCTGGCTGGCGTTCCGCGGCTGGAGCGTGCTGCTGCTGGCGCCGGCTGCGGCGCTGATCGCCGCCGCTTTCGCGCGCGAGCCGCTGCTGGCGAGCTGGACGCAGACCTTCATGTCCAGCGCCGCGACTTTTCTGGCGCAGTTCTTTCCGCTGTTCCTGCTCGGAGCTCTATTCGGCAAGCTGATGGAGGACAGTGGTTCGGTCGCGGCGATCGCCACGTTCATGATGCAGCGGCTGGGCGAGCGGCGGGCCATCCTGGCGGTGGTGCTGGCCGGCGCGCTGGTGACCTACGGCGGCGTCAGCCTGTTTGTCGCGTTCTTTGTCCTCGCTCCGATGGCGCTGGCATTGTTCCGCTCGGCTGCGATACCGCGCCGCCTGATGCCGGCGGCGATCGCGCTCGGCACTTCGACCTTCACGATGTCGGCCCTGCCCGGCACACCCGCGATTCAGAATGCGATCCCGATGCCGTTCTTCGGCACCACGCCGTTCGCCGCGCCGGGACTTGGCATCATCGCATCGGCCATCATGCTCGGCTTCGGCATGTTGTGGCTTGGTCGCGCGGAAGCTACCGCCCGCCGGGCCGGCGAAGGTTTCGGCGAGGACACGAGCGACAGCGTCGCGGCAGCCGCCGACGATCCGCTGGTGCGCGAGCGGGCCACCACCGCCCGCGAATTCGACCCTGCCGAGATCAGGCACGGCCAGCAAGGCGCGGAGCCGCCGCCGATCGCACTTGCCATGCTGCCGCTGGTCGTGGTCATCGGCGTCAATCTGACGATGTCGCTCGTCGTGCTGCCCCGCCTCAACCTGTCGTTCCTGGCGGAGGAACGCTGGGGCGGCGTCACGCTCGCCGATGTCGGCGGCGTGTGGGCGGTCGTGACCGCGCTGGCGGCGGCGATCGTCGCGCTGATCGCCGTCAACTTCCGACGGCTGCCGGCGCTGCGCGCCAGCATGGATGCCGGCGCGAACGCATCGGTGCTCCCGGCGCTCAGCGTGGCGAGCCTCGTCGGATTCGGCGCCGTCGTGGCGTCGCTGCCGGCCTTTGCGGCCGTGCGCGACTGGGTGCTGGCGATCGACGGCGGCCCGCTGGTATCGCTCGCGGTTGCCACCAACGTGCTGGCTGCGCTCACCGGATCGGCTTCGGGCGGCCTGACCATCGCGCTCGACGCGCTCGGCCCAACCTACATGCAGCTCGCCGCCGCGAAGGGCATCGATCCGGCCTTGATGCACCGCGTCGCGGTGATCGGCGCCGGCACGCTCGACAGCCTGCCGCACAACGGTGCCGTGGTGACGCTGCTTGCGGTCTGCGGCTCCACCCATCGCGCGAGCTACTTCGATATCGTGATGGTCGGGATCGTCGGCGCCGTGATCGCGCTCGTCGCCGTCATCGTGCTCGGCACGACATTCGGATCGTTCTAAGCTCCGAGCCTCCGTAGCAAGGCCGCCACGACGGCGAGGACGTAGGCAGCATGCAAAACCTGACGATCAACTCCCAACGGCTCTGGGACGAGTTGATGGAAACCGCCGCGATCGGCGCGACCGCGAAGGGCGGAATTTGCCGGCTGACGCTCACCGACCTCGATCGCGAGGTGCGCGACTGGTTCAGGCGGCGCGCCGAGTCGTTCGGCTGCACCGTCACGGTCGATGACATGGGCGCGATGTTCGCGCACCGCCCTGGCCAGCGCTCGGACGTGCCGCCGATCGCGATGGGCAGCCATCTCGATACCCAGCCGACCGGCGGCAAGTTCGATGGCGCGCTCGGGGTCCTTGCCGCACTCGAGGCGCTGCGCGCGCTGGCGGAAGCGGGGTACGAAACCTACGCGCCGATCGAGGTCGTCAACTGGACGAACGAAGAAGGCTCGCGCTTCGCCCCGGCGTTGATCGCCTCCGGCGTCTTCGCCGGTGTCTTCGAGCGCAATTGGGCCCATGCCCAGAAGGACCGTGGCGGCATGTCCTTCGGGCAAGCGCTGGACGCCATCGGCTACCGTGGTGCGCGAGCGCTGCGGCGCCCACCCGCTTTCGGCGTTCTTTGAGCTTCACATCGAGCAGGGGCCGATCCTGGAGGCGGAAAAGAAAGACATCGGGATCGTGACCGGCGTGCAGGGCGTGCGCTGGCTTGAAGTCACGGTGACGGGCCAGGAGGCGCACACCGGCGCGACGCCGATGACCTTGCGCCGGAACGCGCTCCTCGGCGCGGCGCGGCTGATCGACCGCATCGATGCCATTGCGCTCGCACATGCTCCGCGCGCGGTCGGCACGGTCGGCCTGATCGAGGTCAAGCCCAATTCCCGCAATGTCGTTCCGGGCGAGGTGTTCTTTACCGTCGACTTGCGCGATCCGGAGATATCGACGCTTGACGTAATGGAGCAAAGCTTGAGGCAATCGGTGTGGGAGATTTGCGATCCGCTCGGTCTCGCCGTGGCGATCGACAAGATCTGGGACAATCCACCGGTGCACTTCAACGCAGATTGCATCGCGGCCGTCCGCCGCGCCGCCGCCACCGCAGGCTTCACGACGCGCGACATCATATCCGGTGCCGCGCACGACGCAGCGTATGTGGCACGCGTTGCGCCATCCGCGATGATCTTTGTTCCATGCCGCGACGGCATCAGCCACAATGAGGCGGAATACACATCTCAAGAGCAGTGCGCGGCGGGTGCGCAGGTCTTGTTGCAGGCGGTGCTCGACTACGACCGGTATTTGGCGGAGCGCGCAGGCGCCGGCAGCAATCTCAACGGGGGATGAGGCGGTGCCGGCCGCATTTAGAATTTGGCAACCCTGTTGGCGTAGTCTGACAATCGCCTAGTACTGTGGACGCATGCGTGCGAACGAGAGCCCCGGAGCCTCATGGACTTCGGGGCTCTTTCGTTGCGGTCGGGACAGAATTTCAAGACCGCGCGGGCAGCTCGCTTCAACCCTTCCCGTCGGCCTAGTTTAAGGCCATACACACCTAGTCCTCAGCCTGGGGAACGGCGCGTCGTGCGGCGACAAAAGTCTGGGCTGAAGGGTACGCAAACAGGGAGGACAGTATGCTCTTCGACGGAGGCTACACCTATTCAAATTTCTTGATGAATGTGCTTTCGATCTTCGTATTTGTCGTTTGGTTCTGGCTGCTGATTGTAATCTACAGCGACCTATTCAGGCGTCACGACATCTCCGGTTGGGGTAAGGCGCTGTGGGTGATCGGCTTGGTTTTGACGTCCTACATCGGCATCTTTGTCTACCTGATTACGCAAGGTCGTGGGATGGCGGAACGGAACGCTCAACAGGCCCAGCAAGCACGCGACGAACTCAGACGCGTGGTCGGCTTCAGTGCGGCAGACGAAATTACCAAACTCGATCAGTTGAAGAAATCTGGCTCGATAACCGACGATGAGTTCAAGCGCCTTCGTGCAAAACTCGTCTAGGCGGCGCGAACACTCTACCAATAACCGCTACCTCGCCGCGATGGACGCCTTCGCCGAGGCGGATCGAAAAATCCGCGCCGTGGCTTGATCCAATCCTGCCCGGCGGACAAGGCCGGGCGGGCTCTGGTTGTGATTCGTGTTTCCCGGGGACCGGGCCGGGTACAGAGATGACTAGTCGTAGTAACTAATTGATATTACGTAGAAATATGTTAATTCTGGCGGAAGGGGTGGGATTCGAACCCACGAGAGGCTTTCACCTCTGGCGGTTTTCAAGACCGCTGCCTTAAACCACTCGGCCACCCTTCCAAGCGCCCGCCTGAATGAGCGAAGGCGCACGTGATTGCAAGCTTTGGCAAGTCCCACAGGCCGGCCCGGGCCGGTACCAGCACCGAACAGCTTGCCGTGGAGCCGGCACTGGGCTAGCCCCTCGCCTATGTCGTCCCCAATTTCCACGATGCAAGTCCCGGGCACGCTCGCCGTCCCAGACCAGGCGAAGGATTCGCACGCGCCGAAGGTGAGCTTCGTCTCGCTCGGCTGCCCCAAGGCGCTGGTCGATTCCGAGCGCATCATCACGCGGCTGCGTGCGGAGGGTTACGCACTGGCGCGCGAGCACGCCGGCGCCGATCTCGTGATCGTCAATACCTGCGGCTTTCTCGACAGCGCGCAGGCGGAATCGCTCGTCCGCCATCGATGCGGCAATGAACGAGAACGGCAAGGTGATCGTGACCGGCTGCATGGGCGCCGAGCCGGAGAAAATCACCGAGCGCTTTCCGCGCGTCCTCGCCGTGACCGGTCCGCAGCAGTACGAAAGCGTGGTCGACGCGGTTCATCGCGCGGTCGCGCGTCCGCACGATCCGTTCGTCGATCTCGTGCCGCCCGAGGGCGTCAAGCTGACGCCGCGCCACTACGCGTATCTCAAGATTTCCGAAGGCTGCAACAATCGCTGCACCTTCTGCATCATTCCGAAGCTGCGCGGCGATCTGGTCTCGCGGCCGGCCGCCGACGTGCTGCGCGAGGCGGAACGGCTGGTCGCCGCCGGGGTGAAGGAACTCCTGGTCATCTCGCAGGACACGTCGGCCTACGGCCTCGATCTCAAATACGCGGCCAGTCCGTGGAAAGGTGCGGAACTGCCGGCGCGCTTCATCGATCTTGCCCGCGCACTCGGAGAACTCGGCGTCTGGGTGCGGCTGCATTACGTCTACCCCTATCCGCATGTGGACGAGGTCATCCCGCTGATGGCGGAAGGAAAAGTGCTGCCCTATCTCGACATCCCGTTCCAGCACGCCAGTCCCGATGTGTTGCGCCGCATGAAACGGCCGGCCGCGCAGGAGAAGACGCTCGCGCGCATCGCGCGCTGGCGCGAGATCTGTCCGGAGCTGACCATCCGCTCGACCTTTATCGTCGGCTTCCCGGGCGAGACCGACGCCGACTTCGACATGCTGCTCGACTGGCTCGACGAGGCGCAGCTCGATCGCGTCGGCTGCTTCCGCTACGAGCCGGTCGCGGGTGCCGCCGCCAACGAGCTTGGCGTACCGATCTCGCCCGAGGTCAAGGACGAGCGCTGGCACCGCTTCATGCAGCGCCAGCAGGCGATCTCCGCGCGCCGTCTCAAGCGCAAGGTTGCAACGCGGCAGCAGGTGATCATCGATCAGGTCGAGGGCAACGTCGCCAAGGGCCGCAGCAAGGGCGACGCGCCCGAAATCGACGGCGCGGTTCATGTCACGAGCCGTCGGCCATTGCGCGTCGGCGAGATCGCGACCGTGAAGGTCGAGCGCGCCGACGCCTACGACCTGCACGGTACCGTCGTCGGATTTTAGGGCGAGACGTCCGACCGCAGGACCTTCACGACCGTTTCCATCAGCCGCGCCAACTCGTCCTCCGCAATGGTGAATGCCGGCGTCAGATAGACGATGTTGCCGAAGGGCCGGATGAACACGCCCTCGGCGATGAAGCGCGCGCGTAGCGCTTGCAGGTCGGCGATGTGATCGAGTTCCATCACACCGATTGCGCCCATCACCCGCACGTCCTTGACGCGGACTAGCTCGCGGCAGGGCGCCAAGCCCGATGCCAGCAACGCCGAGATTCCGGCCACCTGCTCAAGCCGCGGCTCGCGCTCGAACAGGTCGAGCGAGGCGTTGGCCGCGGCGCAGGCCAGCGCGTTTGCCATGAAGGTCGGGCCATGCATCAGGGCATGCATCGGGTCGTCCGACCAGAAGGCATCGAACACCTTCTTGCGCGCGACGGTGGCCGCGAGCGGCAGCGTGCCGCCGGTCAGCGCCTTCGACAGCGTGATGATGTCCGGCGTTACTCCCGCGGCCTCGCAGGCGAACAGGCGGCCGGTGCGGCCGAAGCCGGTGAAGATTTCATCGAAGATCAGCAGGAGGTCGTAGCGATCGGCCGCCGCCCGCAAGGCCCGCAGCACGGACGGGTCGTGGAACAGCATGCCGCCCGCGCCCTGCACCAGCGGCTCGACGATGATCCCGGCGAGTTCGTCGGCGTGCCGTTCGAGGACGACTGACAATGCCGCCATGCTTTCATGATCACGCGGCAGGTCGACCACAAAGTGCTCCGGCAGGAGACCGCGAAACATGGCGTGCATGCCGTCATCCGGATCGCAGACCGCCATCGCGCCCGTGGTGTCGCCGTGATAGCCGCCGCGAAAGGCGACAAATCTGCTGCGCCCGGGCATGCCGCGGTTGAGCCAGTACTGCACCGCCATTTTCATGGCGATTTCGACGGCCACCGAGCCGGATTCGGAAAAGAACACGTGATCGAGATCGCCCGGCAGCAGGGCGGCGAGCCGCCGCGCCAAGGTCAGTGCCGGCTCGTGAACAAGTCCGCCGAACATCACATGCGGCATCGTTAGGAGTTGTTGCTCGACGGCGGCGCGGATATGCGGGTGGTTGTAGCCGTGGCAGGCCGTCCACCACGAGGCCATGCCGTCGATCAGCTCGCGCCCATCGGACAGCACGATGTGGCTGCCCATGGTGCGCGCAACCGGCAGCGGCGCCAGCGCAGTCTTCATTTGCGCGTAGGGCAGCCAGGCATGGGCAAGCCCGTCCCGGTACCAGCCGGGCAGGTCCCCCTCGCCTGCCTTCTTGAGCGACATCGGCGCTATCCTTACAACTCGTCCGGCGCCAGTTTGCCCCGTATACAGGGTCGGGTCACTCCCGAGCGGCGCAGGGCGGACTGGGGCAGTCTTTCGGGGATCGGTCGGAGTATGCGTTCACTCGACGAATTCGCGACGGTCAAGCTGGGCGAACTCGAGCGCCAGGCGCTGCGTCGCGTCCTCGTCGATACCACGCGGGTGACCGGAATCTGGGTGCTGCGCAACGGGCGCCGGCTTTTGTCATTTTGTTGCAACGACTACCTCAACCTGACGCATCATCCCGCCGTCAAGGAGGCGGCGGTCCAGGCGATCCGCATCTATGGCGTCGGCGCCGGTGCTTCGCGGCTGGTCACCGGCAACCATCCGCTCTACGGCGAACTCGAGTCGCGGCTGGCCCACTGGAAGAGCACCGACGCGGCCTGTGTGTTCGGTTCGGGCTATCTCGCCAATCTCGGGATTATCCCGGCGCTGGTCGGCAGCGACGATCTCATCCTGATCGACGAACTGGCGCATGCCTGCCTGTGGGGCGGCTCGCGCCTCGCGCGCGCGACCGTCGTGCCCTACCGGCACTGTGACACGGACCATGTCGAAGCCCTTCTGTCGGAGCATCGCAGCCGCCATCCGCGAGCGCTGCTCATTACCGACGGCGTGTTTTCGATGGATGGAGACATCGCGCCGTTGCATTCGCTCTCGGCGCTGGCACAGCGCCACGATGCCTGGCTGATGTCCGACGATGCCCATGGGCTGGGGGTCGTTGGTCACGGGCATGGCTCGAACTTTGCGCACGGCGGCAGAGCCGATGTCCCGCTGCAGATGGGCACGCTCTCCAAGGCGCTGGGCGGCTATGGCGGCTATCTCTGCGCCTCGGCTCCCGTGATCGACCTGATCCGCAACCGCGCCCGCAGCCTGATCTATTCGACCGGCCTGCCGCCCGCGACGGTGGCCGCCGCCATCGCGGCGCTCGACGTGATCGAGCATGATCCCGCCTACGCGGCATTGCCGGTGGCCAAGGCGCAAGCGTTTGCGCGCGCCGCCGGACTGCCGGAACCGGAGAGCCCGATCGTGCCGCTGGTGCTCGGCGGTGCGCAGGCGGCACTCAACGCCTCGCGGCTGCTGGAGGACCAAGGTTTCCTGGTCGCCGCCATCCGCCCGCCGACGGTGCCGGAGGGCACCGCTCGGCTGCGGTTCACCTTCACGGCACAGCATCCCGACGCCGAGATCGAGCGCCTCGCGGAGGTGGTGCGCGAGCGCGTCATGGTACCTGTCACGTGACCGCGATCTTCGTCACTGCGACCGGCACCGACATCGGCAAAACGTTCGTGACAACCGGCTTGATCCGCCATTACCGCAAGGCGGGCCGCGCGGTCGATGCGATCAAGCCGGTCGTGAGCGGCTTCGCGGCCGAGAGTTGTCAGGATAGCGATTCCGCCGCGTTGCTGACGGCACTCGAGCGCCCGGTCACCATTGCGGAGATCGAACGCATCTCGCCCTGGCGCTTCAAGGCACCGCTCTCGCCCGATATGGCGGCAAAGCAGGAGGGCCGCGCGATCGCGTTCGGCGACGTTGTGGAGTTCACTCGTCGCGCGATGGCGGGCCGCCGCGGCGTGCTTCTAATCGAAGGCATCGGCGGCGTGATGGTTCCACTCGACGATCGCCGCACCGTGCTCGACTGGATGTCGTTGCTGCGCATCCCGATCGTGCTGGTGACAGGGAGTTATGTCGGTACGCTCAGCCACACGCTGACCGCGCTGGAGGTGGTAGCGCGGCGCAATCTCGATATCGCGGCGGTCGTGGTGAGCGAGAGCGAAACGAGCGCGGCCTCGCTCGCGGACACCGTTGCCACGCTCGCGCAGTTCGCGGGCTCGGTCGACATCGTCGGCATCCCGCGCCTGGCGCCCGGTACGAACGAGCATCCGGCCTTTGCCGACCTCGCCGGGCTGTTCTGACCATCTCTCCGCTCGTCCCCGCGAAAGCGGGGACCCAGTAGCTGTTGTGCCACAGAAGCAACATGGCCGCAGCGGATAAGGCTGCGGCCATGCGGATCAGGTGCGGCATCAACGTGGACGAACTGGCGGTCAGGGCACCAGGATGGTCGAGCCGGTGGTATTGCGGCCTTCGAGATCGCGGTGCGCCTTCGCGGCATCCTTGAGGGCGTAGGTCTGGTTGATCGGGATTTTCACCGCCCCGCTCGCCACCACGTCGAACAGCTCGTTCGCGGTCTTGACCAGGTCCTCGCGCTTGGCAACGTAGTGGTTGAGCGTCGGACGCGTGGCGAACAGCGAGCCCTTGGTCTGCAGTATATTGATGTTGAAGGCGTCGACCTGGCCGGACGCCGAGCCGAAGCTCACGAACATGCCGAGCGGCTTGAGGCAGTCAAGCGAGCCCGGAAACGTCGCCTTACCGACGCCGTCATAGACCACCTCGCACAGCTTCCCGCCGGTGATCTCCTTGACCTTCGCGACGAAGTCCTCGTCGCGATAGTAGATGATGTGGTGGGCGCCGTTCTTCTTGGCGAGTTCGCCCTTGTCCTTGCTGCCGACCGTGCCGATCACGTTGGCGCCGAGGTGGTTCGCCCATTGGCTGGCGATGAGCCCGACGCCACCGGCCGCGGCATGGATGAGCACATTGTCGCCCTTCTGCACCTTGTAGGTCCTCCGCAACAGGTACTGCGCCGTCATGCCTTTGAGCATCATGGCGGCGGCCTGCTCGTAGCTGATGGCATCGGGGAGCTTCACGGCGCGGTCGGCCGGCAGGATGCGCTCCGCCGCATAGGCGCCGAGCGCCGAGGTGTAGCCCACGCGATCGCCGACCTTGACGTCGGTGACGCCGGGCCCGACGGCGATCACGTCGCCAGCCCCCTCATTGCCTGAGACGAAAGGCATCCCCACCGGTGACGGATACATCCCCATGCGGAAATAGGTGTCGATGAAATTGACGCCGATGGCACGGTTCCTGATCTTGACCTGCCCCGGCCCCGGCGCCGGGACCTCCACCTCTTCGAAGGTCAATACTTCGGGACCGCCTGCTTTGTGGACTCGCACCGCCGCGACCATGGTGTCACTCCTGATTGATTTGGCTTGTTGACTGTCAGCACGCCTCGATCGGGCGGCGGGCCGCAATGTCTCTCAGTGGCGCCCCGCAATCAAGCCGTCAGGCCGCCGTCCCGCCCGGCCGGTGGCGCCGCCGATTGCGCCGCGCCAGGACGTTGAACGTCTCGACCGCCGCCGCGAAAGCCATGGCGAAATAGATGTAGCCGCGCGGGATATGGAATTCGAACCCGTCGGCGACCAGCGCCATTCCGATCAGCACCAGGAAGGCGAGCGCCAGCATCTTGGTGGTCGGATGTTCGGCAATAAATGCGCCGACCGGATTGGCTGCGATGAACATCACGATCATCGCGATCACGATGGCGGCGACCATGATCGCAATCTCGTCCACCATGCCGATCGCCGTGATGATGGAATCGAGCGAGAACACCAGGTCGATGACGACGATCTGCGCGACGATCAGTGTAAAGGCCCGCGCCGTCCCGGAGGGCGCCGCCTCCGTCTCGTCGCCGGCCTCCACCTCGCCGTGGATCTCGTGGGTGGCCTTTGCGATCAGAAACATGCCGCCGCCGATCAGAATGATGTCGCGCCAGGAAATTGCCATTCCGAACAGGGTGAAAAGCGGCGCGGTCAGACCCATCAGCCACGTGAGGCCGGCCAGCATCACGATCCGGAACACGAAGGCGAGCGAGAGCCCGATCATCCGCGCGCGGCGTGCCTGCCCGCCTTCGAGCCGCGACGTCAGAACCGCGAGGAACACCAGGTTGTCGATGCCGAGCACGACTTCGAGGACGGTCAACGTGACCAGCGCGATCCAGGCTTGCGGATCGGTCAGGAGTGCGAGGAGGTCCATTCAGCGCTTCTCGGTTAAGCCAACGCCGACAAGATATAGGGCGATCACGACCAGGCCCCCTGCGACCCATGGTCCGGGAGCGAGATCGCGCGCCAGCGCGATGACGGCGAGCAAGGACCACAGCGCGAGTGCCACGATGTTGAGCATCCGCAGTCGCATGACGCGCATCGGATGCAGGAACTTGAACGGCAGGAAGGTCGCGATCGCGAGCGCGAGCACGACCATGGCGGCGAGCCACGGCGGCAGCTTGAGGACGAACAGGTAGAACGCGACCGCGTTCCAGAGCGTTGGAAATCCCCGGAAGTAATGGTCGTCGGTTTTCATCGCCTTGTCGGCGAAATAGAGCGCGCCGGTGACCACGATGACGATGCCGCCGGGGATGGCGAACGGCTCCGGCAGCAGTCCTCCCGCCGAAATCGCATAGGCCGGCACGAACACGTAAGTGACGAAATCGACCACGAGGTCGAGTACGTCGCCCGACCAGCGCGGCAGCAGATCTTTGACATGCAGGTGCCGCGCGATGGTTCCGTCAATACCATCCACGATCAGCGCGATCCCGAGGCACAGGAACATCGCGGTCCACTCGTGGCGGACCGCATAGATCAGCGCGCCGAACGCCAGGGCTCCTCCGAGCGCCGTGAAGATGTGAACCGCGAAGGCGCGAATGTGGGTTGAAGGCGGCAAGGCTTTCTCGGTGATCCGTCGCGAGTCGGCCCAGCATACCATTGTCATCTCTGCGAAAGCTGGCATCCTGATGCGGCAATGAGAGGCACATGACCACCCGTCTCACCTGCGAAGTTGCCGTCGTCGGCGGCGGCCCTGCCGGCCTGACCACAGCGATCGCGATCGCGACGGCGGGGGTCGAGACCGTGCTCGTCTGCGGGCCGCCGGCCCTCCCAGATCATCGCACGACTGCGCTGCTCACCGGTTCGGTTGCGGCGCTGGAGGCGCTGGGCGTATGGACACGCTGCCGCGAGCGCGCCGCGCCGTTGCGGATGATGCGGATCATCGACGCTACCGCGCGCTTGCTGCGGGCCCCCGAGGTGAGTTTCGATGCGGCTGAAATCGGGCTCGAGGCTTTCGGCTACAACATCGAGAACCGCCACCTCCTGGCCGCGCTGTCCGCGCGTGCGCGGGAAATTCCGGCGCTCACTCTGATCGAAGCGGAGGCCGAGGCCGTCGAGATCGACGACGATCGCGTCACCATCCGATGGGGCGGGAGTAACGCGGTCTCGGCGCGCCTCGCCGTCGGGGCCGAAGGGCGGCATTCGCTATGCCGTGCCGCCGCCGGCATCGAGACCGATCGGCGCAGCTATCCGCAATTCGCGCTGACCTGCAGTCTCGCACATACCCGCCCCCACCGGGACACCTCGACGGAATTTCATACCGAAGCCGGGCCTTTCACCCTGGTACCACTGCCCGGGCCGCGGTCGAGCCTGGTGTTCGTGGCCGATCCGGCCGAAGCACCAGCGCTTGCCGCGCTTCCCGACAAAGACCTGTCGCGAGAGATCGAGCACCGCTCGCACTCGATCCTGGGCAAGGTCTCGCTCGAGCCGGGCCGCGGCATGTTTCCGCTGTCCATCGAGACTGCGCGGCATTTCGGCGCGCGGCGGGTGGTGCTGGTCGGAGAAGCCGCGCACGTGATCCCGCCGATCGGTGCGCAAGGCCTCAATCTCGGCCTGCGCGACGCCGCTACCGTCGGCGAGCTTGTGGCGGCTGCTCACCGCGAAGGTCGCGATGCGGGAGCCGATGATCTCACCGCCGATTACGATGCGATGAGGCGCGCTGATGTCGTCAGCCGGACGCTCGCGGTCGATCTTCTCAATCGCAGCCTCCTCTCCGACTTTCTGCCGCTGCAAGGCGCCCGGGGTCTGGGCCTGTTCCTGCTCGACCGGATCGGGCCGCTGCGCCGCGCTGCGATGCGCGAGGGCGTGACGCCGATGGCTTCGCAGCCGCGCCTGATGCGTGGCGAGGCGCTGTAGCCCGCGCACCGCTGCGTCATTGCCCACAGCTTCCGTGCCCCTCGCCGGGATGTTATGAATGGCCAAATTCCGATGAAAACTGCATTTGGGAGATCGCCATGCGCGCCGTGAAACTCCACGAAGTTCCTTCGCTCCGTCAGCGGGTCAGCGAAGAGGAATGGCAGGCGCGCGTCGATCTGGCCGCCGCCTATCGGCTGGTGGCGCATTACGGCTGGACGCATCTCATCAACAATCACATCTCGGTGCGGGTGCCCGGCACGGAGGACCAGTTCCTGATCAATCCGTATGGCCTGCTCTACGAACAGGTCACCGCGTCGAACCTGGTCAAGATCGACGTCGAAGGCAGCGTACTCGACGATACGCCCTACGAGGTGAATCGCGCAGGCTTCGTCATCCACAGCGCGATCCACATGGCGCGCAAGGATCTGCACGCGATCCTGCATACGCACACCGTTGCCGGCCAGGCGGTGTCGGCGCTCGACTGCGGGCTGCTCATGCTCAACCAGAGCGCCATGCGCTATTACAGGCGCATCGGCTATCACGAGTTCGAGGGCGTCGCGAACGATCTCGACGAGCGCGAACGTATTGTCGCCGACCTCGGCGACCACAAATGCCTGATCATGAAGCACCACGGGCTGCTGACCGCCGGCGTCAATGTCGGCGAGGCGTTCAACCTGATGTATTATCTGGAGAAGAGCTGCGAGACCCAGATGCAGGTGCTCGCGTCCAACCAGCCCTATGGCCTGCCGTCCGAGGAGTCGTGCGAGAAGTCCGCGCGCATCTTCTGGGGCAATGGCCGCGTGCACGATCGCGACTGGCCGGCCTTGGTGATGCTCGCCGACAAGATCGACCCGTCGTTCCGGAATTGAGGTTGTCAGATTTCATATTTCAAAACGAAGACGCGCTCGTTTTCGTCATGGCCGGGCTTGTCCCGGCCATCCACGTCTTTGACGCTGGCGCAAAGGAAAGACGTGGATGCCCGGCACGAGGCCGGGCATGACGCAGCGAGATTTTCGCAATCCCTCCTAGCGATCATTGCATCGATCGCCCTTCTTGGTGGCGTCACTTCGTCATACGCACAGGACTATCCCTCCCGTCCGGTCGAACTGGTGGTGCCGTTCGCGGCGGGTGGCGGGTCGGAGCTGCTGGCGCGGCTGATCAGCGACGGGCTGGCGAAGCGTCTCGGCCAGCCGTTCCTTGTCATCAACCGGCCGGGCGCCAACACCAACCTCGGGACGCTCTCGGTCGTACGAGCTAAACCTGACGGCTACACGCTGGCGATGTCGAGCGTGGGGCTCGCGGCCAATCCGTCGCTTTACAAGAAGCTCAATTTCGAGCCGCAGAAGGACCTGGAGCCGATCTCGCTCATCGCCAATTCGCCCACCGTCCTGGCGGTGCCGCCCACGCTGCCGGTCCAATCGCTCGCGGAGTTCATCGCCTATGCGAAGGCGCGGCCGGGCGAACTCAACTACGCGTCCTACGGCGCCGGCAGCGGTCCGCATCTCGCGACCGAACTGTTCGCAACCCTCACCGGCGTCAGAATGCAGCACGTGCCGTATGGCGGCGGCGGCCCGGCGGCGCTTGGCGCCATGACCAACCAGGTGCAGGCGTTGTTTTCGAGCGTGCTGCCGGTGCTCGGCATGGTCCGTGGCGAGAAGCTCAGGGCACTCGCGATCGCCGCTGACAAGCGCTCCGAACTCCTGCCCGACGTGCCCACCTTCGCCGAGCAGGGCATCGACTATCGCACCGGCACCTGGTTCGGGCTGCTGGCGCCTGCCCGCACACCGCTCGACATCGTCGTTGCGCTCAACCACGCGACCGTCGCCACGCTCGAAGAGCCGGGCGTGCGCGCGAAGATTGCCGAACAGGGCGCCGAGGTGATCGCCAGTTCGCCCGCTCAGTTCCGCGCCTTCCTCAAGGAGGAAACGGATCGCCTGTCGGCAGTGATCCGCAATGCGGGTATCGTGCTCGACTGAACATGCACTTGAGTTGATCAAGTATCTCCGATGGCTGCCCGTAAAGTGGGCTTGGCGAAGGCGCAATCCGCCCATACCGTAGCCATTCGAAGCTGCGAGGACCACGGATGAAGCTTCCGCGCAATTTCTTCAAACCGCTAGCAATCGGCGCACCCTCCCCGCTGCGCGATTTGCCGGTGAACCTCGAGCGCATGATCCATTTCGTGCCGCCGCAGATCGAGAAGCTGCGTGCCAAGGTGCCTGAGCTGATCACGCAGGTCGATGTCGTGCTCGGCAATCTCGAAGATGCCATTCCGGCCGACGCCAAAGAGGCGGCGCGGGCGGGTTTCATCACGATGGCCAAGGCCAACGACTTCGGTGCGACCGGATTGTGGACCCGCATCAACGCGCTCAACTCGCCTTGGGCGCTCGACGACGTGATCGAGATTGTCGCCGCCATCGGAGACAAGCTCGACGTCGTCATGCTGCCCAAGGTCGAGGGCGCCTGGGACATTCATTATCTCGACCAGCTCCTGGCGCAGCTCGAGGCGAGGCACGCGGTGCGAAAGCCGATCCTCATTCACGCCATTCTGGAGACGGCGGAGGGCGTCGACAATGTCGAGGCGATCGCCTCCGCATCGCCGCGCATGCACGGCATCAGCCTCGGTCCGGCCGATCTCGCCGCCTCGCGCGCGATGAAAACGACACGTGTCGGCGGCGGGCATCCGGAATACAAGGTGCTGGCCGATGCGGCCGCGGACGGCGGCACCCGTGCCGCCTACCAGCAGGACCTGTGGCACTACACGTTCGCCAAGATGGTCGACGCCTGCGCGGCGGCGGGCATCAAGCCGTTCTACGGTCCGTTCGGGGATTTCTCCGATCCGCAGGCCTGCGAGGTGCAGTTCCGCAACGCGTTCCTCATGGGCTGCGTCGGCGCCTGGACGCTGCACCCAAGCCAGGTGCCGATCGCCAAGCGCGTGTTCTCGCCCGATCCGGCCGAGGTGGCGTTCGCGAAGAAGATCATCGCCGCCATGCCCGACGGCACCGGCGCCGTGATGATCGATGGCAAGATGCAGGATGATGCAACTTGGAAGCAGGCCAAGGTGCTGGTTGACCTTGCCAAGCTCGTGGCCGCCAAGGACCCGGAGATGGCGGCGCGTTACGCACTGTGACCCGTCTGCCTCTGGCGGCGGCCGCAATCCTGGACTATGTCGGCAGGACCATGGACAAGATGCGCAGCGCGAAATTCACGATCGGGCAAGTGGTCCGCCACCGGGTGTTTCCGTTCCGCGGCGTCGTGTTCGATATCGATCCGGAGTTCAGCAATACAGAAGAATGGTATCAGTCGATCCCGGTCGAGGTGCGCCCTCACAAGGACCAGCCGTTCTATCATTTGTTCGCCGAGAACGCGGAGAGCGAATATATTGCTTATGTTTCCGAGCAGAATCTGCTGCCCGACACGTCCGGCGAGCCGATGCGTCACCCGCAGGTCGACGAGGTGTTCGAACAGGACGAGCGCGGCAGCTACCGGCCGCGCAATTCCATTCTGAACTGAATGTTGAAGCCTCAGCGCGGCGGCGGGTTGCCGAGCTTGCTGCGCGTTTCCTCGGCCTTACGCTGCAGTTCCTGCTCAAGCTTCTGCTGCTGCGCCTCGAACACCTTCGGGTCCGTCGGCGGCCCATCGTTGACCTTGGCGAACTCGTCGAGCGGCAGCGGATAGCTCGCGGGCTGCCCGGAGAGATTGATCGTCTGCAGCCACAGCGTCTTGCCGCTCTTGAGCTGAGCGACGAACGCGGGAGCCGCCTCGAAATCCGCCATGCAGCCGTTAGGGAAGCAGGCGATGTACTGGCCGACCGCGGCCTGTCCCTTGTCCACCAGCATGCGCGTGCCGACCGCTAGCTGCATCCCGAGCGGGACCGTAATGCGCAGGATCTTCTTCGGCTCGCCGGTCGGCTCGATAAACGCCGCGCTCGCGATGAACTGGCCGTTGTCGAGCCGTGCCTCCTTGACGGTGAGGCACACTTCCTTGGCGCCGGCTTGGTTCTCCTTGCCGCACACCTTGGTCCAGGACGAATAGACCAGAGGAATCTGCTCGTCGCCCGGCGCGCTTTGCGCCGGCGCGGCCGGTTGCGACGCCTTGGGCGCGGCTTTCGGCTGAGCCTTGGGTTGCGGCGGCGTTTGCGCGAGGGCGGGTGCGATCAACAAACTCAATGCAACGCCGACCACAAACAGACGTGCCGTACGGACTACCCCGCGGGGATCACCTACGCGCATGACGTCAACTCTTTCGGTTCGCGTGACGAACTACTGGGGTCGGGCCGCCTGCGGTCCTTCAAGCTTCTTGCGAGCCTCCTCGGCCCGGCGGTTAAGCTCGTCTTGCAGCTTCTTCTGCTGATCTTCCCAAACCTTCGGGTCGACCGAAGGGCCGTCGTAGGCTTTGGCGAAATCCGTCAGCGGAATTCCGAGCGTCAGCGGTTGTCCGTTCGCCGCCTGGATCGCCTGGATGAACAGGCCGGAGCCCTTCTTCAACTTGGCGATCAGTTCGCCGCTCGCCTCATAATCCGAGAAGCAACCGGTCGGCTGGCACATCAGGTAGGGGCCGTTCATCGGCTGGCCCTCGTCCACGATCACGCGCGATCCCGGCTGCAGCACGACGCCGATTGGCGCCATGACGCGCAGGATCTTCCGGGCTTCACCCTCCTGCTCGACGATCATCGCCGAGACGACCGGACGGCCATCCTCCAGCCGCCCTTCCTTGCCGGTGAAGCAAACCTGCTTGGCGTTCGCTTCCGGGCCCTTCTGGCAAAGCTTGGTCCACGGCGAATAGATCAGTTGCAGGCCGCCATTGGCTTGCTGCTGCGGATGCCCCTGCGGAGCGGCCTCGGCAGGCTTGGCGGCCGGAGCCTTCGGCGCGGCTTTGGGCGCGGCCTTCGGCGCGGGCGGGGTCTGGGCGAAGGCGCCCGAACCCATCAACGCGCAAAACATGGTCGTTGCCGTTGCGATGGCAAACGCGCGTGCAGCCGGACGCGCGAGATCAATCCGCTGATCCATGGACAAATCCTCTTGCTCCCGTTCACGCAGCGCCCCAGCACACAGCGCCCCAGGCCAAGCGGAACGGTCTCCCCTGCGAAGGTGTGTCGGCACCAAATACGGCAGGAGCGTGACGTTTCAGCTACACTTTGCCGCCCGACTTCTCTATCCCTATCGAATCCGAGAAGTATTCGGCAGGCTGCGCAGCCCGCCGGATTGTTGGTGATAACGCCAGCGGCCGATTGTTGCAGGCATCGTGATCAGCCCAAGCTTGCCCCATTCGTCGGCCAGAGTTGCCGCCGGCGGGAGGCCCATGCCAGGAACGTCGTGACCGCATTGCGCACCGCCTGTCGAATACCCGCGCATTGGCGCGCCGCCGTTCTCGCCGCCTTCGGCCTGCTGGCGCATTGCATTGTCCCGCTGGGCGGAGCGGGTGCCGCTGCCGAACCACGCCACGCCATCGCGATGCACGGGGAGCCCGCCTTGCCGCAGGGCTTCACCCAATTGCCCTACACCAACCCGGCCGCCCCGAAGGGCGGGCGCCTGGTTCAGGGTGTGTCCGGGACGTTCGACAGCCTCAACCCGTTCATCGTCAAAGGCCTATCCGCGCAAGGTCTGCGCGGGCCCCTGGTCAGCAGCGGCAACATCATGAGCGGGTACGTGGTCGAAAGCCTGATGGCGCGCGGCCTCAACGAACCGTTCACGCTCTACGGGCTGGTTGCGCGTGCGGTCGAGACCGACGCAGAACGCAGCTATGTCACCTTCATCCTGGACCCGGCGGCCCGGTTTTCCGACGGCCATCCGGTGACCGCCGAAGACATCGTCTTTTCCTGGCAGCTCATGCGCGACAAGGGGCGGCCCAATCATCGCTTCTACTATTCCAAGGTGAAGAAGGCCGATGTGGTCGGCGAGCGCTCGGTGCGGTTCGATCTCTCGGGCAGCAACGATCGCGAGCTTGCGCTGATTCTCGGCCTCATGCCCGTGTTCGCCAAGCATGCGATCAACCCCGAGACCTTCGAGCAGACCTCGTTCACGCCCCTCGTCGGGAGCGGTCCCTATGTCGTCTCCCACGTGGACCCGGGCAAGAGCGTGACGCTCAAGCGCGATCCCAACTACTGGGGGCGAGATCTCGCCGTCAACAGCGGCCTCTGGAACTTCGACGAGATTCATTTCGATTACTACCGCGACGCCAATACGCTGCACGAAGCGTTCAAGCGCGGACTGTTCGACTTCCGCAATGAGAACGATCCGGGACACTGGCAGACCGCGTACGATTTTCCGGCGCTGCGCGATGGCCGGGTCGTGAAGGAGACGGTCACGACCGGTCTGCCGAAATCCAGCCTCTACCTGGTGTTCAACACCCGCCGCGCGATCTTCTCAGATATCCGGGTGCGCGAGGCGCTCGCGCTTCTGTTCGACTTCGAATGGATCAACCACAGTTACTTCTTCGATCTTTACCGTCGCACCGCGAGTTTTTTCGAGGGCTCGGAATTATCCGCACGAGGCCGCGCAGCCGATGCGCGCGAACGCGCGCTGCTCGCGCCGTTCCCGGATGCGGTGCGCGTCGACGTGCTCGAAGGCAAGTGGGCGCCGCCGGTCACCGACGGTTCCGGCCGCGACCGGACCACCTTGCGCCGTGCCCTCGATCTGTTTGCCAAAGCCGGGTACGAACTGCGCGGCACTGAGCTGGTCGACAAGCGCACCGGCCGGCCGTTCACGTTCGAGTTCATGGTCGGCGCCCGCGACGACGAGCGGCTCGCCGCGTTGTTTGCGCAAAGCCTGAAGCGGGCGGGAATCAAAATGCAGGTGCGCGCCGTCGATGCCGTTCAGTACGAAGCGCGGCGCATCGGCTTCGATTTCGACATGATCCAGAATCGCTGGGATCAGTCGCTGTCGCCCGGCAACGAGCAATCGTTCTATTGGAGTTCGGCCGCCGCCGAGCAGCACGGTACCCGCAACTATATGGGCATCAAGAGCCCGGCGGTCGACGCGCTGATCGCCAAGCTGATCACGTCCGAGGACCGTGCCGAGGTGGTCGCCGCGGTGCGCGCGCTCGATCGCGTCTTGATCTCGGGTTTCTACGTGATTCCGCTGTATCATCTACCGAATCAGTGGGTCGCGCGCTGGACCACGGTCCAGCATCCAGCCGTCACCTCGCTGATGGGTTACCTGCCGGAAGCCTGGTGGCAAGAACCCAAGGACGGATCCAAGGACGGACCCAAGAACGAATCGAAGAGCCGATGAGAGCCATCCGATGATCCTTGACGATCCGCGGGTCCGGGCGCCCACGACCCGTATTGGTGGGGATGCGACCCTCGACGATCTCCTTCAGCGGGTCACACAGCGCCGGCCGAACGACATTGCGCTGATCGATCCGCTCGATCGTGCAAGCTTCACCGACGGCGAAGCCCGCAGCCTCACCTACGCGCAGGCCGACCGCATGGTCTCCGCCATCGCCGGGCGGCTGCGGCGCTTGGGTTTGCACACAGACACGATCGTTGGCTTGCAGGTCGCGAATACGATCGACGGCGTGCTGGCCTTGCTCGGGGTTCTGCGCGCGGGCCTCATCGCAATGCCGTTGCCGTTGTTATGGCGGCGTGCCGAGGTCGTGGCCGCGCTGAGCCGGGTCGGGGCCGGCGCGCTGATCGTGAGCGGGCGCGTCGGTACGGTCGACCATTTCGACCTGGCGATGAACGTCGCCGCCGAGGTCTTTCCGGTACGCTGCATCTGCGGCTTTGGCGATGAGGTGCCTGACGGTGTCGTCCGCCTCGACGATCTCTACGACGGTGGAAAGCTCGATCCGATCCCCCCGTTCAACGGCGACCGCCCGCCGGATGCGGGCCCGGGCCTGCACTTGGCGGTCGTGACCTGGGATCAGACCGCCGATGGCCCCGTACCGGTTGGCCGCAGCCATGCCGAAATGATCGCTGGCGGCCTTGCGGTCCTGCTCGAGGGCGGGCTCCAGCAGAACTCTGTCATCCTCGCAACCCTCACGCTGTCGTCGTTCTCGGGCCTCGCCATCGCGATGATGCCGTGGCTGCTGCTCGGCGGGACGCTGGCATTGCACCAGCCCTTCAACGCGGATGTCTTTCGCGCTCAGCGCAAGGCCACGGGCTGCGATACCGTGATCCTTCCCGGTCCGCTGGTCGGTCTGTTTGCGCAAGCCGGACTACTGTCGGCGCACGGCGGCGCCGGTCTCACGAACGTCGTCGGCGCATGGCGGTCGCCCGAACGCGTTGCAGGGTCCCCCGGCTGGCGCGATGGCCATGTGCGGCTCACCGACGTCCACGTGTTCGGCGAAGTCGGCCTCGTTGCGGCCGCGCGTGGGCGCGACGGCAAGCCGGCCGCCATCCCGTTCGGCGTGGTGTCTGGCTCGCGCGGCGTCAAAGGCGCGATCGAGGTCGCCGAGATCGCGCCCACGCCGGCCGGTACGGTCGCGCTGCGCGGCCCGATGGTTCCGCGCGCGGCGTTCCCGCCCGGTGCCGAGCGCGGCAGCCTGCCCTACTTCAAGGTCGCGGCAAGCGGCTTCGTGGATACCGGGTACATCTGCCGGCCGAACAGCGCGACAATGGTGGTGACTGGGCCGCCGCCCGGTATTGTCAGCGTTGGCGGCTACCGCTTCAACATGCGCGATGCGCAGGGGTGGGTCGCGGGAGCGGAGAGCAGCGGCGGCACGCTTGCGGTCCTGCCCGACTCGCTCTGCGGCCAGCGGCTGGCTGGTAGCGCGGAAAATCCGGACGCCGTGCGCCTGGCTCTCGGCAAGCTCGGTGCCAACCCGCTCCTGGTCGACGCGTTTCGCCGGCATTCGCGGCCGGCGGCTTAGCGTTGACGCGCCGTTAACGGCGTTTGCCTAGGATCGGGCGGTTTTGATCGCTCCCGATCGGCGCAATCGTCATGGCAATGCTGGGTCCGATGGTGGTGGTCGCCGAAAATTCGGCGGCCGGTCTGCTCGATATTCTGGGTAAGGCTGGCGCCTTCCCGATCGTCGAGACCGGCTGGGCCGACGCGCCCGCCGCCATCGCCGAAATCCAGCCCGTCGCACTCGCCATCGCCGACCCCGGGCCGGCGCCCGACCTGCGCCACAAGCGCGCCTTGCTGCAAGCAATCGAGACACGCGGCGGCCCGGTCATGCCGGTCATCGCAAGACTGACGCCGAAGAGCGATGTTGCCCTGCCCTACGCGCTCCCGGTCGCCGTCGACGAGGCGCCCGAGCGGCTGGTGGCGCGGCTGCGTTCTGCGCTGCGCATTCGCACCCTGCATGCCACGGTCCTGCGGCGTGCCCGCGCCGAGGGTGCGCCCGCGGTCGCACTGCCCCTCCCCTACGCACCGAACATGCTCGAAGACGCGACCGTGCTTTGTGTCGGACGCGGCAGCTCGTATCCGGCGCTTTCGGTCGCGATCGGCGAGCGCGTTGGTCTGATCGGGGCGCTTAGCGTCGAGACCGCCGCGCGTTATCTCGCGGCGCGCGACATCGAGGGCGTCGTGATCGGCGACGGGCTCGGTCCGCGCGTGGTGGAGGCGCTGCTCACCGTGCTGGCGGAGGACGCGCGCTTCCGCGACCTGCCCGTCGGGCTGCTCGACAACACGGGAATCGACGATGAGCGCCTGCCCAATCTCATTCGTATCGACAGCGAGCCCACCCGCCTGATCGAGCGCTTCCTGCCGATGGTGCGTCTGCACGCGTTCGAGGCACGTCTCAAGCGTACGCTGAAATCGCTGGAGGCCGAGGGGATCATCGATCCGGACACCGGCCTTCTCGGTCCAACCGCGTTCTGGCGCGATCTCGAGCGCGCGGTTGCGGAGGCTGAGGATGGCGGCCGCGCGCTTTCGGTGGCGCGCTTCTCGTTCGAGGAAATGGCGGACCGGCGCGCGCATGCGGATGCGGCACGGTTGTTCAGCCGGCTCATCCGCAGCATCGACTTTGCCTACCGCGAGCAGGACGGCTCGATCCTCGCCGCCTTCACCGAAACAGATTTGCGCAGTGCCCATGTGGTGGCGCGCCGCCTCGCCAGCATCCTGCGACACACCATGCTGTCGCCCGGCCGCGACCGCCACTCGATCAAACCGACCGTGACGCTGGCGACGCTCAAGTCGAGCGACAGTCTGAGCACGCTGGTGGCCCGCGTCGGCAGCCACCCGAAGGTTGCTGCGGAGCAGCAACGGGCCTAGTGTCCCAGGCGACCCGCAAGGAGCCGCTCATGACCGCCCTCCCCATCGACATGGTGTCCGACGTCGTCTGTCCGTGGTGCTTCATCGGCAAGCGGCGGCTCGAAAAAGCCATCGCGCTCAAGCCCGAGATTCCGGTCGCGGTGCGCTTCTATCCCTATTTCCTCAATCCCTGGGTGCCACGCGCCGGCATCAGCCGCGAAGAATACCTCGTCACCAAGTTCGGCTCGGTCGAGCGCTACAACACCAACGCCAAGCGGGTTGCCGAGCAGGCCGCCGGTGAAGGCCTCACCTACGCGTTCGACAAGATCAAGCGGCAGCCGAACACGCTCGACTGCCACCGGCTGATCTTGTGGGCGGGCGACATCGGCAATTCGGCGCGCATGAAGCAGCGCCTGATGGATCTCTACTTCACCGAGGGCGGCGACCTCACCAACCCCGACGTGCTTGTTCAGGCGGGGGCCGATTGCGGTCTCAATGCCGATCGCGTGCGTGAATTGCTGGCGAGCGACCAGGACATGGCGCGCATCGAGCAGGAGGCGAACTCCGCCAAGGAAGCCGGCATCGACGGCGTGCCTTGCTTTATCCTGGGCGGTGCGATCGCCGTGCAAGGTGCGCAATCGGCGGAACACCTCGCGCAGGCGATCGAGCGCGCCGCGCAGGAATATACCAACCGCCAGGCGGCGGAGTAGCGGCTACATATCGAACAGCATGCCGCGCGCGAAGCGCAGCGCGAGCACGAGAATGGCGCTGGCCGCGATCCACGAGCCGAGGATGCGTAGCCCAATGCGCTGCCAATCGCGCGTGCAGGCGCGCGCGCCTGCGACCATGAGCGCAAGCGTCAGGCAGGCCGAAAGGCCGGTTCCGATCAGCGCCGTCGTCGCGCCCGCGAGCGAGATCGCCTGCGGCGGCGAGTTCGAGGCCGAGCGCGAGCCCGGTCACCAAGGCCAGTCCCGCGCAGGGTGCATTTGGCAACGCAATCGCCAGCGCGACGAACAAGCCGCTGACGACGGTCGCGGCCAGCAAGATGTCGATGGACGGCGTCTGACCGGCGCCGAGTGCGATTGCCGCAAGTCCCGCGGCAAGAGCGAGCGCGAAAGCAAGCCACGGGACAGGCGCGCCGCGGTCCCTTTGTCCGCCGATCAGAAGTCCAAGGCCGAGCAAAGCCACGAGATGCGCAGGCACCGTCAGCGGATTGAGAAATCCGCCGGCGAATGCATCGAAGCTCATGCCTTGCCGCTCAGGAAGGCAAGCCCGGCAAGCGCGATCGCGCCGCCCGTCGCGCGCACGGCGAGGCGGCCGGCGGGCCAGCGCGCCAGCAATCCGAACGCGATGCCGGCGAGATGCAGGAGGCCGGTCGCCACCACGAAGCCGACCGAATAGGCGACGGCGTCCGCTCCCGGCGGCAGTTCGGCGCCGTGCGCGTGGCCGTGAAAGATCGCGAAGATACCGACCAGCACCGCAGCCACCCAGAGCGGCGGCTTTGCGGCCAATGCCACCATCATGCCGAGTACGACAGCCGACATCGCGATGCCGGTTTCGACCGCCGGCAGCGGCACGCCGAGAATCCCAAGCACGCCGCCGCCCGCCATCACCAGCGGAAATACGATCGGCAAGAGCCAGATCGCGGGCGCGCCAAGGAAGGCGCCCCACAATCCGACGGCCACCATCGCGACCACGTGGTCCGGCCCGAACAGCGGATGCGCGAACCCGCCCATGAAACCGCCCGACATGCTGCCGGTATGGGCGAGTGCGGGCGTGGCTGTGACGACGATCAGAATCCGCAATGGCCGAGATATGAAAACGGCGCGGAATAGATGCCATCTGCGAAGGATAGCATCGCACCTCGCGCAGATCACGCCGCCTTGGCGGGCTGCGCGAGGTTGGCGAGATTGCGCAGGATCGCGGTCGCGCCTTTGAGCCGCTCCTCGGGCTGCTCCCACTCGTCGAAGAACACGACCTTCATGTCGGGCCGTACGCGCGCCGACGGTCCCTGCTGGCGGATGAAGGCGACGAGGCGCTCGGGGTTGGCGAAGCTGTTGTCGCGGAAGGTGATCACCGCGCCCTTCGGGCCCGCCTCGATCTTCTCGACGTTGGCCTGCCGGCAGAGCGCTTTGATGGCGACGATCTGGAGCAAGTACTCGACCTCGAGCGGCAGCTTGCCGAAGCGGTCGGAAAGCTCGGCGCCGAACGCCTCGATCTCGCGCTCGTCCTCGATCTCGGCGAGCCGCCGGTAGAGCGCGAGCCGCACCGGCAGGTCGGCCACGTAGTCCTCAGGGATCATCACCGGCGTGCCGATGGTGATCGACGGCGACCACTTGTCGGCGACCGGCGCGGTGACGCCGGCCTTGAGGCTCGCCACCGCCTCCTCAAGCATCTGCTGATAGAGTTCGAAGCCGACCTCCTTGATGTGGCCGGACTGCTCCTCGCCCAGGAGATTGCCGGCGCCGCGAATATCGAGATCGTGCGAGGCAAGCTGGAAACCGGCCCCGAGCGTGTCGAGCGATTGCAGCACCTTCAGGCGGCGCTCGGCCTGCGCGGTGATCTTGTGGTTCTCCGGCAGCGTGAACAGCGAAAACGCGCGCAGCTTCGAGCGCCCGACCCGCCCGCGCAACTGGTAGAGCTGCGACAGCCCGAAGCGGTCGGCGCGGTGCACGATCAGCGTATTGGCAGTCGGAATGTCGAGCCCGGATTCGATGATCGTCGTCGAGAGCAGCGTGTCGTACTTGCCGTCGTAGAACGCCGACATGATGTCTTCGAGCACGCCCGAGGGCATCTGCCCGTGCGCGACCGCGACCTTCATCTCCGGTACGTGCGTGTCGAGGAACTCCTTCACGCCGGCGAGGTCCTCGATGCGCGGGCAGACGTAGAACGCCTGGCCGCCGCGATAACGCTCGCGCAGCAACGCTTCTCGCACCACCAGCGGATCGAACGGCGACACGAAAGTGCGCACCGCCAGCCGATCGACCGGCGGCGAAGCGATGATCGAGAGGTCACGCACGCCCGACAGTGCGAGTTGCAGCGTGCGGGGGATAGGCGTCGCGGTCAGCGTGAGGACGTGCACCTCGGCGCGCAACTGCTTGAGCTTCTCCTTATGCGCCACGCCGAAATGCTGCTCCTCGTCGACGATCAGCAGCGCGAGGTCCCTGAACTTGATGCTCTTGCCGAGCAGCGCGTGGGTGCCGACGATGATGTCGACCGTGCCGTCGGCAAGCCCCTTCTTGACTTTGGTGAGCTCGGCGGTCGAAACGAGCCGCGAAGCTTGCGCGATCTTGATCGGGAATCCACGGAAACGCTCGGTGAAGGTTTTTGTGTGTTGCCGAGCAAGGAGGGTCGTCGGCACGACGACCGCGACCTGCCGGCCGCTCATGGCGGTGACAAAGGCCGCGCGCAGCGCCACTTCCGTCTTGCCGAAGCCGACGTCACCGCAAATCAGGCGATCCATCGGGCGGCCGGCCGCAAGGTCGCCGAGCACCGCATCGATCGAGGTCTGCTGGTCGTCGGTCTCCTCGTAGGGGAAGCCGGCGCAGAATTCGTCGAATGGGCCTTGCTCGGGCACAAGCTTCGGCGCCTCGCGCAACTGCCGCTCGGCGGCGATCTTGATCAGATCGTTGGCGATCTCGAGAATGCGCCGCCGCATGCGCGCTTTGCGCGCCTGCCAGGCGCCGCCGCCCAGGCGGTCGAGATCGACGTTGGTTTCCTCCGAACCGTAGCGCGACAGCAGTTCGACGTTCTCGACCGGGAGGTAGAGCTTGTCGCCGCCCGCGTAATGAATTTCGAGGCAGTCGTGCGGCGCGCCGGCGGCTTCGATGGCGCGCAGGCCGACGAAGCGGCCGATGCCGTGATCGACATGCACGACGAGGTCGCCGGCCGACAGCGCGGTGACTTCGGCGATGAAATTGTCGGCGCGCTTGGCCGCCCGCCGGGGCCGCACCAGCCGGTCGCCAAGAATGTCCTGCTCGCCGATGACGGCGGTATCGGCGGTCTCGAAGCCTGCTTCGAGGCCGAGTACCGCCAGCGCAACCTGCGGTTTCGGCAGGGCCAGCGCCTCCTGCCAGGACGCCACCGGCGAGAGATTGGGCAGCCCATGATCGCGCAGCACGTGACTCACGCGCTCGCGCGCGCCGTCGCTCCACAGCGCGACGACGGCGCGCTTGCCGCCGGCCTGCAGCGCCTGCACATGCGCGGTCACTGCCGCGAACACGTTCTTGCCGGGTTCGGCGCGCTCGGCGGCGAAGTTGTGGCCCTGCCGGGTGCCAACGTCGATCGCAGGCCCCTGTTCCTCCGGCACCGCGAACGGCGTCAGGCGCGCGACCTGGGCCTCCTTGAGCCGCTCATCCCATTCGGCGCTGCCGAAATAGAGCCGGTCGGGCGGCAGCGGCCGGTAGATTGCACCGGCGTCCTTCTGCGTCAGCGCCTGCTGGCGCGCCTCGAAATAATCAGCGATCTGAACAAAGCGTTCGCGCACCGCGTCCTCGACCAGCGGTTCGAGCACGACCGGCGAGCCCGGCACGTAGTCGAGCAGCGAATCGAGGCGGTCGTGGAACAGCGGCAGCCAGTGCTCCATGCCGGGATGGCGCCTGCCCTCGCTCACAGCGTGGTAGAGCTGGTCGTCAGGCGACGGCGCCCCAAATTGCGCGACATATCCGGTGCGAAACCGCCGGATGGTCTCGCTTGTGAGCTGGAATTCGGCGACCGGCACGAGGTTGAGCGCGCGCAACTGGTCGGTGGTGCGCTGCGTCTCCGGATCGAAGCTGCGGATCGTCTCCAGCGTGTCGCCGAAGAAATCGAGCCGCACCGGTTCGGCCATGCCGGGCGCATAGAGATCGATGATGCCGCCACGTACCGCGTAGTCGCCGGGCTCGCGCACCGTGGACGCGCGGATGAAGCCGTTGAGCTCGAGCCAGTTCGTGACGCTGTCCATCGCCAGCATGTGACCGGGGACGACCGCGAGCGCATGACTGGCAACAAAATCTCTGGCCGGCACGCGCTGCAAAACAGCGTTGACGGTGGTCAGCAGCACCGACGGACGGTCGCGGCCCTTGAGGCGTGCAAGCTGCGACAGCGCAGTCATGCGCTGCGCGACGAACCCGGCATGCGGCGACACCCGGTCGTACGGCAAACAGTCCCAGGCCGGAAACTCCATCGCCGCGATATCGGGCGCGAAGAACGCGAGCGCACGCGAGAGTGTCGCCATGCGCGGTCCGTCGCGGCACACCGCCAGCAGGCTCGTGGCCGGGGCGTCGGCGCGGGCGGCAACCGCGCGGGCAAGATCAGCAATGACCAATCCCTCGGCGCCATCGGCCACGCTGGCGAGCGTCACGGGCCGTCCGGCGGCCAGCAAAGCGGCGGGAGATTTTGCCATCAGGCTGCACCCCGCAAATGGAAGTTGCGCAGGCGCCGCAGCATCGCTGTGTCGCTCGCGGGGGGAACCGCGCTCACGCCCGTGAGCCAGGCCAGGAGGTCGCTCTCCAGCGCCTCCAATAGGCGCTCGTATTCGTCGAGTTCAGCGTCGCTGAACGCGCCGATGTGAGCGTCGGCGAAGCGGCCCATGATCAGGTCGGCCTCGCGCGTCCCGCGATGCCAGGAGCGGAACAGAAGCTTGCGCCGGCGCGCATCCAGGCCTTCGCTCGATCGGGTACTGCCGGTCATCGGTTCCTCGGACGAAAATTCGTAACGCGAAAAACCCGGACGGGGCCGGGCGCGGGATATATAGCGGGGGGAATGCGAGATGTCAGGGGCGGAGTGGCCGCCGCCCGCTATCCGAGGTGTATGAATTGGCGATGCGCCCGCCCGTGCTCAACCCGCTGTTCGCCGCGCTGACCAGCCTTCCGGGCGTCGGGCCGAAGGTCGAGAAGCTGTTTCGCCGGCTGCTCGGCCGCGAGGACGCGCCGCGCATCGTCGACCTGCTCTTTCACATGCCGACCGGCGCGATCGACCGCCGGGCGAGGCCGAAGCTGCGCGATGTGGTGCCCGATACCGTCGTGACGGTCGCGGTCACGGTCGACCGCCATCGCCCGTCGCCGCCCAACCGCCCGCGCGCGCCCTATCAGATCTACGCCAGCGACGACACCGGCGACATCGTGCTGACGTTCTTCAACGCGCGGCGGGATTATCTCGAAAAGCTGCTGCCGGTCGGTGAGCTGCGTTACGTCTCGGGCACGGTCGCGCGTTATGACGGCATGCGGCAGATGGTGCATCCCGACCGCGTGATCGCGGAGGCCGATCTCGCCAAGCTGCCGTTGATCGAGCCGGTCTATCCGCTGACCGAAGGTCTTTCGCTCAACCAGGTGCGCAAGGCCGTCGATGGCGCGCTGGCACGCCTGCCTGTCCTTGCCGAATGGCAGGATGCGAGCTGGCTTGCGCAAGAGCGATTTCCCTCCTTCGCGGACGCGTTGCGCAGCGTGCACCGGCCAGCCGTACCGGACGACATCCTGCCGGAAGGCCTGGCGTGGTCGCGGCTCGCCTACGACGAGTTGCTGGCCGGCCAGCTTGCGCTCGCTCTGGTGCGCGCGCATCTGCGGCGCCCCGCCGGGCGGACGACCGCCGGCAGCGGCCAGTTGCGCAAAAGGCTGATCGCCGCCCTGCCCTACAGGCTCACGTCCTCGCAGACCCACGCGGTCGCCGACATCGTTGCCGATCTCGCCAAGCCCGAACGCATGCTGCGGCTCCTGCAAGGCGACGTGGGGTCGGGCAAGACGGTTGTCGCGCTGCTCGCGGCCACAACCGTCATCGAAAGCGGCCGGCAAGCCGCGCTGATGGCGCCGACCGAACTCTTGGCACGCCAGCATCTCAACACCATCGCGCCCTTGGCCGACGCCATCGGCGTCACGGTTGCGATCCTGACCGGACGCGAGCGCGGACGCGAGCGCAACGCCATCCTGGAGCGGCTCGCCGCTGGCGAAATCCAGATGCTGATCGGCACGCATGCGCTGTTCCAGGATGAAGTTCAATTCCGCGACCTCGCGCTTGCCATCGTCGACGAGCAGCATCGCTTCGGCGTCCACCAGCGGCTCACGCTCGCGCGCAAGGGCGAGGCGGTCGACGTGCTGGTGATGACTGCCACCCCAATCCCGCGCACGCTGGTGCTGACCTATTTCGGTGACATGGACATGTCGGAGCTGCGCGAGAAGCCCGCCGGCCGCCAGCCGATCGATACCCGCACCGTCCCGCTCGATCGCCTGAACGAGGTCGTCGACGCCGTCGGCCGCGCGCTCGCCGAGGGCCGGCGTGTCTATTGGGTGTGCCCGCTGGTCGAGGAATCCGAGAACAGCGATCTTGCCGCCGCCGAGGAGCGCTTCGCCATTCTCAAGACCCGCTTCGGCGACGCCGCCGACCTTGTGCACGGCCGCATGAAGGGCGCTGACAAGGACCGCGCCATGGCGCGCTTCGCCGCGGGGGAGACCCAGCTTCTGGTAGCGACCACCGTGATCGAGGTCGGCGTCGACGTGCCGGAAGCCACCGTGATGGTGATCGAGCATGCCGAGCGCTTCGGGCTGGCGCAGCTTCACCAATTGCGCGGCCGCGTCGGCCGCGGCAGCGGGCACTCGACCTGCCTCCTGCTCTTTAGAGCCCCGCTCGGCGAGACCGCCAAGGCGCGCCTCGCCATCATGCGGGAGACCGAGGACGGCTTCCGCATCGCCGAGGAGGACCTCAAACTGCGCGGCGAAGGCGACGTGCTCGGCACACGGCAGTCCGGCATGCCGGGCTTCCGCATCGCGCAGGTCGCGGTGCACGGCAAGCTGATCCAAGCCGCGCGCGACGATGCTTCATTGCTGTTGGCGCGTGACCCCGCGCTTGCCTCGCCGCGCGGCGAGGCCGTGCGGCAACTGCTCTATCTGTTCGAGCGCGACGAGGCGATCCAACTCATCCGGGCGGGATGATTCCAGAGGCTAGACCACCCTGCCTTCGAGTTGATCGGGCCCGAACCGGTTGGAGCCGACCGTGCCGCGCATGCAGAACCAGACCACAAGCAGAATGATCCCGATGATCGTAAGCAGGAGCAGCATCCACCATCCCGTACGGTCAAGGTCATGCAGCCGCCTGACCGACATCGCGAGACCGGGCAGGAACAATGCGAGGCCGGCGAGGCTGTTGAGCGGAGAAATGTCCATGAATGGAAATATCAGATAGTCGAGCAGCGAGGTCACGATCGAAACCAATATGGCAAACAACGTCCAAAACCAGTACTCCGAACGAATGGCACGGCCAGAGAAGTTCACATAGTTCTGGAATCCCGATTTAATTGCTTCAACGAAATTCATGGCGACACTCCGGCTTGGTGAGAAGAAATGCTAGCATGAGCCCCGTCGAGGGAAAATCAATCCTGCGTTCAGCACCCATGCCGGCGGTGACCTTATTTCCCCTCCCAAACCTGCCCGGATGATCGGGAGGAACTGCAACGCAGGGATTTATTTGTTCGCGCAACAGCCGACGAAGACCACGCGCTGGGTCACCACGATCACGTCGTAGGGAAAGATCGGGTCGGACATGCCGTTGCTGCACTTCGTCTCTTCGCGCTTCTGCACGACGATCGTGATGGGCTTGGCGTTGCGTTCACTGCCGCCCGCCTCGTAGACCATGACGGAATCCGGAGTGGCTCCCTCGGCAAGGCGCGGCTTGACGCTCTTCAGTGCCAGTTTCGACTGGCCGGTGAGCTTGTTGCCGTCCTGCAGAAGAACGCCGCTGTCCTTGATCTCAAGCTTCCAGAACGGCTCCGTGCCGGTGCAGGTGAAATCAGCCGCGGCGGCGATCATTGGCGCGAGGCAAACAGAGCCGCATGCGAGCAGCAACCGGATCGGCTTGTTCATCGATGCCCCCTTTGCACAACTCAACCCATCATCACTAAATCACTGCGCCGGTTCCGTCGGCCGCGGCGCGGGAGCCGGAGCCGGACCAGCCTGGGAGGCGCGCGCGGCCTGCGCCAGGGCGGCGAGCCGCTTCTGCTGGTCGGGACCGGGACCGCCGGGCTGCGCGATGCCCGCCGACATTAGTAACGTCATCGCCTGCTCCACCGTGATGTCGAGATCGATGATGTCGCGGCGCGGCACGTAGAAGAAGAACCCGGTCGTCGGGTTTGGCGTGCACGGCATGAATGCCGCGATGTGTTCGGTCTCGGGGAGACGCGCCGCGATCTCCGGGCTAGCCGGCTGCGACAGGAACACCAGGGACCACATGCCGGGCGAGGGAAACTCAACCAGCCCGCATTTGCGGAAGGTCGAGCCCGATTTCGAGAACAACGTCTCGAAGATCTGCTTGAGACTCTTGTAGATCGGCCGCACCACCGGCATGAGGTTGAGAATGTTCTCGCCCGCGGAGACCATCCGGCGGCCGACGAAATTCGCGGTCAGGAAGCCGAGCAGCGTGATGGCGAACAGTGCGAGGATGAGGCCGGTGCCGGGAATCCGGACCGGCAGATAGGTCTCGGTGCGATATGCGATCGGAATAAAGGGCCGCACGATATTGTCGACCCAGTTGATGAACCACCAGGTGAGATTGAGCGTGATGTAGATCGGCCCGACCAGGATCAGGCCGGTCAGAAAGTAATTGCGCAGCCGGGAGACCGCCCCCCCGTGGTGGTGAGGCCCCGATGGTTTGGCCGCGTTCGGCGACTCGGTGGCCCGATCCGGCGACGCCGCGGGCACAATCCCGGAATTCTGATCAAACTCTTTCATCATCTGGATTCGCTACGTTGATTGCCAGCCGTGTTCGATGCGCATGTGATTCAACCAAGGCCAAATCACCAAAAGCAAGTAGCCGAAAGATAACGATCCACTCTCGCCGCCGGGAGACCGACCAAAGTCGCGCCTGGATCACTCCACCGTGACCGATTTCGCAAGGTTGCGCGGCTGGTCGACGTCGGTCCCCATTGCAACCGCCGTGTGATACGCGATCAACTGCACGGGTATCGCATAGACGAGTGGCGTCACCGTGGCCGGCATGTCCGGGAGCGTGATCTTGGACAGCGACTTGACGTGCGTCTCGCGCGCGCCGGCCGGATCGGTGATCAGGATGATCTTGCCGTCGCGCGCCGCGACCTCCTGCATGTTCGAAACGGTCTTCTCGAACACGCGGTCGTGCGGCGCGATCACGATGACCGGCATGGTCTTGTCGATGAGCGCGATCGGACCGTGCTTGAGTTCGCCGGCGGCATAGCCCTCGGCGTGGATGTAGGAGATTTCCTTGAGTTTGAGCGCGCCTTCGAGCGCGAGCGGGAAGCTCGTGCCGCGGCCGAGATAGAGCACGTTGCGGCTTTCGGTGAGCGTGCGCGCGAGCAGTTCGATCTGCGGCTCGAGCTTGAGCGCCTCCGCCATCAGGCCCGGCACTTCGATCAGCGCATGCACGAGATTCTTCTCGTCGTCCGCCGACAGCACGCCGCGCGCGCGGCCGGCCGCGACCGCGAGGCAGGCAAGGACCGCGAGCTGACAAGTGAACGCCTTGGTCGACGCGACGCCGATCTCGGGACCGGCGAGCGTCGGCATCACCACGTCGCTGTCGCGCGCGATGGTCGAGGTCGGCACGTTGACCACTGAGAGGACGTGCTGCTTCTGCTCCTTGGCGTAACGCAAGGTCGCCAGCGTGTCGGCGGTCTCGCCCGACTGCGAAATGAAGATCGCAAGCCCGCCCGGCTGCAAGGGTGCCTCGCGGTAGCGGAACTCCGACGCGATATCGATCTCGACCGGCAGACGGGCGAAACGCTCGAACCAGTACTTCGCCACCAGGCCCGCGTAGTAGGCGGTGCCGCAGGCGGACATCGAAATCCGGTCGAGCGAGCGGAAATCGAACGGCAGCTTGGTCGGCAGCCTAATTTGCTTCGCCGCGAAATCAATGTAGTGCGCGAGCGTGTGGCCGACGACCTCGGGTTGCTCGTGAATTTCCTTCGCCATGAAATGGCGATGGTTGCCTTTGTCGACCAGGAACGCAGACGCGTTCGACTTGAGCACCGCGCGCTCGACTTTGCTGCCCGCCGCATCGTGAACTTCGACGCCTTTGCGGGTGAGCACGGCGGAGTCGCCGTCCTCGAGATAGGAAATCGTGTCGGTGAACGGTGCGAGCGCGATGGCATCGGACCCGAGGTACATTTCTCCGTCGCCGTAGCCGATCGCGAGCGGCGAACCCTTGCGTGCGCCGATGAGGAGGTCGTCCTCGCCGGAAAACAGGAAGGCGAGCGCGAAGGCGCCGCGCAGCCGCGGCAGCGCCGCCGCCACCGCTTCGGACGGCGAGCGTCCGTTCTTCATTTCTTGGGTGACGAGGTGGGCTACGACCTCGGTGTCGGTCTCCGAGCCGAACTTTGCGCCCTGCTTCTGAAGCTCTTCGCGCAATTCCTGGAAATTCTCGATGATGCCGTTGTGCACGACCGCCAGGCGGTCGGTGGCGTGCGGGTGCGCATTGCTTTCGTTCGGCCGACCGTGGGTCGCCCATCGGGTATGGCCAATGCCGATGGTGCCCTCGAGCGGCTCGCGGGCGAGCTTGCTCTCGAGGTTGCGCAGCTTGCCTTCGGCGCGCCGGCGCGTGAGTTCGCCGCCCTCCAGCGTGGCAACGCCGGCGGAGTCGTAGCCCCGGTACTCAAGGCGTTTGAGCGCATCGACGAGCGCCCCTGCCACCGGTTCACGTCCGAGTATGCCGACAATTCCGCACATGCGAGCGGTCGCCTCCTAGTCCATTCTTTCGCTGATCATCGCCCCGGCGAAGCTATACGCCCTGTGAACGGTAACCTGGATGTGACGGAATACGGAAAGCACAATGCATGTCATCTTTGTGACAATTAAGGCGAAATCCGGCTGCGTCCGCGCGCCGACCGTCAGGCTACTCGGCCGCCGGCTTCTTCCTGACGGCCGATTTGAGCGCCCGCAAGCGCGCTCCCCAACCTTCCTTAATGGATTGCCGTGCGCGCCCGAGGGCCAGCGCGTCCGCCGGCACGTCCGCCGTGATGACCGAGCCCGAACCGATATAGGCGCCCTCCCCGATCTTCACCGGCGCGACCAGTGAAGAGTTCGAGCCGATGAACGCGCCCTTGCCGATCTCGGTGCGATGCTTGGCGATGCCGTCGTAGTTGCAGGTGATGGTCCCGGCGCCGATGTTGCTGCCTGCGCCGACCGTGGTGTCGCCGATGTAGCTCAGGTGATTGGCCTTGGCGCCGGCCTCGATCATGGATTCCTTCACCTCGACGAAATTGCCGATGTGCACGTCCTCGCCGAGCCGCGCGCCCGGCCGCAGCCGCGCAAAGGGACCGACGATTGCGCCCTTGCCGACATGCGCGCGGTCGAGATGGCAGAACGAGCGGATGGTCGCATTGTCCTCGACCGTGACGCCCTGCGCGAAGTAGACGAACGGCTCGATCACCACATCGCGGCCGAGCTTGGTGTCGGCCGAGAGAAAGACGGTGTCCGGTGCTACAAGCGTGACGCCCGCCTCCATCGCCGCGTCGCGCAGGCGTTGCTGCAGCGCAGTTTCGGTCTCGGCGAGTTGCGCCCTGGTGTTGATGCCGCGCACCTCATCCTCCTCGGTCTCGATGACCACCGCCTTCAGCCCCATGGAGCGGGCAATCGCGACGGCATCGGTGAGATAGTATTCGCCCTTGCGGTTTTCATTGCCGATCCGCTCAAGGATGGCGAGTGCCGACGAACCCGCGAACGCCATCAGGCCCCCGTTGCAGAGCCTGATCGCGCGCTCGGCCGGGCTGGCGTCGAGCTCCTCGCGGATGGCGACGAGTTCGCCACCCTCGAGGACGAGGCGGCCGTAACCCGTCGGGTCTGCCGGACGGAAGCCGAGCACGACGAGAGCTGCGCCCTGCGCCAGGGCGTCACGCATCCGTTTCAGCGTCTGCGGCCGGATGAGCGGTGTGTCGGCGAAGATGACGAGGATGTCGTCGGGCTTGCTTGCGATGGCTGATTTCGCGGCCAGCACGGCATGCGCGGTGCCGCGGCGCGCGGCCTGGACGAATGTTTCAGCGCCCGGCAGCACACGTTTGGCCTCCGCTTCGACCGCCTTGGCATCGGGTCCGACCACGACGGCGGCCGAAGTGCCGCCCGCTCCGCGCACCGCGGCGAGCACATGGGCAAGCAAGGATTGCCCGGCGACCGCGTGCAGCACTTTCGGCCGCGCCGAACGCATGCGGGTGCCTTCGCCGGCGGCGAGCACAATCGCAAGGCAGGTGCGGTCAGCCATCGATTCCATCCCCGTAGGCCTGCGCCCTCATAACCGAGCGGGCGGCGCCGGGAAAGGCGGGAGTGCCCTGGCGATGAACCCTCATTCGCCACAAACGGACGGATTCTGCTAACGTTTTCAACAGTGATTCGCCGAGAGCGAGGCCTTGATGGCGACCAACGCGCCCGCCCCCAAGCGGGTCCTCGACATGCGCGCGGTGCGGCGGCTGGCAATCTGGGGCGCCGCCGCCGTCGTCGCCCTGATCATAGCGGTGCTGGCCGGACTCTCGGAGGCCGGCTCACGCCGCTTGGCTGCGGCGTCGGTGGCGAGCGATGCCGACGCGCAGCTCTCAACCGCGGCGCAACTCGTTGCCCGCTCGTCCGAGACCGAAGCCGAGACCCGCCGTCTCGTGGAAAGCGTCCGGAACCTCGCCAACGACCGCGAGCGGATTGTCGCCCGCATTGGCATGCTGGAACGCAACATCGAAGACCTCACCGGTTCGATCAGACGCCAAGCGATGAACCAACCTAAGCCGCCTGCGTCGCAACCCGAAGCTCCGCCGCCGGCATCCAACAGCCCGGTGACCTCTGCGACCTCGGTGCCGACGCGCGAGGCGGCGGCACCGCCCGCCGCGGCCCCGGCAGACCCGCAACAACAATCCATGCGACCGGCAACCGTGGAACCTATCGTCGCGGCTACAGAAGGCGATGTTCCCAGAGACGAGCTTGGCATCGATATCGGCGGCGCGGTCAGTTTCGAAGGACTTCGAGCGCTTTGGCTATCCGCGACCAAGGCCAACGCCGCTCTGTTCGACGGGCTTCATCCCGTAGTCGCCGTGCGCGAGAACAATCGCACAAAGACC
This sequence comes from uncultured Alphaproteobacteria bacterium, assembly GCA_963763365.1. Taxonomy (GTDB): domain Bacteria; phylum Pseudomonadota; class Alphaproteobacteria; order Rhizobiales; family Xanthobacteraceae; genus VAZQ01. The sequence continues at coordinate 415,165 of CAVXOE010000012.1, read as the reverse complement.
CCCGAACTACGCCTGATCGTCGGTCCGGTGCAAAATGCCGAAGTGGCCAGCCGGCTCTGCACCACGCTCGCGGCGGCACGCCGATACTGTCAGCCGGTGGCGTTCGAGGGTCAGCGCCTGGCCCAGGGCGACGTCGCACCGGAGCGTGCACCCGAACGCAAACCTCCGGCCTCGTCGAAATCAGCACCGCCAGCATCTCGCCCGAGTTCTGGAACTTCTGGATCAGTTTGGCCGTTCCGCTGAGCGATTGTCGCACCCGGCTGCGCGCGGCATAGTGCGGAATGCCTCCGCGATTATTCCTGCCGAGTGCCCGCCAGGTGAACTGGCTGCTGATCGTCGGCCTCCTGGCGCTCGGGCAGGCGCTCTATCTGCGCTATCTGGCGATCGAACACGCGCCCGTCTCGCTCGCCTGCCAGGGCGGGCTCAAGACTTGGCTGTGCGCGACGTTCCGGCTCACCATCCAGCTTTACAATCATTCGGTGTTCGGCTGGGTCGCGCTCGCTGCGGCACTGCTCAACCTGATCAGGCCGTCGATCGTGCTGGTGTCGGTCGCGCTCGCTGCCGCCGCGTTTGGGCTGGTGTTGCACAACGCCAACCTTGCGGGACTGGCGGTCGCGCTGCTGCTGCTCAGCCTGGCGCGTCCCGCGCCTGCAGCAGAGTGAGCGCGAGCGCCAAAGCGCCGGCGCAGAACCAGAGCGCCTGCCAATTTGCGAAGGTCTCGTTGCAGATGATGTAGACCGCAGCGGCCGCGAGTGTCGCCGCTACCGCGGTCTCGGCGACCGGACGCGGCGCCCGCAGGCGCGCCTCCCAGCGAGCGATGAGCAGTAGCGGGACCACCGCTCCTGTCAGCGGCGCAAATGGAAAATCGCGGTAGCGCGGATCGAACACCAGTCCGAGCGCCGCCTGCACGGACAGTACGACGAGCACGATCACGATAGCGCCAAGCACGAGCGTGAGCGGGTCATGCGGGCGCTGCGCGGCACGACCGAGCACGGCGCTCAGGTTCGGCATGGTTTCCCCCCTCCCCAGCGCCATGGCGCCAGCTATGGGAGCCGCCAGCGCGAGCGCCGCCCAAGCCAGGTTTCGCGTCCAATCGCCGGCGGTGAGGCTTTCCAGCGGCACATTTGCCAAGGTCCAGCCGATTACCGTTCCACACGCGAATGCGATGGTTGCGACCCGCAACCACAGGCCGAGCCCCGCGGCAGCCGCACCCCGCCGCTGCGCAAATACGGCAGCGGCGAAAATCACGGCGGCAAATCCCACCCCGCCGGCCGCCTGCAAGCGCCAGTCCGGGTGATTGGAGACCGCCTCTCCCCAGGCGAACTTGGGTTGCCGGCGATAGGCGCCATACAGCCCCCAATGGCCGCCGACGGTCCCCTCGAGCTGGCGCTTCCACGGCTGATCGTAGGCCTCGATCAGGTTGACCTGGAATTTCGCGCGCTTGGCGAGCGCCAGGACGTCCTGCGCCGTACGCGCCTGGTTGGCGGGCGAGGGCAGCGCTCCTTCGCGCATCCGGCCAGCGCTCGGCCAGCCGAATTCGCCTAGAAAAATCTCCCGGCCGGGAAATGCCTCCAAGACCCGACCGCGGATCGCCTCGACGTGGGTGGCCGCGTCCCGCGCCGGAATCGGGAAATCCTCCCAGTAGGGCAGGATATGGATGGTGATGAAATCGACCGCCGCGGCCACCTCGCGGTGACGCAGCCAGAACTCCCACACGTCGGCGTAGGTCACCGGCATCGGCACCTGCGCCTTTACTTCGCGGATGGTGCGGGCGAGATCGGGAGCCGACATCTCGCCGCGCAGCAGCACTTCATTGCCGACGATCACCGCCGTGATCACGTCGGGATACCGCTTGGCGAGCGCAATCCCGGTGTCGATCTGTTTGCGCGTCAGGTCGGGCAGGCTCGACAACCACAGCCCCTGCATCACCTTCATGCCGTGGCGCCGGGCGATTTCCGGGATCTGGTCGAGCCCGTGGTCGGTCGAATAGGTGCGCACGCAGTCGGTGATCTGTTTGAGCTGCGCCAGATCCTCGTCGATCTGCCGGGGATCGATCGGCACGTCTGGCCCGAACGGGTCCTGCCTGGCGCGAAACGGCGCGTAGGAGACGCAATGCAGCTTCTCGCCCGCCGCCAGCGGGGCCTGCGGCATTTCGACCAAGGCGCCCAGCCAACCCCAGGCGGCGACGATCGCGGCCGCAGTCAGCGCGAAAAGTACGGACACGATGCCCATTAGCCGGTCCCACAGCGGAATTTGCGTCGTTTATCCTGCGTAGCGGGCCGCGCCAAGCGCCGCTGGGACGCATTCCGAAATATCGCCGGCATCGCGGCGCCAAGCGCGAATTCGCGCGCGCCATCTTGGCGTTGCGCCGCATGGCTGATTTAATGGCGGTGCGGCGGCCCGGCGGATCATATCCGTTTGCGAATGTGCGGCTTTGTACGTGTAACGGTCGCCGCAATGCTGACCGATTCCGGTCGGCATGTGGAGTAAACACCGGCCATCAAGGCCTAACGCATCTCGGGGAACCATGCGCCTCTTCAGTATGTGCGTCGTTGTCGCCGCCCTTGGCGTTGCGATGCCGTCTGCGTCCACGGACCTTGCCCTCGCCCAGAGCGCCGAGCAGAAACCGGCCGAGAAGCCGGCCCAGCCGCCGGTCGAGGCGAAGGAAAAGAAGATCGACGAATTCGCCGAAGCCGAACGCGTTCTTGGCGGGCCGGCGGCCAATCCCGAATGCTTGTGGCTTGGAAAGCGAGTGGTGAGCCTGCTTCTGCGCGACGATCTCGATACCGCCTTCCGCCATCTCGATCTCTACGACCGGTTCGGCTGCCCGGCCGGCCACATTCAGGCGACGTTCCGCTGCCTGGTACGTCAGGGCACTCCCGATCCGAAGGCGACCGACGCGGTCAACACCCGGGTGCATACGTGCTGGATCAATCCCAGCGCCGAAGCAAAGGGCACGGCGTCGGCGACAGGTGGAACAACGAACCGTTAGTCTGTACAGGCGTTCAGACTGATCTGATGAAAGCTGTACAGCCGTTCAGAATGACTGTTTAGATTGCGCAAAAGTTTTTTTGTTGTTGGAACAACTTCCTTGAATCCGCCATTAGTGTACGCCACTTGTTGATCGCTTCCGGCTGAGGTACCTTAACCATAAGGTCCTTGGTCGAACCTAGGGGACGGGTTGGGGTCCCTGCTTCTGCCCTGCGTGGTTAGACGTCAAATGCGCACCGTCGCTGCTGTGGTCGCGCTCGTGCTCTGCGTGCATGCCGGCTTGTGGACTCTGTTCCAACGGCAACAAGCAGCGGCCAGCGTTACGACTCCTCTGGCCAGCCTGTCCTACTCTCCCTTCACGCGCTCCCAGCATCCCGACCGCGGCGACCGGCCGACGCCCGAGCAAATTCGCGCCGACCTCAAGCTCATCAGCCCCTATACGCACGCGATCCGCACCTACACCTCGACCGGCGGCGGCGAACTCGTGCCGGCGATCGCCGCCGAGTTCGGGCTGAAGGTCACGCTCGGCATCTGGATCGACAAGAACGAGGCGCGGAACGAGCTGGAGATCAAATCGGCGATCGCGCTCGCCCGGCGCTACCGCAACATCAACGCGATCGTGGTTGGCAACGAGACCACGCTGCGCGCAGAAAAGACCGTCGAGGAGCTCGGCGAGATCATCCAGCGGGTGAAGCGTCTCAGCCCGGTCCCGGTCACCACCGGCGAAATCTGGACGGTCTGGATCGACCATCCTGAGCTTGCTTCTTCGGTCGATTTCATCGCCGCCCACGTCCTGCACTATTGGGATGGCATCCCAGCCGATAAAATCGTCGGGCTGACCATCGACGCCTATGACAAGCTGCGCCAGGCGCATCCCGGCAAGCGCATCGTGATCGCCGAATTCGGCTGGCCGAGCGCGGGCTACAACATGCGCGGCGCGGACCCCGGCCGCATCGAGCAGGCCAGCATCTTGCGCGAATTCGTTGCGCGCGCCGAAGCTCACGGCATCGACTACAACATCATCGAGGCGTTCGACCAGCCGTGGAAGACCAACGAGGGCGGCGTCGGCATGTACTGGGGCGTGTTCGACGCCTCGCGCCAGGCGAAGTTCGCCTGGACCGGACCGGTCTATGACCCGAACTTCTGGAAGCTGGCTGGGCTTGCGCTCGCGCTCGGCCTCCTGCTCTCGCTGCCGATCCTGGCACGCGGCCGCGCTACAGTCGGCGAAGCCGTCATGCTTGCCGTCGCCGCGAATGCGGTGGGCGCCTGGTGCGCGTTCGTCTTCGCCTTCTGGCAGACGCACTACTTCGTACTCGGCGCGGCCTTCGCGCTTGGGCTCGGCATCGCGCTCCTTGTCCCGCTGTTGCTGATCGCGCTCGCGCGGATCGAGGAGATCGCGGCGGTTGCGTTCGGCCGCGCTCCGCAGCGGCTGATCGCGGCCACGCCGCCGGCGCCGGAAGGCTACGCGCCCGAAGGTGTCGATCCACGTTCCGGCGCATCGCGAGCCGCCCGAGATGCTAAAGGCTACGCTCGACGCGGTGGCGCAGCTCGACTATCCGAATTTCGAGTGCGTCGTCGTCATCAACAACACGCCCGACCCGGCCTACTGGCGTCCGATCGAGGACCATTGCCGCGCGCTCGGCGAGCGGTTCAAGTTCGTCAACAAGGAAAACGTCGAAGGCTACAAGGCCGGTGCGCTTCGGCTTGCGCTCGCGCACGCCGCGCAAGACGCGGAGATTATCGGCGTCATCGACGCCGACTATGTCGTCGCCCCCGACTGGCTCAAGGACCTCGTGCCCGCCTTCGCCGACGACGAGGTCGGCATGATCCAGGCGCCGCAGGATCACCGCGACGGCGAACGCACGCTCATGCACACCGCCATGAACAACGAATATGCCGGCTTCTTCGACATCGGCATGGTTCAGCGCAACGAGGCGAATGCCATCATCGTGCACGGCACCATGTGCCTGATCCGGCGCGAGGCCCTCATGTCGGCCGGCGGCTGGTCGAGCGACACCATCGTCGAGGACACCGATCTCGGCCTCAACGTGCTCGAGCAGGGCTGGCAAATCCACTACACCAACACGCGCTACGGCCACGGCCTGCTGCCGGACACCTACGAGGCCTACCGCAAGCAACGCCATCGTTGGGCCTATGGCGGCTTCCAGATCCTCAAGAAGCACTGGTGGCAGCTCCTGCCCGGCGCCCGCCAGCTCACGCGCGAGCAGAAGCGCGAATTCGCGCTTGGCTGGCTCAACTGGCTGGGTGCCGAGGCGATCGGCGTCGCGGTCGCGATCCTCAACCTCATCTGGGTTCCGGTCGTCGCCTTCGCGGGCATCGCGATCCCGGACAAGATTCTCACCATCCCGATCCTGGCGGCCTTCGTGGTGTCGCTCGCGCACTTCATCGCGCTCTACCGGCTGCGCGTCGCGATCCCGCCGCGTCAGATGCTGGGCGCGGTCTTTGCGGCCATGTCGGTGCAGTGGACCGTGGCGCGCGCGGTCGGCTTCGGCGTGTGGACGGCGAGCGTGCCGTTCATGCGTACCGCCAAGGGCGGCACCACGCGCAAGGGCCCCGACTTCCCGGCATTCTGGGAAGCTGTGATGGCGGCACTTCTGTTGATCGGCGCAGCCGTGGTTGTCGTCACCAACTACAAGCAGATCCACGAGATCTACATCTTCGCGGCGGTGCTGGTGGTGCAGAGCCTGCCGTTCCTCGCTGCGGTTTCGATCGCCGCGCTCGAAGGCTCGCGCTTCAACGAATTCGCCTATTGGCGCAGCCTGGAGGCCAAGCTCGCCGGCCTGCTTCCCGGCTCGGCATCCGCCGCCAAGGCGCCGGTGCAGTTGCCCGCCGACAAGCAGATCGAGACGGTGCAGTAACCGCCCGCGGCCGAAACTAGCCGCGCAGCGCCGTCTCCACGAGCTTCACCCAGTACGACGTGCCGACCGGGATTGCCTCGTCGTTGAAATTGTAATTCGGGTGGTGAAGTCCGGCGCTGTCGCCGTTGCCGACGAAGATGAAAGCACCGGGCCGCGCTTCCAGCATGAAAGAGAAATCTTCCGCCCCCATCACGGGCGGAGCCTTGGTGTCGACCCGGTCGCGGCCGACCACTTCGCCCGCGACCTCGGCCGCGAAGGCGGTCTGCCGCTCGTGGTTCTTCGTCACCGGATAATCGCGCTTGTAGGTGAGCCGGGCGGTCGCGCCGTAAAGCCGCGCGGTCCCTTCCACCACCTCGTGCAGCCGCTTCTCCAGCGTATCGCGCACCTCGGGCGTAAGGCTGCGCGCAGTCCCGGAGAGCCGCGCGGTCTGCGGGATGATGTTGTCGGCGCTGCCGGCCTGGAATTGGCAGATCGAGACAACCGCCGCCTCCAGAGGATCGACATTGCGCGACACGATCGACTGGATCTGATTGACGATCTGCGCCCCGACCAGAACGCTGTCGATCGACTGATGCGGCTTGGCGGCGTGTCCGCCCCGCCCCTCGATGTCGATGTAGATGCGGTCGGCCGCTGCCATTATCGGGCCCGGACGGATGGCGAATTCGCCTAGCGGGAGGCCGGGATAGTTGTGCATCCCGTAGACCTCCTCGACGCCGAAGCGCTCCATCAGCCCGTCCTTCACCATTTCGCGCCCGCCGCCGCCGCCCTCCTCCGCGGGCTGGAAGATCACCACCGCGGTACCGGCGAAATTGCGCGTCTCGGTCGAGATAGCGCGCGGCGCCCAAGAGCATCGCGGTGTGGCCGTCGTGGCCGCAGGCGTGCATCTTGCCCGGCACCGTGGATTTGTAAGGCAGATCGTTCGCCTCGGTGATCGGCAACGCGTCCATGTCGGCGCGCAGCCCGATCACCTTGCGGCCGTCGCGCCCCTCGCCCTTGCCGCCACGGATCACCCCGACGACGCCGGTGCGGCCGATCCCGGTCACCACCTCGTCGCAACCGAAGCTCTTGAGCTTCTCGGCGACCGACGCGGCGGTGCGGTGAACGTCGAATTGCAGTTCGGGATGGGCATGGATGTCGCGCCGCCAGGCGGTGATGTCGCCATGCAGGTCGGCAATCCGGTTGACGATCGGCATCCGGTCTCTCCTCACCTCAGCCCGGCTTGACCATAAGTCCATCGGGGGCGCTTGGACAGGTCAAACCTGCCGCAGACCACTATTGACCGCGCGGAGCGCGCCCCCTACACAGCGCCCCGCGGCGTTGCGCGGGCCGCATTGCACCTGTGGTTCCCTCCGCAATCGCGCTATTCTGACGGCAGGGCCCGTAGCTCAGTGGTAGAGCAACTGACTTTTAATCAGTAGGTCGTCGGTTCGATACCGACCGGGCTCACCAAGTCAATTTCCCCAATGCATTCGACGGGCTGAAGCGATGCAACTGCCGATTCGGATTCTGGCCACCATGGCGATGCTACTCGTTCCAGCTTTCGGTGCGGCGCAGGATGCCGGCAACACGCGTGCTCCGGCGCCTGCCGCCGGGACCGCCGCCGAAGGCCTCGACGGCGATTGGGATGGCGTCATCAAGGTCGGCGCACGAGAGTTGCGTTGCGCGTTCCATATCAAGACGACGGCTGGCGCAACGGTCGCCACCATGGACAGCATCGACCAGGGGGTGAACGGCATTCCGGTCTCCGCCGTCGTGCGGCGGGGCGACAGCGTGAGATTGGAGGTCGTCTCGATCGGTGGAGCGTTCGAGGGACAACTCTCGGCCGATGCGCAAACGATGGCCGGCGATTGGATACAAGCCGGCCAGAAAATGCCTTTGACGATGGCACGCCGCGCGATCGGCGTGTCGCAGCCCGAGTTCCGGCGGCCGCAGACCCCGGCAAAGCCTTATCCCTATCGCGAGGAGGATGTCACTTTCGAAAATACCGCCTCTCGGACTCGTCTTGCCGGTACGCTCACACTGCCGCAGGGATCAGGTCGGTTTCCCGCCGTCGTGCTGATCGCCGGATCGGGACCAAACGACCGCAACGAGACGGTGTTCGGCCACCAGATATTTCTGGTGCTGGCGGATCACCTCACCAGAAAAGGCATCGCGGTGCTGCGCTTCGACAAGCGCGGGATCGGCAAATCGACCGGCGATTACGCCAGCGCGACCACCGCCGATTTCGCCAGCGACGCGGAGGCCGCCCTCGCCTATCTGAAGTCGCGACCTGAGATCAATCAGCAGACCGTCGGTCTCGTCGGCCACAGCGAGGGGGGCCTGATCGCGCCGATCATCGCCGCGCGCGACAGCTCGGTCGCGTTCATAGTGCTGATGGCCGGTCCCGGCCAGCGCGGCGACGAACTGATGGTGACGCAGAATCGCCTGATCGCCCGTGCCAGCGGCGCGAGCCCCGCCGATCTCGACGCCGTCGAGGCGCTCAACCGCAAGGTCTACGCCGCGGTTATCAATGCTCGCAACGCCGACGAGGCCGCAGGCGCGGCGCGTGCGGTCCTCGGCGCAGGACTTCCGCAACTGCCGCAAGCCGCGATCGACGCGCAGGTGAAAAGCATCAGCTCGAGCTGGTTCAGGTTCTTCCTGGCTTACGATCCGGCGCCGGCGCTGCGCCAGGTCAAATGCCCGGTGCTCGCGATCAACGGCTCGCTCGACCTGCAGGTGTCCGCGGGCGAAAATCTGCAGGCGATCCGGAGCGCGCTGGCGAGCAACCCCGCCTCCGAGGTGCGCGAACTGCCGGGGCTCAACCATCTCTTCCAGAGCGCGAAAACCGGCTTGCCCGCCGAGTACATTCAGATCGAGGAAACAACGGCGCCGTCGGCGCTCGATTTGATCTCGAACTGGATTTCAGCCCGCGTGCGGTAGCCGCGCCGGTATGCTTGCCATTTGCGGCGCGCATTGCGCCGGATGGCGACCTGCCGCAAAATCGAGGCCGTGAGATCGGCGCTCGCTCTGCCGATCACGTTGCGGTTGTAACCGGGGAGAATTTCGATGGCGACGTCGAACGGGCTGCCGGTCCTCATAGCCGGTGGCGGCATAGGCGGGCTGGCGGCTGCCTATGCGCTCGCGCTCAAGGGTGTGCCCGTGCGGGTGCTCGAACAGGCGCCCGAGTTCCGCGAGGTCGGCGCCGGCATCCAGCTCGGACCCAACATTTTCCGCGCCTTGGAGAAGCTCGGCCTCAAGGAGGCGATCCTCGCGGACGCGCATGTGCCGCCGGCGATGGAAATGCGCGATGCGCTGTCGGGCGAGCGCATCACCCATATCCCGCTCAACACGCCGGCGTTCAACGCCAAGTTTCATCAGCCTTATGCGGTCATCCACCGGCACGACATTCTCGGCGTTTTCCTCCGCGCCTGCCGTAGCAACAATCTCATCTCGCTCGAAAATAACCGCACCGTCACGGATTTCGACCAGGACGCCGACGGCGTCACCCTCACGCTGGAATCGGGGGAAAGCGTCAGAGGCCGTGCGCTGATCGGCTGCGACGGCATGTGGTCGAAAGTGCGCGACAAGATCGTCGGCGACGGCAAGCCGCTGGTCTCGGGCCATATCGCCTACCGTGCCGTGCTCAAGCATGACGAAGTGCCGGCCGATCTGTGGTCGCCGGATGTGATCCTATGGGCCGGGCCGCGCACGCACCTGGTCCAATACCCGCTGCGGCGCGGCGAGATCTTCAATCTTGTCGCCGTGTTTCATTCCAAACGCTACGTGGAGGGCTGGAACGCGGAGGCGGACGCCGCCGACCTCCGGGAGCATTTCAAGGGCCAGCGCCCCGAAGTCATGCGCATGCTCGAGCGCATCGAGACCTGGCGCATGTGGGTGCTGTGCGACCGCGAGCCGGTCAAGGATTGGTCGAAGGGGCGCGTGACGCTGCTTGGCGACGCCGCCCATCCGATGCTGCAATATCTCGCGCAGGGTGCCTGCATGGCGACCGAGGACGCGGTCGCGCTCGCCGAACGGGTGGCTGACACGCCGGACGATCTGCCGGGCGCGTTCCAGGCCTATGTGAATCAGCGCTATCTGCGCACAGCGCGCGTGCAGATCATGGCGCGAGTCTATGGCGACTTCTATCACGCGCGTGGCCCCGCCGCCGAACTGCGCAACCAGATGCTCGGCGGCCGCACGCCGGAGGAATCCTACGAGGGCATCTCCTGGCTCTATGGCGGCGGAGTGTGATCAGCGGGGGTGGCGACACGAACCCCGGAGCGCGGATGGTTATGCCGTCACTTCTGCAGCGCCGCGCCGGTAAGCTTGGCGATCTCGCCCTGCCGTACCGTCTCCGCCCGCAGGTAGGCGTCGTACTTCTCCGGCGTGTTCTCGGCCGGCACCGTCATGCCAAGCTCGCCCATGCGCTGCTTGAACAGCTCCGATTGCACTACGGCATTCAGCTCCTTGTTGAGATAATCGATAATCGGCTTCGGCGTCTTGGCCGGTGCCGCAAGTCCGACGAAGCCACGGAAATCGATGTCGTAACCGAGCTCGCGAAAGGTCGGCACATCCGGCCAGCCGGGCAGCCGCTGCGGCGTTGCCACGGCGAGCGCGCGCGCCTTGCCGTCATCGACCAGCGGCTTTCCCTGCGCGTAGAATGTGAAGACGCCCTGGATCGCGCCAGCCGCCACCTCGCGCGCAGCCTCACCCGAGCCGCGGTAGGGCACACCGACGATCTCGATGCCGGCGGCCTTGTTGAGCTGGGCCAGCGCCATCGCCGGCGACGATGCCGGGCCGGAAGTGCCGAAGTTGATCTTGCTCGGATTTTTCTTAGCGTCGGCGATGAGTTCGGCCAGCGTCTTGTACGGCAGCGCGGCGTTGATGACGAGGACGGCCGGTGGCCCGTCGACGATCCAGCCGATCTGCGTGAAATCGTCGATCGGGTTGTACGAGACCGCCACGAAATGCACATTCTGCGCATCGGCCAGTGAATTGGCGAGCAGCGTATAGCCGTCGGGCGCCGCCCGCGACACATAGCCGACGCCGATCGTACCGTTGCCGCCGGTCTTGTTATCGACCACGACGTTCTGACCGATCTTCTGCTGCAGCATCGCCGCGAACACGCGCGCCGGCACGTCGGTCAGTCCGCCCGGCGGGAACGGCACGACCATCGTGATGGAACGGTTCGGATAGTTCTGCGCCTGCGCGATCTCCGCAAACGCCAGCAGCGCGCTCATCAAAGCGAGGCCAAGCCGGATCCGTGTCGTCATCGTTCGCTCCCGTCGCTCCCGAACAGCAAAGCACGAGACATGCCAGAGTGTATCTTCCGAAAGCACCGCAGCAATGCGAAGCTCAACACTCTATCGCGGCCAGTCCTGACTGGCGATCCTTTCCCGCGCCGAATGGGTGAAAGCAAATGTCGGACAAGAGTGCCCAACCGCTGCTGCCCGTCGAGCTTGGCGCGGGCAAGGTCAGGTTCGCCCAGGGCATGAAGGCCGGGTCGTGGGTGTTCGCCACCGGCGTGATGGCCCAGGACTTCAAGAACGGCATCGCGCCGGACGTTCTGGCAGAGGGCGCGCCGCACGCCGGCCTGCCCAAACGCGAGAGGGAGGCGCAGCGCATCTTCGAGAATATCGACGCCGTGCTGCGCGCGGCCGGCACCGACCGCACCAACCTGGTGCGCACCGACCAGTACTACACCACCGTGAAGGCCGTGCCGCCCTACCAGCAGATCCGCCGCCAGTTCCTGAACGGCCGCATCCCGCCATCGACCTCGATCGCCCAGCGGGGCCTGCTCCTGCCCGGTGCCGACATGAACATCCAGGCGCTCGGCGTCATCCCACGGCCGGGGTTCGAGGTGACGCACCTGAAGCATGAGGCGCTCGCCGGACGCCCAACCTCGGGCTATTCGCCGGCGCTCACCGCCGGCGACCTCGTGTTCATCCCCGGCATCACCTCGCTCGCCATCGGCGACGAGCCGCGGCGGAACGGCGTCGCAGCGGCAGCGCTGATGACCGAAGGCGCACAATGGGCCGGTCAGCCGATCAAGCTCGAGACCGAGTTCATCATCACCAAGCGCATGGTGCAGTCGCTGGCGCTGGCCGGCGTCACGCTCGACGACGTCATCCACGCCCAGGTCTATCTCACCGATCCCGACGACTACTCGGCGTTCAACGAGGCCTGGACCCGGCACTTTGCGAAGAACCCGCCGACGATCGACATCATCCCCTGCATCCCGCACGGCCTTGCGCCTTATGACGGCAAGATCGAGATCAATGTGATGGCGCTGAAGCCCGGAGGCGCTACAAAACGACAGACGATCGACGCCGGTGTGCCGACCGCATTCCGCCATCAACCGCAGGCGACGAAAGCCGGCGATCTGCTGTTCATCTCAGGTTTGATGGCGTTCGATGGCACCGGCTTGGTGCCGTCCGCTGCCGGGGATTCGCGCCAGCCGCAGTTCTCGTCATCGCCGGAGATGCAGGCCGAATTCATCATCGGCAATATCGAGAAGCTCTGCGCCGCCGCCGGCACGTCGCTTGCGAACGTCGTGCGGGTGCTGCAATTCCACACCGACATCCGCGAATTCTATCCGGTCTACAAGGTCTGGGAGCGAAAGCTTGGCGGCCGACCGGTGCCGTTCTCTGCGGTCGAGGTGCCCGCGCCGCTTCCCGTTCCCGGCGCCACTGTGCTGATCGAAGCCTGGGCTTACGCGCCTTAGCCAGACGGCTGATTTCCGAAGCTCGACGCCGGCGTTCGTCTATGTCCTATCGGCCTTGATACACGTCCAGCATCGGGGGCGACCGCGCCGATCATGCGCGGTCGAGTTGGTCGTGCAGAACACCCAGATCGTACCGCGCGCGTAGAGTGGCGATCGCACGATTGAGCCGCGGCAGGTTCGCCCGCGCCGGATGCCCTAGAGGCAACGTGAACTTGCAGTCCCAGGAAACGCGCCCGAAGTGACAATCCTGGTCCCATTCGATCTCGTCATTCTTGTAGACGATAGCGAAGCTGATGGGCACGTCGGGTGCAAATCGCTCAACTAATCTTTGTGCGCGCTCGCGTATGAACCAGTGTGACTCCAACGGCTTCGACATTGCGCGTGCCCCACGTCGTTCCCCCACCCGTGTAAATCGTTGTCCGTCACAGGTTAAAGTCCCGTTACGTAGCGCTGCTGGTCCTTGCCGCAGCGAGGTATCAGACAACTCCCCGGTCGGCGCCCGAATGTCCGGGTGGTGGTAGCCGCCGGCGTCCCGGATTGCTTTTTGAAGCGCCGTAGCACGCACTTCCCAAGGCTCGGGAAATCCCTCCGGAGAAGCGGAGGTGACTTGGGTTTCGGTGGCCAGAATCAACGTGAAATACGGTAGTGCCTTGCATCGTGTTCCGGCGCTGAGATAAGTGTGGCCCTGCCGGCCCCGTAAGCGGACAGATGAGGCACATGAAGTTTGGTGATTTCCTGTTTCCGGAGAGCAATGATCCCCAACGCGACGGCACAATCATCGATGAAACGGTGGCCGAGGCGCGCTTGTGCGACGACCTCGGCATGGACGCGATCTGGCTGGCCGAGCATCATTTCGACGGCAACTGCGCGTATGTCGATCCGTTGACATTCGCGGCGGCGTTGGCGGTCGCGACCAAGCGAACGGCGCTGGGTTTCGCGGTCATTCAGACCTCGCTCTACCATCCAGTTCGTCTGGCCGAACAACTTGCGCTGCTCGATCACCTCAGCAAAGGGCGGATGATCCTCGGTCTCGGCCGTGGCACGTTCTTCAACATCTACGAATATCAAGGCTACGGGCTGGATGCCGACGAGGCGCAAGAGCGCTTCGAGGAAGCCGAAGAGATTATCCGTCGGGCCTGGACCGAGGAGACGTTCGAGCACCGCGGAAAGTTCTGGAATCTCCGTGTGCCGATCCTGCGTCCACGTCCCTACACCAAGCCGCATCCGGAGATCTACCGGGCGACATCGAGCGAACACTCGATCATCGGCTACGGGCGGCAAGGCCGGCCGATTTTGCTGAATCCTCAAACCAACGCGACAACCCGCCAGCGCGTCGACATCTATCGGCAAGGGATGCGCGAGTCTGGCTTCAGCGAGGAGGACATCGCGCGCAATGTCGGCAAGATCTGGGTGTGGCGCAGCATCTATGTCGGTGAAACCGACACCAGCGCCGAAACCGTTGGCAGGCCGGCATTTGTGAGCATGATCGAGCACCGCAAGCGATTGCGAGACCAGATCGAGAGGGAGCAGGGCATCAAGCTGTCGCCGAATCTGGCGCCCGGCCTGCTCGGCTTTCTGTGCGGCTCGCCTTCCACCGTTGCGGCAGAGCTGGCGGAGCTTGCCGACATTGGGATCGGCGGCGCGCTCATGCAGTTCCGCCTCGGGGCCATGCCGTACGAGACCGCCGCCGCCAGTATCGAACTTTTCATGCGCAAGGTCGCGCCTGATTTCCGCGCTGACACGCCGCGAAGTTGAGCCAAGTCATGCGGCGCAGTGCCTACAAGAAACGATCGCGCGGCCGTCGTCCCGTTATTTGATCGGCAGTTCGCGGACGACATAGTCGGCAAATCGCGTCGGCTCTCGTCCCACAATCCAGCGCAAGACATTCGGATTTCCAATGAGGCCATGCGCGTCGTAGTGCGCGTTCATCCTGGTCATGCCCTCGATACGCTCGGCGGGCAGTCCGGCGGCAGCCGCTTCGCGGCGAAAATCCTCGATCGGTTTCGCCACCGCGCGGATCGGTCGGCGGAGCACCTTGGTGAGAATGGCCGCGCAATCGTCCTGACTGAGCGCTTCGGGGCCGGCAAGCTGATAGGTTGCGCCTTCGTGGCCGGGTTCGGTCATGATCCGCGCCGTGGCCTCGGCGAGGTCCGACAGATCGGTCAGGCTGAAGCGTGCTGCCGTGCTGAAGGGCATGCTGTGCACGCCGGTTGCCAGCACCGTCTTCCAGATCACGGCGAGGTGCTGCATGTAACGGCCGGGCTGCAGGATCGTGCAGTTCAACCCCGAGTCGACCAGTGCGCGCTCGGCCTGCAGCTTGCGGTTATGATGCGGCACGTCCGCCAGCAGCGGATGCAGCACCGAATAAAGCACGAAGCGATCGACCGACAACTCTCCGGCAAGGTCGATCATGGTGCGGGCGATGGCATCCTCCTGCGGATGCATCGGCGGGCAGATGTGCAGCACCTGCGCCGCGCCCGTCATCGCGCGCCGCAATGACTCGCGGTCCAGCAGGTCGCCGACCGCGGCTTCGGACGCGCCGGCCTCCCGGACCGCCGCGACGGCGTCCGGCCGCCGCACGAACGCGCGCACCTTGCCGCCTTTCCGAGCAATCGCGGCTACGACCCGCTGGCCGGTCTTGCCGGACGCACCGGTCACCAGGATCGGCTCACCAAGTTCCATTTTCTGCTCCGGCCACGCCTGCGCGCCACGCCAACGGTCCCTGTTACCATGCGACTACCTTGCGACGGCGTGACTTGCCGCAATTGCAAATCTGTCGCACGGTATCTCCGGTTGCCTTTGACGCAAAGATGCGCTGGATCGTCGCCAAACTGGAGTCCTCCGACATGGTCCTGCGCAACCTCTTCGCCGCCCGTCATCCTCGCCGCCCTCGGCATACAGTCGCAGGTGCAGGCGCAACCACAGGCACAACCACACACCTGGCCGTCGCGGCCGGTCCGTATCGTCGTTCCCTATGCGGCCGGCGGCAATTCCGACGTCATGGCGCGCGTCGTCGCGCAACGTCTCACGGAGGCGTTCGGCCAAACCTTCATCGTCGAGAACCGGGTGGGCGCCAACGGCGCGCTGGCTGCGGACACGGTCATCCGCTCCGGCCCCGACGGCTACACGCTGCTCTGGGCGATCACGCCGCCGATGACGATCGCGCCGGCGATGACCAAGCTCAGCCATGATCCGATCAAGGATTTTGCCCCGATCAGCGCCGTGGCGATCAACGGCTTCGTGCTCGTGGTCAACAAGGACTTCCCGCCCAAGACCATCGCCGAGTTCATCCCGTATATCAAAGCGCAGAAAGAGAAGATGGCCTACGCGGAAGGCAGCGCCGGCAGCGTGACGCATCTCGCGATGGCGCTGTTCGCGCAGCGCGCCGGACTCGACATGACCAACGTCAGCTACCGCGGCAACGCGCCCGCCATGAACGACGTCATCGCCGGCCATTTGAAGATGATGTTCTCCAACGTGTCGGATGCCATCCCGCACGCCGCCTCCGGCGCGATCCGCCTGCTGGCGGTCTCGACGGCCGAGCGCGAGCCTCAAATTCCGGACGTCCCGACGGTCGCGGAATCCGGCTTTCCGGGCTTCAACGTCGTCACTTGGAATGGCTTGGCGGCACCCGCCGGCACTCCGCGCGACATCGTCGACAAGATCGCGGGCGAAATCGGCCGCGCGGTGAAGGACCCGCAATTCGCCGGCCGGCTCAAGGCCGCCGGCGCCAACCCGCTCGGCAATACGCCCGACGAATTCGCCGCGATGATCAAGGCCGACACCGCGACCTGGGCCGACGCAGTCGCGGTGACCGGTCTCAAGGCGCAATAGGAGCAGCGATCCAAGATGTCGTCGCAGCATCCCGTCGTGATCGCGGGTGGTGGCCCGGTCGGCGTCGTCACCGCGCTCGCCCTTGCCCGGCAGGGCTTCGAGGTCCGGCTGTTCGAGGCCGAGTCGCGCGTCAACGACATGCCGCGTGCGGCGACCACGCACGCCGCCACCTTGGAAATGCTGGAAGGTCTCGGCCTCGTCGAAGAGGTCACCCGGCGCGGCCTCGTCGAGCCGAAATTCCGCATCTGGGACCGCGCCAATCGCGAAATCATCGCCGAGTTCGACTTCGCGAATTTGAAGCACGACACGCGCTACCCCCATGTCGTGCAATGCGAACAACACAAGCTCGCCAACATGACGATCGAGCGGCTCAAGGCCTATCCCAACGCCCGCGTGACGTTCTCGTCGCGCATTGCCGGGTTCGAACAGCATAGCGACCGCGTCGAGGTCGATGTCGAAACCGCGAATGGCACCGAGCGGATCGCCGCCTCATATCTCATTGGCTGCGACGGCGGCCGCTCGACCGTGCGCAAGACAATGGGCGTCGAATTCGAAGGCTACACTCATGCCGAGCGGTTCCTGGTGCTGACGACCACCTTCGCGTTCGATACCGAATATGCGCAGTGCTCGCGCAACTATTTCTCCGATCCGGACGAGTGGTGCGCGCTGTTCAAGGTGACCGGCGACGACGGCCTCGGGCTGTGGCGCGTCTTGTTTCCGACCCGGCTCAACGAAACCGACGCTCAGGCGCTGGACGAAGCCTCGGTGCAGGGGCGGCTGCAGAAATTCTTTCCCAAGACCGGCGCCTACCCTGTCGTTCACCGCAACATCTACAACGTGCATCAGCGCGTCGCGGCCTCGTTCCGCAGAGGCCGCGTTTTTCTCGCGGGCGATGCCGCGCACGTCAACAATCCGCTCGGCGGGCTCGGGCTGAATTTCGGCATCCACGATGCGATGGAGCTCACCGACCTGCTCGGTCGCGTGATGCGCGACGAGGCGGCGCCCAGCATCCTCGATTTTTACGACCGGTTTCGCCGCCCGCTCAACATCGAGTACGTTCAGCAACAGACCATCGCCAACAAGAAGCGGCTCGAGGAGAAGGATCCGGAAGCGCGGGCCAAGAGCAATGCCGCGTTGCGCGCGACGGCCGCCGACCCGGAGAAGCACCGTGCCTATTTGCTCAGGGCATCGCTGATCGAGAGCGTTCGCAAGCGCCGGGCGGAGGTGGTCCTGCCGCCTGCCGACGATCAGGACCGTTGGGCTGCATCGTCCGGGGGGACTGGCGCGGGCTTGCAGCGGAGCAGCTAGAACTCCTCCAGCACCCGGCCGTAGCCCCTCACGCGATCCTCGATGCCGCAGCGGCGCAGCGCGTCCCAGAACGAAACTGTGTTGACCGCGATCACCGGCTTTCCGAGGTTACGCTCGGCCTCAACGGCAACCGCGCTCGACGGCAGCGCGGTACCGACCGTCAGCACCGCTTCGACCTCCGGTCCGTCGAGCTCGCGCAGCGCATTGCGGATTTCGTCTTGCGAGACCTGGGCGATCAGGCGGGGAGTCTTGCACGCAAGTCCCTTGAGCCGGACGACGTCGAAGCCCGCTTCCAGGAAATAGGCCTTCACCATTTCGTCGCCGCGCGGCTGGTGCGGGGTAAGGATCGCAATTTTCCGCGCGCCGAATTTCTTCAAAGCGGCGACCATCGCGGTCGAGCCCATGGTGACGCCGACGCCGGCACGTTGCGACAGGTCCGCCTGCAGCTTGTCGGCCGCCGCCACGCCGCCCCAGAAGGTTTCGAGCGCGATCCCCATGATGAGATGATCGAGGCCGGCGGTCATGATCTGGTCGATCGCCGTACCCATGCCGTCGCGCATCATCTGCATGTGCTCGTTGAACGCCTCCTCGGTGTTCAGCGGACGTTCCTTGATCGTCACGCGGCCGGTGTGGCAGGTCACTCCGGGCACGCGGATCGCGTCGGTTTCGGGTTGGACGGTTGTATTGGTCGACGGCACGACCAAACCGATACGCTTTCTATAGCCCAAGGTGTCCGGCACGGTCCGCCTCTAAGGTTTCGATGAGATTTTCAAAGGAGTACACGGCCGGCCTCGCAGCCACAAGCACTCACTCTTGTATTGATATTGCGTGCCAATATGCTCCGCTCCCTCTTCACACGATTGCGTTCAACCGATGCGCCGCATTCCGGATTGGTCTTCGCTTGATGCGGCCGCGCGCCGGCGCTGGCTTGCGAACGCGCGCCCGCGGGCCGAGGCGCTCGACGCGGTGCTGAACGCGTTTGTCGAAATCGAGTCGCCCCTGCCCCGGTCCGGCGTGCTGGACGGCATGCCCTACGCGGCCAAGGACATGCTGCGGACCGCAGAACACCGTCCCAGCGGAGGACTTTCCGGCACGAGCGACCTCGGCATTGTCGGCGACAGCGACTTGTTGAACCGGCTGGATGCGGCAGGTGCGGTTCGGATTGGCTTCACCCAGATGACCGAGCTCGCCTACGAGCCGTCCGGCTTCAATGCGTCGCGCGGACGGGTCAAGAATCCCTGGAACCTCGATCACGTGAGCGGCGGATCGTCCTCAGGTTCAGCGGCGGCCGTCGCGAGCGGCGCGGTTTCGGTTGCGATCGGATCGGACACCGGCGGCTCGCTCCGTATTCCCGCACATTGCTGCGGAGTGACGGCCTGGAAGTCGACCTACGGCCTCGTCCCGACGCAGGGCGCGATGCCGCTTGCTCCCACGCTCGATAGCGTTGGACTGCTGGCGCGCGGCGCAGCCGATCTGCTGCCCGTGGCTCCGATCCTCGCCGATCCGCCGCTATCGCCGCCGATTCATCGCGTCGTCCTACTCGACGATGTCGTAAGTCTCTGCACGCGCGACATCATGCAGGCGTGTTCCGCTTTGGCCGATGCGCTGGAGGCCGCGGGAATCGCAATCGCACGCCGGCACGCACTTTCGGCGATCGATGCCATCGACGCGCATGCATTGACCATCATGTTCGCCGAGAGCGCGCGCGTTCATCGTGCGCGTATCGATGACCCCAACGTTCCGTCTGTCCTGCGGCGCCGCCTCGTCAAGGGGCTGGAGGTTTCCGACGCCACCCTGGCTGCAAGCATCGCCGCCCGGCCCCGCCTGATCGAGGATTTTGAAACCCAGATACTGCGCGATGCCGATGCGGTCGTGCTGCCTGTCATGACGATCGCAACGCCCAACGCGGCCGAATGCGATCCCACCTCCGATCGGTTTTCGCCGAAAACGCTCTACGCCATGAGCCGGCTGACACGCTGGGTCAACGCGCTTGGGCTCCCGGCGGTGGCGCTGCCAGCCGGCTTCGATACAAACGGCTTGCCGATCGCCATGCAGATCGTCGGCCGCCCGGGCGCCGACCTTGCCCTTCTCGATCTGGTCCGGCATGTCCAAAGCCGGACCCAGTGGCACGGCCGTGTTCCGACCGCGATCGCCGATCTCGTGCCGCAGACGGAGGCTGCCCAATGACGCGCCCGATCGCCTCGTCCGCGCTCGATCATCTGCGCGTTCTCGATCTCACGCGCGTGCGCGCGGGACCGACCTGCTGCCGCATCCTGGCGGATTTCGGTGCCGACGTGATCAAGATCGAAGCGCCGCCCGGCGTCGATCCGAACGAGGGCATGAGCGGCGCGCGCCACGGCTACGACATGCTCAACCTGCATCGCAACAAGCGCTCGATGACGCTCAACCTGAAGGAGCCGGACGGACGCGCGGTTTTCATGCGCATGTTGAAGACCGCCGACATCGTCGTCGAAAACTACCGGCCCGACGTAAAAGAGCGGCTCGGTATCGGCTACGAAACGCTGAAGGCCGTCAATCCGCGCATCATCCTCGCGTCGATCTCGGGCTTCGGCCAGACCGGTCCCTACAAGACCCGCGCGGGCTTCGACCAGATTGCGCAGGGCATGGGCGGACTGATGGGGGTCACCGGCGAACCCGGCACGCCGCCGATGCGCGCGGGCATTGCGGTCGCCGATTCCAGCGCCGGCGTCTATGCGGCGACCGGCGTTCTGATTGCCCTGGCCGAGCGCGAGAAGTCGGGGGTCGGCCAATGGGTCCATACCTCGCTGCTGCAGGCACAGATCGCGCTGATGGACTTTCAAGCCGCCCGCTACCTCGTCGAAGGCAAGGTGCCGCCGCAGGCCGGCAACGATCATCCGACCACGACACCGATGGGCGTGGTCGTGACGGCCGACGGCTTCATCAATATCGGCGTCGGCGGCGACGGCCATTGGCGCGCGTTCTGCAAGGCGATCGAGCGGCCGGATCTCGCCGCTCATCCCGATTATGCCAAAGGCGCCGACCGCACCCGCAATCGTCCGCAGCTCAAGGCGCTGCTCGCCCCGATCCTCGCAGCACGCACCTCCGCCGATTGGCTCGCAAGGCTCGAAGCCGAAGGCGTTCCCGCCGGACCGATCTATCGCGTCGACGAGGTGTTCGCGGACCCGCAGGTACAGCATCTCGGCATCGCGGTGCCGCTGAAAGACCCCGAGCATGGCGACGTACGTGTGATCGGCCAACCGATCGGCATGTCGCGCACGCCGGCGGGCGTCGTCAGCGGAATCCCCGAGCAGGGTGAACACACCGATGAAGTTTTGAAGGAGGTCGGCTATTCCGCCGACGACATCGCGCGCCTGCGCGCCGACAAGATCATCTGAAGCCGGAGACGCCGATGCCGCTGTTGACCACCGACGATGGCGTGAAGCTGCACTACGAGGATGTCGGCTCGGGTACGCCGATCGTGTTCGTGCACGAATTCGCCGGTGACTGGCGCTCGTGGGAAGCGCAGATGCGTTACTTCGGACGGCGCTACCGATGCATTGCCTTCAATGCGCGCGGCTTTCCGCCGTCGGACGTTCCCGACGACGTCGAAAAGTATTCGCAGGAACGCGCCCGCGACGATATCCGGGCGGTGCTCGATGCGCTCAAGCTCGACAAGGCGCACGTGATCGGCCTGTCGATGGGCGGTTTCGCGACGCTGCACTTCGGCTTCACCTACCCCGAGCGCGTGCTTTCGCTGGTCGTGGGCGGCTGCGGCTACGGCGCCTCCGGCGACAAGCGTGCGCAGTTCGCCGCAGAGGTCGAGGCGGCCGCGGCGCGATTTGAAGAGATGGGAATGGCGAAGGCGGCCGAAGGCTATGCGCTGGCGCCGTCGCGCGTGCAGTTCCAGAACAAGGATCCGCGCGGCTGGCGCGAATTTGCCGACCAGCTCGCCGACCATTCGACGCAGGGCGCTGCGCTGACCATGCGGGGTGTTCAGAAGCGACGGCCGTCGCTGTTCGATCTCGTCGAGCAGATGAAGACGATCACCGCACCCACGCTGATCGTGACCGGCGACGAGGACTGGCCGTGCCTCGAGCCGGCGATCCTTCTGAAGCGTACGATTTCAAGCGCGGCCCTTGTCGTCATGCCCAACGCCGGCCACACGGTGAACCTGGAGGAGCCCGCCGCCTTCAACCAGCATGTGGCCGACTTCCTGCATGCCGTCGAATCTGGGCGGTGGCCGGCGCGCGACCCTCGCGCGATGGTCAGCGCGATCCTTGGCAAGTAGCCCTTCGCGGCGTCACTGTGGCCATTGCCGCCATGGCGGGAAACTTGCAAGCTTCTCGTCAGGGCGGTCCGTCCGCCGAGATTAATGGAGGACGATGATGCGGAAATGGTTTGCAGCCGTCGCGATCGCTGCGTTTCTGCCGATGGCGGCGCTGGCCGTCGGTCCACAACCGGCGCCGTTGTCGCCGCCGGTCGATGTCACCTTCGGCTATCAGAAAGTCGGCCATCTCGCGCCGATCGTCACACTCGCCGATGAGCTCAAGAAGCTCGGCATCAATCTCAAGCTGGTGGAATTCGTCCGTTACGCCGACGCGCGCACCGCGCTGCTGGCGGGCTCGCTCGACGTCGCGACCGTCGGCCCGGCCGATCTGGCGATCGCGCTGTCGCAGGGTTCGACCAACGTGATGGGGTTGATGGGAGTTGGCGGCTCGCCGAAATATCTGATCGGCCGCAACGGCGTGAAGTTCGACAGTTGGGACGATATCAAAGGCAAGAAGATCGCCATCGCGCCCGGCTCGGCGGTCTGGTTCCAGTTCGCCGCGACGCTGGTCGAGAAGGGCATCCCCTACAACAGCTTCCAGGCCGTCAACATCCAGGGCGGCGGCGCCAACTTCGACCAGGCGCTGCAGAAGGGCGAAGTCGACGCGATCGTGACCTGGGAGCCGTTCGAGTCGATCCCGGTCATGGAGGGCTACGGCTTCTTCGCCAAGAACCTCGAATACGGTTCCTCGAAGGCGGTCGGGCCCGAACTCGGCTTCATCATGACGACCAAGGACATGGCAGAGAAAAAGCGGCCGGTCGTCGAGCGCATCATATGGGCCTACCTGAAGATCCAGGAGGAGCTTGCCGCTTCGCCCGAAAAGTTCGCAGAAGCCTACGCCCGGCTCACCGGGCTCGATCCCAAGGTGTCGGCCGAAGCCTCGAAGGCGATCAAGCTCGGTGCCGTCGTTTCGCCCGAGCAGATCAAGGCGCAGGCCAAGGCTTTCGCCGATCTCGGCGTCATCCAGAAGGACGTGTCCGGCGACATCACGACGTATTGGGATGGTTCGTTCGTCGCGAACGCGCTCAAGAAATGAAGCTGGCGGACGGGCTGCTTCTGGACCGTCGCGCCGGAAAGATCCTGCTCGGTCTACTGCTGCCGCTGCTGGTGATCCTTCTGTGGCAGTCCGCCGGCACGAACGGCTCGCTGTTCGGCGGCGTCCTGCCGACGCCGGACCGGGTCTGGCGCGCCTGGAAGGTCTGGGCCTTCGGACCGGCCGGCATGGGGCTCAATCCCTATAGCGGGACCTGGCTCGACAACGCGCTGTTCTCCACTGAGCGCGTTGCCAAGGGCTTCGGCGTCGCGATCCTGTTCGGCGTGCCGCTCGGGATCGCGATCGGCTGGTGGCGGCTTGCGGCGGGATTTTTCGACCCGACCATCCAGGTGCTGCGGCCGGTACCGATCACCGCATGGCTGCCGTTTTCGATCGCCGTGTTCGGCATTCGCGACATCGGAGCGGTGTTCCTGATCGCACTGGGCGCGTTCTATCCGATCGTGATCAACACGACGCAAGGCGCCCGCGGCATCGACAAGAACTGGATCCGAGCGGCGCTGATGATGGGGGCGAAGCGTTTCGACGTCCTCACCCGCGTCGTGCTCCCGGCGTCGCTGCCGTCGATCTTCACCGGCCTGCGCGTCGGCCTCGGCATCGGCTGGACTGCGGTCATCGTCTCGGAGATGGTCGCAGTGAAGTCCGGCCTCGGCTACGTGCTGTGGGACGCCTACTATGTCGGCCGCATGGACGTGGTCATCGCCGACATGGCGTCGATCGGCCTCCTCGGATTTCTCAGCGACCGGCTGATCATCGTGATCGAGAATTGGGTCCTGGCCTGGCATCGCATGCAATCATTCCAGGCGTAGCGGATGGGCACCATCTCGTTCCGCGCCACGTCGAAAACATTCCCCGGCAAGGTGCCGGTGCATGCGCTCGAAGACATCACATTCGATATCAAGGATGGCGAATTCGTTGCCCTGCTCGGGCCGTCCGGCTGTGGCAAATCGACGTTACTTAATCTCCTGGCGGGCTTCGAGAGGCGCTCAGGCGGCGATGTGACGTTTGACGGCTCGCCGGTCGAGAAGCCCGGCCCCGACCGCGGCGTGGTGTTCCAGGAGGCCTCGCTGTTTCCGTGGTTGAACGTCTGGGACAACATCACCTTCGGACCGCGCGTTCAGGGGCTCAAGCGCGAGACCTATGAGTCGAAGGCGCGCGACATGCTCAGGCTGGTCGGTCTCGAAGCCTTCGCAGCGGCTCTCCCGGCGCAGTTGTCCGGCGGCATGCGCCAGCGCGTCGGCATTGCGCGCGTGCTGGTCATGAGCCCAAAGGCGCTGCTCATGGATGAGCCGTTCGGCGCACTCGACGCCCAAACGCGCCTGTCCATGCAACAGTTGCTGCTGGACGTCTGGCAGACGCTCGGCACCACGGTGCTGTTCGTGACCCACGACATCGACGAAGCCGTCCTGCTCGCCGATCGCATTTGCATCATGTCATCCCGGCCCGGACGGATCACCCGTGAGATTGCTGTAAGCCTGCCCCGCCCGCGCTCGATCGAAAGCCTGACCACGCCGGCGTTCGCAGCCTATAAGGCGGAGATCATGACCGAAATGCAGATCGCACACGCGACAGGAGCTACTCACCGTCACAAGAGCTGAGCTTTTGAAAGCAGCGAGAGCCTCGAGGTCAGCCTGAGGAGGCCTTGCATTCGGCGCCGTGTCGCTTGATTCTCTCAACTTCAAACGAATCTGGCCGCCGTTGGCGCTATCCGCACGCGAGGTGGATACTCAAGCAAGGAATAGGTGAATCAATGCACCCTGCGCTTGATTCCTTTTTGAGCGGTGCGCGCGCCATAGTGGCGCGGCACCAGGATGCCGCCGGCCGGGTCGATGCCATCGCGCCGTTGATGCTGGGGCTTTTGAACAGCGACAGGGGTTTTCTTGGGCCGGCACATTTCCGCTCGACGCCGGACCATTACGCGCGCAACGCGATCTATATCTGTCCCAGCGGCGACATATCCCTATTCGCGCTGGTGTGGCTGCCCGGACAGTGGACGCCGGTGCATGACCACGGCAGTTGGGGCGTGGTGGGCGTGGTGAGCGGGATGCTGGAGGAGCGGGCCTACATGCCCGCCGACGGAGACATCACCGCGGACACGGGCATAAGGTTGCGGCGCGGCGGCGTCGTGCTCCTAAATCCAGGGGCGGTGACGAGCTTTGTGCCCAATCCCGACCATATCCATGTGACGGGCGTTCCGGCGGAGCGCGAGATGTGCGTCAGCTTGCATCTGTACGGTCGCAATATGAATTCCTTCCACGTGTACGACGTAGCAGCGGGTACGCGGAAGCTGATCAACGTGCCGCACCAGGAGAGCTGACGGCCGCCATCTGGGGACAATGGCGGCCGCAACCTCTCAACCATTCGCCGCCTGCGTTACGGCATCCCCGCCACGGTGCGCGCCTCGCCGGTCACTTCGAGAATGTGCATCCCGGTGTTGGCGCGGTCGACCACGTAGATGTAGCCGCGGTCGTCGGTCTCCACGTTGTTGCTCTGGATCGCGATCTTGCAGCGGTCCTGGCCGTCGACCTTGATGCAGCGCTTGTCGGTCATCTCGGTGATCGGCGGAATGAAGTACCCGACCTCCTTCGGCTGATAGGGATTGCGCACGTCGACCGCCCGCACGCCCGCATTGAAATAGGTGATGAAGACGAGCTTCTTGTAGAACACCGGTGCCATGCTCTCGTTCGAGGAATGCGCGCCGAAGCGCCCGCCGCGTTGACAGAAATTGCCGCTCGCCTCGGGTACCGAGAAATTCGACACCACCATCGGCTTTCCCTCGACCGTGACGTCGACGAACCAGACGAGTTGGCGCTCCTCGGTACACTCGTTGCGGATCTGCTCGTCGACGATCATCACGAAGTCGCGGACCTTGCCGTCCTTGTCCTTGGAGAATTCGCCGATCGGCATTTTCAGCATCGGGAAGACGGTGTGCGCGCCGTTGAACGGCAGCATCTCGACCCGGCTCACCTCCGGATAGCGCAGGTTGTCGGGCGTCGGCTCCTTCGGTCCCTTGATGAGCTTCTCGCGGTCGACAATCTGCAGGATGCCGCCCTTGTTGGTGCCGTGGCCGAAATAGACGCGGTTGCCCTGCGGCCCGGTCGAGATGCCGCCGTGCAGTTCGATCGGCACCGCGCCGGTCGCGCCCGGCTCCTGCCCGACCAGGCCGAAGTCGCGGATGTGAATGGGCTTGAGCGGATCGCCGAGATCGTAGACCTGCGTCATGCGGCGCACCCGCCAGCCCTCCACGCCGGAGACGAGGAACGCGATGCCGGTGTCGCATTCCCAGAAGCTTTTATGCGTGTCCTTCAACCCCATGACGATGCGGGTGAGCAGCGCGGGCTTTGCGGGATCGGTCACGTCCCAGATTTCATGGCCCTGGCCGCCGAACACGCGCAGCATGTACACCTTGTTCGGATCGCCTTTGGGCAACGTCTTGCCGTCGCAGATGCGCACCATCTGTGCGCCGCCCTGCTCGTAGTTGCCCTCGAGGCCAGGGATGTGCGCGAGATATTTCGGCTGTGCCGGGTCGGTCACGTCGATGATCGACGTGCCGTTGTATTCGGCCTGACCGGTGAGCTTATTGACGGGCTTGGGCACATCGGGCGTGCCGCCGTGATGGCCGACGTACGCGATGTAACGGTTGCCCTGCTTCTGAATGGTGGGCTGGTAGGCGCTGCGGGCGTGCAGGTCGCTGTAACCGACCAGGCGCATGTTCTTCGCCTCGGGCGGGTCGCCGACCTTGGGCGACTGCGCGGCGGCCGGGCTTGCGGCCATTCCGGCGGTCGCCAGCAGGAGAGTACAAACGGACAGACGCAATCCCTCAGTCACCCATTTCATGGCGCTTCCTCTTGTTTTTGCGAATTCATCCCTCGCTGGCCGCAGGTTAGTACCAATTCCGGCGGCTCGCCAAGCCGCCGACCGGAGATCACCGGCAGGCTACGCAGGTCAGATCAGCTCTTGACGTTTGACGAGGCAGCGAACAGGTGCGAAGCAGGCCACCGACGTACAATCCTGAAAGTCCGAGCCGATGACGGCCCCTGCCCTGCAATCGAAACCTCCGACCACCATGAATGCACTCTGGCGGGGCGCGCTCGGGCGATGCCCGCGCTGCGGCCGGGGTCCGTTGCTGCACCGCTACCTGAAGATCGTCGGGCAGTGCTCGGCATGCGGCGAGGCCTACGGGCATTTCCGCGCCGACGACGCGCCACCCTGGCTGACCATCCTGCTGGTCGGACACCTCACGGCGCCGGTCTTTCTTCTGATCGAAGAAAATTTCGAGCTCAGCACTACCCTCGAACTCGCCATCCTGCTGCCGCTGATCATCGGTCTGACGCTTGCGCTATTGCCGCGCTGCAAAGGCGCCATCCTGGCCGTGATGTGGGTGACGAAGGCGGAAGGGACTGAGCCGGGCTAGGTCAAGCGAGTGTCCCGGACGTGGTGCACCACGTCCGGGACCGTCCCAATGGCGGTGTCCGTTACGATCCCGGGTCTGCAGCGCACCACTTCGTGCTGCGCTGCGTCCGGGACACGAAGAGCTAGCCGAGCGCCTTCTTCACCCGCTCAGGCGTGAACGGCGTGTGCCGCAGGCGCACGCCCGTGAGAGCGGCGAACGCACTCGACACCGCCGGCGCGATCAGCGGCGTCGCCATCTGGCCGGCGCCGGTCGGATGGTTGTCGGTCTTGATCAACTCGATGTGCATCTGCGGCACGTCGTTCATGCGCGGCAGGTGATAGTCATAGAAGTTTGACTGTTCGACCTCGCCGTTCTTGATCGAGATGCGCTCGCTCAGCGTCATCCCGAGTCCGTAGACGACGCTGCCTTCGGTCTGCGCCAGAATGTTGTCCGGCTGGACGGCGACGCCGCAATCAATCGTGCACCAGAAGTTATGCACTTTGATCCGGCCGCTCGCCCGATCGACCGAAATCTCGGCAATGCCGGCAACCTGGCTGCCGGAGTAGTCGATGTACGCGAGGCCGAGACCACGACCCTCGCGTTTGCGGCCCCAGTCCGCCATCTGCGCCACGCGCTCGACCGCTTTGTAGGCGCGCGGCGTGCCCTTGAGCAGTTCGAGGCGGAACGCAAGCGGATCGACGCCGCGCTTAAGCGCGAGTTCGTCCATGAACGTCTCTGTCGCGAACTTGTTGGCCGTCACGCCGATCCCCCGCAGCGGGTTGGTGCGGACGCCGGTGTCGCGGTAGAGCTGCTCGACCAGCTGGTGTGGGATGTCGTAACCACGGACATCGGTGCCGGCCATCACCATGCCGTCCTTGCCGCCGCCGGCCTGGAAGCGTACCGGGTCCATGAACGGCGTGATGCGGTCCGCCGCGACGCGATGATGCCATGCGGCGAGCTTGCCGGAGGCGTCGAAGCCTGCACGCAGGTAATGCGCCGACAGCGGACGGAACCGGCCGTTGTGCACATCGTCCTCGCGCGTCCACATCACCTTGACGGGCCGTTTGACCTCCTTGGACAGCATGACGGCGTCGATGATGAAATCGACGTCGCGATTGCCACGGCGGCCAAAACCGCCGCCCATGAGGAGGTCGTGCAGCTTCACCTTCTCGCGCGGAATGCCGAGCAATTTGGCTGGCGCTTCCGTGGCCGTGGTCTGGCTCTGCGTGCCGGCCCAGATCTCGACCGCATCGCCGGCCGGCGACACGGATGCGACCGCGTTCAGCGGCTCCATCTGTGCATGATAGGCGTAGTCGCAGCGGTACTCGGCCTCGACCATGCTGGCGGCTTTCGGGAACTGGCCGCGGGCGTCGCCCTGTGCGCTCCAGTCACGGGCAGGCGCATTCAAGTTTTTCGCGCCGGCCGCAAAGGCGTCGTGCCCCTTGTCGCTGTCGAAGCCCCAGGCCGTACCGGTACGCGTCCAGGTCACCGCATCAATTAGCGCTTGCCGCCCGCTGAACGCCGCCCAGGCGGACTGCGCCACAATGCCGACGCCATGCGGCAGCCGGACGACCGCGGTCACGCCGGGCACTGCCTTCGCCTTGGTCTCGTCGATCTTGTCGGGGACCGATCCCTCGACCGGAGCGCGCAGCACGGTGCCGTACAGCATGTCGGGCACCTGGATGTCGATGCCGTAGGTCGCCGTGCCGTTCACCTTGCTTGGCAATTCGACCCGCATCACGTCCTTGCCGATGAGGCGGAAGTCGGCGGTCTTCTTGAGCTGTGCCGGCTTGATCTCCGGCGCCTTCTCCGGCACCTGCGCGAAAGCCGCGATGTCGCCGTAGCTCAGCTTGCGGCCGGATTTGGCGTGCACGACGACGCTCGGTTCGGTGGTCAGTTCCTCGACCGGCACACCCAATTTGTGCGCGGCATTGTCGAGCAGGACGCGGCGCACCTGCGCGCCGAGGATACGCAGGGGAGTGTAGTACCCCGTGACCGCATTCGAGCCGGCGGTGTACATCATGCCGCCGAAGCCCGGGTTGCCATAGACTTTGTCGATCGCCGGCGCCGGAACGATCCGCACCTTCGACCAGTCGGCGTCGAGCTCTTCGGCGACGATCAGCGGCAGCGAGGTCATCGACCCCTGCCCCATCTCGGTCGCCGCCGACATGATGGTGATCGTTCCGTCGGGTGCGATACTGACCCACGGATTGAGCGCCTGACCGGTACGGTCAGCGGCAAGCACCGCCGCATCAGCGCGGCGTAGCGCAAACGCGAAGGAGAGACCGGCGGCGCCGATCATCACCTGGCGGCGAGACAAATCCGAAGTTTTGATGGGCTTGTTCATGTCAGGCCTCCTGCGACGCGCGCTCGATGGCGCGGACGATCCGCTGGTAGGTGCCGCAGCGGCAGATGTTCGTGCTCATGTGTTCAACGATCTCTTCGCGTGTCGGCTTTGGCTTGTGTTTGAGCAGGTCCGCCGCGCTCATGATCTGGCCGGACTGGCAGTAGCCGCATTGCGGCACCCGCTCGGCGAGCCACGCCTTTTGCAATGGGTGCGAGGAGCGCGGCGACAATCCTTCGATGGTCGTGACTGGCTTGCCTTCGACCTCAGACAGTCGCGTCTGGCACGAATAGGCGCGCTTGCCGTCGATATGCACCATGCAGGCGCCGCACAGGCCGGTGCCGCAGCCGAACTTGGTGCCGGTGAGGCCGAACCCTTCGCGTAGCACCCACAGCAGCGGTGTCTCCGGCGGGGCGTCGGCGACCGCTGCCTTTTCATTCAAGATGAAGCGTGTGGTCATGGTCTTCTCCTGGGATTCCGAGGATGTGTCGTGCCACGGTCGTTCGATGAAACTTAGTGCCGTCAGCCGAGCAGGGCTTTCACCCGCGCCGGGTGAAACGGCAAGTCGCGCAGCCGCTTGCCGGTCGCATGCGCAAAGGCATTGGCGACGGCGGCGACGGCCGGTCCCTGCGAGCCTTCGCCAGAGCCGAGCGGACGCTCGGTCGGCCGGTTGATCAGTTCGACTTCGACCTTCGGCGCGTCCGGCATGGTCAGGATCGGATAGCTCGCGAAGTCGTGCGCCAGGATGCCGTTCTTGTCGAAGCGCACCTCCTCCATCAGCGTCCAGCTCACCGATTGCACGATGCCGCCTTCGATCTGGTTCGTGAGTCCGTCCGGATTGATGATCAGCCCGGAATCGACCGCCGCCCAGGTTCGCGGTACCCGCACGGCGCCGGTCGCAGGATCGACTTCGACGTCCGCGACGACGGCGACATAGCAGGCGAGGTTCTTGTACTTGGAGAATCCGATGCCGCGGCCACGCCGGCCGTCGCTCTTTTCGCCGGGCTTCCAGTTGGCGAGCTTGGCGGCCGCTTCGATCACGGCTTTCGCACGTGGGTCCTTCAGATGCGCGAGCCGGAAGGCCACCGGGTCGGCCCCTGCCGCCGCGGCCAATTCGTCCATGAACGATTCCACCGCGAAGATATTGGCGTAGGCGCCGAGCGTCCGCAGCGCCGACACCCGGATCGGCATGTCCTCGACGAAATGGTGGATCACCCGCTGGCTCGGAAAATCATAGAGCGGGATCGAGTTACGGTCGCCGCCGCCGGCCGGCTGCGGGATGCCCTGCGGCGGCCCCATCTTCTGCGGCTCGCCGAGATACCAGGCACCGAGTACGTTGGTGCCGGAGGTCGATTGCGGCCGAGTCGAGTGGGTGTTGCTCCACAGTTCGTATTCCCAATCGGCGATCTTGCCGTCCGAAAGCGCGGCCTTGGTGCGCATGACCATGGCCGGGCCGTAGGGCTCCCACTTGAACTCGTCGTCGCGCATCCATTGCAGCCGCACCGGGCGGCCCGGCACCGCGCGGGCGAGCAGCGCCGCGTCGAGCGCCACGTCGTCGGCGCCGTTGTGGCCATAGCAGCCCGATCCTTCGGTATGGATGCAGCGCACCGCACTGGCCGGCATTTTCAGCGCCTTGACCAGTTCGCCGCGCAACGGGAAGACGCCCTGCGAATGCGTCCACACCGTCATCTTGCCGTCCTTGAACTCGGCGACCGAGCACGACGGCCCGATCGAGGCGTGCGACATGTAGGGCTTGGTGTAGGTCGCCTCGATGGTGCGGGCATTCGCCGGCACGCTCGCCTGCTTGACGCCGATGGTGGCGTCCTTGCTCGGCAGCGACTTGATCACGTCGAAGATGCGCGCGGGATCGGGCAATTCCGGCCCGGCGGTCCACTTCGCGCTCTTGCTCAGCGCCAGGCGCGCCTTGATCGCCTGTTCTTCGCGCGCCGCGACGACGCCGAGGAACGAGCCGTCGCGCACCACCGCGATCACGCCCGGCATCGTCTTGACAGTTGCCTCGTCGATACTGTCGAGTGTCGAGCCATAGCGCGGCGGACGCACCACGCGGCCGTGCACCATGCCGGGCAGACGGATGTCCTGCACATAGGCCGCGCCGCCCGTCACCTTCTTCGGAATGTCGAATCGCGGGATCGATTTGCCGACGATCTTGTGGTTCGCCGGCGGCTTCGGCGCTGTCTTCGCGCTCGCTTCGCGATTGAGATCGGCGCTTGCGGCGAGTTCGCCGTAGCTCGACCTTGTGGACGTCGACGGCCGAAGATAACGCCATCGGCGACGCTCAACTGATCGCCGGAACATTGAACCGCTTGGATGCCAGATCGAGCAGAATTGCGCGCACCTCCGCCGCCGCCATGCGTAGTGCCGTGCCGCTGTTTTCGACCGACTGACTGCCCGCAGTCTGGCCCTCGTTCGGCGTTTGCCCTGTATCGCCTGAGATCATCTTGACGCGATCGAGCGGCAGGTCGAGCTCCTCGGCCGCGATCTGCGCGAGCGCAGTCAGAATGCCCTGGCCGAGCTCGATCTTGCCGGTGAAGATCGTCGCGGTGCCGTCGGCGTTGATACGAATCCAGGCGTCGAGCCGGCGGTTGGTCTGCAAGCTGCCGGGCAGCCGCGGCGGCTCCTGCGCCGCGCGCGCTCGTGCGTCGAGCGTGAAGGCCACGGCGATCGCGCCGAGGCCCGCCGTGAATTGCCGACGGTTGAGACTGCGGAGCGTTCATGGTCAGGTCCTCCCGTTCGCTTGCGCGGCGCGGAGGACGGCGCGGACGATGCGATTGTGGGTGCCGCAACGGCAGAGATTGCCGGCCAGCGCCTCACGCACGTCCTGCTCGGTCGGTTTCGGATTGCGGTCGAGCAATTCCTTCGCCGACATGATCATGCCGTTCGATACAGTAGCCGCATTGCGCGGCCTGCTCCTCGATGAAGGCGCTTTGCAGCGCATGCGGCTCTGTCGATCGTGCCCAGGCCCTCGAGCGTCGTGATCTCCGCTTTCTCGACCGCGCCGATCGGCGTGATGCAGGAGCGCGTCGCTCTGCCGTCGATCAACACAGTGCAGGCGCCGCACTGCGCCAGACCGCAGCCGTACTTGGCGCCGTTGAGCTCGAGATCGTTGCGCAGGACATAGAGCAGCGGCGTATCCGGCTCGGCCGCGACCGACCGGCTCACGCCGTTGACCTTCAGGGTGACGGACATCGTTCTGGCGCCTCCGAAAATGCCGGCGCGCTTGGCGGCGCCGTTTCTTGTTTGGAACGCTTTTATTCTGCGCCGCCAAATGCGGCGCGTCGAGGGCCTTATTGCGCGCCGAGGCCGAGGCGCTGGATCAACTCGCCCTTGAACTTGTAGTCAGCGGCGGTGAGCGCATGAAATTGCGCGCCGTTCAGGTAATGCACCGTCTGCCCGGTATTCGCCATGGCGCGCAGCACGGTCGGCTCCTTCACCACCTCCGCGCAGGCGCGCTCCAACGTCTCCTTGATCCCGGCCGGCAGCCCCTTGGGTGCGAACAACGCCGTTCTGCCCGGGTGGTACGGAGGTCGTGACGCCAAGTTCGCGCATCGTCGGGATGTCCGGCAGCGCGGGATGGCGCCGGTCGGCGAATACCGCGAGCGGGCGGAAATCTTGTCCCCTGATGGACACGACCGCCAGTGCGCCGAAATCGATATCGCCCTTGAGCAGCACCGGCATGAGAGCGCTTTCCCCGCGGAACGGCACCGGTTGGAATTTGATCCCCAGCGCGTCGGCCATGTTCGCAACCGAAAGGTGAGGAATGGTGCCATTGCCGGAGTGGCCGTACGTCAGCTTGCCGGGATTGGCCTTCGCGAAGTCGAGCAGTTCCTTGATCGACTTGAATTTAGAATTCGGCGCAACCGCGATGGTGAAGGCGTTTTCGAATACGTGGCAGATGTAGTCGAATGAATCGACATTGTAGCGGACGCCCTTCATCAGATAAGGCGCATTGGCGATCGGGGTTGTGGGCCCTGCTCCGAGCAGGTAGCCGTCGGGCGCCGCCGACGCCAGCGCGTTGAAGCCCACGGTCCCGCTCGCGCCGTCGCGGTTAGTAACGACCACCTGCTGGTGAAGCTTCTCCCCGAGCGCGGTCGCAACCGCGCGCGCGATGACGTCGACGCTGCCGCCCGCCGGGAATGGCACGATCACTTCGATCGGCCGCGTCGGCCAAGTCTGGGCATCGGCCTGCGAAAGTCCGGCGGCCAGCCACAAGGCTATCGCCAAGTTGCGCGACCAGATCATGATATTCCTCCCGCAACGCTTGTATGGCTGTCGAGCAGCCTTCTTCTTGCTTGCAGTATCTTGCGCCCGTGCGCGGGCGCCGTCGAGGGCCCCGCCTTCGCGCACCGACGGCCACAGTCCTCACAACGGCGACAGATCGCCGCGCGCCCAAGCCTCTCTGGTCGTCGTCTGAAACTCACCGAACTGCCGGGCCGCGATGGCCGCACGCATGCCGGCCATCAGCTCCTGGTAATAGGCGAGATTGATCGTGCTCAGGATGATGGCGCCCAGCATCTCGTTCGCCTTCACCAGATGATGCAGATAGGCCCGCGAATAATCGCGGGCCGCGCTGCACGGACTCTCGAGATCGAGCGGACGCGGATCGTCGGCGTGGCGCGCGTTCTTGAGATTCACTGGCCCGAAGCGCGTGAACGCGAGGCCATGCCGCCCGTTGCGGGTCGGCAGCACGCAATCGAACATGTCGATGCCGCGCGCGACCGCCGCGACGAGATCGTCGGGCGTGCCGACGCCCATGAGATAGCGCGGGCGCTCGACCGGCAGGATCGGGGCAACCTCCTCGATCATGCGAAGCATGACCGCCTGCGGCTCGCCGACCGCGAGGCCGCCGATCGCGTAACCGTCGAAGCCGATATCGACGAGCGCGCGCGCACTCGCGATCCGCATGGCGGGATCGTCGCCGCCCTGGACGATACCGAACAGCGCGCGCCCCTGACGCCCGGCCCCTTGATCCTCGAACGCACGCCGGCTGCGTTCGCCCCAGCGCAGCGACAGCTCCATGGCGCGTTTGATCTCGTGCGGCGGCGCCGGGAGTTGCAGGCACTCATCGAGCTGCATGGCGATGTCGGCGCCGAGGAGCGACTGGATTTCGACCGCACGCTCGGGCGATAGCTCGATCATCGCGCCGTCGAGATGCGAGCGGAACGTCACGCAGCGCTCGTCGAGCTTGCGCAGTCCGGACAGCGACATTACCTGGAAGCCGCCGGAATCCGTCAGAATAGCGTGCGGCCAGTTCATGAATCGGTGCAGCCCGCCGAGCGCCGCGACGCGCTCGGCACCCGGCCGCAGCATCAGGTGATAGGTGTTGCCGAGCAGGATGTCGGCGCCGCTCGCGCGCACCGCTTCGGGCAGCAGCCCCTTGACGGTCGCCTGCGTGCCGACCGGCATGAAGGCCGGCGTCGCGACGCTGCCATGCGGCGTGGCGATCTCGCCGCGGCGCGCGGGTCCATCGCTCGCAAGCACACGAAAGGAAAATTCGTCCGGCATGTCGGCTCGGTCGTATCAGGACTGCGCGCGAAACAGCAAGCACGCGTCGCCGTATGAATAGAAGCGGTAGTCCGTTTCGATCGCGTGCGCATAGGCACGGCGCATCACATCGAGGCCGCAGAACGCCGCGACCAGCATGAACAGCGTGGAGCGCGGCAGGTGGAAGTTCGTCATCATCACGTCGGCGGCGCGGAAACGATAGCCGGGCGTGATAAACAACGCGGTTTCGCCGGCAAACGGCTGGATGACGCCTCCCTCGTCGCTTGCGCTCTCCAGGATGCGCAGCGCGGTCGAGCCGACCGCGACGATGCGGCCGCCTGCGCGGCGCGCCGCGTTGAGCGCGGCCGCCACCTCCTCGCTCACGCTTCCGGATTCGGCGTGCATTCGATGGCCGCGTCGTGTCCTCGCTCTTGACCGGCAGGAACGTGCCCGCCCCCACATGTAGCGTGACCTTGTGCAGCGTGACGCCGCGCTCCGTGAGCCGCCGCAGGAGCGCATCGGTGAAATGCAGCCCCGCGGTCGGCGCTGCCACCGATCCATCCGCGTGCGCAAACATGGTTTGGTAGTCAGCACGGTCGCGTTCATCCGGCGCGCGCCGGGCCGCGATATATGGCGGCAGCGGCATGTCGCCGCGCTCTTCAACCGCCTGGTCGAGCACAGGCCCGTGGAACGCGAAGGCGAGCGTCACCTCGCCGCCCTCGCCCTTCGCCTCCACGGTGGCATCGAGTTGCCCGAGGAAGCACACCCTGCCCTCGTCGCCGAACCGCACGACGTCGCCTACCGTAAGCCGCTTCGCCGGCTTCACGAAGGCGCGCCAGCGTGATCCGTCGAGGCGCCGGTGCAGCGTGGCCTCGATTGCCGGCTCGCTGCCGCGTCCGATGCGCCGGCCGTTGAGCCGCGCGGGTATCACCTTGCTGTCATTGACGACGAGTGCATCGCCTGGACTCAACAGATCCGGGAGGTCGCGTACCGACCGATCGTCGAGTTCCGGCACCATGCCGGGTCGCACGACCAGCAGCCGAGCCGCATCCCGCGGCGCTACCGGCCGCAATGCGATTCGCTCCGGCGGCAGCTCGAAATCAAACAGGTCGGTAAGCATGCACCTTCATAACGAGGCATGCACGTGACGTCATCACATCATCTGCGCGTTGCCCGGCCGGCGTCTGCGTGAGAAAGGCCTTGCAACGCACGGACAAATCGCATGTTCCGCATTGCAACATTTCCAGAGTCAATAATTTGTGAATCCGCGCATGCACGCTGATCGCGAGATCGTCGCCAAGGCGTCAAATTGTGTTCGTATCCTGGCCTTAATGAACGGCGGTGGACATGAACCGCGAAGTGTCGAAGGGAGACAAACAAGTCTCCCCTCAAGAATCAGACAGGAGAACATGATGGGTGCTGTCATGGTCAGATGCCCGCGAACAGGTCGGGACATCGCAACCGGCATGGTCTCCGACCGCGAGAGCTTTCGCGCCATGCCGGTCTTCTTCGCGCGCGTCTACTGCCCGTCCTGCCAGACCGAGCACGAGTGGTTCGCTCAGGAAGCCTGGGTGCGCGAGAACAAGCCGGAGCGCGACCAGCGGCGGGCCTTCGCCCTCTAGATCACAGGCGGAGATCAGCCCGCATCCGCCGCCATCTTCGCCGAGATGATCTTATCCGGATTGGCGACCGGCTCGCCGCGCTTGATCTTGTCGACGTTCTCCATGCCCTCGGTGACCTTGCCCCAGACGGTGTATTGGCCGTTGAGGAATGACGCATCGTCGAAGCAGATGAAGAACTGGCTATCGCCGGAATCCGGGTTCTGCGCGCGCGCCATGGAGGCCGTGCCGCGCACGTGTTTCTCCTTGGAGAACTCGGCCTTGAGCTTCTTACCCGACCCGCCCGTGCCGGTGCCTTGCGGGCAGCCGGTCTGCGCCATGAAGCCGTCGATGACGCGATGGAACACGATGCCGTCGTAGAAGCCTTCGCGCACGAGTTCCTTGATGCGTGCGACGTGGCCGGGCGCGAGGTCGGGCCGCATCTCGATCACCACTTTGCCCTTGGTGGTATCGAGGATCATGGTGTTTTCGGTTGCTTCGGTCATGGCTCTGCTGCGTGTCCTTCCACAGTACGGTTGTCGACGAATCGGATGGCGATGGGACGGCCAGCGACGGCGCCGCTTAGTCCGTCGCTGAAGGGAAGCGGAGTACAGCGCGCAAGCGCCGCCGTGATTGCGTGATGATACGTTTCCCGTACGTCCGGCGGTGCATCCGGACTGGCATACGTCACGCGCGGCTCAGCGAGGATTTCACCCGACCGCTTGAACGCGAAACGCACCGACATCTGCATCCCAAGCCGCGCGGTCTCCTTCGGAGGTGGAGCCCAGCAGGCCCGCAAGGCCGCGAACATTTCACGCAGCGAGTGAAGCTTGTGGTCCGGCGTATGCGCATCTGCATCGGCCGCCGCGGGAGGCGACGTGCCGGTCTTGTCGTCCGGCCCGCTCACAAGCGTCAATCTCAAATCCTGTCCGATCCAGTAATCGTAATGCGGGGTGCAAGGACGGTGGCGGAAGACGCTGCACGCCGTCGGCGCGCAGGGGTGGCGATCGAACACGCTGCAAAACGCGGCCGCCGGATCGGCTGGCAGCGTGATCGCGCCCATGATCGCGCCTATGGCGAGCGCGGTCATTGCGATGATCTGACCGTAGGTTCGCATCGACTCCCGTCACTTGTTCCCATCACTTGGCGTCGGCGGCAACCTGCACCTTGAGCATGCGGTCGGGATCGGGGACGGGTTCGCCCTTCTTGATCTTGTCGACCGCGTCCATCCCGGACACGACCTCGCCCACGACGGTGTACTTGCCGTTCAGGAAGGCGCCGTCGTCGTACATGATGAAGAACTGGCTGTTCGCCGAGTTCGGATCGTTGGAGCGGGCCATGCCGACGACGCCGCGCTTGAACGGCGTGCTGGTGAATTCCGACTGCAGATTGGGATACTTCGAACCGCCGGTACCGTCGCCGCGCGCACCGTCGCCGGTCTGCGCCATGAAACCCGTGATCACGCGGTGGAACGGCACGTTGTTGTAATAGCCTTCGCGCGCGAGCTGCTTGAGGCGCTCGGCGTGCTTGGGCGCGAGATCGGGCCGCAGCTTGATGACGATCCGTCCGTGCTTGGTATCGATCAATAGCGCGTTCTGCGGGTCGACACCGGCCGGGAGCTTTGGCGCCTGCGCCAGGGCGGGTGCCGCGCAGGCCAGCGCGGCAACAAGGGCGAACACACGGAACATCACGCGGGTCATGGGGACTCCTTCAAATCGTTCTTATTTCTGGCCGGTTGTCTTCGGGTCAATCTTGCCGGCGAACTTTGCCTTCAGGCGCTCGACGACGAGCGCTGGGACGAACGGCCTCACGTCGCCGCCCATCGATGCGATCTGCCGCACCAGTGTGGCGGTGATCGGGCGAACCGGTGGGGACGCCGGCAGAAACACCGTCTGCACGCCGGGCGCCATGGCGCCGTTCATGCCCGCCATTTCCATTTCGTAATCGAAGTCTGAACCGCTGCGCAGTCCGCGGATCAAAATCGTCGCGCCGGCACGCTGCGCCGCCGTTACGACCAGGTCCGAAAACGTGGTGCAGACGAGCTCGCAGCCGGCCGCGCGCGCGACCGGTGCGCAGGTCTCCTGCAGCAGCGCAAGTCGCTCCTCGGTACTGAACAACGGCGCCTTGCCAGGGTGCGTGCCGATCGCAATGACGAGACGGTCGGCGAGCCCGGCGGCTTGCCGCACCAGGTCGAGATGGCCGTTGGTGACGGGGTCGAACGACCCCGGGAATAGCGCTGTTCGCGGCATCGCGGCGGTCTACCCCGCGCTTTGGCGGACCGCAAGACCTGCTAGGATCAAGTTCAGGGACGAAACCCACCGCAAGGACGACAATGCTTCCTCCAAATCGCGCCACCAGGGCCGCGGGCGCAGCCATCGGTCTTGTTGTGAGCGTCCTGCTTGCGACCCCTGCGGCGGCGCAGCCCTATCCCAGCAAGCCGGTCAAGCTGATCGTGCCGTTCGCGGCGGGCGGACCGATCGACGTCATGGGGCGGCTGATGGCGCACTGGCTGTCGTCGGCACTCGGGCAGCAGGTGATCGTGGACAATCGCGCGGGCGCAAGCGGCGCAATCGGCACGCGCATTGCGGCGGCCGCCGAGCCCGACGGCCATACGCTGCTGGTCGGCAGCGTCACCACGATGGTGACCGGTCCCCTGCTCTCCCGCACCGTCGGTTACGAACCGCTCCGAGACTTCGTGCCGGTGGCGCTGCTCGCGAGCACGCCATTCGCGCTGGTCGTCGCGCCGAGCATCCCGGCTAGCACGCCGCGGGAGCTCACCCGCTATGGGCTCGCCCATCCGCGCAAATTGAATTTCGGCACGCCGGTCGGAACATTGGCGCATCTCACCGGCGAGCTGTTCCGCGTGAAGACCGGCGTCGATTTCGTCATGATCCCCTACAAGGGCGCTGCGACCGCCGTCACCGATATTCTCGCCGGCCAGGTCGACATGACGTTCGAGCCAACCTCGGTGCTGGTCTCGCATGTTCACGACGGCAAGGTGCGGGCGATCGGCGTCACCGGTACAACACGCAGTCCATTGCTGCCGGATGTGCCGACGATGATCGAGAGTGGGATCGACGGCTTCACGTCCTACTCCTGGACCGGCATCCTGGCCCCGGCCAGGACACCGGCGGCGATCGTGGACAAGCTCAACGCCGCGATCAACCAGGGCTTGAATTCGCCCGAAATGACTTCGAGCCTTGCCAAATTCGGCGCCGAAAACCGGTCGGGCTCGCCCGAGGATTTCGCGGCCTTCATTGTGGAAGAGACCAAGAAGTGGGGAGCGATCATCAAATCGGCCGGCGTGAAGCTCGATTGACGAACGGTCGCATGGACGCCGCCTGACGGCACGGCTTGAATGGCTTGACGATGAAGAATTTCGCGATCTCCGTCATCCTGGCAATTGTGTCGCTCGGCGGTGCGACCATGGGGCACGCGCAGAATCCGCCGACCGAGCGGGAACTGCGCGTCTATGCCGGTCTGCATGATGCGGCCGCGCGTGGCGACGTGGCCGAAATCGAGAAGCTGATCGCGGCGGGCGAGAAGCCCGATCTGCAGGACAGCAACAGCCGCACGCCGTTGCATGTCGCGGTCTTCCGGCATCAACACGCGGCGGCGCGCGCGCTGCTCCGTCTCGGCGCCAATCCGAACGCTCTCGATGCCCAGCGCTACGACATCGTCACCATCGCGGCGGTCGACAACGACATCGAGATGCTGAAGATCGCGCTTGAAGGCGGCGGCAATGCCCGCGCCATCACCAGCCCTTATGACGGCACGGCGCTGATCGCCGCCGCGCACCTCGGGCACGTGGAGGTGGTGCGCATGCTGATTGCCGCCAAGGCGCCGCTCAATCACGTCAACAATCTCGGCTGGACCGCGCTGATCGAGGCCGTCGTGCTGGGCAATGGCGGTGCGAACCATACCGCGACGGTGGAAGCGCTGGTGCAGGCCGGCGCCGACGTCAACATCGCGGACCGCAATCGTACGACCGCGCTCGGCCACGCCCGTGCGCGCGGCTATTCGCAGATCGCGCGCATCCTGGAACGCGCCGGCGGACACTGACCGTATTCCCGAAAGGATCGATATGATCATCAAGCAACCGTTGCGACTGCTCGCCGCCTGCGCCCTGCTTCTCGGCTTGGCCACGGCCTCGGGCGCCGCGCACGCGCAGGACAAGTATCCCTC
Source organism: uncultured Alphaproteobacteria bacterium (assembly GCA_963763365.1). Lineage (GTDB taxonomy): Bacteria > Pseudomonadota > Alphaproteobacteria > Rhizobiales > Xanthobacteraceae > VAZQ01. The sequence continues at coordinate 374,068 of CAVXOE010000012.1, read as the reverse complement.
CCGCCCCATCAAGCTGATCGTGCCCTTCCCCGCCGGCGGGCCGGTCGATGTCATGGCGCGTCTCATCGGTCAGCGGCTGTCGACCTCGCTCGGCCAGCAGGTGATCATCGACAACCGGCCCGGCGCCGGCAGCACGCTCGCCGGCCGCGCGGCGGCAGCCGCCGATCCCGACGGCTACACGCTGCTTGTCGGCAGCGCCGCCACGATGGCCATCGGCCCCGCGCTCTACAACAATGCCGGCTACGATCCGCTCAAAGATTTCGCGCCGATCGGTTTCCTGTCGATCGTTCCCTACGTGATGATCGCCGGTCAGAAGGTGCCCGCCAACAACGTCGTCGAGCTGATCGCGCTCGCCAAGGCCAATCCGGGCAAACTGAATTTCGGTGTTCCCAACGGCGCGCCGCCGCACATGATCGCGGCCTGGTTTCGCGATCTCACGAAGACCGACATCGTCATCGTGCCCTATCGCGGCGCTTCGAACGTCATCACCGATCTGATGGGTGATCAGATCCAGCTCGGCATCGAGACGACGTCGGTCACCTTCGGCCACGTACACGAAGGCAAGGTGAAGCCGCTCGGCGTCGCGACGCCGGCACGGCTGCCCGAGCTTCCCGGCGTCTCCACGATGATCGAAAGCGGCCTGCCCAATTTCACCGCCGGTTCGTGGACCGGCCTGATGGCGCCCGCCAACACGCCGCGCGACATCGTCATGCGGCTCAATGCCGAGCTCAACGCCGGACTCAATTCGCCGGAGATCAAGGATCGTTTCCACAAGCTTGCCGCCGAGGCACGTCCCGGCACGCCGGAAGACTTTCGAGCATTCATCGTGCAGGAAATCCCGAAATGGCAGGCGATGGCCAAGCTTGCGGGCGTCAAGGCGGAATGAACGTCCCTGCGATCGAGCATCGATCTAGAACGCGGCCTGCAAGACCGCACCGGGAGAGTGACATGCGTCCGACTGGCATGTGTCGAAGGCAAATCCTGCAAACCGCCCTCGTGGCGGGTTTGGGCTTGCTAGCCGTAACGGCGCCATGCGTCGCACAGCCATATCCGTCGCGGCCGATCAAGATCATCGTGCCGACCCCGGCCGGCGGTCCGGTCGACGTGATGGCGCGGCTGGTCGGCAATTATCTCGGCGCGGCCATTGGGCAGCCGGTGGTGATCGACAACCGGCCCGGTGCCGGCAACACCATTGGCTCGAAGGAGGCCGCGCAAGCCGAGCCCGACGGCTACACCCTGCTCTATTCCAGCGCGAGCGGGCTCGTGTTCGCGCCCATGCTGCAGAAGAACGCCGGCTACGATCCGATGACGAGCTACGCTCCAATCGTGCTGGTCGCGCAAAGTACGAGCATCCTGGTGGTGCATCCCTCCGTGCCGGTCAAAACCGTGCAGGATCTGGTCGCCTACGCCAAGGCCAATCCCGGCAAGGTGAACTTCTCGTCGGGGGGCATCGGTGTGCTGCCGCACCTGATGGGCGAGTGGTTCAAGTCGATGGCGGGGATCGATATCGTTCATGTGCCCTATCGCGGCGGTGGCCCCTCGATCAACGATCTGGTCGGCGGTCAGGTGCAGATGACGTTCGAGGGCGCTGGCGTGCTGGTGCCCCTCATCCAGACCGGCAAGCTCAAGGCGCTCGCCGTCACCAGCGCACGCCGCCTCGCCGAACTGCCCGACGTGCCGACCATGATGGAGAGCGGCTTTCCGACGTTCGTTTCCACCAGTTGGACCGGACTCCTGGCCCCTGCCCGCACACCGGCCGAGGTAATTGAAAAGCTCAATTCCCAGATCAACGAAGGCTTGAAGTCGGCGGAGTTCAAGTCCGCTTTGGCGAAAGTCGGCAACGAGCCGCTCGGCGGATCGCCGCAGGATTTTGCCAACACGATCAAGACCGACATCGCGAAATGGGCGCCGGTCGTGACTGCGCTCGGACTTAAGGCGCAATAGCGACGCCCGGCGACGTCGAGTGCCGTGCCGTCAGGACGGCCGGCGGGCGAGCGAGAGCCAGACCCCGCCGCCGATCAGTGCAACACCCGACAAGCGGGCGAGCAGTTTGGCGCGCGCGGGCTTGAGGAACCAGGCGCGGCCAACGCCGGCCGCGACCGCCCAGGCGCAATCGCTGAGCGCGGCCAGCAGCACCGACACGATGCACATGATGGCGAGCTGCCGGCCCGTCGGTAGCGCCGGATCGATGAATTGCGGCAGGAAGGCCGTGAAGAACGCGATGGTCTTCGGATTCGACAGCGCCACCAGGACGCCGCGACTGAAATTGACGCCGCTCGGCGGCGGTGTGGCGCTGCCATTGCCGGCGCTCCGCCAAGCCTGCATGCCGAGCCAGACGAGGTAGGCGGCGCCCGCCCAGCGCAACACCTCGAACAGCACCGCCGCGTTCGCCAGCACCCAGTTCAGGCCAAGCGCAATGGCGCCGATCAGCAGCGCGTTGCCCGACGTCGTGCCCGCGACCGTGACGAGCGCCGCGCGCACGCCCTGGCTCGCGCCGGTCGCGATCACGAGCGTTACGATCGGACCCGGCGTCACCACCAGGATCATGGTGATCAGCAGGAAGGCCGCGAACAGTTCCCAATTCATCACCACCACTCTATCCGTTCGTGCCCGCGAAAGCGGGCATCCGGCCATTCTTCCGTGCTCGTGGCAACTGGGTCCCCGCTTCCGCGGGGCACGAACGGAGGGAGGTGCGCGGCGCTACCCGCCGTTCTCCTCGCCCTCTTCGCCGAGCCGCTCGACCGAGACCACGCGCTCGTCCTCCGCGGTGTCGAACACGATCACGCCCTGGGTCGAACGGCCGGCGATGCGGATGCCCTCGACGGGGGTGCGGATCAACTGTCCGCCGTTGGTGACGAGCATGATCTGGTCCCCGTGCTCGACCGGGAACGAGGCGACCACGCGGCCGGTCTTGCCGGTCACCGACATCGCGACGATGCCTTTGCCGCCGCGGCCGGTGGTGCGGTACTCGTAGGACGACGTGCGCTTGCCAAAGCCGCGCTCCGACACGGTCAGCACGAACTGCTCGGCCGCCGACATCTCGACGTAGCGCTGCTCGCCAAGTTCGATTGTATCGTTAACCGGAGCTTCCTGCGCCTCATCCGCGTCGGGCACGGCCTCCTCGGCGTCGGCGTCGAACCCGCGACGCACCGCGCTGGCGCGCTTGAGGTAGGCGGCACGCTCGTCGGCGGTGGCATCGACGTGCCGCAAGATCGTCATCGAGATGACCTTGTCGCCGTCAGCGAGCGCGATTCCGCGCACTCCCATCGAGGAGCGGCCCGCGAACACGCGCACGTCGGCGACGGGGAAGCGGATGCACTGCCCGTTCGCCGTGGTGAACAGCACGTCGTCCCTCTCGGTACATTTTTGGACGTCGAGAATGGCTTCACCCTCGTCGAGCTTCATCGCGATGATGCCGGAGCGGCGCACGTCGACGAAATCGGAGAGCTTGTTGCGTCGGACGGTGCCGCGCGTACTCGCGAACATCACATCGAGTTCGCCCCATTTCGACTCGTCGTCGGGCAGCGGCATGACGGTGGTGATCGTTTCACCCTGGGCGAGCGGCAGGATGTTGATCAGCGCCTTGCCGCGCGCCTGCGGAGCGGCCTGCGGCAGGCGCCAGACCTTCTCCTTGTAGACCCGGCCGTGCGAGGAGAAATAGAGCACCGGCGCGTGGGTCGAGGCGACGAACAGCCGCGAGACGAAATCCTCGTCGCGCGTCTGCATGCCGGAGCGGCCCTTGCCGCCACGCCGCTGCGCCCGGTAGGCCGAGAGCGGCACGCGCTTGACGTAGCCCAGGTGCGAGACGGTGACGACCATGTCCTCGCGCTGGATCAGGTCCTCGTCCTCGACCTCGCCCTGCTCGTCCGCGATGACGGTGCGGCGCGGCGTGGCGAATTCCTTCTTCACCGCCGCAAGCTCGTCCTTGACGATCGACTGGATGCGCGCGCGCGAGCGGAGAATGTCGAGATAGTCGGCGATCTCCAGCGCAAGCTTGTCGAGGTCGGCCTGGATTTCGTCGCGCCCGAGCGCGGTGAGGCGCTGCAGACGCAGATCGAGGATCGCCTTGGCCTGCTCGGCCGAGAGCTTGTAGGTCACATCTTTGCTGACCTTGTGGCGCGGGTCGTCGATCAGCGTGATCATGGTCTCGACGTCCTTCGCCGGCCAGTCGCGCGCCATCAGGGCCTCGCGCGCCTCGTTGGCGTCCTTGGAGGCGCGGATGAGGCGGATCACCTCGTCGATATTGGCCACCGCGATCGCGAGCCCGACCAGGATGTGGGCGCGGTCGCGCGCCTTGTTCAGCAGAAACTTTGTGCGCCGCGAGACGACTTCTTCGCGGAAAACGACGAAGGACGTGAGCAGGTCCTTCAGGTTCATCACCTGCGGACGCCCGCCGTCGAGCGCCACGATGTTGGCGCCGAAGCTCGATTGCAGCGGCGTGTAGCGGTAGAGCTGGTTGAGCACCACGTCCGGCATTGCGTCGCGCTTGATCTCGATCACCACGCGGTAGCCGTCGCGGTCGGATTCGTCACGCAGCGCTGAGATGCCGTCGATCTTCTTGTCCCGCCACAACTCGCCGATGCGCTCGACCATCGTGGCCTTGTTCACCTGGTAGGGAATCTCGCTGACGACGATCGCCTCGCGGTCGCCGCGCAGGGTCTCGAACTCGACCTTGCCGCGCATCACGATCGAGCCGCGGCCGGTGTGGTAGGCGGCGCGGATACCGGCGCTGCCCAGGATGATGCCACCGGTCGGGAAGTCGGGACCCGGAACGATGGCGATGAGGTCCTCGATGGAAAGGCCCGGATTGTCGATCAGTGCCACCGCAGCGTCGATCACCTCGCCGAGATTGTGCGGCGGGATGTTGGTCGCCATGCCGACCGCGATGCCGCCCGCCCCGTTGACCAGGAGGTTCGGGAAACGCGCCGGCAGGACCACCGGCTCGGTCTCATTGCCGTCGTAGTTCGCCTGGAAATCGACGGTGTCCTTGTCGATGTCCTCGAGAAGTTGCATCGCCGAGCGGTCGAGGCGGCATTCGGTGTAGCGCATGGCCGCCGGCGGATCGCCGTCGACCGAGCCGTAATTGCCCTGCCCGTCGATCAGCGGCAGGCGCATGGAGAAATCCTGCGCCATGCGCACCAGCGCGTCGTAGATCGCCTGGTCGCCGTGCGGATGGTATTTGCCCATCACGTCGCCGACCACGCGCGCCGACTTCACGTATTTCTTGTCGGGCGTGTGCCCCTGCTCGTGCATCGAATAGAGGATGCGCCGGTGCACCGGCTTGAGGCCGTCGCGCGCGTCCGGCAGCGCCCGCGCCACGATCACGCTCATGGCGTAATCGAGGTAGGAGCGCTTCATCTCATCGGCGATCGATACCGGGCGAATATCGGTCGGTCCGGGTTGCCCCGGCTTCTGGTCGTCGTTGTCTGCCAAGAAAAAATCCTGAACGGCTTATGCCGGAATTCTCTAGCTGATTCAGTTCCCCGGCGCCACCCAAAAACGGCGTTCGCCGGAACCTTTTTAATGTATAAATTCAATAGCTTGGGGGCAAGGGCTTTATGCAGATTCGAGCGCTCTATCGCGTTCGTTCCCGGTGCCAACGTAACTCCGGGCCACGCCCTCGGTAGTTATAACTCCGGCTACCCCCGCTTTCGCGCGGACGAGCGGAAAGAGCGCCTACTCAGGAGCCGAACAGCACTGCGTGCATGATCCTCCCGGGCCAGAAAGTGAACAGCCCGGCGACGATCAGTGCGCCCGTGAAGATGCCGATCATCGACTTGCGATGCCGCAGCACCTCGTGCTTGCGCGCGTGCAGCACGGCCAGCGGCACCGTGATCAGCACGTAGATGGACAGCAGATGGATCGGGCTCCACTCCCCCCACCAGCGCAGCTCATGGATCCAGAACGAGCTGATGCAGACGATCAGCATCAGCGTGACCCACAGCCAGCCGAAAGTGCGATGCGAAAGCGTGCCTTTCGGTGCGGAGAGCTGAAAAACGCCGAGCGCGAAGGCGGCGATTGCGGCGAACGCGTGAACCTGGATGGCAGGCGAAGCATCGAGCAGCGGAGCGAGGCTCATGTCAGACCTACCAGGCAGCGTGCGAAATCGGCGTCTAAACCGATTTCACCACAACGCCGGTTTCCAAAGCATCAACGCAAAGATTGCGACCACGCCCAGGAAGGCCGGCCAACCGAGCCAGAACCAGACACGGAAAAGCGAAAAATAGCGCGGCGGTAGTGGCTTGCCCTGCCCTGCGGAGGCCCGCGCAAGATCGCGCAACTGTATCTGAATCCAGACAACCGGCAGCCAGCACAGCCCGACCAGCACGTAGAGCGCCAGCGAGGCGACGATCCAGGACGCGCTGAGAGGATATCCGATGCTCCAGGCGAGCGCCGCGCCCGAAATCGGCTGAATGATAACCGCGCCAGCGGTGAAAATCGCATCGGCGATTACCACGACGCGCGCGGTCGCCGCGATGGTGGCGGCGTCGCGCGTGCGGTGCGCCATCAGCATGAAGAAGGCGATACCGGCGCCCGTGCCGAACAGGACCGCCGCGCCGAGCACGTGCACGAGCTTGAGCAGAAGGGCGAGATCGCTCATCGTTCGTCGAGGATCGCGAGCGTGAACAAGGTCGCCACCAGCAGCGGTCCGATCTTGGTGAGCGGCCCCAAAGGATCGACCCAAAGCCCCGGCTCCAACAGCGTACCGGTGAGCACGTAGAACGGCGTCACCGCCAGCATGATGATCAGCACCGTTCGCGTCGCCGGTCGCCACAGCAGCAGGAGCCCGAGCACGATATCGAACAGCGCGCCTCCGACGAGAATGATCTCGTCGAGCGGTGCCATAATGCCCGCGGCGTGCAGGTGCGCCATCGAGGGCGCGCGGCCGGGACCGAGTGCGATCACGCCGGTCGCAAACCAGAACAGCGCCAGCATCGCGATCGCGAGCGGCTTGAGCAGGTAGAGCCGGGCGAACCAGCGCTCCTGCACGTTCGCGGGATGCGCGGCGAGGATGTCGGCGAGGCTCTGCGGCTTGATGCCGGTCGCCGCCATCCACGGCGCCGGATCGCCGGTCACCCCGGCGGCAAGCTGCGCCAGTGCGGTCGAGCGGGCGGGGCTGCGCCAGCCGAGCCAGCCGAGCGCATCGGCGATGAGCGCCACCGGCCGCTGCAGCCACAATGGCAGCGCCACGAGTGGCTGCGGCCGCCAACCCAGCCACTGCCGGATCGCCGCGACAGTGTCGGCAAGCGAGTACGATTGCGGGTGCGCCAGCTCCCAACGAACATTCCCGGGCGCGCCCTCCTCCAGCGCGAACGCGACGGTCGCGGCGACGTCGTCGGCGCTCACGACCTGGACGCGGCTCTCCGGTCCCATGATCGGCGTGATCAGCGGAACGCCCGCCAGCCCGCGCAGCATCGCGGTGCCGCCGTAGGCCGCGGGCGCCAGCACCAGCGCGGGCCGCAGGATCACCCAGTCGAGATCGAGCGCGGCCAAATGCACTTCGGCCTCCGCCTTGGTGCGGGAGAACGAGGTCGGCCCCGCCATCTCGGCCCCCATCGCCGAGATGTGCACCACGCAGCGGATGCCGGCCGCCACGCAGGCATCGAACAGCGCGCAGGTCGCCGTCACGTGGATGTTCCGGGTGTCGTCATGCGCGCCGTCCTGCAGTACGCCGACGCAGTTCACAACCGCATCGATCTCGCTGAGCAGCGGCCGCCAAGCCGCAGACGGTGAGTAGCCGCGCGACATCGGCCTCGACCCAGCGTGCGTACGGAAACGAGCGTCGCGCGGTTTCGACGGTGCGGCCGACCCCCACCAGCGTGTGGCCGTCACGATGGAGCCGTGCCAGGCAGGCGGAGCCGATCAGGCCGTAGGCGCCGGTCACGAGGATGCGCATCAGCGAACCCGGACCGGCCTCGCGCGTCGCTTGCGCATGACCGCTGATCCGGTCAGTTGCCGCACTTCACCTGGGTCGGCGTCCAGGTGATGTTGTCGAGCACCAAGCCCTGATTGCAGGCGCTGAGCTTGTCGGTCACCGTGCCGCGCAACTGGATCTTGACGTCGAACGGCGGCTTCGGGCTGGCGCTGGTGATGTTGTAGACGCTGCCGTCCTCGCCGGTGATGACCATGCAGCTTGCCTCGACACCGGCGCGCGCGCAGGCTTGGACCGAAACGTTGTCGCCGGGCGCGGACATCGCCGCGGTTGCGGCAAGCAAAACGGCGACTTCAACCCCGGCGGCGAAGGCTATCAGTCTCATCGCTCGTTCCTCTGTCTGGCTGCCCGGAATTGCGCCGCACGCCGTGCGGCCTCATCGGCAGGACGGCCGTCAAAACGGAATTTCGTCGTCCATGTCCCCGCGCCGGCCGCCGCCCGCCATCGCGGGCTTCTTCTCGCGCGTCACCGGGCCGGATGCACCGAAGTCGCTGCCGGTATCCGAACCGAAATCGCCACCGCCGCCACCGGCGCGGTCGAGCATGACAAGGGTCGAATTGAAATTCTGCAGCACGATTTCGGTCGAATATTTCTCGACCCCGTCCTTGTCGGTGTATTTGCGCGTCTGCAACTGGCCTTCCAGGTAAACCTTCGCGCCTTTCTTGAGGTATTGTTCCACCACGCGGCACAGCCCCTCACTGAAGATCACCACGCGGTGCCACTCGGTTTTTTCCTTGCGCTCGCCGGTCGCCTTATCGCGCCAGTTCTCGGAAGTCGCCACGCTCAGATTGGCGATCGGGCGGCCATCCTGCGTGCGCCGGATCTCAGGATCCTTGCCGAGATTACCGATCAGGATCACCTTGTTGACGCTGCCCGCCATGACCTTCTCCTGTTCACTGCCTCACCGGCTCGTTTGTCAGCCGATGGGCGATCTGCTCGCCTGTTGCCTGTCAGCCGCACCCTAAGCCCAACCGCTTGGGCAAGTCGCCGCCCGCGCGCCACTAAGCGTCCTTTTCCACAACGGAAGCAGTGGCGGTTGTCGGCGGCCTCGCGTTCTCTTTTTGTTCTAACATCAAATCGCCCGCCCTGCAACGCTCAGGGCGCGGATTTCCGCGCGCCCGGGCGCTGCAGCCATAGAAATATGAAGCCGATAACCGGAATTAAGAGGTCGCTGTAAAACATGATGCCGGCATTGCCCGGCGCGAAATTGCGTTCCGTGACCATCTGGTAGACATGCCCCGCGGCCGCGCCCCAGAGGAAGCAGGCCGTTCCGACGACGACGGCGATGCGCATGTCGCGGCTGCCCTTGAAAGCAAGGAGCCCGAGGACCGCGAATCCAAGACTCGCGAAGCCGACCTCGGCCTGGAACGGGCTGTCGGCCCAGCCGATGAACTCGGCGGCAAGTTCGCCGAAGAACACGTGAAACACGAAATTGTAGAAGAACGAGACTGCAAACGAGAACAGCAGGAAATAGGAGAACAGCGCCTCGACCACGACCGCAAACGTCCGCGGCTCGCGGCTGAACGCGAGCGCGATCGCCGACGCGATCAGCCCCAGGACGAAGAACGTGAGCGTGAAGTTGCCAAGGACGAACGCGATGATCGAGCGCATGGCGTCCTCCCGGCGAACTACAGCCCATCCTGCAGAAACATCAGCACCTGCGGCGCGGCTTGTCCGTTGTAGCTTCCGGGCTCGACCGGCCAGGCGGTGAAGAAATGTCCGGCGCCCGGAATGACGGTCTGCCGGGCGAAGAAGCCCGCCTGCTTGAGGTTGTTCAAGAACACCTGCGACTGCGTCTGCGGATCGACGATGTCGTCCTGGGTGCCGTAGATCAGCAGGAAGCGCGTGCCGAGCTTCTCGCGCCTGTCGACGGTCGCGTAGCTCGTGGGTGAACTGTCGAAATAGATGCGGCGGTTCTGCATCGGCGACTGGCCGAGGAATTTTTCGGTAATCTGGTCGCGCGGGCGCGAGAGCTGATCGTGCTGCCACTGCGCGAGCATGTCGTAGACGCCGTAGAAGCCGACCACGGTCTTGACGTTGGCGGGTGTCGCCGCGTGCGGATCGTTGCGGTATTCGGACGAGAATTCGTCGCCGGCGAGCGCCACGAGCGAAGCGAGATGCGCACCGGCGGAGTCGCCCATGACGCCGATGCGGGCGGGGTCGACGCCGAGCTCCGCTGCATTGGCGCGTACATACTGGATCGCCGCCTTCACGTCGTAGACCGCCTGCGGGTAGCTCTTCGCGCCCGGCTTCGACAGCCGGTAGCTGATCGCGAACACCGCATAGCCGTTCTTGGCGAGATACGGCCCCCAATACTGATAGTTCGACGGCGCGCCCGCCTGCCAGCCGCCGCCATGGATGGCAATGATCACCGGCGCCTTGTCGCGGCCCTTCGGCGAATAGAGATCGCCGGTCAACTTGACCCCGTCGTGCTCGACGTACTGCACCTTCATGCGGGTCGCGACTGCGTATTCGGCGGCCGATACGGTCATGGATGAGCCCAAGAGAACGAGCGCCAGCAGGCTAGCGCCCAGTCCGGCACGAAATACCGATTGGAGCATCGTGATCCTCCCGAAATCCGCAATCGCTCTGATGGCGACCTGAGCGGCAGCCTACCCGATGAGGTTGTCCACAGGCACTCCGCCAGGGAACATCCGGTCTGCACGATCGCACCCTAGCGGAGCGTCGCTGTTCTTACTACGTTCCAGTTCTCGCCAACCTCCATCGCCGGAAGGCCGTCCAGTCCAATGAACGACCTGTTCGACAAGAGCCGCCCGCCGCGCCCGCGCCGTCCCGACACGCGCGTGATCGCGATCCGCGGCGCGCGCGAGCACAACCTCAAGAACGTCGACGTCGAGATTCCGCGCGACCAGCTCGTGGTGTTCACCGGCCTGTCGGGCTCGGGCAAATCCTCGCTCGCCTTCGACACCATCTATGCCGAGGGCCAGCGCCGCTACGTCGAGTCGCTCTCCGCCTATGCGCGGCAGTTTCTGGAGATGATGCAGAAGCCCGATCTCGACCAGATCGACGGCCTCTCGCCCGCCATCTCGATCGAGCAGAAGACCACCTCGCGCAACCCGCGCTCGACCGTCGGCACCGTCACCGAGATCTACGACTACATGCGGCTCCTGTGGGCGCGCGTCGGCGTGCCCTATTCGCCCGCGACCGGGCTGCCGATCGAAAGCCAAACGGTCAGCCAGATGGTCGACCGGGTGATGACGCTGCCCGAGGGCACGCGGCTCTATCTCCTCGCGCCGGTGGTGCGCGGGCGCAAGGGCGAGTACCGCAAGGAACTCGCCGAGTTCATGAAGAAGGGGTTCCAGCGGGTCAAGATCGACGGCAAGTTCTACGAGATCGCCGACGCGCCCGCGCTCGACAAGAAGTTCACCCACGACATCGACGTGGTGGTCGACCGCCTCGTGGTGCGCGGCGATATCGCCACGCGGCTCGCGGATTCGCTCGAAACCGCGCTCAAGCTCGCCGACGGCCTGGCGATCGTCGAATTGGCCGATGCGGCGCCGGTCGCAGGCGCGAAGGCCAACAAGCAGCGCAACGAAACGTCCGAGCGATTGATCTTCTCGGAGAAATTCGCCTGTCCGGTGTCGGGTTTCACCATCCCGGAGATCGAGCCGCGGCTGTTCTCGTTCAACAACCCGTTCGGCGCCTGCCCGAAATGCGGCGGGCTCGGCGTCGAGCAGCACATCGACGCCGAGCTTGTCATCCCCGACAAGGACCGCACCCTGCGCGGCGGCGCGATCGCGCCGTGGGCGAAGTCGTCGTCGCCCTATTACATCCAGACGCTGACCGCGCTCGGCAAGCACTACAAGTTCACGCTCGACACCAAGTGGAAGGACCTGCCGAAGAAGACGCAGGAGGCGATGCTCTACGGCTCCGGCGAGGACGCCATCAAGTTCACCTACGACGACGGCATGCGCGCCTACGAGACCAAGAAGCCGTTCGAAGGCGTCGTCACCAACCTGGAGCGGCGCTGGAAGGAAACCGAGAGTCGACTGGGCGCGCGAAGAGATGGCGCGCTACTTCACCGACGTGCCGTGCGACGCCTGCAACGGCTTCCGCCTCAAGCCCGAGGCGCTGTGCGTCAAGATCGCCGGCAAGCACATCAGCGAGATCGCCGAGATGTCGGTCAAAGGCGCAGGCCAGTGGTTCACTGAGCTACCCCAATGGCTGACCGCCAAGCAGAACGAGATCGCCGTGCGCGTGCTCAAGGAGATCCGCGACCGGCTGAAATTCCTGGTCGATGTCGGGCTGGAATATCTCACGCTGGCGCGCGCGTCCGGCACGCTGTCGGGCGGCGAGAGCCAGCGCATCCGCCTCGCCTCGCAGATCGGTTCCGGCCTCACCGGCGTGCTCTACGTGCTCGACGAGCCCTCGATCGGGCTGCACCAGCGCGACAACGCGCGGCTGCTCGAAACGCTGAAGCGACTGCGCGACCTCGGCAACACCGTGATCGTGGTCGAGCACGACGAGGACGCCATCCGCACCGCCGACCATGTGCTCGACATCGGCCCGGGCGCCGGCATCCATGGCGGCCACATCGTCGCGCAGGGCACGATCGACGACCTGATCGAGGCGCCGAATTCCTGGACCGGCAAATATCTCTCCGGCGAGCTGATGGTGCCGGTGCCGGAGCGCCGCGCGCCGAACGCGCCGCGCGCTCAAGGTCGTCAACGCGCGCGGCAACAACCTCAAGAACATCTCCGCCGAAATCCCGCTCGGCCTGTTCACCTGCGTCACCGGCGTCTCGGGCGGCGGCAAGTCGACCTTGCTGATCGACACGCTCTACAAGGCGACCGCCCGCAAGCTCAACAACGCGAGCGAGGCCCCTGCCCCGCACGACCGCATCGAAGGGCTCGAACACCTCGACAAGGTGATCGACATCGACCAGTCGCCGATCGGCCGCACGCCGCGCTCCAACCCCGCGACCTACACGGGCGCGTTCACGCCGATCCGCGAATGGTTCGCCGGCCTGCCCGAGGCCAAGGCGCGCGGCTACGAGCCCGGCCGCTTCTCGTTCAACGTCAAGGGCGGGCGCTGCGAGGCCTGCCAGGGCGACGGCGTCATCAAGATCGAGATGCACTTCCTGCCCGACGTCTACGTCACCTGCGATGTCTGCAAGGGCAAGCGCTACAACCGCGAGACGCTCGACGTCACGTTCAAGGGCAAGACCATCGCCGACGTGCTCGACATGACGGTCGAGGAAGGGCTCGACTTCTTCAAGGCGGTGCCGCGGGTGCGCAGCGTGCTGGAGCTCCTGCACCGCGTCGGCCTCGACTACATCCACATCGGCCAGCAGGCCACCACGCTGTCGGGCGGCGAGGCGCAGCGCGTCAAGCTCGCCAAGGAGCTGAGCAAGCGCGCCACCGGCCGCACGCTCTATATCCTGGACGAGCCCACCACCGGGCTGCACTTCCACGACGTGGCGAAGCTGCTTGGAGGTGCTGCACGAGCTGGTCGAGACCGGCAACACCGTGGTGGTGATCGAGCACAATCTCGAAGTGATCAAGACCGCCGACTGGATCATCGACCTCGGCCCCGAAGGCGGCGACGGCGGCGGCGAGATCGTCGCGCCAGGGCACGCCCGAGGACGTGGTGAAGGCGAAGCGCAGCTACACCGGCGCGTTCCTCAAGCCGGTGCTGGCGCGGCGCGAGGCCGGGCGGAAGCGGCGGACGGAGGCGGCGGAGTAGTATCGCCAATCGCCTTCTATTGCGAGATGTGCTTTGGCAAAAACTGGCAATCTTACCGCTCTTCCGGCTCGGCTTCGCGAATTGGAGACTGAGGCGCTGCGGCTCGCTACCAAAGATTCCACTTCACTCCTTGCAGAACGGGAAACCTACAAAGAGCGGCTAGATCGCTTGGACAAATCACATTCGCGATCATGGTTTGGCGATCACGCATCCACCTACTATGGAGACTTTCAATCGCCCCCTGGCGGACACACCTTTGATGTCGAATGGGGGTTTATCCCTGGCTTTCACGGTTCACGTAATCGAGGTTGGCAAATATTCTCTCGTGAGGAAGTCCGAGCGTTTGTTTTCGCCGATATAGGAGAAGATATCTTTTATTCGATGCACAATCTAGCCGAGGAGGTCGTCGAACTATTTTCCAGTGCCCGTGATCAGGCTCTCGATGTAATGGAGGCGTTATCACACAACGTAACCTCCAAAGCGCTCGGTCGCTACACCAGCGCGCTAGAGACTGAGATAAAGCCGTACACGATTTCTGACTACGTTAACGGGTGTCTCAAGAGCACGCCAAATATGACGCGCGACTTCAGAGGAAATTACCAAAGGAAAGAATGTGCCGGCGCACATTCAATATCTTGCCCCGTTTCAATCGCTAGATGTGAACCGACGGAGACTGCGAGAATTGGCTAGCACAATGCGGAAGACCATCGAAGCGATTAACCTCAGTCACGAGATCACTGCTCCAGCAAAGGCAACATCTGGCGTTGTTTTCATTGGACACGGAAGGTCTGAACAGTGGCGAGTTCTCAAGGATTTTCTGAAGGAGAGACTTCGGTCTGGCATTCGAGGAATTCAACCGCGTTTCGCCGGCGGGTATCAGCACTCAAGAGCGACTCGGTGAAATGTTGGACAAATGCGAATTCGCGTTTTTGGTCTTTACTGCCGAGGATAGCCACGCTGATAAGTCTCTCCACGCTCGCGAAAACGTCATACATGAGGCTGGCCTTTTTCAAGGCCGACTGGGTTGGCGCCGTGCCATTGTACTTCTGGAGGACAATTGCGATGAATTCTCTAATATCATCGGTCTGGGACAAATCCGGTTCACTAAAGGGAACATCACAGGTTGTTTCGAAGAAATTCGACGAGTTCTAGAGCGCGAAGGTCTGCTAAAAATCTAGCCCATAGGGCGGGATAGCGCCGCAGGCGCGTAACTCGCCACCCCCAATTGCGTCAAGATCGCTGGTGGCTACGGCGCTACGCGCCCCACCCACTCTACAACCGTCCCGGTTGAACGCGCCTGCATCCTCCTCCATCATCCCCCCATGCCCGACCTCACCCGCATCACGCCCGGCCTCACCGGCAGCGCCGAGACCGTGGTCACGCCGGACGAGACCGCGCCGTTCGTCGGCTCGGGCCGCATCGCCGTGCTGGCGACGCCGGTGATGATCAACCTGATCGAGGCCGCGGCGCTCGCCGCGATCGAGCACCTGCTGCCCGCCGGCCACCAGAGCCTCGGCATCCATCTCGACGTCAAGCATTTCGCCGCCACGCCGGTCGGCCTGCGCGTCACCGCCACCGCCGAGGTGATCCGCGTCGAGGGCCGCACCGTCACGTTCCGCGTCGAGGCGCGCGACGAGCGCGAGCCGATCGGCGGCGGCACCCACCAGCGCGTCGTCGTCAGCGTCGCGCGCTTCGACGAGCGCGTGCAGCGCAAGCTGCGCGGCGCTTGACTGCGCGGCGCCTAAGCGCTCGCCGCGATCTGCCGTTTCCTTTCGCCCGCTGGCGGGTTATGCCAACGTGCAACCCAATCTACATCCGTGAGGAAACCCGCATGCCCGTGAGCGTCAAGCAACTGATCGAAGCCGCCAACGCCGCCGTGCCGAAGATCACGCCCGCGCAGGCGCAGGAGATGATGGCCAAGGGCAATACGCTCGTCGTCGACGTGCGCGATGGCACCGAGGTCGCGGCGAGCGGCAAGGTCGCGGGCGCGCTGCATGTCTCGCGCGGGCTGCTCGAGTTCAAGGCCGATCCTGAAGCGCCCACCCACGACAAGAACTTTGCGCGCGACAAGACCGTGATCCTCTATTGCGGCTCGGGCGGGCGCGCGGCGCTGGCCGGCAAGCTGCTCAAGGATTTCGGCTACGGCAACGTCTTCAACCTCGGCGGCTTCAAGGACTGGGCCGACGCCGGCGGTAAGGTCGAGAAATAATCGCCGACCTACAACCGGCTTCTCCGTGGGCGCGGCGCGTTCCGCGCCTTTGCCCTTGACCGGCGTACTTCGTCAGCCGTTGCGGTTCGGCGTGCCGAGGATATGGCTCTTGGGCGGCAGCATCTCGTTGTCGAACTCCTGCGTGAACATCGCGGCCGCGAAGAAAGCGACTGCCCGCAGCGTCTCCTTGCCGACATTGACGAGGTTGTGCCGCACCGGCGTCGGCAGCACGAACACGCTGCCGGGGCCGACCGGATAGACCCCGTCTTCCGTGTGCAGTTCGCCGTGGCCGGCGATGATGTACTGCGTCTCTTCGGTGGCGTCGGTGTGCCAGCCGAGCTGCCCGTCCGGCTCGATCTCGTAGACGATGGTCGACGACTGGGTCGTGCCGTGCCCGCCATAGACCGCGAATGCGGCCTGCCAGCGCACATCGGGGTTGTCGGTCGCGCTCACCTGGATGCGTTCGAGCTTGTTCGACGCGATCACCGGGACTTTGTCCACGGCGCGCTTTGCGGCTGGCGGCTTCGTCATGGTTGCGGCGCTCATCGGCTGCTCCTGGTCCGGGTCCGGAAAGAGCCTAGACGCCGGCGCCGCACGGCCGTCAACTCCGCCACGCAATCGCGGTTACGCGTCTGCGTCCGTGCGTGCACGCATTCGATTCGAAATCGCGCAAATCCGGTCGAGCCGAGCGCTACGCGTCGGCACCGCGCACCTTAACGCTGGATGCGGCTGATCTTGGAGCCTTCGAGCGTGAGGTTATACATCAGCCCCTTCTGATCGAAGATGAACCCGACCACCGGGCTGCGCACGCTGTTGGTATCGATCTGTCCACCGGCCCCGACCGTGACGATCGCGACAGAGCCGTCGACGCCGACCTTCCAGCCGTCGGTGTGCTGGAAACCGGCAAGCGCCGCGTCGGTCATGAACATGATGATCACCGATCGCGCCTGCGCGCCGAACTGAAACCCGATCGAGCCCGAGATGATGTTATAGTAACCGGCGCTACGGCCGCGAACGTGCAGCACGCCTTCGCCGTATTCGCCGCCGATCCCGAAGCCCGCCTTGATGACGGTCGGGAAGACCAAAATGGCCGCGGCCTTGTTGGCAAGTTCGCGGCCCGACCAGATCTCACGGAAGAAATCCTCGAGCGTGGCGCGCGCGCTCGCGTCGATCTCCGGGCCCGATGCCGCCTGCGCCCGTGGCGCGAGGCAAAGTGCCGCGAGCAACGCCAGCACCGCTATCATCGATCTGTTGAATCCGCCCCGCATCGGTTCCCCCTCTTGCCGGTCCGCGCTTGACGATTCTAACCAAACTTGCGGCGGAGATTGGACCGGCCTGTGTCCGGCCCGCGCCCAAAGCGCGCAGGCGGCAACGGCTGTGGCGTGACGCGGGCTTATCCACACCGTCACGAGGCAGCGCGCGACGCGCTTCGCGATCAGCGTCCGGCGGCGCCCTCGGACTACGGTGCTACCGTCGCGCCGGCGCCCAGCCACTTGTCGACCAGCCGCTGCAAGCTGCCGTCCGCGCGCAGCGCCTGCTGCGCACGGTCGATGGCGTCGCGCAGTTCGACATTGCCCTTGCGGACGCTGATGCCGAGGAGTTCGTGCGTGATGCCGGTCTGGACGACCCTGAGCTTCGGGCGGTCGCGCACCAGCCAGTGCATCACCGGCGCCAACTTCATGAATACGTCGCAGCCGCCGGTCGACAGATCGGCCAGCGCCTTGTCGATGTCGTCGTAGGCGTAGACCCGCACGCGCGCCGCGCGCCCTTCCGCCACCAACTTGTCGGCGACCGGCTGACTGGTGTTGCCCTGCTGCACGCCAATCACAAGCCCGCGCAGGTCGTCGATCGAATGGACATTGGGATAGCGCGTGACATCGACCACGAGGGATTGCCCGGAGAGCACATAGGGCGCGCAGAAATCCACCACTGCCTGCCGTTGCGGCGTGATGGTCGTGCCCGAGGCGATGCAATCGTATTCGCCCGACTGCAGGCCGGCGAAGATGCCGTTGAAGTCGCTACCGGTGTAGCGCACGAGTTGCCACGTCCGCCCGAGCGCCCGCGCGATCGTCTGCATCAGGTCGATGTCGAAGCCTTCCGGCCCGCGCGCGGTCACTAGCTCGAACGGCGGGTCCGGCAGTGCGGCGCCGACCCGTAGCGCCATCGGCTCGGCGCGGACCGGCGCGGCTGCGCCCACGGTCGCGTAGGCCGCAGCCGTGGATAACACGGTGCGGCGGGTCGTCATTGGGTGAGCAGGCATAACATCCCTGTGCATGGCCCGGATGAGTGTAGTCCGAATGACGCCGGGCGGCATCTTGCGCGGTCATCTTCGCCCACGGCCACAAGTCGTGCTACACACCGCGCCGCTGAATCAGCGTCGTGTGAGTCGCGTGCGTCCGCTCAACGAAAAGGGACACCGCATGCCTCTCCCCGCCATCATCGCCGCAAACTGGCAAAAGGCCCTCCCCGCGCTCATCGTCGTTGGGATCGTCCTCTGGATCGCCGCCTTCCGCGACGAGCCGACCAGCGAGCGCGCGCTGTTCGCCGCGCTGCTCATCATCTACATGATCCACCAGATCGAGGAGCACCTGTGGCCGGGCGGGTTCCGCCAGTTCACCAACGCGCACGTCTTCAAGAGCGGCAACGACAACTGGCCGGTCGACATCGACGGCGTCGCGCTGGTCAACATCGGCTATGTGTGGCTGCCGATCGCCTGCGCGGTGGTCTGGCCGGGCGCACTGCGCTGGCTCGGCCTCGCCTGGGTCGGGCTGACCTTGGTCAACGGCGTGAGCCACATCGTCAGTACGCTGCGACTGCGCATGTACAACCCGGGGCTCGTCACCTCGATCGTGCTGTTCCTGCCGTTCACCATCTGGATGTTCGCGCACGAGGCGGCCGCTGGGATGCTCACGGGCACCGAGATCGGCCTTACGATCGTCGCCGGCGCGCTGCTGCACGTTCCGATCGCCGGGCTGTTCGTCGTGCCGTATCTGCGCAAGGGCGCGGCGGCGGCGTAACGCCGCTACGCTCCTGCCCGGCTTGATGTGCTTGTGCACGAACGCCGCCATGCGCTCGAATGCGTCGCCGACCTGCGAGAGGTCGGGCGAATGGCCGGCGTGGCGCTCCATCTCGATATATTCGAGCGCGATCTCGCCGCCGGCCTTGCGGTAGTTGGCGACGAAGCGCTGCGGCTCGTTGCCGGGGAAGCTCGAGTCCGCGTCCTTGTAGTCGTGCAGGAGATCGCCGCGGCCCTGGAACCAGATCGCCGGCGGCGTGAACGCCTTTTCGCCGCGCTCCAGGATCAGCATCGGATTGCCCTCTTCCATGTTGGCCTCGCTGCGCCAATAGGAATCCTGGCGGCCGATAATGCCCTTCGGCCATTCCGGCGGATTGGCCGAAGCCTGGGCGCGCTTGGCGTGGCGGTAACGGCTGAACGGATTGATCACCGGCCACGACAGCACGGCGCAGGCGACGCGGGCGTCCTGCGCTGGCGTACCCGGCGGCAGCGCGATCGCCGCGTAGCGCGGATCGTTCGGCCGCATGGCAACGAGCATGGCCAGATGCCCGCCGCTCGACTGCCCGGAGAGCCCGACCAGTTCCGGCTTCGTCTTGAGCATGCGCGCATTCGCCTTCGCCCAGCGCACCGCGTAATTGATGTCCTGCGCGGAGGCCGGATACGGGTCCTCGTTGCCGGAACGGAAGTCGAGCGCGATCGACACGATGCCGTGCGCCGCCATCGCCTGGTGGCGCAGCTTCTCGGTGAACCGGTCGCTCAGGCACCAGGCGCCGCCGTGGCACTCGACCAGCGCCGGAAACGGCCCCTCGCCTTTCGGCCGGTAGACGCGCGCCAGCAGCGGCTTATCGCCATGGCGGAGATATTCGATATCGTCGACATCGAATTCGTGCGTCCTGGTTTCGAGGATGGCGGTGGTCATCGCGGATATCCTTTCGGGATTGCCTGAACCGATCTTTGCGCACTGCAGCAGCGAGAGCAACCGGCCGGTCAATTCTCCTTGACCGCGTCTTGCGCCGCACGACAGCCCGGTCGCGCAGGACTATAGTATCCGGCAATGCGGAGCGCGGCTTGACGTGACACCCGTCAAACCCCAAGGCTCGCAAACCCCAAGGGTCACGAGCCGGAAGCCTTACGCTGAACGTCGCGCCCGCTTGAACCAAAAGTTCAGGAGGATCGCCATGACGTATCAAGAGACCGTCGTCGGCGCCGATGCGGCGCATGAGCTTCCGCGTGTGCGTAAAATCTCGCCGCGCGACCTGTGGGACGCTCTGGCCAAAGGCTGGGAAGATTTCTGCGCGATGCCCACCCACGTCATTTTCCTCACCCTGATCTATCCGGTCGCCGGCGTGCTGATCGGCTGTGCGACCTTCGGCTACAATCTGCTGCCGTTGTTCTTCCCGATGGCGGCGGGCTTCGCACTGCTCGGCCCGTTCGCGGCGATCGGCCTCTACGAACTGAGCCGCCGGCGCGAAGCCGGCCTCGACACGCAGTGGAGCCACGCCTTCGATCTGCTGCAGGCGGACTCGTTTCGCGCGATCCTCGCGCTCGGCCTCGTCCTGCTCGCGCTGTTCGGGCTGTGGATCGCGGTGGCGCAGACGATCTACACCGCCGAATTCGGCAACGCCCCGCCGCCGGATTCAATCGAGGCGTTCACCCGGCAGGTGCTGACCACACCCGAAGGCCACCGCATGATCGTGATCGGCAACGGCGTGGGCTTCCTGTTCGCGCTCACGGCCTTCGCCATCAGCGTCGTGGCGTTCCCGCTGCTCATCGACCGCAACATCGGCGCGACTGCCGCCGCGCTGACCTCGCTGCGCGCCGTCATCCGCAACCCGCTCACCATGGCGCTGTGGGGCCTGATCGTCGCGGTCGCGCTGCTGATCGGCTCGCTGCCGTTCTTCCTCGGCCTCGCCGTGGTGGTGCCGGTGCTCGGCCACGCGACCTGGCATCTCTATCGCAAGGTGGTGGTGGTGCCTGACCTGCCGCCGCGCGAAGTGCATCCGCACGCGCCCAAGAGGCAAGCGCTACGCCGCCGACTTCCCGGCCGTGCTGTTCCCGGTGCACGACCGTGAGCGGTAGATCGGACTGCCGTAGCCCGGATGGAGCGAAGCGAAATCCGGGGACCGGCCGCACGATCACGCGCGGCGCGCATGTCGGTTCGCCCGACCTAGCCCACCTACTCACGCCGGCAGTTGAGAAACTCGACAGCGTCGATCGGATAGTACTCGTTCTCTTTGAAGCAGTGGACGAAATACTGAAAACTGGGAACGCACCACTCCTTCAATTCTCCCTTTTGCGTGCTTCGCGCGCCGGAGCGAGGTGCCCATCTTTTCCGTTCGTCGCCCGGAACGGCCGTCGGCGTCGTGCGGTCATAGGGCGGGGTCTCTCTGAGGAACCGGGCGTCGCATATTTCGGCCGCCGTCATTGAGCGTCCATCGACTGTGACGGTGACGGCGTGGGCGTCCAGCGGGGCAGCACACGTTGCGGCGAGCAAGATAGTGCCCAAAGCATTTCTCATCGCGGCTCCTCGTATCCCGGTCCGGACGGCAACCGCCGGCTCTCAGCTCTTTTTCTGCGCCTTGACCTCGTTGAACTTGGCCAGCGCCTGTTCGAACTTGTCGTTGAACAGCCACATCGCGTCGAGGATTTCGCGAAAATTGGCCGAGGTCCTGGCCCGGTCCGCGCGTCCGTAGGTGAACATGCTGTTGTTGCGCAGGTATCCCATGATGGTCGGATCGGACACCCGGTAGCCCAGCAGGTTGCCGGACCTGAGCGCGGACTTGGTCGGGGCCGGAACGATCTGGATCAGCTCGAAGAATTTCATCTGATCGATCGGACTGGGCAACGCCTTCACGATCGCGGGAATCTGCTGGAACAGTTCGGCGTGCGCGTTCATCAGGCCGTCGCGCACGGCGGTCCAATGATTGTAGCGGCGGTCGAGACTGCCGACCCGCGCCTCTTCCTTGTTGTCGCGCGCGACGATGGCGGGCGCGAAGGCCGCGACCGACGGCTTGATCGCGGCCCATTTGCGCTGGCCGGTCTGGTCCTCGGACGTGCCGGTCTGCAGGCTGCCCTTGTACTTGTTCGAGCGCGCATTGCCCATGTTCTGGTTGCCGTTGGTCTCGGCATAGAACAGCCCCAGGCTGATGCGGCCGGCGACTTCGGCATTGACCGGATCGAGGCCCTTTGCGCGAGCGATGGTGGTTCCGAGATCGACCACGTCATGGAACGGCGTGTCGGAGTATTGCGCATTGGCGGGCGGCGCCTGCATGACCTTGAAGATCGCCAGATACTCGTCGATCAGCGGCTCGTTGTCGGCATCGAAATAGGCGGGCGGTATGCCGAACTTGTTCGGCCGCCCGATCCGCGCCGGCTGCGCGTCGGTGAGATCCTTGTAGGTGCTCATCATGGCGTTGCGCGCGAGATAGAGCGGCTGCCCCGGCAGGTTCGGCAGCGGCTCCTTGGCGCTGATCTGCGCGCGCCGCTGGCGCAGCACCGACTTGAAGCCGTTGAGCGCGGCGTCGTACGCGGCGAGCACATCCCCTTGCGATTTCGGCGCGCGGCCGGCTGCGCCTGCGCGGCGGCGATGACGCTCGCGCAAACCATCACGGCCAGTAGGGCGCAATAAGCGAAGCGCATTGCGCCGCGGCGATACGAACGCCAGGTGACGCAGCCCATCGCCAACCCCCCCACCCGCTTTGCTGCCCTTCGATGTCGTCCGTTCGTGATCGCCATGCCGAATGATCGCCCGTCTCGGTGCCTCGGGTAAGTCGGCGCAATGCGCTTCGCTATTGCGCCCTACAGCCACGAGGCCCAATGATTATGGTCATTGAACGGCATCCCCAGTCGCCCGCGCGTGACGATCACGGGCCCCAGCGTAGCCCGGATGAGCGAAGCGACATCCGGGGCTGTTCTCTCCTTCGCATGACGGTCCCCGCATGCGGGCTACTCGCTACGTGCTGTTTCCGGTGCATGACAAGGAGCGCTAGCAGCGGCGCGACGTAGCAATGCAGGATGGGCGGCGGCGCGGAGCGCGCGTGCCCATGCAGGCATCGTCAAAAATCGAGCTTGTCTTGAACCGTGGCGATGCCGGCCTTGGCGCAGGCATCGTCGGCATCGCCCCAGGTGCCCCGGAGACACCAACCGCGCCGACCAGCGAGCCGCCCGATTGAACCACCATTCCTCCGCCAAGAATGACCGCCCCAGGCAAGTTGCGGATGCCCGCCTGCATCATGCCTGGCTGGCTGATGGCGAGAAGCTCCGTCGTGTTGGTGCGGAAACTCGCCGCGGTCCAGGCTTTCCCCGTGGCAGTCGCCGGTGTATGCGGACCGGCAAAACGGTCGCGCAGCATGACCTGAGGGATGCCGAAGCGGTCAACAACCGCAACTGCGACCTGATAGCCGCGCCGTTGGCAGTCCGCGAGGGCCGCACGGGCAAGATCGAGCGCAATCTCCGGGCTTAATGATTTGTGGGCGACGAGCGACTCCTGCGCCCGAACCGGACCAGAGATGACGGTAAGAACCACGAGCGCTGCCAGTACGGTTCGAGTTTGCATTGCGGCACCCCATTTCATCGCCAGGCGATCCAGACCGGCCAAATCGCTGCGTCGAGCGGGATTAAAGGCCATGCGCATGGTAACGCGGCTCATCAAACCTATGGACTACCCGGGCGAGCGCGCCTTGAGCGAGATCAATTCCAGGGACCTGCAGCTGTAGCCCCCCGTAGCCTGTAGCCGCATGGGTGAAGCGACATCCGGGCGCGGCTTCTCGGCGAGGAGCGGCTCCTGTAGGGCGGAATAGCGAAGCGTAATCCGCCGTGCCCCGGCAAGTCGGCGCAATGCGCTTCGCTTATTGCGCCCTACGAGCTTTGCTTTTCAATTTCGGCTGTAAGGCATCCCATGAAGCACGATTAACATACTAACAGCGGGAACAGAATGGGCTCTTCTATAAGCTTTTCCGCTCTGCGAATTCGCTGCTCAAATTCCAGACCAAACTGCGCGTTGGCGCAATCGAAGAGGCGGCAGAAACTCAAAGAGGCGCGCTGAATATGCTCGAATGTTTAGACGCGATGTGGAACTATCTCAAAACTCATGATGCCCCAAATTGGATAGCAATCTTCATCAGCTTGCTTGTATGGCCACCTATTCTATGGGGCATTACATATTGGTGGGTTACGCGTCGACGCCAAAGTGTCCCAGATTTTCTCGTTACATTTACAGCATCCAAAATAAAAATTGGAGCGGAAGACTACGATGCGGTAAATCTTACGTTTATCAATCAGACGGGCTCTATAGTCTACCTATCGCGCGCGACGCTTGTGGAGGCACCTCAGAACTTTGGAGTGCCCACAGCAGCTTCAAGAGACATGGCTCGTGGCCGACGTGAATTAACTTTCGCAATTCCTCCGTCCCAAAAATTTGATCACTATGAGTGTATCTTACAGACGGATGTCGAGCATGGGAGAGCCATTTCCGCCATCGCAATCAAACGTCCCCTGGACGAAGCATTCTATTCTTATCGCCCAACGATCCTGCGTCGGTGGTCTTGGCGTCCGAAATATTTCTTGCTGGAATACACGTTAATGGTGGGCCAAAAGAAGTATTCTATTGCGACCGTTTATTGAGCCCTGCGCACTGTTCCCCCTCGGAAAATAATCCTTGACACATTAGGATAATAAGTCTATTTGCTGCCCATCCTGCTCGCTGAGGGGCGCCCGTTCCGGAGGCGTTCGGCGGATGGAGCAGGATGCGGTGCCCGCGGGCTGACGACGCAGTCAGCACTCGGGCGGTTCCGGGGCTCCGCCCGCCTGGCCACTACGAGCCGGCCGCGAGGAGCTCGCTGACGTAAGGCGCAAATGCCTTACGCGAAGCGCGGCCCGGGGCCGAGTTGTCGCCTCAAGGGAGGCGATGGCGAAACCGCGGTGGAGCGTCGGGCGGCGATGCGTCCTCACCGGACGCACGCGTCGCAAGACGCGGACAGAAGGCTGGTGCGCCGCCCGGCGCTCCACCTCCCCTCGCTTTCTCGCATGTCGGGCCTGCCCGATATGCGCAAAAGAGCGAGGGGTCTGACCAAGTCTCGGGCGCAGCGCGCCGCGAGCATGATGGAGCTTGCATGACCACATCGAAAATTCCGCACAACGAACCGTCATGCCCGGCCTTGGGCCGGGCATCCACGTCTTCCGCGCCGAGAACCAAGTCGTGGATGGCCGGGACAGGCCCGGCCATGACGAAGGAGACGACGGAAATGTCCGAAACTCACGTCCTGCGCGGGCTGAGCGACATGCTGTGCCTCTACGGCCTGTGCGGGCGCCGCGCCTGCCGCCGGGCGCGAACGTGCCACGGCGAGCCGCGCCAATGCCTCGCCCGCTATGCGCCGCTCGTGCCGGAGGACGCGCGCGAGGGCGCCAAGGAGATGATCGATGGGAAGCGGCTCGGGCTGAGCTTCGACGAGTTGATGGACGGCGCGCGCGAGGAGGTGCTGGCGCTCTCTGCCTGGGCCGGCGCTGTCGCGGCCACCTACCGGGCGACGCCGCCGCGCCGGTAGCACGAGCGCAAACCTTCTGCGCGATGCGGACGTCAGCTCGATCGGCGCAATCCAGCCGAGGCGGTCGTTGTGCCAGCAAGCGTCGCGCACAACGGCATCTGCGCCGGATGCAGTACCGCCTATTTTCGCTTTCGTTGCAGCAACACGGCGCGCGTGAGCATGGAAATTGGAACCTTAAATCCCATTCTGCTCGCCGTCTTGATGTTGATCACCAATTCGTAGGCGTCCGGCAGCAGCACCGGCAGGTCTTTGGGGTTGGTGCCGTCCAGAATCTGCGCCGCGTATGTGCCGGCCGACTGATAGGCACTGATAATGCTTGGTCCGTAACTCATGAGCCCGCCTGCTTCCGGAAACTCACGCCATTGATAGATGGCTGGAACTTTCAGAGTTCTGTCTTTCACCCTTTTGATAACTTTCTTGCGCCGATTGTTGAACAACGGGTCGGCGGTGACGAGGATTGCTTTAATGTTCGCGTCCAATGCAAAGGCGTCGAACGCATTATCGATTTGGCTCGACTTCGTTGCATTCTGCACATTAAGCGTCAAACTCAACGCGTTCGCCGCGTTGGTCAGTTCCGCCATCTGACGGATGAATTTAAGTCTTGAATTGTTCGCGAGCACGCCGATCTTTGAGCCGGCCGGCAAAGTCGAGAACTCCTTCAACAACTCCAACCGCTTCGGATCGAGTTCCGACGTAAGCCCAGCCGTCCCAGTGAGATTTCCGCCGGGCGTATCGAGCGAAGCCACCAGGCCGCTCAAGACAGGATCGGTAACCGTCGTGAAGACGATCGGTATTGTGGTGGTTTGCAGCTTTGCGGCGAGCGCGGACGTCGAGCCGCCAGCCGCGATGATCACGTCCACTGGGCTTGTGACAGCTAAAGTCTTGGCGTTCGCCGCTAACTTCGTCGGATCATCGTCCGAGAAGAGAGGAGCCAAAATTGTGACGTTGTCTCCGTCGACATAGCCGGCATCCGAGATGGCACCGAGCAAAGCGTCGATGTGCGGGCCATGAGCATCCTGCGAGCCGCTGTGCAAAATCCCGACTGTTTTTGGCATGGCTGTTCCCGACAAAATCAATTTTGCATCTCCGAAGAAAACGATGGGTCGCGCCTGCAGCCATCGCTCCGTTGCAACCCTAATATACAGCTAAAGCGAGTGCTTTGATAGGGCTCGAAACCCGCTTCGCCCCCGCAACATGAAATACCGGCGAAGTCGGGCCATAATCCGACTCTCGCACCGTGTCAGGACGCAATGCTATTCAATCACTTCGTCGGCCAAGGAGATCAGCGTGTCCGGCACGGTCAGGCCGAGTTGCGTGGCTGTTCGACGGTTGATGATAAGCTGGAATCTTGCAGGCTGCACCACGGGGATATCCTCGGGCTTTGCGCCCTTGAGAATGCGGCCCGCGTTGACGCCGGCGTGGCGATAGGCCTCCGTTATGCTGGGCCCGTAGCTCATCAGGCCACCAGCCGACACAAACTCGCGCCACTGATAGATCGCCGCAATGTTAAGCCTAGCCGCGAGTGCGACGACTTGCGCGCGCCGATTGTTGAAGAACGGGTCGGCAGTGACAATAAGTGCTTCAACCTGCTGCGCGGCGAGTGTCGCGAAGGCGGCGTCGATCTCGTGCTCGGTAGCGGCTTTCCGGATCTCAAGTTTCAGCTTCAATTTGTCCGCGGCCGCCTCCAGGTCCTGGATCTGGCGATCGAGTCCGGGACGATTGGGGTTGACGAGCACACCAACCACGCCGGCTGACGGCTTGATTTCGTGCAACAGTTCAAGCCGCTTTGGGTCGAGCTCCGAGGTAAGTCCAGCTGTCCCGGTCGCGTTTCCCCCGGGCTTGTTGAAACTGGCGACAAGGCCCTCCTTGACCGGATCGGTGACCGTCGTGAAGACGATGGGTAATTCCTTGGTCGCCTTTCGTGCCGCCAGCGCGGAAACGTGTCCGCCGGCCGCGACGATCACCGCGACCCGGAGGCGTACCAGATCCTCGGCAAGCGCAGGAAGGGACGCATAATTGTCGTTCGCCCAGCGATATTCGATCGTGACGTTCTGGCCCTCAACAAAGCCGAGTTCGCGAAGGCCGCTGTAGAACGCGGCCAGTTGCTCGCCACCTCGGGACGTTGCCGGAGCGGTGGTGAGAAATCCGATGACGGGGACGGCCGACTGCTGGGCATGGAGGGGCAGTGGCCCTGTCATCACCCCGAAGGCAATGAGCGACAAATGCGCCAATCGTCTCATTCATCATCTCATTTGCGCCGCGCCACTATACCTTCTGCTCAATCCCATTGCGGGTGACAGCGGTTTCGTCGGTCGCGCGCTTTTCGGGCCGCTGATCGCTGCCCGCATGGGAAGCGGTGTGCTCAGGCACCCCATCGAGAACTTCGAGCACGGCATCGATGCTTCGATCGAAGTGCTCCACGGAGGAATCGTTCGTCAACACCAGGTCGATGTCGGTCGCTCGATTCAGTTCGGCATCAATCTGGCGCAAGGCCTGCTCGTTTGGCCCCCGTTCTCCGGAGGCCAACCGTGACCATATGCGCTTCGCAGCTGTCTCTATAGGGCAAACAATGCGTAGCGTTGTCACATCTGCGCCAGAACGTTTCGCAATATCACGAAACCGTTCACGTTGTTCTTCGGATCTAAACGACCCGACAGCAACCACCAATTTATTTGCCGCGAGGGCATCCGCCACCGCGTCGCCCATGGCCGCGTACGCGTGTATGATCGCCTCTTTGCTGAGGTCTCCTGAAGCCGTCCGCGCGGCGGCGCCCAGTTCGTCCGCGAATGTTTCCGATGCGAAACCGATTGCGTTCCAATGATCGACCGCGCGCCGCGCAAAAGTGGATTTGCCCGCGCCAGGAACGCCGCAGACGATAATCAAACGCGTTGTCTTCATGACATGCCCGCCAAAATTCGCGGCACTCAGTTCACGTGGCAATCAAGTCGCCGGCGGCGCGAGATGGGCGATATTCTAATCGATTGTCGCAAACTTTCGCCGACGGATCCTTGAAGCGCACGGGATTTTGCGCTTTTCCCGCATTTTGACAAGACAACCGGAAGGAGCGAGTCATCGCGCCGCGCCTACCGTGCGATGTAGACTTCAGCTCAACCCACATGCCGCAGCCGGCGGTCCAAAAACACGAATGCCCGGGACAAGCCCGGGCATGCTGGCCGCTACGTCGACGGGGCTGTTATCTCAGCGCTGCGAGCGCCGGTGAGAGCCGCCCGACTGGTTCGCGGATTTCCCCTGCGGCGCAAGCTGCTCCTCGTACAGGTTCATCTCGGCGACCGCCTTTTTGGGCGGCGCCGGCACCGCGATCGTCGAGGTGGTCTGGACCCGGGGCGCCTTGGCGAGGCTTTCGGATTCCATCTGCGCACTGAGCGCCCACAATCCCGACCGTCAACACCGCGCCGACGGTCAAGAAGTACTTCAAGATCAACATGGAAACCGCTTCCTTTGGAAAGACCGCCTTCTGGCCGGGCGACGCCGCGCCGGTCCGGCGCTTGCGATTAGTCCTCGGCCGTCGCCGCGACGATGCCGGCAATCGCCAGCGTCATGGTGCAGGCAATCCAGATCGCCACCACGGGAATGATCGTCAGCATGTGAGCCCCCTATTCCGTCCGGCCGCGCCGGCGTTCGGACATTGGTCGCGCCAGCCCGCCGACTGGTTCACTTACCGGCCGTCCTCGTTGGCGAGTGTGGCAAGCAGGCAACAGTAGCGGGAGCGCGCCGATGACCGGGCGCGGGATCGGACCTGGATTTCGCCGGCATGTTATCCGGGCTACCTTTAAATCCGGTTTCACGAACGACAGGAATTTTACATGCCCGGCAAAACCATCCAGATCGGCTCAAGCTCAGGCGGCTCGTTCGACTGCTACCTCGCCCTCCCGCAAACCGACGGCAAGGTGCCGGCCGTGGTGCTCGCCTCCGCCGTGCACGGGGTCGACGCCGATATCCGGGCGATCGCCGACGAGTTCGCCGCGCTCGGCTATATCGCCGCGGCGCCCGACCTGTTCTGGCGCTCGGTGCCGGGGCCATTGCCGGCGAGCGATCCGCGCGCCGCGCAGCGCTCGCAGCCACGCCTGGACAAGATCAAGGCGGGCGAAGCCGATATGGCGGATACGCTCGCCGAAATCCGCAAGCTGCCGCAGCACAACGGTCGCGCCGCCGTCATGGGCTTCTGCTACGGCGGCCCCTACGCGATCCTGGGGCCGAAGCGGCTCGGCTATGACGCCGGCATCGCCTGCCACGGCACGCAGTTCAAGGATTTCATCCAGGAGATCGACGGCGTCACGGCGCCGGTTTGCATCATCTGGGGCGACCAGGACCACGCAGCCCCCGCCGAAGTGCTCGATGCCTACCGCGCCGTGCCCGCGCGCATGCCCAACGTCGAGGTGCATGTCTTTCCGGGCGTGCTGCACGGCTACATGATGCCCTGGAACACCAAGGCGTACTCGGCACCGACGCGCGCGTTCTCGATGGGGCGCGCGCTCGCGCTGCTTGGCGCTTTGCGCGACGGCGCTCTGCGCAAGGCCTCGTGACCGGGCGGGTCCGAAGCCAATCGGTGGATTGCGAGGCGGCGGCCGTTCAGGCGGCCGCCAGTTCCTCGTCCTTCTTGGTCGCCCGTTGCAACGCCGGGCGCTGCGACAGCCGCGCGACGTAAGCGGTGAACTCCGGCCGCTCCGGAATGATCTTGAACATCATGCCCCAGCGCAAGGTCGACCCCACCACCACGTCGGCGGCGGTGAACTTCTCGCCCATGAGATACGGGCCCTGCTCCACCGCCTTCGCCACCACATCCATGGTGGTGTCGTAATCGCCGTAGCCGAGCGCGCTTTGCCGCGCGCCCTCCTGGCGCGGGAATGCGCGGTCGAGCATCGCGGCTTCGAGGCAGCTCGGGCCGAAGAACAGCCACTTGAGATAGACGCCGCGGCGCGGATCGCCGATCGGAATGTTCAGGCCGGCCTTGGGAAACTCGTCGGCCAGATAGGTGCAGATCGCCGCCGCCTCGGTGATGGTCACGTCGCCGTGCTTGAGCGCCGGGACTTTTCCCATCGGATTGATCGCCATGTAGGCGGGCGCGCGCTGCTCGCCCTTCATGAGGCTCAAAAGGTGGACATCGTAGGGCTCGCCGATCTCTTCGAGCATCCAGCGGGTGATCGACGAGCGCGACGGCGCTGCGTGATAGAGCGTCAGCTTGGCCATG
The DNA here is from genome assembly GCA_963763365.1 of uncultured Alphaproteobacteria bacterium. GTDB lineage: Bacteria > Pseudomonadota > Alphaproteobacteria > Rhizobiales > Xanthobacteraceae > VAZQ01. Next base: position 343,453 of record CAVXOE010000012.1, on the reverse strand, counting down.
CCATTCTCCCGATTGCCCGGGTGGGCTAACGGCGGACCATGGCAACGGTGTGAACGCGGAGCGGCTAAATCCGCGGCAGCGGCCGGCCGGTTGTTGCCGAGGACGGCACCTTCACCCAGGCCTCGCCGTCGAGCACCACCTCGTCATCCACCATGCAGGTGCAGGCGAGCCGCGCCCGCAGCCGCTCCGGGATCAGCTCCGCCACCTCGACGATCACCTCGACGGTGTCGCCGATCTTCACCGGGGCGCGGAAATTGAGCGTCTGGGAAATATAGACGGCGCCAGGGCCAGGGAGGCGCGTGCCGAGCACGGCCGAGATCAGGCTCGCGGTGTAGAGGCCGTGCGCAATGCGCTTCTTGAACTGCGTGCGGGCCGCGAAATGCTCGGACAGATGGATCGGGTTGCGATCGCCGGTCACCTGCGCGAAGCCCACCACATCGGACGACGCGACGGTCTTCGACAGCCGCTCGGTCATGCCGACCTTGAGGTCTTCGAAATAGAGGATCTGCAGCACCAGCGTCATAAGGATCGGCCCGATGGTCGCGTCCACGACAAGTCAGCCTACCCTTCCCGCAGTACGGACTCAAAGCACGGTGTTGTTGGTGGCACGCCAACCTGAAGTCGATTGCAGCGCACGCTCCTCCTGCGCCATGCTGCGCGTCCGGCTCATCAATGGAGATTTGAAATGTCCAGGTTCGCCATCATGCTTGCCACCGCCGCCAGCTTTCTCGTGATGCACCTCTCGCCGGTTCTGGCGCAGGAGGCGATGGAGAAGAAGTCGTTCAATTACACCAAATGGACGCCGGGCATCTTCTCCGACGCCGTCACCATCACCAATATGGGCAAGGGCAAATTCATCTTCCTGGCCGGCGTCGGGTCTGAAGACGAGGACGGGCCACGCGGCAAGATCCGCCATGCCGGCGACTTCCCGGCGCAGTGCAGTTACGCCTACGACAAGATCAAACGCGCGCTGGCTGCGAATGGCTCGAGCCTGAAGGACGCCGTCAAGATGACCGTCTATGTCACCGACATGCGCTACCGGCTCGACTGGGCGAAGTGCTCCGGCGAGAATTTCGCCGGCGCCACCGTGCCGGCACAGACGCTGCTCGGCATCAGCGCGCTTGCATTCCCCGAAATGATGATCGAGATCGATGTGACAGCGGTGGCACACGAATAGCGCGCCGCCGTCTGCAACAAAAAAATCCAGAGGAACGCCCAATGATCCTGCATCCAACCCGGGTTTTGCGTCGACTTGTGCTGCTCAGCGCTCTGTCTGTTCTCGCCGCTACCTCGCCTTGGTCGCAGGCCAGCGCGCAAACCTATCCCGATCGGCCGATCAAGATCATCGTGCCGATCGGGCCGTCCGGCAGCTACGACATCGTCGGGCGCCTGCTGGCCGACCAGTTGACCAAACGGCTTGGCCAAAGCGTCGTTGTCGAAAATCGCCCGGGCGCCGGCACGATCGTCGGCACGCAGTTCGTGGTGAGCGCGCCGCCTGACGGTTACACGCTGCTGGTCGGCGGCCTGAGCAACATCGTGTTCAACGCCGGGCTCTACCAGAAGCTTGCCTACGATCCGCTCAACGACCTCGTCCCGGTCGCGCTCGTCTTCAACATCTCCTACACGCTCGTCGGCTCGAAGGACCTGCCCTACACGACCGCCAAGGAAATCGTCGAAGCGGCGCGCAAAAATCCGGGCTCACTCAAGCTCGCCAATGCCGGCACCGGAACCGGCCAGCACATCGTCGGTGCCGCGTTCATGAGTCTCACCGGCACGAAGTTTCTGGAGGTACCCTACCGCGGCTCGTCGATGGCGTTTCCCGATCTCCTGTCGGGACGCGTCGATCTCTTCTTCGAACTCGACGCCGGCGGCGCTACCCTACGTGAAATCGGGCCAGGCCAAAGGCATCGGCATCCTGACCGCCAAGCGCAACCCGCAGATGCCCGACGTGCCGACCATGACGGAATCCGGCATTCCCAATCTGGAGATCGATTCCTGGATCGGATTGTTTGCGCCGGCGAAGACGCCGCCGGCCGCGATCGCCCGCTTGCAGGAGGCCATCGCGCAGTCGCTGCCCGAATTAAAGCCGCGCTTCGAAGGCAATGGCGGCGAACTCATGGAGCTTCCGGTGGACCGGCTCAAGCCGTTCGTGAAGGCCGAGTACGACAAGTGGCTCAAGATCATTCAAGAGGCCGGCATTCGCCTCGACTGAGATCCGGCACCGGCCGCCGAAACCTCGCAGGGCTGCGTCACCCGCTGCGCCATTTCACTTCCCGGTTCGTTCTCGTAGCCGGCGACCCGCAGCGTTCCGTTCGCCGGGCACATCTCGACCGCAATGCGCGTAAACGGGTTGAGCACCGGCGGCTTCACCCACGCAAATCCAGCGCTCGCGAAGGAATTCTCCCAAGCCGCAAGCGCCTCGCGCCGCAGACGGCTGTTGGCGGCGGCCTCATCGTAACGGCGCGTCATCATCACCGCCGAACTGACACGCGCTTCCCATGGCGGCGTGCTGTGCAGCCAATCGTTCGCCGCCGACGTCTCGTCATCGCGGGTGGCAAAGCCGCTTTCGGTCCGCTCGATGACGCAGCGTTGGCCGCGTTCGCAGCCCACCAGCGTGAAGATGACGGGGCGCGCGACGGGAACGCCCTCGAGCTGCCGCCTCGCCTCATCGAAGTCCCGGCAAGTTTCGAACACCTCGCGCAGCAGGTGGTCGGGCGGGCAGGCGCGGATGCCCCAGGTGTTGACCGCGTTCAATGCGATATCCATAGGCCGCAGCCACGGCTTGCGCGTACGGCGCCACAGCGGCGCCTGATTGATCGCCGCCGCGAAGCGCCCGGGCGCCACAGCCGTCAAAACGCCGGCATATCCCGGCCACGTCACGTTGAGGAAATCGCCCGCCACCCCGCGCATGCGCACGACCTCGACGTGGCGGCCAAGCCCGGGGAACGGCCAGTCGAGCGTGCGCGCGAGCCACGGCGCGTCTCCCTCGTCGCGCGCCAGCGCGGTGCAGCCCCACTCGTAGCTGCCGTTGAGAAACCAGATGCCGGGCAGGCGCAGCTCCGCGGCGATCGCGTCGATGTCCTTGATGTAAGGCGACGACGAGTGCCGCAGCCATCGCCGCGAGGTCGCGTCCATCAGCGGCAGCAGCGCCCGAGCGAACCGCGGCAGCCACGCAAGGCAGTCATCGTGCAGTTCGCGCGCGCGCGAACGACCTTCGACCGCGTATCGGACAGGACCGCCGACGCGCGCATCCAGAACCGGAATGGAACTCAATCCCGCGTTCACCTGATCACCTGATCACCTGATTGATCCATGTTGCGGTTTCGTCGAACCGAGCGACGGCGGAGACCGGTAATTTCCGATTTGACCGTTGGCCATGGGTGCGGGATTTATTACACTTGCGCACAGGGGCAACATTGTGATGCGCGCGGCTGGGAGACGAATGTGCTCAAGTCCTTGAGTGTTGCAATCGGAATTCTCGCCTTGGCGCTCTTGCCCGCAACTCAACTGCGGGGCGAAGACGACTTTGCCATCGTGGGTACCTATACGGAGAACCAAGCCTGCAAGAACGATGCATCCGATGCCAACGCGTCCCGCGTGAAGATCAGCCAGAAGGAGGTCGAATCTTCCGTCTTCGGCGTTTGCACCATCCTCGACCGCAAGCGCGAGGGCAACAAAATCTCCGTGCATGTCGAATGCAAAGGCCCCGGCGGTTCCGTGATGCTGGGCGAAGTGAGCTTTACGATCCGCGACGCCACGACGCTCGATTTCGCCGACCAGGACAACACCTACAAGGCCGTTCTCTACAAGTGCCCGGGATGAGCGGGGGCCGGGAGAGACGCAGAAGGCGAGCGCACGCAGCGAACGATGACCGCTTCCCCTCTCCTTCCTGAACCGACCCGCACGCGCATGTGAGCTGGACGCTCTACCGCGTCGCGGCGATCACCGGATTTTCCAGCGTACCGATCTTTTCGATCTCGACGCGCATCACATCGCCGACCTTCGCGAGCAGCGGCGGGTCGTGATACAGGCCCGGCCCTGGCGGCGAGCCGGTCGCGAGCACGTCGCCCGGCTCAAGCGGGAACACTCGCGACAGCGACGCGATGAACTGCCGGATGGTGAACAGCATCTCGGAGGTGTGCGCCTTGCAGACTTCGAGATCGTTGATGAACGTGCGAACGGTCAGTGTTTGTGGATCGGGGATCTCGTCCTTGGTGACCATCCAGGGTCCGATCGGGCAGAACGTCTCAAATCCCTTCGAAATGGTCAGCAGCCCCTGCGCCTGCAAACAGCGCGCGGACACGTCGTTCATGATGGTGTAGCCGGCGACGTAGTCGAGCGCGTCTTTCTCATCGACATAGTAGGCCCGCTTGCCGATCACGGCCGTGAGTTCGCCTTCGAGATCGAGTTGCTTGACGATCTTCGGATAGACGATTGGCTTGCCGTGCGCCGTGACGGAGTTGTGATACTTGGCGAAGATGTGCGGCATCGGGGGCGTGATGATCTTCTCGCCGCGCCCGGCGCCTTCCTTGCGCAGCTCGTCGAGGTGACGCAGATAGTTCCGCCCACCCATCAGGATTTTGCCCGGCCGCGGCACCGGCGACAGCAAGTCGCAGGATTGCAGCGGAGTGGCGGCCGCGGCGGGTTTCTCCGCCGTGAAGCGCGCGACGGCGCGGCGCGCCGCCGCCATCGCGGGCTCGCCCTGCTCCAGAAACGCCACCATATCGTCCGGGATTTGCTCATTCGCCGGCAGCAAGGCGTTGAGATGCACGACCGCGTCGCCCACGACCGCCCCGATGCAAACGCGGCCGTTCTGTCGGTACGAGACAAGCTTCATCGGAATTCTCCGGTCTGGGGTCAACGGCCGCGGCGCATCTGCTATAGAGCGGGCACACCCGCGTCAATGCGTGGCCGGAGCACGACCGATGGCGAGGAATTTCATGACGCGATCGTTTCGGACGCTGGCCGCCGTCATCATGGCCGCCGGCTGGATGGCGGGGGCCGCGCTTGCGTCCGCATCGCCGGCGGCGGCGCAAGGCTATCCCGAAGAAGCCCATCGAACTTGTCGTGCCGTTCGTGGCCGGCGGCACCACCGACACTATCGCCCGGATGATCTCGCAGCGCTTGAGCGAGCATTGGGGAGCGACCGTGGTGGTCAACAATCGCCCCGGCAGCGGCGGCACGATCGCGACCGGAATGGTGGCGAAGGCGCCACCCGACGGTCATACGCTGCTGGTCACCACCATTGGCTTTGCCATCACGCCCGCGCTGCAAAAGCTGCCTTACGATCCGATCAAGGACTTTGCGCCGATCACCGAACTGGCGTCCCTGCCGCTGATGCTGGTGGTCCATTCGTCGCTGCCGGTGACGAATGTCCAGGAGTTCATCGCCTATGCTAAGTCGCAGCCCGGCGGATTGGACTATGCTTCGTCTGGCATGGGCACGTCGCCGCATCTCGCCGGCGAGATGTTCAAGGCCACGACGGGCGTCGACCTCGTGCACGTCCCGTTCAAGGGAAACGCCGAGGTCGCCAATGCGATCCTGGGCGGGCACGTAAAGGTCAACTTCGGCCTCGTGCCGGCGACGCTGCAGCACGTCAAGACCGGCGCATTGCGCGCGCTCGCGGTCACCACCGAAAAGCGGCTGCCGTATCTCCCGGACGTGCCGACCATCGCGGAGTCCGGCTACCCCGATTACGAGATCACCTCCTGGCAGGCGGTGTTCGCGCCGGCCGGCACGCCGAAGGAGATACTCGACAAGATCAACGGCGAGCTTGTGCAGATGCTCAAGTCGCCGGACGTGCATGAGCGAATTTCGCGGGAGGGCGCCGACCCGGTCGGAAGCACACCCGAGCAATTTGCTGTACGCATCAAGAGCGAAATCGCCAAATGGGCGAAGGTGACGAAGGCTGCGGGCATGCCGACGGCAAAATGACGTCGGATCAGTTCTCGGACCGGCGAAACATCGCGCCCAGCGTTGCCGTCAGCAGCAGGTTGATGATGGCGAACACCGTCAGCGTCGCTATCATCATCGTCGGCCCCGAGTGCTCGATCAGCAGCGCGCCGGCCGCTGGCGCGAGCGCCTGCACGATGAGGCTCGGAAAGGCCAAGCGTCCCATCAACGTGGCATAGCGATCCGGGCCGAACAGCGCGAGCGGGACCGTTCCGCGTGCGATCCACATGATGCCGTAGCCGCCGGCATAGATGACGATTGCGAGCGCGAGAAACGGCAGCGCGAGAAGCAGCACGAGGCCAATGGCCATCAGGCCGCAAGACGCCACCATCGTCCAGATCGGATGATAGCGGGCGCCGAAAATGCGTTCGACGAAGCGGGCGCCGACCTGCGCCGGCCCGAACAGCGTGCCAAGCGCAACGGCGGTGGTGAAGGCAGCGCCTTTCGCTTCGAGAAACGTCAGGAGATGCACCACGACGACCGAACCGATCCCGGCCGAGATCGTCAGCACGAGCGCCAACAGGACGAACACAGCGAGTTCATGATCAGACGCGCGATGGGCTGGCCTGGTCGCCACCACTTCGTCGGCCGCACGCGGCCGTGATGGTGCGGTTTGCCTCGGCATCACGGCCATCTGCAGCGGCAGCGAAATTACGAGATGGAGGACAGCATAGATCAGGCAGGCCGCGCGCCAGCCGTAAGCCTCGGCGAGAAACGCGCTGAGCGGCCAGCACACCGTGCTGGCGAAGCCGCCGAACAAGGTCAGGTTGGTGATCGGCGTGCGGGCGTCCTTGCCGTAGAGCTTGCCGAGCGCTGCGAACACCGCGTCATAGAGACCGGTGCCCATGCCGCCGCCCAGCACGACCCAGGCCAGCAGATAAAACGGCAAGGAAGGCGCCAGGCCGATGCCGGCGAGGCCGGCGGCATAAAGCAGCGAGCTTGCCGCCAGCACCGGGCGGCCGCCGCGCCGCTCGATGACCGCGCCGACGCGCGGTGAAATGAGCCCCGCGGTCAGCAACCCGATCGATACACCGCCGACGACCCAGCCGAGCGACCAGCCGGTGTCGGCGACGATGGGAGCGGCCAGCACGGCGGGGAAATAGAACGAGGTCCCCCAGGCGAGAATTTGTGCAATGCCGAGCGCCGTGACGACGACCGGCCGTGACGCAATGGTCATACGCCGAGCTTCGCCGCCAAGTCTTCGAGACTGCTGGCTGCGAAATCGACCGGCACCGTCGGAGCGGGCTCACCCTTGCCCGGCCCATGCTCGTTGGGACGCGCGACGTGCGCGGTCCGCAGTCCGAGTTTCGCCGCGTGCGACAGGTCGTTGCTGTGCGCTGCGACCATCATGCACTCTCCGGGCGGCAGATCGAACGCTTCGCACGAGGCCAGATAGACGCGCGGTTTGGGCTTGAAATCGTGCGCCACCTCCGACCCCAGGATGGCATCCCAGGGCAGATTGTTGCGGCGCGCCAGCGCGACCATCAACGAGATGTTTCCATTCGAAACGGGCGCAAGCCAGAAGCGCCGCTTGAGCCGCGCCAGTCCGGGAGGCACGTCCGGCCAGGCATCGAGCCGATGCCAGGCCTGGTTGAGGTTCGCCATGACGTCTTCGGCAGAGCCCGGAAATCCCAAAGCGCGGCAAAATACGCTCGAGGTTGCGGCGGTGCAGGACATCGAGCTTGCAGAACGGAAGGCGGCCGGAGCGCACCTCGTCCATCGCCGGCTGGTATTCGGCGCGCCAGGCATCGGCGAACGCCAGCCAGTCAAGTGAATGACCGAGCGGCTTGAGCACGATCTCCGCTTCGCGCGCGATGCTGGTGCGCCAGTCCACCATCGTGCCGAACACGTCGAAGAACAGCGCCTTCACGGTGCCCGGTGTCCCGGACGTGCTCACGATCCGGCGAGCTCCATGCCTTTCGATTTGAGCACCTCGGCGGCGGCCGGGCCGGTGAGCGCCTTGACGAGTTCCTTGGCGGCTGCCGCCTGCTTGGCATTGGCACCGAGACCGGCCGCGTAGACGGTGTAATTCTGAATCTCAGAGGGCAGCGGACCGACCAGCACAATTCCTTTCACCGGCAGGATCTCGCTGATCTGATGGATGCCGACCTCGGCCTCGCCCTTCGCGATGTGCTCTGCGACGGCGCCGCCGTGAATCAATTTGGCCTTCGCCTTCACTTCGGCGCCGATGCCGAGCTTGTCGAGCAGGCCTGAGACATAGATGCCGCTCGAGCCACCCGCCGCCGGATCGATGTAGGCGACCGATTTCGCGGCCAGCAGCGACTTCTTGAATGCGTCGACCGAGCCGATGTCGGGTTTCGGCGTGCCGTCCTTGACGACGACACCCACGCCGACACGCGCGAGATTCTGCCCGCTGCCGGCGACGAACTTGCCCTTGCCGGTGAGATCTTTGACCGCGCCCGGCGTCAATACCGCGACGTCGAACACTTCACCGCCTTCGATCCGCTTCGTCAGCGCGCCAACGGTATCGTTCTCGACCGTCACCTTGTGGCCGGTCTGCTTCTCGAAATCCGGCACCAGCGCCAGCAACACCTGCTTGAAGGCGCCCGCGGTCAGCACCTTGATTTCAACCGCCGCGGCCTCCCGCGTGGCACCCATTGCCGCGATGGACAGGACAGCCAGACCCAACAACGTCATGCGCATTTTTCTCTCCCTTTGCCGTACCGCATCTTACAGCACGCCTCCCTTCGAACAGCCAACCTGGGCAGGACATCTGCGGCCTGCTCGCGCGCAGCGATGCTGCTTTGCAGCGCTGCGATGTGAACGTCCCCGACACATAAAGCCGCCGCAATGGTGCGATGCAATAAAATCGGTTTTGCCGTGTAGAACCTTTGCTTTACACTTGCAAATCAGTGGGTTGATTCGGCGCTCGTTGTTGAAAATTGGGGCAGCCGAGGCAATCCGGAGCACTGGTTGTGCGCCAAGCACGCACAACCATAACAGAAACGGCCGAGGGAGAGTTCGCGTTGACTGACTGATCGATCGCCTGCCGGGACAACGAAAGGGATGTACCCATGTTCGGATGCCTTGCTCGGCTATTGTTCGTCTTCGCCGCTCTTGTGATCGTCGTTCCCGACCTCCAGGCTCATGACAGTTGGATTTCGCGCGGAGGCCACCGCAACGCCGCCGGCGAATGGTGCTGCGGTGAAGGCGACTGCTTCCTGGTCCCGGCCGAGCAGGTCAAGATGGGTGGCGATGGCTACCTGATCTTCGGTGCCGAGAAGATTCCCTTCAGCGAAGCGCAGCCGTCGCCCGATGGGGCCTATTGGCGCTGCAAACGGCCGGACGGAACGCGGCGCTGCTTCTTTGCTCCGCCGCCGAATACCTGACGGCCGCAGGCGTTCCGCGTAGCCCCTTCTGAGGAAGCACCGCGATTGGCGGTTACAATCGCTCATGCTACGCGTCGCGGATGGCAGCACCGATCCTTCCGCTCATCGAGGCGGCCACGCGCTTGCCGGAGCGCGGCGCGCTGATCGGGCTTGACCTTGGAACCAAGACGATCGGGGTCGCCGCAAGCGACCCGGATCGCCGGTTGGCAACCGGGGTCGAGACGGTTTCGCGGACCAACTTTACCGCGGACGCGCGCCGCCTGCTTGCGCTCGCCGCCGAACGCAAGACTGTCGCTTTCGTCCTCGGATTGCCGATCAACATGGATGGCAGCGAGGGCCCGCGCGCGCAATCGACTCGCGCCTTTGCCCGCAACCTCGCGCGCCTGACCGAGCTTCCCATTGCGCTCTGGGACGAACGGCTCTCGACCGTCGCGGTCGAACGCGACCTGATCGCGGCCGACATGTCACGCGCGCGCCGGGCTGAGGTGATCGACCAGCATGCCGCCGCTTTCATCCTTCAGGGCGCGCTCGACCGGCTGCGCAATCTCGGCACCGCCAATCAGCACGGCTGAGCTTCATCCCGATCTAACGGTGTCGGGCGCGGCCGACTGATCCCTCGCCAACGACGATCCGGTCACTCGACGACGCCTGCGCCCGGGCATACTATTCGCCAACCTCCCCGGATTTCGAGCATGATCCGATGAAAAAAATACTCGCATGCCTCGGCATCTGTTCCCTGCTCGCCAGTCTTGCCGGCGCAAGCCACGCTCAAACCGCTACCATCGGCTATCCGACCCGTTCGGTCCGCGTCATCGTCCCCTATCCGGCGGGCGGACCGACCGACCTGATTGCACGGCTCGTCGCACAGAAGCTGGGCGAGAACCTCGGCCAGCGGTTCTATATCGAGAACGTCAACGGCGCGAGCGGCGCGCGCGCTGCCGCGATGGCCGCAACCGCGCCGGCCGACGGCTATACCCTGATGGTCGCGACCAACGACCTCGCGATCATGCCGGTGATCTCGAAGAACGTGCAATACGATCCGATCAAGAGACTTCGTGCCGATCAGCATGGTGTCGTCGTCGCCGTCCGTCGTGCTCGTCCATCCTTCGGTACCGGCGAACACGATGACTGAATTCGTCGCGCTCGCCCGCGCCGAACCGGCAAAGTACAGCTTCGCCTCGATGAGTCTCGGGCACAACCTGCTCAACAGCGAACGCCTGTTCAAGCTCGGCTTGAAGCTCGATATCACCCGCGTGCCTTTCACCGGTGCGGCGCCCATCCTGACATCGACCGTCGCAGGGCACACGCTCGTCGCCTATATCGGCCTGCCGTCGGCCACCCCATTCATCAAGGACGGCAGGCTGCGCGCGCTTGCCGTCGCGGGCTCGAAGCGATCGCCGATCGTTCCGGACGTGCCGACGCTCTCCGAAGGCGGCTTCAAGGATCAGGAAAGCGAACTGGTCATTGGCCTCGTGGCACCCGCGGGCACGCCGGCTCCGATCGTCGATCTCCTGTCCAGGGAGGTCGCCAAGATCGTTGTCCAACCCGATATCCAGGAACGATTGGTCAACTTCGGATTCGCCGCGGTCGGCAGCACGCCGGCCGAATTCAGTGCGCAGATCAGGGATGACATCGAGCGATACCGGAAAATGGTTCGTGACGAGGGCATCAAGATCGAATAGCGCAGCGCCGGTTCTCACAGCCCGCGAGCCCGGCAAGTTGTGGAGGGTTGCCGGGCGGCCTTGCCGGATTGGATCGCCGAGCCTATAGAACCGGCTTTAATGACCATCGCCCAGAAGTCCACCTTCGTCCTTGGCCAGCGGCATCTGCTGGGGATCGAGGGGCTGTCGCGCGACGAGATTCTGGGCCTGCTCGACCTCGCCGAGGAATATGTCGAAACCAATCGGCAGATCGACAAGAAGCGCGCGTCGCTGCGCGGGCGCACGCTGATCAACCTGTTCTTCGAAGTCTCGACCCGCACCCAGGCCTCGTTCGAGCTCGCCGGCAAGCGGCTCGGTGCCGATGTCATGAACATGTCGGTCGGCTCCTCCTCCATGCGCAAGGGCGAGACGTTGATCGACACCGCCGTGACGCTCAACGCCATGCGGCCCGACTTGATCGTCGTGCGCCATCACGCCTCCGGCGCCGTGGAACTCCTGGCCCGGAAGGTCGACTGCTCGGTGATCAACGCGGGCGATGGCTCGCACGAACATCCGACCCAGGCGCTGCTCGACGCGCTCACCATCCGCCGCAACAAGGGCCGCATCGAGCGGCTCATCGTCACCATCTGTGGCGACATCCTGCATTCGCGTGTCGCGCGCTCCAACATCATCCTGCTCAATGCGCTCGGCGCCCGGGTGCGCGTGGTCGGCCCTTCGACGCTGTTGCCGCCCGGCATCGAGCGCTTCGGGGTCGAGGTTACGCGCGACATGCGCGAAGGGCTCCGCGATGCCGACATCGTCATGATGCTGCGCCTGCAGCGCGAGCGCATGAACGGCTCGTTCGTGCCCTCGACGCAGGAATACTTCCACTATTTCGGGCTCGATCAGAAGAAGCTCGCCTACGCCAAGCCCGACGCGCTGGTCATGCATCCCGGCCCGATGAATCGCGGCGTCGAGATCGACACCGCAGTGGCCGACGGCGCGCAATCGCTGATCCGCGAGCAGGTCGAGATGGGTGTGGCAGTGCGCATGGCAGTGCTTGAAGCACTGTCGCGCAACCTGCCGAATGCGTGACCGCATGCTGTCCGAACGCCGCCCGATCCTGCTGGCCAATGCGCGCATCCTCGACCCGTCGCGCGATCTCGAGATCGACGGCGACCTCCTGATCGCCGACGGCGTCATTCGCGAAGCCAAGCGCGGGATCGGCGCGGCCGGCGTGCCCGAGGGCACCGAGATCATCGACTGCAGGGGCAAGATCGTAGCGCCGGGCCTGATCGACATGCGCGCCTTTGTCGGCGAGCCCGGCGCGGAATATCGCGAGACCATCGCCTCGGCGAGCCAGGCGGCGGCCGCCGGCGGCGTCACCACCATCGTCTGCCAGCCCGACACCACGCCGGCGATCGACGATCCGACCATCGTCGATTTCATCCTGCGCCGTGCACGCGACACCGCGATCGTCCATGTCCAGCCGATGGCGGCGTTGACCAAGGGGCTTGCGGGCACCGAAATGACCGAGATCGGCCTGCTCAAGGCGGCCGGCGCGATCGCGTTCACGGACGGGGCGAGAAGCGTCACCAATGCGCAGGTGATGCGGCGCGCGCTGACCTATGCGCGCGATTTCGACGCGCTCATCGTGCACCACACCGAAGATCCCGATCTGGTCGGCGAAGGCGTGATGAACGAGGGCGAGTTCGCCGCTCGGCTCGGCCTTTCCGGCGTGCCGAAGACCGCCGAAACCATCATGATCGAGCGCGACATGCGGCTCGTGGCGCTCACCGGCAGCCGCTACCATGCGGCCTCGGTCACCTGCGCAGAAAGCCTCGACGTGCTCAAGCGCGCGAAGGACGCCGGGCTCAAGGTCACGGCCTCCGCGTCGATCAATCATCTGACCTTGAACGAACTCGATATCGGGCCCTACCGCACCTTCCTCAAGCTCAGCCCGCCGTTGCGCGCGGAAGAGGATCGCACCGCGCTGGTCGCGGCGCTCGCGTCCGGCCTGATCGACGTGGTGATGTCCGATCACAATCCGCAGGACGTCGAAGGCAAGCGGCTGCCGTTTGCCGAAGCGACCCACGGCGCGGTCGGGCTTGAGACGATGCTGTCGGCCGGGCTCCGCCTCGTCCATGCAGGCGAATTGCCGGTCATGACGCTGATCAAGGCGATGTCGAGCGCGCCGGCGGAACTTCTCGGCCTGCCGGGCGGAACCTTGCGGCCGGGCAGTGCGGGCGACGTGATCGTGCTCGATCTCGACGTTCCCTGGGTGCTCGACCCCGCCGAACTCAAGTCGAAGTGCAAGAACACGCCGTTCGACGAGGCGAAGCTCCAGGGCCGCGTGGTGCGCACGATTGTTGCCGGACGAACGGTCTACGAATACGTTTGAATTAAGAACCGTCATGCCCGCGCTTGTCGCGGGCATCCACGTCTTACTTTAATGGCCTCGAATTCAAGACGTGGATGGCCGGGACAAGCCCGGCCATGACGATGCGGATTGACCCGCAGCCAATTGCTGCAGCGCAGGGCGTATCATGCTGCCAACGATCGACCTACCGCTCGTCCTGTCCTGCGCGGCGGCGCTCGTTTTCGGCTATCTGCTCGGCTCGATCCCGTTCGGGCTGATCCTCACGCGGCTTGCGGGCACCGAGGACCTCCGCTCGATCGGCTCGGGCAATATCGGCGCCACCAACGTGCTGCGCACCGGCCGCAAGGGGCTCGCCGCCGCGACGCTCGTCTGCGACATGCTCAAGGGCACGCTCGCGGTCGTCGTGGCGCGCTGGCTCGGCGGCATGGATGCGGGCGCTGCCGCGGCGGTCGGGGCATTTCTCGGCCACCTGTTTCCGGTCTGGCTCGGCTTCAAGGGCGGCAAGGGCGTCGCGACCTATATTGGCGTACTGCTGGGGCTCGCCTGGCCGGCGGCGCTGGTCTTTGGCGCCGTGTGGATCGCGGTGGCCGCCGCGACCCGCTATTCATCGCTCGCGGCCTTGCTCGCGAGCGCGGCGGCGCCGGTGTTTCTCTGGTTTACCGGGGAGCACAGTCGGGCGATCCTGTTTCTCCTGCTCACCCTCGCCCTCTGGATCATGCATCGCGCCAACATCACGCGGCTGGTGAGCGGAACAGAGGGCAAGATCGGCCAGAAGTCTTCCGCCGACGCCTGATCGCTCGTCCCGCACCTGCTCTATTTCCGGTTGTAGCCGCCCGGACCCTGCGCGATGCTGATTGCGCGGATGACCGGCCGAGGGGCGACATGGACGGCAACGAGGGCGATGGCGTACGCCTGACCGATGGGCAGCGGCTCGATTGGCTGCAGCTCATCCGCAGCGAGAATGTCGGTCCGCGCACGTTTCGAGCATTGATCAATCACTACGGCGGCGCGCGCGCGGCGCTGTCGGCCTTGCCCGATCTGGCGCGCCGTGGCGGCGCATCCGGCCCCGCCCGGCTTTATCCGCGCGAGGATGCCGAACGGGAGATCAAGGCAGCGAAATCGCTCGGTGTGGCGCTCGTTGCGCTCGGCGAACCGGAATATCCGCGCCGCCTGCAGATGATCGACGACGCGCCGCCGCTTCTCGCCGTCCGGGGCAATATCGCCACGCTGAGCCAGCCGATGGTCGCCATGGTCGGCGCGCGCAATGCGTCGGCGGCCGGAATCCGGTTCGCCGAGAAGCTCGCCCGCGAACTCGGCGAAGCGGGCTTCGTCATTGTATCGGGACTTGCACGCGGCATCGACGCGGCCGCTCATCGCGTCAGCCTCGGCAGCGGCACCGTCGCGGTGCTGGCCGGCGGCCATGATCGCATCTATCCGCCGGAGCATGCCGGCCTCTTGCAGGAACTGCTGGCGCAGGGGGCTGCCGTCTCCGAAATGCCGCTCGGCTGGGAGCCGCGCGCGCGCGACTTCCCGCGCCGCAATCGGCTGATCTCCGGTCTCGCGCTCGGTGTGGTCGTGGTCGAGGCCGCGCGGCGTTCGGGCTCATTGATCACATCGCGGCTCGCCCTCGAACAGGGCCGCGAAGTTTTCGCGGTACCGGGCTCGCCGATCGACCCGCGCGCGGAGGGCACCAACAACCTCATCAAGCAGGGAGCGACTCTGGTCACCGAAGCCAATGATGTGATCGCGGTGCTCCGCCCGATCCTCGGTCAACCGCTTGAACGGCCTGCCGAGGAACCCGAAGCCGAACGGCCGCCCACGGGCGAGCCCAAGAGCGACGAGCGCGCACGTATCACCGAATTGCTGGGCCCCACGCCGGTGCTGATCGACGACCTTGTGCGGCTGTCGGGAAGCTCGGCTGCCGTCGTGCGGACGGTGCTGTTCGAACTGGAACTGGCCGGCCGACTCGATCGCCATGGCGGCGGCTTCGTTTCGCTGATCTGACGTTCGTCAGCTGCGGTAACCGGCGCTCAATCGTCGACACGAGCACGGCCGGAACCGTTTAGTTTCGTGGCAGCGTTTTCCGCTTCGAGCCGGGCCATTTCCAGGATAAACCCGAGCGCATCCAACCCGTGGCGGCGGGCCAGCGTAGAAAGCTCGCTCGTCATGGCTGCAACATAATCCGCAACCTCCACCGGGTTATTTGCTACCGTGCTGGGGCGTTCCGGCATTCAATACCTTCCGGCAATATCCAGACACTATTACGAGAATAAAATCATTGGTACATCCTATGGTTGTATTTATACCCATGTCGGCTGCCAACTGTTCTTGTGTACCGTAAGTAACTGCTGCTCCAGCGTTTTTCGCCGCCATGCCCCCCTTGCACGGCACCGCCCCATTTGACAGGTGGGGGTACCTGCCCCCATATCGCCCGGCACGGGCGGCCGATTCAAACCGTCCCCGATACCGGTAATCGACTAGTAACCTATTGGATTTGCATGAATATCGTCGTTGTCGAATTGCCCGCCAAGGCCAAGACGATCAACAAGTATCTGGGCCGGGACTACGAAGTCCTGGCGTCGTTCGGGCATGTCCGCGACCTGCCGGCGAAGGACGGCTCGGTCGATCCCGAGCACGACTTCCGCATGATCTGGGAGGTCGACGACAAGTCGCAGAAGCGGCTCAACGACATCGCCAGGGCGGTCAAGGGCGCCGACAAGCTCATCCTGGCCACCGACCCGGACCGCGAAGGCGAGGCGATCTCCTGGCACGTGCTCGAAGTGCTGCGGGAAAAGAATGCCCTCAAGAAGATGCCGGTCGAGCGGGTGGTGTTCAACGCCATCACCAAGCAGGCCGTGCTCGACGCGATGAAACACCCGCGTCAAATCGATCAGGCGCTGGTCGATGCCTATCTCGCCCGCCGGGCGCTCGACTACCTGGTCGGCTTCAATCTCTCGCCCGTGCTCTGGCGCAAGCTGCCGGGCGCCCGTTCCGCCGGCCGGGTCCAGTCGGTGGCGCTGCGGCTGGTCAGCGACCGCGAGCTCGAAATCGAGAAATTCGTTGCGCGCGAATACTGGTCGCTGGTGGCAACGCTTGCGACCCCGCGCAACGAGACCTTCGAGGCGCGTCTCGTCGGCGCCGACGGGCAGAAGATCCAGCGGCTCGATGTCGGCACCGGCGCCGAAGCCGAGGCCTTCAAGCAGGCGCTCGAGAGCGCGGCGTTCACCGTCGCGAACGTCGAGGCGAAGCCCGGCCGGCGCAATCCACCCCCGCCCTTCACCACCTCGACGCTGCAGCAGGAAGCGAGCCGCAAGCTCGGCTTTGCGCCTGCGCACACCATGCGCATCGCGCAGCGGCTCTATGAAGGTATCGACATCGACGGCGAGACGGTCGGCCTCATCACCTATATGCGGACCGACGGCGTGCAGATCGCGCCCGAAGCCATCACGGCGACGCGCAAGCTGATCGGCGCGGATTACGGCCAGCGCTACGTCCCCTCCTCGCCGCGCGAATATCAGACCAAGGCGAAGAACGCGCAGGAAGCGCACGAAGCGGTCCGCCCGACCGATCCGGACCGCCGCCCGCGGCAGGTGCGATCGGTGCTCGATCCCGACCAGGCCAAGCTCTACGAGTTGATCTGGCTGCGCACGGTCGCAAGCCAGATGGAATCCGCCGAGCTCGAGCGCACGACCGCGGACATCGCCGCCAAGGTTGGCAGCCGCATGATCGATCTGCGCGCGACCGGCACAGTCGTGAAGTTCGACGGCTTTCTCACGCTCTATAACGAGGACATGGACGACCCGTCCGCGGACGACGACGAGTCGAAACGCCTGCCCGAGATGAGCGCCGGCGAGCGCCTGGAGAAGCGCAAGATCGACTCGACGCAGCACTTCACCGAGCCGCCGCCGCGCTATTCGGAAGCCTCCCTCGTCAAGCGCATGGAAGAACTCGGCATCGGCCGGCCCTCGACCTATGCGTCGATCCTGCAGGTGCTGAAGGATCGCGGCTATGTCCGTATCGACAAGAAGCGTCTCGTTCCGGAGGACAAGGGCCGCGTTCTGACGGCTTTCCTCGAAAGCTTCTTCGCGCGCTACGTGGAATACGACTTCACCGCCGGGCTCGAAGAGCAGCTCGATCGCATCTCCAACAACGAGATGGCCTGGCGCGAGCTGCTGCGCGATTTCTGGCGCGACTTCACCGCCGCCGTCGGCGACATCAAGGAGCTGCGCATCACGCAGGTCATCGATGCGCTCGACGAGATGCTCGCCCCTCACCTCTTTCCGCCGCGCGCCGACGGGACCGACCCGCGCAAGTGTCCGACCTGCGAGACCGGCAAGCTCTCGCTCAAGCTCGGCAAGTTCGGCGGCTTCATCGGCTGCACCAACTATCCCGAATGCCGCTACACACGTCAGTTCGCGGCCGGCAACGGCGCGAACGGCGACGGCGGCATGAAGAAGCTCGGCGCCGATCCGGCGACCGGTCTCGACGTCACCCTGCGTTCCGGCCGCTTTGGTCCCTACGTGCAGCTCGGTGAGCCCACCCAGGACGCGGACGGCAAGACGGAGAAGCCCAAGCGCGCCGGGCTGCCGAAGAAGCTGTCGCCCGACGATGTCGATCTCGACCGTGCGCTCGGCCTGCTGTCGCTCCCGCGCGCAGTCGGCAAGCATCCGGATGATGGCGAACCGATCCTCGCGGGCATCGGGCGCTTCGGCGCCTATGTCCAGCACGGCAAGACCTACGCCAATATCGGCGCCGACGAGGACGTGCTGACCATCGGCCTCAATCGCGCGGTCACGCTGATCGAAGAGAAAAAGCTCAATCCCGGCCGCGGCCGCCGCTTCGGCGCCGACCCCGGCCGCGCGCTTGGCGACCACCCCGACAAGGGCGGCCCTGTGGTCGTGAAGAACGGCCGGTACGGTCCGTACGTCAGCCACGACGGCGTCAATGCCACGCTGCCGTCCGATATCGCGCCGGAAACGATCACACTCGAACAGGCTATCCCCCTGCTGGATGCGCGGGCCGCCCGTGGCACCGGCAAGAAACCCGCCAAGAAGGCGCCCGCGGGCAAGAAACCTACGGCGGCCGCGAAGCCCGCAACGTCGGGCGTGGCGCCCGTGACGGGGCTCGCGCCCCCTCGCAGCACCGCCCGCAAGGCTCCCAAGCCCAAAGCGGCTGTCAAATCGGCACCTGCGCCGCGCATCGCGAAGAAACCGGCCCGCAAGGCCAAGGCCGGCAAAGCCGGCTGATCCTGACGGGGCGCTGGCGAATTGGCCTGCCCGTCACTACATTGCGGGGTGTAGACCTATGCGAGATTGCTCGCGGAATTGATTGTGAAACGCCCTAATCCCTTGCTCCCCTCCAAAGACGACCTGCTCAGCTTCATTGCCAAGCAACCTGGAAAAGTCGGCACGCGCGAGATCGCACGTGCCTTCAATCTGAAAAACGCCGATCGGGCGCGCCTCAAAGAGATGCTGCGCGAACTCGCCGATGAAGGCCGCGTGGAGCGGCGCCGCAAGAAGCTGCATCAGCCGGGAACCCTGCCCCACGTCGTTCTCGCCGATATCACCGGGCGCGACCGCGACGGCGAGTTCATCGCTGTTCCGGTCGAATGGGATGAAGAGGAGCACGGCGATCCTCCGAAGATTCGCATCCAATCGGCGCGCCGCGCGCGGCCGGGCGAAGTCGGCGGGGTCGGCGACCGCGCGCTCCTGCGCATCGAAGCCGCCGGCGACGAAGGCGAAGCCATCCGCCATACCGGACGCATCATCAAGATCATCGACCGTGCCAAGCAGCGCGTGCTCGGTATCTTCCGCGCGCTGCGGGACGGCGGCGGACGGCTGGTGCCCATCGACAAGAAACAGCTTGGGCGGGAGCTTGCCATCCCGCCGGGCGCAAGCCTCGACGCCGCGGACGGCGACCTCGTCGCGGTCGAAGTGGCCGAGCGCAAAAGCGGCTTCGGCCTGCCGACCGCGCGGGTGAAGGAAAAGCTCGGCTCGCTCAAGACCGAGCGCGCGATCAGCCAGATCGCCATCCACGCGCACGGCATCCCGCATATCTTTCCGCCGGCGGTGTCGAGGGAGGCCGAAGCCGCCGTCCCGGCGACGCTCGCCGGCCGCGAGGATTGGCGCCAATTGCCGCTCGTCACCATCGATCCGGCCGACGCCAAGGATCACGACGACGCCGTGCATGCTGCCCCGGACGACGATCCGAAAAATCCGGGCGGCTTTGTCATCAGCGTCGCGATCGCCGACGTCGCGCACTACGTGCGGCCCGGCATGGCTATGGACCGCGAGGCACTCACGCGCGGCAACTCGGTCTACTTCCCCGACCAGGTGGTGCCGATGTTGCCGGAGCGGATCTCCAACGATCTCTGCTCGCTTCGGCCGAACGAAGACCGCGCGGCACTGGCTGTGCGGCTCGTCGTAGGAGCGGACGGTCGCAAGCGCGGCCACACCTTTCATCGCGTGCTCATGCGCTCGGCGGCGAAGTTGCATTACGCGCAGGCGCAGGCCGCGATGGATGGCTGGCCGGACGATACGACCGGGCCATTGCTGGCATCGGTGCTCGAACCGCTCTACGCCGCCTATCGCGCGCTCAAGCGGGCCCGCGATGAGCGCGGGCCGCTCGATCTCGACCTGCCCGAGCGCAAGATCGTCCTCACCGCCCACAACACCGTCGACCGCGTCGTCACGCCGGAGCGGCTTGACGCCCATCGCCTGATCGAGGAGTTCATGATCCTCGCCAACGTGGCGGCGGCGGAAACTTTAGAGCGCGCGCACGTGCCGCTGATCTACCGGGTGCATGACGAGCCGGACGGCGAGCGGGTGAACGCGCTGCGCGAATTCCTGCAGACCCTCGACATCTCGCTGCCCAAAGGCGGCGTACTTCGCGCCGCGCAGTTCAACGGCATCCTGGCGCAGGTGAAGGGCCGCGAGGTCGAGAAGCTGGTCAACGAAGTCGTGCTGCGAACGCAAGCGCAGGCCGAATATGCCGCCGAGAACTACGGCCACTTCGGGCTCAACCTGCGCCGCTATGCGCATTTCACCTCGCCGATCCGCCGCTACGCCGATCTCGTGGTGCATCGTGCGCTCATCCGCGCGCAACGGCTGGGCCACGACGGCCTGCCGGAACAACATGACCTGAAGTCGCTGGGCGAGATCTCGGCCACCATCTCGGCGGCCGAACGGCGCGCCATGAAAGCGGAGCGCGAGACCTTCGACCGGCTGCTCGCACACTTCCTCGCCGACCGCATCGGCGCGACCTTCGAAGGACGCATCTCCGGCGTCACGCGCGCGGGGTTGTTCGTCAAGCTCAACGACACCGGCGCCGACGGATTCATCCCGGCACGCACCGTCGGGGGCGATGAATATTTCCGTTATCACGAGGACCGTCACGCGCTGATCGGCGATCGCAGCGGCGAGAGCCACCGCCTGGGAGACCGCGTCTCGGTGCGTCTGGTCGAGGCGGCGCCGGTTGCCGGCGCGTTGCGATTCGAACTCCTGAGCGAGGGCAGCTATAAGGGCGCCGATCGCGGGCAGTCCAAAAGCACTGCCCACAAGCATGCCGCGAGCGGGCACGCCCGGCGCGCGGTGCGCGAACCTGGCAGGAAGAAGAAACGCCGATGAACGACAAGCAAGCACCCGACCAGCAGTCTTACCTCGAGCGGATGAACCAGTTCGTACAGCGGATGAACGAGGTCGAGCGCGACCTGACGCACCCGTACGTGCGGCCAAAGGATGCGGCAACCCTGATCCTGGTCGACCGCTCCGGTACCACACCAAAGGTTCTGCTCGGCAAACGGCACGCCCGCCACAAGTTCATGCCGGGCCGTTATGTGTTTCCTGGCGGCCGTGTCGATCCGACAGACCGGCTCATGCCGCTGGCGCACCCGCTCCATCCGCAGGCCGAGGCGCAGTTGATGAAGAAGCTGCAGCGCCCGTCCGCCGCGAAGGCGCGCGCTTTTGCCCTCGCGGCCATCCGCGAAACGTTCGAGGAGACCGGTCTCATTATCGGCGCGCGCCACGATGAGCAGGTCAAGACACCGGACGGACCTTGGAGTGAGTTCGCGCGGGCAAAGTTTCTGCCCGATCTCAGCATGTTGCGCTTTATCGGCCGCGCCATCACGCCGCCGGGACGCAATCGGCGGTTCGACGCGCGCTTCTTCACCGTGGACGCGAGCGCGATCGCGCACCGCATCGAGGGCGTCACCGGACCCGATGCCGAACTGGTCGAACTGGTGTGGATGACGCTAGACGAGACGCGGCAGCTCGACATGCCGGCAGTCACTGGCGTGATGCTGGAAGAACTCAACGCACGCATCGCCGACGGCTTCGGTCACGACCTGCCGGTGCCGTTCTATCAACATCCGCGCGGCAAGTTCAGGCGCGAATTGCTGTGAACACGCGGGTCCGGCATCCGCATTCCTTGACATTATGACCGCAGCGGCTAGGGTCCGCCCGAATTAACGAGTTGAGGTTCCCTCATGGCCAAGGCCGCCAGCATCAAGGTTAAGCTCGTGTCGAGCGCCGACACCGGCTTCTATTACGTAACCCGGAAGAACTCGCGCACCATGACCGAGAAGCTGGTCATGAAGAAGTACGATCCGGTCGCCAGGAAACACGTCGAGTTTCGCGAATCAAAAATCAAGTAATTCGGCGTCGCCGGTAAGAAAAAGGGCGCCTGCGGGCGCCCTTAGTGTTTCTATTTGCTCAGATCAGACTTGTAGAACTCAGCCGCCTATTTCGGGCTGAAAAGGTGGCCGGTCGGGAGCGGTGTCATGAGGAGGCCACTCGTACCGCCCCCGAACCGGCCGAACCCCACGGACCCAGGAGATGCGGCGGACCTGAGCATTCCGTAGGGTTATCAATTAGTTAGAAGATATTTCGCGTCCCCTGAATGAACTCCTGCCGTTGACGCCTCTTCGACAGGCCGGGCGGCATTCGCCGCCGCAGGGCGCAAACTAGCGCAACCGCCTTGCAAAGCAAGAATTTACGCTGTGGATAACGAAGAGAATCCGGTCAACCTAAAACATTAGGGTTGACCGTGACACCGATGTGTCGATCAGCGGACAGGCGCGCGATTGTTGGGCTTATGCGGCGTCGGGCACGACGCGGTTTCGGCCATCCCGCTTGGCGCGATAGAGCGCCTGATCGGCCCGCTTGATGACGCTCGCCGGGTTGTCATCGCGGCCCAGCGCGGCGATCCCGATCGAGATCGTCACGTCGATGCTGCGCGTGCCTTTCTCGATCAGGAACGGCTCGCTGGCGATGCGCCGGCGCAATCGTTCCGCGACCATGGTGGCGACTGCGAGATCGGTCTCCGGCATCACCACCACGAACTCCTCCCCGCCATAGCGGCAGGCGAGATCGATCCCGCGGATGGATTTGCGGATGCGAACTGCGAATTCGCGCAGCACGTCGTCGCCGGCATCATGGCCGTAAGTATCGTTGATCGACTTGAAGTGATCGATATCGAGCACCAGCACCGTCAGCGGCTTTGCGCGGGTCGTTGCCTGTTCGACCAACGTGCCGACGTGGCTCTCCATGTAGCGGCGGTTATAGAGGCCGGTCAGCGCATCGGTGATCGCCATTTCGATCGACATCTGCACATTGTCACGCAGCCGTTCCGTATAGCGCTTCCGGCGTATTTGCGTGCGTACCCGCGCCAACAGTTCATTCTTGTCGATCGGCCGCGTGAGGTAATCGGTCACTCCGATTTCGAGGCCGCGAACGAGACGCGCGTTGTTGTCGGCATCGGCGATCGCCAGGATGGGAACGTTGCGCGTGCGGTCGAGCGAGCGGACCTGGCTGCACAGCCGTAACCCGTCGAAACTTTCGAACGCGAGCGAAATGATCAGCAGATCGAAATTTCCCTCCGCCGCGCGGAACAGAGCCGCGCTCGGATCGGCTTCGATTTCCGGGCGGTGCTCGGCGGACAGCATGGCGGCGATGTGTTCATTGGACGCCGCCCTGTCATCGACGATGAGGATATGGCCGTTGCGCCCGGTTTCGGCCACCGCCTCGCGCTCGGGATTCTCGAGCCCGATATCGCGCGACGTCACGGCGCGCATGCGCAGTTCGTCGGTCATCAGCTTGAGCCGTGACAGTGAGCGCACGCGGGCGATCAGCGCCACGTCGGACACGGGCTTGGTGAGAAAATCATCCGCGCCGGCCTGCAGGCCCTTCACCCGATCGGACGGCTGATCGAGCGCGGTGACCATCACCACAGGGATGTGATGTGTCGCCGGATTCGCCTTGAGATGCCGGCAGACCTGGAAGCCGTCCATGTCGGGCATCATGACGTCGAGCAGCACGATATCGCACTCGGCGCGCTCGCAGATCGCGAGGCCATCGGCGCCGCTCATCGCGGTGATAACGTCGAAATATTCAGCCGAAAGGCGCGCCTCCAATAGCTTGATGTTGGCCGGCACGTCATCGATGACGAGAATACGCGCAGTCATCGATCCTTCTCCTCACGCGTTACCGAGAAAGTGACGGATGGTCTCGATGAATTTGCCGACCGAGATCGGCTTCGACAGATAGGCCTCGCAGCCGCCTTCCCGGATACGCTCCTCGTCGCCCTTCATCGCGAAGGCGGTGACCGCGACGACCGGAATGGCGCGAAGCTCGGGATCCTCCTTGAGCCATTTGGTCACTTCAAGACCGGAGACCTCCGGAAGCTGGATATCCATCAGGATGAGATCGGGACGGTGCCGGCGCGCCAAGTCGAGCGCCTCGATGCCGTTGCGGGTTCCGACGGTCTGATAGCCGTGAGCCTCCAACAGGTCGTGGAAGAGCTTCATGTTGAGCTCGTTGTCCTCCACGATCATGACGGTCTTCGCCATCCCCGACCTTCCGGCAGCCCCCGGCGCGCGCTCCAAGCCAAATACCCCCCGCGGGACTGTTGGCTGCGTGCCCCTGCACAAGGGCATCGCGCAAAAACGTAGGGCCGATATGTTACGGAAACGCAAATACCGAACGCGAGTAAAGGCCATCAAAGTGGCGTGAATTCGGCCCGAAAACTCAAGGGATTCAGCGAATTATCATCAACCTTTGAGGTCCGCGGATACCGCGGGTTAATCTCGTTCGTACTCCCTCCCCGCGTGTGCGCTTAGCGCCACGACGCGAATCAGGAACAGGCACCACGCATGAGCATCACGCGTGCATGCTCGATCCCACATCCATGGTCCGCCGGCTGAGCGCGATATTGAACGTGTAGCCGCCGAACAGATCGACCATCGTCACGAAGATCAGCAGGAAGGCAGCCTCCCAGCGCCGCTCGGTGTCGAGGAGATGCGGCTTGCCGAACACCACGATCAGTACGACCGCGAGCGGCAGCAGCGAGGCCATGCCGTCGATGACACCGACGAACCGCGTGGGGCCCGACGGCTGGCTGAACGGAATGGAGAGAAGCTGGAAGGTCAGATAGGTGGCCGCGAGCCACGCCAGGTTGAAGCCCAGCCGGTCCGGCGTGAACAGGCCAAGCTTACCCTCCATGCCTTTGAGCGAGCCGGCATAAAAGAAAAAATAGACTTCCCACACCGCGAGCCCCAATGCGAACAGGACGCTCATCCCGGCGACCGATAGACTCGACTTGTGCATAATTGCCTCCGCGGTGCAGTCACGCCCCTCCCCTAGCCGACATTTTGGCCTTGCGTCGAGAGCGAATCCGCTTGCCCAATCAACCGGCCCACGGGATTCGAGGCCGGCGAATGAAAAGGCGGCAAGCGCGGACTGGAAAATCCGATTCTCAGGCACGCGAGGACGGCGCGTCGGCGCTCGCCATTGCGGCGCTATCCTTCATCGCCGAGGACCCTGAGCGCCTCGGGCGGTTCCTGGCGATGTCCGGGATCGGACCCGAACTCGCTGCGCGCCGCGGCTCGCGAACCCGGGTTCCTCCTTGGCGTGCTCGACTATGTGACCGGAGATGAGGCGTTGCTGCTCGCACTCTCTGATTCTGCCGGCATTGATCCGGTGGATATCGCCCGCGCCCGCGATGTGCTGGCGGGCGAAGTGCCCCGGCAATGACGCGGGCATGATACGCTCCTCCCGCCCTGACGCACTGGACGAAGGCGCGGAGCTTGATGAGCCATGCCAGGCTTCTGCCGCGATTGCCGCCATGACGCGCCCGAACGGGCCGTCCGCTGTCCGGCCTGCGGCTCGCCAAAGCTGTTGCGGCATGACGACCTCGACGTGCTCGCGATCGCGCATGTGGACTGCGATGCGTTCTACGCCACGATCGAGAAGCGTGACGATCCATCGCTGGCCGACAAGCCGGTGATCGTCGGCGGCCGCCAGCGCGGCGTCGTGCTCACGGCGTGCTACGTCGCGCGCACCTACGGCGTGCGGTCGGCAATGCCGATGTTCGAGGCACGTCGCCTGTGCCCGCATGCCAGTGTCGTGCGTCCGAACATGGCCAAATACGCCGAGGTCGGGCGCGAGGTGCGCGGCCTGATGCGAAAATTGACGCCGCTGGTCGAGCCGGTCTCCATCGACGAAGCGTTCATGGATCTCAGCGGTACGGCGCGCTTGCACGGCATGCCGCCCGCGAAGTCGCTCGCCGGTTTCGCGAGCGAGGTCGAAAAGGCAATCGGCATCACGGTTTCGATCGGCCTCTCCTGCAACAAGTTCCTCGCCAAGATCGCGTCCGACCTCGACAAGCCGCGCGGCTTTGCGGTGCTCGGAAGCAGCGAAGCGGCGGCGTTCCTCGCCACGAAATCCGTGAGCCTCATCTTCGGTGTCGGCAAGGTCGCCCAGCAGCGCCTGGCGCGTGACGGAGTGCGTACGATCGGCGATCTGCAGCGCACGAGCGAAGCCGAACTGATCCGCCGCTACGGCGCCGAGGGCCGGCGGCTCGCCCGCCTCGCGTACGGCATTGACGAGCGCGCGGTGCGCTCCGAGCGCGAAGCCAAGAGCATCTCGGCCGAAACCACGTTCGACCAGGACATCGCCGAACTTCGTCCGCTGGAACTGCGATTGTGGCGCCTGTCCGAGAAGGTCTCGAACCGTCTCAAGGCGAACGAATTGGCCGGCGTCACCGTCACGCTCAAGCTCAAGACGGCGGATTTCCAGATCCGCACGCGCGCCCATTCGCTCAGCCATCCGACACAACTCGCCGCCAGGATTTTTGCCGCCGGGCGTGACCTGCTGGCGCGCGAGACCGACGGAACCCAGTTCCGCCTGATCGGCATCGGCGTCTCCGGCCTGGCCGCGGCCGACGGTGCCGACCATGCCGACCTGCTCGATCGGCGCACCGCCGAGGCCGAACAGGCGATCGACCGGCTGCGTCAGAGATTCGGCGAGGAAGCCGTCGTCAAGGGACTGGCGCTCGAAAGCGAAGAGGACGATTGAGCGCGCAACGAAAAGAAGGAGCCGCATATGGCAGCGACTGAGCGGTGTACCGTGCTTCTGGCTGCACTGTCGCTCCTCGCGGCGAATTTTGCGGTGGCGCAGGACAAGGGCAGCGTGAACCCCGAGCCACTGCCTCCGTTGACCAATCCGAATGACCCACGCACCCCGGCGAAGGAATTGTTCGGCCGCAAGACGACGCCGGCATCGCTTGCTCCGCGCACCATCGGCTTCTATTCCAAGGGTTGCCTCGCCGGCGCGCAGGCGTTGCCTCTCGACGGGGAGACCTGGCAGGTGATGCGCCCGTCGCGCAACCGCAATTGGGGGCACCCCAACCTCGTACAATTTCTCGAGCGTCTCGCCAATCAAGCCCCCAAGATCGGCTGGCGCGGGCTCCTGGTCGGCGACATGGCGCAACCGCGCGGCGGCCCCATGCATAGCGGACATTTCAGCCACCAGGTGGGCCTCGATGCGGACATCTGGCTCATTCCCATGCCAGATCGGAGATTGAGCCGTGAAGAGCGCGAAGAGATGATGTCGACCGTGGTGGTCGCGCAGGATGGCAAGGACGTCGACCCCAATGTGTGGACGCCTGCGCACGCGGCAATCATCAAAGCGGCGGCGAAAGACCAGCAGGTCTCACGCATCTTCGCCAATGCCGCAATCAAGAAAGCGCTATGCCGTGACGCGGGCCGCGATCGCGCGTGGTTGCGGAAAGTGCGGGTGTGGTACGGGCATGATTATCACTTCCATGTGCGGATTTTCTGCCCCGCAGACAGTCCCGCCTGTACGCCGGATAAGCCGCTTGTGGGGGACGAGGGCTGCAGCGGCAAAGATCTCGATCGCTGGTTCAGCGATGAAGTCCTGCATCCGAAGCCGTCGTCGCAGCCTAAGGAAAAGCCCCCGCTGAGAATGGCCGACCTTCCCGCCGCCTGCCGCCAGGTGCTGTCGGCGCCTTAGCGCAAATCTCGCGCTGAATTGGCCGCGCCGCCGAGGCGATTGATTGAATAGCGCGCGCGGCCGTCTACGTGACTACAAAAGACGATTGGCTCTCGTCCCCACGGCTTTTTGACCTGGGGCCGTCGTGCGCTCATTTGCAGGGCTTGCTATCGCGAATCTCGAGCGTCGTCAGTTCGCCGCTGATCACGAAATCGTTGTAGTCCAGCACCAGCGCGCGCGAGATGCCGTTCTCGTAGAGCTCGAACTTGATCGAATAAACCGGCGCCTGTTCGCCCCCGGTCTTGGCGCGGTCGAAATAACTCACGGTCACCGGCCAGCGCTTCAAACCGGCAAGTTCGGGCTTGCCCGCGGCGGCGTCGGTCGGCACCCGCTCGTCGGGCGCGATGACATGGCCGATGACGGTCAACGTATTGTAGACCTTCTCGCCGGTCTCCGCTCCGTCGTAGACCGGAACCTCGAGCACGGTCTTGTTCTCGCGCGCGGCCTCGATGATGCGACGGACGTGATCGGTCGGAAAGGCGATGCCTGCTGTGAGGTCGATCGTCTTGTCCTTCGGTTTGGTCAGCGTGACCGCAACCTTGGCGGACTGGCGCTCGGCGCGACCATCGACCGTGTCGACAAGCTCCTCGTTGAGCCGGTTCTGCGACTTGAAGACGTAACTATTGGCGGTCGCGTCCTCCCACGTGGTCGAACGCATGTCGCTGACGACGCTCTTGCCCTCGCCATTGTCGAGCACCGACACTTGGCGGAATTGCAGCGCATAGCCGTCACAGGAATTGCCGGAGAAATCGTAGAGGATCCGGCCGCGCGCATCGACGGTATTGTTGCTGCGCGCCTGCACCAGCTTGAGGTCGTAGACCGCGCGATGCGAGGCCAATTCGTTGACCGGCGTCAGAGCGGTGGCCGGCACAAGACCAAATCCGCTGGTCACGACCCCCGCCATCAGAGCGGCCGCGCCTACGCGAATCACGCCACGACAGGACGGTGTCTTCAGACCGGAAATCGTCATCGATAGCCTCCTCGCCGCGCCTGGGGCGCAACATAAGAACGACGGCCTTGAGCCGCAACCGTGCAAGCGGCGTGCCGACCCGGCCGCTTGCATGCCCCGTCCCGATCGGCGAAACAGGCAGCGCTTGAGAGACGTAGCGCGGCGAATGTCCGCAACGGCGTAGGCATGGAGCACATCATGGCTGGAATGGTTGAAAAGAAACTTGCGGAAATCGGGCTTACGCTGCCAACGCCGGCAACCCCGGTTGCCAATTACATCCCCTTTGTCCGCGTCGGGGCGCTCCTCTTCGTATCTGGCCAGATCTGCCTTGGCGCCGACGGAAAGCTCGTCGCCAAGGGCAAGCTCGGAGGTGGTGTATCGGTCGAGGACGGCCAAAAAGCGGCACGCGCCTGCGCGGCCAACCTCCTCGCGCACGTCAAGTCGGCGGTCGGCGACCTCGACAAGGTTGTGCGGGTGGTCCGGCTGAGCGGCTTCGTCAACTCGGATCCGTCGTTCCTGGAAGGCCCTAAGGTGCTCAACGGCGCCTCCGACATCATGGTTGCCGTCTTCGGCGACAAGGGCCGGCATGCCCGCACCACCGTCGGTGTCGCGGTACTTCCCAACGATGCGGCGGTCGAAGTGGAAGGGATATTCGAGGTCTCCTGACCTCGCGCGATGTCCGGCCTCGACTGGCTGATCGCCCGCCCGGTGGCGCATCGCGGGCTGCATGATGCCCAAAAGGGCATCATCGAGAACACCGCGACAGCGTTCGACGCCGCCATCGCAGCGCGCTACGGCATCGAGTGCGACGTGCAGGTGACCGCCGACGGCGAGGCCTTGGTCTACCACGACGATGCGCTTGGCCGCCTGACCGAAGGCAGCGGCCTGCTCACATCAATGAAGTCGGCCGATCTCAGGCATGTCGCATTCAAGGCGACGAACGACCGAATGATTACGCTCGGCGAACTCTGCGACCTGGTCGGCGGACGGGCGACGCTGGTCGTCGAGCTGAAGAGCCATTTCGACGGCGACCTCCGGCTCGTTCGCCGCGCCGCTGAGGTGCTCGCAGGCTATAGCGGACCGGTGGCGGTGATGTCGTTCGATCCGGCGCAGGTCGCGGCGGTGCGGGAGATCGCACCGAAGCTCGCGCGCGGGATGGTCGCCGAGAGCCGCTATCTCGATCACGACTGGGATCAGTTGTCCGCCGCCACCAAGCGCGTCATGGCCTACTTCGAGCACGTGCTGCGCACCCGCCCGCAATTCATCGCGTATTCGGTGAAGGACCTGCCAGCGGCAATCCCCAGCCTGGCGCGCAGGTTGTTCGGGCTGCCGCTGTTGACGTGGACGGTGCGCACGGACGCAGACCGGCAGAAGGCGCAACGCTTCGCGGACCAGATGATCTTTGAAGGATTTCGGCCGTAACGTTGTCGCATAAATACCGGCATGAGGGTTGCTACGGAACGGCCATGGCCTCGATCGAACTGACACTGCGGATTGCCCGCGCCATCGGCGATGTTGCCGCCGCCGAATGGGACGCCTGCGCCAACCCGGCGGCGTCCGTCGTTCCGAACGGACCGGTTGCTCCCGCATCGACTTTAGCGACTGAATATAACCCATTCATTTCACATGACTTTCTGTCGTGTCTCGAACTGTCGAAATCGGTCCAGCCACGTGCCGGCTGGGAGCCGATGCATCTCCTCGCCGAGGATACCGAACGCCATCTGATGGGCGCGGTGCCCTGCTATGCGAAATCGCACTCGCAGGGTGAATACGTGTTCGACCACGGCTGGGCGGAGGCGTTCGAACGCGCGGGCGGACAATATTACCCCAAGCTCCAGGTGTCGGTGCCGTTCACACCGGCGACCGGGCGGCGCCTGCTGGTGCGCGATGCGCCGGGCGCCGACGCGGTGCGCTCGGCGCTGGCGGACGCACTGATCGATGTCTGCAAGCGCTCGGAAGCCTCCTCGGTGCACGTCACCTTTCTGACGGAGCCCGAGTGGCAGCTTCTCGGCAGCCGCGGTTTTCTCAAGCGCACGCATCAGCAGTTCCACTGGGAGAATGCCGGCTACGGCAGCTTCGACGATTTTCTCGCCGCGCTCTCATCACGCAAGCGCAAGACCATCCGGCGCGAGCGCGAGGACGCGCTGGCCAATGGCATCACCGTCCATTGGCTGACCGGCGCGGACCTCACCGAGAACGTGTGGGATGTCTTCTTCGAGTTCTACATGGAGACAGGCTCGCGCAAATGGGGACGGCCTTATCTCACGCGCGAGTTCTACTCGTTGGTCGGCGCCAAGATGGCGGACCGTATCCTGCTCGTGATGGCGAAGCGCAACGGCCGCTGGATCGCGGGGGCGATCAATTTCATCGGCTCGCACACGCTCTACGGCCGCCACTGGGGCTGCGTCGAGCAGCATCCATTCCTGCATTTCGAGCTCTGCTATTACCAGGCGATCCAATACGCCATCGAGCACAAGCTCGCGCGGGTCGAGGCGGGCGCGCAGGGCGAGCACAAGCTCTCGCGCGGCTATCTGCCCACCACGACCTACTCGGCGCACTACATCGAAAACCCGTCGCTGCGCCGCGCCATCGACGATTTCCTCAAGCACGAACGCGCCTACGTGGCGGCCGCCTCCGCGGAGCTCGAAGAAGCGGCGCCGTTCCGCAAAGGCCCGTAGAATATAGGGTTTCTGCCGCCGGCAATCGCGGCTTGACCCGGCCTCCGCCACCTGCAATCGAGGGGTGCGGAAGGAGGTCTCGATGCCCGCCTACGACCAAAGCAACATCTTCGCCAAGATCCTGCGCGGCGAATTGCCGTGCCACAAGATCTACGAGGATGACAAGACCTTCGCCTTCCTCGACATCATGCCGCGCGCGCCCGGCCACGCGCTGGTGCTGCCGAAGGCGCCTGCGCGCAATCTGCTCGACGTGGCGCCGGACGATCTTGCCGCCGTGATCAAGCTGGCGCAGAAGATCGCCAAGGTGTCCGTGCAGGTCTTCGGCGCCGACGGCGTCACCCTCCAGCAGTTCAACGAGAGCGCCGGCGGCCAGGTCGTCTTTCACCTTCACGTCCACGTCATCCCGCGCAAGGAAGGCATCGCGATGAAGCCACCTGCCACTGTGAAGGAGGCGCCGGACGTGCTGGCCGAACAGGCCAAAAAACTCGCGGCCGCGCTCCATGGTGCTTGAAATAGTGCGGCCTGAAATCTGCCGTTGGACGCCCGAGCCGGATCGGCTTGACGAGCCCCTGTGAACGGGCACACTTGAACCCACAAACCTGAGCAAGCGTGGGCGTGGACCACGGCTGACACGCTCCTAAGTAATTGCGTAACCGGGGATAAATACGATGGCACGAAAAGACCGGCGGGCCGGAAGCGGCGCTCCTGCGACGGGCGGCGGTGCGCCAGCGCGGTCGGCCGATCACATGTTCGACCTCGCGGTCGGACACCATCGGGCGGGCCGTCTGGCGGAAGCCGAAAGTCTCTACCGCGACAGCCTGACCCTCGATCCCAATCACGCCGACAGCCTCAATTGCCTCGGCATCCTTGCCCATCAGTGCGGCCGCAACGACGCCGCGCTCGAACTCATCGGCCGCGCGATTGCGGTGCAGGAGCGCAATCCGCAATACCACTACAACATCGCGCTCGTGCTTGCCGCCGCCGGCCGCATGGACGATGCGGTCGCGCACAATCAACGTGCCATCGCACTCAAGCCCGACTACACCGACGCCCACACCAATCTCGCCAGCGCTCTCGCTTCGCAAGGAAAGTGGAGCGAAGCGGAGGTGCATTTCCGCCGCACGCTCTCGCAGAACCCGCAATCGTCGCAGGCCTATGGTAATCTTGCCGGCGCTTTGCAGGCGCAGGGCAAGCAGGATGAAGCGCTTGGCATCATCACCCGCGGCCTCGCGGTCGCGGAGACCGACGACATCAAAGCGATCTTCGCGCTTTGTCTGCAGGAGCAGAAGTCCGTTCCGAAGGT
This sequence comes from uncultured Alphaproteobacteria bacterium, assembly GCA_963763365.1. Classification (GTDB taxonomy): domain Bacteria; phylum Pseudomonadota; class Alphaproteobacteria; order Rhizobiales; family Xanthobacteraceae; genus VAZQ01. The sequence goes on along the minus strand of CAVXOE010000012.1, from coordinate 310,856 downwards.
CGACAAGCTGCGCACCTACGTCGAACGCGCGCTTGTGAACGGCTGGGCGCGGCCGAACGACCTCGCCAACTTTGTCACCGCGCTGATCAAGCAGAGCGACACCATTCGCCACGCGCTTGCGCGATCCGACGAGGCGCAGACTGCCGCATCCGCGCAGGAAATTCATGGACCGCGCGCGCTGGCGGCGCTGGCCGGTGACCGCCTGCTGCAGGCTTTCCTCGAATCGACGCCGGTTTGCGACACCGAACTGGAGCAACTCCTGACGGATGCCCGTCATGCGGCGCTCGACCTCGCCACCGCGGCGAACCAGACCAAGGTGTCGGACGACGTTCTGAAGGCCTGCTGTGCGCTGGCGCAACAATGCTTCATCAACGAATATGTATTCGCGGCGGGCTCCGAAATGGAACGCGCCGCGGCGTTGCGCGATCAGATCGCTGCGGCGCTGGCGGCCGGCCAGCCGGTCGAGCCGCTGGCGGTCGCGGTGGCCGCGGCCTACGCCCCGCTGCATGCGATTGCCGGCGCACAGGCGTTGGCGGAGCGGCCGTGGCCCGAGGGCGTGGCGCGCCTGATCACGCAGCAGGTGCGCGAGCCCGCGCGGGAGCAGGAACTTCGCGCGGCGATCCGCGCCCTCACGCCGATCGAAGACAGCGTGTCGGTCGCGGTGCGGCAGCAATACGAAGAGAACCCGTATCCGCGCTGGGTCAAATCCGCGATGCTGGTCAGGCCTTTGACGTTCGACGATCATATTCGCACCCAGCTTCCGCAGCCCCCTGCCCAGCCGCTCGGCAAGGCCGAGGTCGAGATATTGATTGCGGGCTGCGGCACCGGGCGCGATACGATCGACATGGCGCGCTGGTGCGCCGGCGCCAAGATCCTTGCGCTCGACCTCAGCCTCGCCAGCCTGAGCCTACGCGCAGCGAAAGACCGACGAACTGAAGCTGACCAATATCGAGTACGCGCAAGCCGACATTCTCAAGCTGGCGTCGCTCGGACGTACGTTCGACGTCATCGAGGCCATGGGCGTGTTGCAAACGCTTGCCGATCCCGCCGCCGGCTTGCGTGTGCTGCTCGCAGCGCTTCGGCCGGGCGGCTTCATGCGGATCGGGCTCCCTCGCGCGGCGGCGCGCGACGATGTCCGCGCCGCTCGCGAGTTCGCGACCGGCCGTGGCTATAGACCGAACGCCGACGACATCCGGAAATGCCGGCAGGATCTCATGGGGCCGGATGCGCCCGCACTCGCCAAAGCGATCGTCCGCCATCAGGATTTCTTCGCGACGAGCGAATGCCGCGACCTGTTGTTTCCGGCGCAGGACCGAGAATTCACGATTGCGGAGATCAAGACGCTGCTCGCGGACAATCCTCTCGACTTCCTCGGCTTCGAGGAAGCGGCATATAGCGAATATGCCAAGCAACATCCCGACGACCGCGCCATGACCAATCTGGACCAATGGCAGCAATTGGAGACCGCGAATCCGGATGCGTTTGCCAGCATGTACCAGTTCTGGGTGCAGAAGCCCGCTGCGGGGGCAGCCCCCGCCTAGCGGCGGTACGCAGAATCACCAGTTCCAGAGCAGCGTCCCGCCAATCAGCGCGGCCTCGCCCGCCGCGACACCGGCGAACACCGAACGGCGCACGAGCAGAAAGGCGAGCAGGCCAATCGCAACGGCGCCGACCCGCACCGGCGCCGGTATGCCGGCGAGGGCGCCCGGTGGAATCAGCGTGAGCTTGGCGATGACCCCGGCGAGCACCGCGACGGCAATCGCCCTGATCCAGACGACCAGTTCGGACTCTTCGTCGACCCCGCGCATCGCCACGACGCCGAGCATGCGCCAGATCTCGGTCGGCAGAAATCCGACCAGGATCAGCACGAAATAAGGACCAAGTTCCGCGACCGCGTTCATCGCAACGCCTCGCGCAGGCGATAAAGGCCATAGGCCGCCGTGCCGCCGATGATCCCGGTCCAGAGCAGATCGAGGCCGACCTGCCACCACGCCAGCAGCGGTCCCAGCACGAGGCCGAACACCAGCGCCAGCCGGTCCACCAGCAGCCGCGCATTGCGGGTGGTCGAACAGAGAAACGACATCGGCGTGAGGAACAGGAGGCCCGCGTTCAACAACGGCGGCAGCGAACCGGCGAGTTGGAAGCCGAGCACTGTTCCGAGATGCGCCGCCAGCATGAAGCCGCTCGCTAGCCCGTTGCAGAAGGCGATGCGGCCTTCGCGCGGCCGCGCCGGCAGCAGCCGCAAGGCCTCGACCCACATGCTCACTGCGGTGAGGTGGGCGGGCAGCAGCAGCTCGCGGTAGCGGGTCGCCGGCGTCTTGATGAGCGGCAGCAAGGTCACGACCATGGGAAACAGCCGCACGCTGCTCAACCCGACCGCCAGCGCAACCTCGAGATACGGGGCGCCGCCGCCGAGCGTCGTGATCAGAATCACCTGGCCGGGCCCCACCCAGACCAACAGGGTCGACAGCATCACCCAAATGAGGCTGAAGCCGAAATCGTGGCCCAGCGCGCCGACCCCGATATAGGTGCCGATCAGCACATAGCTGAACACCGAGGTTGCCGAGGCGCGCATCCCGTCAAAAAAGATGGCGGTCGCGGAGCGCGGCGGATCGGGGGTGGGTGTGGATGACATGCGATGACCGGCAACCTGCATGTCCCATATGGCGCCGGTCCGCACAATCGTGTGACGCGCCCGTCACACATGCCGAAAGCACAAGGCACGGCCTGCCGCACAGGTGGGCGTCGGAGCCGATCTAGGAGGCCAGCAGCCAATCGGTCACGCCGACCTGCCGGATGTCCTGCGGTGCGGCGCCGGTGAGCAGCGCGCGATAGAGCGCATCGTAGTCATCGATCGAGCGTTCGAGCGCGAAGTGCTCCGCCATTCGGCAGCGCGCGGCACTGCCGAAGCTCGTCCGCAGCGATGGGTTATCCGCCAGACGGATGATCGCGGCAGCCAGGCGCTCGGGGTCGCGCGGCGGTACGACAATGCCGGTCTCTCCGTCGAGCACGGCTTCGGCGTTGCCGCCTACATTCGTCACGATCATCGGCAGGCCCGCGGCCATGCCTTCAAGAACCGCATTGGAAAACCCCTCCTGGTGCGAACAGAGGACGCCGATATCGCAAGCATTCAGGATTTCCGGGACATCGTTGCGAACATCGAGAAACGAGATCTTATCATCGATGCGAAGCTCGGTGGCCTGGGCGCGCAGAGCGGATGCAATACCCTCGTCGCGCCCCACGACCAGAAGGCGCCAATCGTGCGGCAGCTTCGCCGATGCCAATCCGAGCGCTGTGATCAAGTCGCTGTGGCCCTTGTAGGGGATGAGATTGCCCACCATCACGAGCGTCAACGTCTGCGGGCCAAGTCCGAGCCGCGCCCGGGTCGCCGCAGGGGTCCCGGCATCGGTGAAACGGGCGATATCGATGCCGTTGTAGATTAGGCCGAGGCGGTTCGCCGGAACGCCTTCCAGCTCGCTGAGTTCGCGCACGACGCTGCGTGAATTGCCGAGGATCGCCGTCATTTTGCGGTGCAGGCGGCGCTCGATCCGCTGCACGAACGGATAGCCCCGCTGATAGACGTTGAGGCTCCTGCAACTCATGATCCGCACCGGAATATCCGCAAAGATCGCAGCCGGCGCGCCGACCAGATAGGCCGCCGGCAAGAAGAAATGCACGATCTGCGGCTTGAGCGTCCGCATCCGCTTGAGGAGGTCTCCGCCCGCCAGCATCAACTGCGGCAGTCGCGCAATCCGCGGCGCGTGGCCGGCCTCGAACGGCGGCACGAAAACGTCCACGCCCTTGCCCTGCATCTCCGCGCGCAACGCGCCGCTGCCGGCGATGCTGTAGAGCGAGATCGACCATCCGCGTTTGACCAGGGCCGGTGCAATGGCTGCAAGGTGGCGCTCGGTACCTCCGACTTCGAGCGTGCCGACCACGAACAAAATCTCAGGAGCGCCGGTGTTGCCGGCGTTCGGTGCGAACTTTGCGGTACTCATACAGTCCTACGTGAGCCCTCGCCGCCACCCACTCCGTCTCCGCCGGAAGGACGGAGCGCACCCACAACCTCATTGCAACTCCGCCGTCCCGTCACCCTGAATGGCGGCGATGTAACGCGCGATTGACCGCTTCACCGCTTCCTGTCCGCCATGCGGCACGACCCGATCGAAGAACGCGCCGTAAAGCACATCGAACGAGAACGGCTCGAGCGTCGCACCGATCCGTGCGACCGCCGGCGCTGAAAGAGGGATCATGTTCGGATAGCTGCGCATGAAGCTAACGTAGCGGCGATCGCCGATCAATTGCAGGATGTCGCCGGTCAGCAGCGCGCCCTGCCCCGCACCGCCCGCGGCCCAATGCAGCACGGTGCCGCCGGCGAAATGACCACCGCAGCGAATGAGCGTCAGTCCGCCGGGCAGCGCCAGCGTATCGCCATCCCAGAACCGGATGGCGGGATCCGGACGCATGACCCACTGCCGGTCGGCGGCGTGCAGGTGAATCGGAACGCCGCCCAGCGCACGGCTCCACTCCACCATCGTGCTGTAATAGTGCGGGTGGGAGATCGCGATGCCGATCAGGCCGCCGAGTCCCTTCACGATTTCGATCGTCGCCGCATCGATCAGCGCGATGCAATCCCACAACAGATTGCCTTGCGGAGTGCGAACCAGCAGCGCGCGTTGACCGATCGCAAATTGCGGCACCGTGCCGATGCCGATCAGGCTCGGTTCATGCTGACGGTAGGAATTGAAATGCCGTCGCGCCAAGGCATCGAGCGTCGTCCAGCTTTGCCCGGAGGGTGGAACGAACTGGCGCTCGTCCAGGCAAATTGGACATTCCGACGGCGATTGATCCGTGGGGGAGAACTGAGTAGCGCAGGCGGTGCAAATAAACGCCGGCATTGCTGCATCCGTCGCGGTCTGCGCGGTTCGATCGCTCCCCCGTCATCATCGGCGAAACGCGGCTGTGCGGCAAGGCCCGCACGCGAAACGGGGCGCTTGCGCGCCCCGTCACAACCATTCCGATAACCAGCATCCTGCAACCAACGTCACCGGTCGTCAGACCTTCACGAGCGGCACCTTCGGAACCGATCCGCGCCGGGGCGGATCGTCGCCGCCACCCTTGGGGCCGGGCGGCTTGCTCCGCCGCGGCGAGCCGGGCCGCCGCTTCGGCTTGGCACCGATCGGCTGCGGGATCTTCTCCGGCTTTGGCGTGACCGGGCCGTCGGGATATTCGAAGCCGAGCTTGTCCACGCCCTCTTCGTCCTTGGTGACGACGACGCGGACATGGCCGCCAGTCTTGAGCTTGCCGAACAGCACCTCGTCGGCGAGCGGTTTCTTGATCGTCTCCTGGATCAGGCGCGCCATTGGGCGCGCGCCCATCTGCTGATCGTAGCCGTGCTCGATCAGCCACTTGGTCGCCTCTTCCGACAGCTCGATGGTGATATCGCGATCGCCCAGCTGCGCCTCGAGCTGAAGCACGAACTTGTCGACGACCTTGGCGATGATCTCCGGCGTCAGATGCGCGAACGTGATGGTGGCGTCGAGCCGGTTGCGGAACTCCGGCGCGAACATGCGATTGATCGCCTCGACGTCGTCGCCCTCGCGTTTGGTGCGGGTGAAGCCGAAGGCCTCGCGCGCGAGGTCGGCGGCGCCCGCGTTGGTGGTCAAGATCAGGATGACGTTGCGGAAGTCGACCTGCTTGCCGTTGTGATCGGTCAGCTTGCCGTGATCCATGATCTGCAAGAGCACGTTGAACAGGTCGGGATGCGCCTTCTCGATTTCGTCGAGCAGAAGCACGCTATGCGGATGCTGATCGACGCTGTCCGTGAGCAGGCCGCCCTGATCGAAGCCGACATAGCCGGGCGGCGCGCCGACCAGCCGCGACACGGTATGGCGCTCCATGTATTCCGACATGTCGAAGCGGATGAGTTCGACGCCGAGCGCGCTCGCAAGCTGCTTGGCCACCTCGGTCTTGCCGACGCCGGTCGGACCGGAGAACAGATAGCACCCGATCGGCTTCTCCGGCTCGCGCAGGCCCGCGCGCGCGAGCTTGATCGATGACGAGAGCGCCGTGATCGCCTTGTCCTGACCGTAGACGGTGGTCTTGAGCGTGTGCTCGAGATGCTGCAGCACCGCCGCGTCGTCCTTCGACACGGTCTTTGGCGGAATCCGCGCCATGGTGGCGATGGTGGTCTCGATCTCCTTGATGCCGATCGTCTTCTTGCGTCTGCTCTCGGGCAGCAGCATTTGCGCGGCGCCCGACTCGTCGATCACGTCGATCGCCTTGTCGGGAAGCTTGCGGTCGTGGATGTAGCGTGCGGAGAGTTCGACCGCCGCCTTGATCGCCTCGTTGGTGTATTTGAGCTTGTGATAGTCCTCGAAGTAGGGCTTGAGGCCCTTGATGATGTCGATGGCGTCCTCGACCGTCGGCTCGTTGACGTCGATCTTCTGGAACCGGCGCACCAGCGCGCGGTCCTTCTCGAAATACTGCCGGTATTCCTTGTAGGTGGTCGAGCCGATGCAGCGCACGGAGCCCGACGCCAGCGCCGGCTTGAGCAGGTTCGACGCGTCCATCGCGCCGCCCGAGGTAGCGCCCGCACCGATCACGGTGTGGATCTCGTCGATGAACATGATCGCGCCCGGATAGGCTTCGATCTCCTTGATCACCTGTTTGAGCCGCTCCTCGAAGTCGCCGCGATAGCGCGTACCGGCAAGGAGCGTGCCCATGTCGAGCGCGAACACCGTCGCGTTCTTGAGGACGTCAGGCACTTCGCCATGCACGATGCGGCGCGCAAGTCCTTCCGCGATCGCGGTCTTGCCGACGCCGGCGTCGCCGACGAACAGCGGGTTGTTCTTCTGGCGGCGGCACAGCACCTGAATGGTGCGGCTGATCTCGGCATCACGCCCGATGAGCGGGTCGATCTTGCCCTCGCGTGCCTTCTTGTTGAGATTGACGCAATAGGCTTCGAGTGCGTCGCCCTTCTTTTTCGCCTCTTCGCCACCGCTGCCCTTGGCTTCGCTCTCCTCTTCGGAGCCGCGCACCGGCCGCGACTCGGTCATGCCCGGCCGCTTGGCGATGCCGTGGCTGATATAGTTGACCGCGTCGTAGCGCGTCATGTCCTGCTCTTGCAGGAAGTAGGCAGCGTGGCTCTCGCGCTCGGCAAAGATCGCGACCAGCACATTCGCTCCGGTCACTTCCTCGCGGCCCGAAGACTGCACGTGGATCACCGCCCGCTGGATGACCCGCTGGAACCCGGCGGTGGGCTTGGAATCCTCATGCCCTTCGCTCACCAGGTTCTCGAGTTCGCTTTCGAGATAGGCGGTCAGGCTGCGGCGCAGCTTGTCGAGGTCGACATTGCAGGCCCGCATGACCGCGGCCGCGTCCTGATCGTCGATCATCGCCAGCAGGAGATGTTCCAACGTGGCGTATTCGTGATGGCGCTCGTTGGCGAGCGCAAGCGCCCGGTGAAGCGACTGTTCAAGATTGCGCGAAAAAGTGGGCATGCGGATCTCGTTCCGTTGTTCGATCCCGATATGGGCCCGGCGCTACTTCTTTTCCATCACACACTGCAAAGGATGCTGGTGTTTGCGGGAAAAGTCCATGACTTGCGTGACCTTGGTCTCGGCCACTTCGTACGTGTAGACACCGCATTCGCCGATTCCGTGCTGATGCACGTGCATCATGATGAGGTGAGCGGCTTCCTGGTCCTTGCTGAAAAACCGCTCGAGGACGTGGACCACGAATTCCATCGGCGTGTAGTCATCATTCAGCAGCAACACGCGATAGAGCGAAGGCCGCTTGGTCTGCGGCTTGGTCTTGGTGATGACCGCAGTTCCGGGCGCAGCAGGCCCGTTCGGGCGCTTGTTGTCGTCATTCGCGAGACGCGGGGCAAACTTGGTCCCGGTTCTGACTCTCATGGGATTGGGCATTCGGCTCATCGTGGCTTCGCGGATCAATTGCCGGCCCTGACGGCTGGCGGCTGGTGTCCTTTCTCGCATCATAGGAAGACCTCAAGGGCGAGGTCCAGAGTTTCCTAACCATTCAAATTGCTGGGGAAATTGCCCAAACGCCGCAAATTTGGCGCCATCGCCGGGACAACCGGTTAAGCCATCGCGACTCAATGGGTGCAACTTTCCAACGCCAGGGCGAAGGTCCGCGCTGTTGGTCAGAATCGGTTTCAACGCTCTATTCTCACGTTTCGGGATCGTCCCCGGCGGCGAAGCCACAAGATGCAATTTGTGCGCCTTTTCGCCGCCCGCAAGGGTGGCGCGCAAATCAGCCGCTCCGGCATGAAATTCTCGCATCGCCCGGATAGAATATGTGATGAGTTCCCACTCGCGGGAGCCGAACGGAGCAAGCAATGGGGCGGAGCACTCGATCAATCAGCCGGGCGTTTGATTGAGAGGCACCATGCCAGTGCACGGATTCCCGATGTCCCGCCGGCGCCTTCTTGTCGGCGCGGCTGTGATCGCAAGCGCGAGTACGTCCAACGAGACAAAAGCGGAAACCGCGTCCGACGGCGTGCGCACCCTGCGCGCCCGGCCGGTCGCGGCGCCGCGGCAGGATGAAACGCGGCCGCAGGTCTTCGGGTACGACGGTGCCCTCCCCGGCCCGACGCTGCGCGTGAAGCGCGGCGAGGAACTGCGCGTGCGGTTGATCAACGAACTCCTCGAGGCAACCAGCATTCACTGGCACGGCGTTCGCGTACCGAACGCCATGGATGGCGTGCCCGGACTGACGCAGCCGGCGGTCGCACCGGGCGCGAGCTTCGACTATCGCTTCCGCCCGCCGGACGCTGGAACCTTCTGGTACCACGCGCCGCTCGCCGGCCAAATCGATCGCGGCCTCCATGGCGCGCTGATCGTCGAGGATACGCAGAACATCGGCGCCGACCGCGAGATCGTGCTGGTGTTCGGGACGCCCGGCGCGCCGGGCTCGGAGTCCGTTCTCGTCAATGGCGCGCTAAGCCCTGACATCGCGGTGACCGCGGGCGAGCGACTGCGTCTGCGGCTCATCAACGCCACGGCGGCTCGCGGCCTTGGGCTCCGAATTGAACGGCATGCTCCCTGGCTGGTCGCAGTCGACGGCCAACCGTCCGAGCCGTTCATTTCCCGCGATGGGCGTGTAGCACTTGCTCCCGGCGGGCGGCTCGACCTCATCATGGACGCCACTGGCGAACCTGGAACGGCAGTTCCCATCCTCTTGGGGCTGCGCGACGAGCAGCCGATCGCGCGGTTCCTCTATGGCGGCGGCCGCGTGTCCGCTGCGAAACGTTCCGACCCGAGCCCTCTGCCGCCCAATCCCCTGCCGCCGCGGATCGATCTGCGCAGCGCGCTGCGGCTGGAATGGGAACTCGGCGGCGCCAAGCCGTTCGATCCCGCGGGTCCACCGCTCTTCACTGCGCGGCGCGGACGCGCGGTCGTCGTCGCGTTACGCAATACGTCTGGTGCCGCGCAGGTTATCCACGTGCACGGTCACAGCTTCCGCCATCTCGATCGGCTCGACGACGGCTGGAAACCGTATTGGCTCGACACGTTCGTGGTCGGACCCGAGACCGAGCGCATCGCCTTCGTGGCCGACAATCCCGGAAGATGGCTGCTCGCATCCCGTACCCTCGATCGTCCCGAGCGCGAGACGCAGGCCTATTTTCTGGTGAACTGATTTCTGCCGAACCGATCCCCCACTGCGCTACGTTTGCTATGCTCGGCTTTGAGCCGGGAGGAAAAAAATGAAAATCATCTGCACATTGTCGATTGCCGGCGCGCTCGTCGCCTGCACGGCGGCATCCGCACAGCAGCCCGCTGCGGTGACGTTCACGCAAGTCGCACCCGACCTCTATTTCCTGCTCGAACCGACTTCGTCGAACGCAGTCGCACTTGTCACCGATGACGGCGTCCTGGTGATCGACACGCGCCAGCATCCGCGCGACGGGCAGGATTTAATCGATCGCATCCGCAAGGTCACCGACAAACCGGTCAGATGGGTGATCAACAGTCACTTCCATGGCGACCATCACTTCGGCAACTCGGTGTTCAAGGCGGCCGGCGCCACTATCGTGGCGCAGAAGGAAACCGCACGTTTGATGGAAAAGGTGCAGCCGAAGGAACTGGCGCGCCGCGGGAACTTCTTCAAAAGCCGCGGCTACGATGCAGGCGAGGTGAAGCTCGTTCTACCGGATGTCACCTTCGACAACGAGATGACCATCAGGCTCGGCGGGCGCGAAGCGCGGCTCGTTTATCTCGGGCCCGGGCAGCAGGCGGGCGATACCTTCGTGTTCTTCCCGCACGCCCGCACGGTCTTCACCACCGGCATGTTCGGCGCGCGCAGCATGCCGAACATGGCGTTCACGCCCTCGGTCGAGGGCTGGATCAAACTACTCGACCAACTCGCCGCCATGGACGTCGACCAGATTCTGCCGGGGCACAACGGCGTCGCCAGCAAGAAAGATGTGGCGGAACTCGCCGCCATGCTGGCCGACGAATACGACACCGTGAAGGACGCGATCGCCAAGGGCATGCCGCTCGACGAGGCGCTGAAGGCACTGACGTTCCCGCAGTATAAGGACTGGCGCAACTACGTGCGGCTGCAGGGCGAAATCAGAGCGCTCTACGAACTAATCCAGACCGGCAAGCGCAGCTATTTCGACTGACGCGTGAACGGAGGGAGGACGCCCATGACCTTGTTGTCGCGCCGCCAACTCATGCGCCTCGCGGCGGGTGGCGCCGTAACCCCTCCCCTCTCGCGCAAAGCCAACGCGCAGAGCTATCCGGCACGGCCGGTCACGCTGATCGTCTTCGTGCCGGCCGGTGGCGCGCCCGACATCCTGGCGCGTCTCGTCGGTCAATCGCTGTCGCAACGGCTTGGCCAGGCTGTCGTCATCGACAACCGGCCGGGCGGCGGCGGCAATCTGGCGCTTCAGGCGGTCGCACGCGCGTCGGCCGACGGCTATACGCTGCTGCTCGTCGCCACGCCGCATGCCGTGAACGTCACGCTCTATGAGAAGAGCAATCTCAGTGTCACGCGCGACATCGTTCCGGTTGCGGGCATCAACACCGATACATTTGTCATGCTGGTCAATCCGGCATTTCCAGCCCGAACGGTTGCGGAATTCGTCGCCTATGCGAAGGCCAATCCCGGCAAGATCAACCTGGCTTCGAGCGGAACCGGCAACTTGAGTCATCTAACCGGCGAGTTGTTTCGGATGACGACCGGCATCGAGGTGGTACACGTCCCCTACAAAGGCACGGTGCCGGCGCTGGCCGGGCTCATGGCCGGCGAGGTGCACGTCATGTTCGACGCTCTTCCCTCGTCGTTGCCTCATATTCAGTCGGGCGGTCTGCGGGCGTTGGGCGTCACCGCCGCAGCGCGCTCGCGGATGCTGCCCGACATCCCGCCGATCGGCGAGGCGGTGGCAGGTTACGTCGCCACCGGATGGCTCGGGGTCGGCGCCCCCAAGGGCACGCCGCCTGAAATCGTCGCGAGGCTCAACAAGGAGGTCAACGCCGCGCTCGCCGATCCCAAAGTAAGTGCGCGAATGGCCGACCTCGGCAGTGACCCGCTCGCCGGCTCGGCCGCCGACTTCGGGAAGCTGCTCACCGAAGAAACCGAGAAGTGGGCCAAGGTGGTCAAGTTCGCTGGGCTCGCGACGGATTGATCTGCTGTCGTCAGCTCCGCGCTGCCTGAAGGTCGCCGAACAGCCGCCGATAGACGCGGGGCACCATCTCGGGGAGATCCTCGGCGATCAGACCGGGCCCGGCCTCGGTTCCGGCCTCGCCGTGCAGCCAGACCGCGGCGGCAGCGGCCTCGAATCCCGCCATGCCTTGAGCCAGAAGGCCAGCGACAAATCCCGCCAGCACGTCGCCCGAACCGGCGGTGGCGAGCCAAGGCGGCGCGTTCTCGGCGATCGCCGCGCGGCCGTCCGGTGCCGCCACGACCGTGTCGGAGCCCTTGAGCAAGCAGACGGCGCCGCTCGCAAGCGCGGCCTGGCGGCTCCGTTCGAGCTTCGACGGAGCTTTAACGACCTCGGCCATCGTACCGAACAGGCGCTGGAACTCGCCGTCATGCGGCGTGATGACCGTCGGCGATTTGCGACGGCGAATGGCAGCGATCAGGACTTGCGGATCGTCCGCAAAGCTCGTCAGCGCATCGGCGTCCAACACCACGCCGCGTTCACCGGCAAGTGCCGCAAGTACAAGCTCGCGCATCGCCGGACCGACGCCGCCGCCCGGTCCCAGCACCACCACGTTGCGGCGAGCATCGCGCAGAAACTCGCCAAGTTCGATCGCGCCATCGACCGCACGAACCATCACGGCGGTGCTCGCCGCCGCGTTGACCGCGAGCGCTCCGCGCGGGCTTGCGATGGTGACGAGTCCTGCTCCCGCGCGCAGCGCGCCGCGGGCGGCCAGCCGTGCCGCACCCGTGGACGAGATCGCGCCCGACACCACCACCGCGTGACCGCGCGCATATTTGTGGCCGCCGGCCCGCGGCACCGGGAACGTCGCGCCCCAGAGCTTCGGCGAATTGGCGAAGGTCCGTGGCTTGATCTGTTCCAGCACGCTTTCGGGGATGCCGATGTCGGCGACGTGAATGCGGCCGCAATGCAGCCGGCCGGGCAGCAGCAGGTGACCGGGCTTGCGTCGAAAGAACGTGACGGTCTCCGCCGCCTCGACCGCCATTCCCATCACCGCGCCGGTGGTGCCATTGATGCCGCTCGGCAGATCGACGGCGTAGACGCAACGGGTGGCGTTCATCGCCTCGATCATTTCACGTGCCAAGCCCTCGACCGGGCGGTCGATCCCGGCGCCGAAGAGCGCGTCGATCACCGCGTCAGCGCCGGCAAGGGCCTCGGGAGTGGCCGGCTCGGTCCTGCCTTGCCAAAGCGCGGCCGCGGTTGCCGCGTCGCCCTTGAGCCGCTCGGCGTGGCCAACCATCAGGAGGCGCAGCCGATAGTTGCGCTCGGCAAGAATGCGCGCCGCGACGAAGCCGTCGCCGCCATTGTTGCCCGGTCCTGCCACGACCACGATCGCGCTCCCAGGCGGGTGGCGCGCGGCAACGCGATCGGCGACCGCCCGGCCGGCATTTTCCATCAGGTCGATGCCGGGGGTTCCCCCCGCGATAGCCAACCGGTCGGCTTCGGCCATCTCGGCCGTCGTCAGCAGTTCGATCATGGCCGGACAATAGTCGGAAAAGCCTGCTGAATGGACCGGGACTCTGCCGCGAGATCAATCAATTCCGCTGCCGTCGGAGGCGGCATAACTAGGATTGCCTTTGCAATAGGCGTATTGCTTAATTTGTAATCGGCGACCTGTGGCAGGTTGTCACGAGGCTTATGCAGACGCCTGTCAACCACCTGATTGGCGGCCACTTTTCCCGCCGTCCAGGCTTGGCACGGACCCTGCTAACCGTAAGGCGGCTCGACCCGGGGCGCGACAACCGGCCAGCCGCAGAAGGAAACGCGATGAAAAAGATCGAGGCCATCATAAAGCCCTTCAAACTCGACGAGGTGAAGGAGGCTCTGCAAGAGGTCGGATTGCAGGGCATTACAGTCACTGAAGCCAAGGGTTTTGGGCGCCAGAAGGGGCATACGGAGCTTTACCGAGGCGCTGAATACGTCGTGGATTTTCTTCCGAAAGTGAAGATCGAGATTGTGCTCGGCGACGACATCGTCGAAAAAGCGGTCGAGGCGATCCGCCGTGCTGCCCAAACCGGGCGGATCGGCGACGGAAAGATCTTCGTCTCCAATATCGAGGAAGCCATCCGGATCAGGACGGGGGAATCCGGTTTAGACGCCATCTGAGCCGTCGATCCACGCGTCAAGGGCCTCCCGCCAGCCCAAAGCCCGCTATGCAGCGACCAGCCATACGAAAGGTACGCATTCCATGACAACGGCCAAAGACGTCATGAAAATGATCAAGGACAACGACGTGAAATACGTCGATTTCCGTTTTACCGACCCGCGCGGAAAATGGCAGCACGTGACGTTCGACGTCACGATGATCGAAGACGAGACATTTGCCGAAGGCCAGATGTTCGACGGTTCGTCGATTGCCGGATGGAAGGCGATCAACGAGTCCGACATGTGCTTGATGCCCGACCCGGTGACCGCCACCATCGACCCGTTCTTCGCCGAGACGACCCTGTCGCTGGTCTGCGACGTGCTCGAGCCCACGACCGGCGAGCCCTACAACCGCGACCCGCGCGGCATCGCCAAGAAGGCCGAAGGCATGGTCAAGGCCATGGGGGTCGGCGACTCGATCTTGTTTGGTCCAGAAGCGGAATTTTTCATCTTCGACGACGTGAAGTATTCGGCCCAGCCCTACAACACCGGCTTCAAACTGGACTCGGTCGAGTTCCCGACCAACTCCGACACCGAATACGAAGGCGGCAACCTCGGCCACCACATCGGTTTCAAGAAGGGCTATTTCCCGGTCCCGCCGCAGGACACCGCGCAGGACATCCGCTCCGAAATGCTCGGCGCCATGGCGCGCATGGGCTGCGTGGTCGAGAAGCATCACCACGAAGTGGCGTCCGCCCAGCACGAGCTCGGCCTGAAGTTCTCGCCGCTCACGATCATGGCCGACCGGATGCAGATCTATAAGTACTGCATCCACCAGGTGGCGCAGATCTACGGCAAGACCGCGACCTTCATGCCCAAGCCGATCTACGGCGACAACGGTTCCGGCATGCACTGCCACCAGTCGATCTGGAAGGACGGCAAGCCGGTGTTCGCCGGCAACAAGTACGCCGACCTCTCCGAGACCTGCCTGTCCTACATCGCCGGCATCATCAAGCACGCCAAGGCGATCAACGCCTTCACCAACCCGACGACCAACTCCTACAAGCGGCTCGTCCCCGGCTACGAGGCGCCCGTGCTGCTCGCCTACTCGGCGCGCAACCGCTCGGCCTCCTGCCGCATCCCCTACACCACCAACCCGAAGGCCAAGCGCGTCGAGGTGCGTTTCCCCGATCCGCTCTGCAATCCGTATCTCGGCTTCGCCGCGATGCTGATGGCCGGCCTCGACGGCATCAAGAACAAACTCGATCCGGGTTCGGCGATGGACAAGGACCTCTACGATCTGCCGAAGGCGGAGCTGAAGACCATCCCGACCGTGTGCGGCTCGCTGCGCCAGGCGCTCGAAGAGCTCGACAAGGATCGCACGTTCCTGAAGGCCGGCGGCGTGTTCGACGATGACTTCATCGACAGCTACATCGAGCTGAAGATGGCGGAGGTGATCCGCTTCGAGCACACCCCGCACCCGGTGGAATTCGAGATGTACTATTCGGCGTGAGTGCGTCCTCCCAAGCATCGCAGTGGCGATGCAACTCAGCACGGGCGCTTCACGGCGCCCGTTTCTTTTTTGCCGGTTGCGTTTGTCAGATGATCCAGAACGGAATGGCGAGCACTGCGGCCGCCGCGACGATATAGAGCATGAGACGCCGCTGGCGCTTCGGACCGTAGATGCCGGCGTCGAGTTTCGAGCGGACGACCGCCGACTCGAATTCGTCTGAGGAGGAAAACGGACAGGCCAGCGCAAGGCCCGCCCGCTCGGCCGTGAGCTGGAGCGCCCGCAGATCGTCCGCGCCACGCCCCGAAGTGGATCATCGCTCGCCACATGCACGCAATCATAGCGTGGGCCCGGTAAACAGGTGGTTGAACCGCCCGACCGGAACCCGCCGTGACGCGTCGGAGGATTGGCTCAGCGTCAGGCCGCCGGAACCGCTTCGTTAACCTCTCGGCTCGCAGCCAGGATGCGATCGCGAGCGGCGTCGGCCGGGGCTGGCGGCAGCTTGCCGAAAGCCGGCAGGCCCTGCTCCACTCCCTCCACGCGATTGCGGCCATTCGCTTTCGCGCGGTAGAGCGCGGTGTCGGCCGCGGCGATCAGGCCCGCGACGTCGAAACAGCCCGAGGCGGCGCCGATGCTGACCGTGCCGGCGATCCTGCAGTCGCCGACGGTTTCGGCGGCGAGTGCAAATTCACGGCGCACGCGCTCAGCCGCAACGGTGGCATCGGCGAGATTGCCCGGCAGCATCGCCACGAACTCCTCGCCGCCAAAGCGACCCACGATATCGGACGCGCGCAGGCTGGCCGAAACGGTCGTCGCGAAGGTCCGCAGCACTTCATCGCCCGTCGGATGGCCAAACCGGTCGTTGATCGACTTGAAGTGGTCGAGGTCGAACATCAACACGCTCACCGGCTCGCGCCGCGCGGCCTGGCGATGGACAAGCTGGTTTGCCGCCGCAAAGAAGCCGCGCCGATTGAGCATGCCGGTCAATTCGTCGGTCGAGGCCGCATCGCGCAAGATGCGCACGCTGCGCTCCTTGGCGAGGACCAGCACGATGAACGCGGTCCCGACGAGATAAAGGGTGGCCTCGAGCACCAGCACGGCGATCCATCCGCTGGCGAGGCTGACGATCCCGCCGTCCGACGGCAACAGGCTGGCGAGCGGAATCGGCAGCAGAAACACCGCGCCATGCAACATCGGCACGAAGATCGCCGGCCAGCGCCGCAGCAACGATTTGCGGCGCTCGCGCCACAGCTCGGCCGATGTCAGGAATGTGTAAGCGGCCACGATGATCGAGCTCAGCACGATCCGCGCCGCCGCCCATTGCGCGAAATCCGCATTGAAACAGGCCGCCAGCCAGACGACGGCCCCGGCGAGCATCCAGAACCACAGCACGGGACGGCCGTGGAACAGCCGCGCGGCGCTCCAGATCATGCCGCAGGCCACGAACACCAGGGCATTGATGCTTCCGACCGGAAGCGGCGGCGAAATCGCGGTCTCGACGCTCCAGGCCGCCACCGAAAATCCGCCAATCAAATAAGCGCTGCCCCACCACGCCAACGCGCGCACGCGCTCCTGCGACCAGGCCGACAAGAGCAACAATCCCAGCAACGCCGTGACGCAGGTCGCGACGACAAAGAGCGTTGTGACGTCAAGATCGATCGGAGCGGCGATGCCGGGCAAATGCATGTGATTTCCCCCTTCTGGGTTCAGTGCACAGCAAGTCATTACCAGCTATCGGCGCGCCGTCATGCAGACTCTGACTCCAGCGTTTGTGAAAGCTTTCGTTGATCATTTTGCTTTGTCGGGAAATTCACAGAAAAAAATTGCGATGGCCGGAATGAATTGTTCGCGTCTGTGGTCGCTCGGTGGCGCGCGTGCAACCTTCGCATATCCTTCGCTGCATGATGCAATCGGATTTGTCCGCTAACGAGACAGCGCTGATAACATAGGTTTGGATTCGAGCCGCTTACCTGACAGCGCGGCGGCGCACACCGGACTCGCCACCCGGCGTGGCGCGCTCCGATCTCATCAGCGGAACGATCGACGGCGCGCGTGCGTCGACGATATCGCGCGGATCATCATCGAGCGAGGCCGCGGTCTCGACCCGGTTGCGTCCACCTGCCTTGGCCCGGTAGAGCGCACGGTCGGCGATCGCCAGCAGGACATCGATGCCGATTTTGGGATCGTGTCCGAGCGTCACACCGACGCTGACGGTCGGCGTGAACGCGCCGCTGGCGAAGCGGGCCGCGATGTCGGCGAAGTTCCGCCGGACCCTGTCGGCGACGGCGAATGCTTCGCCGAGATCGCCGACCGGCATGAGGCAGGCGAATTCCTCGCCACCGATACGCCCGAACAAAGCTTCCGCTCCGAGCGTCGCGGTCGCCGATTGGGCAAAGGTTTGCAGCACACGGTCGCCCACCGCGTGGCCGAGGCGATCGTTGATTTCCTTGAAGCGGTCGAGATCGAACAGAAGCATCGCCAACGGCTCGCCATCGGACTCCTGTTGTTCGAAGAGCTGGTGCGAGCCGTTGAGGAATGCGCGGCGGTTGGCGACGCCGCTCAGGGGATCGACCAGCGAGTTGATCTTGTGCTGCAGCTCGGTGCGTTCCTTGGTCATGTTCAGCAGCAGGAACGACATCACGACCGTGAAGAGCAGGCTCCCGAAGGCCAACAGTGCGAACGAGACCCCGCCCACGAGGGCGCGGTTCTCCGCGAATGGCGCAAAGTAGTTGGCAGGAATGCGCGCGAGCAACGCCAGCGAGTAAGCCAGCAGCACGATCACGGTCGGCCAGCGCGACATCAACGGTTCGTCGCGGCTGCGCCAGAGCTCCTCGGCGGTTGCTGCCGCGAGCATCGCCATCATCATCGAAACGACGGCGACGCGCAGATTGGCGCTTTCGGCAAATGCGGGTAGCCGGCACGCCAGCAACCAAAGGAGCGGCGCAAAGATGACGACGACCGGCAGCACCTTGCGGCCGTCGAACTTTCGCGCGCCGGCCCAGAGCAGGCCATAGGCAAACAGAACGAGCGCGTTAGCGATGTCGATCGAGACGAACTCGGGAGCGCTGCCGCGTGCCGTGACCAGTGCGAGGCCGATGGCGCCGACAATTTGCGCCGCGCCCCACCATAACAGGGCCCGGACGCTCCGATTCTGCATCCCGGCAAAGACCAGCAATGCGCCGAGCAGCGCTGTCACGAAAACCGTTACGACCGATAGGGTCCCGACGTCGAGATACATGGAGTCACGTCACCGCACCAGAGGATAGGGCAACCTAGCGCGGCAAGTGTTCGCCTTGGGTTACCGTCTTCGGTGTGACGACCAAATAGGCTCAGCGAGGCGTAACTGGAATCGATTCAATTTGATCAAATTTTCCAAGTCGCCGACGCACGCCACAAGACCGCGCCTCTTTCGCGCAAATCGGCGGCGATCTTCGGCAAATCGGCTGCCGAATGCGACGGTGCAGACGCGACTGCGTTAACGCTTGGAGAACTGGAACGAGCGGCGGGCCTTGGCCTTGCCGTACTTCTTGCGCTCGACCACGCGTGAATCACGGGTGAGGAAGCCACCGCGCTTGAGCGCGCCACGCAGATCGGGCTCGAAGTTCATCAGCGCCTTCGACAGGCCGTGCCGCACCGCGCCCGCCTGGCCCGACAGTCCACCGCCGGAGACGGTGCAGATGACGTCGTACTGGCCATTGCGGTTGGTCGCGACCAGCGGCTGCTGGATCAGCATCCGCAGCACCGGACGCGCAAAGAAAACCTCGATCGTGCGGGTATTGACCGTGATCTTGCCGGCGCCGGGCTTCACCCAGACGCGGGCAACCGCGTTCTTGCGCTTGCCGGTCGCATAGGCGCGGCCCTGCTTGTCGAGCTTCTGGACGTATTTCGGTGTCTCAGGCGCGGCAGCGGGCTTGAGGGTGGAAAGCTGGTCGAGCGATTGCATGGTTTCGGCCACGGTCACGCGCTCCTGGTGTTCTTGCGATTCAAAACGGCGACGTCGAAGACTTCGGGCTTCTGCGCCTCATGCGGATGCTCGGGACCGGGATAGACGCGCAGATTGCCGAGTTGCACCCGCGCGAGCGGCCCGCGCGGCAGCATGCGCTCGATCGCCTTCTCGACCACCCGTTGCGGAAACTTGCCGTCGAGGATCGACTTCGCGGTGCGCTCCTTGATGCCGCCGATGTAGCCGGTGTGGTGCTGGTAGACCTTCTTTTCGCGCTTCTTGCCGGTCAGCACGATTTTGGCGGCGTTGACGATGACGACGTTGTCGCCGTCATCGACATGCGGCGTGTAGGTCGGCTTGTGCTTGCCGCGCAGCCGCATCGCCGCAATGGTCGCGAGCCGGCCGACGACCAGCCCGGTTGCGTCGATCACGATCCACTTCTTCTCGACCTCGGCGGGTTTGGCCGAATATGTACCCATGACGTGAGCTTTCGCTGGAAGAGGCGCCTTGTTGGAGCCGCCCCGGTATCTCGATGGCGGCTGAGTACACTGCCGAGGCAGTCAAGGTCAACGCCATCCAGCAATAAATTACTTCGTTTATTCAATGGCTTATGAAATAGGTCTTATATTACCATCGACTAAGGCCCGGATCGCGGCGGGATCGAATAGGTCGACGTCACATGCGCCACGGCCTCCTCTTCGCCCTCGGACCGGATGATGACCTCGCCCACCGCGAGCCGTTTGCCGAGTTTCAGGAGGCGGGCCTCCGCCACCAGGTCGCGCGGTTGGGGCTTGCGCAGGAAGTTGATGTTGAGATTGGTCGTTACCGCGAGCGGCACCGGACCGATCGCCGAAAGCACCGCCACGTACATGGCGAAGTCCGCGAGCGCCATCATGGTGGGCCCCGAAATAGTGCCGCCGGGCCGGATCGAGGATGCGATGGTAATGCTGGCGCACGCGCGCCCCGCCGTCCCAGAGCGCATCAATGGCAAGGCCGCTCTCGGCGTGAAAAACCTGCGGGAACTCGGACGCGAGGAAGCGTTCGAGTTCGTCGATCGTCATCAACACGGCCATTGGCCCGCTCCCGTGAGCGACAGCCTTAGACGAATATCGACGATTGAAAAAGTCATTGCGGGCGGCGCGGCCGTTGTGCCTTGCGCCGGGTGGGAGAAGCGATAACTATCCGGCACGATAAAGCATCGGGTCAGTGCCGCCATGCCGACAACCGCCGCACGTTTACAACAGGCCGATCCGCCTGCGCTGTTGCGCGAGAATTCAGGCCCCGTGGCGGTCCTGACGCTGAACCGGCCGGAATTCGAGAAATCCCCTGTCCGAGGCGATGCTGGCCGCATTGACAGCCGAGTTCGCCGCGATCGCATCCGACCGTGCGGTGCGCGTCGTCGTTCTGACCGCCAAGGGACCGGCGTTTTCCGGCGGCCACGATCTCAAGGAGCTCAGCGCGCGGCGCAGCGACCCGGATCGCGGCCGCGGCTACTTCGAGCACATCATGCGGACCTGCTGCGCCATGATGCTGCAGATCGTCCGACTGCCGCAGCCCGTGATCGCGGCGGTGCAAGGGACCGCGACCGCCGCCGGCTGTCAGTTGGTGGCGAGTTGCGACCTCGCGGTCGCCTCCGCCGCGGCGAAATTCGGCGTGTCCGGCATCAATGCCGGGCTGTTCTGCTCGACACCAATGGTGGCGCTGTCACGCAACGTCGAGCGCAAGCACGCGATGGAAATGTTGCTGACCGGCGACCTCGTTTCCGCCGAGCACGCGCATCGCATCGGCCTCGTCAACCAAGTCGTGCCCGCGGGACAGGAACTCGACGCGGCACTCGCACTCGCGCGCAAGGTCGCCGGCAAGTCCGCGCACGTGGTGAAGATCGGCAAACAGGCGTTCTATCGCCAACTCGAACTTGGGCTGGAGGATGCCTATCGTTTGACCGCCGAGGTGATGGTGGAGAATCTGCTGGCGCGAGACGGCCAGGAAGGCATCGCAGCCTTCATCGAGAAGCGCCCGCCGGCCTGGGAAGACCGCTAGGAGCTTTAACTCGCGGGCGTCGTCTCGCCCTTATCGGCCGGTCGTGCGCGCGATCTCCTCGCAGCGCCGCCGCAGGCGCGGAATCGCAAAATCCAGAAACGCACGCAGCTTCGGCGGCGGGTGACGGCCGCCCGGATAGAGCAGATGGATCGGCAACTCGTCGCCCTCGTACTGCGGCAGCAATCGCACCAGCGCACCTGAAACAATTCCCTCGGCAGCCTGATAGCTCAGCACGCGGGTCAGGCCGAAACCCGCGCGCGCTGCGTCGATCGCCGCCTCTGCCGTCGTCACGATGAGCCGCGGCTTCACCGCGCTGCTTCTTTCTTCGCCGCCGTTGCGAAAACTCCAACGCGCGCTGCCCGATATGCCGGGGAAAGCAACGACGGAGTGTCCGGCAAGCTCCTCCGGCACTTGCGGCGTGCCGTTCTCTTTCAAATAGCGGGGCGCCGCCACAACGACCTTCCAGACCGCCCCGACACGCGCGGCAATGGCGGAGCTTTCCGCCAGCCTGCCAATGCGAACCGCGACGTCAAAGCCATCCTCCACGAGGTCGACCGTTCGATCGAGCAGCGAGAGCGACGCCGACACGTCGCGATAACGGCCAAGGAATTCCTGGACGATCGGCAGGACGTGCAACCGGCCGAACAGGATCGGCGCGGTGATGCGCAATTCGCCGCGTGGGGCGGTCCCCTCCCCGGCGGCTGCGCGCTCGATTTCGTCAACCTCGCCAAGCAGGCGACGCGCGCCGGTCAGGAACCGTGCGCCGGCCTCGGTCAGGCTGACGGCGCGCGTCGTACGGTTGAGGAGGCGCACGCCGAGGCGCGCTTCCAATTCGGCAACGGCGCGGGTGATGGCGGTCGGCGAACGGGCAAGCCGGCGTGCGGCGGCGGCGAAGCTGCCGTGCTCGGCGACCTCGGCAAAGACTGCGATATTATCCAAGCCGGTCCATATTGTTGCTATTATCGCAATAATATCTGCCGAATAAAGCATATTATCATTTCAGATAGAAATAGCGATATGGGGATCGTTAGTCGCGAACCCGACCGCTCCGAGGAGACCGCGCCATGCTTGATGTGACCACCTCCAACAATAGCGACATCGTTTTCACGCCGGCGGCGCGGCGCGCACAGGCGGAACGCGGTTCCGCGCGCGCCTACGAGAAGAAGGTGGCCCAGGGATTTCCCAGCCGGGTCACACCGGAGCTCGCGGGCTTCATCGCCGAACTCGACACCGCGTTCCTCGGCACAACGTCGGCCAGCGGCGCGCCCTACATCCAGCACCGCGGCGGTCCCAAGGGCTTCATCAAGGTCGTCGACGAACACACGCTGGGATTTGCCGACTACGCCGGCAACCGGCAGTACATCACGCTCAGCAATCTCGCCGACAACGACCGGGCATTCCTGTTCCTGCTCGATTTCGCCGGCCGGCATCGGATCAAAGTCTGGGGCCGCGCGCGCGTGGTCGAGGACGATCCGCAATTGCTCGCGAAGCTCACCGACGCGGGCTATCGCGCAAGGCCTGAGCGCGTGATTCTGTTCACGGTCGAGGCGTGGGACGTGAATTGCTCGCAGCACATCACGGCGCGTTTCAGCGAGAGCGAGGTCGCGGAAGCGACGCTCGTATTACGCGATAAGATCGCCGCGCTTGAAGCGGAAAATGCGCAGTTGCGGGCGGCGGCGTCACCGGGCAGCGTCTCTCGCGCGGGACGCGGTGCCGCGCGCCTGAGCGCCACGACATATTTGCGATACGGCATATCGGCCTTGCGGCGGTGCCGCGCGACCCTTCCCCAACATCCGGCGCGCGCCTATGTTGGGGGAAAGTCGGCATCCCGCATGAATCACGACAACTACGACGACAACTACATCCGTGGCATCCTCAACACGGTCAAGACGATCGCCATGGTCGGCGCCTCCAACAAGGAGAGCCGCCCGAGTTATTTTGCGTTCAAGTATCTACTGGAGCGCGGCTACCAGATGATCCCGATCAATCCGGGACAGGCGGGCCGCGAATTGCTCGGCCGCAAGGTCTACGCCAGGCTTGCCGACGTTCCTGAACCCATCGACATGGTCGACATCTTCCGCGCCTCGGAATACGCGATGGCGATCGTGCAGGAGGCGCTCGCGCTCAATCCGCGGCCGAAGGTGATCTGGATGCAGCTTGGCGTCCGTGACGACGCGGCGGCCAAGCTCGCGGAGGACAACGGCCTCAAGGTGGTGATGAACCGCTGCCCCAAGATCGAGTATGGCCGCATCTCCTCGGAAATCTCCTGGATGGGCGTGAACACGCGCACGCTGAGCGCGAAGAAAGGCAAGCTCGGCGGTGGCATTCAGCGCATGGCGCTCGACCGCGTCACCACGGCGGGCGGCGCCACGACGGCGGCCGATCGGGCCGCCGACGAGTCCGCGGTAGTTCCCTGCCGCCTCGGTCAGGCGACGGCGCCGGCAAACAGGCTCTTCTTGATCACGGCGTGGACGCCCCAGTTGCCGTCGACCACCTGCGTCACGCCGAAGTCGACCGCAATCGAAATAAGCGAGATCGCCTCGTCCTCGGTCAGCCCCTTGGTCGACATCAGGAACGCGCGCATCTTCTTGAAGGCATCCTTGAGCGCGAGATCGACCGAGGACTTCTCGTAGATCTGCGACTGCGCCTTCTCGCCCAGCTCCGCGAGATAGTTCGCGTAGCTGAAGCCGTGCAGCACCCACTCGTCCTGGGTCTCCAGCAGCGGATAGTCGAGCGCAGCGAGCGAGGTGCCGGCGAGCGTAGCTTTCTTGTGCACGACGAGCTGGAAGGTGCCGGTTAGCGAGCATTCGATCGCGGTACCGCACAGTTCCGAATCGCCCTGCGAGGCATGCGAGTCGCCAACCGACAAAAGCCCGCCCGGAACCGCGACGGGGTAGTACATCGTGGCGCCCTTGCCGATGCGCCAGTTGTCGATGTTGCCGCCGAAGTAGCCGGGCGGAATCGAGTCGACGATATCCGCTTCCTTCGGCGCGAGCCCCAGCACGCCGAAATGCGGCCGGATCGGAATGCGTACGTTCTTCAGGATGCCGTGGTTCTCCTTGACGGTCTTGTGGTCGACCGGGACGCCCGGATAGTCGATGGTCTTGTGCACGACGCCGAAGGGATCGGTCTGCGGCGTCCATTGGAAATTGTACACCGCCTGCGCCCAGTTGCGCTGACCGGTAGCGTCGACCTCGTAGATCGTGATGACCTCGCGCGGCTTGGGCTCGGTCAGGAGTTCCTTGTAGTGGAACCCCCACCATGCCGCCGCGTTGCTGCCGAAGGCCTTGCCGGCATATTGCGGATTGGCCGAGGGCCTGGGCTTCACATCGATGATGCGCACTTCGAGGATGTCGCCGGGCTCGGCGCCGCGCACATAGACCGGGCCGGTACAGATATGCACGCCGAGGCCTTCGCCCGCCCCGCGCCCAAGCAGCTTGCCGTCCATCGGACCGGCGCCGCGGCGGTCCACGCCCTTTTTGTCCTTGGTCCAAAGATAAACGCTTTCGGCGCCCGGATCGCCCTTGACCATCCGCTCGGCATCGTCATTGGCATGATGCGTCAAGGCTTCGATCGTGACGTAGTCGCCGGAATCGACTTCGATCTGCGGCTTGAGCAGCTTGCTGAAATAACCCCAATGCACCGTGTCGGCGTTCGCCGGTAGGTAGTGATGGCTCGGCCGGCCCTGCCGCGCCGCTGCGGTCTGCGCCGCGGCGGGCGCGATCATCGCCGCGCCACCGGCGGTGAGCGCTGCCGCCCCGCCGGTTGCGACAAACGCACTCTTGAGAAAGCTGCGGCGCTCGTGATCGAGATCGGCCAGCAGTTGCTCGCGGTGCAGGTCGAATTGCGGACATGAATGGTCGTCGCCTTGGCACATGGTGTTACTCCTTCTTCCTCTTGCTTCCTCTTGGCGCCTTGTTCGCGCAGGCCGGTCGTTGCGGGCCTGGAATCGCAAAGCGGAAAGCGCCGCTGAACAAGCAACGGGCGAGCCAAGTCCCGCATGCGCGGCGAAATATTTTATCGAGCGAATTCAGAGATATATGTGCTGAATTGAACCTTGATTTGCGTGCACAATCGAAGCGGCGACGAGATTTCGCAAAAAACTCCTGTCCTCGATCCGCAGCGATTGCCTCAAGAATATGCAGCGGACGCAAGATTTCCGTCACTCGCGACCGATAGTCACTTGCGCGGTCGTCGGCGCGCCTTGACCATGGGGCGCCCATAGGCCGAATTGGCTGCAGGCGGAATGTAACGGCCATCCGCCGCGGAGGAGGAAATTGATGCCCGATAAAGCCCCAGGCTTTGCCACGCTCGCGATCCACGCCGGCGCGCAGCCCGACCCGACCACCGGCGCGCGCGCAACCCCGATCTATCAGACGACGTCGTTCGTGTTCGAGGATGTCGACCACGCCGCGTCGCTGTTCGGCCTGCAGACCTTCGGCAACATCTATACGCGCATCGGCAACCCGACCTGCGCCGTGCTGGAGGAACGCGTCGCCGCGCTCGAAGGCGGCACCGCGGGCCTCGCGGTCGCATCCGGCCACGCCGCGCAAGTCCTCGTCATGCACTGCCTGATGAAGCCGGGCGACGAGTTCGTCGCCTCGAAGAAGCTCTATGGCGGCTCGATCAACCAGTTCAACCACGCCTTCAAGAATTTCGGCTGGAACGTGGTGTGGGCGGACCCGGACGACATCGGCAGCTTCGAGCGCGCCGTGACGCCCAAGACCAAGGCGATCTTCACCGAGTCGATCGCCAACCCGGGCGGCGTCATCACCGACATGGCGGCGGTCGCGGCAATCGCCAAGAAAGCCGGCGTGCCCTACATCGTCGACAACACGCTCGCCACGCCCTATCTCTGCCGTCCGATCGAGCATGGCGCCGATATCGTGGTGCATTCGCTGACCAAGTTTCTCGGCGGCCACGGCAATTCGATCGGCGGCCTGATCGTCGACGGCGGCACGTTCAACTGGTCGCGCGACAAGCGCTATCCGATGCTGAGCGAGCCGCGGCCGGAATATCACGGCATCGTGCTGCACGAGACGTTCGGCAACTTCGCCTTCGCCATCGCCTGCCGGGTGCTGAGCCTGCGCGACATCGGACCGGCGCTCTCGCCGTTCAACGCGTTTCTGTTCATCACCGGGATCGAGACCTTGCCGTTGCGCATGCAGCGCCACTGCGAGAATGCCAAGGCGGTGTCGGAATGGCTGGTCAAGCATCCGAAGGTCGCCTGGGTGAGCTACCCGGGGCTGGCCGGCGACCGCTACCACGCGCTCGCGCAGAAATACGTGCCGAAAGGCGCGGGCGCGGTGTTCACCTTCGGCCTCAAGGGCGGCTATGACGCCGGCGTCAAGCTGGTCTCGAACGTGAAGCTGTTCTCGCATCTCGCCAACATCGGCGACACGCGCTCGCTGATCATCCATCCGGCGTCGACCACGCACCGGCAACTCTCCGACGAGCAGAAGGTGCAGGCCGGCGCCGGGCCCGACGTGGTGCGGCTCTCGATCGGGCTCGAGGACAAGGACGACATCATCGCCGATCTGGAGCAGGGGCTGGCGGCGGCGTAATGCAAAGTCGCACCGCACACTCCGTTCGTTCCCGCGCAAGCGGGAACCCAGGGCCGTCATTGCGAGGAGCCTCCAAGGCGACGAAGCAATCCAGACTTCACGGTGGATGCTGGATTGCTTCGCTGCGCTCGCAATGACGGATCATCGGATCGAAATTCGTTTTCGAGTTTTGTTTCCGCCGGGATCAACCGGTTCAGGATTTCTTGAGGGTGCGCGCGACGTAGGCCCTGATGCGGTCGAGCGTGTCGTGCGCGCACCAGATCTGCATGACGGCGTCGTCGATACGGCGCCCTTCCCGCTCCATGCGGTCGAGCGAAGGCTGTCGTGTTGTCTGCTTGGAAAGCGCGAAGGCGGCGGGCGAAAGCGCGGCGAGCGTACGTGCCGCCGCCACTGCGCGGCTCGAGCAGATGATCCGGCCCGATCACCTCGTTGACCATGCCGCGTCCGAGCGCGTCGTCCGGCGTATAGGTCGCGCCGCTGAAGATCGCGTCTTCGAAATACTGCGGCGCCAGAGCGTTGCGCATGATCTCCATGGCGACGGCCGGGAAACGGCACGCCGACCAGCAATTCGGTCGCCCCGATGCGGCCGGGCTCGCTCGCCATCAGCCGCCTGTCGGCGGCGCAGGCCAGCACGCACCCGCCGGCGATCGCGTGGCCGTTGATCGCGGCCACCACCGGCTTCGGATAGGAAAAGACCGTGGCGAACATCGCATTCATGACCGGCAGGAATTCGCGAATGTAAGGCGTGCCGCCGTCGAGCAGGCGCGGGAGATCGACCCCGGCCGAGAAAATCCGGCCCGAGCCGGTCAGCACCACGGCGGACGCGGGTGAGGTGCGCAATTCTTCGAGTTGCGCTTTGACGGACCGGCAGAACTCGATGCTCATGGCGTTGGCCTTGCCGTGCGCCATTTGCAGGATCGCGACATCGCCGTGATGCGTGACCTCGATCATGTCGCCTGCTCCAGCGGTGCGCCGGCGCGAACGGCCACCCGGCGCGGCGCGAGTTTCGCGGCATGCAGAACGGCAATGGTGAGCGCCACGATCGCCAGCCCCTGATGCGCCAGCGCCAGGTCGATCGGCACGCCATGCAGCAACGTCGCAATGCCGAGGCCCGCCTGCAGCACGAGCACCCCGGCCAGCGCGGCGCCGCCAATAACCGCGGAGCGCGCCTCGACATGGCGCACCAGATCGATCGCATGCGCCACCGCGGCGAGCAGCAGCGCATAGGCCAGCATGCGATGATCGAACTGCACGGTCAGCGCATTCTCGAAGAAATTCCGCCACAGCGGCTCCTGGAAGAAGAGCCGCGCCGCATCCGGTACAAGAGCGCCGTCGATCAGCGGCCAGGTGTTGTAGATCAGCCCAGCCCGCAGCCCGGCCACCAGCGCGCCGAGATAGATTTGCGCCAAGACCAATGCAACGAGCCCGATCGCGCTGACACGAATACGCGCCGACGCCACGACCGGCTCACGCGGCAAGAGGCGTTCCGCCGTCCAGACGATCGCGGCGTAGATCGCGCAGGCGAGCGTCAGATGAAACGCCAGCCGGTACTGCGACACGCTCACCCGCTCGGACAAGGCCCGACGCCACCATCCACCAGCCGACGGCCCCGAGCGCCGCGCCCAGCCCAAACAAGGTCCACAACCGTACGCGAAGCTCAGGCTCGACCCAGCCCCGCCAGAGAAACCAGAGGAAGGGCAGCAGGAACGCCGCGCCGACGAGCCGCGCGAGCACGCGATGCGTCCACTCCCACCAATAGATCAGCTTGAACTCGACGAGCGTCATCGCGGCATTGCGCTCGCGGAATTGCGGAATGGTCTTGTACTTGTCGAACTCGGTTTGCCACGCCGTCGCACTCACCGGCGGCACGATGCCGGTGACCGGCTTCCATTCGACGATCGAAAGGCCGGATTCCGTGAGCCGCGTCGCGCCGCCGACGATCAGCGTCACGAACATCAGCGCGGCCACCGCCAGCAGCCACAACCTGATGGCGCGGCGGCGAACGTCCGGCGGCGGCAATGCAGTCGACATGCGCGATCATTCGCTTGCTGGTGACGCGCGGACCATATAGTGATCCCCCCTGCCCTCGCAATCGGCGTACCTAGTGGAGCGGATTTGACATTCGCTACCCACTCAGCCGCGGGTTCGCGAAGCGAATGTCAAATCCAAAGCTCCACTAGAACCCCATATTTGCTAGTGGTCCTTTGATTCTAACATTCGCAATAGAGCCCGCCGAGAAGGGATGCGAATGTTAAAATCGGACCACTAGCAGCCATGTCCATCCGCACGCGCAAGTTTCTCGGCGCGATCATGCTCCTCGTCCTGGTCTTGGTGTGGGCGCTGGTCGCGATGGCGCTCGCGCAGTCGCCCGCCATCAAGGCGCACCGCCTTCTGGAGACAATCTACTACGTCGTCGCGGGGCTCGGCTGGGTGCTGCCGGCGATGCCGCTCATCCGTTGGATGACGCGGCCCGACGCTACGCCGCGTTGACGCGGCGGAAGCCGTTCCACACCGCGGTGGCGGCGCCCGAGAGCAGCACGCGCACATACCGCAACTGCTGATGTTCCCCATTAAGCGAAATTCGCGGCAGCGCGAGCAGATGATCGCGGTGCGCCGGGAACAATACGCCCGGCCGGGTCGTCACCGCCGTCTTGAAGCCGAGCTCGCGCGCGACGCGGAATTCGCGCGGCCCGGCCGACGTCGGATCGCCGATCGGGTAGGACAAATGGTCGGGCCGCCGGCCGAGCGAAGCCTCGATGACCGAGCGGCTCATCTGCATCTCCGAGCGGGCCATCTGCTCCGGCACCTTGGCGAGCATGACGTGATTGACGGTGTGCGCGCCGATGGTGACGAGCGGATCGGCCGCGAGCCGCGTCAGTTCGTTCCAGTCCATGCACAGCTCGTCGCAGAACGCCGCGATGTCGACCCCGTAGCGCGCGCTGAGATCACGCACCACGCGCCGCAGTTCGTCCTCGGTCTTGAGGCTGCGAACCCAGCCGTAGAGCTGCTCGTAGAGATGGCGCTTGTCGCGCGACCGTGGCGCAATCGAACCACTGCTCGCGGCCGTCGATCAGCAGGCTGATGTGCCCGTTGCGGGCGACGACGGCCTCGAGCGCCAGCCACCACAGTTCGCCGAGACGGTCGGGAAAGCTCGTCGGGATGTACACGCAGAACGGAACCTGGTGCTTCTTCAAGAGCGGATAGGCCCACTGCATCGTGTCGCGGTATCCGTCGTCGAACGTCACGCAGACGAACCGCCGCGAGAAGTCCCGCTCCACCATGCGGCGATACATTTCGTCGAGGCTCACGAGATCGAGGCGGGACCGGCGCAGATAGCGCAAAACCTCCTCGAGGAAGCTCGGCCGCACCTCCAGGAGCCGGTTCGGCTGGAACCGGTCGGAGCGGGAAGGACGTACATGGTGAAGCGTGAGGATCGCCCCGACGCCGGCGACAAACGGCCGCATAAGGACGTGGGCAGCACTGAAATACAGCGTTTCCAGCCCCCCGCGGATAACCGTTTTCTTCAAGTCGGACAAGGACGTAGTTCCCGCTCTAATCGCCAGAATATCCCAACTGTTTATTGATAATTGTTTGCCAATGTCGCCGCCGTTCGAACGGAAGGGCGTCGCGGCCCGCAGCCGCGCATCCAGGATGAACGTTGTAGTCAGCTATCAGCCCGGACGGGAGGCCGCCACGCTCGGAGCCCTCCAGAACGCCGGCGCGATCGCCTCGGTCGAAGTATTCGACAGCATGGTGGCGGCGGAGCCCTTCTGGCGGCGTCTCGAGGCCGGCCGCGCGCTCACAACGCCCTATCAGCGCTTCGATTTTCTCGCCGCCTGGCAGCAGCACGTCGGCGCCCGCGGCGGGGTCACGCCGTTCATCGTCACCGGCTTCGGTCACCACGGCGAGCCGATGTTTCTCTGGCCGTTCGGCCGCACCCGCACCGGCCCGCTGAACATCGTGCGGTTCCTTGGCTCCAAGCATGCCAATTTCAACATCGGCTTGTGGCGGCGAGACGTCGCGGCGGACATCACCGCGCAGGACCTGCACGACATCTTTGACCGCATCGCAGCGGGCGGCAACCGCGTCGACCTGCTGGTGCTGTTCAGCCAGCCGCTCGGCTGGGACGGCATCGCCAACCCGTTCGCGCTGCTGCCGCATCAGAGTTCCGTCGATCACAGCATGCGCGTCACCATCGACCGGCCCGGCGAAGAGTTGATGCAGCACCTGTTGAGCTCGGCAATGCGCGGACGGTTGCGCGGCAAGATCCGCAAGCTCCAAGGCCTCCCCGGCTTCCGCTATGTGCGCGCAACGGCGCCGGCCGACATCGATCGCCTGCTCGATGCTTTCTTCGCGCTGAAATCGATCCATATGGCGCAGCAGGGCCTGAGCAACGTGTTCGCCGCCCCAGGCGTCGAGGAATTCCTGCGCCGCGCGTGTCACTGCAAGCTACCCAACGGCCGGCACCTCATCGAGCTTCATGCGCTAGAAGCGAACGCCGAAATCCTCGCGTTATTCGCCGTCGTCGCGGACGACTATCGCTGCACAT
Organism: uncultured Alphaproteobacteria bacterium; assembly: GCA_963763365.1. Classification (GTDB taxonomy): domain Bacteria; phylum Pseudomonadota; class Alphaproteobacteria; order Rhizobiales; family Xanthobacteraceae; genus VAZQ01. The sequence continues at coordinate 279,476 of CAVXOE010000012.1, read as the reverse complement.
CGATGTTCAACAGCTATACGCTCAGCGACAATGCGCGTCACAGCCCCGGCCTGATCCTGATCCGTCACATGGTGATCGACTGCGCCGACCGCGGACTGCGTGGCTTCGATCTCGGGGTCGGCAAGGCGGATTATAAATCGGTCTTCTGCAACGAGATAGAACCCTTGTTCGATACCATCCTGGGGCTCACCACGCTCGGACGCCTCGCGGCGCCCGGAGTTCGCGCCGCCATCGCGGCCAAGCGCCTCATCAAAGAGAAGCCCTCGCTGTGGGCGACCGTACAGGCGGCCCGCCGTCTGCGTGCCCGCCGCTGAGCGGCCGGTCGCCGCGCGCGGGCAACCCGGTCCCGTCACGCGGCCGCCTGATCGCCCGCCGATCTCGGTCCGCCCGGTGCCGCAACCAGCACGGTGACATCCGCGAAGCCGGCTTCCAGCAGGGCCTGCTTCGCCGCGGTGGTGGCAGGATCCTGCAACTCGCTCGCGACCAGCACGGCGCGCTGCGTCAGGCTGGCGAGCCGGTCGAGCACGGCGTCCGTCGCGGTGCCGGCGTCGATCACCACGTGGTCGTAGCTGCGCCCTAGCGCTTCGAGCGTGATGGCCAGCCGCTGCGAAGCCATGACGGCGGACGGGGCGCCCGCCTTGCCGGCCAGGACGAGGTGCACACGTGAATGCCGGTCGCGCGTAATGATCTGGCCGAACGATGCAGCGCCGCGGACGAGATCGACAATGCCCGGCACGGCCGGGTCGCTGGCGATCGCCGAAAGGTTGGGCGAGCCGAATGCAAGGTCGATGAGCACCACCCGGCCCTGCTTGGTGAGCGTGCGCGCGAGCGTAATCGCGGCCGTCGTCGTACCGACGTTATGCGCCGCGCCGACCACGGTGATCCGGCGCGCCAGGTCGCCCGCCGCGGTGAGATCGCTTGCGAGCTGCTCGATCGCTTCGAGCGGCACCCCCGCACCCCGTTCGACGGCGGCGACTGCTGGCGACGCCTGCGGCTCCGGTTCCGGCTGCGGGCTCGGCCGCGGCGGCAGAACGGCCTCCGGCCCGATGTCGTCGTCTGTCTCTGTGGCCGTGGGCAGCGTCCTGCGCAGCCGGCGCGGCGAAAGGATCGCCCGTGCGGGCATTGCGCCCAAAAGCTCGCTGCTCAACACGAACCCCGAGGACAAGGCAAACATCGCCAGCGCCGAAACCAGAATGATCGGGAGCTTGCGCGGCCAGGCCGGCGTGTTCGACACGACGGCGGTCGAGATGACGCGCGCGTCGGGCGAGGCGGCGCCGATGTTGTCGCGCGCGGTCGCCTCGCGGTACTTGGCGAGATAGGATTCCAGCAGATCGCGCTGCGACTTCGCTTCGCGTTCGAGCGCACGCAATTGCACGTCCTGCTCGTTGGTCGAAGCCGCCTGCCGCTTGAGCTGGTCGAACCCGGAAGACAGTCCGTCCACCTTGGCGTTCGCCAGCTTGGCGTCGTTTTCGAGCGAGCGGGCAAGGCGGTCGGCTTCTTCGCGCATCTGCCGGTCGAGGTCGGTGATTTGCGCACGCAATTCCTTGATGCGCGGATGCTGGCCGAGCAGCGTCGAGGATTGCTCGGCAAGCTGTGCGCGCAGCGTGACGCGCTGCTCGGTCAGCCGCCGCATCAACTCGGAATTGACGATGTCGGAGAACTCGATCGGTCCGCCCGATTTCAGCGCCTCGCGGATCAATCGCGCCTTCGCCTCGGCATCCGATTTCAGCGCACGCGCCGTGCCAAGCTGAGCGTTGTATTCGCCGAGCTGCTGGTTCGACAGCGAGGTGTTGTTGGTGCCGATGAACAGGTTGGTCTTGCCGCGGTACTGCTCGACCTTCGCTTCCGCGTCCGCGACCTTCTTGCGCAGCGTCTCGATTTCGCCGGACAGCCAGGTGCCGGCGGTGCGGGTCTGGTCCTGCTTGGCGGCCTGCTGCAGAACGAGATAGGTCTCAGCGATCGTGTTGGCGACGCGGGCAGCGAGCTTGGCATCCTCGGAATCGAACTCGATCGCGATCACGCGGGATTTTTCGACCTGAAAGGCGCTCAGCCGATCGTAGTAACTCTGCAGCACCCGCTCCTCGGGCGTCATGCTCAGCGGATTCTTGATGATGCCGGTCAGGCTCAGCAGCGTCCGCACCAGGGACGGGCCGCGCAGCACCGGGTCGAATTCCGGAAGGTCTCCGAGCTTGAGCTTCTTGATCACGTCGCGCGCGAGGTCGCGCGACAGGATGAGCTGCACCTGGCTGGTCACCGCCTCCTGGTCGACGGTGGTGCCGCGCTCCATCGCATTCTTTTCAGCATCGGGTCGCAGGAAGATGTTCTCGCGGGTCTCGATCAGGATCCGCGTTTCCGAACGATACTTCGGCGTCACCAGATTGACGCCCGCGAAGGCCAATGCGCCGGCCAAAAGCGTCAACCCGACGATCCGGCCCTTTTTCGCCCACAGTGCGCGGCCCAATGACCCGAGATCGAGTTCGCCGCTAGCCTGCGAGACGCCAGCTTCACCGTCCGACTGCACGCCCGTTTGCATGACCGCTTCACCACCTATGCGCACCCAAGCGCGACTCGTAACCTAATTCCAAACGATTATGGTTGACGGCGCGTTAAGGAGCGCCGTTTCACAGCGCCTCCGCGACGAAATGGGCGCCGGCGTCGTTAACCATTTTGCAGCAGCTTAACCATTTTGCAGCAGCTCTTGGGGCCTTCTAACGAATGTGAGGCACGCCCGAGACGGCGCATTCCAGTAGGCAGTTGGGGACCGCATGCAGCATTGTCCATCGTCGTCGCGCGCCTCGTTAACTCAGAGTTAATTTCCGCATGACCGCCGGCGCCGACGGAAACCTTGAAAATTCTGCACGTGCTGCGCGCCCCGGTCGGCGGCCTGTTCCGCCACGTGGTCGATCTGGCGCGCGGGCAAACCGCGCGCGGACACCGCGTCGGGCTGATCGCCGATGCGTCGACCGGCGGTGCGCGCGCCGAGGCGATGCTCGCGGAATTGGCGCCCGACCTCGCGCTCGGTCTCACGCGAGTGGCGATGAACCGGCAGATCGGGCTCGGCGACGTGCGGGCGACGGCATTGGTGGGGCGGCGCGCCGCCGAACTTCAGGTCGACGTGATCCACGGACATGGCGCCAAGGGCGGCGCCTACGCGCGCCTTGCCCGCGTCGGCAAAGCCATCCGGGTCTACACGCCGCACGGCGGCAGCCTGCACTACGACTGGGGCTCCCCCACCGGGCTGCTCTACCTCACGCTCGAACGCATGCTGATGCGGCGCACCGACCTGTTTCTGTTCGAAAGCGAGTACGGACGCACAGTCTATGTCAGCAAGGTCGGCAGACCGGAGACGATGAACCGCGTGGTTCACAATGGCGTAAGCCCGGCGGAGTTCGAACCGGTGCCCTTCGCTCCGGACGCCACCGACTTGCTCTTCATCGGCGAACTGCGGCTGCTCAAGGGTGTCGACGTCCTGATCCAGGCCATTGCGACACTCTCGCGGGATGGCCAACCGGTCACCGCCACCATTGTCGGCGACGGGCCCGATCGCGGCGCATTCGAAGCCGCGGTCGCGGCGCAGAAGCTTGCCGGCGCCGTCAGGTTTGCCGGCACCATGCCGGCGCGCGCGGCCTTCGCACTCGGGCGACTGCTGGTCGTGCCGTCGCGCGCGGAGTCGCTGCCTTACATCGTTCTCGAAGGCGCCGCCGCGGGGCTTCCGATCATCGCGACGCGCGTGGGCGGTCTGCCGGAGATATTCGGCAACGACAGCGCCGCGCTTGTTGCACCGAATGATGCCGCAGCGCTGGCATGCGCGATCGGCGCGGCCTTGCGCGACCCAGCCGCGCAGCAGGAAGCCGCGCTGCGCTTGCGAGAACGCGTGCGCGCCGCCTTCTCCATCGACACGATGACGGACGCAGTGCTCGCGGCATACCGCGAATCATCCGCGTTAACGCTACGAAATGGTTAATATCTTCCGTATTTTGCCCCCCTCCCTAAGCATTTCTTGAATCTTTTCGAATACCACCCACGTGTGGGGCGCACGCGCCGACCCAGGCGCCAGACGCGTGTTTCTTGAGTTGAGTACAACATGATCGAACTCGGCGCACAAAGCGTGATGAACGCCGCCACGGCGACCGCGGACGCCGTCGGCACCGATACCGTCGGGATCGGCAAGCGCGTGAAGCCGTTGTCCCCGGCGGCGCTCAAAGTCGCCGCTCAGCCGATCGCGGCGGCCTGGTCGCCGATCGTGGTGGCCGGCGTCGTGCGAATGCTCGAGTTCACGCTCATCGTTCTCGTCGGCCTTGCCGTCTACGTCGGCTACGTCGTCCCGGTCGACGGCTTCGAGTGGCACTATGTCGGGGCGATCCTGGGCATCGCCACGCTTGCCCTGCTCGCATTCCAGGCCGCCGATGTTTACCAGGTGCAGGCCTTCCGCGGCTACGAGAAGCAATATTTTCGATTGGCCTCCGCATGGTCAGTGGTGTTCCTGCTAGTCATCGGCGCGACATTCTTCGCCAAAGCCGGGCAGGAATTCTCCCGCGTGTGGCTCGGCACCTTCTACGTCGTCGGCCTGATCGCGCTGGTCGCGTTCCGTAAGGGCCTGTTCGTGCTGGTGCGCCGCTGGACGCGGGAAGGCCGGCTCGACCGGCGCACCGTCGTGGTCGGCGGCGACGAGCGCGGCGACGCGCTGATCAAGTCGCTTCTCTCGCAGAAAGATTCCGATCTCCGCATCGTCGGGGTGTTCGACGACCGCGGCGACGAGCGTTCGCCGACCGTCGTCGCCGGCCGGCAGAAGCTCGGCACGGTGGACGATCTGGTCGAATTCGCGCGCCGCACCCGCATCGATCTGGTGATCTTCTCGCTGCCGATCTCGGCGGAAGGCCGCATTCTGCAAATGCTGCGGAAACTGTGGGTGCTGCCGGTCGACATCCGGCTGTCGGCGCACTCGAACAAGCTGCGCTTCCGCCCGCGCGCCTATTCGTATCTCGGCAACGTCCCCGTGCTCGACGTATTCGACAAGCCGATCACCGACTGGGACGTCGTGATGAAATGGCTGTTCGACAAGGTCGTCGGCAGCCTCCTCCTCATAGCGCTCTCCCCCCTCATGCTGCTCACCGCGCTTGCCATCAAGCTCGACAGCCGCGGACCGGTGCTCTTCAAGCAGAAGCGCTACGGCTTCAACAACGAGCTGATCGAGGTCTACAAGTTCCGCTCGATGTATGTCGATCAGTGCGACGCCACCGCCTCGAAGCTTGTGCAGAAAGACGATCCGCGCGTCACCCGCGTCGGCGCCTTCATCCGCAAGACCTCGATCGACGAACTGCCGCAGCTCTTCAACGTCGTCTTCAAGGGCAACCTGTCGCTGGTCGGGCCGCGTCCGCACGCGGTGCACGCCAAGGCGGAAGATCGCCTCTATGACGAGGCGGTCGACGGCTACTTCGCCCGCCACCGGGTGAAGCCCGGCATCACCGGCTGGGCGCAGATCAGCGGCTGGCGCGGCGAAACCGACACCAACGAGAAGATCCAGCGCCGCGTCGAGCACGACCTCTATTACATCGAGAACTGGTCGGTGCTGTTCGACCTCTACATCCTGGCAAAGACCCCGCTCGCGCTGGCCCGCACCGAAAACGCCTACTGATGTCGTTCACGGCGACAGCACATGCGGTTGCCGGTCCCCGGATCGCCGTCGAGTCGCTGCGGCTCGGCCTGCTCTGGCTGATGGGCTTTGCCGGAGCCTTCGTCTTCATCGAGCCGAGCCCCTACGAGATCGTCTGCATCATCGCGATCTTTCTGTTCATGCTGACGGGCCTGACGCTGCGGCCCGCGCTTGTTCCGCTCGCGCTGCTGCTCATCTTCATGAATATCGGCTACGCGGTCGCGGTGCTCCAGGTCGACGACCAGGCGAAGCCGGTGCTCTGGGTCTTCATTTCGATCTTCCTCGCCGCCACCGCGATTTTCTACGCCGCGATGCTCGGCACCAATACCGAGCAGCGGCTTGATGTTTTGCTGCGTGGCTATGTGGCGGGCGCATTGATCGCCGCGGTGGTCGCCATCGCCGGTTATTTCCACCTGTTCGGCAGTGTCTCCGAAATGTTTCTGCGCTTCTCGCGCGCGCGCGGGACCTTCAACGACCCGAACGTGCTGGGCGCGTTCCTGGTGCTGCCGGGCGTGCTGATCCTTCATCGCATTCTCGCCGGCCGGCTCGTCATCCGGAGCAGCCTGATGCTGCTCGTGATGATGGCAGCCCTGTTGCTGACCTTCTCGCGCGGCGCCTGGGGCCAGTTCGCGTTCGCAGCGCTGCTGATGATGCTGCTGACGTTCGTCACCAGCCGCTCCGGGAGCGAGCGCATCCGCATCATCCTGGTCACGATCGCGGGCGTGCTGGTGGTCGCGGTGTTCATCGCGGCGCTGCTCTCGATCGACCAGGTCGCCGACATGTTCAAGGAGCGCGCCGCGTTCGAGCAGAGCTACGACGTCGGGTATTTCGGCCGGTTCGGCCGCTATCTCCTCGGCGTCGACCTCGCGCTCCAGCGTCCGCTCGGGATCGGCCCGCTGCAATTCACGAACTACTTCCCGGAGGATCCGCACAACTCCTACCTCAACGCCTTCATGTCCGGCGGCTGGCTTACCGGCGTTGCCTACCCGACGCTGATCCTGGTCACGATGGTGATGGGACTACGTTTCATCTTCGTCCCGACGCCCTGGCAGTCGACCTATCACGCGGTCTACGCCACGTTCCTGGGTATCGCCTTCGAGAGCGCCATCATCGACAGCGATCACTGGCGCCACTACTACATGATCATCGGCCTGATGTGGGGCCTGATGGCCGCCTCGCGCTCGTTCGGCCGGCGTGGCTTGCAGGCGTCCGGAGCCGCGCAAGCGTATGGGTAGCTGCACTCTCCCGCGCCACCGCGCAGTCACCACGGCCGCAGTGCCGCGCGCAACACTGGCCTGCACATTGCACTGAAGAGGTCTCCACACCTGCCAGCTTGCAGGCGTTCCCGATCTGGCACAGGAGGCCCACGTGTCAGCCACAGCCGTAGCGTCGAAGCCGCCCCAGCGGCGCGTCGAAGTCCTCGATCTCCTGCGCCTGTTCGCGGTCGCCGCCGTGCTGCTGTTCCATTTTGGGTTTCGCGGCGCGATCGCGGACGGCTACACCGACGTCTCGCTGCCCGGCCTCGTTCCGGTGATCAAATATGGTTATCTCGGCGTCCAGCTCTTCTTCATCATCAGCGGGTTCGTCATCGCCTATTCGGCCGAGGGACGCAGCGCGACGGAATTCGCCGTCGCCCGCGTGTCGCGCATCTATCCGGGCTTCCTGCTGTGCATGACGATCACCTTCATCGTGACACTCGCGATCGGCGCGCCGCGGATCGAGGCGAGCGTCACGCAGTGGCTCGCCAACTTCGTCATTCTGTCGCCTGCCCTCAAGCAGCCGTTCATGGACGGTGCCTACTGGTCGATCGTCTATGAGATCACCTTCTATGCCTGGGTCTTTCTGCTGCTGCTGATCGGAAAATTCCGGCGCGAGATCGAGTGTCATCGTCATCGTCTGGATCGCCATCTCCATTTTCAACGAGACGGTGCTGCATTCAGGCGTGGTACGGCGACTGTTCATCACCGACCAGAGTGCGTTCTTCTGCGCCGGTCTCGTGCTCTACGAGATCTTCCGCGGCCGGCGTGATCGCACGATCATGTTGTTGCTCGCGTTCACAACCGTCGCGGCGATCAGCCAGGCCTTCACCGGTGCCGTCTGGCTGCGGGAGCACTACCACACCGAGTTCGACAGCCTGGTGATCGCCGCCGCCTGCGTCGCCTCCGTCGCCCTGGTCGCACTCGCCATGAACGTGCGCCGCCTGCCGCTGCCGGCTGGCCTCGTGCTTGCCATCGGCGGCCTCACCTACCCGCTTTATCTCCTCCACCAGCACATCGGCTACATGCTGCTCACCAAGTTCCAGGCGTTCGCATCCGCACCCGTGCTGATCGCCGCGACCGCGCTCGCGATCACGGCCGCGTCGTTCCTGATCTGGCGGCTGTTCGAGAAGCCCGCGCAGAAGTGGTGCAAGCGGACACTGACGCGAGAGGCCGAGCGGATCGGCGGCTGGACCGCCTCGGTGACGATCCCGGTTTCCGCCGCTATCAAGCGCCGGCTCCGAGGGCGCCCGGAAGCCGCCGCCTGAGTCCTTAGCCCGCGCGGCACACGCGCAAAGGCCGCGCTTGCACCCGCAAGCCGGGCGGCGTAGACGTTCGCGCTTGGCGGAGCGTAGCGCAGCCCGGTTAGCGCACCAGTCTGGGGGACTGGGGGTCGCGAGTTCGAATCTCGCCGCTCCGACCAACCAATTCAAACATTTAAGGTCGAATTCTTAGCGGGATGCCTCCCAGTTTCTAGTCACTGCAGAAGCGGACGGTCGCAGTGCATTTCGCTCCGCTCCTCCGTGATCATTGCTTGGGGTCAGTTATGGGAAACGAAATGTTAAAGCATGTCTGGCATCATCCTTGAACGGTTGGGGTTCCCTCTGAACCGAGTACGTCCCAACCGCCCCGCGTAACTGCGTAGGACCCCGGCATTTCCCCAGTGCCGGGGTTCATCTTTTGCCGGCACTCATGACGCTGGCCCGCCACCAGCTCGCGTCCGGTTGAGCGCCAATCTGAAGACCGCCAAGGCCTGAAGACCGCCAAGGCAAGCCAAAGGGTCCGCTCCCTTTTGGGGTGTGCGGACCCCTTGCAGGTTCCAGTACCGCATTCGCGATGCCGGTTCCCAATCCGATAACGTTGCAATCGCGACAGCGTTCCCGATGCCCAACACGAGGCGGTTAATAGTCGCGCGGCCTTCGCCATCCGATTGCCAACCCAATCACAAAGGCGATGGCGACAGCCGTATAGGGCTGCTTTTCGATTCCACGACGAACGAAATCTTCCGCCACGGAAGCGCCAGCCTTGACGGCATCCGCCGCGTCAGTGGCGACGTCCTTGGCCTGGCCGTAAAGGTCCTGGGCAGCCCCTGCTGCCTGGTTGAGGACGCCTTCAGCCTCCATTTTGGTATTTCCTGCGAAGCGCCCAACGCCCTCCTGCGCTTTGCCGCCAAGATTGCGAGCCGTACCCGCGAACCGATCCTCATTCATGAAACGCTCCCAGTTTTTGCGGTATTCGTCTCGTCAACACCCGCGGAACTCATTTGTTCCGATGAAGGCTGAACGCTTCATTCCGACAGCCATTGCGGCTGGTCAGCGAGCGTAAGGCGAGCATAGCCAAGGCGCCGGGCCCACGTCTTCTTCGGCTTTTGGACTATCGGGAATGAGCGCGCGGGCTTCGCTGTGCTCAAGCCCTACACCGGTCGGGCTCGCCAGCGCTGTCGCGTGGCGGGTCAACTGCCCTTGCGCGATAGACCCGCTTCCGTGATCTCGCCGGCGATGAACGCGGCGAGGTCTTCAAACGCATCTTCGATTTCGGTCTGCGGGATGCCTGCGGACTTTGCCGCCGCGAGGCACTGCGCGGCCAGCGGCTTGGCATCGCCGGGGTCCTCGCCGCCGCGGACGTGCTCCGAAACCCAGACTTCGACGAATTCGATCGCGCGCTCGCTCATGGCCGGCCTCCCGTTGATTTGACCGTATCATACCGGCGGGCCGGTTGCGCTGCGAGCTATCCCCGAAATAACAGATCGCGCGTCAGCCGGTCGAGATGGCGCACGGCATCGAGCGCGGAGCGCAGCCGCTCGCGATCGCGCCGAGACAGCCGCTTGACGGCGACCGCGTTCGACGGCGGCGTTCCGCTCTCGAGGTCGGCGACCTGCTGGGCCAGGATCAGGTCGAGGAACACGGCCTGCGCCTCGTCCAATGCGTCGAGATCGGCATGGGCGCCGATGCCGAGCGCCTTGATGCCGGCGAGCCGCGCCGGCGTCGAACGCTCGACCACGTGGTGGCAGACGGCGAGCACACGCGCGAAGGAGACGATGCCGAACAGGCCCGCCCGCTTCAAGTCGATGCGGCCCTCTTTGGTACGGAATTGGCCGAACAGGTTCAGCCCCGGCGCGACGCTGCCGGCAGCTTCAGCCAACAGCTTGGCGAAGTCTAACTCGCCCTGCGCCATGTCGAAGCCGTGGCGCCAAAGGTTCGTGCAGAGCGTGCCGTCGCCGTGCACCGGGCGCATGTCGAAAAAGATATCGACCGACAGCAGCGCCTGCGGCGTCGCGCTGCGTATCCAGCCGGCGACGCGCTCGTTCCAGGTGGCGCGCGAACCGCGCCATTGCGCGTTCTTCGCCATCACGCCGCCGGGGCAATACGGCACGCCGACCTCGTGCAGAATGTCGGCGATATGGCCGCCAAGCGTCTTCGAACCATGAATCCTGCGCGCTGCCCGGCTCGCCGTCGGCGAAGACAAGCGCGTTATCCTGGTCCATGGCGAGCAGGCTTTCGCCGCGGCCGGCTGAGCCAAGCACCGCGACCGCGTAGCGGCATGGCGGTTCGCCGTGGCCAGCATCGCGCATGCGCGCCTCCGCGATCACCGCAGCCTGGCGGGTCGCTGCGCCCAATTCACGCGAAATAACGGCGGCGGCATCGCGCGCCGGCACCTGTTCCGCGATGAGCGAGGAGGCAACGCGCGGCAGCTTCGCCCAGGCGGCGGCAAGGGTGTGCACATCGCCGGCCGCGTCGATCCCGTCGCCGAGCGAGAGCGCCTCGCCCGCGCGCAGCCGCAGCAGATCGCGTGCGGAGAGCGCGCCGACCACGCGGCCGGTTTCGTCGACCGCGCCGAGGTGGCGCACGTTGAGCCGGCTCATCCGGCCGATGGCGCGATAGACGAAGGCATCGGCCGGCACGGCCGCGAGCGGCTTGCTCATGAATTGTCCGACCGGCAGCGCGAGCGTCGCGCCGCCGTGGCGCGAGATGGCCCGCAGCAGATCGCGCTCGGTGATGATGCCGGTGTCGGCCGCCGGTGGATTGTCGGTATCGGCGTTCGGCGGGCGCACGTAGAGCGAGGAGATGCGCTCCTCCATCAGCCGCGCCAACGCCTCGCCGACCGTAGCCTCGTGGCTGATGAACTTCGCCGGCGCGCGCATCACGTCACGCACACGATGGCGGTAGGGATAGCTGTCGATGCGGCCGAGCGCGCGTTCGGTGTCGGCGCGGATGGGCGCGTCGACGGTTTCCACCCAGCCCGCCCGGTGATGCTGGTCGAGCACCTCGGTCAGCGCGCGGCAGGCCTGCACCGCCTCGCCCAGGGTGCGGATACCGCGCGCGCGCAGTTTTGGCACCAGCGCCGTGAAGATGCGCGCCGTGGTGACGGCGTCGCCGAGCGCCGAATGGCGGCCGCTCATCTCGACGCCGAGCCAAGCGCCGAGCTGTTCGAGCGTGAAGCCGGCGAGATTGGGCTCGGCCACCTGCGCCAGCAGCCGGGTGTCGAGCGCAGCGCGGCGGACGGAACGCCAGGCCCGCGCGTTCGCACTCGCGCTTGAGCACCGCGAAGTCGAAGCCGAGCGTATGGCCGACCAGCACGGCGTCCGCCATGAAAGCCTGCAGCTCCGGCCAGACCGTAGCGAAATCCGGCGCCTGCGCCACCATCGTATCGTCGATGCCGTGCACGGCGCTCGCCGCCGCCGGGATCGACAGGCCGGGCCGCACCAGCCTGCGGAACGTATCGTCCGCCGCGAGCCGGCCGGCGACAAGGCGCACCGCCGCGACCTCGACGATTCTCGCCTTCGCCGGGTCGAGCGTGGTGGTTTCGGTGTCGATGACCACGGCATCGAGCGCGATCAGGGGCGTGATGGGCATGGGTCCGCTCCGCGACACGCTGCCGCAGGCTGCGGCTCAAATGTTTTGGCCGTCGAGCATCCGCACGAGTTGCGGCGCGTCCATGCGCTTGGTCAATTCGTCATGGATGTTGCACAGCGTCACTCGCAGGTAGTTGCGGATGGCGGGGAAATCGCGGCCGCGCAGCTTCTCGTGGATCGGCATCATGTCGACATAGGTTTCGGCCCAGGGGATGCAGATGTCGATCGCGCGCTTGGGCGGGTGCATGCCGATCAATTGCAGCCGGCGCACCAGTTCGCGGCGCAGGTCGTCCCAGGCCGCGTCTCCCAGCGAGGCGGGCACCGGATAGTGGTCGAATACGTCGAGCGCCAACGCCTCCAATGCATCCAACAACTTACGGCGGTCCGGAGCGTGCGCATTGAGCGCGCCCTCGACCAGTTCCGTCACCATGGCGAGCGCGAGCGGATAGGCCCGCCAGCGCGCCTGATCGACCGCGGTCTGGAACTCCTGTTCGGCGAACAGCACCTTGGCGTAATGACCGGCGCGCGCGCGGGAATATTCGTAGATGCCCTTCTGCGCCAGAAAGGCCGACTGCCGGTCGATGAAGTCGCCGAGCGCATCGGCATCGCGGATCGGCGCGGCACGGCGAAAATAGTCGAGCAACCCCAAAAGTGCCTCCCGGATTGGCGGGTGGCCCGAGGTGGGCCGTGCGCCGGCAGCGCAGCATATTCAATGACTAAGGGCAGCAACCTAGTCCGAAAGTCGTATTAGGCGGCCACGGCCGCGATGATACGCTTTTTATGCGTATTGCGACCCGGTCATCGAGCCTGATCGCACGAGTATGGCGCCTGGGGGATGTCGCGCCTGCTGGTCGAGCAACCCCCAAACGATCAATTCAGGACTCAAGTCCTGGGTCCGATAAAGACAAGGGAGGGGACCTACCCCATGGCCGAACCGAATTCTCAAGCCAATGACGAAGCCCACTGGAACAAGACCACCAACTTGATGCTGACGTATCTCGGTCTCTGGTTCTTCTTCGGCTACGTCGTCCACATGTTTGTCATCCCGCTCAACAAGATCATCATCCCGGTGCTCGGTTTCCCGCTCGGCTTCTACATGGCCGCGCAGGGCTCGCTGATCGCCTTCGTCGTCATGCTGTTCATGTTCGCAAGGCAGCAGGACAAGATCGACCGCGAATTCGGCGTCGCCGAAGACGATTGAGAGGGGACCAGACCATGGCTACTCAGACCACTTCCAGCAGCGACGCTTTTTATAAGCAGCTCGGCCGGATGTACGGCATGTATACCGGCGGCTTTGTCGCCTTCATCCTCCTTCTCGCCATTCTCGAGAAGGTCGGCGTTCCGAACAGGATCCTCGGCTACCTGTTCGTGTTCTTCACGCTCGCCGTCTACGCCGTCATCGGCGTAGCAACCCGCACGGCGCAGGTCTCCGAATACTATGTCGCCGGCCGGCGCGTGCCCGCCTTCTACAACGGCATGGCGACCGGCGCCGACTGGATGTCGGCGGCATCCTTCGTCGGCATGGCCGGCACGCTGTTCCTGCTCGGCTATGATGGCCTCGCCTGGGTGCTGGGCTGGACCGGCGGCTTCGTCCTGGTGTCGATCCTGGTCGGGCCTTATCTGCGCAAGTTCGGCGCCTATACGGTGCCCGACTTCATGGCGTTCCGCTACGGCGGCAACTTCTGCCGCTTCCTCGCGGTGATCGTGCTGGTGTGCTGCTCCTTTACTTACGTCACGGCGCAGATTTACGGCACGGGCCTCATTGCGTCGCGCTTCCTCGGCATGCAATTCGAGATCGCGGTCTTCGCCGGACTGGTCGGCATTCTGCTCTGCGCGATGCTGGGCGGCATGCGGGCGGTGACCTGGACGCAGATCGCGCAGTATATCGTGCTGATTGTCGCCTACCTCACACCGATCGTGATCCTGTCGACTCAGCACTTCGGCATCCCGATCCCGGAACTGACCTACGGCAAGGCGATCGCCGACATCACGGCGCGCGAAGGTCAAATGCTCAAGGACAACCTCGCGGTCCTATGCACGGCCGCGTCCTGTCCGCCAGGCTCACTCAAGCCGCACATCGAGCCTTTCATCAACTACAGCCCGCTGAACTTCTTCGGCATCGTCTTCTGCATGATGGTCGGCACGGCGTCGCTGCCGCACATCCTGATGCGCTACTTCACCACCCCGTCCGTGCGTGAAGCGCGTCAATCCGTGGCGTGGTCGCTCCTGTTCATCTTCCTGCTGTACTTCTCGGCGCCAGCTTACGCGGCGTTCTCGAAGCTCGAGGTGTATACCAACATCATTGGGAGCGACGTCGGCAGTCTTAAGCCCTGGCTGTTCAACTGGGGCGAGCTCGGCTTGATCCAGATCTGCGGCAAGAACGCCGCCAGTCTTCAGGCCGCGATCGACGCCTGCAAGGCACTCGCCGGCAATACCGGCGTTGTGCGGCTGCAGGACTTCGTCATCAACACCGACGTGATCGTGCTCTCCACGCCAGAGATCGCGGGCCTTCCCTATGTGATCTCGGGCCTCGTGGCCGCCGGCGGCCTCGCGGCGGCGCTCTCGACCGCTGACGGGCTCCTGCTCGCCATCGCCAACGCGCTCTCCCACGACATCTACTACAAGATGCTCGATCCGAACGCGCCGACCATCCGCCGGCTCACGGTCGCACGCGTGCTTTTGTTCTTTGTGGCCGTGGCCGCAGCCGCGCTGGCGTCGACCAGACCCGGGGATATCCTCGCCATGGTGGGATGGGCGTTCTCGCTCGCCATGGCTGGAAATTTCCCAGCGCTGGTCATGGGCATCTGGTGGAAACGCGCGAGCACCGTGGGGGCGATCTGCGGCATCATTGCCGGGTTCGGGCTCTGCTTGTTCTACCTCGTCGTGAGCCGGTACTACCCGGGCATCGGCGTGAAGTATTTCGGCATGACCTCGCTGCTCAATCCGCTGACCGGCAAGCCGGTCATCGCGGACCTCAGCGCCGCGATGGCACTGCCGAACGCCATGGAGAGTTGGCCGACCCTCGCTCATCCTTTGGCCAACAAGGTCGGCTGGTTCGACCTCAACAACATCAACTGCGGATTGCTCGGGATGCCTCTGGGCTTCCTGGTGATCTACGTCGTCAGCCTCGTGACCAAGGAGCCGTCGAAGGAGATGCAGGGCCTCATCGACGAGATCCGCAAGCCGCGCGGCAGGACGGTGCTGCAAGAGAACGTCTGATTGAAGTCGCATTGAGGCGGCGCGGGGCCCGGTCGGGCCCCGCTTCGTTTCAGGCACACGGCGCGCGCGTCTTGTGATTGAATATCCGCCTGCAATTCTTTGGAGCCGCAAAGCCTCCGACCATGGGCCCGTCAAATCCGCTCCTGACCTATTGGTATTTTCACCTGCCGAATTTCATTCTGGCAGCGCTGATGTACACCCTGCTCGGGCGCGTGCTGCTCGGGCTGATCGTCGGGCCGGAGTCGACAAACTACATCTGGCGCTTCTTCTGCCGGATCACCGATCCGTTCATCGCTCTCATCACGCCGTTGACGCCAAAGGCAGCGGTGCCTGTCATCGTCTGGCTGTTCGGGGTGGTCTGGCTGTTCTGGCTGCGCGTCGGCCTGCTCTATCTGTTCCTGTTGCTTGGCGCAGTCCCGAAGGCAGGCTGACCGGTCATGGAACGCACCTTCTATTACATCGGCATCGCCTTCTTCGGGATGATCAACGGCCTGTTCAATCAGGTCTGGCTGATCTTCACGCTCATACACATGAAGATCCTGGCGCCCGCACTGCTGTTCGACAGCGTGTCGCTGACCTTGATGTTCTCATCGCTGATGGTTTCGACCGCCACCATCATACTCGGCGGCATCCCGGCCGCGATCTACGAACGCATCATCGGGGCGAAGGACGACTCGACCGCGGCATCGTTGTGGATCTGGCTTGCCGGCACGGCGCTTCTGACCATACCGGCAATCGGGAATTTCTTCGCTATTGGGCTGTAGCGCGTTTCAAGGCGGATTTATCTCGCATTTATGCCATCCCGTCCGAACACTCGCTTTTGATGGCGCCACCTGCCGATTCGCGGCACAATGTCCTTGCCGGACCCGCCGTCCCGATACGAGAGCCACATGGAACATATGCGACGCATCGCGTACGAAACCGTGTTGCGCGCCTGCGGCTTCGGCTCGCTCGCCATCTTCTGCGTCATGATTGGAATGTCGTTTCAGCCTCGCCTCGCCTTTCAGGCGGGCGGCTTCCTGACCATGCTGATGACCGCAATCCTCATTCTCAAGGCCTACGAGGCGCGCACCAAGAATTATCGTCGGACCGAGATGTGGCTCTATTTGCCGAAGGAACAGCGGCCGCCGGAATCCTATGCGCAGTGGGCAAGCGCGACGGTGCTGCGCGAGACTTACCTCACCTTCGCCCGTTGGACCGCGGCCATCTCGATCGCCATGTGGGTGGCGGCGCTGTTCTTTTCGTTCTTCGGATAGCGGGCCGCTGAGCAAGCTATCTTTCGTTGGTAGCCGCCGCGAGCAGCTTGCGGCATTCGTCGAGTTCGCGCAGCGCCGCCGTCAGCCTCTGCACGCTTTCCGGCGGCAGGCCGCGCGGCGAAGCAGCGGTCGACAGTGAGACGGGGCGCGCCGGTGCGGCCGGCTCCATCCGCTCGCGTCGGTCCACCTCATCGCCATCACTCGCCGGGATCAAGGACGGCGAGAGGCGGGGCGCCGTCTCGCGGCCGGCCTCGGACGTTCCCGCGCCGACGTCATCGGCCACATCCTCGCTCGGGCGATGCACGGGCTGCGGCGCGCCGGGCTGCCAGACGGTCTGGACGAAGCGCACGCCCTGGTCGCGCAGAATCCGCTGTACGCCGCGAATGGTGTAACCCTCGCCGTACAGTAGATGATGGATGCCGCGCAGGAGGCCGATGTCGTCGGGCCGGTAATAGCGCCGGCCGCCGCCGCGCTTGAGCGGCTTGATCTCGTGGAACCGGCTCTCCCAGAAGCGCAGCACGTGCTGCGGCACGTTGAGCTCTTCCGCGACTTCGCTGATCGTTCGAAATGCGTCCGGTGCCTTGTCCACCGCCGGCCACCTCCGCTCGCAAATTGCCGCGACTTACTTCTTCTCGACGCTGTCGGAGTTGATGCGGTGCTTGAGAATAGCGGATGGCTTGAACACCATCACGCGACGCGGCGAGATCGGGACTTCCTTGCCGGTCTTGGGATTTCGCCCGACTCGCTGGCCCTTCTTGCGCACCACAAAGGAGCCAAACGACGAGAGCTTGACGGTCTCGCCGCGCTCCAGGCAGTCGGTGATCTCTTTGAGCACCAGCTCAACAAGCGACGCCAACTCCGTGCGCGACAATCCTACCTTCTGGTAGACCGCCTCGCACAGGTCCGCGCGTGTGATCGTTTTTCCCGCCATCGCCAGCCCCGCTCTCGGCGAGCCCATTTATCCCTCTGAAATTACACGATATTAGCTTGAACGGAAGGGGTCAACGGGGCTTGATGGGCGGAATCGACCCCATTTCGAGGGGCGCGTTCACCAACGCAGGAGGACCGATCCCCAGGTGAATCCGCCGCCCATCGCCTCCAACATCACCAGATCGCCCTGCTTGATCCGGCCGTCCGCGACCGCGACCGAAAGGGCCAGCGGGATCGAGGCGGCCGAGGTATTGCCGTGGCGATCGACCGTCAGCACCACCTTCTCCGGCGCCAGCCCGAGCTTCTTGGCCGTGTCGTCGATGATGCGTTTGTTGGCCTGGTGCGGCACGAACCAGTCGACATCGGCGGCGCCATAGCCGGTGGCCTTGAAGGCGTCCTCGATCACGTCGCTGACCATGGCGACCGCGTGCTTGAACACAGCGCGGCCCTCCATGCGCAGGTGGCCGACCGTCTGGGACGACGATGGGCCGCCATCGACGTAAAGCTTCGATTTGTAGCGGCCATCCGAGCGCAGATGGGTGGTCAGAATGCCCCGGTCCTCGCGGGTTCCAGGCTGCATCTGAGCGTCAAGCACCAGCGCGCCGGCGCCGTCGCCGAACAGCACGCAGGTGCCGCGGTCCTGCCAGTCGAGGATGCGGGAAAAGGTCTCCGAGCCGATCACCAGCGCACGCTTGAAGCCGCTGGTCTTGAGCAGGCCGTCGACGGTCGCGAGCGCGAATACAAAGCCCGAGCAGACCGCCTGCAGGTCGAAGGCGGCGCCATGGGTGATGCCGAGCCCGGCCTGCACGCTCACGGCGCTTGCCGGGAAGGTGTTGTCCGGCGTGGAAGTCGCGAGCACGATGAGATCGATCGATTGGGCATCGACCTGCGCGGCCGCGAGCGCCGCGCGCGCCGCCGCAATCGCCATGTCGGAGGTGGTTTCGCCGGCCGCCGCCATGTGCCGCTCGCGGATGCCGGTGCGCTGAACGATCCAGTCGTCGGTCGTATCGACCATCGCCGACAAGTCGGCGTTGCTGAGAACCCGGCTGGGCAGATAGCTGCCGCAGCCGAGGACGACAGATCGCAGCATGGTCACGATGCCGCCCCCCCGACGAGCCGAGGTGGGTCCGTCAAAGCGGCTTCACGGCGATGTCCCGCGAGCGTCTGGCCGATCTTGCTGAGCATGTCGTGACGAACCAGGTCGTAGCCGACGTTGATGGCGTAGGCGAAACCTTCAGCGTCGGTGCCACCATGGCTCTTGATGACGATGCCGTTGAGACCGAGGAAGACGCCGCCGTTTGACTTGCGCGGATCCATTTTATTGGAAAGCGCCTTGAACGCCTTGCGCGCAAGGAGATAACCGAGCCGGGTCCAGATCGTCCGGTTGAGTTCCGTCCTGAGAAGCTGCGCCATCTGACGCGCCGTTCCTTCGGCGGCCTTGAGCGCGATGTTGCCGGCGAATCCTTCAGTCACCACCACGTCCACCGTCCCCTTGCCGATGTCGTCGCCCTCCACAAATCCCGCGTACTGGAATTGCGACCAGTCGCCCTCGCGCAAGATGCGGCCGGCTTCGCGTACTTCTTCCAATCCCTTCGCCTCCTCAACCCCGATATTGAGGAGACCTACGCTCGGCCGTTCGAGCCCGAACAGCACCTGCGCCATTGCGCCGCCCATGGTGGCGAGATCAACGAGATGCGCGGCATCCGCACCGATTGAGGCCCCGAGATCGAGCACGATCGAGGAGCCCTTGAGCGTGGGCCACACGGCCGCGATCGCCGGGCGGTCGATTCCCGCCATGGTGCGCAGATTGAACTTGGCCATCGCCATCAACGCGCCGGTATTGCCGGCGGAAACCGCGACGTCGGCCTCGCCTTTCTTGACCGCGTCGATGGCGAGCCACATCGACGACTTCCAGCGTCCCTTGCGCAGCGCCTGGCTGGGCTTGTCGTGCATTTGGACGACGACATCGCTGTGCACGAGCCGCGTGGCCGCCTTGAGCGCCGGCCGCGCGTCAAGCAGCGGGCCGACCACAGTCTGATCTCCAAACAGCAGGAATTCGGTATCGGGGTGGCGGGAGAGCGACAGTTCGGCCCCTGGAACGATCACCGATGCCCCATGGTCTCCCCCCATGGCGTCGAGCGCAATGCGGACTTTATGGGACATGAATCGACATTACCGTCTCGGCGGTGGGCGCAACAGGGGGCAAATCGGTGGTCACTTGTCTAGTGTCCCGGTTCCGACGCTTGTATCCCCTTGCAGCACCCACGCTTACAAGCGTCGGAACCAAAGGGACACTAGCAACTCTATGATTCTAGTGCGGCTTTGGATTTGACGTTCCTACGAAGGACTCGCGGCGATGCTGGTAGGAACGTCAAATCCGCCGCACTAGGCCTCGTCCTGGCCCTTTTTGAGCGCCGCGAGGGCAGCAAACGGATGGGCGGTGCCGCTTCCCGCCGGCGGAGGCTCGAACACCGCGTCCGGCTTGCGCGGATAGGGGTCTATTGCCAGCAGCAGGAATTCCGTCGAGATCGCGCCCAGGTCGATGACACCGCCGACCAGCGGTTCAGGCGTGTCAACGTCGAAGGTTTCGGTGCCATCCCCGCCGCCCGTCTCGGCCGCCTCGGGCGGCGCAAAGACGAGATCGACCGGCTCGTCGATTTCGTTTTCGACCGGTTCCAAGGTCGCAACGCAGTCCTGACCGACGGTCGCCCGGATATGGCCGGTCACCCGCAAGCCACCATGCCCATGCTGCGTCACGTCGAACGTCGCCTCCAGCCGCGGCAGATCTCGCAGGCGGGCAAGCTTTGCTATGGCGGCACGCACGGGGGCGTCGGCAGTGAGGGCGACCTGTCGTCCAGTCTCGGGAACGTCGCTGAGTGCCAACGGCACGCTCCAGAGGGGTCCGGTCCCCTTCCGGTCCGGCTCCGGACTATCGGAATTGCCATGTGCTCGCGCCATCGCGGTCATACCTCGGCGGGGGTCCCGACCGTCGCGGGATCGGGGAAACGAAGCTCGCGGCGCTCGAACGCCTCGGCACCCTGCCCGGCCAGCGTCCGCTCCGCCGCGCGGACGTAAAACGCCAGCCGCCCTGCCCGATCCGATGGCGAAGCCGCGTCGAGTACGTTGCGCGCAAGCGCCGCCACCAATGGAGCATTGTCTGCGGCCGCGAGGGCGTGACGATAGTCCCCTTGGCGTTCATAGAACGCCGCGCCGATCCGGCGCATCTTGCGCGGCACCGCCAGGTCTCCGACGCCCATTTCGCGCATGCTGGCATCCATATCGCGGCAGAACAGATCGAACACCCCCTGGCCGAGCCGGCGCACCTCCGGGCCCTCGTTTTCAAGCCGGCCAAGAAACAGCACCGTATGAAGCGCGATCATCTCAAAACGCCCGTTAACCGTGTCCGGAACGCCGTAGGCACGATAGAACTCCGCGCTTCTCGCCTGCGCCACGATCATGCCATAGAGAGACGCGATATTAGGGTTCCGCGGGGTGCGGCGAAACAGATGCAATATCATCGGGATAGCTCAGTCACCGCGAGCCAGTTTTGAGGGCCATCGGGCGCCGTCGTAGGATGGCGCCGCTCAGTAAGTCAATGTGTGATCGAATGCAACCGAATATGGCGACCCTAACCCGCATGCTTGGCCGCCGACCGGAGCGCCTTCGGTGGGTGCGCACGGGGCGAACCATCGCCGCGGTAGTGGCATTCGGACTGCTCCTCGGTGGCTGCTTCTTCGGCGAGACCTTCCAGCGCGGTTACATCGTCCCTGATGGCGCGCTGGAGCAGATTCCGATCGGATCGAGCCAGGAGCAGGTGCTGATTGTACTGGGTACGCCCTCGACGGTCGCGACGGTCAGCGGCGAAGCGTTCTATTACATCTCGCAGCGCGCCGAACGCCCCATTGCCTTCATGCCAGCGTCGCTGGTCGATCAACGGGTCGTCGCGGTCTATTTCGACAAGAGCCGCAAGGTCGAGCGGCTGGCCAATTACGGCCTGAGGGACGGCAAGGTGTTCGACTATGTCAGCCGCACCACGCCGACCACCGGCAAGGAAGTCAACTACATCAACGCGATGTTCAAGATCTTCTGACCGGGCACCCGGCCGACCGGGGTCACCAGCCGGTCAGCCGGCCAGCGTATCAATCCACCTGTAATCCGCCCGACTTGATCGGGCCTTCCCATCGTCCGACCTCTTCGGCGACGAACTTGGCGAGGTATTCCGGGCTCTGGCGCTCCGGCGCGACGCCCGTCACGCCGATCTCGAGCATCCTAGTCTTGATCAACGGCGTCTCCATCGTCGCATGCGCGACCTCGTTGAGCTTGTCGACGACCGCCTTCGGCGCACCCTTCGGCAGGAAAAACGCGGTCCAGGTGGTGACGTCGAAATCGGTGAGCCCCTGCTCGTGCGCGCTCTTCAGATCGGGCATCAGGGCCGAGCGCGCGCGCGACAGCACCGCGAGCGCCTTCACCTGCTTGCCGGTGATCAGCGGCGCCGCCGCGCCAAGGTTGCCGCATAGGTAGTCGATCTGCCCGCCGATCAGATCGTTCGCGGCCGGCGCCGAGCCGCGATACGGCACGTGCGTGACGTTGGCGCCAATCTTTGCGTTGAGCAACGAACAGGCGAGGTGCGTCGTCGAGCCGGCCCCGGCCGAGCCGTACTGCATCTTTGCGCCATTCGCCTTCAGGAGAGCAACGAATTCCGGAAACGTGTTGGCGGCAAGGTCTTTGCGTACTTCGAGCACCATCGGCTGTTCGGAGAACAACGCTACCGGCGTGAAATCCTTGATCGCGTCGTAGCGCCGCTTCTTGTAGATCGTCTGGTTGTAGGCGTGAGTGCCAACCGTCCCGAACAGCAGCGTGTAGCCGTCGGGCGCGGCGTTGGCGACACGGTTCACCCCGATGATGCCGCCGGCGCCGGTGGTATTCTCGATGATTACCGACTGGCCCAGGAGTTCGCCCATGCGCCCGGACATGATGCGGGCCATGGCGTCGAACGTGCCCCCCGCCGCAAAGGGCACCACCATCGTCACCGGCCGCGCCGGATAGGTTTGAGCCTGCGCGGCGAACGGCCAGGCGGCCGCCGCGACGGCCACCGCTACGATGAAATTGCGCCGGTTCATGTTGCCCTCACCATCTGGTTCGAAAAACGTCGCCCCCGTGCGCTCCTGTATGCCGCGTCAGTGTGCCTGTGCCAGCACCGCGAGCAGCAAGAGCGCCACGATGTTGGTGATCTTGATCATCGGGTTGACCGCGGGTCCGGCCGTATCTTTGTACGGATCGCCGACCGTATCGCCGGTCACCGCCGCCTTGTGCGGCTCCGAACCCTTGCCGCCGTAGTGCCCATCCTCGATGTACTTCTTGGCGTTGTCCCAGGCGCCGCCGCCCGACGTCATCGAGATGGCGACAAAGATGCCTGTGACGATCACACCGAGCAGCATCGCGCCGACCGCCGAGAACGCGGCCGACTTGCCCACCGGGCCGCCGCCCGCGATGTAGTAGATCAGGAAGTACACCACGATCGGCGACAGCACCGGCAACAGCGAGGGGATGATCATTTCCTTGATCGCTGCCTTGGTGAGCAGGTCGACGGCACGGGTGTAGTCGGGCTTTTCGGTACCGGCCATGATGCCGGGCTTCTCGCGGAACTGCCGGCGCACCTCCTCGACGATCGCCGAGGCGGCACGGCCGACCGCCGTCATGCCCATGGCGCCGAAGAGATAGGGCAGCAGTCCGCCGAACAGCAGGCCGACGACCACGTACGGATTGTTGAGCGAGAAATCGAGCTTGATGTCCTTGAAGTAAGGATGACCGACGGGGTCTCCGATGAAGAACAACAAGTCCTGGTTATAGGCCGCGAACAGCACCAGCGCGCCGAGACCGGCCGAACCGATCGCATAGCCCTTGGTGACCGCTTTGGTGGTGTTGCCGACCGCGTCGAGCGCATCGGTCGACTTGCGCACCTCTTTCGGCAGGCCCGCCATCTCGGCGATGCCGCCGGCATTGTCGGTGACCGGGCCGAAGGCATCGAGCGCCACGATGAAGCCCGCGAGCGACAGCATGGTGGTGACGGCAATCGCGATGCCGAACAGTCCGGCAAGCTTATAGGTGACCAGAATGCCGGCGATGATGACGATCGTCGGCAGCGCGGTCGATTCCAGCGAGACGGCGAGGCCCTGGATGATGTTGGTGCCGTGGCCGGTGACGGAGGCCTTGGCGATCGACTGCACCGGCCGGAAGTCGGTGCCGGTGTAGTATTCGGTGATCCACACGATCAAACCCGTCACCGCCAGACCGGCGATGCCGCAGAGGTAGAGCGCGGTGCCGCTGTAGGTCTGACCGGTGACCGTGCCGAAACCCACCAGCCACCACGTCACCAGCGCGACACCCGCGAGCGAGAGCAGGCCGGTGACGATGAGGCCCTTGTAGAGCGCGCCCATGATCGACTGGCTGGCGCCGAGCTTGACGAAGAACGTGCCGATGATCGACGTGATGATGCAGATGCCGCCGATCGCCAGCGGATAGGTCATCATCCTGAGCAGCACGTCGGCGCCCGCGGTGCGGAAGAAGATCGCCGCCAGCACCATGGTGGCAACGGTGGTGACCGCATAGGTCTCGAACAGGTCGGCCGCCATGCCGGCGCAGTCGCCGACATTGTCGCCGACGTTGTCGGCGATGGTGGCCGGATTGCGCGGATCGTCCTCCGGAATGCCGGCTTCGACCTTGCCGACGAGGTCACCGCCCACGTCCGCGCCCTTGGTGAAGATGCCGCCGCCAAGCCGCGCGAAGATGGAAATCAGCGAGGCGCCGAAGCCGAGCGCCACCATGGCGTCGATGACGGTACGGTGGTCGGGCGCCAAGTGTTTGGTGCCGACCAGAAAGCCGAAATAGACCGTTACACCCAGGAGCGCGAGGCCGGCGACCAGCATGCCCGTGATGGCGCCGGCCTTGAAGGCGAGCTCGAGGCCGCCCGCGAGCGAGCTGATGGCGGCCTGGGCCGTGCGCACATTGGCGCGCACCGAGACGTTCATGCCGATGAAGCCCGCGAGGCCCGACAGCACCGCGCCGATCAGGAAGCCTACCGCGACCAGGGCCCCGAGGAAGTACCAGACGATGGCGAAGATCACGACGCCGACTATGCCGATCGTGGCGTATTGGCGCTTCAGATAGGCCTGCGCGCCCTCGCGCACGGCCGCCGCGATCTCCTGCATTCTTGCATTGCCGGCGTCGGCCGCGAGCACGGACTGGATCGCCCAGCCGGCATAGACGATCGCGAGCACGCCGCAGGCGACGATCAGCCAAAGAGCTGTCATTTGATATTACCCCGGTGATAAAGCGCGCCGGCGATAGCCCCGGCCGCGGCATATGACTGGCCCGATAGGTCTTCGGGACCAGTCGGAAAGTGGCGCGGATATAGCCAAAAACGGGCGCGCGATGCAACGCTCGAAATGCGCCGATTCCCCACAAATCCTGGAATAATTGAGAGAATCCGGTCAATCCGGCGGCAGCGCCCGCTCGTTGACCGGCAAGACCAAGCGCAGCGGCCAAGCCGCCGCGCTCGATCTGATTGTCACTGCGCCGTGAGGGGCGAGAGGGCCTCGTGCCTCGTGATCGCCGGAGGCACCCATTTGCCGGTCAGTGCATCGGACTTCGGCGCATAGAGCCGCATGGTCAGGTTGAACGGCCCTTTCGGGGCGGGGAGCCAATTCTGCTCCCTGTCCTTGCCCGGGCTCTCGTTCTGGAAATAGAGATCGAGCGAGCCGTCGGGATTGTACTTGAACGGCATCCAGCTGCTCACCGCGAACCGGTTGAGGCTGTTGGCGACCTGGTAGCCCTGCGGATCGTAGAGCGTGACCGACCAGAACGCGCTGACTGGAGGCGTCATGCCTTTCTCGAAATGCAGCACGTACTTGCTTGCACCGTCGAGCGGGCGGCCGGATTCATCGCTGAGGTTGAGCGGATAGATCGCGTCCTCGGGCAGGTTTGCACCCAGCCCGACCTGCGAAACGATCGCGCGCTTGAGATAGTAGTTGCCGTAGACTCCCATGGTGTCGGTATTCAGCGACCAATAGTTGGCGACGCGAGCGAGCGTCGGCATCTTCCACTCCATGAGCTTCCGTGCCGCCTCCGGTGCGCTGGTCAGCCCGCTGCGCACCGCTGGCGGAGCTTTGTTGAGGTCGAAGCTCTTGCCGGGTTCGAAACCGATCTTCTTAAGCTGCGCGATGATCGGCTCATCCGTGACGTGCGGGGGAACGACCTTGAGCAGGTCGGCCGCATAGGCGAAGTACTTGGCCGCCGGCATGGTATCGACCTGAATCTTCGGCGGCGTTCTCATGTCGACGCTCGGATCGATCTTGGCTTCGACCGGCTTGGGCGTTTTGCCCCATTCCGACAGCGGTGTGAGCTTGAAGCCCGCCTGGATCTTGCGCACCGCCTCGTAGTCGGAAGGCCCGTCCGTCTTGGTACGCCCGATGATCCAGACAATCGGCGTCGGCGCCTCGATCCGTTGCGTGTCCTTCGGCAGCTTGAACTCCTCGATGAAACGATCGCGCAGATCGGGCCGCCAGCCCTGCGGCGTCACTAGAAAAGTTCCAGCCTGCGTCCCGGTCGTGCGCCAGCCCGGCGACGCAAAGACATCGGTCCACATGTCGAGCATCGGCAGGAGATAGTAGCGGCCGCCGGTATCCGGCACGGATATGACGGCAGGCTCCTTGGTGATGTCGAGCCACGCGACCGAGTACAGCGTGTCGAAGTTCGGCCGGACGATCAACTTCATGTCGGCCGGCGGAAACTCGGGAACATTGACGAAAGTGTTCATCGGCCCTTTGCCGATCTCCTTGCCCGCCTCCATGTTGGTGGATTGCTTGCGCGTCACATCCATCGTGATCAGGGAATAGAAATAGAGGTAGGCATCGACCCCGATGGCGTGCGCTTCGGCTTCGGAGATCGACGTGGCAGCTCCCTGCGCCGTGGCGGCCGTGGGCAGCATGGGCGCCACAAGCAGAGCGAATATCAGCACAACGGCGCGTGTCATCATGTCGTACACTCCTGTGCTTTGGATCATTTATCGACGCGCGGCTTCACGGAACGCCTCGCAGCGGCCTGAGATTTGCGATGATGCCGGCCGTTTTGGCGCTAGCCAATTCACCGTTCAGGCGCACGCCGCCAGATCGAGCCGCGGTCGAATTGCAGCGTTCCGCCGTCTGGGGAATAGATCGCGCCCTGCTGCGCGTTCTCGACCCAGATGCGGCCCGGATAATCGACCCAGGCGCGCGAAGGCTGCCCGGCGTCGTTGACGATGTTGAGCTCCCAGCCGTTCTGCGTGATGAAGGCGAAACTGCCCGGCGGCCCGAGGCACAGCTCGACGCATCGCCACCGGCCGGTGAGGTTCACGCCCTGCGCCGATGCGTCGCCCGCCGCCAATGCTGCGATCATGGCGGCAATGCCGAACATCGTTACTCTCATGTACGATCTCCTTGGAAAACCGGACAACTGCGACGATCGCTCGACCGCCTCAACTGCGGAGTAGGGTTCGCGCAATCAGGACCGCGCGTCAATCACGGTCGCTATGCCGATTTACCGCCATGCGTCGCCGACATAATGCACGAGCGTGCAATCCCGGCTCGAGGCCTTTGATCTGCAACGCGCGTCCTTCTCTATCCAACTCTATCCGACGACGAATCACGAATCTGTGACGCGAAGGAAACGGGTGCATCTTGCGCTAAATCCACCCACTCGTGGCATATCTGCAGGATCCCGTCCGGCCTTGAAGCGCAACACACAGAAAAACGTGACGCGACAGCCACAGGCGCCGGAAAATCGAGCAAAACGTCAAGTTCGCGGCGCCCACGTCCATTCGCTGCCATAACTTCGTGCGCGAGTAACGCGGGAAGACGCTAAAAAGGCGGCGGGGGGCCAAAATGGACGAATTGAGAGACCAGAAGACGGTGAGCGTCGCACGTCGCGCTTTCTCGCGATCACGTACAAGGTACTCGCTGCTTTGCGCCACGCTTACAGTCGCAGCCGTCGGACTGACGCCCGGAGCCTCACGAGCCGATGAAGGCGGCATCAGCTTTTGGGTGCCCGGCATCTTCGGCAGCCTGGCCGCGGCGCCGCAGCAACCCGGCTGGTCGCTGACCTCAATGTACTATCACGACTCGGTATCAGCAGGCGGCGGAGTGGCGCTCGCGCGTGAATTCACCATCGGCAAGATACCCGTGGGCCTGTCCGCGAACATCAACGCCACCGTGAACGCCAACATCGATATCGCCATCATCACCCCGACCTATACGTTTGCAACACCGGTCCTGGGCGGCCAAGCGACGCTCGGTCTCATGAGTATCTATGGTCGCAACAACACCACGCTGGCCGGCACCCTGTCGGGCATTTTGTCGGTGCCGGGATTTCCGCCGATAGGGTTCGGTCGCTCCGACACGTTCGACAGTTCGGTGACCGCATTAGGTGACCTTTATCCGCAGTTCTTTTTGCGATGGAACAACGGCGTTCACAATACGATGTTCTATTTGACCGGCGATGTGCCCGTCGGCGCGTACGATGCCACTCGCTTGGCGAACCTTGGCATCGGTCACGGTGCGATCGACAGCGGCGTCGGCTACACCTACTTCAATCCCAAGACCGGCCAGGAGTTTTCTGCGGTTCTCGGCGCAACCTACAACCTCGCGAACGGGGCCACGAATTATCAGAACGGCGTCGATATGCACCTCGACTGGGGTGCGTCGCAGTTCCTCACCAAGCAGGTGCAGGTCGGACTGGTCGGCTATGTTTACAAGGAGGTCGGTTGCGACAGCGGCTCCGGCGATAAAGTCGGCTGCTTCCAATCGCAGGTGGTCGGCGTCGGCCCGCAGCTGGGCTTCATCATCCCGCTCAGCACGGCAACCCAGGCCTATCTCAACTTCAAGGGTTACAAGGAATTCGCGGCCGAGAATCGGCCTTCCGGTTGGAACACCTGGGTGACCCTCGTCCTTTCACCCGCCGAATCCCCGCCGCCGCCGGCGCGTCGGATGGTGACGAAGTAGCACGCAGGCTTCTTCGGCCGCGTGTTGAGGAATAGTCAGTGAACGCCTGGCGAAATCGTGCGCGTCGGGATGGCGGACGACGACTGAAGTCCGGCGACTTCAAACGGTACTCGCCCGCCGGCGCCAAGTTCCCCAGGCCAGCAGCACGCAGGCCGCGAGCACGAACGGGATCGAAACCTCGTTCACCATCGCCCAACCGAAATTCGCCAAGAGCTTGCCGGATGAGAACGAGCCGATCGCCATCGAGCCAAAGACCAGAAAGTCGTTGAACGCCTGCACCTTGTTGCGCTCGTTCGCGCGATAGCATTGCGTCACCATGGTGGTCGCGCCGATGAAGGCGAAATTCCACCCGACGCCCAGGAGCGCAAGCCCGCTCCAGAAATGCCAGAGCGAGATGCCGGATATCCCGATCGCCGCGGCGATAACCAGAAGTCCGAGGCCGAGCGCGGTGATGCGTTCGACGCCGAAGCGGTTGATCAGCGTGCCGGTGAGAAAGCTCGGCGCAAACATGCCGAGCACGTGCCACTGCAAGCCGAGCGTCGCATCGGTGACCGAGTGGCTGCACATGACCATGGCGAGCGGCGCCGAGGTCATGACCAGGTTCATCATCGAATAGCTCACCACCCCGCAGCCGACCGCCACGATGAAGCGCGGCTCGCGGGCGATCTCCGCCAGCGGACGACCCTCGCTTGTCGCCGTGCGCGGCGGCGGTGGTGGAGTGTGCAGAAGCGTCAGCACGCCGCCCGCCGCCAGCGCGAACAGGGACTGCCCGATGTAGCTCGCGGCGAAGAGATAGGGCGGCCACATATCCTTGGTGGCAATGACAAGTTGCGGTCCGACGATTGCGCCAAAAATGCCACCGACCAGCACCCACGAGATCGCCTTCGCTTTGAAGGCATCGCTTGCCGTGTCGGTCGCGGCGAAACGATAGGACTGGTGCGCCGAAGCATAGAAGCCGCTGAAGATCGCCCCGATGTTGAAGAGCAGAAACGATCCCTGCAGGACGGCCACGCAGCAGATAATCCCGGTCAGCACGCCCGACACCGAACCGATCTGCAAGGCGGTGCGGCGGCCGAGGTTGCGCGCGAGCCACCCCATCGGCAGCGTGCTCATCCACATGCCGAGCACGAAGACGCTGATCGGCAGCGTCGCTAGTCCCTTGTCGGGTGCCAGCATGGTACCGACGATGCCGGCGGTCGCGACCAGGACGGTATTGTTGCCGCCCGCCAGTGCCTGCGCCACCGAGAGCACCAGCGCGTTGCGCCGCGCCAGCCGATCGCTGGTGGCCGCCTCAACCGCCGGTTCGGCGAGCGCCGACATCAATCTTCTCCAAAAGGGGGATTCGCTGGAACAGGTCGCCCTTTTAGCGGCCTGGCTTAGGCGTCGCTACCATGACGATGCAGGTCAGAACTGCGCCCTGACCGGTCGTCTGTGCGCGTCGTTCCGGGGCCACCCGAAGGCCGGAACCCGGAATTCACGCCCATGAGATGGATCAACTCGAACCGTCAAAGCGAATTGCGGGAAAAATCATAGGCGCCGGGGTGGCGGACCACGACCGAGCGCGCCTCGAGCGGGTTGCGGGCGCCGATCTGGCCGAACGCGGACTTCATCTCCTCGACCATCAAGTCGATCACGTGGCTGGGCCCCTCGCCGCCGAGCGCGCCGAGCCCCCAGAGGAACGCCTTGCCGGCGAACGCCAGGTCTGCGCCGAGCGCGACCGCGCGCGCCACGTCGAGTCCAGAGCGAACGCCTGAATCCATCAACACGGCGGTGCGTTTGCCGACCGCGCCGGCGATCGCCGGGAGCACGTCGACCGCCGCAGGCAATCCCTCGACCTGCCGGCCGCCGTGGTTCGAAACGATGATTCCGTCGACCCCGAGTGCCACGCATTTCTCGGCGTCTGCAGGGTGCATGATGCCCTTCACCACCAGCGGCCGCTTCCAGCGCTCGCGGTAGCGCGCGACTTCGTCCCAGGTGAAGGCGCCGCCCATCTCGCGACGCACGAAGGCAGCGACTTCGTTCACGTCCGCGTCGTTCTTGGTGTAAGGCTTGAGGTTGCCGAAGCGCGGCTGGCCATTCTTCAGCAACGACCGGAAATAGCCGGGCGAACTCAGGATGCCCGCCAGCATCTTGAGATCCGGACGGAACGGCGAGGTCATGCCGACCGCCACTTCGCGCGAGCGCGTGGTGCGCACCGGCACGTCGAGCGTCAGCACCAGCACCTTGACGCCGGCCGCATCCGCGCGCTTGACGAGATCGAAACCGATCGCGTGTTCGTTGCGCGAACAGCGATAGAGCTGGAACCACAGGACGTCGGGCGCGATCTTGGCGGCCTCTTCGACCGTCATCCCGCCGACAAGGCCCAGCGTGTAGGGCACGTTCGCACGCTGCGCGGCCGCCGCGAGCAACTGGTCGGCGCCGGGAAAGACCAGAGAGGGTCCGCCCATGGGAGCAATCCCGATCGGCGCCGCGTAGCGGTGGCCGAACAGCTCTATATCGACCGGCGGCAGGGCCGTCGTAACGCCGTAGCGTGGCACCAGCTCGACCGCGTTGAGCGCGTTCCAGTTGCGCGCGATGCCACCGTCGGCGCCGGCGCCACCGTCGCAATACTCGAACGCAAAATGCGGCAACCGGTGCCGGGCTCCTTCACGCAGGTAGGCGACGGTCGGGAACTGGCGTTGCAGCTTGAGAAATCGAGGGTTGTCACTGGTCGAGCCGTCCGGCCGGCGCAACGCGGTCCTGTCGTGCATTAAGAGCCCTTCCCTTTTCCGGCGAGCTTATCGCGCCACCTTACCTGCTGCCAGCAGGTCAGAAATGGCTGAACGATGCGCGCGCGAAGGCGAGCGGCTCACTATTTCGATCGAGGAAGCGGGGCGCCGTTTTGCCGGCCGCGATTGTCCCGATCTCCGTCACGGCGACACCCGCCGCCGCCGACGCCTTACGAAACGCCGCGACCTTACGTGCCGGCACTGTGGCAAGCACCTCGTAGTCGTCGCCGCCGGTCAGGATCGGCTCGATCAGCGCGGGCTCACTGGCGAGCGCGCTACGCGCCGCCGGCGACAGCGGCACGCGCGTCGCGTCGATCGCGGCCGTGACGCCGGAGGCGCGGCAGAGCTTCGTCAGGTCTCCCACGAGGCCATCGGACACGTCCATGGCGGCAGATGCATGCGCACGCAAGACTTCCGCGATGGCGTTGCGCGGTTCGGGAACCAGGTAGCGTCGGGCGAGATGCCGCTCTTCGCGCGAACTGAGTCCCAAGCGCTGGGCACTCTTGCCATCCTGCCGCAGCAGCAACCCGAGCGCCGCGTCACCGATCGTGCCGGTGACCAGCACGCGGTCGCCTGGCCGCGCGCCGGTGCGCCGCACCATCTTGCCGCGCGGCACGATGCCGAATGCCGCAATGGAAATCGTGATCGGCCCTGGCGTGCGGTCGGTATCGCCGCCGAACAACGGACAGCCGAAGCGATCGGCATCCGCGCCCAGCCCGCGCGCGAAACGCCGCAGCCAATCGTCTCCTACGTTCCTCGGCAGCGCGAGCGTGAGCAGGAATCCTGCAGGCTTGGCGCCCTTCGCAGCAAGGTCCGACAGGTTCACCCGCAGCGCCTTGCGGGCGACCGTGTCCGGCGGATCGTCGGGAAAGAAATGCACCCCGCCAATGATGCCGTCGGTCTTGAGCACGATGTCGCATCCCCGCGGCGGCGTGATCGCGGCGGCATCGTCGACAAGACCGAATGCGCCGGGATGCTTGGCGAGCGGCTTGAAATAGCGCGCGATCAGGCGGTCCTCACCGGAGGCCTTTGGCTGCTTCGCGCTCATTGCGGCCCGGCTACCGAGATCACACGCGACAAGTGACTGTGCTGACTGGTCATGATAGCTATTGCCGCCAGTAATCCAGAAAGAATGCAAGAGAGTCGCGCGTTGGAAGCATTCGATCTCTACTCACCCGAAATCGATGCCGATCCGTTTCCATATTACGCGGTCCTGCGCGAGAAATATCCCTGCTATTGGAGCGAAAGCGGCAAGCTTTGGATCCTCTCGCGCTACGACGATATCGTCGCCGCCGCGCGCGATTGGGAGACCTTTTCGTCCGCCCAGGGGAACCTGATCGATGAACTCCCCGGCCGCTCGGGCGCGACGCTCGGCACCACCGACCCACCGCGGCACGACCGCCTGCGCGCCCTGAGCCAGGCCGCGTTCGCCCGCAAGAATATCGAGCACCTCGCTGCGCCGACGATCGAGATTGCCGACCGTGCGCTGGAGCGGATTTGCGCCGGCAAGACGTTCGAATTCATCGACGATTTTTCGAGCCAGATCACCGTCGGACTGCTGTTCCGCACCATGGGCCTGCCTGCGCGCGATCATGCCGACATCAGGCGCAAGGTGATCCTCGCAGTCTCGACGGATAAGGCCGTCAAGGGACGTACCGCCGAGCACATCGCCGCGTTCAAGGAACTGAGCGACTTTCTCACCGCCGAGGTGGCCGCCCGGCGGGCCCATCCGACCGACGATCTCATCACCCATCTCGCCGAGGCGGAGATCGACGGCGACCGGTTGAGCGAGCGCGAAATCGTGCTCACCACGGCGACCTTTGTGATGGCAGGCGTGGAGTTGCTCTCGAGCTTCATGAGCCTGTTCGCGCTCAACCTGCACGATTGTCCGGAAGCGCGCCGTCGCGTCGCCGCCGACCCGACGCTCGTCGCGCCGGCGATCGAAGAATCGCTGCGCTTCAACACCTCGGCGCAACGCTTCAAGCGCACGGTCGCACGCGAGGCCACGCTGCATGGTCAGACCTTACGGGTCGGCGACAAGGTCGCCCTCGCCTTCGGATCGGCCAATCGCGACGAACGGAAATTCCCCAATCCCGACGTCTACGACATCGACCGCCGGCCGCTGGGACATCTCGGATTTGGGTCCGGCAAGCACTTCTGTCTCGGCAGCCAGATGGCGCGCCTCGTCACCGAGGTGGCCATGAAGCGCTTCCTGGCGAGGATTCCCGACTATCATCTCACGGTCGACAAGGTCGCCTGGAACTCGTCGTCAAATTTCCGCAGCCCGGCGGCACTGCCATTTGCCATCGGCTGATCGCGTCGAGCGTCATTGGCGCGCGCGATCGAATTCCGCGGTGCGAAGTTGACGGGCGATCTGATCGAGCACGGCGTTGACCATGCCGGTTTCGTCCTTGTCGACGAATGCGTTGGCTACGTCGACATATTCGGACACCACCACCCGCGCCGGCACGTCGCTGCGATGGCCTAGCTCGTAGGCACCCGCGCGCAGGACCGCGCGCAGGATCGCCTCGATGCGCTTGAGCGGCCATCCCTGCGCCAGCGCAGTATCGATCAGCGGATCGAGTGCACGCTGCTCACGCACGACGCCGCCGACGATATCGCGGAAGAACGCGGCTTCCGCCGGCAGATACTGCGCGCCCTCGACCTCGCGGCCGATCCAATGGCGCTCGAACTCAGCCATGATGTCGTTCACGCCGGTGCCGGCGATGTCCATCTGGTAGAGAGCCTGCACCGCCGACAGCCGCGCCGCGCCCCGGCGATTGGCTTTGCGCTCCTCGTCGGGCTCCCGTGCCATCGCGTCAGCCTCGCGCGAGGCGGCGTTTGAGGCGAACGAGCGAGAGCGCGGCGCGCGCCGCCTCGCCGCCCTTGTCGCCCTCCTCCTGGCGCGCTCGCGCCCAGGCCTGGGAGTCGGTATCGACCGTGAGGATGCCGTTGCCGATCGGCAGCCCTCGCCTGACCGACAGTTCGATCAGTGCGCGCGCCGATTCCTGCGAGACGATCTCAAAGTGCAGTGTCTCACCGCGGATCACGCAGCCGAGCGCCACCGCGCCCTCGATCGGCTTGGCGGCGCGTTCGGCCGCCTCGACCGCCATCGCGATGGCAGGCGCGATTTCAAGCGATCCCGGCACGCTGATACACTCGTAAGAGACGCCTTCCTCGTCGAGCACACGCGTTGCGCCCTTGAGCAGTGTCTCGGCGATGTCGTCGTAGAAGCGCGCCTCGACCACGAGGATGCGCGCACCGGCCACATCGCCCGTGTCTTTCCCGGTAGACCGGCGCGGTTCAGCCATGATCAATCTCCACGAGGCCTTCTCCGTACCAAGCGGAACGGCCCCGACGCAAGGGCGCCACGCGCATGCACCATCGCGCCGGTCGCGGCAGCACGTTGTGCCGGCCCAAACCGAGCCCCGACGCTACCGCGCCTCCAACAGCCGCGCCGCGTAGCGCGCCATCAGATCGACCTCGAGGTTGACCTCGTCACCCGCCGCAAGTGCGCCGATGGTCGTGACTTCGAGCGTGTGCGGGATGATCAACACGGAGAAGCTATCGCCCGCGACCTCGTTGACGGTGAGCGACACGCCGTCGAGCGCGACCGAGCCTTTCTGCGCGATGAACTTTGCCAGCGCGGCCGGCACCCGGAGGGTGAGCCGTGCCATCTCGGTGAGATCCTCTCGTGCGCTGAGCACGGCAAGACCGTCGGCATGACCGGCGACGATGTGGCCGCCGAGCTCGTCGCCAACCTTGAGGGAACGCTCCAGATTGATCCTGGTACCCGCGCGCCAGCGGCCGACGGTCGTGAGCCGCAGCGTCTCGGCAGCGGCGTCGACCGCGAACCAGTTGCGGTTTCCGTCCCGGCCACGTGCCACAACGGTGAGGCACACGCCACTGCAAGCGATCGAAGCACCAATCGCGATGGTGTCGGGATCATACGCACTGGCGATCCGCAACCGCACGAGCCCTTCCGCCCGGGATTCGGCCGCGGTCACCTCGCCGATATCGGTCACGATCCCGGTGAACATGCGTCAGGCCCGCTCGAATGCTTCGACGGTGTCGGCGCCGAGTGTTTCACGACCGATCGCCTTGAATTTCGACGACTGAGTTAATGCGGAAAGCGACAGGCCGTCGAGAGCATCGATGCCATCCGGTCCGATGGTCGACGGCGAGCTGAACAGCGCGATTTCATCGACGAGATCGGCGCGCACAAAGGCCGCCGCCAGGATCGGCCCGGTTTCGACCATGAGCCGGGTGATGCCGCGCTTCGCCAGCAGCCTCAGTACCTCAGCAAGATCGAGCCGGCCGCCGGCCGCAGCCACACGCAGGACCTCGGCCCCTTTTTCCAGGAGAACTTCCTCGCGCTCGCGCGGCGCGTCTGCGGCTGTCACGATCCATAGCGGCGTCTGCCGCGCGCTCGAAGCGAGCCTGCTCCCGGCCGGCAACCGCAACTCGCTGTCGAGCACGACGCGAACCGGCGAGCGCTCCGCCATACCCGGCAGCCGACAGGTCAGCAACGGATCATCCGCCAGTGCGGTGCCGATGCCAGTCAGGACCGCGTCGTTCATCGCACGCATGAGGTGAACGCGCTCGCGCGCCAACTCCCCGGTGATCGTGGCAGGGCGCCGTCCCGCCAGCCCGGCCTTGCCGTCGGCCGAGACTGCAAGCTTGAGCGTCACGTGCGGGCGGCCGTCCTGCACGCGCCGGATGTGGCCGGCATGGGCGCGCCGTGCTTCGTCGGCGCCGATGCCGACCTCGACCACGATGCCGGCCTCCGCCATGCGCCAATGGCCCGCCCCGGCCACCTCCGGATTAGGGTCGACCAGCGCCGACACGACCCGCGCCACGCCAGCCGCGATGATGGCGTCCGCGCAGGGCGGCGACTTGCCGAAGTGCGAGCATGGTTCGAGCGTTGCGTACATCGTCGCTCCGCGCGCCCCTTCGCCTGCGCGGCGCAGCGCCTCCACCTCGGCATGTGGGCGGCCGCCGGATTGCGTCCAGCCGCGCCCGACGACGACCGGTCCTGTCCCGTCGTCCCGCACAATCACGGCACCGACCGCCGGATTGGGCCAGGTGCGGCCAAGCCCACGGCGCCCAAGCGCCAGCGCCAGCGCCATGAAGCGTGCGTCGTCCCGATTAGCGTCCTGCGTCGCGCTGTTCAAACCGGCTCTCAGGTGTTGGCGTCCGTTCACTCGGACGGCTTGATGTTGGCCTTCTTCACCAAGTCGGCCCACTTCATGGTCTCCCGATTGAGAAAACCGGCGAACTCCTCAGGCGTGCTTGCGCGTGCTTCCGAACCGAGCGCCGCAAGCTGATCGACCGCGGCCTGTTTCGCGAGCGCCGCGCGAATGACCGCGCTCAGGCGTTCCACCGTCTCTGTCGGAACGCGCTTGGGCGCGAAGATGCCGTTGAAGGTAATGCCTTCCACCTCGGGGTAACCGGACTCCGCCATTGTCGGCACATCGGGGAGCGCGGCAACGCGCGTCTTGCCCGGCACCGCGAGCGCACGCAGTTTGCCGCTCTGTAAATGCTGCTTTGCATCGACGAGTTGTTGGAAGCCGACATCAACGTGGCCGGCGATCAGGTCCGCGATCGCAGGCGTGTTGCCGCGATAGTGGACTTCCGTCCATTTGATGCCGGCCTGCAGCCGAAACAGCTCGCCGAGAAAATGATTGATGCTGGCGACGCTGCTGGTCGCGAGCGTGAGCTTGTCAGGATTGGCCTTGGCGTAATCGACCAGATCCCGCACGGTCTTGACCGGCAGCGAAGGACGCACCAGCAGCAGGTTGGTCGCAAATGCCAGCGTGCTTACCGGCGCGAACACCTCCGACCATTGATAGGCCGGCTTTGCCATCGTCAGCGGTCCGAGCAGGACCGGCCCATTCGAGCCGACGAAGAGTGTATGCCCGTCCGGCTCCGCTCGGGCCACGTAGTCCCCTGCGATGAGCCCTCCTCCACCCGGCCGGTTCTCGACCACGATCGGCTGCCCGAGCGCGTCACCGATCGCCGCCTGCAAGATGCGGGCGCTCACGTCGACATTGCCGCCGGCGGCATACGGCACGACGAAAGTGATCGGCTTGGTCGGGAATTGTTGGGCGGCGGCGGAATGCGCGAGCGCGGCGGAAAGAAGTGCGCCGAAAACCACTTGTGCGACTTTCATCGATTCATCCTCCCTTCCACCGCGCGGTCTGGGCGAGGCGGAGGGTTATCCCCGCGCCGCGACCCGCCGGCTGTCGCTTTGATAGTTCGCAAGGATGTACTTCACCGCGTCGGAGCGCGTACCGATCCAGACATCTTCGGCGGATTTGGCAATCTCGATCATTTTCTGGAACACCGACATGCCAACCGGACGGCCGAAAACGTGGGAGTGGATGGTCGGATCGATCCGGGCGGCGCCTCGCTCATACTTACGCGCATAGTCGAGCCAGTCCTGAAAGATTTCCAACATCACACGCGGCGGATTGCCGTGCCGCATGTAGAGCGGAAGATCGTTGCATTCCATGTTGCTGGAGAACGAGACGACCGTTCCGGCCGGGAAGTGGACGAAGTACGGCAGGTCGTCGTTGAGGGAGTCGCCGTGCCACTCGAAGCCCTCCTCCGCCAAGAGGCGCCCGGTCCGTGGACTTGGCGTACCGCGCGGGCTGATCCACCCGGTCGGCTTCTTGCCCGTCGCTTTCACGATGAGATCGACGGTGCGGCGGATGTTGGCACGCTCCTCATCCTCGTTGAGGTAGATCGGAATCACGTCCATGGCGTAGGAATGCGCTACGATGTCGTGCCCCGCCTCGGAGATCTGCCGCACGATCTCACCGTGGCGTTCCGCCATGATCCCGGACACGATCATCGTCGCCTTCACGCCTTCGCGCGCGAGCGTGTCGAGGACGCGAAAAATGCCGCGGCGATGGCCGTACTCGGCAAAGCCGATTGCGTTGAGATCGGCGACGCCGGCCTTGAGCGGATTGCCCATCGGGCCGACGCCCGGCCAGTGGCCGTCCGACCAGCCTTCGAACGCGCAGCGGAAGAATACCGCCAACCGCTTGCCGCCCGGCCAGCGGAAATCGGCGGGTAGTGCCGTTTCCAACGCACCGGCATGAACGCTGAGTTGATCCATTCCAAGCTCTCCCGGCTATTTCGCGTCGAAGCGCCGCACACGCGTCACACCACTACCATGCGGCCGCGGTAAAAATCGAAGCGAATTGGTCAATAACATTGATCCATCTCGCGACGAATTGAACAGCATTCCGGCCGCACCCTTGGCTGCGGGTTGAAGCCCGGTCTATTCCGGGGCACCATGATTTGAGAATCGTGGCCTCAGCATCGGAGCAAGTGGTGACAGTTCTTCCGGCTGACGATATCCGCGATCGCGCTCCAGGGCCCGCGCCGCACCCCGACATGCTCTGGGTCCCAGGCGATACGTTCCGCATGGGCTCGGACAAGCACTATCCCGAAGAAGCGCCGGTGCACCGTGTCACGGTCGATGGCTTCTGGATGGACAGCACCCCGGTCACCAACCGCGAGTTTCGAAAGTTCATCAACGCCACCGGTCACGTCACGTTCGCGGAAATTCCCCCCGATCCGAAGGACTATCCGGGCGCCCTGCCGCACATGCTCAAGGCCGGCTCGCTGGTGTTCACTCCGCCCAAGGGACCGGTCGACCTGCGCGACTGGAGCCAATGGTGGGCGTTCAAGTTTGGCGCGAACTGGCGCAGGCCCACAGGGCCGCGCAGCTCGATCAGCGGGCTCGACGATCATCCCGTCGTGCACGTTGCCTATCGCGATGCCGAGGCCTACGCAACGTGGGCGGGCAAGGAGTTGCCGACCGAAGCCGAATGGGAATTTGCCGCGCGTAGCGGGCTTGAGGACGCGGAGTTCGCCTGGGGCGACGAACTTGCGCCAGGCGGCAAGCAGATGGCGAACACCTGGCAGGGTGCCTTCCCGCACGAGAATCTCAAGCTCGACGGTTACGAGCGCACCTCGCCGGTGATGGCGTTTCCGCCGAACGCTTATGGCCTGCACGACATGATCGGCAACGTCTGGGAATGGACGACCGACTGGTATTCGGCCAAGCACGAGGCCGACGCACCGAAGGCCTGCTGCGTCCCCGAAAACCCGCGTGGCGGTCGCGAGGACGCAAGTTACGACTCTTGCCAACCAAACATCAGAATACCGCGCAAGGTGCTCAAAGGCGGCTCACACCTGTGCGCGCCGAACTATTGCCGCCGCTACCGCCCGGCTGCGCGGCACGCCGAACCGATCGACACGTCGACCAGCCACGTCGGCTTCCGGTGCGTAATGCGCATGAAGAAGAGTTGAACGCCCAATAAGACCAGAGAGAGAAGAGACACCCATGAAAGCCAGGGATCAGAGTAACGGCGATTTGCCAAAGCAAGCAGGCAGCGAACCTAACAGCGCACTCAGCCGGCGCAACATCCTGCTCGCCGGTACAACACTCGCGGCGGCGTCTGCGATCATTGCGCCGAGCAATGTGAGCCAAGCGCAAGCGCAACAGCCGCCGGCGCCTGCGGGCCAGCGGCCGAACATCGTCTTCATCATGGGCGATGACATCGGCATGTGGAACATCGGCGCCTACCACCGCGGCATCATGGCCGGCCGGACTCCGAACCTGGATAAGCTTGCCAGCGAAGGCCTGCTGTTCACCGACTACTACGCCGAGGCGAGCTGCACCGCGGGCCGCGCCAACTTCATCACCGGCGAATTGCCGATCCGTACCGGGATGACCACCGTCGGCCAGGCTGGCGCCACCATCGGCATGCCGGCGCAGGCGCCGACCATCGCCACGGCGCTGAAGGCGATGGGCTACACCACCGGCCAATTCGGCAAGAACCACCTCGGCGATCTCAACGAATTTCTGCCGACCGTACACGGCTTCGATGAATTCTTTGGTTACCTCTATCATCTCGACGCGATGGAGGATCCCGCCCACCGCAATTACCCGCAGGCGCTCAAAGACCGCGTCGGTCCGCGCAACATGCTGCATACCTGGGCGACCGACCGGGACGATCCGACGGTGCAACCGCGCTGGGGCAAGATCGGCAAGCAACGGATCGAAGACGCCGGCACGCTCTATCCGGAGCGGATGAAGACGGTTGACGACGAAATCCTCCAGACCACATTCGCCTTCATCGACAAGGCGAAACGGGACAACAAGCCGTTCTTCGTCTGGCTCAACCCCACCCGCATGCATGTCGTGACCCACCTCTCCGACAAATACGAGAACATGCGTAACGCGGAAAACGGCTGGTCCATCGAGGAGGCCGGCATGGCCCAACTCGACGACATTGTCGGCTCGGTGATGAAGAAGCTCAGCGACGAGGGATTCGACAGCAACACCATCGTTGCGTTCTCAACCGACAACGGCACCGAGAACTTCACTTGGCCCGACGGCGGCCAGACGCCGTTCGCCGGCGGCAAGGGAACGGCCCTGGAAGGCGGCTTCCGCGTGCCGTGCATGGTCCGCTGGCCGGGCCGGGTTCCGGCCGGCAAGGTCGAGAACGGGATCATGTCCGGGCTCGACTGGTTTCCGACCTTCGTGGCTGCCGCCGGCAATCCGAACATCGCGGAGGAACTCAAGAACGGCAAACAGCTCGGCGACCGGACCTTCAAGGTACATCTCGACGGCTACAACCAGTTGGACTTTATTACCGGCAAGGGCCCCTCCGCCCGCCACGAGATATTCTACTTCACCGAGAGCACATTGAGCGCCGTTCGGATCGACGACTACAAGTACCGTTTCACCGATCAACCCGGCGGCTGGCTGGGCGGCACGGTCAAACTGGATTGGCCGGCCCTCACCAATCTCCGCCTTGATCCCTTCGAACGTACGGGCATGGCGAGCGGCGACAAGGGGTCGTTGGCCTACTATAATTGGTTCGTCTACCAGTTCTGGCGGTTCGTGTTCGTACAGCAGGAAGTTGGGAAGCTCGCTCAGACCGCAATCGAGTTTCCGCCGATGCAGAAGGGCGCGAGCTTCAACCTGGAAGCCGTCAAGGAGCAGATCGAAAAGGCCATGCAATCACAGCCCGGGAAGTAGGATAGGCCTGCGGACGGGCGTCGCAAGCATGCGACGCCCGATAGGTCCGGCACCAGATCCGGCGCAGCCGGATGTTGAGACGGGCTCATGGCCCGCCATCTCCTGTCAAAGGTTGCCGGCGATATGCCAGAAACGGAAAGCCGAGCCGCAGTTGTCACCGCCTGGATCGCGGGCCTGCTGGTGTTGGTTCTCATCGTCTTTGGCCTTGTCCGCTATGGCATCTCAAACGAGGTCATCCATCGCATTTGGACAGACTTGCTCGATCGTCCCGGCGGTCCGATGACGTTCCGCTTCATCCTGCAGCCCACGATGGCCACGATTGCCGCCGTGATCGACGGTATCCGGGACGCCCGGCTCGGCCGCTCGCCCTATTTCTGGACCATCGTGCGCGATCCGCAGAGGCGCGTACGGCGTTTGCGCGAGGGGTTCATCTCGACAGCGCGGATCATCCTGCTCGGCATCGGCATGGACGCGATCTATCAGTACAAGGTGCTCAAGACCTTCTATCCGGACGAAGCGGTGATCATCGCGCTGACGCTCGCAGTCGTTCCCTATTTGATTATTCGTGGACCAGTGGCACGGATTGCGCGCCGCTGGCGTTCGTCCCCCGCATCGCAATAGCCGGGCACGAAGAAGGATTCGTCATTATGGAAGCAGTCACGTCGAAATCATCCTCCGCCGAGATCAATACCGAACTCGCGGCCCGCCGCACCGGCATGTCGTTCCAGCGCACCCGCATGAGCGCCGACCGCACTTTGATGTCGGTGATCCGGACGTCGCTGTCGCTCATCGGTTTCGGGTTCACGATCTTCCAGGTTTTCGAGAAGCTCCGTGAAGGCAACGTAATCACCGGCACAGGTCATTCGGCACGTCATTTCGGCGTCACGCTGGTCGCCCTCGGCATCCTGATGCTGATCGGCGGCATTGTTTTCCACTCGAAATTCATGCTCGATCTCCGCCGAATGCGCGGCCACATGCGCGACGATGGAATCATTCACGGGGAGACCACCTTCCCGGTGTCGCTGACCCTGATGACCGCGCTGCTACTGCTCCTGCTCGGCATCGCCGCGATCACGAGCATGCTGTTTCAGATCGGACC
Organism: uncultured Alphaproteobacteria bacterium; assembly: GCA_963763365.1. GTDB lineage: Bacteria > Pseudomonadota > Alphaproteobacteria > Rhizobiales > Xanthobacteraceae > VAZQ01. The sequence continues at coordinate 237,347 of CAVXOE010000012.1, read as the reverse complement.
GTTCTGAAGATGCACGCACGGTAGAACGACAGAACCTCGAGCGTATAAACGCAGCTTGAAAATCACACAGAGGAGCAAAAAGCGCATGGCCAAAGCACCCAAGAGCGACAAACCGAATATCCTCGTCATATGGGGCGACGATATCGGCATCTCGAACCTGAGCTGCTACTCGCACGGGCTGATGGGCTACAAGACGCCCAATATCGACCGGCTCGCGAAGGAAGGAATGATGTTCATCGATTCCTACGGCGAGCAGTCCTGCACCGCCGGCCGCTCCTCGTTCATCACCGGGCAGAGCGTACTCCGCACCGGCCTGTCCAAGGTCGGCTTTCCGGGCGCGCCGATCGGCATGACCGAGAAGGCGATCACGATCGCCGGAGCACTCAAGAACCAGGGCTATGCCACCGGACAGTTCGGCAAGAACCATCTCGGCGATCTCAACCACATGCTGCCGACCAATCACGGCTTCGACGAGTTCTTCGGCAACCTCTATCACCTCAACGCCGAAGAAGAGCCGGAGATGTACGACTATCCGCCCGAGAAGGACTTTCCGAACTTCCGGAATATCTTCGGCCCGCGCGGCGTGATCCACTCTTTCGCGACGGACAAGGACGACCCGACCGAGATGCCGCGCTGGGGCAAGATCGGCAAGCAGAAGATCGAGGATACCGGCCCGCTCAACCGCAAGCGCATGGAGACCTGCGACGAAGAATTCGTCGCTGCCGCGAAGAAGTTCATCAAAACGCAGAACGAAACCGGCAAGCCGTTCTTCGTGTGGCTCAACACGACGCACATGCATCTCTACACGCACACGAAGAAGGAAAGCCTCGGCCAGGCCGGCCGCTGGCAGTCGCCGTATCACGACACCATGATCGATCATGACAAGAATGTCGGCGACATGCTCGACTTCCTCGACGAGCTCGGTCTCACCGAAAACACCTTGGTGATGTATTCGACCGACAACGGCCCGCATCGCAACTCGTGGCCGGACGGCGGCATGACGCCGTTCCGCAGCGAAAAGAATACCAACTGGGAAGGCGCGTTCCGCGTTCCGCTGCTGGTGCGCTGGCCGGGCCAGATCGCGGCCGGCTCGATCTCGACCGAGATCGTGCAGCACCACGACTGGTTCCCGACGTTTCTCGCCATGGCGGGCGAGCCGGACATCGTCGAAAAACTGAAGAAGGGCTATCAGGCGATCGGCCGCACCTACAAGAACCACATCGACGGCTACAACCTGCTGCCCTACCTGACCGGCAAGGAGAAGGAGAGCCCGCGCAAGCTGTTCATCTATATCAGCGACGACGGCGACATCATCGCGCTGCGCTACGACAACTGGAAAGTCGTGTTCATGGAACAGCGCTGTCCCGGCACGCTGCAGGTCTGGGCGGAGCCGTTCGTGCGCCTTCGGCTGCCGAAGCTCTACAATCTCAGGACCGACCCCTACGAGTTCGCCGATATCACGTCGAACACCTATTGGGAGTGGTTCATCCGGCACGATTACATCATCTTCGCGATCAACTTTGTCGCCCACAAGTTTGCGGAGACGTTCAAGGAGTTTCCGCCGATCCAGAAGCCGAACAGCTTCACGATCGATGATGCGATCGGAAAGATGAGGGATGCGGTCGCCGGCGGCTGACCGTCTTGAGGGGCGGCGAGCGAGCCTCGCCGCCCCTCCCATCAGCTTGCGACATTCCAAGCCGGTCGGGTAACGCGATGAAGGAATGGCTCGTCTTCGCCACCCAGCAGGCCATCATCATCATCGATGCGATGGCGCTGATCATCATTTTCGTCGGCACGGTCGAAGCGTTCTTCTCCGGCATGCGCGTCATGTTCTCGTCGCCGGCCGGTCACGAGCGCCGTGACGTGTGGCTGCGTCAGGCACGCTGGCTCATCGCGGGGCTGACCTTCCAGCTCGCGGCCGACATCATCGAGACCGCGATCACGCCCTCGTGGGAAGACATTGCGCCGGATCGGCGCGATCGCGGCGATCCGCACCGCCCTGAACTACTTTCTCGAACGCGACCTGGACGAAATGCGCGATCGCCAGCGCGAGCCGTCCGAGACGGCAACATAACGAGGCCAGCGGCATGGTTCTTCGAGCATTCACGATCCGATGCGTTCTGATCCTGGGCTTTCTGCTCGGGGCCGTGTGTGCGGCGTTTGCCCAGTCCGATCCCCTGCCCTCCTGGAACGACACCGCGCCGAAGAAGGCCATCATGGACTTCGTCGCGCGCACCACCACCGAAGGCGGCGCGGATTTCATCCCGCTCGACCAGCGCATCGCGACCTTCGACAACGACGGCACGTTGTGGAGTGAGCAGCCGGTCTATTTCCAGATCGCCTTCGCGATCGACCGCATCAAGGCGATGGCGCCGCAGCACCCGGAGTGGAAGACCAAGGAGCCGTTCAAGACCATCCTCTCCGGCGACCGTGCGGCGCTGGCGAAGCTCGGCGAAAAAGGTCTCCTCCAAGTCGTGGCGGCGACCCACACCGGCATGAGCGTCGCCGAGTTCGAGAAGCTGGTGCTGGAGTGGCTCGCGACCGCGCGCCACCCGCGGTTCAACCGGCCATACACCGACCTCGTCTACCAGCCGATGCTGGAACTTCTCGCCTACATGCGGGCCAACAATTTCAAGACCTTCATCGTTTCGGGCGGCGGCGTCGAGTTCATGCGGCCATGGACCGAGAAGACCTACGGCATCCCGCCCGAGCAGGTGGTGGGCTCGTCGGGCATCACGAAGTACGAGTTCAAAAAGGACGGCAAGCCCGAGCTGATGAAGCTTCCAAAGGTCGAGTTCATCGACGACGGCCCCGGCAAGCCTGTGGGCATCAACCGCGTCATCGGACGCCGTCCCTACCTCGCCTTCGGCAATTCGGATGGCGACAAGGAGATGCTGGAATGGACCGCGGCCGGAGATCGCGCCCGCTACATGGGTCTCGTCCATCACGACGACGCCGAACGCGAATGGGCCTACGACCGCAATTCTCCCGTCGGCCGCCTCGACAAGGCCTGGGACGAGGCGGTGAAGCGCGGCTGGACCGTCGTCAGCATGAAGAACGACTGGAAGGTGATCTACCCGTTCGAGAAGAAATAGCGCGGGCTGCCGCCGCTCAGCGCTCCGGCAGCCACGACACGTTCAATCGCGCGCCTGAGTGACATCGAGTCCGCTCTGAAAGAAATTTCGACAGATCTTCGCGTTTGTCTATTCGACAAACATTCCAACCGGTCTACATTCCGATCGATGACTAGGCTCCTCCTCATCGTCACCGCCCTGTTCGAAGTGGCCACCGGCGTGCTTCTGCTCGCTTGGCCGTCCGAACTGCTGACGCTCGTGCTTGGCCCAACGTCGCGTCTCGATGGGGCTGACGGGCGCGCGTGTTGCAGGAGCCGTGCTGCTGATGCTCGGCGTTGCCTGCTGGTTCAAAAGAGAGGCTGGGCAACTCCCGGCCGGACGGCGGCTGATCGCGATCCTGCTGGCCTACAACATTGCGGTCGCAGCCGTTCTGGCGATCGCGGGCGTTCGCTACGGGTTTGCCGGCATCGCGCTCTGGCCGGTGGTGGCGGCACATGCCGCTCTGGCGGCATGGTGCGCCGCCTCGCTCCGATCCTGAAGCGGCAGCAACGTCACTTCCTCGTAGCCGTCACCGGCTTGCCATCCTCTTCGCCGGACAGCTCGTCGAGCACTGCGGTAAAGTCTTTCGCCTCGCGAAAATTACGATAAACCGAGGCGAAGCGCACATAGGCCACGTCGTCGAGCGTGCGCAACGCCTCCATGATCATCTCGCCGATGGTCTCAGACGAAACGTCGCTTTCGCCCTGGCTTTCCAGTTCGCGCACGATCTTGGACACCGCCTGCTCGATGCGCTCGGGCTCGACCGGACGCTTGCGCAGCGCGATCTGCACGGAGCGCAGGAGCTTGTCGCGATCGAACGGCACGCGCCGGCCATTGCGCTTGATCACGGTAAGCTCGCGCAACTGCACGCGCTCGAATGTCGTGAAGCGGAAATTGCACGCGAGGCATACGCGGCGACGGCGGATGACGGACGAATCCTCCGTCGGCCGCGAGTCCTTCACCTGCGTGTCGAGGCTCGTGCAGTTCGGACAGCGCATGACCGCCTAGCCTCTTTGGCCACAGAGGCCGCTTATCCCTGATAGATCGGGAAGCGGCCAACCAGCTTCTTCACCTTCTCGCGCACCGCGGCTTCGACGAGCGAATCCTCCTCGACGCCCTTTTGCGACAGCACGTCGAGCACCTCGGCGATGAGTTCACCGACCTCCTGGAATTCGGCGATGCCGAAGCCGCGCGTCGTGCCGGCCGGCGTGCCAAGGCGAACACCCGACGTCACCGCGGGCTTCTGCGGGTCAAAAGGGATGCCGTTCTTGTTGCAGGTGATGTGGGCGCGACCGAGCGCGAGCTCGGCGACCTTGCCGGTGAGGTTCTTCGGCCGCAGGTCGACCAGCATGAGGTGCGTGTCCGTCCCGCCGGAGACGATGTCGAAGCCTTTCGACTTGAGCGTCTCGGCGAGCGCCTTGGCGTTGGCGACGACGTTCTTGGCGTAAAGCTTGAACGAGGGGCGCAGCGCCTCGCCGAAGGCCACCGCCTTGGCGGCGATGACGTGCATCAGCGGACCGCCTTGCAGGCCCGGGAAGACCGCGGAATTGACCTTCTTCGCGAGGTCCTCGTCGTTCGTCAGGACGAAGCCCGAGCGCGGGCCGCGCAACGTCTTGTGCGCGGTCGAAGTGACGACATGCGCGTGCGGGAACGGCGACGGGTGCGCGCCGCCGGCGACCAAGCCCGCGAAGTGCGCCATATCGACCATGAGCAACGCACCGACCTCGTCGGCGATCTCGCGGAAGCGGCGGAAATCGAGGATGCGCGGATAGGCGGAGCCCCCGGCAATGATCACCTTCGGCTTGTGCTCGCCGGCGAGCTTCGCCACCTCGTCCATGTCGATGCGCTGATCGTCGCGGCGCACGCCATAAGGAACCGGCTTGAACCAGCGGCCCGACATGTTGACCGGAGAGCCGTGGGTCAAATGGCCGCCGGCGGCGAGATTGAGGCCCATGAAGGTGTCGCCGGGCTGCATCAGTGCCATGAAGGCCGCCACGTTGGCGGAGGCGCCGGAATGCGGCTGCACGTTTGCGAACTTACATCCGAAAAGCTTGGTAACCCGCTCGATCGCCAGGGTTTCCGCCACGTCCACCCACTGGCAGCCGCCGTAGTAGCGCCGCCCCGGCAGACCCTTCGGCGTATTTGTTGGTCAGGCAAGAGCCCTGCGCCTCCAGAACTGCTTTGCTGACGATGTTTTCCGACGCGATCAGCTCGATCTCGTCGCGCTGGCGCCCGAGTTCGCGGCGGACCGCGTCGGCGACTTCAGGATCGGCCTCGGCAAGCGACGCGGTGAAAAGGCTCGCCGCAGGTGCCTGGGCTGGCGATGGATTGCTCATTCATCTCACATGGGTTCGGCGGAAAGGGATTGGGTTCGGCGGAAAGGGATGGCCGGGCGATAGCACACCCCTGCCCCAGCGCCAAGCTGTGGGCTTCGTTCGTCGCAATTGCCCACATCTAGGGGGTCCGGCCCCAGGAGCGGCGTCAGGGAGGCCTAGCAACGAGCCGCGCCTTGAGCTTGCGCAGCACGAGCCGCTGCAGGTCACCCGTCGGGACGGTCGCCGGCGCTACGATGCTGACCTCAACACCGGTCGCGGCATCGATCGCCGACGCCTTTACGTTGCGCCCGATCTGGGTGAACTCGAAATACACTTCGCCGGGCTCTTCGCTGGGCATGCTCTGTCCGCCCGCTCTCGCGCGCCGTTCAGGCCTCGATCACCACGTAGTCGTTTTCGACGGTGACTGGCACGGTCTCGGCCACGTAGGGACCGGCGACCAGCCCCTCCCCGGGCTCGACCGAGACCGCATAGTGGCGCACCCGCACCCGGCTCGGGTCGCACCACGACTGGCCGGTGCGCACGTCGAACTCCCAGCCATGCCAGGGGCATTTGATCATCTCGCCGCGGCGCGAATATTTGTACTCCCCGGGCACCTTCGACTCGACCAGCCCGGTCTGCAGGCCGCACGAGAGATCGCCGCCGCGATGCGGGCAGCGATTGTTGAGCGCGAAGAACTCGCCGCCGACGTTGAACACCACGATCGCGCGGCCGTTCGACATGCGCGAGCTTGCGCGTGCCGGGAGGAAAATCGCTCAGCGCCGCGACCACGTGCTTGGTCATCTCTCGCTCTTCCCTGCGCAAGGCACGCCAATGTGCGCGGGACGTGCGCTCTGGACAAGCCCGATCTGCCTGCGCCACTCTCAGCCCATGAACAAGAATGAATTCAATGTCCGCGCCATCCTGGCCGGCGAGGCGCCGACAGAAGTACGCCGGTCACGGTCAAAGGCTGGGTGCGCACGCGGCGCGACTCCAAGGCCGGCATTTCGTTCGTGCATCTTTCCGACGGCTCGGCGTTCCACCCGGTGCAGGTGGTGGCGGCGAACACGCTGCCGAACTACACCGACGAAATTCTGAAAATCACCACCGGCTGCGCGGTCGAGGCGACCGGCACGATCGTGCCTTCGCAGGGCAAGGGCCAGTCGTTCGAGATGCAGGCAAGCGCCATCAAGGTGATCGGCTGGGTCGACGACCCCGACACCTATCCGATCCAGCCCAAGCCGCACACCATGGAGTTCCTGCGCGAGGTCGCGCATCTGCGGCCGCGCACCAACGTGATCGGCGCCGCGACCCGCGTGCGGCACACGCTGGCCAAGGCGATCCATCAGTACTTCGACCAGAATGGATTCTTCTGGGTCAACACGCCGATCATCACGTCGTCGGACGCCGAGGGCGCGGGCGCCCTCTTCCGCGTGTCGGCGCTCGATCTCGCCAACCTGCCGCGCAACGCCGACGGCAAGATCGACTTCAGCAAGGATTTCTTCGGCCGCGAGTCGTTCCTCACCGTGTCGGGCCAGCTCAACGTCGAGGCCTACTGCCTCGCGCTCAGCAAGGTCTACACCTTCGGGCCGACATTCCGGGCGGAGAACTCGAATACCAGCCGTCATCTTGCGGAATTCTGGATGATCGAGCCGGAGATCGCGTTCGCCGATCTCGCGGACGACGCGACCTTGGCGGAAGGCCTGCTCAAGTTCGTGTTCGAGACGCTGTTGAAGGAGCGCGCCGAGGACCTCGCCTTCTTCGACGAGCGGGTCGAGAAGGGGCTGGTGGCGAAGCTTTCAGGCATCGTCGCGTCCGAGTTCGTGCGCATGGATTACGGCGAAGCGATCGCGGTGCTCGAAAAGGCCCAAGGGAAAGGCGAGAAATTCGAGTTTCCGGTGAAGTGGGGCATCGATCTGCAATCCGAGCACGAGCGCTATCTCACCGAGAAGCACGCCAAGAAGCCCGTGATCGTGATGAACTACCCGAAGGACATCAAGGCGTTCTACATGCGCGTCAACGACGACGGCCGGACGGTCGCCGCGATGGACGTGCTGGCGCCCGGGCATCGGCGAGATCATCGGCGGCAGCCAGCGCGAGGAGCGGCTCGACGTGCTCGACGCGCGCATGACGGAGCGCGCAATCGACAAGGAGCACTACGGCTGGTACCGCGATCTGCGCCGCTACGGCACCGTGCCGCACGCGGGCTTCGGATTGGGCTTCGAGCGCACGCTCGCCTATGTGACGGGATTGGCGAACGTGCGGGATGCGATTCCGTTTCCCAGGACGCCGGGGAATGCGAGGTATTAAAGGCCGGTGGATTTGGTGCGGGTGGTTTGTGGGGCGCAACATTGCGCCCTGCAGGCTGGACGATTTCGGTGATGGGTTTCGATTACGCTCAACCCATCCCACAGGCTGTGGGCTGAATGTCGCCGCGTGCCATCCGGGCTACGCGCCGTCCTCCTGATCGGATAATATCCGTTTCTGGATGACGCGTGATAGACGGGTGCCACAAGCCGATGCCGGCGTATCTGTCAGATCTCGATCGTGAAGCAAAGCGAATCAAGCAATGGGCGGAATTTCTCGCCGTGCTTTTCGGCTTGAGCACGATCCTGACGCTGCTCTTTTTCGATATGTGGAGCCTCGCACCGACCGTGACTGTCTTCGCCTGGGGCATGTGGACCCTGCACAAGGACGCAATGGCTCTCGACCGAGACCGTGCCGCGGAGCGCCGATATCGAGCGTGGCAGAACCTGCAAACGCAGGAACGAGGCCGCCACGGAGCCGAGGCCGAAGCCATCGCGCGGCGCCAGCGCACCCTGAATCCGCGTTGACCGCCTCCTTCGTAATCGGCACCATCCGCGGCCTCAAAACGTTTGCTGCTCATTCCGAGGAGATAGAAATGCAGCGGATTTCGACCTTGCTGGCGATTGGCGTCTGCGCGAGTGCCCTCGCCGCTTCGCCGGCCTTGGCCCAATCGCCGGATATGTCGCTCACGCGTCTCGACTGCGGCACGCCGCAGGCGCCCACACCGGTCAACCAGCGCTTCTCCGACACGTTTTCCTATGGCGACCTGAAGCTGCAGTTCGTGTTCAGTTGCTATCTCATCAAGCATGGCGACGAATACCTGCTGTGGGATACCGGTCACGCCATGACGGCGCCCAACGTGGCGCCGAAAGTGAGCGTCGTCGACCAGCTCGCGCAGCTCAACGTCAAGCCCGAGCAGATCAAGTACGTCGGCATCAGCCATTTCCACGCCGATCACACCGGCCAGGTCGGCTCTTTTCCGAAGGCCACACTGCTGATCGGCAAGGGTGACTGGGACGGCATCACGGCCCCGACGCCGGCCGTCGGGGCGAACGTCAAGCCGTTCGAGTCCTGGATCAAAGGCGAGAGCAAGGTCGAAGCATTGCCGAACGACAAGGACGTGTTCGGCGACGGCAGCGTGATCATCTTGAACACACCCGGACACACGCCGGGCCACCACAGCCTTTTGGTCAAGCTGCCGCAGACGGGCGCGGTGGTGATCATGGGCGATCTTGCGCACTTCCGCGAAAACTACGAGACCAACGGCGTGCCCTGGTTCAACTTCGATCGCTCACAGACGCTGGCATCACTGGATCGCGTCAAGAAGATCGCCGCGAACATGAAGGCGACGGTCATCATTCAGCACGACGCCCGCGACATCGGCAAACTGCCGGCGTTCCCGGCTTCCGCGAAGTAATCTCGTAGCTCGAAGTCCGCACGATGGGTTGAGCTCTTGCGAAACCCATCGTCACATCCTCGGTCGAGAAGTGATGGGTGATAGGTTTCGCCTCGCTCAACCCATCCGACGAATTCGAAATTGATCGGGAACTCGTAACGTCTTTCTTACATTGACGTGTGACGTTGAGGATCGAAGCACGGAGTGTCAGAATGAAATGTCTTCTGTCGTACGCAGCGATCCTTGCCGTCGCCGGCTCAACGGCGGCGTTCAGCCAAGATGCGGTGTCGCTGGTCGGCACCTGGACCGGACAGCGGGATCGAATTGCCAAGGTTGAAGGACGCCGCGGCGGCCTCGCGACGCTGGTCGTCACCGAGCAGCAGGGGAATACCTTTGCCGGTCGGCTGAAGCGCGCCAATTCAACCGGCGACGAGGAGGAGCCGCTGTGGGGCGCCTTCACCCCCGGTGGCAAGCTGATGATGGGCTCCGACGACGAGGGGACTTACGTCTTCTCCCTCATCGACCAGAACACGCTGGATTATTGTTACAGCGAGACCGGCAAGTCGCCCCGAACGGTGTGCGCGCGGCTGACCCGGCAGCGCTGACGCAACAGGCCTAAACGGCCGGCACCTGGTAGCCCGGATGGCGCGCAGCGACATCCGGGAATGGTCTGTCTGGGCAGGCCGAGTCCCGGATTTCGCTTCGCTCATCCGGGCTACATCGGCGACGCTCGCACCTACCGCACGGCGGTGACGAGCTGATAGGCGCCGCGTTCGAACGCGTCATAGACGGCGAGCGCCTTGGCGTCGGCGAACGGCAGGTACTGCATCATGATCACGCCGGCAATGCCGCGGGCCGGGTCGATCCAGAAGTAGGTGTTGTTGATGCCGCCCCAGCTCAGGCTGCCGGGCGAGCGCTTGCCGGGCACCTGATCGGCGGTGATCAGGAAGCCCAGGCCCCACTGGTCGCGGCCGTCGGCGATGAAGGTGAAGTCGGCGCTGCGCGGCAGCGCTGATTTGAGCGCGGGCACCCGTACGTTGCCCATGGCGTTCTGGCCCATCAACGCCACGGTTTCCGCCTTGAGCACGCGCGCGCCGTCGAGCTCGCCGCCGTTGAGGATCATGCGGACGAAACGGCCGTAGTCGCTCGCGGTCGAGGCAAGCCCGCCGCCACCGACCGGCTCGGCGATGGTGAGGCCAAACTGCGGCGACTGCAGAATGACGGCGCCGTCCATCTTGTCGCCGGCGCGCTGCTGCTGAGCGACGAGGCGGGCGCCCTTTTCCTGCGGTACGTTATAGGAGGTATCGGGCATCTTCAGCGGGTTGAAGATGTGCTCGCGGAAATAAGTCTCGAGCTTCTGCCCGGACACCTTCTCGACCAGCTTGCCGACCACGTCGGTGCTCGTGCTGTAGTGCCAGCGCTCGCCCGGATCGAACAGGAGCGGCCCGCCGAACGGATAGCTCTCGCCGGCACCCGGCTTGAAATCGCGCCAGGTGGCGCTGGTGAACGGATAGGCGAGCCCGGAGGTGTGGGTCAGGAAGTGCCGGACGGTCGGCTTGCTCGCCGCCGGGCGCAGCTTGTAAGCGCCGGTTGCCGGGTCGAACGATTCGAAGACCTTCAGCCCGACCAGCTCCGGCAGATACTTCTCGCCGGGATCGTCGAGACCGATCTTGCCCTGCTCGACGAGTTGCATGAGAGCGAGCGAGGTGACCGCCTTGGTCATCGAGGCGATGCGGAACAGTGCGTCGGGCGTGAGGGCACGGCTGGTCGAGACGTCCGCGACGCCGAACGCGCCCTGATAGAGCACGCGCTGCTTGTCGACGACGAGGGCTACCACGCCCGGCACGTCCTTGCGTTCGACCGCCGCGCGCAAGCTCGCATCGATCGCCGAGCCCGCGCGCGCGTCCTGCGCGAGCGCATCGCCGGCCGAGACTCCAACCGCTAATCCCATCGTGACAGCCATCAAGGTCCTTCGGTTCATGAATGCTCTCCCTTTTTCGTCTCGCTCCGGTTAACGCAAGCGCGCGGTCCGGGCGGACTTTGTTGTGTTCACATTCTGCTTTGCCGCCGGGAGAACTCGGCAATGCACCGGCCCTCCCGTTGCATCAGGCTAGCATCTGCAACCTCCTCTGTCCCGGATGGGCATTGGGTGCGTGGGCGCCGGGCTCGTCATGCCCATCGGCGCCAGCCAGTGCCAAGTGGGAAGGCCGAGCAACATTGCCCGAATCACCGGGGCGACAATTCTGAACGTTTGTTATGCAAATTCACCAAAATCTGCCGCGAGCACGCTTTAATTCCGCCGCCGCCATCGCATCAAATGCCGTTCGGCCCCGCGCGGGGGCCGGCGCAAGAAAGGGCGAAATACATGCGTGACTTTGCGAGGCGGGCAATCGCTGCGACGGTCGGAGCGATCGCGTTGGGTTGCGTGGGAACCGGCGTTGCCACGGCAGCCGACGTACCCCTTGCGCCGCAAGTACGGCAGCCGCCCCCGCCGCAATACTACGCAGAGGAAGAGTACTACGAGCCGCCGCCCGCCTACGTGGTCCGGCCGCCGGCACCGGTCTACGGCTATCCGCCGGTTTATCCGTACTACGGGCCGCCTGGAGTCGCGGTCGTGCCACGACCCTATTACCGGCCGTACTATTACGGCGGTTATGGACGGGGTCCGTATCTGGCGCGCGGCTATGGGTACGGCGGCCATTACAGGTACCACGGCCGCTATCGCTGAGGCGTCGGCGCGCTCATGTGCCGCTCGTCCCGCGCAAGCGCGGATCCAGTCAAAAATGCGAAAAGCAAAGGCCTGGGTGCCCGCTTTCGCGGGCACGAGCGGAGGGAGCGATCCATCTCACTCGCGCAGAGATCAGAACCGGTAGAGCGCCTTGGCGTTGCCCGCGAAGATCATGTTGCGGCGCGCTTCGTTGAGCGACGGCGGCAGCGCGGTGAACGGATCGTCGAAGTCCCAGTGCGGGTAGTCGCTGGCGAACATGATCTTGTCCCAGCCGATCCAGTTCATCACGTCGATAAGATGTTCGGGCTGTTCCGGTTCTTCCATCGGCTGGGTCGACACCCAGAAATGCTCGCGCAGATATTCCGACGGCGCCTTGCGCAGATGCGGCGCCTCGTCCTTCATGCGCTTCCAGGTCTTGTCGAGCCGCCAGCCGAGCGAGGGCATCCAGGCGAAGCCTGCCTCGATCAGGACGATCTTGAGCTCCGGATAGCGCTCGAACACGCCCTCGATGATCAGGCTCGTGACCGAAGCCTGGAGCGATGCCGAATGTTCGGTGATCTCCTCGATGTAGAACGACGGCCAGCCGGTGTTGGACATCGGGCGCCCGCTCGTTCCGAACACATGCACGCCGACCGGCAGTCCCGCCTCGACCGCCGCCTCGAAGATCGGCCAGTAGCGCTTCTTACCCAATAGCTCGCTGGTGCGGCTCAAGAACAGCACATGCGCGAACCGGCGGTCGCCGGCACGTAGCTTGATCTCCTTCACCGAAGCTTGCGCGTCCTCGTAGGGGACGACGACCGACGCCTTGAGCCGCGGATCGGGCCGGTTCCACTTCTCCAATTGGGACTCGTTGGTGGCGAAGGCCAGCGCCGCGCTGAGTTCGTCGTTCTGGTTGCCCTGCCCGGACGGCGAGAGCGGGTTCATGATGGCGTAGTCGATGCCGTAGAGATCGAGCAACTGTTCGCGGACCATGCCGAGATCGCTTCCGGGCTCCCCGTTGGAGGGCCAGGCGTCCCGGCGGCATGCTTGCGGCTGGCTTTTGGGATACACAAAGCCCTTGACGTAGCCATGCCGCTGGCGCTGGCCATAGGTCTGCAGGTAGTCCCACCAGCGGTTGCTCAGGAACGGCCGCAGGTCCTTGAGTGAATTTCTCGGATGAAAATCGCAATCGATGATCCCGACGCGCGCCTTGGCGCTGCGTTCGAGTTGTCTCACTTCCATGTTCATCGCCGTCTCCGTATGGGCAGCGCTTTTCGAAGCAATTGTGAATGCTACCACAAATCGGCACAAAAGCGAGCCGGCCCCGGCCGGGTGTGACTGCGCCGTCAGTTCTGGCCGGTCAGAAAGTTGCGGATCAGGGCGATGGTTTGCACGGGCTGTTCTTCCATCAACCAGTGCCCGGCGTTGGTAACCACGGCTTCCTTCACGTTGGTGGCGACGAAGCGCATGTCCGCCGCCATCGCCGGTCCGTAGGACTTCTCCCCGCCGATCGCGAGGACGGGAAGTGTGAGCTTCCCACGTGCCAGGAAGCCTTGGTTGTCGAGCGCGTCCTGCGGGAACGCCGCGAACTGCTCAAAGGCGGAATGCATGGCGCCGGGCAGCGCGTAGAACGAAGCATAATGCTGACGCAGCGCCTCGTCGAATGCCGCCGGACTGGCGCCCAGCTCGTTCCAGAACCGGTCGAGATAGATGCGCTCGCGGCCCTGCACCAACCGCTCGACATCGGGCCCGCGGAAATTGAAGTGCCAAACCTTGGGATTGCGCAACTGCTCGTCCCAGGGACCGATACCCGGCAACGGCGCATCCATCGCAATGTAGCGCGTGACGCGCTCGGGATACTGCGCAGCGAACGCGTAGCCGACCATATTGCCAATATCGTGGGTGACGAGATCGGCCTGCCGGATATTGAGCGCGTCGAGCACACGCGCGATGTCGCCGGCCTGGGTCTTCTTGTCATAGCCGCCCGGCGGATGCGACGAGAGCCCCATGCCGCGCAAGTCCGGAATCACCAGCGTGAAGTCCGCCATCAGCGCCTGCGCCAGCGGCACCCACATGTCGCCGGTATCTCCGAAGCCGTGAATCAGCACGACCGGGGGGCCCTGCCCTCCGACCCGGACGTGAATCGTCGCGCCACCCGTTTCGATTTCCTGCATGCGGAAGCTTGGTGGAAACGTCCAAGGCTCGGCGGCCCTCACGGCATTGTCCGATGTCAAGGCGAGCACTCCAAATCCGAGGACGGCCGGCACAAGCCGCGATGCGAGGTCCGACACCATCGCCGAACGCAGGCGCTGAACGCAGAAGCGTGTCATCGAACGAACATGAAAGATTTTCGCGGGCATGGAGCAAGTCCAAGAAAAGTGCGGAGACTCGGGGGCGAAAGCTTGCTCGCGCTGGTTGCCCCGTCCAGATCGCAATCCGCATATGCGTCCGATTGGCCCGCCGTTGCCAAGCATAAAGCCGCATGGCACGCTTGCTCGACGCTCATAGCGGCATGGAACAAAAATAACCGGGAGGTTTCGATGCTCAAAACACTCGCTCGCTGCGGGTTGGTTGTTGGCGCGCTGCTGTCGGCGCCGACGTCACAGGCCGCCGACGATGAGATCGTCGCACCGACCCGCATCGAAAACGTCCGCGTGCGCGATGGCGTGACCATCGCAGTCGCGATCTATCTACCGAAGGAGAGCGGACGCTATCCGACCTTGTTCGCGGCATCGCCCTACCGCTTCGACAACAACCTGCTGCCGCCGACGCCGCAGTTCCTGTGGCGCGAGACCGGGCCGATCAAGTGGTACCTCGATCACGGCTATGCCTTCGTTCACATGGACGTGCGCGGCACCGGCCGGTCGGAGGGCGAATACCGTTTCCTCGACACCAAGGAACAGACCGATTTCTTCGACGTCATCGAGTGGGTGGCGCAACAGCCGTGGTCGGACGGCAAGGTTGGCGGCATCGGGCAGTCCTATTACGCGATGACGCAGTGGTTCATGGCGGCGCAGAACCCGCCGCACCTCGCCTGCATCGCGCCCTATGATGGGCTGATCGATGCCTACTCCGGCATTGCGTATTCGGGCGGCATTCCGGGCAAGTTCACCAGCACCTGGTACAACGGCGAACTGCGGCCGCTCAATCAGTATCCCTCGACTGGACCAAGCAAGATGCTGCCGTGGGATCTGGCCGACGAGGCCAACAAGCACCCGCTCTACGATGCGTTCTGGAAGGAACGGGCCGCCTTCGAACAGCTCGACAAGATCAAGGTTCCGGTGTTCTCGATCGGCATCTGGTCGAAGGTCGAGCTGCACCTGCAGGGCAACATTGTCGGCTACCAGCGCGTGACCTCACCGAAGAAGCTCCTGGTCACCGGCTCGCCCAACGTTTTCCAGGCCGCGGCCGATTTCAACAGCATCGCATTTCACGAGAAATATCTGCTGCCGTTCTACGATTGGTGCCTGAAAGGACAGCAGACCTCTTACGTGAACGAGCCGGCCGTGCGCTATCACGTGATGGGCAGCAACGCGATGAAGTCGGCGAACAACTGGCCGCCGGAGAACATCACCTACCGCTCGTATTACCTGAAGAAGGGTCCGACCGGGTCGGTGAAATCGCTCAACGACGGCGTGCTCGACACGACAGCGCCCGCCGCCGACGGCGGTGAGACGGTGTTCAACTATCCCGACCCGGGCTGGCGCGCCGGCGTCGTCACCTTCGGCCCGCAAGGCCCCGACACCGTGGCGCGCATCCTGACGTTCACGTCGGCTCCGTTGGAGGACGATCTCGAAATCGCCGGACCGATCAAGCTCGTCTTGCATGCCACGTCGAGCAACACCGATACCGACTTCATCGTGAAACTTTCAGAGCAGTTCCCGCAGGCGGAAGCCGACCGGGGCAAGGTGCAGCCGCGCTTCCGCGTGGTCAGCAAGGGATGGATGAAAGCGTCGCACCGCGAACTCAACAAGCAGCTCTCGACGGAGTTCGCGCCCTGGTACGCCCACACGAAGGTGGAAGCACTGGAACCGGGCAAGACCTACACGTTCGAAGTCCCGGTGATGCCGGCCGCCAGCGTGTTCAAGAAGGGCAGCCGCATCCGGCTGGAGCTCGCCAACGGCGATTCGGCTATTACCGATTTCGTCTTCGAGCACGTCTATCTGCCGAACAAGATCGGCAAGGACACGATCTTTCATTCCGCCGCGCAGCCCTCGCAGATCCTGCTGCCGGTGGTGACGAGCCAGCGAGCTGAGCGGTAGCCCTCGCGACGGGCGGTCGCTCTAGCGTGCGCCCGCAAGGTACCTGTCGAAGAATTTCGTGGCGCGCGCGATGACATCCTCGCGCGCGTCGGCGTTTGCCTTGACGCGCTGCCGGCGGCGTCCCGGGTCGTCGAAGTCGTGGGTCGCACCCTTGTAGAATTTGGTCTCGACGTCGCCGCCGGCATCCTCGAGCAGCCTGCGACAGACCCGTGGCGAGACCTCTTCGTCCGCCGTCCCCATGAACACGTAGAGCGGCGTGTAGGACCCGTAGCCGGTTCGGGCGAATTGATCCTTCAGCCCGCACGCGGGATAGAACGCGATCGCCGCGCGAAATCCCTTGACCGGCGTATGGTCCTCGAGCCCCGGCGCATCGGTGGCGACGGTTGCCAACGTCGCGCTGCCGCCGTTCGACCAGCCCTGCAAGCCGATGCGATCCGGCACGACATCGGGCCGCGAGCGCAAATAGGCGAGCGCGCCATAGGCATCGAGCGGCCTGACCTTCACCTCGTCCAGCTCTGGGGGACGGTTGTTGTAGCTGTAGCGCGGAAATCCCCCCGGATAACCACGCGGGCCAAACCCGTCGACCATCAAGGCGAGATAACCTTGCTGCGCCCACCAGCGTCCCCAGAACTGATGGCGCTGCGAGAGCGTCGTCGCATCGTAGACTCCGTGTGCGAGCGTCGAATACGCCCCCGAGCGCCCATGCATCATCACCACGGCGGGGACGCGCGCACCCTCTGGCGCGTCCGGCTTGAACAGGTAGCCGGTGAGCTTGGTCTTTCCATCGGCGCTGGGAAACTGCACCGCCTCGATGGTGAGGTCATGCTTTTGAGCCCGCGCTCCAGGCACGAGCGCCGTAGCGCCGAGCCCACTCAGGGCTACCGAAACGGCGACGCGAAAGGCCGCAGCCGCAAGAACATCTCGTCGCGTATATGGATCGGACTGCATTCACGTTCCTGCGCGGACTGGAGGGCAGAATATCGAATTGGCGCAGGTGTGCTAGACCTTGTTTGCGCACGACCGTGATCGGTGCCAAGGGAGAAGCGCTGATAACCGGCGTCAGGGACGGACATCATGCACGCGCTCTTCATCGGGCAAACGTATATCGACGTCACCTTCCTCACCGACCGGATGCCGAGCGGCGACGAGAAGCACGTGGCATCCGCCTACGCCGTCTCCTTCGGGGGCAACGCGGTCACCGCCGCGTTCTGCTGCGCGAAGCTCGGCATCGTGCCGGACCTGCTCACGACCGTCGCCGACGACTGGCTCGGCCGCATGTTCCTCGACATGGCCGCCGGATATCGAATCTCGGTGCATGCCCGCAAGGTCAAGACCTCATCCTTGTCGTTCATCATGCCGAACGACGGCAAGCGCGCCATCGTGCGCTGCCGCGACGCCGACTATATCCACCCCTTCCCGGTCTTGAATCTTTCGGGCGCCCGCGCGCTTCATCTCGACGGCCACCAGCCGGACGCGGCGATCTACTATGCCAAGCTCTGCCGGGACGCCGGCATTCTCACGTCGCTCGACGGCGGCGGCCAGCGCTCGAACACGCACGATCTTCTCGGCTTCATCGACGTGGCGATGGTGGCGGAGCGCTTGTGCGAGCAGATGCGGCTGACGCCTGCGGCGATGCTCGACTATCTCAAGGGGCGCGGCTGCCGGATCGGCGGCGTGACGCTCGGGGAGCGCGGCTTCATCTGGTACGATGAAGTCGGCAACGTCCAGAGCGTGCCGGGGCTCGCCGTGCCGCCCGACCGCGTGATCGACACCAGCGGAGCGGGCGACATCTTCCACGGCGCGTACATCCATTCGTATCTCACCGACCCGACGAAGCGATGGCGCGAACATTTCGGATTCGCTCAGGCGGCGTCGGCGTACAAGATCCAGCATCTCGGCAACGAAGCGGGCCTCCCCACGCTCGCGGACGTCGCCGCGGTGCGGCGCGAGCTGGAGGCTACGTCCTGATCCGCGGATGCACACGCGGAAGGGTCACGGCGCGATCTTGATGCTCTTGTCCTTGACGAGTTTCGCCCATTTCACCACGTCGGCCGCGAGAAGATGCCGCAACTCCTCGGCACTGCCGCTTCGTACCTCCGCCCCCGTCGCCTCGAAGCGCGCGCGCACGTCGGGCATCGCCACCGCCTCCTTGATCGCGGATTCGAGTTCGGCCACCACCCGCTTCGGCGTTCCGGCCGGAGCGAAAAACGCGATCCAGGTGTTGACCTCGTAGCCGGTGACACCGAGCTCGTTGAGCGTCGCGATGTTTGGGTACTTGCGCGATCGCGTCATGCTGGTCACGGCCAGCGACCGGATACGGTCCGATTGCAGGCCGGCATGACCGGTCGAAAGGTCGGCGATGATCATGCTGGTCTCGCCAGCGATGGCGGCCGTCATGGCCGGCGCTCCACCGCGATAAGGGATGCTGCGGATGTCGATGCCCGCCATGGCTTTGAACAGTTCGAGCGCCAGGAGCGTCGCCGATCCTCCGGACGCATGCGTGAGCTGGCCCGGTTCTTTCTTGGCGAGCGCGATCAGCTCCGGGATCGAGCTGGCCGGGACCTTGACGTTGATCATCACGGCCTCCGGAATAGACACGACGAGGCCGAGCGGCTCGAAATCCTTTTGCGGATCGTAAGGCAGGTCCGCGAACGCCACCGGGTTGATCGCCATCGTGCCATCGTGCGCGACCAGCAGCGTATAGCCGTCGGGTGGCGCCTTTTGCACGGCTTCGGCGCCGAGCCGCATCGCCGCGCCGGGGCGGTTCTCGATCACGACCGGTTTGCCCCACCTCGCTTGAAGTTTTTCGCCGACGACGCGCGCAGTCGTATCGATCGAGCCGCCCGGCGCGGTCGGAACGACGATCTTCACCGCGCGGTCGGGAAAGGTCTGTCCCGTGGCATCATTAGTCCATGCACTGAGAGCGAGCGCGCCTGCCAACACGCGCGGCAAGACGCCGCCCATGAAGTCCGCCATGTCGATCCTCCCAAATGCAACGTCAGCGTACGGCGTTGATCGCCTGTTGGTGTTCCTGCAATACGACTGGCATATCCGAGGGGGAAATCCGGCCGAAGCCGCAATAGGCCGCAAGCCCGAAGTCCGGCAGATATTTGCGCGCCGCGGCGACACGATCCTTGAATCCGTCCATGTGGTGGATCACGCCGAGATAGACCCTTGCGCCGCGCGGCCGCAGATCCTTGAGCGGAGCGAAGAACGCCTCGCTTACATTGTCGAGCACCGGGATGTGAATCCAGTCGACCCGCCGGCCGGACAACTCGACCACCGCATTGGCAAGCGCGACCGTCGCGGACAGATCGGCGGGCGCAAAGCGAGGCCATCCACCCAGCGTGCCGAAACAGAAGTGATAGCCAAGCAGCACCTTCTCGGGGATGAGTGGCGAGAGCTTGCGGAACTGCTCGACATTGCGCTCAATCGCACCCTCGGCGGAGTAACCAGGGACCGCGCCGTAGGCGTCCTGCACCTCCGTCGCACAATCCCATTGAATTGCCAGATCGTCGTTCGGAATTTTGCCGACGATCGTGCCGAGTTCCGCCGCCAGTGTATCCGTGAATCCGGGCCGGACCTTCGCGACATCGGCGGGGTTCGGAAATATCCGCGGCGGCACGGCGCTGTTGACCGATGGCAGCGAGACCTGGAAGCGCAGGTGCTTGGCCAAAACGCCCTGGCCGCGCAAAGTCTTGAACACGAAATACGAATTGAGGGCGTCGCGCGCATATCCGAGCCGCCATCCCGGATCGCCGAAGCGAACCTGCTCGACCCCGTCCTTCACCTTGAACAGCCAACTGTCGGCGGCGTTGCGCGGGAACAGCCGCTCGACGCCATTCTCGGGCTGCGGACGCCTGACGGTTTCAAGCTCAGGATGACCCGACAGGACCTGGTAGTGAACCTTGCTGATCCAGTGCCTGCGCGGGCCCACCTCGCCGTCCGGCATGGCTGTGAGCGACGATCCGAGCGGTTCGCCGAACGAGCGAAACACCTCCTCGGCGGTGTCGAGCGGAATGCTGCCGACCAGAAGCACGTCCTGTCCCACAGGCCCTCCGACTAGCAATGATAAGGAAGTTGCGCCTCGGCATTATCGGAAGCGTGGCAGCCTTGGTCAATGACGCGACATCGCGGCCGGGAAGCGCCTACCGTCGTACTTTGAGTATCGGAAATCAGGCCGGCACGCGGTTTGCGCCGGCGAGGGCGGCCGCCTCAGCCCGGCGCCGATGTCTTTGCCGTAGCGGAGATCGCCGACGTGAACCACGGTCGCGCATTGCCGGTGAAAACGAGGTACAGCGCGACGCCCTCCGCCAGGCAATCCAACACATTCACGGCGAAGCCGACCGGCTGCTGGCGGATATCGTTGGAGAGGCTCATCAGCACTGCCGCAACCGTCAGCACCAACAGCGCGACCAAAACGTAGCGCACCCAGCCTTTGCGCCTTCGCGCAACCAGCCAGATCAGGCAGACATAGAGGGCGGTGAGAATCACGCCGGTTCCGACCGCGACCCAGCCTTCCGCGGATGGGAACGTGATCTGTTCGTGTCGGGAGGTGATGTAGATGTCGGCAAGCGACAGCAGGACCCCAACGTACATCAGCCGTTCAAACCAGGTGACGTTGGAAGGCATGACGTTCGAAGGCATGGCCCGATGCTCCGTACAGACGTGACGATGTCCCGCCGTCGCGGTTATCGTGCGCGCGCGGGAGCACGGGGAGGCAGCGCCCCTGCCACTTCCTTGCTCTGGAGCGCAACGACCTCGCGCACGATCTCCGTCTGCACCCTGGTGCTCTTGTCGATCGTAATGTGGAAGACGGTCAGGTCATCGGCCATGTCGTTGTTGGTGAGCTTGCCGTGGAAGCCGGGCGCTCCCTCGAGCGGCGCGCCCCAGCCGGGTGCCTGGTAGTAGTTGATCGCGTGCAGAACGTTGGCCGGCACCGGGTCCTGCATGAAGGGCGCGAGCGTCACCAGGAGATCCACCGGAACATTCTTTGCTTCGAGCGCGCGCGCCATTTCGATCACGTTGTTGGCGCCCTGAGAGTGGCCGACCAGAACGATCGGACCAATCTTGCCGTCCGCGCGCCCCTTGACGATCTCAGTCACCGATTTCGACGCCGACAGGTGTCCAGCCACTTCGGCGTTAATGCCCTTGGCCTTGAGCTCCGCGGCGATGCCGTCGAGACCGGTCGAGAACACGCCGAACCACCCGCGGAACAGCATCACCTTGGGCTCGGCCGCTCCGGCAGCGCCGCACCAAAGCAAGGCCGTCGCGATGACGGCGCCGGCAAAGCCTGCCCGATATTGCGTAGCTAAACGCCCCAACCCGTTCAGCGTGATCATCACAGCCAGCCCCTGTTCGTCGCTGATGACGCTCCCTGATTTTGACGGCTCTGCTTCTCCGCCAGTTGTCGCGGGAGCGACATCATGGTCCCCGTTGTCACGAACCCATCGTCATGAGTCCGTCATCCCGTCTCGCGGTCATTCCGTCCATGTCTCGCCCCACGTCCACGCTCCGTTGCTCCGCGCTGCGTTTTTCCCCACAATCGCGCTTGGCCGCAGCCGCGAGCTGGCGAACCTCGGGACCGGAATGTCGTTCCTCGTATTGCTTCCCCTGATCCCCCTCGGGCTCTATTTCGTGCCCGTGTATCTCCTGCGCCGCCGCGCCGATGCGCGGGCGCAGGATGACGTCGTCGCGTCCGGCCACACGCCCCCGGGAGTGATCCAGAACGCTTCGATCGCGTATGCCCTAAAGATGGCGACATTCGGCCCATTCTTCGCCTGGGGCGCGAGCGGGGACCTCTGGCCGGCCATTATCGCAGCGCTGTCGTTCGGACTAGGCCTCTGCCTCGTCTACATTTTGCGCCGTCCGTTGCTGGCGTTTCTCGACAGCGCATTGGGGCGTGACCAATCCATCACAGTGCATGAATTTCTGGCGCGGCAGTACGGCAACGACCCGCGCGTGCGCCTGCTCGCCGCGGGCCTGACGGTCTTCGCGCTCGCCGGACTGATCCTGGCCGAATCAATTGCGCTCGCGGCGGTGCTGAAGCCGGTGCTGCCGTCCGCGACCGCCCAGATGCTGGTCGTCGGCATGCTGGTGATCGCTCTGCTGTTCACGGCCCTTTCCGGCAATTCGGGCACCATGCGCGCGGCGCAGACGCAGCTTGGTCTGATCTACCTCGGCCTGTTCGGTGCCGCCGCGTTCCTGCTGTACCTGCAGACCTCCACGCTCGCGCCGATGCCGCCGCACGGCACCCTCGCCGTGCTGTTTGCGGCACTGTTCTGCCTGGCAGTCGTCGGCTACCGCCGTTCGCGCTACGTCGACACCAGCCCGGTGACGAGCATCGGCAAGGGTAGCGGCCTGTTCCGACGGTTCGAGAAAGTTCTCAACGTTTTCATCTCCTTCTTCGCCGTTCTGGCTGTTGTTCTTGCCGTCATGCAATTGTCGGCCGAGGGGACCGACGCCGCCGTACGCGACAGCCTCGCCGCGCTGCAGGCCGGAGCACGCCTCCCCGTCATCGGCCTGTTCGCGCTCGCGCTGCTGCCGTTCTTCTACCCGATGGCTGACATCACGAACTGGCAACGGATTGCGGCCTTCGAGAAAAGCGGCATTGCGCCCGAGCAACGCGCCAAAGCCTTCCGGCAAGCTATTCAGAATCTACGCGCTCGAGAGCCCGCTGATGTGGCTGTTCATGTGCATGTTCGGCGCGATCGCCGCGGTGGCGACGGCAACGCCGGGCGATACAGCCCGATGTCTTCCAGGCGGTCCTGCGCCAGTTGACCTCGCGAGCCGAATTTGATCGTGACGATTGCGCTGTCGCTGTTGTTGATCGCCGTATTTGCGATGGCGCTGTCGATGATGGGCGCGGCCTATTCGGCGATCCTCTGCGCACTGCGCTTTGACATTCTGCCGGCGGTCCGGCCAGCGACGGCGCCGGATGAAATGGCCGCGCGGCGTCGCAGCATCATGGTCGCGGCGCTCATCTGCCTGGTCATCATCGCGGGATTCTGGCTGGCGCAGGCGACGCTTCAAGATCAGCTTCGACAGCCCGCTGTTCCTCGCGCTGATCTTCGCTATCTGCTGCGCGCAGCTTGCGTTCGTGCCTTTGCTGTTGCCGCCCCTCATGGACGCAAATGGCACGGCCCCCCGCAACGTCAACGCCACCTGGGCACTGGCTGTCCTGGCGGCCGGAAGCGCGGCCGCGCTCGGCGCGGTCGCGATCTATCTCGCGACCGGACAGGCGCCGTGGCTGTGGGCGGCGGCGCCGGCGTGCCTCGGTGCAGGCTTTCTGGTCGCCGCGATCGCGCGGATGAAATCTACCGCTTCGCCCGGTCCATGAAATAGCACGTGGCCACCATCGCCTTGCTCGGGCTGGTGCCGTTCTGGACGTAGCACTTCTCCATGCGGTCAGGCGTCAACAGCGTGATGCGGAAGTAGCCGTCCACGTCAGCCCCGATGATGAAGCGGTTGTTGTTGGAGATGGCCCAGACGAAAGGCTCCTTGTTATCGAGAAAGTTCGATGACGAGCGCCCCCAGGCGACACGGCCGTCCTGTCCCTCGACCACATGCGTCGCCTCGATCTCGCGAACGCGCGGCGGGTCGGCGGTGGTCTGCGAGCCGGGATGATGCGGGCCGCTGCCGAACACCACGACCTTTCCCTTTCCCGACCAGGTGCCCTTGAGGTCCGGAATGAACTCCTGAGCGCCGGCGGCCGTCGTCGCGCCGAGCAGCATCAAGGTGAGGACGAGGTATTTCATTGCTTCGCTCCCGTGTGAGAATGTCGATTTGCGTCAGCGTCTCGATGGACCGTAACGGTGCAACGTTAAGCAAAACAAATTCTGGTGCGCGACAATTTAGACGTCTGGGCCGCTCAGCCGGTCGGTTAGCGGCTCAGGCGAGGCGCGGATAGGTCGCCAGCGGATTGTCCACCAGGATTTTCTGGCGCAGCCCGGCGGGAATCCCGCCCGGCAGCGTCTCGTCTCCGTCGAACTGCCAATGCGGAAAATCCGACGCGTAGAGCAGGATGGCGTCGGATCGTAAATGTTCGATGATGCGTTCGACCTCGGCTCCGCCGGGCGGCGCGTCGAACGGCGCGATGGTGAGGCGGAAGTGGTCGCGGATGATGTCGGCGGGCGAACGGTCAACCCACGGCACCTCGGAACGCACGCCGCGCCAGAATTTCGCAAATCGCCAGAGGAAGCCCGGCAGCCAGGTTACACCCAACTCGAGCAGGACGACCTTGAGGCCGGGATACTTCACGAACACGCCCTCGCAGACCAGGCTGCAGACCTGCGACTGGAAGCCTTGCGTGTGCGCCGCATAATCCTCGATGTAATAGCTCGGCCAGCCTAGCGACGTTGTCGAATGACGATAGGTCGAGCCGGCATGAATGCCGAGCGGCAGGCCGTGGCGCTCGCAGGCGGCGTAAATCGGCCAGAACGATCGCCGGCCGAGCGGCACCTCCTGCATGGCGAGCACCAGCACCTGCACGAAGCGCTTGTCCTTGGCGCAGCGCTCGATCTCGTCGACGCAATATTCGACGTTCTGCGTCGGGATGACGATCGAGGCGCGCAGCCGCGGATCGCGGTCGAGCCATTCCTTGGCGGTCCAGTCGTTGAGCGCGCGCGCGAACGCATTCGCCATGTCTTCGGCAAACAATAGGTTCACGCCGTAGAGATTGTTCAGGATCGCGATCGAGGCCTGCCAGCGGTCGAACACCTGCGGTGCAAGCTCCGCGACCTCGGTCGCGGCCCGGCCGTTCTTGCCGCGCCACTCCGGCCGCGAGGTGAGCGGCGAGCCCGGCGGGTAGGTGATGGTTTCGAGCGATTCGATGCCGCGCTCGACCACCGAGTCGCGCCAGTATTCGTCGAGATACGGCAACAGCGACTTGATGCCCGGCACGGTCGGGTGCACGTCGCAATCGATCGCATGGAGTGGGGTGCTCATTTCATTCTCACTCGGTCGCTCGCGGAGTCAGTACGGTTTATCGTCCCTAATCCGTCTTGATGTTGGCCGCCGCTGCGATTTCCTTCCAGCGGGCGATCTGCTCGCGCATCCAGGCGTCGAGCTGTTGCGGCGTGTTGCCAAGCGGGAAAATGCCGAGGTTGCGGGTCTTCTCGGCGAATTCGGGCGAGTTGACCACCGCGCGGATGTCCGCCGACAGCTTGTCGAGCACCGGTGCAGCCACGCCGGCGGGCGCCACTATAGCGTTGAAGGCGATCACGTCGAACCCCGGGTAGGTCTCTGCGATGGTCGCTACGTTGGGCGCGTCGGCGAGACGCTCGGTGCCGGCGCCCGCGATCAGCTTAAGCTCGCCGGACTCCACGTAGCGCCTGGCCGAATGCCAGATGTCGAAGATCAGCGGCACGCGGCCGGCGATCACGTCGGTCAGCGCCGGCGCGCTGCCGTTGTAGTTGATGTGGGTCATCTCGATGCCGGCGCGCTGCTTGAGCATCTCGCCGGCAAGGTGCCCGACGCCGCGCGGCCCGGGCGAGGTGAAATTGAGCGGCTTCGGGCTTTTCTTGGCAACCGCCACCACCTCCGGGACGGTGTTGGCCGGAAACGATTTGTTGGCGACCAGCGCCACGGGCTGCGTCGCCACCATGCTGACGGCGGCGAACTCCTTTTCGGTATCGTAAGGCAGCTTCTGGCCGATCGCCGGGTTGATCAGCAGAGAGTTGGTCGCGACCAGGAGCGTGTAGCCGTCGGCCGGAGCTTTGGCGGCGGCCGCGGTCGCCACAATGGTGCCGGCGCCGGGGCGGTTCTCGATCACCACCGACTGCCCATTCCAGCGCGCGGAGAGGAGATCGGCGAGGATGCGGGCGACCACATCGGTCGGCCCGCCGGCTGCGAACGGAACGAGGAGCTTCACCGGCCGCGACGGGAAATCGGCGGGCGCTTGCGCGAGGGCGACCGATGACCCCGCCGCCGACAGCACGAACAACAGCAGCGCCTTGATGACGGTCATGCGCGAACTCCATCGCCCGGCGGGGCCGCGCGCTTTTCGTGAGCGATTTACCGGCGACACTATCGTGGAAGGATCGCACAGGAAAGGATCGCCGGCCGCGACGCTCCGGCGCGCAACGGGGCTAGCCCGGCGACGTGGCCGCCACCGGCCCACCAAGCCCGTCCCGCCCGTAGATGTCGTCGCGGAACTGCACCACGCCATCGGCGGTCGCCCAGGCGGTGACATAGACCCAGTGCAGCGGTACCGGCTTTGCGAGTTTGACGTCCTTGCGCTCGGCCGACTTGATCACCCGGTCGATCTCCACCCGCGGCCAGCCGACCGTGTCGGACAGCAGCCAGTAGACCAGTTCGCGCACGTTCTGAATGCGCACGCAGCCGGAGGAATGGAAACGGAAATCCTCGCCGAACAGGTTCTTCAGCGGCGTGTCGTGCATGTAGACTTCATGCGCATTGGGGAAATTGATCTTGATTGCGCCGAGCGAATTCAACTCGCCGGGATCCTGCTTGAACTGGTAATTCACCGCCTCCTGCGTCTCCCAGTTGACGTCGGTCGGCTGCAACTCGCGGCTCTTGCGATCGAAGATGCGGATGCGGTTCTTGGTCAGATAGTCCGGCTCGGCCTGCATCTTCGGAATGAGGTCGCGCCGGACGATCGAGACCGGCACCGTCCAATAGGGATTGAAGTTGATCTCTATGATCCGGCTGTGAAGCTCGGGCGACGGCCGGTCGGGCTTGCCGGCCACGCCGATATGGCGCGAGACGCAGACGCCGTTCTCGATCGCCTCGATCTGCGCCGCCGGGATGTTGCACATGACGAAGCGGGGACCGAGATTGCCGCTGAGCGTCCGCAGCCGCGCCGCGTTGGTCTTGAGCTGCGTGAGCCGCACCTCGGCCGGCATGTTGAGCGCCTTGAAGGTCTGCTCGCGCACGATGCCATCGACGGTGACGCCGTGGCGCGCCTGGAAGCGGCGCACGGCTGCCTCGACGTAGGAATCGAAGATGTCGCTCGTCCCGGACGATGCGCCGAGGTCGCTTCCCGCGATCAGACGCTGGCGCAGCGGCACCACGCTCGGATGCCGGTGCCCAATCCGCAGCCCTTCGGCTGGCGGCACCCTTGGCCACCCGCCTCGCGCCGCCATCGCCTCGTACTGCGCGACTGCGTGCTCGGTCGCCTGCGCGGTCGCGGACGCCGAGCGTCGGCAGCGACGACTTCGGCATCACGATGGTGCGGGAGGTGGAATCGTACGTCTGGCCGAAGTCGGCCTGCTGGTTCTGCCGGATCAATGCCTGCAGCATGGCATCTTCGGCGGCGAACGCGCGTTGTGCGAATGCGGCTCCGGCAGCGCCGCCAGCCACGCTGCACAGCAAGTTTCGCCGGGTCACCCCGCGGCGGCTCCGATCAGCCATGGTCCCAATCACTACGCCGGCACACCGTCGAGCCTAGCCCCCGGCGAGAAACCTAGCACGGGCCTCGGGGCGAGACCAACCCCTGGCGGAGCGGTCATCCGGCGCGGAAAACGAAAACGCAGGCCCGACGCGCGCCGGGCCTGCGTTCCGTGGTCACAGGATTTGAACCTTAGAGCCGATACAGAATCTGATCGGTCCAGAACCGCTCGAGACGATGCAGCGACTTGTTCAGCGTGGCGAACTCATCGGAGTTGATGCCGCCAACCTGCTCCACCGTGCGAACGTGCTTCTGGTAGAGCGCATCCACGATGTCACGCACCTCGCGGCCCTTGTCGGTGAGCTTGATGCGCACCGAACGGCGATCGACGCGCGAACGCTGGTGGTCGAGGAAGCCCATCTCGACGAGCTTCTTCAGGTTGTAGGAAACGTTGGAGCCGAGATAGTAGCCGCGCGTACGCAGCTCTCCCGCGGTCAACTCCTTTTCCCCGATGTTGTACAGAAGCAGGGCCTGCACCGAATTGATGTCGGCGCGGCTGCGGCGATCGAATTCGTCCTTGATGACGTCGAGCAGGCGGCGATGCAGCCGTTCGACCAAGGTCAAAGCTTCGAGATAGAGCGGACGGACGTGATCAAATCGCACTTCGCGATCGACCGGCTCCGCCGTCTTGACAACGGCTTTCATCATGACGCCTTCCTATGTTTTGTCTTTGTTTTGTCGCGGCGAGGCCCTGTTCCCCGCTTGCCGCAATCATTACGCCGCAGGGTCTAAAATCGGCTTAAACAACACGATAAAGATAGGGTTTATTTGCCACGGTGAATGGGAGATTTAATATCGATTCGTCACGGTCGCATTTACCGCGCGTTGACCAGCAGCACGCCTCCCCTCGCCCCGAAACGGTGGACCAATCAGTCCGCGAGATCGTCGGATTTGATCTTCTTGACGCCGGCCTTCTCCATGGCGGCCCAGGCAGCGGCCAACGAGCCGCGATTGTCGATCCCGCGCGAGGCGTCGTCGAGCACGAAGGTCTCGAACCCGGCGCGCTGCGCGTCCATCGCCGTCCAGGCGACACAGAAATCGGTGGCAAGACCGGCGACGAACACGCGCGCGAGCCCGCGTTCCTTGAGATAGCCCGCGAGCCCTGTCGGCGTCCTCTGGTCGGCTTCGACGAACGCCGAATAGCTGTCGACATTCTTGTTGAAGCCTTTGCGCACAATGAGCTCGGCGTGGGGGACGGAGATATCCTTCGAGATCTCGGCGCCCGGCGTGCCCTGGATACAATGGTCGGGCCACAGCACCTGATCACCATAGGGAAGCTTGACCACGTCGAATGGCGCCTTGCCGGAATGCGCCGACGCGAACGAGATGTGGCCCGGCGTGTGCCAATCCTGCGTCAGCACCACATGGGCGAATTTCTTGGCAATGCGGTTGATGATGGGCACGACCTGATCGCCATCCTTCACCGCCAGGCTACCGCCCGGTAGAAAACAATTCTGCACGTCGACCACGATCAGCACGCTCTTGTCGTCGATCGCGATATTGCCCGCACCGAAGGCGAGACGGCCCGGAGCAGCCATCGCAGCGGCAAGGCCCGCCCCTATTGTGTGAAGGAACCGACGTCGATCGAAATGCCGTCATGACGACCTCCGTAACATCGGCCTCGCGGCCCATTGGCGAAACTCACATGCCAACTCGAAGCAAGACTTGGACCAGCGGCGATCACACCCCGCGCAGGAACCGGATAATGCCGGAAAAATCCACGCTGCCGTCGCCGCTCTCGACAAACTGCTCGTAGACCGCCGCGGCGCCCGCCCCCAGCGGCGTCCTGGCGTGCGTCGCCTTGGCGGCGGCCTGCGCAAGCTTCAGGTCCTTGAGCATCATGTCGGCCGTAAAGCCCGCCTGGTAGTCGCGGTTGGCAGGCGAGGTTGGCACCGGCCCCGGAACCGGACAATAGCTCGTCATCGACCAGCACTGACCGGACGACTTGGAAGAGATGTCGAACAGCTTCTGCGCGTCGAGACCGAGTTTATCCGCCAGCAGAAACGCTTCGGACACCACGATCATCGAGGCGCCCAGCACCATGTTGTTGCAGATCTTGGCGGCCTGACCGTTCCCTGCCCCGCCGGCGTGCACGATGGTCTTGCCCATGGCCTCGAGGATTGGCTTGGCGCGCGCGAAGGCACTATCCGGACCGCCGACCATGAAGGTCAGCGTCGCGCCCTGTGCACCAGTGACGCCGCCCGAGACGGGGGCATCAACCATCGCGAGGCCGCGCTTTTCGGCAGCTTCGGCTACCGCGCGCGCGCTTTCGACATCGATGGTGGAGGAATCGATCAGCAGCGTGCCCTCCCCTACCGCGGCCAGCACACCTTCGTTGCCGAGATAAACGTCACGCACGTGTTGTCCCGCAGGCAGCATGGTGACGACGACCTCGGCATCCTTGCAGGTTTCGGCGACCGAATGGGCGACCGCGCCGTCCGCCCGCCGCAAAACTGTCGACAGCGGACTTGGTGAGATCGAAGCCGTGCACCGCGTGCCCAGCCTTGATCAAGTTCTGCGCCATGGGCAGCCCCATGTTGCCGAGCCCGATGAAACCAATTCTCGCCATTGAACTCCTCCGCTTGAATTCCCGCAATCATACTGTGCTTTTGCGGCGACGTGAAATCGCCCGCCGCTGGACGAGTGAATGCCGTGGCAAAGCCATGGCCATCGGCGGGCAAATTGCTCTCGCAAAATTTCAGTTCAGGCCGGCTGTTCGCGCGCCGCCATGATGGCAAGAAAGACGTAACCACAGAGCAGAAGAAGCTCGATCAGGATCACCAGGAGGCTTCCGCCATAGACCTGCGGAAAGAGAATTTCGACCGCCGCCATCGAGATGACCGAGGTCAGCCAGACCACCGCACCCCAGGGCGCCGCCAGCCACAATCCCACCGCCGCGACGAGATCGATGACCGCGAAGAACACGGTCGCGATCTGGTAGGGCGCGGCGTAGGATTCGAAGCCGCTATGGCCCGACGTACCGATGCCGCAGATCACCGCCCAGTGGTAAAGCCCCTTGATCAGCGATACCCCCGCCATCACCCGCAGGAACACGACGAGCCAATAGGCCCATCGCGTACCTTGTGCCTCACCTTCGTCGGTGTGCACCGGTTCCAGCGTGCGCGCGTCGCGCTTGGCGTCGCTCATGGCAGTTGAAGCTCGTCCGGGATCGGGGCGAAGTGCCGTTCGACCTCCGCGTCAGTCACCGCCTGCAATGCGGATGGCTGCCAGCGCGGCGTCTGGTCCTTGTCGATGATCACCGCCCTGATCCCTTCATAGAGGTCGTGTCCGCGCACGACGCGCGAGACAATGCGATACTCTGTGCGCATGCAATGATCGAAATCGCACGACTTGCCAAGCCGCAACTGCCGCAACGTGACCTTCAGGCTGAGCGGAGACTTTGTGCGCATCAAGGCGGCGGTCGTGCGCGCGAATTCGGCTTCGGTTTCGCCCGACGCTACCGCGTGGTCAAGCGCCGCGAGGATGTCCTCGACGCGGTCCTTGTCGAACATGCGGTCGATCGCCGTGCGCCGCACCACGACCGGCCCCTCCCCGGCCGGTTGCGCGAACGCCCCCAAGATGGCGTCGACCGGGACGTTGCCGCACAGCGCTTCGAGCAATTCGGGAAAGCGCGACGAGGCGACCCGGTGGGTCGCAATCCCCGTCCCGACGCCATCGGCGGCATTGAGCCGCTCGCCGGTGAGCGCGCCATACGTACCTAGCTCCCCCGGCATGCGGGTGAGGAACCACGTCGCACCGATATCCGGAAAAAAGCCGATACTCACCTCCGGCATGGCAAATACGAAGCGGTCCCCCGCCACTCGATGAGAGCCATGAACCGATATGCCCGCACCTCCGCCCATGACGATGCCGTCGATGAGCGAAACGTACGGCTTGCGATAGTGCTTGATCATCGCGTTGAGCAGGTATTCCTCGCGGAAGAAGCTCAGCGCCTCGTCGTAGCGTCCGGCACGTCCAAGCTCGTAGAGGCCGCGCAGGTCGCCGCCGGCCGAGAAGGCGCGCCCGCCGTTCGCCGTCACCACCACGCGCGTCACCGCCGCGTCGGTCTGCCATTCGGCAAGCTGGGCTGCGAGTGCGCGCACCATATCGTGACTGACCGCATTGAGGGCTTGCGGCCGGTTGAGCGTGACGAGACCCGCCGCGCCACGGCGCTCGAACAGGATGTCGGAGTCCGAGGCCGGCATTCAAGCTCAGTTTCCCAGGAGATCACGGCTAACGATCAGCCGCATCACCTCGTTGGTGCCTTCGAGAATCTGGTGCACGCGCAGATCGCGCAACACGCGCTCGATTGGATGATCGCGCAGGTAGCCGTACCCGCCGTAAAGCTGCAAGCAACCATTGACGACTTCGAAGCCGGTGTCGGTCGCAAGGCGCTTGGCCTGCGCCACGAGACGCGTCGCGGCCGGTTCGCGCCGGTCGACGGCGACCGCCGCGCGCCAGAGCAGAAGCCGCGCGGCTTCGAGTGCGGTCGCATAATCGGCGACGCGGAACCCGAGTGCCTGGAAGTCGGCGAGGCGCGTGCCGAACTGCTTCCTTTCCTTCATGTAGGTGATGGTACGGTCGAGACAGAACTGTGCGCCGCCGAGCGAGCAGGCCGAGATGTTGAGCCGCCCGCCGTCGAGCCCTGCCATCGCGATCTTGAAACCCTGCCCTTCCGCCGACAGCCGGTTCGCGGCCGGCACGCGGCAGCCCTCGAACATCACCATGGCGGTCGGCTGCGATTTCCAGCCGAGCTTCTTCTCCTGCGCGCCGAAGGAGAGCCCCGGCGTGCCCTTCTCGACCACGAAGCAGGAGATGCCGCGCGGGCCACCCTCGCCGGTGCGGGCCATCACCAGGTAGATGTCGGAGACGCCGCCGCCCGAAATGAAGGCCTTGTTGCCGTCGAGCACATAGCCGTCGCCGTCACGTGTGGCGCGGGTCTTGAGGCTTGCGGCGTCCGAGCCGGCGTCGGGCTCGGTCAGGCAGTAGCTCGCGAAGTGCGCCATAGTGCAGAGCTTCGGCAGATAGCGGCTGCGCTGCCCGGCGTCGCCATAACGATCGATCATCCACGCCACCATGTTGTGGATGGAAATGTAGGCGGCGGTCGAGGGGCAGCCCTGCGCCAATTCCTCGAAGATAAGCGCAGCCTCCAACCGGGACAGTGCCGAGCCGCCGACATCGGCACCGACATAGATGCCGCCAAAGCCGAGTGCGGCGGCCTGCCGCAGCGTCTCGACCGGGAAATGCTCGTTCTCGTCCCAGTCGCGCGCATGCGGCATCATTTCCGCACGCGCAAAGGCGCGGGCGGTGTCCTGGATCGCGCGCTGTTCTTCGTTGAGGTCGAAGTCCATTGCGGGCGAAACTGCCCTAAATTCCGGCCGGAGAAAAGCGAGCGGGCGGCAACCGGCAACGCCCGTAGCGGCGCTGGACGGGACGGGGTAAAAGGACGGCGCGAGATGGGAGCAGCAACATGGCGATCAAATACGGGCGTCCGATCGAAGCGCGCCTCGCCCCGGTCGAGACCGAAGCAAGGCCGGTAAACCGGCTCGACCTGGCCACTCGTCCGCGCCGCAACCGCAAGGCCGACTGGGCGCGGCGCATGGTGCGCGAGAATGTGCTCACCGCCGACGACCTGATCTGGCCGCTGTTCCTGGTCGACGGCACGAAGAAGCGCGTGCCGGTCCCCTCCATGCCGGGTGTCGAGCGGCTTTCGGTCGACGAGGCGGCGCGCGAGGCCGCGCGGGCCGTGGAGTTGAACATCCCCTGCCTCGCGCTGTTTCCCTATACCGACCCGGCTCTGCGCGACGAGGACGGCAACGAGGCGCTCAACCCCGACAATCTCGTCTGCAAGGCCATCCGGGCGATCAAGCGGGAGGTGCCGCAGATCGGCGTCCTCTGCGACGTGGCGCTCGATCCCTACACCAGCCACGGCCATGACGGCCTAGTCCGCGACGGCGTCATCCTCAACGACGAGACCGTCGAGGTGCTGGTCAGGCAGGCGTTGGTCGAGGCCGAGGCCGGCTGCGACATCATCGCGCCGTCCGACATGATGGACGGGC
Source organism: uncultured Alphaproteobacteria bacterium (assembly GCA_963763365.1). GTDB lineage: Bacteria > Pseudomonadota > Alphaproteobacteria > Rhizobiales > Xanthobacteraceae > VAZQ01. The sequence continues at coordinate 203,781 of CAVXOE010000012.1, read as the reverse complement.
GCGTCGGCGCCATCCGTACCGGCCTCGATCAGGCCGGCCTCGTCGACGTGTCGATCATGGCCTATGCGGCGAAATATGCTTCCGCGTTCTACGGACCGTTCCGCGACGCGGTCGGCTCGTCGGCGACGCTGATCGGCGACAAGCGCACCTACCAGATGGATTCCGGCAATTCGGACGAGGCCCTGCGCGAGGTCGAGCTCGACATCCAGGAGGGCGCCGACATGATCATGGTCAAGCCCGGCATGCCCTACCTCGATATCCTTCGCCGGGTGAAGGATCACTTCGCGATGCCGACCTTCGCCTATCAGGTGTCCGGCGAATACGCGATGATCATGGCGGCGGCGCAGAACGGCTGGCTCGACGGCGAGAAGGCCATGATGGAGAGCCTGATCGCGTTCAAGCGCGCGGGCGCGTCGGGCGTGCTGAGCTATTTCGCGCCGCGCGTCGCCGAGAAGCTGAAGGCCGGCAGCGTAGGCGTGATCACTCCGCCGGTTCGGCACCGATCCGGGCGATGCAATCGCGCAGGGCTGCGATCAGGTCCTTGCTGTGAGCGAGGTGCGGCTCCTCGCTGTCGAGGATCTTGCTGAAGCCCTGCTTCTTCAGGGCTGTCACGTCGATCCGGTCCTGCACGGCGTCCGCTCCGGCCGCATCACAGACGATGTCGATCAGCCGGTCGAGCGCGTGCAGGCGGCCGAGCAGATAGTCGTTCTCCCGGTAGGCGCGCGAAAAGAACGCGGCGAAATGGCCAAGGCCGATGCCCTTGAGGCTCTCGATGCCGGCAAAGCCGCGCAGCGCCCGCGCGTCCTGCGGACTGATCCGGTCGACCAGGATCTCGTTGAGCTCACCGGTCTCGCGTCCGGTGATCACCGGGAAGGTCAGCACGTCCCAGAACGGAAATCCGAGATAGTTGACGATCACCTCCCGCCGCGCCTCCGGATGCCAATGGGCCGGATCGAGCGTCGCCAGCAGTTTGTCGAGATCGCGCGTGCTGGCGTTGAGGTCGATCTCGGTCGCGAGCTTGGCGATGAGCCGGTCGATCTTGTCGGCGTTCTGCTGCACGAACGACTTGGCATAGCTGTGCAGATTTCTGACCTCGCCGGCGGAAGGAGCGAACGGGAATGTATCCGCCACCAGGTCGCGGACCTCGGCGCTGTAGAATTCGGGATTATCCCGGCGGCGAAGCGCGTCAAGCTGGCCGTAGAACTCGCGCTTGAGGCGATCGACGATGCGCGGATCGAAGCCGGCGAAGCGCTCCTGGCCCAGCAATTCGTACAGCCGGTTCTGTCCCTCGATGAGAAAATGCAGGCGCCGCTCGCGGTACTTCACGTCGAAAGCGAGCAGATAGCCGACCCAGCCGGGCGGTCGCGCCGAGCCCTGGGTCTCGAATTCGAGCGCCGTGCTGTCGGCGCGCTGGTAGACGATGCCTTTGTGGATCGCCCAGGCGTCGATGATCTCGGCGACCACGCGCGACAGCGGAGACTGCGGCGACACCCCGCGCAGCTTCACGATCAGTTGCGCGCCGAATGCCCGCACCGACGCGAGCTTGAGCCGCACGTAGGCCTGATAGGCGAACCCGGCATCCTGCGCGACATGATCGTTCACCTGCTCGCGCGATGTGCGCAGTTCGTCGGTGGTGATCGCGCGATCGAAGCCGCTGGTGATGAACTTGGCGACCAACTCGCTGACATGCGGACGCGCGCTGTCGATGATCGCACGCAGCCGGCGCACCCGGTCGTTGAAGTCGACCACCCAGCCGAGTTCGTCGGTCACCGGTTGCGAGCTCGGGATGTCGGACAGCGCCCCGCGCAAGGTCGCGAAGAACCCGGGGATGCCGGCGTGGTGATGTGACGCCATCGGTGCCGGATGCGGGTCGATGTAGACCAGCCTGCGGTCCACTTCGCGATAAGCGGGCCGGCCATGGATCGCCGAGATCGCCTGCTGGAACGGGCGGTTATTGAGCACGGAACCGTCGATGAACGGAGTGGTCGATGGATCGATGCCGGCCTGCAGTTGGTGGGCAAAGCTTTTGGCGATGAAGGTTGCGCGGCGCGGCCAATTGCCGAGCCGCTGGGCGACCACCTCGTCCATCTCGACAATGCGCGCCGGCGGAAATGCGCCTGGAAACGAGGAGGTCGCCCGCGCCGCGAAGGCCAGGCCCGGCGCATTGTCCAATTCAAAGTCGCTTTCGATCTCGCCGCTGGAATGGCGGTGATAGGCGAAATGCAGGATGTGGTGATGGTCGAGCTCGTGAATGAGCGGCGGATCGTGGATCTGAACGAGTTGATGGTAGCCGTAGTAATCGGTCACGGTCACGAACAGGTCGAGCGAATGACCCGATGGCAGCAGCGACGACCGGGCACGGCGCGGCGAACCCATCGACGTGACCGCGTCATACATCAACGCGGCCATGATGCGTCCATCGAGCGGCGGCTTGAACCAGCGCGAGCGCACGAGCAGCGAAAGCTTGCTGCGGACCTCTAAGTCCTGGATCAGGCCGAACCGGCCGAACTTCGCCGCTGCCCAGATGAACGGCTTGAGGAGAAATTTGCTCCATCTTCCCGCCCGCGCTTCGGGATCGAGCAGGACGGAGACATCGGCGTTGTCGAGCCAGAGGTCGCGCAGCGCATCCATCGACAGGTCATGCGCCAGCGCGCGCGCCAGCATGGTGCCGTTGATGCCGCCGGCGGAGGCGCCGGCGATGATGTCGACGACGACGCGCAGTTCGATGTTTCGGCCGATCTCACGCAGCAGTTCGAAATAGACCGGCTCGGTGTCGGGCTCGGACCCGTTCTGGGCCCGGCGGTCGGGGAACGTCGCGGCGGCGCGCTCGGCGCGGTCACCAAAGGCATGCAGCGCGCTCGACGCACGCACCAGCTTGAGGATCTCCTTGGTCATGCCGTGCATATAGACGGCGAGCGAAACGCCGCCGAAGCAGACGAGCGCTATGCGAAGCTCTTTCTCGCGCAAGACCCTGCCTCTCATCCCGGGTGATTCGCAGCGTCCATGCGATCATGGAGAGAGAAGACGCCAAGCGAAAGGCCATGACGGCGAACAAGCTCCGCACCTCATCCTGAGGAGCCCGCGAAGCGGGCGTCTCGAGGATGGCGACAGGTACCGGACGTGCGGCCATGCTTCGAGACGCGGGCTTCGCCCGCTCCTCAGCATGGGGTCGGCATTTTACTCGATCGCGGAAGCGGTCTCGATGCGTACCGGCGCATAGCCGTCGGCCGCGAGCGCGCGGAGAATATCTTCAGCATGCGCCCGGTCGCGGGTCTCGACCGTGACATCGAGCTTGGCACCTTTCGCCGGCACGTCGAGAAACAGCCGGCGGTGATCGACCTCCAGAATGTTCACGCCAAGCTGCCCAAGCCGGGTGGCGATCTGGCCGAGGATGCCGGGCCGGTCCGGGATCGCGAGCCGGAACGAGACGATACGGTCCTCGCGTTCAAGCTCGCGCACCATGACGGACGCGAGAATGCGCGGGTCGATGTTGCCGCCGCACAGGATGAGCCCGACCTTGCGGCCGCGGAAGCGCTCGGGCTTGACCAGCATCGCGGCAAGCCCGGCCGCGCCCGCGCCTTCCGCCATGGTCTTCTGCAGCGTCAGATAGGCATAGACCGCGCGTTCGAGGTGCGCCTCGTCGACCAGCACGATCTCGGCGACCAGATCGCGCACCAGCGGCAACGTCAGGGCGCCGACATTCTTGACCGCGATGCCTTCCGCCAGGGTCGGTCCGCCAAGCGGCTTGTGATCGTTGTGCAGCGCGTTCCAGAACGAGGGGTAAAGCGTCGCCTCCGCGCCGATGATCTCAATGCCCGGACGCCGGGCCCGTGCGGCGATGGCGTTGCCGGAAATCAGCCCGCCGCCTCCGATCGGGATCACCAGCAGGTCGAGATCGGGCACGTCCTCCAGCATCTCGAGCGCGATCGTCCCCTGCCCGGCGATCACGCGCGCATCGTCGTAGGGATGCACGAAGGTGAGGCCGCGCTGCTGCGCGATCGCCTCGGCGCGCACTTGCGCCTCCGAAATCGTCTCGCCTTCGAGCACGACTTCGGCGCCATAGGCCTGCGTCGCCTCGACCTTCACGAACGGCGTCGTCACCGGCATGACGATGGTGGCGGGAATTTCCAGGCGCCGGGCGAGGTAAGCCACCGCCTGCGCATGGTTGCCGGCCGACATCGCGATCACGCCACGCGCGCGTTCGGACGCACTCAGCGAGGTGAGCTTGTTGAGCGCGCCACGCTCCTTGAACGAGTTGGTGACCTGGAGGTTTTCGTATTTGACGAACACCTCCGCGCCGGTCAGCGCCGAGAGCTTGGGCGCCGGCAGCATGGGCGTGCGCAGCACGTGGCCCGCGATGACGCGGCGCGCCGCCTCGATGTCGGAGATCGTCACCGTCATCGCCCGCCTCCCGCGTGCCGACAATGGCCTGACCGCAATTCAGTCGGATCGTGCCTCTTGCGCCAAATCAGGCTACTCTCCATCTGCCGGTGGATTCGGACACGACGATAGCAGGGAAAGCTTGGCCATGGCCGACAACGAGCCGCGACGGATCGGCGTTTCGATCGAGCTTAAACCGCACGCCTATGACCCGCTGGCCAATCCAGAGTTGTTCAACGGAGTGCTGGCGCGCCGGCTGATCGCGTTCGTGATCGATCTCATCATCCTCTCGATTCCGGTGGTGCTTGGCGGATTGTTCATGCTGGCCATCACCGTCGCGACGCTGGGCATCGCGGCCTTTTTCTTCGCTCTGTTGTCGCCGCTATTCTGGCCGCTGATCGTGATCTGGGCCATCTGCTACTACGGCTTCACCTTCGGCAGCCCGGCCTCGGCGACCATCGGCATGCGGATGATGGACCTCGAAATGCGCACCTGGTATGGGGCGCCGGCCTATTTCGTGCTCGGTTGCGTTCACGCCATCGCTTACTGGCTCACCGTGTCGTTCCTCACGCCGCTGATCCTGTTCGTTGGCTTCTTTAACCATCGCGGCCGCCTGCTGCACGATATGCTGGTCGGCACCGTCGTCATCAACAACGCGGCGCGAGCGCAGGCGTTGCGCCCCACGCAGGGCTCGCACTAACCGTCCCCACAAACAAGGGATTTGACGGAACGGCTCGCGCGAGCGATCCTGAGCGCGCCGGCTAGTGTGGCGGTTCAGAAGTCCGCATCATTCTTGCGGCGAGTCCGAAATGCGGACTTCTGAACCAAAGCCACACTAGATCAATAAGTTGCTAGTGTCCTTCGATTCCGAAGTTCGCAAACGCAGGTGCCGCAGAATGATGCGAACTTCGGAATCGGGACACTAGCTCGAATCCCCGGTTGGACCGTGACCCAGCACTCGCGCAACACCCCGCAGTTCTACCTCACCGCCCCCTCGCCCTGCCCTTATCTGCCGGGCCAGGAGGAGCGCAAGGTGTTCACCCACCTGGTCGGCGAGCGGGCGGGCGAACTGAACGATCTTCTCACCCATGGCGGGTTCCGACGGAGCCAGTCGATCGCCTACCGGCCGGCCTGCGAGGCCTGCCGCGCCTGCGTCTCGGTGCGCGTGATCGCCGACGATTTCCAGCCGACGCGCAGCATGCGGCGCATCGAGGAGCGCAACGACGACATCGTCGGCGAGATGCGGGTCGCGGTACCGACCTCGGAGCAATATTCGGTGTTCCGCTCCTACCTCGATTCACGCCATCGCGACGGCGGCATGGCCGACATGACCGTGCTCGACTACGCCATGATGGTCGAGGACAGCCACGTCGAAACCCGCATGGTGGAATATCGCCGGCGCGGCCCGGACAGCGGCATCAACGGGCGCGGCAGCGGCGCGCTGCTGGCGGTCGCGCTGACCGACGTGCTCAAGGACGGGCTCTCGATGGTCTATTCGTTCTTCGACGCGGACGAGGCGGCGCGCTCGCTCGGCACCTACATGATCCTCGATCACATCGCACGCGCGAGGCATATGGGCCTCGCCTACGTCTATCTCGGCTACTGGGTGCAGGGCTCGCGCAAGATGGACTACAAGGGCCGCTTCCTGCCGCAGGAACGGCTCAGCGCCGACGGCTGGAAGCGCGTGGAAAGCTGACCAACTCGCCTTCAGCCGGCGATCTGGTCGTACAGCAGCTTGATGTTCAGCAGGATGAGCACCGCGGCGGTCAGCGCCGCGAGCGCGGTCACCCAGCGCGCGGCGACCAGTTCGCCCATCTTGCGCCGGTCCGCCGTGAACATCACCAGCGGCACGATGGAGAACGGCAGCGCCGCACCCAATATGACCTGGCTGAAGATCAGGAGCTTGGCGGTGCCCGCTTCGCCGTACCAGATCGTCACGATCGCGGCCGGCACGATGGCGATCGCGCGCGTGACCAGCCGCCGCGCCCAGGCCGGCAGGCGGATATCGATGAACCCCTCCATCACGATCTGGCCCGCGAGCGTGGCGGTCACCGTCGAGTTCAGCCCGCAGCAAAGGAGCGCGATGCCGAACAGCGTCGGCGCGATGGCCGAGCCGAGCAGCGGCGCCAGGAACGAGTGCGCCTGCTCGAGCTCGGCGACGTCGGTCTTGCCCGCCTTGTTGAAGGTCGCGGCCGCCAGGATCAGGATCGAGGCATTGATCAGCAGCGCGAACATCAGCGCGATGGTCGAATCGATCGTGGCGAGCTTGATCGCCTCGCGCTTGTCGTCGACGCTGGTGCCGAACCGGCGCGTCTGCACCACGCCCGAATGCAGGTAGAGATTGTGCGGCATCACGGTCGCGCCGATGATGCCGATCGCGAGATAGAGCATGTCGGGATTGCGGACGATCTCGATGGTCGGAGCGAAGCCCAGGATCACCGCCCGCCAGTCGGGATCGGCGAGCGCGATCTGCACCGCGAAGCAGGCCGCGATGATGCCGAGCAGCGCCACCACGAAGGTCTCGATCCAGCGGAAGCCGAGCCGCTGCATCCACAGGATCAGGAACACGTCGAGCGCCGTGAGGATGACGCCGATCTCCAGCGGAATGCCGAACAGCAGATTGAGCCCGATCGCAGTCCCGATCACCTCGGCAAGATCGGTGGCGCAGATCGCGATTTCCGTCAGCACCCACAGCGGCCACGAGACCGCACGCGGGAATGCGTCGCGGCAGGCCTGCGCCAAGTCCCGGCCGGCGCCGATGCCGAGCCGCGCGCACAACGCCTGCAGCAGGATCGCCATCATGTTGGAGAGCAGCGCAACCGTCAGCAGCGAGTAGCCGAACTTGGAGCCGCCGGCGAGCGAGGTCGCCCAGTTGCCCGGATCCATGTAGCCGACCGCGACCAGATAGCCCGGGCCGAGAAACGCAATCAGCTTCTGGCCCATCGACCCGGTCGGGCGCGTGCGGATGGTGCCGAAGACCTCCGAGAGCGAAGGAGCGTTGCGTGCCCGCCGCCAGCCGGGGTCGGCTGCTGCACCCTTCTCGTCGGTCGGTGCTTTCACCAGCATCGGCAAGCCTTAGGCAATAGTCACAGATAAAACAATCTAACCTTATTGCGAATAATTTGCAATTGCATTTTGACTGGAACCAAGTTCCCGCTGGTACATTGATCTGCGCGGGGCCAAATTCATGAACAATTTCCGACTCGTTAGCGCCAGAGCCGCAACGCTCATGTTGCCGATCGCGGGCACCCTCCTCCTGCTGACCACCGCCGCCGAAGCGGCCGAGGCCGCCAAGAGCGGCCCCTCCGAGGTGGTCTTTCTGGTTCAGTTGCTGCTGCTGATGCTGGTCGGGCGCCTGCTCGGCGAGGCCATGCAGCGCATCGGCCAGCCGTCCGTCATGGGGATGCTGCTCGCCGGTATCGTGCTCGGCCCCTCGGTGCTCGGTGCGCTTTGGCCCGATCTTCAGCACGCGATCTTTCCTGCCAACAAAGAACAGAAGGCGATGATCGACGCGATCTCGCAGTTCGGCATCCTGTTGCTGCTGCTGCTGACCGGGATGGAGACCGACCTGAAGCTCGTGCAAAGGGTCGGCCGCGCAGCTATCAGCGTGTCGCTCTCCGGTGTCGCGGTGCCCTTTGCCTGCGGCGTCGCGCTCGGCCTGCTGATGCCGGAATCGCTCCTGCCCGATCCGGGCAAGCGCCTCCTCACTGCGCTCTTCCTCGGCACCGCGCTATCGATCTCGTCGATCAAGATCGTCGCCGCCGTTGTGCGCGAGATGAACTTCACCCGCCGTAACCTCGGTCAGATCATCGTGTCGTCCGCCATCATGGAGGACACCATCGGATGGGTGATCATCGCCATCACCTTCAGCCTGGCCCAGGCGGGAGCCATCGACATCGCCAGCGTCGCCAAGAGCCTGATCGGCACCACCGTTTTCCTGTTGGCGAGCTACTTCCTGGGGCGCCGGCTGGTGTTCTTCCTGATCCGCTGGTCGAACGATACGTTCGAGACCGAGTTTCCGGTCATCACCATGATCCTCGTGATCATGGGCAGCATGGCGTTGATCACGCATTTCATCGGCGTGCATACCGTGCTCGGCGCATTCGTCGCGGGCGTGCTGATCGGCGAGTCCCCGATCCTCACCCGGCACATCGACGAGCAACTCCGCGGCTTGATTGTCGCGTTCTTCATGCCGGTGTTCTTCGGGGTCGCCGGGCTTGCGACCGACCTCACGATCCTCAAGGACCCGCAGCTACTTCTCCTCGCCGCAGGTCTGATCGCGATTGCGAGCATCGGCAAGTTTGCCGGTGCATTCGTTGGTGGCGAGATCGGCGGCCTGCATCGCCGCGAAGCTTTGGCGCTCGCCTGCGGCATGAACGCACGCGGCTCGACCGAGGTGATCGTTGCCAGCATCGGGCTGTCGATGGGCGCGCTCACGCAGAATCTGTTCACGATGATCGTCGCAATGGCGTTCGTCACCACCATGGCGATGCCGCCGATGCTGCGCTGGGCATTGGCGCGCGTGCCGATGAGCGAGGAAGAAAAGGAGCGGCTGGAGCGGGAGGAGTTCGAGGAGAAAGGCTTTGTCTCGAACATCGAACGCCTCTTGCTCGCCGTCGACGACAGCCCGAATGGCAAATTCGCTGCGCGGCTCGCGGGAATGATAGCCGGGCCGCGCGGGATTCCGGCGACCGTCCTACCGCTCCGGGACGGCGGCGAACCTGTCGAAGCGAAGGGCAACGAACCGCCTTCCGGCGACGACGCCACGAGCAAGGACGTCGTGCGCGCTGCCGCGGATATCGCCCGCGGCAAGGACGAGGCGGCTACGCCGTCGCCGTCGGTCGCCGTAACGGTCCGCAACCACGACAAGCCGGCCGATGAAGCCGTCGCCACCGAAGCGGCGAAGGGCTACGACCTCCTGCTGGTCGGCAGAGAACCGATGCGCACGCGATCGGGCGGGTTCGAACCGCATGTCGCAGGCATCGTCGCGGCGTTCGGCGGCCCGACCGCCTTGGTCGTCAGCCGCGACGACCAACTCGACCGATTGCAATCGCCGAGAAGCATCCTGGTGCCGGTCGCCGGCACCGACGTGTCACGCCGTGCCGCCGAGGTCGCGATCGCGGTCGCGCGTGCCTGCGAATGTCCGATCACCGTGCTCTATGTCGCCGATACCGGCGGCAGCAGCAAACGGCGGGGCCGCGAGGCGCGCGAGCAGGAGCGTGCCATCATCAAGGAGATCGTCACGATCGCGGACCACTACGACGTGAGAGTGAGAACGATCACCGATTCCCGCGTCGCACCGGACAGGGCCATCGTGGCGGCCGCAAAGAGAGGCCGGCAGGACTTGATCATCATGGGCGTGAGCCGCCGGCCCGGCGAGACATTGTTCTTCGGCGACACCGCGGCGGCGGTTCTGGAAAACGCGCCGATCTCCGTCGTCCTGCTCGCGACCTGACGCACGCCTGCCGCGCGGCTATTTCTCCTCGCGCGGCTTGCCGTTCCCCGGCAACTGGCCGAACTTGTTGTTGGTGAGGAAGCGGTCGGGCCGCACACGGCCGGCGTCTGCGCGGTTGCCGCGCCAGGCGGCCAGATCCTTGATCGATTGCGTGAACACACGGCCGCCCGCATCGACCCAGGTGAGCCCATCCGCGGCCTTGAACACCTTGATGTCGGACAGCCCGCCGTCCTTGAAGCGCTGCAGGCGCACGCCGCGCCCGCGCGTCATCTCCGGCACCTGTTCGAGCGGGAAGATCACGAGCTTGCGGTTCTCGCCAATCGTGGCGACCAGCTCGCCTTCGACCACCGCGAGCGCGCAGGCGGCATCGGGCGCCGTGACGTTGAGCACCTGCTTGCCCTTGCGCGTGTTGCCGAGGCATTCGTCCTCCGCCACCACGAACCCCCTGGCCTGCAGACTGCCGACCAGGAACTTGCGCCCGCCCTGATGGCGGAAGACCGTCACCACGTCGGCCTCCTGCTCGATGTCGGCGAACAGGCGAATGGGCTCGCCGTGGCCGCGACCGCCGGGAAGCTTCGCGGCATCGAGTGTGTAGAAGCGGCCGTTGGTGGCAAACACCAGGCACTTCGACGTGGTCTCTGCCGGGAACGCGAACTTGAGGCCGTCATCGGCCTTGAAGGCGATGCCGGAGAAATCCGTGACCGTGCCGCGCAGCGCACGGATCCAGCCTTTCTCCGAAACGACGACGGTGATCGGCTCGCGCTCGACCAGCGCCTCTTCGATCGCCGCCTCGTCGTGCTCGGGTGCCAGTGCGAAGGTCGTGCGGCGTTTGCCGAGCGGCGTCTTCGGGCCGAAGGTCGCGCGTACCTTCTTGATCTCTTCCGCGACCGTCTTCCACTGCTCCTTCTCGGAGTCGAGCAGGTCCTTGAGCGACTTGCGCTCGACGCGCAGGTCTTTGTCCTCCTTGCGGATCTCCATCTCCTCGAGCTTGCGCAGATTGCGCAGCCGCATGTTGAGGATGGCGTCGGCCTGCACGTCGGAGAGCTTGAAGGTCTTCATCAGGACGGGCTTGGGCTCGTCCTCGGTGCGGATGATCTTGATGACCTTGTCGAGGTTGAGATAGGCGACGAGGTAGCCGCCGAGCACTTCCAGTCGATGCTCGATCTTGCCGAGCCGGAATTTCGAGCGCCGCACCAGCACCTCGCGGCGGTGCGCCAGCCATTCGCTCAGCGCTTCGGCGAGGCCGACGACCTTCGGGATGCGGCCCTTCACCAAGACGTTCATATTGAGCGAAATGCGGCTCTCGAGCTCGGTCAGCTTGAACAGCGACTCCATCAGGAGCTCGGCATCGACCGTGCGCGAGCGCGGCTCGATCACCAGTCGGATGTCCTCGGCGGACTCGTCGCGCACATCGGCGACGAGCGGCAGCTTCTTCTCGTTGAGCAGATCGGCGAGCTTCTCGACCAGCCGGCCTTTCTGCACCAGCCAGGGAACCTCGGTGATGATGATCTGATAAGTGCCGCGCCCGGTGTCCTCCTTGTGCCAGCGTGCGCGCACGCGGAACGAGCCGCGGCCGGTGGCGTAGGCTTCGGCGATCGCTTCGGGCGGATCGACGATCATGCCGCCGGTCGGAAAATCGGGACCAGGAACGTATTTGAGCAGCGTCTTGCTGCGCGCGTTCGGCGTGTCGATGAGATGGAGCGCCGCGTCGCACAACTCGGCCGCGTTGTGCGGCGGGATCGAGGTCGCCATGCCGACCGCGATGCCCTGCGAGCCGTTGGCGAGCAGATTGGGAAACGCGCCGGGCAGCACCACCGGCTCGTTCTCCGAGCCGTCATAGGTCGGCCGGAAGTCGACGGCGTCCTCGTCGAGGCCGTCGATCAACAGGCTCGCGACATCCGTCAGGCGCGCCTCGGTGTAACGCATGGCGGCCGGATTATCGCCGTCGACATTGCCGAAATTGCCTTGACCGTCGACCAGCGGATAGCGCTGGGCGAAATCCTGCGCCAGCCGCACCAGCGCGTCGTAGACCGACTGATCGCCGTGCGGATGAAATTTGCCGATGACGTCGCCGACCACACGCGCGCATTTCTTGAACGCGGCGTCCGGATCGAGCCGCAACTGCTGCATGGCGTAGAGCAGCCGCCGGTGCACCGGCTTGAGGCCGTCGCGGGCGTCCGGCAGCGCGCGGTTCATGATGGTGGAGAGCGCATAGGCGAGATAGCGCTCCTCGAGCGCATCCCGCAGTGGAATGTCCTCGATGTCCCCGGATGGCGGGGGAATCAGCTGTTTGCCCATGCGAGAGGGGTAATGCCAACCGGCTAGATGAACAAGAGATGAACGGCGCGGACATCGGCCGTTCGAAATCGCGGGCGTAGGCTCGGTGGCATGGAACTACCGTCCCCACGGCTCAGTTCACAGGAAGAAGCCCCCGCAGCGGGGACTTGCCTGATCAAGCGAGGAACAGAGGAGACAGACATGCGTGCATTCCTGATCGCAGCGGTGCTTGCCGCCGGTGTCGGATTGGCGGCGACGGCGCCGACGCTCGCCGCCCCCGCCAACGGAGCGGTCATCAGCCACGCCGCGCAGGCCAACAGCGCGGTAGAGCAGGTGCGCTGGTGGCGGCGCCACCATCATTGGCGCTGGTACCGCCGTCATCATCACCGTCGCTGGTGGTGGTAACGGTCGTCCGTCCGCGGACGGCAAAGCCGGGCGATTTCGAACGCCCGGCTTTTGCTTACGGAAGCGCCGCCGCGCCGCGGTCTTGACGCAGAACCGCCGCGATGAAGCTTCCGCGCGCGTCCGCAAAGGCAATTCCGCGCGGCTCGAGCACATGGCGCACCAGAAAGAACCCGGTCAGCGCGAAACCATCGGCCAGTTCTTCGCGCGACGGCTCGCCGCCGGCTTCGTTCAGAAAGCCCGGAAGGCGCAGCAGGCGATCCTGCCACGGACGCCCGGCCTCACGTGAAACCGCGCGGCCGCTGCGCGGCGAGACAAAGCTCAGATCTTCGTTCGTGCCGGTCGCCGCGCATTGCGTCAGGTCGAGGCCGAAACCCAGCTCGGTCAGGATCGCCAGTTCGAACTGCACGATCCGAAGCGCCGCGAGCTGCGCATCGAGCAGGCAACCGAGCACATGGTCGAGCGCAGCATAGATGTCCGGATGCGGGTCGCGCTCCGGCAGCAGCCGGCAGAGCGCGCCCAGATGCGTCACGCCATAGACGGCGTGACTGGCGCCGAACAGGCTGGCGGCGGCGAGGTCGAGCGCCTCCACCTGATAGTGCCCCAAATGCTCGTCGAGCCGCGCCCGCCACGTCGCGCTGATGCGATTGCCGGGCTGCAGCACCGGGCGCAAGCCGCGAGCCCGCCCCTCCCCGCACCAGTCCGAGATGCCGTCCATGACCGGCGGTCATGAGCTCGACGATGGCGCCCGCCTCCCCGTGGCGCCTGACGCCGAGCACGATGCCTTCATCGGTCCATTGCATGATCTGGTGGAATTAGCCCGCGAGCGAGTTCTGACGCAAGAACAGTCTCCAAATCGGAAACTCGGGCACTCAACTACGCGACAATTGCCGGGCCGTCGTCTCCTCCTGCCCGACCGGAACGCCGCATCTCCCGGGAGCGTTTAAGAGGAGCCAGACGTTCCCGCATCGCTTCAATCATGGCGATCTTTTGAGCGAAGGAGCGGCGCGCAATCTGCCGACGTCCCTCGGCCTTGCGGGCCAGGATGTCCGACACGTCGGCAAGAATTTTCAAATCTTTATCCATCGCCGATCAACCTACGTCGCACGGGTTCGCGATTCCAGTTCGAAAACAGAAGGTACGCCATCTCTCATCCAAGCCATGCAGGCCCAGAAGCCGCGGTACCGCATCAGTCCTTCGGAAAGTCGAGCCCCATGCCGCGATAGCGTTCGGGATCGTCGGCCCAGCGCTCACGCACCTTGACGAACAGGAACAAGTGCACGGGCGCCTCGATCATCTCGGCGATATCGCGCCGCGCTTCTGCACCGATCGCCTTGATCGTCGCGCCGCCCTTGCCGAGCACGATCTTGCGCTGGCTCTCGCGCTCCACGTAGATCGTCTGCTCGATGCGCACCGCGCCGTCCTTCAATTCCTTCCACTGCTCGGTCTCGACGGTCGACTGATACGGCAGTTCCTGGTGCAGCCGCAAATAGAGCTTTTCGCGCGTGATCTCGGCGGCGAGCTGGCGCAGCGGCGCATCGGTGATCTGGTCTTCGGGATAGTGCCACGGGCCGGCCGGCACGTTCCCGGCAAGCCAGCGCTTGACGTCGGCAACGCCATCGCCGGTCAGTGCCGAGATCATGAAGGTCTCGCTGAACCGCACGCGCGCGTTCGCCGCCTGCGCGAGCGCAAGCAGCGCGGGCTTGTCCACCAGATCGACCTTGTTGATAACCAGTATCCTCGGCTGCGGCGCCGCTCCGAGCCCGTTCAAGATTGCGTCCGTTTCCTCGTCCATGCCGCGCCTTGCGTCGATCAGCAGGGCGACGATGTCGGCATCATGCGCGCCGGCCCAGGCGTTCGTCACCATCGCGCGGTCGAGCCGCCGCTTGGGCGCGAAGATGCCCGGCGTGTCGACCAGGATGAGTTGCGCCTCGCCTTCGGTCGCGATGCCGCGCAGCAATGCGCGGGTGGTCTGAACCTTGTGCGACACGATCGCCACCTTGGTGCCGACAAGCGCATTGATCAGCGTCGACTTGCCCGCATTGGGGGCGCCAATCAGCGCAACGAAGCCGCAGCGCGAGCCGGAAGCCGCGCCCGTCGGTGTTCAACCATCGAGACGGTCCGCCTTGACGCCCTCACGCGTGAGCATGGCGGTGGCGGCGGCCTGCTCGGCGGCGCGCTTGGAACGGCCGAGCCCTTCGGCCGGCGCAAACTTCGGCAATTCGACGGTGACGCGGAATTCGGGGTCGTGATCGGGCCCCTTGCGCTCCACTTCGCGATAGGCCGGCGTCGGCAGGCCGCGCGCCTGCGCCCACTCCTGCAGCACGGTCTTGGAATCGCGCAAGGGCCGTACCGGCACCCGCATGCGTTCCTCCCAGAGCCGCGAGATCATGACCGAGGCGGCCTCGTAGCCGCCGTCGATGAATACGGCGCCGATCAGCGCCTCGCAGACATCGGCCAGGATCGCGGTGCGGCCGCGTCCGCCCGCGTTGCTCTCCGAAGAGCCGAGCCGGATGGCGGGGCCGAGGTCGATCGCGCGCGCTACGTCCGCGCAGGCTTCCTTGCGCACGAGATCGGCAAGGCGGCGCGACATCTCGCCTTCGTCCGCCTTCGGAAAGGCGTGAAACAGCATGTCGGATACGACCAGGCCGAGCACATGGTCGCCGAGAAATTCGAGCCGCTGGTAGGAACCGGCGCGATTGCGCGCGCCGGTGAGCGCCGAGATGTGGGTCAGCGCCTGCTCGAGCAGCGCGGCATTCTTGAAGCGATAGCCGATGCGCTCCTCGAACGCCGCGGTGCCGCGGCGGCGGCGCTTCGGCTCCTTGGCAGCCTCTTTGGCAGGTTCCTTGGCTGGTTCCTTGGCCTCGGTCCGCGGCCGCTTTTCGATCGCGCTTAGGTCAATCGGCTTCCCGCCCTCGGTCGGCGGCGGCATTGGCGCGGTAGCAGGTGTCGTCTTGGCTTTCGGCCCGCGGCTCATCGCACGATCGTAAACAGGCGATCCCAGCGAACCGACCATGGCCAACGCCAAACCTGCCAGGCGTGCTCGCCTTCGAGGATCGAGAAGAAAATGATCTGGGCGCGGCCGACGAGATTCTCGAACGGAACGAAACCGACACCGCCCCGATCGGGGCTGACACGGCTGTCGGTCGAGTTGTCGCGGTTGTCGCCCATCATGAAGAAATGACCGGCCGGCACTTTGTAGGGACCGGCGTTGTCGTAAAGGCTGTCGTAGAGATCGAGCGTCGTGTAGCTCACGCCATTCGGCAGCGTCTCGCGCCAGCGCTTCACGCGTTGCGCGCGCGAGCCTTCCTCGGTCTCGATGAAGTCCTCGATTTGCTCGCGCTTGACCGGCTGCCCGTTGATGTGCAGCACGCCCTGGATCATCTGGACGGTGTCGCCCGGCATCCCGATCACGCGCTTGATGTAGTCGGTCGAGTCGTCGCGCGGCAGGCGGAACACGACGACATCGCCGCGCTGCGGCTCCGACCCCCAGATGCGGCCGGAGAACAGGTTGGGGGAGAAAGGCAGCGAAAAGTGGCTGTAGCCGTAGGAGTATTTCGAGACGAACAGATAATCGCCGACCAGCAGCGTCGCCTTCATCGAGCCCGACGGGATATTGAACGGTTGGAACAGGAAGGTGCGGATGACAAGCGCGATGATGAGCGCGTGAAAGATCACGCGCGCGGTCTCAGCTAGGCCGCCTTCCTTGCGTTTGGCTCCTGACGTCACACTCATCGGCCTTTTGTCCGCCGCTTACGCGCGCCCCGCGCCCTTCTAACCGCTGGTGCGGCAGGGTGCAATCGAAGCTGCCGATTTTCACCCCAGCGCGCACGGAATGGATCGGCAACTCAGCACATCGTGATTTATCTTTTAGTTCCAATAACTTGATTCGCCTCCACCGACGCAACAAAAACTCGTCCGAAGGTCGTTGGGAACCGGCAACCGGGAGCGCCGCAGGTATTTGCGCGCTTTGGCCGCGCTCGTGCTCAAGGAAGCGGCACCGCGCTGATGACGACCAGCGCTTGGGCCATCGGCCCCTCATCCGTGATGGTTAAGTCGATTCGCGCCTCGTATCCGGCAGGCGTGATCGCGACCAGCCGCGCCAGCGCCCCGCCCGTGAGTTGCATGGTCGGCCGGCCGGAGGGCAGATTGACGACGCCCATGTCACGCCACCAGACGCCGGCCCTGATTCCGGTTCCGAGCGCCTTGGAACAGGCCTCCTTGGCGGCGAAACGCTTGGCATAGGTTTCGACACTTTTCGCCCGCCGTTCCGCCCGGGCGCGCTCCGCGGCGGTGAAAATCCGGTCGAGAAAACGGTCGCCGTGGCGCTCGATCACCTTGGCAACACGGCGCACGTCGATCAGGTCGGAGCCGATGCCGATGATCATGGCTTCGTCTTGCCGCGACCGTGATCCATGACGGCGCGCATCTCCTTCACCACGCCCGCGAGCCCGGAATAGATCGCCTCTCCGATCAGGAAATGCCCGATATTGAGTTCGACCACCTGCGGCAGCGCCGCGATCGCTTCAGCGGTCTCGAAGTTCAATCCATGCCCGGCATGAACTTCGAGCCCGGCCTGCTGCGCAATCTTCGCCCCTTCGACGATGCGCAGCCACTCCGCCTCCGCGGCTTCCATCTGGTCGTCGGCGAGCGCATCACACCAGGCGCCGGTGTGAATTTCGATGACCGGCGCTCCAACCGAGACCGCCGCCTCGATCTGCCGCGGCTCGGCGGCAATGAACAGCGAGACACGAATTCCCGCGTCCCGCAGTCTGGCAACCGCCGGCGCGAGCGCGTTGCGCTGGCCGGCCGCATCGAGACCGCCCTCGGTGGTGCGCTCCTCGCGGCGCTCGGGCACCAGGCACGCGGCATGCGGCTTGGTCTGCGTGGCAATGCGCACCATTTCGTCGGTCGCCGCCATTTCGAAATTCAGCGGCTTTGAGATTTCCGCCTTGAGACGCGCAATGTCGTCGTCGCGGATGTGGCGGCGATCCTCGCGCAGATGCGCCGTGATGCCGTCTGCGCCGGCCTCGATCGCGATCTTCGCGGCGTGGACGGGATCGGGATGGCGCCCGCCGCGCGCATTGCGGATGGTCGCGACGTGGTCGACGTTGACGCCGAGGCGGAGATGGGGAATTGCCATTTTCTGAAGACGCGTGACTGTCCAACTCAGAATACGAGACTTAGCGCCAAGGGACCTGCCGTAACACCGGAAATTTCAGACTTATGCCTCGGCCCGCTCGGCGCTCGCGACCACGTCCTTCGCCCGCAACTGCGCGATGATCGAGTTGAGATGCTTGAGGTCATAGACTTCGAGATCGATGATCAGCGAGGTGAAGTCGGGCGACTGCCGGGTCATGCGGACGTTGTCGATATTGCCGTCGTGCTCGGCGATGACCTGGGCGACCTGCACGAGCGTGCCCGGCTCGTTCACGGTTTGCAGCATGATGCGGGCGGGAAAGCGTTGCGGCGTGCGCTCCTCCATGTCCCAGCGCAGGTCGAGCCAGCGCTCCGGCGTGTCCTCGAAATCCTTCAGCGCGGGCGACTGGATGGGATAGATCGTGATGCCCTCGCCCGGCGTCAGGATGCCGACGATGCGATCGCCCGGCACGGCGCCGCCATTGGGTGCAAACCGCACCGGCAGGTCGCTGTTGATGCCGCGGATCGGGATAGCCGCGGTCCCATCCGCTCCGGCGTCCGGCAGCTTGACCTTGACGGATTTGGCCCTCTTGAGCCCGAACCAGCCGCTGCTTTCCGGCTTGGGCTGCTGCGCCAGCGCGGCCGCGCGCTCCTCCTTGTAGTCCGGGTACATGGCACGCGCGACGTCGGCCGCACGCAGTTCGCCGCGGCCGACCGCCGACAGCACGTCTTCGACCGACGCACGCGCGAGACGCGGCAACGCGCCCTGCAGCTTCTCGTCCGAATAGGTGACCTTCGCCCGGTGGCACAGCCGCTCGACGATGCGCCGCCCGAGCCCGGCATACTGGTTGCGCACGGCGGCGCGGGTGGCGCGGCGAATGGAAGCGCGCGCCTTGCCGGTGATCACCAGCGATTCCCACGCAGCGGGCGGCGCCTTCTGCGCCTTGGACGTGATGATCTCGACCTCGTCGCCGTTCTCCAATTCGGACACGAGCGGCGCGATCTTGCCGTTGATCTTGCAGCCGACCGCGGTGTTGCCGACGTCGGTGTGCACCGCGTAGGCGAAATCGATCACCTTGGCGCGCCGCGGCAAGGCGATCAGCTTGCCCTTGGGCGTGAAGCAGAACACCTGGTCGTGGAACAACTCGAGCTTGGTGTGCTCGAGGAATTCTTCCGGATTGGAGCCCTCGGCCAAAAGCTCGATGGTGCGGCGCAGCCACGCGTAAGCGCTCGACTCGCGTGACAGCATCTCGCTCGGCGAGCCCATGCCGTCCTTGTAGAGCGCGTGCGCGGCAATGCCGTACTCGGCGATCTGGTGCATTTCCTGGGTACGGAACTGCAACTCGACGCGCTGCTGGCCCGGTCCGATCACGGTCGAATGGATCGACCGGTAGTCGTTCTGCTTGGGTGTCGAGATGTAGTCCTTGAAGCGGCCGGGAACCATCGGCCAGGTGGTGTGGACGATGCCGAGCGCCTGGTAGCAATCGGCCGGCGTCTTCACGATGACGCGAAAGCCGACGATATCGGAGAGCTGCTCGAAGCCCACCGACTTGCGTTCCATCTTGCGCCAGACCGAGTAGGCGCGCTTGCGCCGGCCGATCACCTCGGCGGCGATGCCGCGATCGGCGAGCTTCTTGGTAAGCTGCTGCTCGATCGCACCGACCAGACCCAGGTTCTTCGCTTCCAGCGCATCGAGGCGCTCGCTCACCACCTTGTAGGCGTCCGGGTTGAGTTCGCGGAACGCCAGATCCTCGAGTTCCTCCCGCATCTCATGCATGCCCATGCGGCCGGCGAGCGGCGCATAGATGTCGATCGTCTCCTCGGCCATGCGTTTGCGCGTCTCCGGACGCGCGTGCGTGAGCGTCCGCATGTTGTGGAGACGGTCCGCGAGCTTGACCAGCAGCACCCGCACGTCGTCGGCAATCGCGAGCAGAAGCTTGCGCAGGTTCTCGGCCTGCTTGGCCTCCTTGGTGACGAGGTCGAGCTTCTTGAGCTTGGTCAGCCCGTCGACCAGCGCACCGATGTCGTGGCCGAACATCTGGTCGATCTCGGCGCGGGTGGCCGAGGTATCCTCGATGGTGTCATGCAGCAGCGCCGCCGCGATGGTGGCATCGTCCAGCTTGAGATCGGTCAGGATCGCCGCGACTTCGAGCGGGTGGGAGAAATAGGGGTCGCCGGAGGCGCGCTTCTGCTCGCCATGCGCCTTCATGGCATACACGTAGGCGCGGTTGAGCAGCGCCTCGCTGGTGTTGGGATTGTAGCGCCTGACGCGCTCGATCAAGTCGTATTGCCGCATCATCCGCGGCTTCGATGGAACTCGCAGATTTTACTGTATTTTCAAATGGCTTGACCGACGAAATTGAGACCCCGATCGAGCGGCGCCCGGGCCCGGGACTGGTTCTGCATCCGCGGCAAATCGGAGGACGAACGCGCCATGAAATTCCCTTGGCCGGCCGCATCGGATCGGCCAGCCTCCACGCAAGGATATCATGGTGTTCCACCGGCGCCACAAGGCGCCAGGGTTGTGGTTGCCAAAACAAGGGCGGCCCGGGCTTAGCCCAGGCCGCGCATCAGGTCAGCAGTGACGCTGTGAAGTTTATTATTCTTCTTCCTCAGGCTGCTCCTCGGGCGGAGTAAGTCCCTCCAGCCCCTTGAGCAGTTCTTCCTCGGTCATCCGGTCGGTCGTGACCTCGGTATCGTCGGCATCCACCGAGGTGCCCGCCGTCGCGCCGATCAGCGGCACCGACTCGGGCTCGGGCTCGTCGACCTCGACATACTTCTGCAAGGAATGAACAAGCTCCTCCTTGAGGTCGTCCGGTGAAACCGTCGTGTCGGCAATCTCGCGCAAGGCCACGACCGGATTCTTGTCATTGTCGCGATCGACGGTGATCTGGGAGCCCGACGAAATCATGCGGGCGCGATGACTCGCCAGGAGGACGAGATCGAAGCGATTTTCAACCTTGTCGATGCAGTCTTCAACCGTGACACGGGCCATGGGCGCTCCGCTCCTGCAATGGAACTATGGAAAAGTGGCCGTTACGTAGCGATCTCACCGCCAAAGTGCAAGGTGGAATTTGCCGCCGAAATTCTTCTTGGCGCGACCGCGCACCTCTGTTAGGCAAATTGCGGGAGCCGTAAGGCGCCCTTTCGAATCGACTGATTGGCTACACAGCGCGCATTCGCCGCATATTCAACGGCACACTTCAACGGCACACGATCTTTCGTTCCCACTCGCGACGAACCCACCATTGTCCCGCGGCCGCGTGCGGCCCACGCTCCGGCAGCAAGGTTTCGGTCAGTTAGGAAGACACCATCATGGTCCCGCAGGAAAAAATCGCCCTGTTCATTGACGGCGCCAACCTCTACGCCACTGCCAAGTCCCTCGGTTTCGACATCGATTACAAGCGGCTGCTGCGCGAGTTTCAGTCGCGCGGATACCTCCTGCGGGCGTTTTATTATACCGCCGTGATCGAGGATCAGGAGTACTCGTCGATCCGGCCGTTGATCGACTGGCTCGATTACAACGGCTACGCCGTCGTCACCAAGGCCACCAAGGAGTTCGTCGACCAGACCGGGCGCCGCAAGGTCAAGGGCAACATGGACATCGAGCTCGCGGTCGACGCCATGGAGATCGCCAGCACCATCGATCACATGGTTTTGTTCTCCGGCGACGGCGATTTTCGTTCGCTCGTCGAAGCGGTGCAGCGGCGCGGAGTCCGGGTGACGGTGGTCTCCACCATCTCCACCCAGCCGCCGATGGTGGCTGACGAATTGCGCCGCCAGGCCGACATCTTCCTCGACATCGTCGAGTTGCAATCGAAGATCGGCCGCGACCCGGCCGAACGGGTGGCGCGCGAGCCGCGCGAACCCCGCGGCGAACGACATACGCCGCAATTCCTGCAGCGTCCGACGGCGCCGCAGCGCGCGGGCGCCGGCGCGGCCGATGACGACGATTTCGACGACTGAGACAATTTCAACGGCAAGTCGCTCGACGACGAAGCGATCGCTCCAAGTGAGAGATGAATGCCCGGCGCGTCCGGCAAACCGGGACGTGACTGTCCGCTCTGCCCGCGCCTCGCGGCGTTTCGCGAGAATTGGCGCAAGAGCGAGCCGGGCTGGTTCAACGCACCGGTCGAGTCGTTCGGATCGCCACAGGCGCGCCTCCTGATCGTCGGCTTGGCACCCGGCCTGCGGGGCGCCAACCGCACCGGCCGTCCGTTCACCGGCGATTACGCCGGCGACCTGCTCTACGACACGCTCGCCCGCTACGGATTTGCCCGTGGCACCTACCAGGCACGGCCCGACGACGGCCTCGAGCTCGTCGATACCCGTATCACCAACGCGGTGCGCTGCGTGCCGCCGGAGAACAAGCCGACGACGGTCGAGATCAAGACCTGCCGCGGGTTTCTCGCCGCGACCATCGCGGAAATGCCGAAGCTTTCCGCCATCGTGACGCTCGGCCGCATCTCCCACGACAGCACGCTCGCAGCCCTCGCACAGCGCCGGTCCGCCGCGCCATTCGGGCACGGCGCGGCCTTCGACATCGGCAAGCTCAAGCTTTTGGCGAGCTACCACTGCTCGCGCTACAACACCAACACCGGCGTCCTGACGCCGGAAATGTTTCACCGGGTGTTCGCCGCGGCGCGCACGCATCTCGACGCAGGGCGTTGAGCGGGCGCTGTCGTGGTGGACGAGCTCAGGCGTTGGGCTGATACGAGATGAATTCGAGCAGCGATCCGTCCGGATCGCGGAAATAGACGCTGGTGCCGGTGTTGCCGGCGCCGAAACGCTGCATGGGCCCGGCGTGGATCGTCACGCCGCAACGCTCCAGGTGCGCAATCGCGTCGGTGATCGGGCCGCGCCACTCGAAGCAGAGATCGCTGTTGCCGGGCTGCACGGGCAGCCGCGCCACCTCGGCCGGATTGAAGCCCGGCCCATGCAGGTTGAGCTGCACGTTGCCGAAGCGGTAGGCGAACCCGACCGGACGCGGCACGATCTCGGCGCCGAGCACGTCGCGGTAGAACGCGTTCGAGCGCTCCCAGTCGGATACATGAATGACGCAGTGATCGAATTTGATGGGCAGCGCCATCCGCCGTCTCCCATGTGCCTCGCTTTGTCGTCCGCACCCCTGCCCCATAGCGAGTTGCGCGTCAATAAAGTGCGCAAAAGCCGCCGGCCCGCGGGAGAATTCCCACGGGCCGCGCGAGCTCGATCGAATTGTTCGATCAATCGATCCAGGCGATGTCGGTCACGGGACCGGAGAGGCCCTCGATCTTGCCGACCATGGAGGCCTTGCCGGTCTTGAGGTCGACCGAGTACAGCGCGCCACCGGTCACCAGCCAGCCGTCGTTCTTGTCTTCGCCCTGCGAGACGATGTTGAAGGCAACCGGGCCGTCGAGCTTGATGCCCAGCGGGCCGACGGTGTTGAGCACGCCGTCGTTCGGCGGCGCCTGCGTCACCAGCGCGCCGGTCGCGGCGTCGATGTCGTAGAGCGTCGTCATCTTGGTGCCCTTCCAGGAATTGGTATAGGCGGCGGCGACCACCTTCGGCCGCTTGCCGGCGTTGACGTCGCCTTCCTTGTATTTGTGCGACTGATCGCCGAACCACTTGCCCTCGTCGGCACTGACGCGGAGGTTGGCGCCCTCGGCGTTCATCAGCCGGATGCGATCGACCACCGGGTTGAAGTCCACGATGTGGGTGACATCAGGCTTGAACTTCTCCGACAGCTTGCTTTTGACGGTGGCCTGCCCGGATTTCGGGTCGATGGTGACGACCGAGCCGTCGACCGCGATGCCGTAGAGCATCCCGTCGGCGGGACGCACATCGATGCCGATCAGCTTTTCGGCGCCCTTGATATCGGCCTTCGACGCGACCTTGCGGGTCGCCGGATCGATGGTCGCGATCGATTTGCCGTCAACGAGGGCGACGATCCAGCCCTCCGCCTGAGCACTCGTGGCCGCGCACGCCGACGCTGCAAGCACGCCGGCGAGGGCGAACAATTTCAACTGTCTGTTCATGAGGTCGCTCCCTTGAATTGAAACCGTGTGGACGGGTCGGACCACGGAAGGACCCGCGCCGACGCTGGGAGCTACGAACGAGAAATTCGACGGATGCGCGCGCGACGCGCCCGTGCGTTCACGTGTCCGTGAGGTCGAACGTCCGAGACCATGCGTGAGATCGGGGGCCGCTAGCCTTTGGACCGCATCAGCCGGCCGCGCTCGCGGTCCCAGCTTCGCTTCTTCTCGGTCTCGCGCTTGTCGTGGAGCTTCTTGCCGCGGGCGAGTGCGAGCTCGATCTTGGCGCGGCCCTTCTCGTTGAAATAGAGCTTGAGCGGGACAAGCGTCATGCCCTCTCGCTCGACAGCACCGATCAGCTTGCTGATCTGCCGCTTGTGCAGCAGCAGCTTGCGCACCCGCTTGGGCGCATGGTTGAAGCGGCCGCCCTGGAGATATTCGGAAATATTGGCGTTGATCAGCCACAGCTCGCCGCCGCGCGCATCCGCGTAGGATTCCGTAATCGTCGCCTTGCCGGTCCGCAGCGATTTCACCTCCGTGCCGGTGAGCGCGATGCCGGCCTCGAAGGTCTCGCCGATCTCATAGTTGAAGCGCGCCTTGCGATTCTGCGCGACCACGTGATCGTTGCTCTGCGGCTTGACGGCCATCGCCCAGTCTCACTTGGCAGCAGGGCCCACCGAGCGCTACCGCACTGAAATTCGTCTTGGTGTGTCGGATAGCGGACAGACGCCGCAATGCCAACCGGTCAAACTCGAAAAAGCGAGGGCTGCGTTGGGCGATTGTCAATTGGAACGGTCGATATCATGAGGCTTCTCAAGCCCGAGAATGCGATTTTGATCGCCCCGCAGACCGGGGCGATCAATATGGGCGTTGTTGTCATCAACTGCCTTGCCACCGGCCATATTGTCTCCACCGGCATCGAAATCGAGCGGGCGACCTTCGAGGCTCTCCCCGACATCCGGGCGCAATTGCGATGTCCCGCCTGCAGAGGTCTCCATCTGTGGAGCAAGAGCGACGCGTGGCTGTCCGATGAGGGCGAAGAATACAAAGGCGACTAACCGCCCATCAGTTGCGGGTGACCGGCACCGCCTGGTCGATCTGCAGCCGGATCGCCTCATAACACTCGCAGGCTCTCGCTTCGAGCCCGGGCCTGTTCACGATCTCGATCTGCCCCCGGTGATAGCGGATGAGGCCGGCCTGTTGCAGCATGTTGGCGACGACCGTCACCGTGGTCCGCCGCACGCCGAGCATCTGCGACAGGAACTCTTGGGTCAGTTGGATGGTGTTGCTCGAAAGGCGGTCGCGCGCCTGCAACAGCCAGCGGCTCAGGCGCGCCTCGACCGCGTGCAGCGCATTGCACGCCGCGGTCTGTTGCACCTGGATCAGGAGTATCTCGCCGTAACGGACGATGCTTTGGCGGACCGCCTCGCTCTCTTGAGCAGCCTGGCGGAAGCGTTGCGCCGAAATACGCATTCCCACGCCCGGAACCTGCACAACCGCGCGCGTATGCGAGCGGCGCTGGCCATGACCGGACAGCGAGCCGACCGCGCCCTCCAGGCCGATGGTCGCGAGCTCGATGGCTTCGCCCTGCCGCATCACGGCGAGGAGCGAAATGATTCCGTCGTGCGGGAAGTAGACCTCGTCGATTGCGTCACCCTGCTCCTGGAGCACCGTCCCCTGCACCAACGTCACAGGCTTGAGGTGCGGCGCGAGCAAAGCGAAATCCCCGGCCGGCAGTGCCGCCAGCAGAAGATTACGCCGGTCTGCGTAGGAGCGTTCGAGCTGCAATTTCTGCCTCTCTCTGTTTGCTCGCCTTGAGACCCAACTCGCTTCGGACCAAAGGCGTAAGCGAACCCAGCCTGACACAGCTATGTCAGGGGCTTGGAACCTTGTCTGTGCGGTATCCGACGGAGCGGCGCCGATCAGGCCGATGCCGGAAAATAGATTGCCACGGCCGGCCGCAAAGCGCCGGTCAATGACTTGTCGATGTCTCAATGTTCCGGCCCAGAAAAAGTTCCATGCTGCGCCGCTCGCGCCTTTTTGGCCGGAATGACTTTGGAGCTTTTGCCCCGATTACGATTACTTCTGTTGGGCCTTCAGAAGATCGCGGATTTCGGTCAGCAGTTCTTCCTGCCTGCTGGGGGCCGGAGGCTTGGCGGCCTCCTTCTGCATGAGCCGGTTCATGAGTTGCACCATCATGAACAGCACCCAGGCGATGATGAGGAAGTTGATCACGGCCGTGAGGAAGGCGCCCCAGGCCAGCACAGCGCCCTGCCTCTTGGCCTCGGCCAGCGAGTCCGCCGTCACCTTGGACGAGAGCTTGATGAAGTAGTTCGAGAAATCGAGCCCGCCGGTCACCGCGCCGATGATCGGCATGATGATATCGCCGACCAGCGACGTCACGATCGCGCCGAAAGCAACGCCGATGATCACGCCGACCGCGAGATCGACGACATTGCCGCGCATCGCAAATTTCTTGAATTCCTCCAGCATGGTCGCCTCCCTCCCTCACGCACCAAAAGCGCGGCGCGCCCGCGCGATCTCGTCAAGATCGCGCCATGGCTCGATGCAGCGCCGCTAGTTGATCAGGCCCGCATGCACCATCGCGTCGCGCACCGCCGTCTTGGTCTTATCGGCGAGCGGCACCATGGGCAGCCGCACCGTTTCGGCGCACTTGCCGAGCACCGACAGCGCGTACTTCGCGGGCGACGGATTGGTCTCGATGAACAGCGCGATGTGGAGCGGCAGGAGCTTGTCCTGCAGCTTGAGCGCCGCATGCATAATCGCCCTTGAGACAGGCCTCCTGGAATTCCGAGCACAGCCGCGGCGCCACGTTCGACGTCACCGAAATGCAGCCGTGGCCGCCATGCGCCATGAAGCCGATGCAGGTACCGTCTTCGCCCGAGAGCTGGTTGAAGCCCTCGCCCATCGCGGCGCGCTGCTGCGAGACGCGCAGCACGTTGGCGGTCGCGTCCTTCACGCCGGCGATGTTCTTGAGTTCGAACAGCCGCGTCATCGTGTCGACCGACATGTCGATCACCGAGCGCGCCGGGATGTTGTAGATGATGATCGGGATGCCGATGGCGTCGTTGATCGCCTTGAAGTGCTGGTAGAGGCCTTCCTGCGTCGGCTTGTTGTAGTAAGGCGTCACCACCAGCACGGCGTCGGCCCCGGCCTTCTCGGCATGCTGCGACAATTCGATCGCCTCGCGGGTCGAGTTGGAACCCGTGCCGGCGACGACCGGCACGCGGCCCTTGGCCTGGTCGATGCACCACTCGACCGCCTGATTATGCTCGACATGGGACAGTGTCGGGCTCTCGCCCGTCGTGCCCACCGGCACAAGACCGTGAGTTCCTTCGGCAATCTGCCAGTCGACCAGGCTGCGGAACGCCTTCTCGTCGAGGGAACCGTTATTGAACGGCGTGACGAGCGCGGTGAACGAGCCTCGAAAGCTCGTCTTGACAGTCATGATACGATCCTTTGATACCCTGGGCGCGGTCGGAGCCGCTGGCCAGCTTTCGGTCAAAGATATCGGGAAGGCCGCACCGATGAAAGCCCCGGGTTGCGCGGGCCGCCCCCTTTTTGCCGCGGTCGCGGCAGATGGTTGGCAGGTACTGCATTAGTGGTTCGTCAGTATTATCAATTGAATAAGAATTGGGTAGCAATTTGAAAGGCTGACGGCAGGAACGATAACTTGAGATTTTGGCGCTCCACTCGGCTTCTGACCGGCCTCGCAGCGGCGGGATTCCTCGCCGTGGCGCAGCAGGCCGATTCGGCCGGCACCGTCCCGACGCCCCGTCCGCGGCCGGGAACCAGCACGAACGCCACCATCAGCACGAACGCCACAACGGCGGCCGCGGCAACCAAGAGCGCCGCCAAGCCTGCCCAACCCGCCCCGAAGAAGCCCGCGAAACCGTTCCTCCTCGCCTCGACCACGGCGACGCCGCCGTCCGATCTCGCCGCCGTCAAGGAGGCGCTCACAGCGGCGCGCGCGCGGTCCCCGCAGGCCAGCGACATCCAGAATTCGATCAGCGATCCGCTCGCCCGCAAGGTGGTCGAGTGGGCGATCCTGCGCAGCGACGACAGCACCGTCGAACTCTCGCGCTATGTCGCGTTCATCACCGAGAACCCGACGTGGCCGAGCATCGGGCTGCTCAAACGGCGCGCGGAGGGAATCCTCTGGCAGGAGCGGCTCGATCCCGGCGCGGTGCGCAGCTATTTCGGCAAGGACCGCCCGCTCTCCGCCAAGGGCAAGTTCGCACTCGCCCGCGCGCTCCTCCTGCAAGGCGACCGCGCCGGTGCACAGAGCCTGGTGCGCGACGCTTGGCGCAACGACAACTTCTCGGGCGACCTGGAAAGCCAGGCCCTCGACGTCTTCCGCGACCTGCTCACCAACGCCGACCACAAGGCCCGCATGGACATGCGGCTCTACGCGGAGGACGCCGACGGCGGCCTGCGCGCTGCCAACCGCGTCGGCGGCAATGCGCTCGCGCTTGCCAAGGCTCGTATCGCGGTGATCAAGAAGGCGTCCAACGCCAAGGCTCTGCTCGATGCGGTGCCCGCAGATGCCCGTCGCGACCCGATCTACATCTTCAGCCGCGTGCAACTCCTGCGCCGCGTCGACAAGATAACCGAAGCCGCGCAACTCATGCTGTCGGTTCCCGCCGACCACGGCCAGGCCATCGACGGCGACCAGTGGTGGGTCGAGCGGCGGCTTGTCGCGCGCAAGCTTCTCGACGCCGGTGATGCCAAGACCGCCTATCGGATCGCGCGCGAAGCGGCGGTTCCCGGCAAGGACAACTATCGCTCGGAAAGCCAGTTCACCGCCGGCTGGATCGCGTTGCGCTTCCTCAACGACCCGGCTTCGGCGCTCGCGCACTTCGCCAAGATCGGTCAGGCCAACGACAATCCGATCGCGCTTGCGCGCTCCGGTTACTGGCAGGGCCGCGCCGCTGAAGCGCTCGGCCGCAAGGACGAAGCGCGCGCGCACTACGAGGCGGCGGCGCGCTACTCCACCGCCTATTACGGCCAGATCGCGCGGGCGCGGCTCGGCCACAAGGACATCGCGGTGCGGCCGCCGCCCGCGCCCGGCCCTGCGCATCTCGAAGTCGTGCGTATGGTCGAGATCCTCTACGCGCTCGAGGAGCGCGATCTGATCGCCGGTCTTGGGGCCGATCTTGGCGAGCGCTCGAATGACGCCGCCGGTCTCGCAGCGATCGCCGAGGTGATGGCGCACAACAACGATGCGCGCGCGATGCTGCTGCTCGGCAAGGGCGCGGTCGGGCATGGCTTGCCGCTCGACCATTACGCGTTCCCCACCATCGGCCTGCCGGAATATCGCCCCATCGGCCCGGCGATCGAGCCCGCGGTCGCCTACGCGATCGCACGCCAGGAAAGCACGTTCAACCAGCGCACGGTCTCAAGCGCCAAGGCGATGGGGCTGATGCAGGTGACGCCGGCCGCCGGAAAATACATCGCGAATAAGTTCAAGGCAGCGTTCGACGAGCGTCGCCTGCTCAGCGACGCAGTCTACAACGTGCAGTTCGGCTCAGCCGAACTCGGCGACCTGATCGAGGATTACCGCGGCTCGTATATCCTGACGTTTGTCGGCTACAACGCCGGCCGCGGCCGCGTGAAAGAGTGGATCGCGAAATACGGCGATCCGCGCGACCCGAAGGTCGATCCGATCGACTGGGTCGAACGGATCCCGTTCTCCGAGACACGCAATTACGTGCAACGCGTGCTTGAGAATTTGCAGGTCTATCGCGTGCGGTTCGGCGGCAGCTCGAAGCTGCTGATCGAGGCCGATCTGCACCGCGGCGCGCCGGGAAATTAGGGGCCCGCGACAAGAGCTGGATTGCTTCGTCGCTTGCGCTCCTCGCAACGACGGCTCGTCATTGCGAGCCGAAGCCGGAGCAATCCTGTTGCATCAATCCAGGCCTCGCCGCGCAGTCAACTTTGCGGCTTCTTCCGCACCCAGAACTGATACATGCCGGTGAAGGCGGCCGGGTTCTCCGTCTCGAAGGTGTGCCAGAGATCGAAATTCGTGAGTGCCTTCGGGTCGGGGAACTGCGCGCTGAATTTTTGCTGGAAGACCGGCTCGACGTGGAAGGCGACAAGCTCGATGTTGTTCTCCGCCACGAAGCCCGCAATCTCGGGCAGCGTCATCTGGTGCTCCTGGACATGGAACAGCATGTCGCGGCACTCGCTGGTGGCAAAGAAGTCGAGATAGTTGACGATATGCCGCGCCGGCGCATCGTTGCTCAGCGCGAGAATTTCCTGCCGGCACTTTCTGATGCCTTCCGCGGTCGGTGAAAAGCCGCGCTCGGCCGCGAAAGCACGTGCCGCATTGACCGCCGAGCGGCCGAGCTTGCTGTAGAGGCCGACGCGCATCAGCCCGGCCGGCCGCAACAGCGCGAGCAACACCCGCCAGGCAGCCCACGGATCTTCGAGATGATGCAGCACTCCGCTGGAATCGATCAGATCGAAGGTGCGGCCGATCGAGCCGAGATTGAGAATATCCGCCGCCGCGAACGTCACGTTGGTCAGGCCGAGCGCGGTTGCCTGGCGCTTGGCATAAGACAGGCTCGCGAGGCTGAGGTCGATCGCCTCGACCTTGGCTCCTTTGATCTGGCGTGCGATCTCGACCAGACTCTGGCCGGTACCGCAGCCCGCAATGAGAATATCGACCGCGTCCCGCTGTCCAAGCTCGGGCGGGGTCACGGTGCTCCCGAGATATTCCACCAAGGTCTTCGGCTGCACCGCCGCCGGCTTCACCCAGCGCGGGTATGGGTTCT
This sequence comes from uncultured Alphaproteobacteria bacterium, assembly GCA_963763365.1. Taxonomy (GTDB): domain Bacteria; phylum Pseudomonadota; class Alphaproteobacteria; order Rhizobiales; family Xanthobacteraceae; genus VAZQ01. The sequence continues at coordinate 173,317 of CAVXOE010000012.1, read as the reverse complement.
CCTCGTATTGCGCTTTGACCTTGCGCGAGACGTCGTCGGCGATGACCGTGAGGCTCGGGATCGTGCCGCGCAGCCGCTGTTCTTCCAGCGGCTCGCGTACCTGCTGGGTCAGCAGGGCCGCAAGCGGAGCCGGCCATGACCGCGCCAGCAGCGCATCGATGCCCGGCACGGACTGGAGAGAGCCGTACGCCGCGATGGCCGCGATCAGGCGCGGAGCGATCTCGCGGCCGGCGCGGGCTTCGTCGCTCAGCCGCCAGCGCAACTGCTCCACCGCGTCCAATTCGCGGGAGGTTACGTCAAACACGTACTCGTTGATGAAACATTGGCGCGCGAGCGCGCAGTAAAACGCCAGCGCGTCTTCGTCGCCGGCGGAGCCTTCCGCCGTGCTCGCACCCGCGAGCACGATCACGCGCAGCGCGGTCAGGAGCCGCTCGAGTTCGATGTCGCAGACCGGCACCGTTTCCAGCAGCGCACGCAGCAACGGATCTTTGGCGACAGCCGAAATTCCGCTGCCGAGCACATCCTGCGCAACCCGGACCGGCCAGGCGCGAGCAGCCTGATCGCAACACTGTTTGATCGCCGGATCGAGCTTGACGAGGCTCACGGCCGGAATGGCGAGGTCGGCCGGCCGGTCCCAAGGCTCCGTCAGCGCGCGCGCCATGAGCGGACGAAGCCCACCGGGATCGTAGACAAGCTTGCGATAGCGCACGCATTCGACAAAGAGCGCCTTGGCCTCGGCGGTTTCGCGCATTCCGAGCGCGCGGATCACCGCGGCCAGGGCATTCGACGTGTCGCCTTGCAACGCCAAGGCGTTGCCGAGATTGTAGAGCGCGTCGGCAGAGTCGGGCTTGAGCACGAGCGCCTTGTTGTAGGCCGCGGCCGCCTCCTCGTAGCGGCCGAGATCCTTCAGCGCGATGCCGCGGTTGATCAGCGCGCCGAGGTGATCTGACGCAAGGCCGAGCGTCTCGTCGAAGCTCGCCAGCGCCTCGTCCGGCCGGCCAAGCTTCAGCAGCACATTGCCGCGATTGTTGAGCGCGTCGGCCGAGCGCGGGCCGATCGCCAGCATCCTGTCGAAGCTCGCCAGCGCCTCCTGGTAGCGCTTGAGCTCGGCAAGCGCATTGCCGCGGTTGAAATGTGCCTCCGGAATGTCCGCCTGCAGTGCCAGCACCCGGTCATAACTCGCGACCGCCGGTTCGAGGCGGCCGAGCTGGTGCAGCGCTGCGCCGAGATTGACCCAATCGCCGATCGAATTGGGCGCCAGCGCCACCGCGCGCTGGTAGCTTGCGACCGCGTCTTCGAGCCGCCCGAGCTCGCTGAGCGCGTTTCCCCGGTTGCCATGGGCCTCGGCGAAATTCGCGTCGGCCGCGATCGCGGCATCGAAGGCCGCAAGCGCATCGTCGCGCCGGCCGAGCCGGCCGAGCGCCATGCCGAGCAGGTTGTGCGCGCGCGCCTGGCGTGGATTCGCCACCACCGCCCTGCGGGCGAAATCGGCCCCCTCGGCGAACTGCCCTTGCTGGCATGATGCCATCGCAAGGTAGTAAAGCGCGTCCGCATTGCCCGGATCGTCGCGCAGGATCTCGTCATAGCGGCGGACCGCCTCCGCAAGCGAGCCCTGCCGGTGCAGCAGGATCGCTTGCTGCAACAGTTCGGCGGTGGCAACCGGCATGGGAGCGTCCTGGCGTCGTTGCGGCGGGCGACGCTATATAGAGCCTTTCGTGGCCGAGGGGAAACCTCTGCGGTCTCGAAACACGGCGTCAAATCAAGGGCCTAGGCCCGAACGAGTTGTCCCCGATGTGCGAGCGCGCCGCAGTCAGCCGCTTCGTGACCGCCCAGGATGGGCTCAAGCTGCATGTGCGCGACTATGACCACGCCACATCGCTGCTGCCAGTTGTCTGCCTGCCGGGGCTGGCTCGATCCGGGGCGGACTTCGAGGCGCTCGCCACCACCCTGGCGAATGATTCCCAGAAGCCGCGGCGCGTGATCGCGCTCGATTCGCGCGGCCGCGGCCAGTCGGACTACGACCCGAATCCCGCCAACTACAGTCTCCCGGTCGAACTGGCCGATCTCTTCGCCGTGCTTTCCGCACTCGGCATCGCCCGGGCGGTCTTCGTCGGCACCTCGCGCGGCGGCATTCTGACGATGTTGCTCGCGCTGGCGCGGCCGACCGCAATCGCCGGCTGTGTCCTCAACGACATTGGTCCGGAGATCGACATCGCGGGCCTGATGCGGATCAAGAGCTACGTCGGCAAGCTGCCGCAGCCTGCGAGCTTCGAGGACGCAGCTGCAATCATGCGAAGGACTTTTGGCGGTCAATTTCCGAAATTGGACGACCGCGACTGGATGTCCTGGGCGCGCCGGACATATCGCGAGAGCGATGGCGGCCTGGTCCCCGACTACGACCCGAAGCTTGTAGCGACGATGGCCGGAATCGAGCCCGACAAACCGCTGCCATCGCTGTGGAAGGAGTTCGACGCGCTCGCCGGCATACCGGTGATGGTCATTCGCGGTGGCAATTCGGACATTCTGTCGGCGCAGACCGTTTCTGCGATGCAGGCCCGTCATCCCGCGCTGCGAATCGTCGAAGTCCCGGACCAGGGACATGCCCCGTTGCTCGACGAAGCGGATGTCATCGGCCGGATCGCCGACTTCGTCGGCTCCTGCGAACGGCCGTAACAATCGATCGATTGACACGTCCGCGCCGCGGCACTTTGGCCAAAAAGAAACCCCCACCGCGATCGCTCGCGGCGGGGGCTGGAGGTCGAAACCACGTCTCAAGCAGTGATCAGGGATAGAAGTTGCGCTGCCAGCGGACGATCGCCGACCACACGCCCTGGTCGTCGGACGTGCAGGAGATGATCGCGCTGTTGTTGCAGGCCGGTCGCGCGCCGTTCGCCACGTAGTTGACCGGGCCCTTATAGGCCGAGTTCAGCTTGGTGTAGAACACGTCGAGACCGATATCCATCAGCGGATGCGGGTTGAACTGGGTCCGCGAACCGATCTGATAGAAGCTGAAGTCCGGGCTGCAGCTGTTGCCGGCGAGCGGAACGAAGCCCGTGAAGGTGCCGAGCGCGCCGCCGCAGACGTTACCGGCCGGCAGACCGCGGTTGATCAGCGCGGTGGCGTTGTCGCTGTAGTCGACGCTGACGTAGCCACCGTAGAGCGTGGTGCGCCACTTGCCGCCGAACGTGCCTGCCGGGCCCCAGATGTGCTGGTAGCCGGCGTTGATGCTCCACGCCTTGGTCAGCTCGACCGTGGTGCCGGAGCCGAACACGGCGTCGGCCGCCCAGGCCACGCCGATGCTGTTGGAGTTGTTGTAGAACTGCCAGTTGCCCGAGTTGAAGGCATAGCCCGGCGCGCCCTTGGTCCACACCACGTTGAAGCCGAACGAGTCGCCGCCCTGGAGGTTGAAGAAGCCCGAGAACGATGCCGCCCAGCCGTACGTGGTGGCGGGGTGACCGGCGTTGACGGTGTCGAGCACCGCACCGGTGTTGTAGTAGCCGCCGCTGACGTCGTGGATCGCGGTCGAGACGCCGAGGTAGCCCCAGGCCTGGTCGATGCGCAGGTTGGTGACGACATCCGGAACGCGGAAGCCGTTGTTGGCCGCGCCCTGGATGGTGAAGCCCGAGTTCGGCGCGGTCGGCCACCGGGAAGGCGAAGAAGCCCGCCAGCGTGTTGTCGTAGGTGCCGAACTTGTTGTGCGCCGCCGGGTCTTCGAGCGACAGCGTGTAGGACACGCCGTTGCCGAACTGCACCGTGTACGCCCAGAGGTCTTCACCCGCCGCACCGGTGTCACCCGAGGTCCGGGTGTTCAGGTACGTGTAGGCGCCGCCGAAGGTGTACATGTCGAAGAACGACTGTGCACGGCCGACCGTGAAGCCCGCGAACTGGATGAACGCGCGATCCCAGTAGGCCAAGCAGTTGTTCGCCGCCGCGACGTTACACGGCGTGGTGCCGGCGCCCGACGACGGCCGGCGTCGACTGGTTCCAGCCGGCGCGGATGTAGGACCGCAAGCGTGCCGTATTCGGTCTGCGTGCGCGCATCGAAGGTCGCGACCGCACGGACCGTGTAGTTGATGTCGTTGGTGTCTTCGATGTCGTAGCGGCCCGAGCCGAGCACGCCGCCGGTGCCATACGACTTGGCCGCTGGCGCCGCGCCTTGAGTTCGGTCTGGACCCGGACGTAACCGCCGATCTTGAGGCAGGTGTCGGTGCCCGGGATGTAGTAGAAGCCCGCTCCGTAGAGGGAGCAGATTTTGACGTATTCGACCGGCTTAGCCTTGACCGGCATATCAGCGGCCTGCGCCCCGGCTACCGCAAGCAATCCCGCGGCGGTACCGAGCAGAAGACTTTTCACCATCTTCATCTCAACCTCCATTTGTTGTCTTGGGAGGGATCGATCTCCGCCGGGCGCTGCTCACCCTAGAAGGTCCCCTTGCTCCCCCACCATCCGGCCTTCCGTCTGCCCTTTAGAATTTCCCCTGGCAGGCGGGACACCGAACTGGGCGACCTCGGGATGCCCCCCTCCGTCGCACCGTCACCATTAACCAACGTCCTTGCACACACAACGACCAACATGCCTTTTGAACAGTCCGAAACGCAGTTTCCAAATCGGTGTTGCGCAATTACCACGCGATCGGCAGGACGCCTGGAACTGCGCCCGTTTGGCCGAAATCAGCAGGATTTCTCCGTTGCCAAGACCTCTATAACTATTTGCAATATTTAGTCTTTTTTGCGAGACGGCGCCGCGAGGTGGCAACGCTTCGGAGCGGAGTACCAGAGAAAATTTTCGGCTCCAATCAGCTCGCAGACGACATTTTTGCTGAATTCTCGCTAATGAACCAAACCAGATGTCACGCTTTCAGACTGCACGGTTAACGGATTTGATCCTTAACGCCGGCCCCGAATTGGTTAATGGACGCCAAACCCCGAAAGCGACCAACGCAGCCAGCCGCTGCGGAGGGATCTCCGCCACATGTATCTGAAATGATTATGAGATTATCGCTGGAACGATTCGGCGGACAACAAATGCGGGTGAAAGGCGTGGCGGAGAGGATGGGATTCGAACCCATGATACGGCTTTAGACCGTATAACGGTTTAGCAAACCGCCGCCTTCAGCCACTCGGCCACCTCTCCGGCTCGAAAATCCCTATAGTTTGCGGGCTTCTGCGTCAAATCTTGACCGGTCAAAGCGGCCGACTGGGCACATATAAGAGCGCTGCGTGGAAAAACGCCCTCTGGAAATCTCCGAACAGCGGATAGTTGCGCTTATGTCCGACCTCTTCGAGGGGTCCGGAACGCCCGCCAAAGCCGATGACGTGGAATATAGCCGTCAATGTTGGCGGCGGCTCGTTGAATTGACCGTCCGATGATTGTTATCGCAATATTTTCTACTTATTATAGCAAAATACAACCTTCAGTATAGAGGCGCTCATGGCAGCCCAACGCTCTTCTGGATGGATTTCGCGACGCTTTGTCGGTAGCGCCTTTCGCCAAGCGCGTTACCGCGCACTTGCCGGTGCGGCGGCGATCTTAGTGCTCTCGCCGATGACGTCGGCTCCGTCGCTCGCCGCAACCGCCACCGAATGCACCGTGATCAATGTCTGTTACTGCATCAACGCCGACCTCAAGTCAGCGATCGACGCAACCGTGACCAAGCTCAAGCAACGCATCGTTGAAGAGAAGAACAAAGGTAAGGCCATCGGCTACCTCAGCATCCCGATTTCGACCGCGGGAGGCAGCTATTTCAGAATCAACAGGGAAATCGCCGCGCAGACGAAGGCGCGCATCGAAAAGCGCTTCGGCGCGAATTCACTTTGGATTCTCAATCCCGGCACGAACGAGGCGAACCTCCCGGCCGGCGCAGGCGGCGCCGATTACATGATGATGTGGACGCGAATCCTCGAAGGCGACCGCGGTCTCGGCGAGGATTTCGACTTCGTCTACTTTACAGGGCCTTCCGATTTCGCCGCGTATTTCGACCTTACGGGCACGGCCGATATGGAAAGGATCGAGGCGCGCTTTGACAAGGAACTCAAGGAAGACACCGAATTGCAAAAGGCAGTCGATCAGGGCCGCCTGAGCAAAATCAGCTTTCGTAATTATTACGCGCTGCGCGCGTCTGTGTCGTTCAGCAGCGGTTCGCATGACGAGTGGAATATCGTGCGCATTTTCAACGAGCGACGGCGCGGTGCGGACCGCTACGGCGTCATCAATCAACTGCCGATCCTGTTCGAGGGACGGGCATTGCCACCGGGCAGCTACGAGGATGCCGTCGCGTTCGGATACGCGGGGCGCTGCGTAAACTGACGGCAAAGGCTGGATCCGACGCTGACGCCGGCGGGAGCGTCAAGCATCCCCGGAAACGCCGCAAGGACGCATAGAAAGAAATGACGCGGACCGCCCCCCGGCGGACCGCGCCAATCTCCCCCTCCCCCGCGGCTTGTTGTTCAGGCAGCCTTGAGCCAGGACCGCGCCGCCCGTTGCGCTTCGGCGATCTCCGCGTCCGACATCTGCTCGGCGACCTCGCGGCGCAGGCGGATGGCGTCGGCGTTGCCGCGCATGGCTGCAAGATTGAACCACTTGTGCGCGCTGACGAAGTCGATGGGCACGTTGCGGCCGACCGAATACATCATGCCAAGCTGGAAGAACGTGTCGGCGCCCGCGGGCGCCTCGCCGAGCGTCGCGAATGCGACCTCGGACATTTCGAAACGAGCCATGTCGGCCTCCCCTTTCCGCGCGTCCCGTCAGACTGCGGGTTTCGCGTGGATGAATGTCCCTCGACCCCCCGGCCGAGCAATCGTGACTATCTGCGGAAAATTTGAAGGGTGCTTTAAAAGTCGCGATGAATCGATTCTGAATGCCGCACATGCCCACGCCGCCACGCGAACCATTAAGCATGCAAGTGCCCTCAGGACGGCGATATTCGCCGTCTGCGCCGCATGCACGCGCTCGCGCCATTGAGATTGGGATAACCATGCGCAACGGTCGCGGTCTGCTGCTTCAAGCAAGGCAGGCGTCTCGAAGCCTGCGGCCATACTTCGAGACACGCTGCGGCGCTTCTTCAGGATGAGATCCGTGCAGGCTTAACCGAGATAGCAATCACACGCGCCGTCAGCGCGCCGCCCGCTGTCCGAACAAGGTCGCTCGCACCTCCGCGTCCTGCAGGTTCACCTGGCTCGCCTCCTCCACGCGCAAGTGAATGCCGCGATCGACCGCCGGGCGCGCCATCATGGTTTCGAGCCAGCGCTTGAGCGCGGGAAAATCGCCGATCTCCTGGCCGAGCCGCTTGTGGAGGCGCACCCAGCCGACGCAGGCCATGTCGGCGATGGAATATTTGCCGGCGAGGAATTCGCGATCCTGCAGACGGCGATCCATCACGCCGAAGATCCGGTTGATCTCGTTGGTGAAGCGTTCGATGGCGTAGAGCTGTTTCTCGGCGGCCGCATAGTGACGGAAGTGGTTCGCCTCCCCGGCCTTCGGACCGAGATTGGCCATCTGCCAATAGAGCCACTCTTCCACCTCGACCCGGCCGCGCTCGTCACGCGGATAGAACTTGCCGGTCTTGCGCCCGAGATATTGCAGAATGGCGCCCGACTCGAAGACCGAAATCGGCCGGCCACCCGGGCCGTCGTGATCGACGATCGCCGGCATGCGATTGTTGGGCGAGATCGCCAGGAACTCGGGCTTGAACTGGTCGCCGCGTGCGATGTTGAGCGGAATCATCCTGTATGGGAGCCGGCACTCCTCGAGCATGATCGAAATCTTGAAGCCGTTCGGCGTCGGCCAATAGTAGAGGTCGATCGGCGTCTTGCCGCGCGCAGCCGAGGCCGGCTTGTCTTTGCGCGGGCGATTGTCGTTCTTGCGCGAGCGCGACGCCGCAGCGCGGCGGCGGGGCTTGGTCGATGGGCGGGCCATGGGGGCGCTCCTGGCGGGGAGCAGACATGGAAGCCCAGCGCGCTCGCGCGGCTCAAGTGGCTCGACTCGGCGCTAGTAGCTTATCGCAACCGCTGGTGCTCAACAGTCGCTGAGCCTGCGGCTCGCCTCGAAGCAATTGGGTGTTACAGTCGCCGTTCGTTGTGAAGGACAGAGCCAAATGGCGGAAGTTGCAGTTCGACGCGCTGACTTTCTGATGGCGCTGGCCTATGCGACCGACCTGGCCACCGGTCAGTCGCGAGATTTTGCGTTGCGGTCCTGCGTGCTGGCGATGCGGCTGGCCGACGTCGCAGGCCTCGACGATCAAGTGCGCCGCCAAGTCTATCACCAGGCGTTGCTGCGCTACATCGGATGCAACGCCGATACCCACCTGTTGGCCTCGGCATTTGGCGATGAGATCGCCCTTCGCCAGGATCTTGCCCGCATCGACATGGGCAGCCACTCGGAAATCGTTGAGACCTTTGTTCGCGCCTTCACGCGCCTGTTCGCGGACGCGCCGCCGGCCGAACTGGCAGATGCCATTCAAAAAGGACTTGCCGAAGCATTGCATGTGAGCGTTCCAATTCTGGCCGGCCATTGCGAGGTTGCCCAGCGGATCGCGGAGCGCATCGGGCTGCCGGAAGAAATTCGCAAAAATCTCGGCCAGCTCTACGAGCGCTGGGATGGACACGGGCTGCCGCGGGGCCTGAAAGGCGACGCCGTAACGCTGCCCGTGCGCATGGTGACGCTGGCACAGGACGCCATCGTCCTGACCGAGGCTCATGGCCTTGCGACCATGACCGAGATGATCACAAAGCGTCGCGGTGGCGCCTACGAGGCGGAGCTCGCCGATCTGTTGATCGCTCATGCCGAACGCCTGCTCGAAGGGCTCGACGGCCCCGCCGACCGCGAGACAATCCTGGCGCTCGAACCGCTCCCCTATGCGATCCTCGATGACGACGGATGCGACGAGGCCTATCTGGCGATCGCCGACATGATCGACATGCGCATGCCCTTCACGTTCGGCCATTCGCGTGCCGTCGCGTCGCTCGCCGAAGCGGCAGGCAAGCACATGGGCCTTCCCGCCTCCGACATTCGCGACATCCGCTGGGCGGCCTGCACACACGATATCGGCGAGCTGGCGGTACCGGTCTCGACCTGGATGAGGCGAGGCGCCCTGACCGCACGCGAGAGCGACGCGGCAAGGCTTCATCCCTATCATGGCGAACGCGCGCTGGCGTCACTGGGCGGAGGCGGCAAGGCCGTGGCCGCGCTCGTCCTGCGCCATCACGAGCGTCTCGACGGCACCGGTTATCACCGCTACGCCAAGGCCCCCGACCTCTCGCCCGCCGCACGCATCCTGGCGGCCGCCGAAGCCTTCCAGACCGCCCGGGAAGCGCGTCCCCACCGCCCTGCCATGAGCGACGCCGCTGCCGCCGCAAAGCTCCGCGCCGCGGTGCGGGACGGCAAGCTCTGCCAGGACGCGGTCGAGGCCGTGCTTGCCTGCGCCGGTCAACCCGCCCGCCGTGACACGACGGAACGTCTGTCAGGACTGACGCCACGGGAAATCGAGGTGTTACGGCTGATCGCGGCCGGGCATACGGCGAAGGAAGCGGCCCGCCAGCTCGAAATCGCGCCAAAGACCGCCGACAACCATATCCAGAGCCTTTATTCCAAGATCGGCGTCTCCACCCGGGCTGGTGCGGCCCTCTACGCCCTCGAGCGCGGCCTGGTTCAGCTAGGAACATCCGCCGTATAGGGAATCCTCCCCATGTGCAGGCTCATCGCGGCGGGCACCCTGCATTCGTGAGGCGCGCCGTTGTGGCGCCGCCCATGAGAGGGAGCCAGCCATGACAAACGTAACGGCGATGAAGATCGCCCGCGCGGGACCTGACCAAAACGCCGCGATCGTCCGGCGCGCGTATGAAGCCTTCAACGCGGCCGACATCGTAACGCTCACGAAGCTGTTCGACGCGAACGCCTCGTGGCACACGCCCGGCCGCAGTTCCATCGCCGGCGACCGCAAGGGCCGCGAAGCGGTCTTTACCCAGTTCGGCCGCTATGGCGGCGAGACGGCCGGCACCTTCCGGGCGAGTCTGCTGAACGTGCTTGAAAGCGAGGACGGCCGCGTCGTTGCCGTTCATCACAACAGCGCGGAGCGCAATGGCAGGCACCTCGATGCGCTCTGCTGCATCGTCTTCGAGCTTGAGAACGGCCGCATCGTGATCGGCCGCGAGCACTTCTACGACCTCTACGCCTGGGACGCGTTCTGGTCGTAACGCCAACTCCGCAAGTCCATTCCGGAACGGCAGCGGTGCGCACACCGGCCGCCCAAAGATTTCAACTCTCACACATGAGGATAACGATGAAGTACGTGATCACCTGGAACGAACGTTCGCAAGGAACGCCCATCGAGTACGAGAATGCCCAGAAGCGGATTCTGGAGGTCTTCACGCAATGGAAGGCGCCCGAAAATTTCAAGATCGAGATGTTCGTCATCCGCGTGGGCGACTGGGGCGGGTACATGCTGCTGGACTGCGACGACCCGCTGGCGGTCCACAAGTTCTGCTCGATGTTGCCTGCATTTACGTTCGAGGCGCGGCCCGTGGTTCCGGTCATGGACGCCGTCCGGGTCGAACTCGAAGCGATGGCCTTCCGCGATAGCCTCAGCAAGTAAGATCATCGCAAGAACGGCTGTGCAGCTGAGCTGGACGCGCGGGGACAAGCTGCGCGTCCAGGCGCCTTCGGGTCATTCGCGGCCTCAAGCGCGACATACTTTAGCCGCCGCACCGATGGACGTCCCTCCGGCGTCAACCCCCTGGCACGGGCGGGTTCGTCCCTGAATGGCGGGGCGGCGGCAAATTGGCTCACAAAGAGGCTTGCTGGGTGATACAATTGAAGGCACAAATGCCTTGCGCCGGAGAAATTGGGGGCACACTTGATTATAGTCGTAGGGCTTGCGTTTGAGGCCCGGATCGCCGCTGGTCCAGGGGTCAGTGTGATTTGCAGCGGCGATGGGCGCAATCTTGCGGCCCTACTGGCTGGTGCCATTTCCGAGACCCGGACGAGCGACGAATACTGCCGCGGGGTCGTCAGTTTTGGAGTGGCAGGAGGGCTCGCTCCCGATCTGCCGCCCGGTACTTGCGTCGTAGGTTCAGCGATCATTTCGGGAGCCGTCCGCACGGCCACCGACCGCGTTTGGTCGCAGGAGCTTCGCTTTGCCATTCCGGGCTCGGTTTACGGACCGCTCGCAGGCGTGCCCGCGCCGATCGCACATCCGAAAGCCAAGCGGGACCTCTACGAACGGACCGGGGCCATTGCGGTCGACATGGAGTCCCACATTGTTGCCCGGGTCGCCGCGGAACACGGGATACCGATGGCGGCGGTCCGCGTTATCACCGATCCCGCCGCGCGAGCCCTGCCACAGGTGGCCTTGGCTGCGATGCGCGCGAACGGCACGACCGATATCGCCGCGATGGTCCGATTGGTGATGAAGCAACCGCACGAGCTGCCGGCGCTCGCGCGCACCGCTCTCGATGCGTGGACGGCGCGAGCCTCCCTGCGCCGCGGCCGCAAATCGCTTGCACCGGCGTTGATTCCGGCCGCCGCCTCGAGAAGCCTGAGCCTGACCTGATCCGGAGTAACGCGCTCCGGCGCAGTTCCGACCCATCTGGGCGTGGCAATGCATCCAAGCCGCGCCCACCGGTCATGAGCCACCGGTCCTGGAACATGATACACCGGCGCGCATGAGCGACGACATTGCTGCATTGTTCGCGCAGCGCGAGCCCGAGCGGTTTGCGCTGCACAGCCGCCATCTCAACGAGCAGATGGTCCGGGTGCTCAAGGCGATCGGCTACGACGTCGGATTTTGCCGGGGCACGGGGCAATATCTCTACGACCGCGATGGACGACAGTACCTGGATCTCCTCAGCGGTTTCGGCGTGTTCGCCATCGGACGCAACCATCCTGCCGTGCGCGATGCCTTGCATTGCGTGCTCGACAGCGAGCTTCCCAATCTCGTGCAGATGGACGTGTCCGTGCTGGCAGGCGTCCTTGCCGAACGCTTGCTGGCGCAGGTTCCCTACCTCGATAAGGTGTTCTTCACGAATTCCGGCACCGAGGCCGTCGAATCCGCGATCAAGTTCGCACGCGCGTCCACCGGACGGCCGGGCATCGTTTATTGCGAACACGCCTTTCATGGTCTGACTTATGGCGCGCTGTCTCTGAACGGCGACGACATTTTTCGCGGCGGTTTCGAACCGCTGCTGCCGGACTGCTTGCGCATCCCGTTCAACGATCTTGCTGCGCTTGAGGAGGCCTTGCGATCGCGCAATGTCGCGGCGTTCATCGTCGAACCAATCCAGGGCAAGGGCGTCAATATTCCGTCGGACGATTATCTGAGCGACGCCGCCAGGCTTTGCTCGCGGTACGGAACCTTGTTCGTTGCCGACGAAATTCAAACCGGGCTCGGCCGCACCGGCCGCTTTCTCGCGGTCGAACATTGGAACGTCGAACCCGACATGGTGCTGATCGCCAAGTCGCTCTCCGGCGGCCATGTGCCCGTCGGGGCCGTTCTGTTGCGGCGGTCCATCTATGACAAAGTCTTCGACCGGATGGACAAGGCGGTCGTGCACGGCTCGACCTTCGCAAAGAACGACCTCGCCATGGCGGCCGGGATCGTGACGCTCGACGTGCTCGCGTCCGAACGGCTGATCGAGAACGCAGCCCGCATGGGTGAGCAGCTGTTGCGGGCCTTCGCGGACATGCAGTCGCGCCATGAATTGGTATGCGACGTTCGCGGCAAGGGGCTGATGATCGGCATTGAATTCGGCGCGCCGCAATCATTCAAGCTGAAGGCATCGTGGAATCTGCTTGAGACTGCAAACAAAGGCCTGTTCTGCCAGCTCATCACGATTCCGCTGTTCAAGGAGCATCGGATTCTTTGCCAGGTTGCCGGTCACGCGAGCCATACGATCAAATTGCTGCCGGCCCTGATCATTTCGCAAACGGATTGCGATTGGATCGTCAACTCCTTCGATGCCGTGATCGCCGCCAGCCACCGCGTGCCCGGCGCCATCTGGTCGCTCGGAAGGACCTTGGTCGATCATGCGGTTCGGGCCCGTGCGTGAACGTCTGAGGTAGACCGCAGCACGCCGAGCCCACCAACTTGCTTCACAGCTGCAGGTAACAAGGTGCGGGGCCATTCGGTGCTGCGTCAATTCCAGCATCGCGCAGCGCATGTCGCGCGATGGGAAACATGAACGGGCATTCATAAAATTTCCTGCACGCACAGCGGCGTCTCGGCTTGCACCGTGAAAGCAAACGCGCCACCTTTGCGTTGGCTCGGGCGGGCGAGACTTGGGAGGTCGCGTCATGTTGCAGACGAGCATGCGAGTGGTGGCGCTCGTAGCGCTATCGCTCCTCATCGTGATTCCTGATGCCCTTGCGCGCGGCGGTGGCGGGCACGGCGGCGGTGGCGGTGGAGGACGCGGCGGCGGCGGTGGAGGCCACAGCTTCTCCGGCGGCGGCGGGCGCAGCTACTCCGCTGGTCGCAGTTATTCCGCGCCGCGCAGCTATTCCGCATCGCGCAGCTACTCGGCGCCACGCAGTTATTCGCGGAGCTATTCTGCGCCGCGTAGCTATGCCCGCAGCTACTCCGCGCCCCGCAGCTATGCCACCTCGCGCAGCAATTCAGCGCCGCGCCAGGTTGCGACGACGCGTTCGGCTCCGCAGCACATCGCCCGGCCGAATATCGGCACGCCGCGGGTCGCGACCTCGCATCCGGTGGCGCAAGCGCGCGCGGCTGTCCCGGCGCGTCAGTTCGCGGCGTTCAACCACGGCAGGCCCGGAACCGCGGGCCGGAACGGGTTCCACCTGGCAAACGCCGCAGCCCGTACGCTCGGCGCTCATGCCCTGCACAACAGGTTCGTGGCCGGCAGGCTCGGCGTCGCCAATGTCCACGGCCGCAACTTTGCGCAGGCGGCGACCTTCCACGGTCATTTCGCCAACCGGTCATGGCACCGGCATCATCATATCCCGAAGCTGATCGTGCTGGGCTGGGCCGGCCCGCTGTTCTGGCCGTATGCCTATGACGACTTCGTCGGCTACACCTTCTATCCCTACGCCTACGACACCTTCTGGCCCTATGCCTACGACGACGTCTATGACGGCATCTTCGGCCGCTATGCCTACGGCAACGCCCCGGTCCGGGTCGTCGCCGGCGAGCCTGCGCCGGATGGGACCGTCACGGCGCCAGCCACCGCCACGGCGCCTGTCGTCCGCACGCGTACCGACGTCTGCAAGACCGACGCGGCGACGAGCCTGACCGACTGGCCGATCGAACAGATCGCCTTGGCGGTCGAGCCGACCGACGCCCAGCGCGCGGCGCTCGACAACCTGCGCACGGCAACCGCGCAGGCGCTCGTTGTGCTCAAGACGGCCTGCCCGAACGACCTGCCGAGCACGCCGACCGGACGTATCGCGGCGATGCAAAAGCGTCTCGGCGTGATGCTCCTGGCGGTACGCACCGTGCGGCCCGCGATGGATGCGTTCTACCAGGCCCTGAGCGACGAGCAGAAAGCGCGCTTCAACGCCATCAGCCCGGAGGAGGCCGCGCAGTCGAACGAGCGCGACCTCAGCCAGGCGTGCAACACGCGCGCTGCCGGGATCGCCAGCCTGCCGATCGACCGGATCGAGCAGACGGTGCGGCCGAACGAGGTGCAGCGTGTAGCGCTAAAGAACCTGCGCGACGCGATGTCTGCATCGGTCAACCTGCTGACATCGGAATGTCCGACCTATCGGGCGCTGACGCCGGTCGGCCGCGTCGAAGCGATGGAGCAGCGCCTCGACGCGATGTCGCGGGCGGTGCAGACGCTGCAGCCGGCGCTCGACGGATTCTACGGCACGCTGACCGACGAGCAGAAGGAGCGCTTCAACCGGCTCGCGCCCGCGCAGAGTTGATCCGCGGGCGGCAGCATCAAGTTTGAAAGACGACGGCGCGGGTTGCCGCGGTGCGGCAATCCGCCTCAACTCCGCAGGCCCGGCGCCTCGTGGCCGGTGCGCGCCACGTACTCGGTGTAACCGCCGCCGAACTGATGGACGCCCTCGGGCGTCAATTCCAGCACCCGGTTGGAGAGCGCGGCCAGAAAGTGCCGGTCGTGCGAGACGAACAGCATGGTGCCCTCGTACTGCGAGAGCGCCGCGATGAGCATTTCCTTGGTCGCCATGTCCAGGTGGTTCGTGGGCTCGTCCAGCACCAGGAAATTCGGCGGGTCGTAGAGCATCAGCGCCATCACCAGCCGCGCCTTCTCGCCACCTGACAGCACCCGGCACCGTTTCTCCACGTCGTCGCCTGAGAACCCGAAACATCCGGCAAGCGCGCGCAGCGAGCCCTGCCCGGCCTGCGGGAACGTGTCCTCCAGCGTCTCGAACACCGTGCGCTCGCCGTCCAGCAGGTCCATGGCGTGCTGTGCGAAGTAGCCCATCTTCACACTGCCGCCCACGGCCACCGACCCATCGTCGGGCTGCGTCGCGCCTGCGACCAGCTTCAGCAGCGTGGACTTGCCCGCGCCGTTGACGCCCATGACGCACCAGCGCTCCCGGCGGCGCACCATGAAGTCGAGGCCCTCGTAGATGCTTCGGCTGCCGTAGCCCTTATGCACGTTCTTCAGGTTCACCACGTCCTCGCCGGAGCGGGGCGCCGGCTGGAACTCGAACTCGACCGTCTGGCGGCGCCTGGGTGGCTCGACCCGTTCGATCTTGTCGAGCTTCTTCACCCGGCTCTGCACTTGTGCCGCATGCGAGGCGCGCGCCTTGAAGCGCTCGATGAACTTGATCTCCTTGGCCAGCATCGCCTGCTGGCGCTCGAACTGCGCCTGCTGCTGCTTCTCCGCGAGGCCGCGCTGTTGTTCATAAAACTCGTAGTTGCCCGAATAGGTGGTCAGCGACCCGCCGTCGATTTCCACGACCTTGGTGACGATGCGGTTCATGAACTCGCGGTCGTGCGAGGTCATCATCAGCGCGCCCTCGTAGCCCTTGAGGAACTCCTCCAGCCAGATCAGGCTCTCGAGGTCGAGGTGGTTGCTCGGCTCGTCGAGCAGCATCGTGTCCGGACGCATCAGAAGGATGCGGGCGAGCGCCACGCGCATTTTCCAGCCGCCCGACAGGGCGCCCACGTCGCCGTCCATCATCTCCTGGCTGAAGCCCAGGCCCGACAGGATTTCCCGCGCCCGGCCGTCGAGGGCGTAGCCGTCGAGCTCCTCGAAGCTGTGCTGCACCTCGCCATAGCGCGCGATGATGTCATCCATCTCGTCGGCACGGTCTGGATCCGCCATGGCGGCCTCCAGCTCCTTCAGCTCGGCCGCCACGGCGCTCACCGGACCGGCGCCGTCCATCACCTCGGCGACGGCGCTGCGGCCGGCCATCTCGCCCACGTCCTGGCTGAAGTAGCCGATGGTGATGCCGCGATCGACGGCGACCTGCCCCTCGTCCGCCTGTTCCTGCCCGATGATCATGCGGAAGAGCGTCGTCTTGCCGGCGCCATTGGGGCCGACGAGGCCGATCTTCTCCCCCTTGTTGAGCGCCGCGGAGGCCTCAATGAAGAGAAGCTGCTTGCCATTCTGCTTGCTGATATTGTCGAGACGGATCATCTGCGGGCGTGCCTGGGACTGTTTGGGGCGCCCTTATGCCATGCCGCGCGCCCGAGGGAAGAGGGTTCCGAGACCGGGCGGCTCGATGTTGCTAGATTGACCCTGTTGCCGGGGCGGAAATATCCGATGCGGCGGCAAGAATTGGTCAGCGCGACCGAGTGATCCGGACCGGTATCCCATGAACGACCGATTTCTGAAGACCGGGGTCTTTCTGGCGCCCTTTCATCCCCTCGCCGAGAATCCGCTCCTCGCCCTCGACCGCGACATGGAACTTCTGGTCCATCTCGACCGGCTGAACTATCACGAGGCCTGGATCGGCGAGCACCACTCGGGCGGCTTCGAGATCATCGCCTGCCCCGAGCTGTTCATCGCAGCCGCCGCCGAGCGCACGCGCCACATCCGCCTCGGCACCGGCGTCGTGTCGCTGCCGTATCACAACCCGTTCACCGTCGCCGGCCGCTTGATGCAGCTCGACTACATGACGCGCGGCCGCGCCATGTTCGGCGTCGGTCCGGGCTCCCTCGTCTATGACGCAATCAAGATGGGGATCAAGCCCGAGGAGCAGCGGCGCAAGCTCGACGAGGCGCTCGACGTCATCATGGACCTGATGCAGGGCCGGGCAGTGACCAAAACGACCGACTGGTTCGATCTGCGGGAGGCACGCCTGCAGTTCAAGAGCTATTCGCAGCCGATGATGGAGATGGCGGTTGCCTCAAACCGGTCGCCGACCGGCGCATTGGCGGCCGGCAAGCATGGCATCGGCATGCTCTCGATCGGCGGCACGTCGGATGACTCCCTCAAGGCGCATGCCAGCAATTGGGGTGTGTACGAGGAAAGCGCCAAGGCCAGCGGCAAAGCGCCCGACCGGCGGAAATGGCGCATCGTCACTTTCGCGCATGTGGCGGAAACGCGCGAGCAGGCGCGCCTCGACGTCAAATTCGGGCTTGAGGACTTCAAGCGCTACTTCAGTGAGGTCGCGACCTTCCCCATCATTCCGCCCGACATCACGACCGATCCGGCGGAATATCTGGTGTCCACCGGGCTCGCCTGCATCGGCACTCCGGACGATTGCATCCGGCATTTCGAACGCTTGTGGAAAGGTTCGAACGGCGGGTTCGGCGGCGTTCTGCTGCTGGCGCACAACTGGGCGGACTGGCCTGCGACCAAGCGCAGTTACGAGCTGATGGCGCGCTACGTTCACCCGCACTTCCAGTGCAACGCCAATGAACTGCGCGACTGGAGCTATAACGACGCCAAGTCCAAGTACGTGTCAGCCGGAACGCAGTCGCGAGCGGCGGTGCAGGCGGCAATCGACAAGCATCAAGATGGCAAGCGCTAACACTGCGGCGATCCATTCCGTGGTCGATATTGCAAATCGCTAATCGGCTTGGCCCGGGCCGGTATCCTTCTTGGGCTCAGCCTCAGGATCGGAGGCCATGTCGATCGGGATCGGATACCAGCCGGTGGAATTGCCTTGACCGGAGTTGACGGTGACCAGAAGCCAAGATTGCCCGGAGCATTTGTTGAGCAGGATGGCGCCCTCCGGACCGGAACTGGAATTTGGATAGATCTCAAAACATGGCGCCTCAGCCGCCAGGCAAGGCGGTGCTGAGATCGCCAGCATGAGTACCGCTGCGCAATACCATCTCCGCTCCACGGGAACCTCCTGAGTTCAGAACAAGCCGGCGAATTCCACCGAACCGCGGGCCAATGACTTGCCGCCATAGGAGCCACCACCATATCTCAGGAAACAAAAGCTTGTTGGAGGAGGCACCCATGTCGAAACAGACACTCGCCATCCTGGGCGCCGCGCTGATCGCGGCGTGCGTCACGTCTTCAAGCGTGGCGCGCGAGCGAAACCGGGACGGCTCGGACGACAATTACCGGTATCGAAATTACCGAAGTTACCAGGGGCAACAAGATTCGCCTGTGCGCGGTCGTCCTGATCCCAACTCGTTTGACGGCCGCCGGACCGGTCAGCCACGCACCTGTGGCAGCAATTTCATGCAATACGACCCGTACGGGGTACCGCACGGACCTTATTGCAACTGAATAGCCAGCCCCGAATGGTGAAGGTTTATTTGAATAATTAAAAGAAGCTCGGCCCGCGCAGGCCCCTCAAATACCGAGGGCGTCGGCGAGAGCCGGGGATCGAGTGCCTTGGCAGTGTGTCTGCCGAGGCGAGGCGTGGAGCCTGTCCACCCTCTCTTCATTGGCGCTCAGCTTGTTCAGCGAAGCATCAACGAAGCTCAAACCCCTGTCTCGCCGACGCCCTCTGTCGTCGACTGGAGCCGGCGGTGTCGAGGTGCGATCGCGATGCGCTCATCACCCCTCAACTCTCGCCGGCCCGTTTGACGCAGTCACCGACGTCGTTCGAAGTCGAAGACTGTAAGGCGGCGTTCGGTTACTTCTTCTTCCGGCGCTTGGTCTTCTTCGCGCCCTTTTTCGCCGCCGCTTTCGCCTTCGTCTTTCGCTTCTTCGCCATGCTGCCCTCCTAGCCATTGATGACAATGGCGATGGATGTCGATCAGTGCCCGCGGGAATCGCGAACACTGCAATCGGATTTACACTAGCAAGAGAAAAATTAAAGCATTTTCGCATGATCGAGCGTGTTCGCACTTGCGTGACACCACATCTTGCGCATCGGCGCGCGCGTTCGCGGCGCAAGACGCATCGAATGAAACGGCGCAAGCACGCACGACGCGCATTTTATTTCGAATCTGAAAAAGTGCCGATGAAATATGGGTTTCTTAGATTTGCGATGACACATCAACGGCAATCGCGATCAACTGCGCGGGCCGCGCGAACGCTCGTCAACAATGCCGCGATCGCATGCGAAACGCGCCGTTAAGCTTGTGAAAAAAAACTTTGCACAGAAGGCTCGCAAAGCGACCTCGCGATCGCGAATCCGATGCGAATCGAGCGAATCGGCAAAAAGTGATTCGCTTGCACGAGCGCCGATGCACCGGATTTTCGTCTTGCTGAGTGCCGCGCGCGACAAATTCGTCGCGCTCACGCGTCGCCTCGCACGCCCAACACGGCGCACGACGCTCGATCACCGACGGGCTCGCGCACGCGCCACGCGCTCAAGATAAATGGGTTACAGACCGAGCTTGCGATTGAGCAACTCGTTCACCGCCTGCGGGTTGGCTTTGCCACCCGAGGCCTTCATCACCTGGCCGACGAACCAGCCGAGCAGCTTGGGGTTCGCTTTCGCCTGCGCGACCTTGTCGGGGTTCTTGGCAACGATGTCGTCCACCACCTTCTCGATCGCCGACAGGTCGGTCACCTGCCTCATGCCGCGGGCTTCGACAATTGCCTGCGGGTCGCCTCCCTCCGCCCAGACGATCTCGAACAAGTCCTTGGCGATCTTGCCGGAAATCGTTCCGCCCGAGATCAAGTCGAGAATCGTTCCGAGTTGCGCCGAAGAGATCGGCGAGGCGGCAATCTCCTTGCCCTCCTTGTTGAGGCGCCCGGCAAGATCGTTGATCACCCAGTTCGCCGCCGCCTTAGCGTCGCGCTCTTTCTCGCCCCCTTTGATGACCTCCTCAAAGAAGGCCGCGGTCTCACGTTCGCCGACCAGCACGTTGGCGTCGTAGGCGGACAGCGCAAAATCGCGGATGAAGCGCGCCTTCTTCTCGTCGGGGAGTTCCGGCAGCTTGGCCTTCAGGTCCTCGACAAAGGCTGCGGTGAATTCCAGCGGCAAAAGGTCGGGGTCGGGGAAATAGCGGTAGTCGTGCGCCTCCTCCTTGCTGCGCATCGAGCGTGTCTCGTCCTTGTCGGGGTCGAACAGCCGCGTCTCCTGCTCGATCTTGCCGCCGTCCTCGAGAATTTCGATCTGCCGGCGCGCCTCGTGCTCGATCGCCTGCCCGATGAAGCGGATCGAGTTGACGTTCTTGATCTCGCAGCGGGTGCCGAACGGCGTGCCCGGCTTGCGCACCGACACGTTCACGTCGGCGCGCAGGTTGCCCTTCTCCATGTCGCCGTCGCAGGTGCCGAGGTAGCGCAGGATGGTGCGCAGCTTCGACACATAGGCCTTGGCATCGTCGGCGCGAGCGCAGATCGGGCTTCGACACGATCTCCATCAGCGCGACGCCGGAGCGGTTGAGATCGACATACGACATGGTCGGATTCTGATCGTGCAGCGACTTGCCGGCGTCCTGCTCGAGATGCAGCCGCTCGATGCCGACCGTCACGGTCGTGCCGTTCGGCATGTCGACCACGACCTCGCCCTCCCCCACGATCGGCGACTTGTACTGGCTGATCTGATAGCCCTGCGGCAGGTCGGGATAGAAATAGTTCTTCCGGTCGAACACCGAGCGCTGGTTGATCTTGGCCTTGAGGCCGAGGCCGGTGCGGATCGCCTGCCGCACGCATTCCTCGTTGATCACCGGCAGCATGCCGGGCATCGCCGCGTCGACCAGCGAGACGTGGGTGTTGGGCTCGCCGCCGAACGCCGTCGAGGCGCCGGAGAACAGCTTCGATTGTGACGAGACTTGGGCGTGAACTTCGAGGCCGATGACCACCTCCCAGTCGCCGGTCGCGCCTTTGAGATACTTGGCGTTGGATGCACTCATTTGCCTATCCCGAAACAGAAACCTAATCCGGCCGGGCGCGTTGACCCGGCGGATACCTCGAAGACGTCCGGATTATCGGAGACGATCATGGCTGACAATCGGGAAACGACCGGCAAATTGGGCCTGTTCCTGGGATCGCTGGTCGCAATCGCCGCCGCCCTGATCCTGATGAGCGGCGGCGAGCATCTGGGCAAGAAATCGGTCCGCGGCGATGACGACTTGCCGCCGGTCGCAACTGCGCGGCCGAGCGCCGCGCCGCTGGAACAGCCCGGCGAATTCGCGCTACCCGCGCCGACACGCCCAATTGTGATGCCGCCTTCGGCGCGCTAGCCTCCTGCCGACGTTGAAAATGACGCACGGTCAACCGTGCGCGTTTGTCGCTTTGCCCACCTGACACGATGGGTTCAAGCGACCGGGAGGTTCGGCCATGTTCACCCGGCGCCATTTCGCCGGCTTGCTTGCCGCATCGGCGCTGACGCCGTTGGACGAAACGTCCGCCGTCGCGCAAGCGCCGCAGTCTTCGCCGAGCTCTCCGCCAACCTCTTGGCCGAACCGCCCCGTGCGCTTCATCTGCCCGATTGCGGCGGGCGGAAGCATCGACGCGGTCAGCCGTCTCGTGGCCGCCCGGCTGGGGGACGTCTGGCATCAGCAGACGCTGGTCGAAAACCGCACCGGCAACATCAATATCGGCGCGGAGGCGGCCGCACGTTCCGAGCCCGACGGCTACACCATCTTCGCCGCACCCTCGAGCCTGGCGATGACGGGCTTCCTGTCGCCATCGCTGAACTACGATCCGGTCGGCGACTTCGCGCCCGTCTCGCTGATCGGCACCTGGCCCAACATCATGGTGGTGCCGATCTCCTCGCCGGCCCGCTCGGTGCAGGAATTCATCGCTTACGCCAAGGCGAACCGCGGCAAGATCACCTACGCATCGGGCGGCCACGGCTCCTCGCTCCACCTCGCCGGCGAGATGTTCAAGCGCATCACCGGCGTCGAGATGACGCACATTCCCTACCGCGGCGCGGCACCCGCCTTCAACGACCTCATCCCCGGGCGCGTCGACGTGATGTTCAATCTGATTTCTTCCAGTTTGCCGTTGATCAAGGCGGGCCAGATCCGCGGTCTTGCGGTGGCGACACCGGAACGGGCGGCGGTCCTGCCGGACATTCCGACGCTGGACGAATCCGGCGTCCCTGGAATGGAATTGTCGTCCTGGATCGCACTCTTCGTGCCGGTCAAGACGCCCGCCGAGATCGTGCGCAAGATTCACGCCGACACCGTGGTGGCGCTCGCCGATCCCGCGACCCGGCGGAAACTTCTGGACATGGGCGTGACGCCGATCGGCTCCACGCCGGCCGAGCTTGCCGCGCAGGTGCGGGCCGACATGGAGCGGTGGGGGCCGCTTATCAAGGAGGCGGGGATCAGCGCCCGTGATTAAGCCATCCGTGAAGACGCCCGCATGATCGACCGCCGCCAATTTGCCGCACTGACGGGTGCAGCCGCACTGCTGCCGGGCGTGGCCGTACGGACGGCTGGTGCGCAATCGCCACGGGCGTCCTGGCCGAGCCGCTTCGTACGCGTGGTCGTGCCCTATGCCTCCGGCGGGCCGACCGATGCGGTTGCGCGCGTCGTCGCCGATCCGCTCGCGCGGTCATGGGGCCAGCAGATCGTCATCGAGAACAAGGGCGGCGCCGGAACCAATATCGGCACCGAGATGGTCGCTCGCGCCGATCCCGATGGCTACACGGTGCTGGTGGGTAGCTCGGCACTGGCGATGAACCGCGCGCTCTACACCACGCTCAGTTACGACGCCGTCGCCGACTTCGCCCCGGTCTCGCTGCTGGTCAGCTTCGCCTTCTACATGTGCGTACCGAACTCCTCGCCGGCGAAGTCGGTGCGGGAGTTCATCGCCTACGCCAAGGAGAAGAAGGGCAAGCTCACCTATGCGACACCAGGCCCCGGCACACCGCCGCACATGGCGGGCGAACTGCTCAAGCACTTGGCCGGAATCGAAATGACGCACGTGCCCTACCGCGGCTCGGCGCCGGCGTTCAATGACATCATCCCCGGGCGCGTGGACATGATGTTCGCGAGCGGCGTCGTCCTCGACCTGATCAAGGCGGGCCAGCTTCGTGGCGTCGCAGTGTCCGGCGCCCGGCGGGTCGCCGTGGCGCCCGACATCCCGACGGTCGCCGAGACGGTGCCGGGATTCGAGGTCTCGTCGTGGTTTGCGTTTTTCCTTCCCGCGAAGACGCCGCCCGACATCGTGCGCAAGATGAGCGCCGACACCGCGGCGGCTATGGCCGATCCGGCGGCGCGGAAGCGGCTGGAACAGCTCGGCTATGTGGTGATCGGCTCGACCGGCGACGAACTCGCGGCCCACCTGCGCGCCGAGATCGACAAGTGGGACCCGGTCATCAAGGGGGCTGGCATCCGGGTCGAATGACAGCTTGGATGCGGCCCAACAAGATAAGCAAAACAAGAGAGGATCCGATGATTACCCGCCGCCAGCTTGTTGCGTTCTCCGCCGCTGCGTCGGCCACCGTGCCGCTTCTCGGCGCGCGCCCGCTGCGCGCGCAGGCTCCCTCGTCGGCGGCACCTTGGCCAACCCGCTTCGTCAAGCTGGTGGTGCCGTTCACGCCCGGCGGCGGGATCGACGGGCTCGGCCGCATTGTCGGGGCGCGGCTGTCGGAGAAATGGGGCCAGCAGGTGGTGGTCGAGAACAAGCCGGGCGCCGGCGGCAATATCGCATCGGAATACGTCGCCCGCTCCGCGCCCGACGGCTACACCATGTACATCACGGCCGCCGGGCTGGCCGTGAACCAGTACCTGTTTCCCTCGATCAACTACGACCCGGTCGCCGACTTCGCGCCGGTCTCGCTGCTGTCCTATTTCCCAAACCTGCTGGTGGTGCCGAAGACGTCGTCCTTCAACTCGGTCGGCGACCTTCTGGCTGAAGCGAGGAAGAACCCCGGCAAGGTCACCTTCGCCTCCCCCGGGCACGGCAGCTCGCCGCATATGAGCGGCGAACTGTTCAAGTACACCGCCAGGGTCGACCTCACGCATGTGCCCTACCGCGGCGCGTCGCCCGCCTTCACGGACGTGATCGCCGGCCGGGTCGACTGCACGTTCGCGGTCATCGCCTCGGGCCTGCCGCTCGTCCAGGGCGGGCAGTTGCGCGCGCTCGGCGTCACCAGTGCCGAGCGGGTGAAGCAGGCGCCCGACGTACCGGCGATCGCCGACACGGTGCCGGGCTACGACACCACATCGTGGTTTGCGTTCTTCGCGCCCGCCAAGACCCCGCCCGAGATCATCCAGAGGATGTCGGCCGACACCGCCGCCGTACTGTCGGAGCCGCCGGTCCGCGCCAAGCTCGATCAGCAGGCGCTCATTCCGGTCGGCTCGACGCCCGAGGCGCTCGCGGCGCATCTCAAGGCCGAGATGGCGAAGTGGGCCCCTGTCATCAAGGCGGCAAACATCAAGGTCAACGAGTAGCGCATGTTCAGCCGCCGCCACGCCCTCACGCTCGCCGGAGGAGCGGCACTCGCCGGCGCCCTGCCCGCTTCCGAGCCTGTTCGCCGCGCCCACGCGGAGCCGATCCAGACCTGGCCGAACCGCTTCGTGCGGCTGGTCGTGCCGTTTCCGCCGGGCGGCGGCACAGATGCCATCGCTCGCGTCGTCTCGATCAAGCTGTCGGAAATCTGGGGCCAGCAAATGGTGGTCGAGAACCGCGGCGGCGCGGCGACCAACATCGGCACCGAAGCCGTCACCCGCGCCGACCCGGACGGCTACACGCTGCTCTTTCAATCGATGCCGCTCGCGGTAAACCGCTTCCTGTTCCGCTCGCTCCCCTACGACGCGCTCGCCGATCTCACGCCGGTATCGCTCCTCTGCGAATACCCCAACATCATGGCGGTTCCGGTCATTTCGCCGGCACACTCGGTCACCGAATTCATTGCCTACGCCAATGCCAACAAAGGCAAGATTACCTTTGCATCGTCGGGCCACGGCACCTCGGTGCATCTCTCGGGCGAGCTGTTCAAGCGCATGGCGCATGTCGAGATGTTGCACGTGCCGTATCGGGGCGCGGGGCCGGCGCTCAACGATCTTATCCCCGGCCGCGTCGACGTCATGTTCAACAACATCGGCGCGGTGCTGCCGCTCATTCAGGGCGACAAGCTGCGCGGGCTGGCGGTAACCACCGCCAGGCGCTCGCCGGCCGCACCCGATCTGCCGCCTATTGCAGAATCGGGCGTGCCGGGCTTCGACGTGTCGTCCTGGTACGGAATCTTCGCGCCCGCGAAGACGCCTGCCTCGATCATCCGCCAGATGCATTCCGACATCGTCGCCGCGCTCAACGATCCGGTCATCAAGACACGGCTCGAAGGGCTTGGCGTATCGGTCGTCGGCTCGACGCCCGCCGAGCTTGGCACGTTCCTCAAGACGGAAATGGATAAATGGGGGCCGGTCATCAAGGAGGCCGGGATCAAGGGCGACGAATAGCATGATCAGCCGGCGCCACTTGATCGCGAGTTCCGCCACGTGCGCGCTGATGGCGGCTTTCACGGGTCGCGCCTGGCCCCAAGGCTCAAACCAAATCTGGCCCAGTCGCTTCGTGCGGCTGATCGTGCCGTTTGCACCGGGCGGTGCCAACGAGGTAATGGCGCGCAGCCTGGCGCTGAAACTGTCCGAACTCTGGGGCCAGCAGGTCGTGGTGGAGAACAAGCCCGGAGGGAGCGCCAATGTCGGCGCGGAAGCCGCGATGCGCGCGCCGCCCGACGGCTACACTATCTTCCTCGGATCATTCCCGAACGCAGTCAATCGCTTCCTCTACCCGAACCTCGCCTACGACATTCTCGCCGATTTCATCCCGGTGACGCTGATCGGCGTCACGCCGACCCTGATGTGCGTGCCGAACGCCTCACCCGCCCGTTCGGTGGCCGAATTCATCGCCTATGCCAAGGCAAATCCCGGCAAGATCACCTTCGCGTCCTCGGGCGCCGGCACCGCGATCCATCTGTCGGGACAGTTGCTCAAACGGGTGGCCGGCATCGAGATGACGCATGTGCCCTATCGTGGCGGCGCTCCGGCGCTGGCCGATCTCATTCCAGGCCGCATCGACCTCATGTTCAACGTGATCTCCTCGGTGCTCCCGCAGGTCCGCGACGGGCAGATGCGCGGGCTTGCCGTCACCAGCACGCGGCGCGTGCCCGCCGCGCCGGAATTCCCCACCATGGCGGAAGCGGGACTGCCGGGATTCGACCTCGCGGCCTGGTTCGGGCTGTTCGTGCCCGCGAAGACGCCCCCGGAGATTGTCGCGAAGATTCACAGCAGCGCGGCTACCGCGCTAGCCGATCCGGGCGTCAGGGAAAGACTTGAACACCTTGGCGTTCTGCTCGTCGGGTCAACACCGGACGAATTTGCAAGCTACCTGAAAGCGGAATTGGACAAGTGGGGTCCGATCATCAAGGAAGCCGGCATCACCGCGCATGGAGCGGAGTGAACCACCGCCTCAAGAACGGTTGGCCGTTGTTGCGAACAACAAATAAAGACGCACCGGGAGGATCAGAATGAGACTGCTCAATATCGCCGCGGCCGGACTCGCACTGTTGGCCGGTTCGGCCATCGCGGCTCGGGCCCAGACGCCCGACCTCGTCATGCTGAATGGCAAGATCGTTACCGTCGACGACCGCTTCACCGTCGCGCAGGCGCTCGCGATCCGCGGGCAGCGCATCGTGAAGGTCGGGACCACGGCCGAGATCGATGGCCTCAAAGGGCCGGCGACGCGCGTGATCGATCTTGCCGGCCGCACCGTCATTCCCGGCCTGATCGACAACCATGCCCATTGGGTGCGGGCCGCTGAACATAACGAATTGCGCTTCGACGGCGTCACCTCGCGGGCGCGAGCGCTGGAGATGCTGACCCAGCGGGTCGCCAGGTCGAAGCCCGGCGAGTGGATCGTGGTGCTCGGTGGCTGGTCGGAGGAGCAATTTACCGACGACCCGCGCGGCTTTCCGCTCGACGAGCTTGACCGCATCGCGCCCAACAACCCGGTCGTCGTGCAGGCGGTCTATAACCACAGCTACCTCAATTCGGTTGCGCTCGTGGCCACCAAGATCGACGCCGGCACGCCGGACCCGCAGGGCGGCAAGATCGAGAAGGACCCCGGCGGCAAGCCTAACGGCCGGGTCAGTGGCGGCGGCGGGGTCGCCTTCGTCGCGGCGCGCATTCCGCTCGAGGACAAGGAGGCGTGGCTCGCCAACACCCGCAAGCTCGTTGCCTATCTCAACTCGATCGGGGTGACGGCCTGGCTCGATGCCGGCGGCCGCGGCATGGGCGCGAAGCACTACGAGCCGTACAAGTATCTTGCCGACCGCGGCGAGCTTAACGTACGCCTGTTCTTCACCACCATCCGCCAGCCGGCGACGCCCGCGCAGGTCGACGCGGTGATCGGCGAAATCCGCGACCTCAAGCCGTTCCAGGGCAACGACTCCTTCGACCTCGTGGGCTGGGGCGAGTCGGTGTTCGCGCCGGTCACCACTCAATTGCTGCGGGTCGCCGTCAACACCAAGCCGGAAGACCTCGCGCAGATGCGCCGCGTGCTCGTGGCGCTCGCCGAGCGCGGCATCTACAGCAACTCGCATGTCGAGATGGAGCCGGCGATCGAGGCGTTCCTCGATGTCTACGAGCAGATCAACAGGGAGACACCCATCAAGGGGCTGCGCTGGTCGTTCTCGCACCTCGACCAGGTGACCGAGGCACAGCTTGAACGCATGAAGAAGACTTGGCATGACCGCGCAGATCCACAGCCGGCCGCTGATCCAGGGTGCACTGATGCACAAGGTGCACGGCGACAAGGCCTGGGACATGCCGCCCTTCCGCCGCATCCAGGATTCCGGCATCCACTGGGGCCTGGGCTCGGACGCGACCGCGGTGACGACCTCCAATCCGTTCTATACGCTGGGCTTCGCGGTGACGGGCAAAATGGTCGGCGGACGGCAGGTGAACCGGCAGACCATCACGCGTGAGGAGGCGCTGATCGCACACACCCGCTCGAACAGCTTCTTCATGTTCCAGGAAGGCAATCTCGGCTCGCTCGCACCCGGAAAATACGCCGACCTCCTGGTGCTCGACCGCGATTACCTGACGGTACCGGCGGACGAGATCAAGGACATCAAACCGCTCGTCACCATGGTGGGCGGCAAGATCGTACACGACGCACGACCGAATTGATGAAACGACCACAAGAACAAGGGAGAGAAACGATGCAACGCAAATTTTTCAGCCTGCGCACAACAGTGACTGGGGCCGCCACGGCGTCCGCTCTGATGCTGATCGCCACCGCGCAGGCAGCCGAGATCAAGGTCCTGTCGACGCAGGCCACCGAAGAGGCCTACAAAGAGTTGGTGCCGCAATTCGAGAAGGCGACCGGTCACAAGGTGACCACCGTGTTCACCGGCACGCTCGACGCCAACAAGCGGCTGGCGTCGGGAGAGACCTACGACCTTCTCATCATGTCCGGCCCCTCGATCGAAGAGCACATCAAGGGCAGTAAGGTCGTATCCGGCAGCAAGGTCGACCTGGCGAAATCCGGCGTCGGCGTCGCCGTCAAGACGGGCGCGCCGAAGCCCGACATCAGCACCAGCGAGGCGCTGAAGAAGACGGTGCTGGCGGCGAAATCGATCGGCTATTCGACCGGCCCGAGCGGCAACTACATCGTCAGCCTGTTCGAAAAGATGGGCATCGCCGACCAGGTCAAGGGCAAGCTCAAGCAGACCCCGACCGGCGTGTTCGTCGGCAGCATCATCGCCAGCGGCGAGGTCGAGCTCGGCTTCCAGCAGGTGAGCGAGCTGTCGCACTTCCCGGGGCTCGATTATGTCGGGCCGCTGCCGGCGGACGTGCAGCGCTTCACCACGTTCTCGAGCGGGATCATCGCGGGCGCGAAGGAGGCCGACGCCGCCAAGGCGCTGGTCAAGTTCATCACCGCGCCCGACGCCGCTACGGCCTACAAGAAGCGCGGCATGGAGCCGGGCTGAGGAGCGTCCGGATCTCGATTGTCATCGCCCGCGAAAGCGGGCGATCCAGTCTTTCCTGACTACCGTCGGTCTTGTGATCTGCACGAACTCACTGGATGCCCGCTTTCGCGGGCATGACGACCGAGCCACGCCCCCGCTTGGTTCTCTCGCACAGCCGATAAGTCAGCCGACATCGATCCAGCGGCCGAGCGCCTGCTCGACCATATCGAAGGTGTTGGCGAATTCGCGAAACTCGATCAAGCGGCCGTCGCGAAAGCGCAGGAAGTTCGCAAGGTGCGCGGTCAGCACCCGGCCGGTCGCGCGCTGCTTGAACGCAACATCGGACATCACGGCCGCGCGGTCGTCCTCGACGATGATGATGCGCGGCTCATAGCGTTCGAGCGAGAAGTCCTTGGCGATGCCGCCGAGCGCTTCGAGCACCGCGTTACGGCCGTGACGATGGCCGGCGAACGGAAATATCTGCACGGGCCCGTAGATGATCCAGTCGATGTCCTCGTGGATCAATTCCGCGACGCGGTCGAAGTTGCCATTGGCATAGGCGGCGTAGAGATCGGTGACGACGGCGCGCGTGGTGGCGGACACGGGTTCGATCTCCGATTGCCGCCGCGCATTAAGCCACGATTCGGTGCGGCAATCATCCGCAACCAAGTCGTACCGAATTCCAAGTGAATACGCGCCGGACGCCGGACGAGCCGCGGGAGTTCAGCCTGCGCCGCTTTGGCAATCAACGCATGCGCCATCGCGTCCCATTCCGCCGGCAGCGCTTCGGTGGCGGCGGGCTTGCGGGCTTGCGCGTACCAATAGCGCGCATTCGGCAGATCGCCTTCGACGCGGTGCAGGTGGGCGTGCACCCACGCGCAGTCGGCGCCCGCCTCGTCCATGACGATCTTGTGCGCCTTGTCCCAGTCATCCTTACCGGCCCACCACAGCGCGGCGAGCGCAGGCGCAAGCTTCGCCGGCGGCTTCGGCTGCGACAGGCTGCGTTTGAAGTCGGCGAAAGTCATGGGCGGCGGTCGATCATGGGCGCCCAAAGGCGCCCTCGCGCCGATCCTACCACCATCGTTGCGGTGTAAAATGCCCGGCCGCCTGCTCGATCACCTCGCCGAGCGAGAACAGCGTCTCCTCGTCGAACGGCCGGCCGATGAGTTGCAGGCCGAGCGGCAGACCCTCTCCCGACAGCCCTCCGGGCACCGAAAGCCCGGGCAGGCCGGCCATGTTCACCGTCACGGTGAACACGTCGTTGAGATACATCTCGACCGGATCGGCCTGGCCCTTCTCGCCGACGCCGAACGCGGCCGACGGCGTCGAGGGCGTGAGGATCGCGTTGATCCCCTGCGCGAAGCAGTCCTCGAAATCGCGCTTGATCAGGGTGCGCACCTTCTGCGCCCGCAGGTAATAGGCGTCGTAGTAGCCGGCCGAGAGCACATAGGTGCCGATCAGGATGCGCCGGCGCACCTCTTTGCCGAAGCCTTCGGCGCGCGTCTTCTCGTACATGCCGATGATGTCGCGCGCGTTCTCGCGCAGGCCATAACGCACGCCGTCATAGCGCGCCAGGTTGGACGAAGCCTCCGCCGGCGCCACGATGTAGTAGGCGGCGAGCGCGTGCTTGGTGTGCGGCAGCGAGACCTCGACGATCTCGGCGCCGGCCGCCTTGAGCCACGCCGCGCCCTGTTCCCACAGCTTGTCGATCTCCGGCGCCATGCCGTCGACGCGGTATTCCTTCGGAATGCCGATCTTCATGCCCTTGACCGACTTGCCGAGCGCCGCCTCGTAGTCCGGCACCGGCATGTCGACGCAGGTCGTGTCCTTCGGATCGTGGCCGGCCATCGAGCGCAGCAGGATCGCGGTGTCGCGCACCGTGCGGGCGAACGGCCCGGCCTGGTCGAGCGACGACGCGAACGCCACGATGCCCCAGCGCGAGCAGCGGCCGTAGGTCGGCTTGATGCCGACGATGCCGGTGAACGCCGCCGGCTGGCGGATCGAGCCTCCGGTATCAGTTCCAGTCGCGCCCAGGCAGAGATGCGCCGCGACCGCCGCGGCCGAACCGCCGGACGAGCCGCCGGGCACCAGCGGCGTGTTGGCTCCGCGTTTGCGCCACGGGGAGATTACCGGGCCGAAGAATGAGCTCTCGTTCGACGAGCCCATGGCGAACTCGTCGTTGTTGAGCTTGCCCAGCATCACGGCGCCGTCGCGCCAGAGATTGGCGGTGACGGTCAACTCGTAGGTCGGCACGAAGTTGTCGAGGATGTGCGAGCAGGCCGTGGTGCGCACGCCCTTGGTGGCGAACAGATCCTTGACGCCGAGCGGGATGCCTTCGAGCGGCCCACCCTCGCCGCGCGCGAGCCGCGCGTCGGCGGCCTTCGCCATGGCGCGCGCTTGCTCGGGCGTGTCCAGCACATAGGCGTTGAGCGAGCGCGCCGCCTCCATGGCGGCGAGATGCGCGTCGGCAAGCTCGGCCGCGGAAATCACCTTCTTGCGCAATTGCTCGCGGGCGTCCGCCAGCGTGAGCGACGTGAGCTCGGTCATTCGCCGTCCGGGCTATCGCAGACGAACGCGTTGGCGCGCGCAGCCTTCACGGCGGAAGGCGCCTTCTGCCGGTAGATCACCGTGCCGTCGGGCTCGACCGTGGTCTCGATCTCGCCCGGCTGCGGCAAGCCCATATTGGCGAGGTCCTCGGCGGTGAGGCCCGCCGGCATCTCGCCCTTGGCGATCTGCTCGACCAGCTGCAGCCGGTAATGCATGTCGGCTTCTTCGCAGGCCATACACATCAGGCGTTCTTCCGATTTCTCATTCCACCACCTTCGGCACCAGGAAGAACCCGTCCTCGGTGGCCGGCGCATTCTTGAGCACGTCGTCGCGGATGCCGCCGTCGGTCACCACATCGGCGCGCTTCTTCATCTCCATCGGCGTCACCGAGGTCATCGGCTCGACGCCCTCGACATTCACCTCCGACAACTGCTCGACGAACGCCAGCATGGCGTTGAGCTCGCCCTTGAGATGCTCGACCTCGTCCTCGGCCACCGCGATACGCGCAAGATGCGCAATGCGACGGACTGTGGCGGCATCAACGGACATGTCAGCCTCGAAACAACGAAAAGCGGTTCATTTCGGTCTCTATAGCAGAGCAAAGCACAACCCAACAATACACCGGCTCGGCTCGCGCCAGCTTCACGCGGCTTGCGCGGAGCGCCGGTCGCGCAATTCGAAATAGAGATTGCGGGCGTAGACGAACACGCCGAACCCCTGCCCCAGGATGAACACTGGGTCGCGCTTGTAGAGCGCGTAGCCGAACAGCAGAAAGCCGCCGCCGATCGAGAAGAACCAGAAGGCGATCGGCATCACCATCTTGCCGGCGCGCTCGGAAGCGATCCACTGCACCACAAAGCGCATGGTGAACATGAGTTGCGCCACGTAGCCGAGCAGCACCCAGGCATCGAACTTGGCGATGAACACGTCGTGCAGGTAGCTGCCGACCGATTGGGCGAGATCAATCAGCATGGCGCTTCACCTCCAGCACATCCGGTACCTGGCACCGGCGGCGGATGAGCCACCACACGCCCAGCAGATCGAGGATGCCGACCCACAGCCGGTCCCACATGCCGTAGTTCGAGACGCCGTGGAGGCGTACCCGGTCGACCACGTCCACGTAGGCAACGTCGTAGCCTTCGCGCCGCACCAGCGCGGGCAGGAACCGGTGCAAGCCGTCGAAATACGGCAGCGCGAGGAAGACGTCGCGGCGGAACGCCTTGAGGCCGCAACCGGTGTCGCGCGTCGGGTCGCGCAGCACAAAGGTGCGCACGCTGTTGGCGATGCGCGATTGCAGCTTCTTGAAACCGGTGGCCTTGCGGCCGGTGCGCTGCCCGGCGACGAGGCCGACGCGCGGCGCGCCCGCCGCCATCGCCTTGAGCATCACCGGGATGAACTTCGGGTCATTCTGGCCGTCGCCGTCGAGGGTCGCAACGAGCGGCGCGCGGGCGTAGCGCACGCCGGTGCGCACCGCCGCCGATTGCCCGCACGAGGTCTGGTGCCGGATATGCCGCAGCCACGGACGGCTCGCCATGAGCAAGGTCAGTTCGGCGTCGGTGTTGTCCGTCGAGCCGTCGTTGACGTAGACGACCTCGAAGCTCAGCGTCTTGCCGAGCGCTTCGACGATTTCGGTCACGAGGGGCGTGATGTTGCCGGCCTCGTTCTTGACCGGAATGACGATCGATACCGCTGGTCGGGCGTCGCTGCCGGGCGTTCCGTTCATGATCTCTGCCGCGCTCTGCCGCCGGGTGGCGGTTGCGCGTGCTTCTTATGGGGCGACAAGCTGCCGGGCAACCCTTTTGATGCGCCGGAACGAAGGCCCGGGCAGCCGGCGGACGGCCCCTCCGGGCCCGGTCGCGAAGCCGAGCCGGCGCGCCGCGAACCACTGCTGCACCAGGAGCGCCCCCAGCGCCCCAACCAGGGCGCCCGCCAGCACGTCACTCGGGTGGTGGGCCGTCAGCGCGACACGGCTCAGCGCGATAGCGAGCGCATAGGCCCACATGACCACGCGGGTCCGCGGCCACAGCGCGCCGATGGCGACCGCCGCCGCAAACGCGGTGGTCGCATGGCCGGACGGCATGCTGGCGTATTCGACCTTCCAGCCGAACGGCGCGTAGAGAAAAGGGTCGGCGCTGCCGCCAACGAACGGCCGCGCGCGCCCGATCAGCCGCTTCACGACGGAGACAACGAGGCTCGGCAGTGCGATCGCCAGGAACAGGAAGGACAGTTGCACCGACACAACGGCAAGCGTGAGCCGCGAGAACCGCGGCAGTGCCGGCGAGGCCACAAGGGCGAGCGCGAGCAAGGTCAGGCCGATCGGCCAAAGGAACCAGTTCGACTTGCCGAAGTCGGTGATCACGTCGAACACCGCCACCAGCCGATGCGGCAGCGACGCGCGCCGCCACGATGGCCCAGGCGTCGAGCAGCGCCATCGTGGCCACCAGCGCAATGGCGGCGATCACGGCCGCCAGCGCCAAGCCGGCCTGGCGTGCGCCAGCGCGGCGACAGCAAAGCGGCACGCCCGTACGGAGGGCGCGTCAGCAGGGCGAACCATCCAGCCACGTTGGCGCGCACCCAAAGCGGCCACGGCGGCGGCTGCTTGGCGGCGGGCTTGATCTCCGTACTCGAGACTCACGGCGAACCTCGCGAACGGTAGACCGCGATCGTGATCGGGGAACCCGTCCCGATGTTGATCGCGCTGATGCGCGGGCCGGCAGTATAGCGCAGCCCGATCGCCTCGGCGCGCTGGGAGAAATTCCTCTCCTGTCGTGCCTCGATGAAGGCGAAGCGGCACTCACCGCCACGCAGGAACTCGGCCGCATTGGCGGCGTCGATCAGCTCGGTTGAAGTGCCGGCGAGGAAGACGAGGCTCGGCTCCTGGAAGCCGGCGGCAGCAGCCAGCGGCTCACGGCAGCCGCTGTCGCGCAGGATGCGCGCAAGCGTGACGCTCGGAAAGAGTTGCGTGATGGAGGGGATGATCAGCGCGAAGGTCGCGATCCCGGTGAGGATGCCGGCCCCGATCGCGCGCAGCAGCGAGACTTCCGCGCCTTCGCTTTCGTAGAAGCGCCAGGCCAGGAACCCCATCACGACCGCCGCGCCGATCACCGGCCAGACCAGCAGCCCGAACTGGCGGCCGATGACGATGAGGGCCGTGATCCCGATAATTCCCCCCAGCAGCGGCAGCACGAACCACCAGACGACGCCTGGCGTCAGCCAGCGGACGCGCGATAGCCGGTCGGTGTCGATGACGCCGGCGATCAGGATGGCGATCGCCGGATAGAGCGGCAGCACATAGTGCGGCAGCTTGGTAACCACCAGTTCGAACACGATCCAGGACGGCACCAGCCACGCCAGCAGAAACTTGATCGCGGATTCGCGGCGCGCCGCATAGACGGCGGGCGTCGAGAGCGCAGCCAGCGCCGAGCCGGGCCAGAACGTGAACCAGAACAGCAGGAAATAGTAGCCGGGCGGCGCGCCGTGGGATTCCTGGCCGGACGCCACCTTGCTGAGGAGATCCTGGCCAACCGCCGAGGCGAAAAACTCGTCACCGGCGCGCAGGAAGATCGCCACGAACCACGGCAGCACGAGCAGCGCAAACCAGAGCGAACCCTAACAAGGGCTTGAGCGCCAAGAGCCAGCGCGCGGAACGATCGACGATCACGAGCGTAATGACCGTCAGGCCGACGATCATCACGTTGACCGGCCCCTTCAGCAGCACGCCGGCGGCCAGCGCGGTCCAGAACACCGCCGCGACCTTCCAGCGTCCGGCGCCGTCAAGCTTTTCGCGCTTGTTGGGAAGATAGACACGCGCCAGGGCACCCATCGCAGCGACGATGGTGAAAAGCAACATCGCGTCGGTCTTGGCGAGGAGCCGCTCGAGCGCAAGCAGCATCGAGCTTGCCATCATCAGCGCGGCCAGCAAGGCCGCTCGCCGCGACACGAAAGCAAGTGCCGCCCAATAAGTCGCAAGCACCGCGCCGAGCGCGCCGGCCAGCGAGGGAATGCGATAGAGCCAGATGCGCGTGCGCGCGCCCGGCAGGCCAACGGCCTCGGCGGCGCGCACCATGGCAGCCTGCAGCCAATAGATGCCGACCGGCTTCTTGTAGCGGACCTCGTCCTGGAAGCGGATGTCGATATAGTCGCCGCTCTCCACCATCTGCTTGGTAGCCTGCGCGAAGCGCGACTCGTCGCGGTCGACCGGCGGAATGCTGAAGAAGCCCGGCAGGAAACAAAGCAGCGAAACCACCAGCAGCAGTCCGATTGCTCGCGCGTGCGATGCCGTAGCGAAATCGACAATCGGCCTTGAGATTGCGCGCCGAAGCGACCTGCCACCACTCGTCGCGGGCCGGCACCGACATCTGACCCTGCCTTCTACTCATTTGAAACCGAGACATCGCGCCGCCGGCGGTCGCCCGCGGCTCGGGACCGCCTGGATCAACCCCTTGATGAGCCGCAACCGCGCTGCGTCAATTCCGATAGGACGGGTCGCGGCGGTCGAGCATGCGCTTGAGCGCCGGCCATTCGAGCGAGCCGTGCGGCTGGCGCTTACCTTTGGCGTCGGGCGAAGGCATGATGGTCAGTTGCGCGTTCGAGCGCGCGATAACGTCGGCGGGCGGCATGTTGATTTCGGCGTTGCAGGCCATCGCCAGAAGCTGCGTCTGGCAGGCGCGCTCCAGCCGATAGATGTTGTTGAATGCCTGGCCGATAGTCTTCCCCACCGCCAACAGGCCGTGGTTGCGCAGGATCAACACCTCGCAGTCGCCGAGATTCTCCACGAGCCGCTTCTGCTCGCTGAGATCGACCACCACGCCTTCGAAATCATGATACGCGATCTTCGGCCAGCGCATCGCGGTCTGGGTCAGCGGCAGGAGCCCGCATTTGAGCACCGACACCGCCATGCCCGCGTTGGTGTGGGTGTGCAGCACGCAGCTGACATCGTGGCGCGCCCCGTGGATGGCACTGTGGATCACGTAACCCGGCAGGTTGATGCCGTACTCGGAATTGGTGTTGGAAATGATGTTGCCGGCGAGATCGATCTTGATCAGCGAAGAGGCCGTGATTTCCTCGTACAGCATGCCGAACGGATTGATGAGGAAGTGCTCCTCCTTGCCGGGCACCCGCGCCGAGATGTGGTTGAGATGCAGGTCGGTCATCCCGAACAAGTCGACCAGCCGGTAGGCGGCGGCGAGGTCGACGCGCGTTTCCCACTCGAGCGGGTCGATACCGGGAGGCGGCGCTGGCTGCGCAGCCGCGGTGTTGATCTTGGGGACGGTGTTCATTGCGGGGGACCTCTCTCCGTTCGTTCCCGCGCAGGCGGGAGCTCAAGGCCGCACGCTCCGCTCTTGTGAGCTCTGGGTGCCCGCTTTCGCGCGGCCAAGCGGAGGCTAGGCATTTATCTGCATCTGCTCAGTTCGGCTTGATGTTAGCGTCGGTGATGATCCGGCGCCACATCCCGATGTCGGCCTCGTAGATCTTTTGCAGGTCCTCCGGCGTGCCGGTGCGCGGCTCCATGATCAACTCGCGGAACCGCTTCTGGATCTCGGGCGTCGCAATCGCTGCGTTGATCTCCTTGTTGAGCCGCAGCACGATGTTCTGCGGCGTCTTCGCAGGCGCGACGATGCCGTTCCACGAATAGGTCCGGTAACCGGGCAGACCGCTTTCGGCGATGGTCGGCACGTCCGGCAGGAACGGAACGCGCTTGTCCGAAGACACCGCGATCGGCCGCAATGTTCCTGCGCCGAACTGCGCGATCACCGCCGGAATGGTCTCGAACGCGGCCTGGATGTTGCCAGAGGCCAACCCAGTGATCACTTCGCCTGTGGTCCGGAATGGCACGGTCGGCACCTTGAGGCCGGCCATCGCCACGAAGTTCAAGGTCGAGAGATTCTGCGCTGTGCCGACCGCGATCGAGCCGAAATTGAATTTGTCCGGGTTGGCCTTGGCCGCCTCGATCACGTCGCGCACGGTCTTGAGCGGGCTGTCCTTGTGGACGAACAGCACAAAGTCGAAGACCGCCATCGGCCCCACCGGCGCGAAGTCGCGCGACCAATCGTAGGGCAGCGACTTGAACATCGACGGCGCGATGGCGTTCTGGCTGCTCACCCACAAGATCGTGTGGCCGTCCGGCGCCGCGCGCGCGAGCGTCAGCGCCGCATTCGAGCCGCCCGCCCCGGGCATGTTCTCGACCACGACCTGCTGCCCGATCGATTGCGACATGATTTGGCCGATGGCACGGCCGGCGATGTCACCAAGACCGCCAGGACCGAATCCCATAACGAGCTTCACCGGCCGCGACGGAAAATCCTGCGCGCTTGCCACCCCGGCCAGTGCGAAGCATGCAAAGCCCGCAGCGAGCGAACGTATCAACAGCCGTCCGGTCACGCCGGTCCTCCCGATGTGGATCCGCATGATCGGCGCGCTCAGCGCTTGATCGGCGCGAAAGGCGCCGGCGACATCAGCTTCGACTCCTGCGTGAGCAGGTAGCCGGCCTCGGCGTTCTTTTCGATGTAGGCCTGCCATTCCGGGTCGGCGTACATCGCGGCCCGCTTGCGGTTGCGGTCCTCCGCGTTCTCATAGACCCAGATGTGAACGTACGAATTGACGTCGCCGCTCTCGGCCACCAGCCAGGCAAGGGGCTCACCGAAATGCTTCTTCTGCACGGCGAGGCCGTATTTCTCATAGAGTGCCATCTGTTTGCGCAAGGCGCCGGCGCGAACCGTGTAGGTCCGGTGATCCAACAGCATTTGATCCTCGTGAGATTGAACGTTTCCACGCGCAACCTACACTGCCGGAAGGTTCGTTGGGAACCCGCATGCGATCGTTGCGGCGTCTGGTCGCCTATTGCAGGCGCACCATCACGCTGTCGCTGGCGCCCTTCGCATCCATGACGGTCAGCCGCACGAACCCCGGCCCTTCCGGCGCGAAGAACAACGTGCGCCGCCCGCGCGTCTCCTCGATGGGAAGGCCGTTGACCAGCACGGTCAAGGGGCCGGTTCCGCCGGACACCTTGAGCGCGATCGGGTCGGGCTTGCCGTCGCTGTCGGTTGCAAGCTCAAGCCGCGCTCCGTTCGGTGGGAACATGATGCGCAGTTGTGGATCGCTGCCCTCCCCGGCCAGCGCGCCGGGCCGGAAGCGTTGCAGCGGAGGTGGAAGCTTTGCGTTCGACGCCGTGAGCGTGCCGGGCGGCGCGCTTGGCAGCGGCATCGGCAGGCGGCCGCTGCGGAAGAACGCATCGAACAAGATCGGCGCCGCCGCGGTTCGGCCGAGCAGGCCCGGCACCGGTGCGCCGTCCGGCCTGCCGACCCAGACGCCGATGGTGCGCTTGCCGTCGAAGCCGACCGCCCAGGCGTCGCGATAGCCGTAGGACGTGCCGGTCTTGTAGGCGATGCGGCCACCCGCGGCATTCTCGGGCGGCGGGGTCCCGAGCAGGACATTGCCGACCTGCCAGGCGGCGGCCGGGTCGAGCAGCCGGCGCTGCACCGGCGCGTCCTGCGCATCGTCGAGCCGCTCGACGAGCGGGATCGCGCTGCCAAGCCGCGCCAGACCGGAATAGAGCATGACGAGGTCGCTGAGGTTGATGCCGACACCGCCGAGCCCCATCGCCAGCCCAGGCACCTCGCCCTTCGGCAGCACGAGCGCGCCGCCGGCCTGCGCGAGGCGCGCGGTGAACCGGCTGGCGCCGACCTTGTCGAGCACCGCAACTGCCGGCACGTTGAGCGACATCTGCAGCGCCCGGCGAACCGTCACGGTGCCCTGGAAGGTGAGATCGAAATTCTCCGGTGCGTAGCTGCCGTAGCGGACCGGACGATCGTCGATCAGCGACTCCGGATGGATGAGACCGTCCTCGAAACCAAGGCCGTAGATGAACGGCTTAAGCGTCGAGCCCGGCGATCGCATCGCCTGCGTCATGTCGACTTGGCCGGCGCGACGCGTGTCGAAATAGTCCGCGGAGGCGACGCGCGCGAGCACTTCGCCGGTGCCGTGCTCGACGGCGAGGATCGCGACAGACACGTCGGGCCCGAACGCGCGGGCACGATCGCGTGCCAGGTCTTCCAGCGCCTTCTGCAAGGGCGCGTCGATGGTCAGATGATGGATGCGGCGCAAGGGCGCGGCTGCGATGACGGCGTCCGACGAATGCGGCGCCAGGGTCGGCATCGGCTTGCGGCCCTCCGGCACCGGCTCAAGCTTGGCGCGGGCGATCTCGTCCATCGGGACCGCGCCGGCAGCAGCGACACGGTCGAGAACGCGGTCGCGAGCGAAGCGCGCGCTCCCCGCCGAACGGTCAGGCCGGCGCTGCTCGGGCGATTGCGGCAGGGCCACCAGCAAGGCGGCTTCGCCCAGGCTGAGGCGGCGCGGCTCCTTGCCGAAATAGGCGAGCGAGGCGGCGCGAATGCCTTCGAGATTGCCGCCATAGGGCGCGAGCGAGAGGTAGAGCGCGAGGATCTGGTCCTTGGAGAGCTTCCGCTCGATTTCGACCGCGCGCACCATCTGGCGGAGTTTGGCGGCGAAGCTGCGTTCCGCGCGCGGCTCCAGCAGCCGCGCCACCTGCATCGTCAGCGTCGAGGCGCCGGAGACGATATGCCCGCTGGTCAGGAGCTGTCTTGCGGCGCGGCCGAGCGCTAGTACATCGACGCCATGATGCGTGGCGAAACGCTTGTCCTCGTACGCGAGCAGCATGGCGACGAGGCGCGGATCGACGTTTTCGCGCGTCGCCGGCAGTCGCCAGCGGCCCTCATGCGTTGTGTACGGCCGCAGCAGCCGCCCTTCGCGATCGACCACCAATGTCGAGTAGCTGAGGTTTTCGCCGAGCGGCGCCGGCCCGAGCGAGAGGACCCACGAAGCAAGAGTGCCAGTGGTCGCAACGAGAACCAACAGCGTCGCGAACAGCCTTAAGCGCAACCAGCGCCACGAAGGCAGTCGGTTCCCTCCCCCCTTGAGGGGAGAGGTGGAGACCGAATTCGCTGCGGAAGATGCGTTCACCACGCGTCCAAGACCTTCGTGATCGCTACACGATCCGATCGCATCATCACCTCGCCGATGTCACCTCGATCGAGCCCGTGGCGGTGCGGCCGAAGCGGTCGGGCCGGTACATGTCCTCCACGTAGGCCTGCGGCTGCACGTAGCGGCCGGGCGAGACCGCGCGTACCACGTAGGCGACCGTGAACACCGACGGATCGCCCGCCTTGCGGTCGAACGCCGCCGTGAAGCGGTCGTCGCGGAACTCGGAGTTCACCGGGTCCTGCGCGTCCTCGATCCACGCGAGCCGACCGGTTTCGCCGGACGACACGAGCTTCGGATTGTCGATCTCGAAGCCGGCCGGCAGATAGTCGGCGACGATGATCCGACCGAACTGCGGCTGCGGCTCGGTCATCCGCAGCACCACGACGAAGCGCTCGTTCTGCTTCGCCTTGCTGGCGTCGGTGGGCTTGCCGGCGAGCGTGTAGTAGCGGCGCTCGATCTTGAAGCCGCGCTCGGCAGCAGGCTCCGGCACCGTCGGCGCACCCGCACACCGTGACGACGGCCTGCAGGCCGCCCTCGCCCAGGTTCGTCACCTTGAACGGCTGGGTGAGTTCGCTGGCTCGCAGATTGCGATTGAACGCTCCCTGCGTCTTCTCGCCGTTGACGTCGAGCGCGACGGTCTGCGCATCCTTCGCCAGCGCCCGGGCGGCGAGCACCATCCAGGCATTCTCCTGCGTCGAGGTGAAAGGTGCCGCGTTGCGCGCGGTCTCGACCCGCTGCACCGCATTGGTGATCGTAGCGCCCGGGGCACCGCTTTCGGAGGCGAGCGTGACGATTGCCGCTGCATCGCGCAGCGTCGAGCCGTAGTCGCTGCGGCCCAGGTCGGACACGGGCTGCGCGAGCGACGAAACCGCGGCGCCATAGATGCGCTCGGCGCGCGCACGGTCGCCCAAGCATGGCGAGCGCGGCGGCGAGCTGCGCCTTCGCGAGCGGGGTCGCGAAGGAGTCGAGCTTGGTGTCGGCGTAGTAGCGCAGATCGCCGATGGGTGCCGCACCGTTGCGCGCCAGCACGTAGAGCGCATAGGCGAGATTGCGCCCGCCATCCTTCGCCGGGTCCTGCGCATTGCCGACGAAATTGCGCAGGCGCTCGAGCGCGAGCTTGAACGCCGTGTCGGCCACCGCGAAGTTCTTCTCGCGCGCCCGCGTCAGGAAATCGGTGACGTACGAGTTGAGCCAGACATCGTCACCGCCGGCCGACCACAGGCCGAACGAGCCGTTCGACCCCTGCCGAGCAAGGAGCCGGTCGATCGACTCGCGAACGCGCTGATCGACCGCGGTATCGAACGCAAGATGCGCGGCCGATGCGAGATCGTTGACGTAGAGCAGTGGCAGCGCGCGGCTCGCGATCTGCTCGGAGCAGCCGAACGGATAGCGGTCGAGCGCGGCGAGCAATGCCGCTGCGTCAAGAGCGGACGACAGCCCAACCGACACGGCGACGCGTCCGGTGCCGGGCACGAGGTCGGCGAACAGGTCGCTCGACAGCGTCACGCTCTCGCCTTTGGCGAGCGGCTTGACGGTCCGGCGCGCGAGGATCTGCGTCGCCGGCTTGACGGCGAGCGCGTAGCTCCTTTCAATCGCGAAGCCGTTCGGCCCGCTGACGCGTACGGTGACGTTCGCTGTGCCGGCGCCCGAGGCGGTGAGCGGAACGGTCACGGCGTTGCGTTGCCGCGCGTTAAGCTTGATCGTCTGCGGCGCGGCATTGCCGACGACGTTGATGCCTTCACTCCGCACCGCAATGGCGTAGTCACCCGCCGGACCTTCGACGTTGTCGAGGTCGAGATACATCGACGCGCGGTCGCCGTTGAGCAGGAAGCGCGGCAGAGTGGCGGTCAGCACCACCGGATCGCGTACCGTGACGTCGCCGGTCGCGCGTCCGACCTTGTCCTTGCTCCAGGCCACCGCCATGACACGTGCGGTGCCGGCGAAATCCGGGATGTCGAACACGACCTCCGCGGTCCCGTCAGGCTTCACCTGCACGATGCCCGAGAAGAGCGCGAGCGGCTTCTGTGTCGGCGGCGAGCCTTGCAACTCGGCGCCGAGCGCGTCGCCGCCGCTCCTGATCTGGCCGCGCGTGCCCTGCATGCCGTCGATGAGCTGGCCGTAAAGGTCGCGCAGGTCGGCG
The DNA here is from genome assembly GCA_963763365.1 of uncultured Alphaproteobacteria bacterium. GTDB lineage: Bacteria > Pseudomonadota > Alphaproteobacteria > Rhizobiales > Xanthobacteraceae > VAZQ01. The sequence continues at coordinate 130,479 of CAVXOE010000012.1, read as the reverse complement.
GTGAGACGGCGCTGACCGAGATAGTAGTCGTCGGGCGCCGGCGGCTTGTAGTTCGTCAGGTTGAGGATGCCGACATCGACCGCGGCCACGACGACCCGCGCGTCCTCGCCGGGGCTCAGCCCGCCGATTTTCACGGGAACCCGCAGCGCGCTGTTTGGCCGTATGGCCGATGGCAGGCCGAGATCGAGCGCGAGTGTGCGGGCCTTGCGGTTGATCGCGAACCACTGCACGCCGATCGCGCGGCCCGGCATGCGCTGCGCCTGCGTGTCGAGTGGACGGCGCAACGTCGCCACGAGGTAGGCGCCGGTCCCCCAGTCGCTGCCGACCGGCAGGCGCAACTGCGCGACGCCCGGCTGCACGTCCTGGGTGATCGTCTGGATGAGCCGGTCGCCGACCACGTTGAGCGTGACCTTGCCGGCGGTGCGCGCCGTCACGGCAATCGTCATGCTGTCGCCCGGTGCGTATTCCGGCTTGTCCAACGCGACTTCCAGCAGGTCGGGCGTGTCGGCGGTCGCTTCGGCGTACCAGCCGGCGTCGAACGCCACCGATGTCACGGGTCCGTTACGGTCGGCGGTCGAAACTTCGAGCCGGTAGCGGCCCCATTGCACAGGCACCGAGATGCGCGCGGGCTTGTCGGCTGCAACATCGAGCTGACCGTCGGCAACGCGCTTGGTGCTCTTGACCGCCTCGAATTCCCACGAGCCGTCGCGGCGATAATACTGATAGCGCGTCTCGACCTTGAGCAGTTCGTAGCGCAGCCCGCGGCGGGCGACCGGCGCTCCATCCGGAGCAGCGACGATGACGTCGAAAGTCGCATTCTCGCCCTCGCCGAGCGAACGTCCGGAAAACATCGGCTTGACGCCAATCATCGCGGTACCCGGCATCACCGGCAGAACGAGCTTGCGCTCGACCGCACGCCCGCCGGGCTCGTTCATGCGCACGGTGACCTGCGCCTCAAGCGGACGCGTCGTCACCGGTTGCTTGTCGAGCGTGAGCGAGAACTTCGCCTTGCCGTTCGCATCGGTCTCGGGGAGATTTTCGAGCGGCTGGCGGCTCGTCTCCACCTCTTCGTCGGATAATCCGAACTGGAAGCGCGGGAAAATTCGGCCGTTCGCTCGCCGCCTTGACGGTCACCTCGCCTTCGAGTTCGAGCTTGGCGGCGGGGGCGCCGTAGAGATAGCGGCCGTCGATGGTGACGTCCGAGGGAGCGGTGCGCGAGATCGCCTTCGCGGTCGAAGCCAGATTGAATTCAAGCCGGTCGGGCACATAGTCCTCGACCATGAACGTCGTCTCGCCGACGGCCGGCGCGTTTCGGGTCGGTGAAGGTGCGCACGCGCCAGGTGCCGGTCGGAGCCGAAGGCACGAGCGGGACTGTCAGCGTGCGCCCGCCGAGGCCCTGATCGGGCAGCACGGTGCGGCGATATTCGACGCCGTCGGGGCGCTCGACGACCATCGTGACCGGCACGCCAAGAGCCGCAAGTCCCTGCCCGTCGCGCAACAGCGCAGTCAAATGCACATCCTCGCCGGAGCGGTAAACGCCGCGCTCGGCATAGACAAAGGCATCGAGCCCGCCCGGAACCTGGCGGCCCGACACGCCGCGGTCGCTGAGATCGAATGCCGGCCCTTTGAGATTGAGGAACGCGTAGTCGCCGCGGACATCGTTGACGACCAGCATGGCGGGCGATTGCGCCCCCTCGCCGCGCGTCAACCCCGCCTCGAACTGCACATGGCCGGTGTCGCTGGTGCGCTTGGTCGCGAGAATCTCGTTGCTGCGGGAGAGGAGCCGGACCTGTACTGCCCCTTTCGGCTGGGTGGTTTCGAGCGAGTGCACGAACACATGGACGCCGTCGTTGCCGGAAAATGCCGTGAGGCCGAGGTCCGACACGATGAACCATTGCGTCGCCAGCGATTCGTAGCGATCGGTGCTGCCGCCGCTGGGCTCCGCCACCATCACGTAGACGCCGGCGGAGAGCTGCGGGATCGCCTCACCGACCGGGAATGCAGTCGTGACATCGGTATTGAGCACCTGCTCGACCTTCATCTCGCCCTTCCAGACCAGGGCGCCGCGCTCGTCGGCCAGGCGGCCGAGGTCGTAGCGGTCGAGACTGCGCTGGAAGTCGTTTCCGATGACGGTGTTGAGGAGGTTGCGGTCGCCGATGCGATAGATTTCGAGAGCGAGCGCCGCCGTGTTGACGCTGACCACCGGGATGCCGCGCTGGCCGACACGGGGCAGCACGTAGGATTTGCCGGTGAAGCGAGCGACCGGCTTGCGGTCGCGCACATAGACGTTGAACTCGGCCGATTTCGCCAGCGTCTCCTTCACCAGCGACGGGATGCCGGCGCGCAAGCGTGATGGCGTAGCGCTCGCCGTGCTTGAGGCCCTCGACGCAAAGCTGCTTCTCCTGCGCACTGATCGCCGGCTTGTCCTGGCCGGCGACCGCGACGAACGGCGAGAAGTCCACCCGTTTGCCTGCGAGCGCCTCGGAGAATTGGAAACACACGCGCGGCGAGGCAGCGTCCGCATCGACCGTATAGTCGAGCAGCCGGAAGCCATATTCCTCGCGCATCCGCTCGTATTGCTGACGGACCTCCGCGACCTCGCGCTGGTCGAGCGAGATACGCAGCGCATCGAGCGCCGGACGCCAGAGCGAGCGGTCGGTGTAGCTGCGGGCGATCACCACCAGGCTATCGGCCTCTTCGCCCGCATTCCCCGTGCTGCGCTGATAAGCGATGTAGGCGGCGGTAGCGGCGCGCTCGAGCAACAAGGTGCGTTCGCGATCGTTGCTCGGACGAGTTAGCAGGACGGACTTGGCGAGCCGCAGCCAGTTCGCGCTGTCATCGGGAGCGACCACGACGATCTGCCCGAGGATTTGCATGCCGGTGCGGAAGTCGTTGCGCTGGAAGGCGGCGTCGGCCTCGCGCCTTAGTGCGACGGCGGTCTTGGTGACCTGGCCGGCTTCCGCCTTGATCTGCGCCTCGAGCTTGATCGCCGCGTCGGCGAGATCGTCGCGTTTGAAGGGCTTGTCGGCGGCAAGGGTGGGAGTGGGAACGGACAACAGAAAAACGAGCGCAGCGGCGATGACACCGCGGGCGAGCGCGAACATGGGGGACCTCCGGCCGCAGGGTTCGGGGGATTCCGTGCGGGCAATGGCCAGATCACAGCGCAAAGATGTCGAGGTCGTGACCAAAGGTATTTCTGCTTAGCGCCAGAGGGCGGCCCGATGCCGCGAGCGCATTTTCTGCATAACTGTCTGAATCGATTAGTGATTCGAGCGCCTGACAGCAGCGACTCATGCGCTCGGAACTGGCCGAAAAGCCTCCATCCTCAAGTGTCAGGAACGGCTATACTCACGTGCGACAAGCCAGCGCATTTCGACGCTGGCGCTCGCAAGAGGAGGCGACCCATGGATCACGACCGCCGGACATTCCTCAAGACCACGAGCCTGGTCGGCGCCGCCGCTGCCGTGGCGGCCACAAGCCTGCCGTCCGCGACACCCGCTGCGGCACAGGTCACGCCGGCGGGCGGGCCACGAGAACTCCCGAAGGGTATGACGTTCGCGACCCTGCGCGGTTCGGACGGCTTCGCGCTCGGGCTGCGCACGGATCGCGGCGTTCTCAACGTCACCGCCGCCGAGCGTGACTTCCGCGAAGGTGCACCGACCTCGATCGACGCGGTGTTCAAGGGCCAGGGCGACATCAGCGGTATCACCCGCCTCGTCGCCAAGGCGAGCGCAAAGGCCGAATCTTACTTCGTCCCGGTCGACAAGGCGCAGTTCGGACCGTGCGTGACCAATCCGGAGAAGATCGTCTGTATCGGTCTCAACTACCGCAGGCACGCGGCCGAAACCGGCAACCCGGTGCCGAAGCAGCCCATCCTGTTCAACAAATTCAACACCGCGCTCAACCACCACGGCGGCACGATCAACGTCACCGAAGAGGACGCGCAGAAGTTCGACTACGAGGCCGAACTGGTGATCGTGATCGGCCGGCAGGCACGAAACGTCTCGGAAGCGGACGCGCCCAAATATATTTTCGGCTACGCCACCGGCAACGATTTCACCGCCCGCGACCTGCAATCGCGCTCAAGCCAGTGGATGCTGGGGAAGGCGCTCGACGGCTCGGCACCGGTCGGACCGTGGCTGGTCACCGCCGACCAGGTCGACGGCGACAATCTCAAGATCGAGTGCCGCGTGAACGGAGAAGTACGCCAGTCGTCGAACACGTCCGACATGGTGTTCAACTGCAAGCAACTCGTGAGCTACATCTCGCGATACATGACGCTCAAGCCCGGTGACATCATCTTCACCGGCACACCGGAAGGCGTGATCTCGGGCTATCCGAAGGACAAGCAGGTCTGGCTCAAGGCCGGCGACAAGCTCGTCACTTCGATCGAGAAGCTCGGCGATCTGAATTTCACGCTGACCTGAGCGGCGGTACACATCCCGGGTGCAGCGCGCTGCACCCGGAGCACCCGCGTTCTCAGCCTACGTCACCGCGCGGTGCAGACCCAGCGGACGACACTGCAGTTCTTGACATTGTCGTTGCAGCCCGAGAGCGCGATTTCCTCGGCCGCCTGGCGGCTCGTTGCCCAGCCGCTGCCGTAGCCATTGTCGTCGCCGGTTGCGAGCGCGCCGCAGGCATTTCGGAACCAGACCACCACCTGGCAACCGCTTCCGCATTCTTCAACGGCCCGTTCCTCGGCGGCGGCGCGCGTGCCGTAGTCGTAGGCGTAGCCGACATTGCCCGAGTCCTGCGAGAAGGCGATGGCACCATAGTGATCGGCCGCGACCGCGTGCCGTGTGCACGCCAGCGACAGCAGCGCGACAATGACGACCGCGCATGAAATCCTCGGCCGCGACATCTTCACCCCCCACCAGCCGCAATGTGACCTTCGCAAAGATCAATCATACCGTAGCCAATGACGACAACCGTGGCCAGACAGGGGGGGCATATCGCCATGCCCGAAAGCGCACCCAAGCAACCACGCCAATTGCCAAATCAGCCTATTCCCAATACATCCAACCTGCCGGCCCCGTAGCTCAGGGGATAGAGCAGCAGCCTTCTAAGCTGAAGGTCGGTGGTTCGAATCCACCCGGGGTCGCCAAATCCACATCACGCCGACCATATCGCCGCAACTCCCTTGCCCCGCCGGTGCGCCGCACGAGCTGAATCATGTCGATTGAAGGCGCCCGGCCGCCGGTCGCGCGCAACGGGCCGATCACCGAGGGCGTTCGTTCCCGCAGCGGCGCGCAAACTCGCTCGACCGTTGTCATCCTGGCCATGCTCGCGGCGGGCTACGCGCTCACCATCCTGGTATTTGAGCCGGGCTACGCGACGCTCGACGCTCGTTACCTCTACAAGGACGCCCAGACCTGGAATTTCGGCGACTGGCAATCGCCGGTCATGATCGTGCTGTGGCGGCTGATCGATCCGCTCGCGCCCGGCGCACTCAGCATGTTCCTGTTCATCGCGACGCTGTATTGGCTGGGGTTCGGCCTGCTCGCGCTCACGGTAGCCCGTCGGGAGCCATGGCTCGGTCTCATCACGCCTCTCCTCGCGCTGACGCCGCCGGCATTCTTCTTTGTCGGCATGATCTGGCGCGATGTTGTGTTCGGCGTCATCTGGCTGATCGCCGCCGTGCTCCCATTCGCGACGGCCGAACGTAGTATGCGCCCTCCGGTGGCGGTGCTCGTGACAATCGCCTCGCTGCTGCTGATTGCGGTCGGCCTGCTGCTGCGTCCCAATGCCATCTTCGCGGCGGCCATCCTCGCGATCTACGCCCTGTGGCCAGCACGGTTCGACCTCAAGCGCGCGGCGCTCATCTTCATCCCCGCCGTCCTTGTCTGCTACGCGGCCGTGCCGGCCGTCTATTACGGGCTGCTCAATGCCAAACGCCAGAATCCGCTGCACTCGTTGATGGTGTTCGATCTCGGCGGCATCACGCACTTCAGCCGCGAAAATCAGTTTCCGGTCACATGGAGCCCGGCCGAGACCGACCTCCTCCTGAACCGATGCTACGACGCCGTACGCTGGGACGGGTACTGGTACGAGACGCCGTGCTCATTCGTGATGGACCGGCTTGAGAAGCGTCCGGACGACGTGATCTTCGGCACGCCACGCCTGACCGAGGCCTGGCGAAACGCGATCATCTCGCATCCCCTCGCCTACCTCCAGCATCGCGCGAGCTTCATGTGGAATTTTCTCGGCAAGCCCAATCTCGTGCTGCCGAGTCCGGATTGGGCGGAACCGGATGCGACCTACGGGAAAAATCCATATCTTCAGCCGCTGCTTGAACTGCACCAACTTCTCAAGGGGACGGTGATATTCCGGCCGGGCCTGTGGCTCGTCCTGGCGATCGCGATCGGCGCCGCGTCCTGGCGCGTGCGCGCAACGCCGGGCGGCGCATTCGCACTCGGCGTCACAGCCTCCGCCGCCGTCTATGTCATGACTTTTTTCGCGGTGGGGGTGGCTTCGGATTTCCGCTACGCCTACTGGTGCGTATTGGCGGTACTCTCCGGCGCAGTCGCGGCGCTGTCGGCGCGATATGCTCACCGGGCACCAGCAGACTAGCGGCGCGGCCTGAGCGTGCGCGGCTGCTGGCTCTGCAACAGGCGCTCGAAGACGGCGCGGGATTGCGCGACCATGCTGTCGACGATCTTGCGGCCGAGCTCGCGTGAGGCCCCGCGCACGTCTCCGATGACACCCTGATCGGCCAGCCGCGGATCGTCGCTGCGCCAGGGCCAGGTGGTGCCGCGATCGAACACCAGCGCCTCGACTTCCTCTCTGTCGGTCTGCTGGCCGAGCCCGGCAAGCTTCTCCCGGCGCACCAGATGCGGCGCGAATTCCATCATCACCGAGGTTTCGCTCTTTCCTCCGTGGACGTCGGGGCCGGACAGCTTGACCTTCGCGAGATCGAATGGATGGATCACGCAGGAATGGAGCGCGTCATCGGGCGCAAGATCGCGCAGCAGCGTTTCAAGCACGCCGCGATTGCCGCCGTGTCCATTGACGATCACGAGGTTGCGCGCCGGCAGCGAGCGGAGGATGTCGCGCGCGAGGTTGCGCACGAGCGCGATGAAATTCTCGATGGTCAGGCAGAACGTGCCGGGCGCCCAGTCGTGCTCGCGCGACACACCGATCGAGATGGTGGGAAGCTGCCAGAGATCGAGCGCATCACCCCAGCGTGCGACGATCCGGTGCGTCAATTCCTCGGCGATTATCGCGTCCGTGTTCAGCGGCAGGTGCGGTCCGTGCTGCTCGATCGCACCGAGCGGCAGCAGCAGGATCGAAGTCTGCTTGAGCCGCTGGGACACCTCCGGCGATGTCAGGTCTCCAACCAAACGGCTGCGCGGGCGCTCCATCGCGGACGACCGCCGTTCAGCCGGTCAGCATGCGCATGAGGACGCGGTCCTTGCGCACGAAATGATGCTGCAGCGCTGCCGCGATATGGATCACGGCTATCACCGCGATCGCGATTCCGAGCCAGCGGTGCAGCGCCATCATCAGATCCGAGAATGCGCGGTTCTCCCACCAGATCATCGGCAGATTGAACCAGCCGAACACCGGCACCGGCGCCGGATAGGCAGACGTGCCGATCCAGCCCACCAAGGGCTGGACCAGCAGCAGAGCGTAGAGCACCCAGTGCGTCGCATGCGCGGCAAATTGCTGGATCGCCGGAACATCGGCTGGCAGCGGCGGCGGCGTCTCGACCAGCCGGTAGATCAACCGCACGATCACCACCGGGATCAGCAGCGCACCCACCGACTTGTGCAGATCATAGAGCCGCTCCTGCTGCGAGCCGCCCCATTCGTTGGCGATCACAATTCCCAGCGGGACCATCGTCAGCACGAGCGCGGCAACCAGCCAATGCAACACACGCGCCGTCAGGGTATAGCCAGGTTCCGTCGCCGCAGCCGCGGAGGTCGGTATGGCGTCGATCATGCGTCCCCCCATGTCCGCGCCGCCGCCGTCAACCGCTGTCGTGACACGCTGGTGCGCGGCTGACCACGACCTTACCCGATCAGGGCGCCGGTCCGCCCCCGACCGGCTTGCGCGGGCCTTCGCTCACGTCGGAAAGCGCTCCCAAGAGATGATCGAGATGGTGTCCGGCGCGCGTCGCCTTGGCGGTGAGATAGCGCCGGTTGTCGGGATTGATCGGCCCTTGCAACGGTACGCGTCCCGACACGTCGATGCCGGCTTCAGCGAGACCGTCGAGCTTCGCCGGATTATTGGTGAGCAGCCTTACCCTGGTGCAACCGATCATCTGCAGCATGCGCACGGCAGTGCCGTAGTCGCGCTCGTCGTCGTCGAAACCGAGCACCGTATTGGCATCGACCGTATCGAGACCCGCGTCCTGGAGCTGGTACGTACGGATCTTGTTCGCGAGGCCGAGGCCGCGGCCTTCCTGCTCCAGATACAGAATGACGCCGCCACCGTGCTGCGCAAGCTGCGTCAGGGCGAGGCGAAGCTGATCGCCGCAATCGCAGCGCCGCGATCCAAACACGTCACCGGTCAGGCAGGCCGAATGCATCCGCACCGCCACCGGCTCGGCAAAGTTCGGCTTGCCGACGACGATCGCGGTCGGCGAGCCACCCATCCGGTCGCGGAAGATGACGAACCGCGCCAACAGTCCGCCATGCAGCGGGATCGTGGCTTCCGCCGCGACCGTGAGCGACGCAACCGCCGCAGCGCGGAACCGCGCGACAGCGTCAGCCGCAATCGTCATCAGCGGTGGATCGTTTGTGGCGGCCGCCGCGCTCCCGTCGGCAACAAGCAGGGCCGGCAGACGATGCGCGAGCTTTGCCAGCGCAATGGCGGCGTCAGCCGCTTCTCCGGCCGGGATAACATCAAGGTGCCGCGTTACCTGCGTATCGGACGCCAGCGCGAAAATCGAGGCCGCGCCATGCAGGTCGCCGATCGCCAATCCGACCGGGCCGGCGGATTCGATGCCCAGCGCCCGCGCCCGGCGCGCGGTAATAACCAGCCTAGGTTGAGCCGGCGCGCAGAGGCGCCTGAAAGCAGCAAGTCGATCCTCGGTCATACCGTCAACCGGCATAACCAAGGCAACTTCCGCCTCCGATTTTATGATGACCGGCCGCTCGGACCGAAATTCGGCTAGACCACGCTCAACAGCGACCTGTTCGGAATCCCCGAACAGATCGGACTTCCCATTCCCACTCATGTCACCCCGCAACACTTGCTTCAGCTACGCCAGTTTGATGTTGGCACACTTCATGGCCGCATCAAGATGAACGCAACCTGAAGAACCATATTCCATGCTAGTAGCATTTTCACGACACATGTTCGTGCAGGTTCGACCAGGAAAAATATCATGGCCCCCCGCGTAGACGCGGCAAAGAAAGGACCGCCGTTGGCGCAGGGGTGCCAGGAGCAGCCTGCCAGCCCGCTGGATGGCGCCTCGGAGGCCGTTTCCGAGGACGCCACATGGGCCGGCGTAGCACGAACGTTCCGGACCTGCGTTGGTTCCCTCCCGCAACCTTGGGAGGACATATTTGGGCCGCTGCGACATGGCGCGGCGGACGACCTGATGGTCGTCGGGCAATGCGGCCAATCGATCGACGCGCGGATTGCCACCCCGACCGGACATTCGCACTATATCAACGGGACCGCCGGTCTGGCCCACCTGCACCGCCTGCGAGCCCTGGTCGACGCCGTGGTGATCGGGGTCGGGACGGCGATCGCCGACGATCCGCAATTGACGGTGCGGCGCGTCGAAGGCCCGAGTCCGGTGCGGGTCATTCTTGATCCTAATGGACGATTACCGCCGACGGCACGCGTTCTGGCCCAGGATGGTATCCGACGCATCGTGATGACGAAGGAAGGGACGGCGACGAGATTGCCGCCAGATATCGAGGTCGCCGCACTTCCCGCTCCTGACGGACGGCTCGCTCCCGAGGCCATTCTGAGCGCGCTCGCCGCCCGCGGCATACGTCGCATCCTGGTGGAAGGTGGCGCCGACACGGTCTCGCGCTTCGTCGCGGCTGGCAGGCTCGATCGGCTGCATGTCATGATTGCGCCGATCATCCTCGGCTCCGGACGGTCGAGTCTCAATTTGCCACCGATCAAACTCGTCGACGAGGCGATGCGCGTACCGATGCGCGCGCATGTCTTGGGCGATGAAGTGCTGCTCGACTGCGATCTGAGCGCTCAGCGGATAGCGGTCGGCCGGGCGAAAATGTCGACGTGACCGATCCGCAGGTGCGAACGGCCGCCTGCCAGATATTTGCGCCGCTGCGCCAGCCATCCCGCGATCTCGTCCGCGGTCATTTGCGTCGTGAGCGCCCCGACTTCGGCGAAGCCCACGAACAGCGCCTCCTGGATCGCCCGGTCGTCTGGCTTGAAGACCCAATCGGATCGACCCTGCACGACCGAGTAGCCGAAATGCTCGAACCGCTCGAGCGCGCGCGCGGCCGCGCTCGGTCCAAGCGCCGGACCAAAGCCTTTGTCGGTGCACTGGTGGATGTTGAAGCCCACCTGCAATTCCTTGTCGAAGGCGCCGACGGGCTCGCTCACGGTGCGACCATCATAGGTGAGCGCTGCATAGATCGGCAGGCGCCGAACGGCGGCCTCGATGAGCAGCCGATCGAGCCACTCGGGTGAAACAAGATCGAGAAGCGCCGAGGCGGTCACCAGATCGAGCGGTCCGTCGAGCGCAAGCTCAAGATCGCGGGCGAGATCGATCGGCCGCGCCGTCACCGTCAGGTTGGGCGGCTGGGACATGGTCGAAGTCCGCGCCAACAGGCTGAGATCGTTGTCGACCAGCAACCAGTTCTGACGCGTCGGCAGATAGGGTCCGAGAGCACGCACGGTCGAACCGGTGCCGCAGGCGAGATCGACGACAGCGATCGCGGTATGTCCGGCGAAATGTCGGCGAACCGCATCGAGCACCTTGTCGTTGCGCGCGGTGCGATCATAGCTCTCGCGCAACGCCAGCCATTCGGCGGAAAAGCCGCTCATGCGAGCCGCTCCAGAACGCGCACGAAACGTGCCGCCTGCTCGCCCCAGGACGGAAACGTTGTGGCGCGCGCCGCCGCCGCAAGGCGCTGGCGCTCTTGAGGTTGCGTGATCAGCCGCCGCAAGACGTCTGCAAGCGCGTCGACATCATCCGGCGGCACCAGAACTCCGGCGTCGGACGGGACCGTGTCGGGGATGGCGCCGATACGGGTGCCTATCACCGGCAGGCCGTGGGCCAGCGCCTCCGTATAGGCCATCCCGTAGCCCTCGAAACGTGACGGGAGCACGAAGAGGTCGGCGCCCGCATAAAGCGAAGAAAGCTCTTCGCTCGAGACAGCACCCGCGAGGCGGATGCGCCCGGCCAGGTCGAGGCGATCGATATCCGCTTCCAATTTTCGCACGGTCTCGGCGTCGCGGCTCTTATCCCCCGCGATGACGAGCCGCCACGACAAATCCGTCAGCCTCGCAAGCGCGGCAACGAGAAGATCGTAACCCTTGCGTGGCACCACCGCGCCGACGGACAGCAGCGCAACGGTGTCGCTCTCGCCCCGCGGCGCAATCGCGCCGCGATCGGTGCCCGGTTCGACGACGTTGACGCGGTCGGGCGCGACGTCGTAGTCCGCAGCCAGCACGCGAACGGTAGCCCGGCTGGTCGCGATGATCGCGCGCGCGGAGCCAAGCGCCGCGCGCTCACTCGCGCGGAAAGCGGCCGCATCCTGCGCGCTTATTCCCGATTCCAGCGCCAGTGGATGATGCACCAACGCGACGAGTTTGTGGTTTCGCTGAAGTTCCTGCGACGTCTCCGGCAATACGCCAAGCGCAAGACCATCGACCACGATTGGCGGTCCAGGCGGCAACGCGACGAGGCGCGCGTGCGCGACAGCCCGCGTCTCCCTCGCCGGCCGCGGAAAGCCCTCGCCGAGGTCGAGCACGTCGGCCTGCCAGCCGAGTGCCGGCAGTTCTGCGATGATGCGGCGATCATAGGTGTAACCACCGGTCGGCGTCGCGAGGTCGCCCGGCACCGCGAACACCACGTCCCTCACAATGGCGCCTCGTACCAGGCGCGCGCGACCGGCGATTCCGCAACCGTGACGCGGATCGATTTGAGGTCGCCGCCTTCGCGGCCGAGCTTGCCGGCGCGCGCCGCCGCCGCGAGGTGGTCGAACAAGTGCTTGGTCAAGAATTCGGTCGTGGTGTTGGTGCCGCGAAACTGCGGAACGTCATCGAGATTGCGATAATTGAGCGGGGCCAGAGCTTCCTTCAACACCTCATGCGCGCGGGCGATGTCGACCACGATGCCGTGCTGGTCGAGCGCTTCGGCGAAGAACGCCACGCGGATCACAAAGGTCGCGCCGTGCATCTTCTGCGCAGGTCCGAAAATCTCGCCGCGAAACGAATGAGCGATCATGATCTGGTCGGATACTTCGACTGCGAACACAGCAACTCCCTCTGGTTATCGAGCCTGGTCCGCGCCAGGATACAGAATCGGCTGGCAGACCACGCCGGAAGCCGCACTGAAAACATCTGCCAGCCGCCCGGGCAAGTCCCCAAATGCAATCGCCGGTGCAAGCAGGATATCGAGCACGGGATCCGCGAGCAGCGCGAGCGCGGCGGCGAGCCGCCGCCCGTAGCTCCAACGTGGCCTGTGCGAAGGCGCGACCTTGCCGACCTGGCTCGAGATGAGCCGCAGCCGGCGGCTATGGAAGGCTTCGCCGAAGGGCGCGGCGATCTCACCCTCCCCGTACCAGCTCAATTCCACGACCGCGGCCTCTTCCCCCGCAAGCCGCAGTGCGGTCGCCAACCCGGCCGCCGAGGCGCTGGCATGAAAGACGACATCGCACTCCGCCGCGGCGGCATCGGGAGACGCAAAGCGCGCGCCGAGCGCGCTCGCGAGCCGCGCGCGCGACGGATCGATGTCGACGACCGTGACCTCGGCGCCAGGCAGCCGGGCACACAGATAGGTCACCAGCAGCCCGAGCAGTCCGCCGCCCACGATGGCGATCCGATCGGCGGGCCCCGGTGCGCCATCCCAGACGGCATTGAGCGCGGTCTCCATGTTCGCAGCCAGCACGGCCCGCAGCGGCGTCACCTGCGCAGGCAGTGGGTGGACCGCCTCGGCCGATAGATTGAAGCGCGTCTGGTGCGGATAAAGCGTGAAGACATCGCGGTCCTGCAGGTGAGCAGGACCGTCCTCGATCCGCCCAACGGTGGCGTAGCCGTATTTGACCGGAAACGGGAAGGCCCCGGCCATAAAGGGCGCGCGCATGCGCTCGTATTCGCTCTTCGGTACACGGCCGGCCTGGACAAGCCGCTCGGTGCCGCGGCTGATGGCGCCGGTGAGCGCGCGGACGCGGACCTCGCCCGGTCCCGGCGCCGGCACCGCCTCACGCCGCAATTCCGCGCGGCCTGGTCCGGTATACCAGAGAGCGCTCGTCTCGATCGCGTCGTTACCCGCCACGTCCAACCCGTTTGGATTTGCACCGGCCTCCGCTATATCCTTGAATCGCCAGGAAGGACACGGCCAAGCCCCACATGCTCGAACGTTCCCCGCGCGAAACTCTTCTGACCGGCGCGCCAGCCCTCTCGCTTGCCTCACGGCAGGTCGTATTTTTCTCCGCCGTCGCCCTGACCATGGCCGGTCTCATCTGGCTGGCCGTGATCGCTTTGTCGCCAGGCGGCTTCGGCAAGGTCGACCTACTGCTCGTCGTGCTGTTTGCCGTGACGCTGCCCTGGTACGTGATCGGTTTCTGGAACGCGACCATCGGCCTCCTGATCATGCGATTTGCGCGCGATCCGGTCGCGGCGGTGACGCCGGTGGTCGGGCGCGTGCGCGGGGACGAGCCGATCACCGCCTCGACGGCAATTGCCATGTGTATCCGCAACGAGAGCCCCGACCGGGTGCTCCGGCACCTGACGCCATTGATGGAGGGGATCGCCGCCCGCGGCGCTGGGCAGCACTTTCACGTTTACATCCTGAGCGATACCAGCGACCCGGCGATTGCCGTCGCTGAGGACCGCCAATTCGCCGAACTCGCCACCGCTTGGCGGGACAAGCTTCCCGTCACCTATCGGCGGCGCGCCCAGAACACCGGCTTCAAGGCCGGCAACGTCCGCGATTTCTGCGAGCGCTGGGGCGCAAACCACGACTTCGCGCTCATGCTCGACGCCGACAGCGTGATGACGGCGGACGCGGTCCTGCGGCTCGTCCGCGTCATGCAGATCGATCCGCGCATCGGCATCCTGCAGAGCCTTGTCATCGGCATGCCCTCGGCAAGCGCCTTCGCGCGCATCTTCCAGTTCGGCATGCGGCTCGGCATGCGCTCCTACACGATCGGCAGTTCCTGGTGGCAGGGCGATTGCGGGCCCTACTGGGGCCACAACGCGCTCGTGCGCATCGCGCCCTTTATGGAGCACTGTCATCTGCCCGCGCTCGACGAAGACGCGCTGATCGGCGGCCATGTCCTCAGCCACGACCAGATCGAGGCCGTGCTGATGCGGCGCGCCGGCTACGAGGTACGGGTCGTGGCCTACGAGGGCGACAGCTTCGAGCAGAATCCGCCGACGCTGGTCGAATACATCCGCCGCGACCTGCGCTGGTGCCAGGGCAATATGCAATACTGGCATTTCGTGCACCTGCCCGGGTTGCGGCCCATGAGCCGCTACCAGCTTGTGTTCGCGATCCTGATGTTCGTCGGCGCGCCGGCCTGGATCGGGATGCTGCTGATCGGCACCGTGGCGGCTGCCATGGCTCCGACGCCGGCCGACTTCATGCGCTGGGATGCGGGCCTTCCCCTTCTGATCCTCGTGCTGGCGATGTGGTTTGCCCCCAACATCGCGACCGCGATCGACATCATGAGCCGGTCTGAGCTGAGACGCGCATTCGGCGGCGGGGCGCGGTTCATGCTGAGCGTGCTCATCACGATCGTGTTCGTCATCCTGCTCTCGTCCGTCCAATGGGCCAGCCACACCGTGTTCCTGGGGCGGCTGCTGAGCGGCCGGACCATCGGCTGGGGCTCGCAGACACGCGACGATCACACCATCCCGTGGGACGACGCCTGGGGCTATTTCTGGCCGCAGACGCTGATCGGACTGGCGCCCGTGCTGCTGCTCGCGGCGACCGCCCCATCGGCCATCCCATGGGCGTTGTTCATTGCCGGCGGGCCGCTACTCTCGGTGCCATTCGCGGTCATCACCTCGAACCCGGCGGTCGGCCGGGCGCTTATCGCAGCCGGGCTCGACCGGCTGCCGGAGGAGACGAACCCGCCGCCCGAGTTGGTGGCGTTGGACCTGCCTGCAATCGAGCAGACGCTGCGCGGCTCGCCCCGCTGAGGCCGCGCTCGCCAGAACTCCATAAGGCGTCGCCGTCAACATTTCGGTGAACGCGCTGGTTAAATTTTCGATCCCGCATATCGTGCGCTCGCACCGCTCGCAGGTCGATCATTGGTCCGGATGATCATCGACATCACCGAAGAGCAGATCGTCACCGACCTCTCGCTGGCAGCCGAACTCGCCAAGCAACTTGGGCAGGTCAACGTCAAGCTCGCGATCGACGACTTCGGCCGCGGCTATTCCTCGCTTGCACGGCTCAAGGAATTGCCGTTCGCGGAACTGAAGCTTGACCGGTCATTCGTCACTGATTGCGGCACCGACAAAGTCAACGCGCCGCTCTGCAAGACCGTCATCGACCTGGCGCACAATTTCGGCAGCCTGGCGGTTGCGATCGGAATCGAGAAGGCCGCCGACGCCGTCGCGCTGACCAGCATGGGCTGCGACTACGGTCAGGGCTTCCTGCTCGGCCAGCCGATGCCGGAGGAACGCTTCCTCTCGCTGCTGCGTCAGCGGGCGGCCAGCCAGGGCCGGCCCGCCGCCGCCACCGCGCGCTGACGCGTCATTCCTAAAGCGAATATCCGCCATCGACCACCAGCGTCTGCGCCGTCACCATGCTGGTGTCGGCGCAGAGAAACACGATCGCGGCGGCGATGTCGGCGGGCGTGCAGGCACGCTTGAGCAGGGTACGTTCGATCGACGCCTGCTTGCGCGCGTCGGGCCAAGGCTTGGTCCACTCGGTGTCGACAAAGCCTGGCGCGACCGCGTTCACGCGCGCCTGCGGTGCGAGCGCGCGCGCGAGGTTCTTGGTGAGGCTGATGAGGCCGGCCTTGCTCGCCCCATAAGCCATGCTGGAGCCCGGCATATTGATGCCGGCAACGGAGGCGGTGTTGCACACCGCTCCGCGCGCGGCCCGGAGTGCCTCCGCCGCCGCGTGCGTGCAACGGAACGGACCGATGAGATTCGTGGTGAGGATGGTTGCCCAGAACTCTTCGGTCAGCTTGTCCATTTGCGCAGGCGGGATCGGCTCGACGGTATTCGAGGTGCCGGCATTATTGGCAAGAAAATCGAGCCGTCCGAGCGCCTCGATCGCGGCGCGCACCATGGCTTCCGCCTCGCCCGCCTTGGCAACGTTGCCGGGCGCGCCGATCACCTTAAGGCCATCTGCGCACAGCCGCGCGACCGTGGCGGGGCCACGCGGATCGTCCGGCAGATGGTTGAGGGCGACCCGGGCGCCACGCTTGGCGAACATTTCGGCCGTTGCCAGACCGATGCCCGACGCTGCGCCCGTCACCAGCGCGGTCTTGCCCTCGAGATCGCTCATGCCCCCACCCCGCCGAAACCGTCAGCGCGGAGGCGCGCGGTCGCTGAACAGGAAGCCACCCTTCGCCTTGGAATTCGGCTCCGTCTCGATGAACTCCACCATGACGGCTTCGGCCGGCACCGACAGATTTTTAACCACGGCGTCAGTGATGTCCTTCACCAGAGCGCGCTTTTGCTCGATCGAACGGCCTTTCACGGCGTGAACGTAGATTTCGGGCATCTCGGCCTCCGCTTTCTTTGAACCATTTCGCTGTCTGCCACCACTACAGCAATGGTGCAAACAGAGGAAGAACTCCGCTCCAGAACCCGCAGCCGGGAGGAGTGCTTTAACCCTTCCGGCGGATGGCCGACACAGGCCCGTTGATCACCAGTTCGGCGATCATAAAATTAGCAGCGTGGGAGTGGGCGGTTTGAGGAGTGTGCGATGTCCCGTTGGACCGTTGTCCTGTGCGCTGCAGCAATCACGATCGGCGCGGCGCTTCCGGCATCTGCCGCCGACTACAATCTGGTCCGGTGGCGGTCCGGCGACTGTCAGATCTGGAATAACGACAATAACACGATGCCGTGGGGCGATGGCTGGCTTCTGCTCGCGTGGAATATGCAGACCTACCAGACCGCGTTGCAGGCGTTGCAGGTCGAAGTCGCCAAAGGCAATTGTCGCCCCTGAGTGACGAGATTTGGTGCGGCGCAGAACGTCGCGTGCTGCTCCGCACATAATCTCGACGTATAATTTTAGGTCTGTATTTCTGACCTGTTAGGTCAGGGTCGCTGCTTCATTTTGCCCGCACAATTCCGCTATACGAGGCCCCAGGGAGTTGGGGAGGACAATGGTCAATGGCGGGAGGAACACGCCATGGAAGTTCGAACCACGAGCGCCCGTAAAAAGTATCTCGAAGCAAGAACCGTGAACAAGTGCGCCCAGTGCGGGGAGACCATCTTCCTCCCTGAATGGTCGGAATACCTGGAGCGGCATCGCGTGCGTCACCTCTGGGAGTGTGACGCGTGCGGCTACAAGTTCGAGACGTTGGTCTCGTTCCGCGAGGCGGAAGTCGCGCTCGCTCCTTGATGACCAGACACCGTAGAGGCGGCGCATAGCCCGCCTCACGTGACCCCACGAAAAAGAGCCACCGGCACGCCGGTGGCTCTTCGCTTTTTGGCACCGCTTAGGGCGGCGGCAGACGCCCTGCGTCAGACCGAAGTGCCGGCTGCTATCGGGTGCGCAGATGGGACAGCGCCTGCGCGCTGCACCGACGCCGGCAATTGCAGAACCGTCGCGCGCTGGCCCTCGCACAGGCGCGTCAACAGCACGACCTGCCCGTTGGGGAATTCCAGCGCGTCGTGATGCGTGGTCGAATTGTGCAGATCGATCTGCCGGAAGCGCGCGAGGCGCTGTCCAAGCTTCTTGGTGGGCAGAATGCCGATACCGAACGAAGGCTCGCATTCCACGTCGCGCTCGAACGCGACCTCGGTCCCCGGCAGCAGGCAGACCGCGACCTCCGGCTGTCCGACGGCCGTGAAGCCGCGCGTGATCGAGTTGGCGAACTTGGTGGTCACCAACTGGTCGGCGACCTCTGCCCGCCGGGTGGCAACTTGATGCAAACTGTAGTCACACATGTGAGCACTCCTTTCCTGTGAGCTCACCAGGAAGGAACCCCTCACACTACCGCGCGCGCTGCGGCAGCGGGTTTCGCGCCCAACCCGTCGCCCCCCGTTCCGGACAATCCATTCGCCCCGCGCTTGGCCGCTGTCGCGGCGTTCGCGGCAGCCGTCGCCCCGTTTCACGCTGGATCGACACGTGTCCGGTACTGTGGTCGGATACTCCACTCGGAGTTCCATCACGGCTAACCCTGCAACGAGTACGGCGACGAAAGGTTCCAGAGGCGGAAATGGACAAGCAGGTCATCCAAGCGGACGTACCCCCGACTGGCGGTCCGTTCAATCTTTGCGTGCGCTACGGCAACATGATCTTCATTTCCGGCCTGCCGCCATTCGATGCCGACTTCGCCGGAAAATTGCGGGAGGCGCGCGCCAAGGGCGAGCCGATCCCGCCCTTCCCTGACATGCCGTTCGAACGTCAGGTGCGCATCGTGATGGATCACCTCAAAAAATTGGTCGAGGCCGCGGGCTCGAACATGGACTGCCTGCTCAAGGTCATCGTCTGGCTCAAGGATCAGCGGCAGTCGGAGGAGTTCGACCGCATCTATCGCGGCTATTTCACCAGCCAGGACACGCTGCCGGCACGCACCCGCATGCAGGCCGGTCGTACCCCGCTCGACTGCGGGCTCGAAGTCGAGGCGATCGGTTACGTGCCGTAGCACGCATCTGCCGAAGCAGCGCTCACTTGAGGCTCATGATGTAAGCGATGATGTCCGCCTGCTCGGCCGCATCGAGCAGGATATTGGGCATCGCGCGATGCGAGGTATTGAGCGTGGCCGACAATGCGAGCGGGGTCATCCCCGGGACGATGGCGATCAACTGAAAGTGAGGGGCATCCGCGTTCGGAGACTGCGCATCCTCCTTCTGCACCGCATGACATTCCGCACAGAGACGCTTGGCCAAGGCGAGCCCACGGCCCGGCTGACCGATTTCCTGCGCTTGCGATCCCGTTGACGCCATCGCCAGCAGTCCGGCTAACAAGATGTACGCCCTGCGCATGCGAATTTCTCCATTCACCGGCGCACTCAATCACGCCGGCCGCCGCCGTCGTTGATTCAAGTCAACAAGCTGCCGGTCGACGATTCGCCGAAGCCCCACTGCCTTCGGGCGCCAATCCGGATATGCTCGTCTCCAATCAAAACGACGCACGCGAAACATCGCGGCGCAATTCGTGGGAGAGAAAAGATGTCCATCAGCAAGCGGGATTTCCTGATCTCCGCCGCCGCGACCGGCGGCGCGCTCATGCTCGGCCGCGCAGCCAGCGTTTGCTCAGGCCAGCGCGCGCGTCATCGATGCGCACACCCACTGGTACCCGCAGGAATTTGTCGACCTGATCCGCAGGGAGGGCGAAGCCGCCGGGGCGCGCCTCGGCACCAACGAGCGCGGCTCCGTCACGTTCAACGCCTCCGGCATCGGCGCCGTCTTCGGACCGCAATACATCGACCTGGAAAGCCGCATCAAATCGATGCAGGAGACCGGCATCCGCACGCAGGTGCTTTCGCTCATGGCCCCGATGGTGCACTGGGCACCGCCAGCGTTCGGCCTGAAGCTTTCACAGGCCTACAACGATGCGGCCTCGGCCGCGCATCTGAAATACCCCGATCGGTTTGTCGCCCTTGCGATGGTGCCGATGCAGGCGCCGGACCTCGCGGTGCAGGAACTCGAGCGGGCGTCGAAACTTCCCGGGCTGCGCGGCGTCATGATGCCGACGGGTATCCTCGGCAAGAACCTCGACGAGAAGTCCTTCTTTCCGGTCTATGCCAAGTGCGAGGAACTCGGCTGGCCGATCTTCACGCATCCGGTCGCTCCCTTCGGCCGCGAGCGCCTGGACAAGTATTATTTGATCAACCTTCTCGGCAATCCGGTTGAGATCGGTCTCGCCGCCTATTCGCTCATCCTGGGTGGCGTGATGGACGCCTTCCCCAAGCTCGAAGTGTTCCTGCCGCGGGCGGGCGGCAACGCGCCCTGGGGCATCATGCGGCTCGACCGCACGGTCGAGCGCATGCCGCATCTCGCGCAAGCCAAGCGTCCGGCGACGGTCTATCTCAAGCGCTTCTATTACGACTGCATCATCGAAAGCCCGGAGGTCGTGCTGTCGCTCATCAAATTGGTGGGCGCCGACCGGGTGATGTTCGGCACCGACTACCCCTCCCCGATGCGCGACCTCGTGCGACCGACCGACTTCATCCAGAATCTCGACCTGCCGCAGGCCGATCGCGACGCCATCCTGGGCGGCAATGCCGCCCGTGCGTTCAGGCTATAGCGGCTCGCGAACCTGCCCCAAGGTGCCTCTTTTTCGGCCAGTTCCTGGGCTGGTATCGACCTGCCAGTGGAGGGGTTGATTGCCGTCGCCATTGGCGCTCTATAGGTCTCGCTTGGGGGCATCGGCCCGTCGCCACCTCGAAAGGTCGGGTGGCTATCGGGCCCCAGCCGGTGGATTGTGGAGCCTGATTGCCGGTGCCGCGCGGTGGGCAAGCCGTCGCAGCACCGTTCAAGTCGTGTGTGCCGATCGTTGTATCTAACGTCAGGAAACGCCAATGCTTCCCAAAGTCGGCCTGTTGGTTGCCGTCCTCGTCGCGAGCTCGACACCGGTGCTTGCGCAAAATCCGTTTCCGCTGCCGCTTCCGCCCCTGCCGATGACGCAGGGAAGCCCCGAGGAGCGGGCGGCATGCCAGGCTGACTCGCACAAATACTGCGAACGTGAGTTGCAGGCGGGCGACATCGGAGCCATTGCCACCTGCATGAGAGCCAATAAAGCGCGCCTGAGCCCCGCGTGTCGTCAGGTGTTGGCAAACCGCGGGATGTAAGCACCGCCACCCGCGGCGAACTCGCGACCCGCCGCACGCCATTCACACGCTCTTGTCACTCGTATCGGGCGCGGCTCCTTGCTAGACAATGGCGAGGAGTGAACCATGCTGACCAACCGTAGAGGTTTTCTCACGTTGGCCGCCGGCGCGCTTGCGGTGCCCGGTCTTGCGCAGGCCCAATCCATGAGCCGTATCACCGCCTATGCATTTTCCTTTGCCGGATTGGACGGCGGCGACATCAAGCTCGCCGACTTCGCCGGCAAGCCAATCCTCGTCGTCAACACCGCGTCGCTTTGCGGGTACACGCCGCAATATGCCGGCCTGCAGCAGCTCTGGGCGCGCTATCAAGCGCGTGGGCTGATGATCGTCGGCGTCCCGTCCAACGATTTCGGCGGCCAAGAGCCGGGCACGGCCGATGACATCAAGCACACCGCGCAGGGCGAATATCACATCGGCTTTCCGCTCGCCGCCAAGGTCCAGGTGAAAGGCCCCAATCCGCACCCGTTCTACAAATGGGCCGCCAGCGAACGGCCGCTCGAAACGCCGCGCTGGAATTTCCATAAATATCTCGTGGGACGCGACGGCCATATCGCTGCGGTCTTTTCGACCGATATCGAACCGATGGACGCCCGCGTCGTAAACGCGATCGCCAAGGAATTCTGACGCACCCGCGGCGCCCACGTTGACAATCAGCTACATGATCGGCGAATGGACTGAAAACGACGGCAAAGCCGCGGCACGTCAATCAACCACAATCATTGAACGGCCCACAGGAGGACGCAAATGAACGTTCGGACCAAGATTACCTCGGATGTCGAAGGACTGGCCCACCAGGTCGATCCGCTGTCGCGGCGCGGCTTCTTCATGACCGCCTCGGCGGCTGCCGCCGCCGGCTATACGCTCGCTGCCGGACCGGTCAGCGCCCAGGCCATCCAAACCGACACTGCCGGGCTCGCGGTCGGTGATGCCAAGGTGACGGTGCCGGGCGGCGAGATGCCGGTCTACTTCGCCAAGCCTGCGAACGTCGCCAACCCGCCGGTCATCCTGGTGGCGATGGAGATCTTCGGACTACACGAATACATCAAGGACGTCACCCGCCGCGTCGCCAAGCTCGGCGCGCTCGCGATCGCACCGGACTATTATTTCCGCCGCGGCGTCGATCTCACGAAGATCAGCGAGATGCCGCAGCTCATGCCGCACGTCAACAGCAAGCCGGACGCCGAGTTGTTCTCCGACCTCGACGCCACGGTAGCGTGGGCGAAGTCGCAGGGCGGCGATACCAACCGGCTCGGCATCATGGGCTTCTGCCGCGGCGGGCGCACGGTCTGGGAATACTGCGCGCACAACAAGGATGTGAAGGCCGGTGTCGCGTTCTACGGCTCGCTGGTCGATCCGGACGCGCAAAAGGCGATCTGGCCGAAGAGCCCGACCCAGGCGGCGGCCGACATGAAGGCGCCGGTGCTCGGCCTCTACGGCGAAGCCGACCAGGGTATTCCGCTCACCCAGGTCGACGGCATGAAGGCCGCGCTGCAGGCGGCTAACAAGGCGTTCGAGATCAAGACCTATCCGGGCGCGCCGCACGGCTTCCATGCCGACTACCGGCAGAGCTACCGCAAGGAGGCCGCCGAGGACGCCTGGAACCAGATGCAGGCGTGGTTCAAGAAATACAAAGTTCTGAGCTGAGAATCGGCCATCGGTTACGCAAGCGAAAGGGCGGCCCGAACGGCCGCCCTTTCTTATTGGTGCGCTCTTCGTCTCGTCGTTGTTACGGGATCTGAATGAGTTCCTTCAACTGGTCCGCCGAGAGCGGCGCCGGAATGAACTTGCCCGCGACCGCGTCCGCCATGATCGCATCGATCCCCTCGACCTTGCCGGTCGCGAGGTTCTGCTTCGGGATGAGATTGCGGACCCGCAGGACGATCTTCTCGGGCAGGCTGGAGTACTCGCCGTAGTGCTTGAGTGCGGCCGGATCGGAATACATCCACTCGACCGTTTCCGCATAGGCGCGATTGAAGCGCACCAGTGCGTCGCGGCGGTTCTTCAGCGTATTCACGTTGGTGAGGTTCACCCGCACGGTACGGCTACGCAGCGACACCACATCGTTGCCGGTCGCGACAATCCTGGTCTTGCCGTCTTCGGCGAGGTCGAGCCCGAACGGCGCCGCGCCGAAGCCGACATCGACCTGACCTGTCATGGTCTGGGTGATCGTCGCAGCGATGTTGCCGGTCGAAGTAGGCTTGGCCGTCAGCTTGTACTGCGCGATCAGCGCCAGCAGAGCCGCGTGGCTCGACGAGCCGGTCAACGAGAACGCGACCGTCTTGCCGTTGAAGTCCTCGACCTTCTTGATCGGCGACGCAGCCGGAACGTACCAGTAGAGATCGGGCGCTCCGATCATTTCCGAACCGATGATGCGGATCGGCGCGCCCTTGGCGAAGGTGCCGACGGCGGCCGAGACGCCCGCCGCGGTGGCGATGTCCATGCTGCCGCCAATCAGTGCCTGGATCGATTCCGGGCCGGCTTGCGCGTAGAGGATTTCAAGCTTGATGCCATGCTTCTTGAAGATGCCGCCCCGTTCGCCGAGTTCGGCGACACCGGCATCCCAGGCGCCGCGCTGCGGGATTGCCACCTTCAACACGTCTTCCGCGAGAGCCGGCGCGACCGCGCCGCCGACCAGTGTCAGCGCGCAGAGCGCGGTCAAAAGGCTTGTTTTCATCATTGTTGTTCCTCCCGTGGTCGCCCCGCAAACGGCTTAACCGACAGCGGCCATATGAGCCGATCGGGCACACCCGTTCAAGCGATCCTGGCAGGGCTCGCGACCATTGGCCGCGAACAAGCAGGAAGCCTTGGTGCACACACCTCGGCCTCGCCTACCGAGATTGTGCTCGACACGACGGTCGCGACTGGTGAATGATTATTGCTGTAGCCAGACCTCGAACCTATGCCGCCACGCCGCAATCTCTTCGACACCCCGGCCGACCTGCTCGACTACGAGTTCGGCCAGGAAAAGGCTTCAGCGCTCGGTCGCCTGGGGCGGGCGCTCGAGGCGGCGATCGCGACGCTCGCCGAGTTCGACGGCAATAACCCGCGCGGCACAATCTCGGCCGCCGGCAAGCACGAGCGGGCCGAACTCATATCGCAAGCGAGCGTGGCGCTCTGGCACTTCATTGTGCAACGCGAGGCCTGCGGTCTGCGCGACATGCGCCAGGTGATGCGGGACTACCGGGTCCCTGAGGAAGTGGCGGCGCGCATGGGCGCTTGGCCGGACACCGTCAAACGGCCACGCCGGTGACCGGATCCGCCGAAATTTGGCGGTTGACGGAACACGGGTACTGCCACGCGCGTTGACCGGCTCGGCGCCCGATGCCACCGTGGGTATACGCCCTGCGCGCAAGATGCCCACCGAGCGACCTTTAGGGCGAAGAAAGGATAGAACGCATGTCGGTCCTCATTGGCGTGCTGATCACTTTCCTGGTCATCATCCTGGTGCTCTATCTCGTCAACATGCTCCCGCTCGACGGACGCGCAAAGCAGATCGTGCGCGTCATCGTGATCGTCATCGGGGTGATTTCGCTGTTGAAATATCTCGCTGTGTTTTAGCCGCAGCGCACAGCCGCCGGCTCCGCAGTTGCGAAGACTGGCAATCGCACGACCAGACGACGAGGGCGGCGCTTCTTCATCGGCGCGAACGTCGAAGGCATCTGGATAAGGTTGACGAATTGGCCACCTGGTACGAATGAGGAGCCACTGCTTGGTTCTATTCCTCGGGCTAGGCTACTTTCCGTCCCATCGCGTTCCTCCCTGCGTGGCGTGGTCAACTGGGGCGGCCCCTTAGCCGCCCTTTTCGTTTTCAGAATGACTTGTCGCTTTCGGCGTCGCTCGCCGAGGTCAACGGTTTTCGTTGGAAGCTGAAACAACCCGCAGGCTCAAACGGCCGGCGTCACCGGCCGCAACATGGCCGTAACGGTCACTCAATCGTCGTTGCGCGCCTTGCGTGAGCGCACCCGGCGCCGGCCGCGATCTTCGACGTAATGCTGTGCACGTGGATTGGGCGTGCAAAAATTGCCAAGCCCCCGCGCCGTCGCCATACACTGGTCGAACGTGAAATAGCTGCAGTCGAAGCCGTAGCCGCCGCCCATGTTCGCGCACCATGGCGCGGCCTGCCGCCAGTCGGCCTGCGCAACATTCGGGACTGCGAGCGCCGCGGCTGCGGCGAGACCAGCCACCGCAAGGACGAACCTCGTCGGCAGGAAGCCGCGGGCGCGAGGGCGTTTGATGGCAGCCATGGAACCACTCCTGCTTTCCGGCGTCGATGAGCCGAGGTTATGACTCGTTTGCCCCTGGCTCACAACCTCGCACGCGGCCGTCGCCAGGTATCGATCGACCGCTCGTCATCGGACCATTTTCGCGCTAATACAGCTTCACGGCAGCGGCCCACGGAGAAGCCCCATGAGCATGAGCGTCGGAACGCTCGACCATTACAATGTGTCGACCCGTAAACTCCAAGAAACGGTGAAATTCTACGAAAGCGTTCTGGGCCTTGTGAACGGCGCCACGGCCGCCGTTCAACTTTCCGGGCGCGTGGCTCTACAGCGACGGCCACCCGGTTCTTCACCTCAACGATATTTCTCCGACCGACCGCGAACAGCGGCCCGACTCCGGCGTCATCGACCATGTCGCTTTCGGCAGCCGCGGCTTTGAGGCGATGAAGCAGCATCTTGCCAACAGCGGCGTGACGTTCCGCGTCAATCAGGTGCCGAATAGCCCTCGTTGGCAGATTTTTCTGAAGGACCCGAACAACGTCGAGATCGAACTCAATTTCGCGTCCGCAACAGAGTCCGGCGGCAACTGACGGGCCGCATCAAGCCACGGACCGGCTGTCAGCCGTTGCGAGGTCTGCGTCCGCCCCCGCCGTCTGGTCGCCCGGCAGCGGGTCGATGGCCGCAATCAGTCGCAGGAACGAAGAGGCAGGAAGCGGCGGCGCGAACGCATATCCTTGCGCCGCCCGGATGCCGAGGTCCCGCAACAGCACGACCTGCTCGAAGTTCTCGACCCCCTCCGCGATGATATCCATGCGCATGTTGCGCGCGAGGTCGATGAGTGTCTCGATGATCGTCATCGAGTGACGGTCGGTATCGATGGCATCGACGAACATCTTGTCGATCTTGATCAGGTCCACCCCGAGCTTGAGCAGATAGGACAGTCCGCTGTGGCCGGTGCCGACGTCGTCGATCGCGATCACGACGCCTAGCCCTTGCAGCGCGGCAATGATGCGGCGGGTCTCGGTGAGGTTTTCAAGCGGCTGGCGCTCCGTCACCTCCAGCACCACCTGGTTCAGGCGGATGGGCGAATCCTGAAAGATCTCGCTGACGTCCCGAACGATGGTCTCATCGGCAAAATGCGCCGCCGCGAGATTGAACGCGACCCGCAGATGCGGACGCTTGGCGTATGCGTCACCGATCTCATCGAGGACACGGCGCATCAAGACCCGCGTGACCTCGCGGATCAGGCCGCTTGACTCCAACAGGGGAATAAAGACGCCCGGCAGTACGAGCGAGCCATCCGGCTTGCGCCGGCGGATCAGCACCTCCCCACCCAGCAGTTTGCCCGACGCGATATCGACGATCGGCTGGAAATACGGAATGAACTCACCCGCCTTGAGCGCGCGCTCGATGGCCCGGATCGGATCGGCGCGGCGCCGCGCCGAAAGCAGGAGTGCGAGGCCGACGATCACCAGTCCCATGATGCCGGCGATCATCGTGCCGAACACGCTCAAGTGCCGGTAGCGAGCATCAACCTGCGCGCGCGACATCGTAGCTGCGGCAGCGAGATTGTAGCGCTCTGATGCCGCGGAGGCGGTGAAACGATCGGAGCCGCCCTGTCCGTCCGCGCGCGGCTCGCCGCTTTGGGCAAGCGGCGTCCCGTCAATGGTCGCGATGGCCACGGCCCGGCCGCTCTGCGGACCGTTGTTCAGGAGCGGCAGGAGACTCTCGGACGGAAGCAGTGCCGCGACCACGTTCGCCGTCCCCACGCGCTGGATGCGGATCATCGAACCGCGGCGGTCGCCGAGGCTCAGCCCCTCGATCAGGTAGTCCCCGTCGGGAGTGAGCAGGTGCGAGGAGATGACCTTGCGCACACCGAGCGGAATGGCAAGGTCCGTGCAAAGCGTTTGGCCGCCTGGACTGACGACCGAAAGCTCCTTGATCGGCGTCGTAGCGAAATTCACCTGACGCAAGGCTTCGATATGTGCGGGCTTGCAACTATCGACGCCACGGCCCGCGAGTTCGGCGAGCGCGTCGACCACGTGGCTCACTCTGCGTTCGGCGAGCGCCAGAGCGCGTGTGGCCGCCTCACCGACGTCCGCCTGCCCCCGCTGCTCGCCATGCTGGTCGAACCAAAACTTGAATGCCGCCAGCGGCACGCCGGCAAGCGCGATGCCAACCACCACTGCAAGCAGTTCTCGTTTTCGCGCGGCCAGCACCGACACCACTCCAGGCGTGGTCACGTTCGCTCACCGGCGTAAAGGCCAGCTTAAGCATATTCCAATAGCGCATGACTCTCTGGCGCGGCAGCAGGGGGCGCCGCTCGTCATGGTTAGGGGCGGGTGAACGCGCGCGGCTTGAATCAGCGCTTGGAAGCTTTCGCGACGAACTCGGCGATAAAGCGAGGGAGCGCAAACGCGGCCACGTGCACCTCCGGGGACCAATATCGCGTCGCAAAGGAGCCGGCCTTGGCGTATCGACCCGCAATAATTTTAGATGTTTCCAGTCGCAACTTTTGGTTGTCGCTCGCCCACCCCATGGCCATGTGACCACCGACGTAAGTCGGGATCGCCGCAACGTAGCAAGAGGCGTCAGCGAACAGCTTGCGGAATTTTCTGACGCTGCCCATGAGTTCGCCTGCCTGCAGGATCGGCACGCCATTCTGCGTGACCATCACCCCGCCGGGCGTCATGCATCGCTTGCAGGCGGCGTAGAATTTTTCGCTGAACAGCACCTTGCCGGGCCCCTGCGGGTCGGTCGAATCCACGATGATGACGTCGAAGCGTCGATCGGTACGGGCGACGTACTTCATGCCGTCGTCGATGACGCTCTCGAAGCGCTTGTCCGCGAACACCGGCTTGGTGAATTCCGGAAAATGCTCCTTGGCGAACTCCACGACCGAGGGGTCGATCTCGACCTGCGTGACGCGCCGCACCGACTTGTGCTTGAGCACCTCTTCGGCGATCCCGCAATCGCCTCCGCCAATGATCAACACGTCCCGCGCCTTGCCATGCGCCAGGATCGGCACGTGCGCCATCATCTCCTGGTAGATGAATTCGTCGCGCTTGGTGATCTGGGTCGCACCATCGAGCATCAACATCTTGCCGAAGAACTTGTGCTCGAACAGCACGAGGTGCTGGTGCTCGGTCTGCAACTCGTAGAGCACCCGCTCGACCTGATAGGTCATGCGGAAGCCGAGTTCGTCGAACAGCGTTTCGGGAATCCAGCGCTTGTCAGCCATGATTGAAACGTCAGACGACGGACGACGAGAGATGAACCTCCCGGTCGTCCGTGCTCGGCAGCCTGTCCCTGATTAGGCGCCCTGCCCGCGCAAAATCTCGTTGACCTCGACGCGCTTCGCCTGGAAGGCCTCGCGCAGCACCGGGATGCAGGCATCCGGATTGGCCTGACCGCACATGAACACGTCGAGCGCCGCATAGCCGGCGTCGGGCCAAGTGTGGATCGAGATATGGCTCTCCGCCAGCACCGCCACCCCCGACACGCCGCTCGGCTGGAAGTGATGCAGGTGAATGTGCAGCAAGGTCGCCCGCGCAGCATCGACGCAACGGCGCAGCGTCCGCTCGATCAAGTCGATGTCGTTGAGGCCCTCGGCGCCGTGCAGGTCGATGATCAGGTGCACGCCGGCGCAACGTACGCCGTTGCGGATGGCGAAGTGATCATCGCGCTCTTCGGCCGAAACAGGAGCGACGACGCTCACCGGAGCTTTCTTTCGGGCGGTTCCTGTCTCCAGGCCCTTCCCCGATCGCAAGAGGGCGTTCTGGCGCATCGCCGTCCTCCCCAACCGAGTGATCCAACCCGAGTGCCGCACGCCACTGTCTGGCAAGCAAGAGCCTCGGCAAGCGAATGCCGCCCGACGAGCCCACGGATGGACCTATCACAGCGGCTGTCCCCACATAAGGCCAGGGGGTATGGAGTCAAGAAGATTCTGCGGCGGAAGATGCCGGCGGGTGCTCTCGGAAATGATGACGCGCGAAGACATCGGCCCACGCACATTATCGCCACGATGTGTCCCCGTTCCGACGCCCGTACGATAAACGCGATCCCTTCTGCGCTGGCGGCTCGCTCGCTTGACCGCCGGCCGGAATCCGCGCCAACTGGCCACTTTCAAGAAACGCAAACAGCGGAGAAACGCCTATGACTACGAACGCCGGCCGGCGCAAATTCTTCAGCCGGTGTACCTGCTGTGAGCCAGATCCCGCACCCGCAAGCCCGGCTCGAAGGACCTTTCTCGCAAGCGGGGCCGCAGCGCTCGGCCTGGGCGCTGCGACTACGTTCCAGCGCGCGCTACCCGCCATGGCGCAGGCGCCGGCCAAGACGCGGATTGACGTGCATCATCACTTCATCCCGAAGTTCCATATCGACAGCATGATGGCGCCCGGCCGGCGTACCGGGGCGCCTCCGCCGCCGTGGTCCCCTTCCCTCTCGCTCGAAGACATGGACAAGAGCGGGATCGCGACCTCGATCCTGTCGATTGCGCAGCCCGGCATCTGGTACGGCAACAATCTCGATGAATCCCGTACGCTGGCCCGCGATCTCAACGAATACGGCGCCAAGCTGGTCAAGGATCATCCAGGCCGCTTTGGCCTTTTTGCCTGCATCGCGCCCCCCGACGCCGACGGCAGCCTGAAGGAGATCGAATACGCTTTCGATACGCTCAAGGCCGACGGCATCGGGCTCCTGACGAGCTACCAGGACAAATATCTCGGCGATCCGTCGTTCGCACCGGTCTACGAGGAGCTCAACCGGCGCAAGGCCGTGGTCTATGTCCACCCGACCACGCCGGACTGCTGCCGGGGGCTTGTCCCCGGCATCCCGCCGGGCTCGATCGAATACGCCACGGACTCGACGCGAACGATCGCGCACGTCGTGTTCAGCGGCACTGCGGCCAAATTCCCCGACATCCGCTGGATCTGGTCGCACTCGGGCGGCACGTTGCCGTTTCTCACCGGCCGCTTCATCCGCCTCGCCGAGGAACGCAAGCCGGCGCACCTTCCCAACGGCCCGATGCCGGAGTTCAAGAAGTTCTATTACGAACTCGCCCAGGGCAATACGCCGGGCCAGATCGCGGCGCTCCTCAAGATGGTCGACATCTCACAGGTGATGTACGGCACCGACTATCCGTTCCGCCCCGGCGCCGAGGTCAATGCCGGCATCAAGGACTACGGGTTCACGGCCGCCGACATCGCCGCCATCGAGCGCGGCAATGCGATGAAACTGCTGCCGCGGCTGAAAGCGGGCTAAGCCGCCGCCGAAGCGCGCCGCCTAACCCTCTCCCCGCGCAACGGGGAGAGGGAAGAAGGCATCATCCAGCGACCGTCCCCCAGTTCTTCGCCAGTTGCTCGGCGCCGCGCAGCGACAGCGCGAAGATTGTGTAGGTCGGGTTGACCGCGCCGGCGGTCGCGAAGATGCCGGGGCCGGCGACGTAGAGGTTCGGCAGCTCATGTGTCTGACCGTAACTGTTGGTCACCGAGTTGTTGGCCGCCGTACCCATGATCGTTCCACCCATGAGATGGATGGTTGGCATGTTGCCGCGCGCCGACCACACCTCCTTGGCATTGGTGGCCTTGGCGATCTTGAGGCCCTCCTCGAAGTTTGCGTTCCACAGCGCCTGTGCATCCTGATCGTAGCTGTGGATGATCCGGCCGAGCGGCATGCCGAAGCGGTCCTTGTCGGTCGCAAGCTCGACACGGTTCTCGATGTTTGGCATTTCCTCGCCGAACGCTCCGATCCGGGAGAAGCCCCGCGCCGCCTTCTTCATGAAGGCGTGCAGTTCGGGCCCATACAAGTCGAGCCGGGCGTTGGCGAAGCCGCCAAGGCCGCTCGTCTTGACGGCCGAGCCGCAGGTGATGAACGAACTGCCGAAGGCACCCTTGTGGGAGGTCTTGTTCATCCGCTCATAGGACATGAACTGGGCGCCGATGGTGCCCATGTGGTTCTGCACATCCTCGTCGAAGATCGCGTTGGTGCCCGAGGAGTAGTGGCACATGATGTACTTGCCGAGGAGGCCGCTTGAGTTGGCCAGCCCTTTCGTGTGCTTGTCGGTCGCCGAGTTGAGCATGATGCGCGGGTTCTGCGCCGCCCAGGCGGCCAGCACGACGACGCTCGCCTCCTGCACCTGGCGTTCACCCTTGTCGTCGTAGTACTCGACCCCGGTGACCTTGTTGCCCTGGGCGTTGGTGAGCACGCGTGTCACCGTCGAAAGCGCGACGCACCTCGGCGCCGGCTTTGCGCGCGTCGCCGAGATACGTGACGACCGGATTGGCGAGTGCGCCGATCGGACAGCCGACATGGCACCAGCCATCGTAGATGCAGGCATCGCCGGCCTTTGTACTTCGTCGAGTTCATCGCGACCGGGTCTGGCACCATGCGGATGCCGTTCGCCTCGAAGCCCTTGAGCCAGACCTCGCCGTGACGGAAGGTCTTCATCGGCGGCATCGGATAGGGCGCGCCCGCGCGGCCGCCAGATTTCCTCCGCCTTGGCGTCGCCCGACATGCCGATCTCGGACGCGACCTTGTCGTAATAGGGCGCCACGTCGGCGTACTTGATCGGCCAATCCAGTGCCCGGCCGTGATCGCTCTTGATCGTGAAGTCGGCGGGCAGAAGGCGCGGGAAGTTGGCGAAGTGGTGCAGCGCCGCGCCGCCGACGCCCCAGCCGGCCTGGTACGCGTAGCCGAACGGGTTCTTGCCCTTCGAGCAGGAACGGCGCGCCCGCGGGCTTGATCCGCCGACCCCAGATGTCGGAGCTGACGAGATCGGTGAGTTGCCAATCCGGCCCCTCCTCGATCAGCACGACCTTCTTGCCGGCCTTCGCCATGACGGCCGCGTAGGTCGAACCTGAGGCGCCGGCGCCGACGATGACAACGTCTACTTTTTCGTGCGTAGCCATGTCACCACCTCCGCTCTGGCGCGATGTGCGCCATGTACGGGATGCCGAGCGACTCGTAGCCCTCCATGGTGCCGTAGACGACATCGACGGCGTCGTGACGCATGACGAAATAGATGAAACCGCCGGCCGGCCCCTGCCAGCCATCGATCTTGTTCTGGCGCATCAGGCCGACGAACGCGTGCTGTTCCGGTGCGCTGAGCTGCGCAAAGCGTCGGCCCCCGTAGTTCGCGATGCTCGCCTTGTCGATCGCACCGATCGCCGCGCGATAGAAGTTCGCGAACGGCGGCTTGACGTTGAGAATGCGCGCCTCGAGCAGCGCCTCCCCGGCCGGCACCGAGAGCTGCTGATCGACGAAATGGGCAACGCCGGCCGCCCGCGCGCCCGGGACGAGCGTCTCGCCCAAGGCCTCGATGGTCTCCGCCTCGTTCTCCTTGAGCAGGCGGAACGGCACGTTGCGCGCCCGCGCCTCGCTTGGCGTGAGCAAAATCTCCGCGCCGCCCACCGTAAAGGCGAGCGCGCCGAGCCCCGCGCCTTTCATGAAGGCGCGTCGTTCGATGCTGGCCATGTTACCTCCCTATCGAGGCGCATTCGGCCGACCCAGCCGGGCGCCGGACTTTGGTTTTGTTCTTATTACAATTTTAATGGTGGGCCGGTTTCCGGCCCTCGTCAACGCCGTCCCACGCGATTGCCCAACGGCCGCATAGGTGGGTCGTGCGGGGTGCATCCGCCCGCCGCATGCTGTGGAATTTACGAAAGGCTACTCGCGCTTCTCCGGCAGGTTCAGCCGGATGTGCAGTTCGCGCAGTTGCTTTGGCGAGACTTCGGAGGGCGCGCCCATCATCAGATCTTCCGCGCGCTGGTTCATCGGAAACAGCACGACCTCGCGCAGATTGTCCTCCCCGCAGAGCAGCATCACGATGCGGTCGACGCCGGGCGCGATGCCGCCGTGCGGCGGCGCGCCGAGCGACAGCGCACGCAGCATGCCGCCGAATTTCGCTTCGAGCACGTCTTCCGGATAGCCCGCGATGGCGAACGCCTTCTTCATCACGTCCGGGCGGTGATTTCGGATGGCGCCGGACGACAGCTCGATGCCGTTGCAGACGATGTCGTACTGGATCGCCTTGATGGCGAGCAGCTTGTCCTTGTCGTTCGGATCGAGCGCCAGGAATTCGTCGACCGCCATGTTCGGCATGGAGAAAGGATTATGCGAGAAGTCGATCTTCTTCTCTTCCTCGCTCCATTCGTACATCGGGAAGTCGACGATCCAGCACAGCTCGAAACGATCCTTGGCGATGAGATCGAGGTCGGTACCGACTTTCGTACGCGCAGGACCGGCGAACTTCACGAACTGCGCCGGATCGCCGGCAACGAAGAATACGGCGTCGCCCTCCTTCAGATCAAGCTGCTTGCGCAAATCCTCAGTGCGCTCTTGTCCGAGATTGTTTGCGACCGGACCGGCCCCAACAGCCTTATAGCTGGGATAACTTTTCCTTCCTTAAGTAGCTTTTGAGCGTCGTCTCGAAGAGCTTTTTGGTCCGGGTCCGAAAGATCAAGCGTCCCGCTAAAATTGCTGTCGCCGGCCTTCTCGTCTTCACGCCAGAAGATGTAAGCGAGCCCCGGCTGGCCTTCGCTCTGCGCCCATGAGTTCATGCGATCGCAGAAGGCGCGATTGCCGCCGCCCGGCGCTGGGATCGCCCACACTTGGTTCTTCGGCGACGTCTCGAGAATACGCGCAAACACCTTGAAGCCGGAGCCGCGAAAAATCTCCGACACGTCCTGCATCTTGATCGGATTGCGCAGGTCGGGCTTGTCGGTGCCGTAGGCGCGCAGCGCCTCGGCATAGGGAATGAGCGGAAATTTCGCCGTCACCGGTTTGCCGTCGGCGAACTCCTCGAACACCCCGCGCAGCACCGGCTCGACCGCGTCGAATACGTCCTGCTGCGTGACGAAGCTCATCTCGACGTCGAGCTGATAGAACTCGCCCGGAGAACGGTCGGCGCGCGCATCCTCGTCGCGAAAGCAGGGCGCGATCTGGAAATAGCGGTCGAAGCCCGCCACCATGGTGAGCTGCTTGAACTGCTGCGGCGCCTGCGGCAGCGCGTAGAATTTTCCTGGATGCAGCCGCGACGGCACCAGGAAGTCGCGCGCGCCTTCCGGCGACGAGGCGGTCAGAATCGGCGTCTGGAATTCGAAGAAGCCCTGCTCCTTCATGCGCCGGCGCAGGCTGTCGATGATCTGCCCGCGCTTGATGATGTTGTGATGCAGATGATCGCGGCGCAGATCGAGAAAGCGGTATTTCAGCCTGATCTCTTCGGGATATTCCTGATCGCCGAACACCGGCATCGGCAGTTCGCCGGCCGGCCCGAGCACCTCGATCTCGCGGATATAGACCTCGACCTGGCCGGTCGGCAGCTCCGGGTTCTCGGTGCCGGCGGGACGCCTTCGCACCTTGCCGTCAATCCGCACCACCCATTCCGAGCGCAGCGTTTCGGCGAGCTTGAACGAGGGCGAATCCGGGTCGGCCACCACCTGCGTCAGGCCGTAGTGGTCGCGCAGATCGATGAACAGGAGCCCGCCGTGGTCGCGGATGCGGTGGCACCAGCCGGAGAGCCGGACCTCCTGGTCAATGTCGCTGTCCCGCAGCGTGCCGCAGGTATGGGTACGGTAACGGTGCATGGATTGAATCGCGCCCGATTTTCGCCGGGCGGAGAGGCACATGGGCGGGCGCGCTTGTCAAGAATGGCGGACGACGGCCGCTCACGAAATCGCCAGCGATTTCAATCGCAGCGCGCGATCTCCGCAAGCGCCTTGATGACGCAATCGGCGCCCAGGCCTTCGGCCGAGGGCGCCACCACCGCGAAGGTCAACGGCGATGGCGGAAAGGCCGCCCGCATGTCGGCATCGATCGCGGCCCGCTCGTAGCCATTGAGGCGCTGCTCGTAGGTCGACAGATAGTCGTCCGGGTAGTCCTGCAGCGCCAGCACGAGCAGGGCCGCCGCCAATGCGGGAGAGCGGCTGATCCGTTCGCGATGACCGGTCACGGCCGCCCTTTTCAAAGGATCGATCTCGGCCTCCGTGACACCGTCTGCGAGGATACGCCCGTATTCCTCGCGGATGGCGCCAATGACCCCTGCAGCCTTGTCGTTCGCAACCGCGGTGCGGATCGCCAGAATGCGGGTATGGAGCTCGACGGCCTGCATCGCCCCCGAGATGCCATAGGCGGCGCCGAGCTTCTCGCGCACCGCGCGCCACAGCCGCGACGACACCCCGCTCCCGAGCACCGAGACGGCAAGCTGCGTGCGCAGGAGATCGGGCGTAATCGCGAGGCTCATCGGACCGCCCGCGGCGATCGCGGTCTGCACCGCAGGCCGCTCCAGCACGACAAGCTTGCCGGGGGCGCGCAGCACCGGCTTGGCGGCCGCCGGCGGGCTTCCGCTCGCGGGCAGGCCTGCGAACAGGGCGTCGATCTCGCGTCCCACCTCCGCGGCATCCATCGGTCCGACGGAGACCAGGGTAAGGCGGTCGCGTACCAGAATGTTGCGCCGCCAAGCTTCGATATCGGCGAGCGTGATATCTTCGTAGATCGACGGATCGCCACTGAGGTAGCGCCGGTACGGTCCGTCCGCGATCAGCAGCCGGGACAATAGGCGCTGCGCCGTAGTCTCGGCATTGCCCTCACCCTGCCGGATCGCAATCGTTGCGTTCCTTGTCAGTTCGGCTAGGCGCTCTTTGGGCAAAGCCGGGTCGGTCAGCACGCGTGCGGACAACCGCACTGCAGCGGAGAATTTGCCGCGCGGTGCGGTCAGTTGACCCTGCACCAGACTAACCGTCGCATTGACGCTCGCCGTCGCCTGCAGGTCGCGAAACTCCTCGATCATGGCGCTTCGGCTCAACCCGCGCGGTCCTTCCATGATCAGATTGGCACCGAGGGTCGGGACCGCCTCTTTGCCAGGGAGCGCCACCGCGGTCCCGTCGCGCCAGGCAAAGTAGAGCGACTGGAAGAGCGCCTCCGGCATCTGGACGTAACGGAATTGCAGTCCGGAGGGAGTGGTCTGCCGGGTGATAGTTTGCGCCTGGGCAACCGTGTTCGCCGGAGCGAAAGTACAAGCGAGCAGCACAGCCGTAGAGACAAACGCTGCGCGGAGGGAGTGGCTCACGGAGTAGCGTCCTTCGCGGGCGTGAGCGTGCCGGTCACGATCCGCCCCGGACCGGACACGCCCTTCAGCATCGCGGCGACTTGCTCGTGCGTCACGGCGTCGATCTGCGCGGGCCAGCGCGCCAGATTCTCGTAACGGCTGCGGCCGGCGAGCCATCCGACCAACCGGTTATAGACAACGCGCGGGTCCTTGCTACCGGTGGCGAAACCATCCGCGATGCGTGTCTTGATCCGCGTCACGATTTCGGCCGGGATGCCGGTATCGCCCAGTTGCCCGACGTAATTCGATATCGCCGCCAGCACTGCTTCGGGAGCGGCGTCGGGCGCCACGTCGGCGCCGATCGTCAACGTGAAAGTCTTCGGCGCGATGCGGCTTAATGTTATGGACGGAACGCCGACAGCGAGCTTGCCGTTGTCGACGATCGCCTCGTAGAGACTGCCCGGTAGACGGCTGGTGAGGAAGCTCGTGATGAGCGTGCGCGCCGCTCCAGCCGTGTAGATGTCGCCCTCCTCCATCTGCACCAGCTTCTTGAAAAA
Organism: uncultured Alphaproteobacteria bacterium; assembly: GCA_963763365.1. Lineage (GTDB taxonomy): Bacteria > Pseudomonadota > Alphaproteobacteria > Rhizobiales > Xanthobacteraceae > VAZQ01. The sequence continues at coordinate 93,533 of CAVXOE010000012.1, read as the reverse complement.
GACGCCGGCCCGCTTGATCGAGGCATCCTCTTCGACAATGTCGGTGCGCTCGATGACCACCGCCGGCTGCTTGGCGGAGGCGCGCGGCGGCAAAGGCCGTGGCGCCAGCCCCGCCAGCGTCCGGCCGGCGATTTCCTTCAACGTCGCCGGGTCAATGTCGGCCATCACGGCGAAATCGACGTTGTTGAGCACATACCAGGTGCGGTGGAAGGCTCGCGCTTCGTCGAGCGAAAATCCGTTGATGTCGTCGACCGTGCCGATCGTCCACTGGCCGGCGGGATGATCCGGAATGAGCTGGCGATCGAGTTTGCGGGCAAAGCGCACGAACGCTCTGCTGCCGACGCGCCAGTCATGCTCCTGGCGCACCACGCTGCGTTCGCGCTCGGCATCCGCCACGCTGATGGCGAAGTCCTTGAGTCGAGCCGCGTAGAACTCGAAAAGTTTTTCGAGATCGGCGCGTGGACCGCCCTCGCGCGCCGGCATGGTGTGGACGTAGACGGTGGCCCGCTGGCTCGTCCAGCCGTTCGAACTGCCGTCCGGGAAGAACCGCAGCGCGATCTCCTTGTGCTCGGGATTGCGTCCCACCAGCATCAGATGCTCGAGATAGTGCGCAAGGCCGCGGCAAACGCCGCCCTTCTCGTCGTTGCATCCGGCACCGACAATCATCTGGAAATGGGTGGGCACACCGGGACGGTCGCGCACCAGGTAGAGATGTTCGCCGACGCGCTCCTCGGCTGCCGGCGCTATGGCAGGCGCGAGCGAGACAAACATGCAAAGGAAGGCTCGGCAGGCAGAGTGCAGCACAAACCGGCGCGCCATGAAAAGGACTCCGCCCCCGACTTGGAACAGCGTAGCAAGCGCCCGCCGGCATTCGCAAGTCACCGCACGAAACACCGCTTCCGAGCGTTCATCGGGCATTCAGATTGCGTTGCGTCCACGAAGCGGTCCAAAGACAATTGCGCCCTCTCCCGCGAGGGAGAGGGCGTGACAGAGTCAGCGGCGCTACAGCTTTTTCTTATTGGTATGCCCGGCTTGTTCGAACCGTTGTTATCACCCTGCGCTTTCAGTCCTTGGTCGCCGGGCGATCGACAAAGGTTCAAAGGGCTCGACAGCATGACCGCGATCTGCACACTCGGGAATTCCCGACGAACCGCGAGCCCCCATGCCCTCGGCCAAGCCAAGCAAAAAACGCCGCGCCCGCGAGGCGGCCACAACGATGACGACCGCGGAAGCCACGATCGCGGCGCTCGTCGCTCATGGCATCGATACGATCTACGCGCTTCCCGGCGTACACAACGACCACCTGTTCGACGCGCTGTTCAAGGCCGGCGACGAAATCGCCACGATCCATACGCGGCATGAGCAGGGCGCCGCATATCTGGCCCTTGGCGCCGCACTCGCGACCGCGAAACCCCAGGCCTACACCGTAGTACCGGGGCCGGGTCTGCTTAATTCTTCCGCTGCGCTGCTGACCGCCTACGGAATGAACGCCCCGGTCCTCGGTCTGATCGGACAGATTCCACAGTCCGCGATCGGCCGCGGGCTCGGGCATCTGCATGAGATCCGCGACCAGGCCGGCATCATCTCCCGCCTCGTGGACTTTTCGGCCCGCATTCGCGAACCGGCGGAGGCGGCGCCGCTGGTTGCGCAGGCGATCGGCGCGATGGCGACCGGCCGGCCCGGGCCCGCCGTGCTCGAATGCGCCATCGACGTGTGGGGGCGAAGCGGCCCGGTCGCGCCGATCGCCCCGCCGTTGCCGCCGGCCGAACCGGTGATCAACGAGGATGCGGTCCGCGACGCCGCCAAGCGGCTCGGAGCGGCGCAGCGCCCGCTCATCGTCTGCGGTGGCGGCGCGCAAGGCGCCTCTCCCGAAGTGACCGAACTGTCGCGCATGCTGCAGGCGCCGGTGCTCGCCCACCGGCGCGGGCGCGGCGTGCTCGACGGCCGTGACCCGTTCAGCGTGACGCTGCCGCTTGGCCGCGAGCTCTGGGGCGAAGCCGACGTCGTGCTTGCGGTCGGCACGCGGCTGTTCAGTCAGTTCATTCACTGGGGCAGTGACGACGATCTCACAATCGTCAGGGTGGATGCCGATCCGGAGGAGCCCGAGCGCTTCCGCAAGCCCGCGGTCGCGCTGATCGGCGATGCGGCGCCTATTCTGCGGCGACTCATCGACGAACTGCCCGCGCACAACCGCAAGCGCGCTTCGCGCAAAGCCGAGATGGAAAACCGCCAGGCGCAATGGGCCGAGCGCATGTCGAAGCTCGCGCCGCAGATCGGCTATCTCGACGCCATCCGTGCCGAGCTTCCCGATGACGGCATCCTGGTCGACGAAGTCACGCAGATCGGGTTCGCGGCGCGGCTTCTCTTTCCGGTCATCAAGCCGCGCACATTTCTCTCGCCGGGCTACCAGGACAATCTCGGCTGGGGCTTCGCGACCGCGCTCGGCGCCGCGCATGCGCGGCGCGACGTGCCGGTGCTCTCGATCTCGGGCGATGGCGGCTTCCTCTATACCGCCAACGAATTGGCCACCGCGATCCGCCACCGCATTCCGCTCACCACGATCGTGTTCGCCGACGGCGCCTTCGGCAACGTGCGGCGCATCCAGGAGCAGCACTACGGCAACCGGGTCATCGCGAGCGACCTCGCCAACCCGGATTTCGTGCGCTATGGGCAGAGCTTCGGCGCGGAAGCCGAACGCGTTCGCAATCCGAATGAGTTGCGCGCGGCGCTCAGGCGTGCCTTTAAGCGCCGCGACGGGCCGACCTTGATCGAGGTGCCGGTCGGGCCGATGCCATCGCCCTGGGAGTTTATCCAAATGCCGCCCGTTCGCGGCAGCGCACCAAGAACCGGCCCCTGAACGGATAAGACAAAGTCATGGAAGCCCGCACTGACACGCATCGTGAGATCGGAGAGCGCGCCCCGCTGATTATCCGCCGGGTCGATGCCATCCCGGTCGGCCTGCCGCTCAAGAAACCGGTCGCCATGGCGGGAAGCACGGTCAGCAAGGCGCTCAACATCCTGGTGCGGATCGAGGCGCAGGACGGCACCGTTGGCTGGGGCGAGGCGGCGTCGGCGCCGACCATGACCGGCGATACGCTCGGCGGTCTGGTGAGCGCGGTTCGCGACCATTTGGCGCCGATGCTGCTCGGCCAGGATGCCTGGATGCGGCCCGCGCTCGGTGCCAGGCTCAAACGCGCGCTCTACGGCAACACCGGCGCCCATTCGGCGGTCGAAGTCGCGCTGCTCGACCTTGCCGGCCAAGCCGCCGGTCTCCCGGTAGTCGATCTCATTGGCGGGCCAATCCGCCGCGAGGTCGCGCCGATGTGGCTCCTCGGCAATCCGACGCCGGAGCAGGACATCGCCGAGGCGCACAAGAAGCGCGACGAAGGCTTCGGTTTCTTCAAGCTCAAGATCGGCACCAAGGCAGTCGAAGCGGAGATCGCCGGCACGATCGCGCTGCGCGCCGCGCTTGGCGCCGCAACTCCGCTCTGCGCCGACGCCAACTGCGGATTGAGCCTCGCCGATGCCCGCCGGTACGTGGAGGAAACGCGCGCGGCCGGCCTGATGTTCGTCGAGCAGCCGCTGGCGCACGACGATCTCGGCGCGCTGGCAAAGCTGACGCGCGTCTCGCCCGTCCCGATCGGCGCCGACGAGGGCATCCACTCGCTCTCCGACATCGAGGCGCACGAGCGCGCCGGCGCCGGCGGCGTCTCGCTCAAGCTGATCAAGCTCGGGGGCATGAGCGCCGCGGTCGAAGCGGCGCAGCTTTGCGCGCGGCTGGGCCTAGCGGTCAATGTCGCGGCCAAGATCGCGGAATCGAGCATTGCCTCGGCCGCCGCGATCCACCTCGCCTGCGCGGCGCCGAACGTCGACTGGGGCGTCAGCCTCACGCACTTCTATCTCGCTGAGGACATCGTGCGGACCACGCCCATGATCGAAGACGGCGCGGTCGCGCTGCCGGCGAGCCCCGGCCTCGGCATCGAGGTCGACGAGGCAGCCGTCGAACGCTTCCGCTGCAACGCCTGAAAGCCGCAATTCCTCCCTCGCCGGCCTTCCCGCGGACACCCCTGACAAACCGGTCCGTCTGCGCTATCTAGCCCCCATATGGAGCCGATCACCAAGACCAAGAAACTGGCCGAAGCCTGCGAGCGGCTCGCACGTCACCCCTTCGTGACGGTCGATACCGAGTTTCAGCGCGAATCGACCTACTACCCGATCCTATGCGTGGCGCAGTTGGCCTCGCTCGAAGAGGCCGTGGTGGTCGATGCTCTCGCCGAGGGCATCGACCTGACGGCCTTCTTCGAACTGATGTCCAACCCCAACGTGGTCAAGGTCTTCCACGCCGCCCGGCAGGACATCGAAATCTGCTGGCACCGGGCGAACGTCATTCCGGCGCCGCTGGTCGATACGCAGGTCGCCGCCATGGTCCTGGGCTATGGCGATTCGATTTCCTACGATCAGCTTGTCGGCCGCATCACCGGCGACAACCTCGACAAGTCGCACCGCTTCACCGACTGGACGCGGCGTCCGCTCACGACGGCGCAGCTCAGTTACGCCGTCTCCGACGTGACGCATCTACGCGACGTCTATCTCAAGTTGTCCACCGACCTCGACAAGCAGGGCCGCACCGACTGGATGCGCGAGGAAATGAAAGTGCTGACCTCGGTCGAGACCTACCGCTCGGAGCCGGAGCATGCCTGGGAGCGCCTGAAAACACGGGTCCGCAAGCCGAAGGAACTGGCGGTACTGATGGAAGTCGCCGCCTGGCGCGAGCAGGAGGCGCAGAGCCGTGACGTGCCGCGTGGTCGCGTGCTCAAGGACGACGTCATCGGCGACATCGCGATCCAGGCACCGACCACGATCGAGCGGCTCGGCGGCTCTGCGCTCGCTGCCGAAGGGGTTCGAGCGGTCGAAATGGGGCGAGGCGATCGTCGACGCGGTCAAGCGTGGCTTGGCGCGCGACCTCAAGGCGTTGCCTCGCATGGAACGCCAGCGGCCCGTCGCCAACGGCCAGGCCACGGTCGAACTGCTCAAGGTGCTGCTGCGCATGACCGCCGAGCGGCACGGCGTCGCCGCAAAGGTGATCGCCACGGTCGACGACCTCGAGCGTATCGCCGCAGAGGACACCGCCGATGTTCCAGCGCTGTCAGGATGGCGCCGCGACCTATTCGGCGAGAAGGCACTGGCGCTCAAACATGGCCGGCTCTCGCTCGCGATCGAGAAAGGCCGGGTGATTGCGCTGGAGAAGGAAGCCCCCTCCCCGCCCACGCAGTAAGCGGGCTAACATCTCCTTCCTCGAACCCCAGGGAGGCAATCCATGGGTCCGTTCCTTCGCAATCAATGGTACACGGCCGCGACCTCCGCGGAGCTTGGCGCCAAGCCGCTCGCCCGCACGATCTGCAACGAGCCGATGGCGATCTTCCGCGGCGAGAACGGCGACGTCGCCGCGCTCACGGACCGCTGCCCGCACCGTAAGGCGCCGCTGTCCTCCGGCGAAGTGGTCGGCAGCGACATCCAGTGCGGCTATCACGGCATCCGCTTTGCGCCGGATGGAGCCTGCACCCATGTTCCGGGCAACGCGCCGGTCGGCCGCAATTTCCGCGCCCGGAGCTTCCCGGTGCGCGAGATGCACGGGCTCGTTTTCATCTGGCTCGGCGAAGCGGCGCTTGCCGACCCCGCCCTCATTCCCGATTTCAGCGAGAACGTGAAGCAGGGCTGGGCCGGTGTGCACGGCACCATCTACGTCAAGGGCAACTACCAGCTCCTGATCGACAACCTGCTCGACCTCACCCATGTCGTTTTCGTGCACAAATCGACGCTGGGCGGCAGTGGCGTGGCGGAATCGCCGCTTGAAGTGTCGATCGATGGCGATGTCGTGCATGCGCAGCGCATCATGCACAACGTCGACACCTCGCCGATCTACAAGGCGGCACGCAATCTGCACGGCAAGATCGACCGCTGGCAGCTCCTGGAATTCCGTCCGCCGATCTATGTGCGGGTGACGCTCGGGGCGCGCGAGGCCGGCGGCGACCTGCCGATCGGCACGCCCACCCACGTCGTGCTCAACAGCCTGACGCCGGAGACCGAACGGACCACCTGGTATTTCTGGTCGACGGTGCGGCCGTGGGCGCTCGACGACGAGAAGGTATCGAAAATCTACAAGGACATGACCGACACGGCGTTCGCCGAGGATACGACGATCGTGGCGCAGCAGCAGGCGCTGATGGACAGCGATCCGACGGGCTCGCCGCTCGTCAGCCTCGCGTTCGATCGAGCCGCCATGGCGGCTCGCCGGATCGTCAAGCGCAAGCTGGAAGAGGAGGCTGCGAGCGCGCCGGCATCGCCTGTCCTCGCCCACGCGGGCGCCTAAGCGCACTCGACGGACACTCTATCCCCGTTCGTTCCCGCGCAAGCGGGAACCCAGGATCGCACACTCGGTGTTTGTAACTTTGGGTCCCCGCCTCCGCGGGGACGAACGGATAGGAGCATCCTTCGACAGGCAACCCTCAATCGTTGAGGATCGCGATGTCCTTCGCCGGCCTGCGCGTAGGCAGCGTCTGCAGGAAGGCGTAGACGTCGACGAGTTCCTTGTCGGACAGCACCGCCTCGACGAAGGCCGGCATGTCGCGCATCGATTCGCGCACCACCATCTTGAAGCCCTCGAACGGCATCTGGGTCTTGGCGAGCGGCGGAGCGGGATAGTTCATCGCCCCGCCCTGCCCGGCGCGGCCGTGGCACTGAAAGCAATTGACCTTGAGGTAAATCGCCTTGCCGTTCGCCGCATCGCCGGGAGGAGCATCCTGCGCGCGCGCGGCCGGGTCGCAACCATCAAGCCCGAACGCGGCCGCCATGAGCGTCACTGCGAACATCAGAAATTTCGTCATGACCAGACTCCCTCAACGCGGGTCGGTGACCACATCGATCAACGCAGGCTGGCCGCTCTTGACCGCCGCAAGCGCTCGCTTGATCGCAGGTGCAAGGTCCTTCGGATCGGTGATCGGGCCCTCGCCGTGAGCGCCGAAGCCGCGCGCGACCGTCGCGTAGTCGACGTTCGGATTGACCAGCGTCGTGCCGATATGAGCGTTCTCGACGCCGCGCCCATGCCGGGCCGCCATCGCGGTGAGGTACATCACCTCCTGATGGTAGGCGCGGTTGTTGTGCAGGACGTAGAGCAGCGGAATCTGGTGATGTGCCGCGGTCCAGAGCGCGCCCGGCACGAACATGAAATCGCCGTCGCCGCCGAACGCCACGGTCAGCCGCCCATGCCGCTTGTTGGCGAGCGCGGCGCCGACCGAGGCCGGCAGGTTGTAGCCGATGCCGGCGCCGCCCGAGCCGCCGTTCCACTGGTAGGGCTTCTTCATGTCCCACAGGCGCTGCGGCCAGACGTTGCGGATGGCGTTACCGACCAATGACCAGTCCTCGTCCTTGATCTGGGCGTAGACCTCCGCGCACATGCGCGCGGTGCTGATCGGGCTTGCATCCCATCCCAGCGTCGCGTCGGACTTCGCCTGCTCGATCATCGCGAGCCGGGCGGCGGCGAGCTTCTTGCCGCGCGCGTCGATGGCGGACTTGCGGCCCTCGTCGATCAGCCGCTTGACCTGTTCCGTCAGCGCCGGAAGCGAGGATTCGCCGTCGCCGGCGATGGCAAGATCGACGTCCTGGAAGCGCGCGAAGTCCTGGTAGTTGGCCTTGATATAGAGATCGCGCGTGCCGAGCGTGACGATCTTGGCGTCCTTCTTGTAGTTCGGACGGTGCGTGCGCACGATGCGGTCCTGGAACTGGTTGAGCACGCCCCAGAGGTCGTTCATCTCGAGCGCCAGAATCACGTCGGCCTGCGACAGCACCGGGCCGCGCCGGAAGCTCATGTTGAGCGGGTGGCGCGCCGGGAAATTCATGCGGCCGGCATTGTCGATCACCGCGCATTGCAGGGTCTCGGCGAGTTCGACGAGTCGCGCCATTCCGGCCGGTGTGCGCGCCAGACGATCGCAGACGATCACGGGATTCTCCGCGCCGGCGAGAAGCTTCGCGGCTTCGGCAATAGCGCCCGAGTCGGCCTGCGGCGGCGAAACCTTGGTGTACTTCGGGATGCGCAGCGTTTCGGCTTCGTGGATCGGGTTTTCCTGCAACTCCGCATCGAGCGAGATGAGCACCGGCCCCATCGGCGGCGTCATCGCAATCTTGTAGGCACGCACCGCCGACTCGGCGAAATGCTGCAACGAGGTCGGCTGGTCGTCCCACTTGGTGAAGTCGCGGGTGATCGCGCCGATGTCGATCGCCGAGTGCACCCACTCCGCTCCGGGCAGGCGCTTGTTGGCTTCGACGATATTGCCGCCCATGACGTAGACCGGCACGCGATCGCACCACGCATTGTACATCGCCATGGTGGCGTGCTGCAGCCCGACCACGCCGTGGCAGATCATCGCCATCGGCTTGCCCTCGATCTTGGCATAGCCGTGCGCCATCGCGACCGCGATCTCCTCGTGCGGACAGGTCAGAATTTCGAGGTTGCTCTTGCCGTTGATGATGGCCTCGTGCAGACCGCGGAAGCTCGAGGCGCAGTTCATCGCCAGATAATTCAGGTCGAGCTTGTTGAAGACGTCGACCATGAAGTCGCCGCCGCTCGTCTGCTGCGTCGCCGGATCCTTCACGGGCGGCTGCGTGTCGGCGGCGATCTGCAACGGCCCGGGCAGCGCAGCCTTCAGCTTCTCCTGCGGCGCGGCGGGGAGCGCCCCCGCCGTCGATGGCGCGGCGAGCGCGGCCGCGCCGGCAAGCGTTGCCCCCTTGAGAAAGTTGCGGCGTGGAAGGACGGGCTGGTCGTCGCCAAGTTGCGTGGGTTTCGGCGCCTTCGTCGTCATGGGCGGTTCCTCCAAGCGGTTTTTGCGCGGTTCTTTTGTAATTGCGGCGAAGTGTCGCGCCCCGCTCGGCGCCCGTCAAGGACGGGCCGACCGCTCACGCCGCATTGCAGTCCGTTGTTGGGACACTGCGCAGAAGCGAGGAACGGCCGCTGCTGGCACCGCTGGCGGCCGAGGCGAGCTATCCCACCTCCATCACCGGTTCGCGGCCGATCAGCCGCGCGAGCTGGCGTAGCCGCGCGAACACCCGCTCGCCGGCAAGCGCCGCAAAGCCGTTGGAGAAGCGCAGCACCAGGCGGCCCTTCTCGACCACCATCGGGGTCTTGGGCAGTACACCCGTGGTCGAGGCGGAAACGAGATAAGCAACGCGCAACGCGGCGCCGAGAATGCGCGCGCGGTCGAGCATGCGGGTCGACGCCAGCTCGCGCAGCCGCGGCGACAACTCGTCATCGACGAGCCCGACGTGACGGAAAAATACCGCAAGCGAGATAAATGTACGGCCGGGATGGTCGACCGCCACGAACGCCGCGTTGGCGATGATGTTGAGCGACTGCTCGCCACGATAGTCGGGATGCGCGCGCCAGCCGATATCGGCGAGGAGGCACGCGGCGTGCCGCAGGCGGCGTTCGTCGCTCGTCTCATCGAGACCCGAGGACGACATGAAACGGTCGGTCCAGGCAATCAACTCCTCGCCATGGGCCGGCGAGCGCGAGCGCAGCACGTTGAGTTCGCTCGCAGCCGCGATCAGCGGGTCCTTCTCGCGCTCTTTGGAGTCGAGCAACGAGTAGAGCAACCCCTCGCGCACACCGAGCGCGGAGATCACCACGTCCTTCGGCTTGGCGATGCGCACGAGATTTTCCATGACCAGCGCCGCGTAGGACAACAGCGGCCGGCGGGCGTCGGTGACGACCTCGATACGCGACAGTGTCTCGGGATCGACCCGGTGCACCAGGCCGGCAAACTCGTACGCTTCCTTGGCCGGGATGACGTAGCCGTGCATGACGTGCAGCGGATAGCCGTGCTGCCACATGTGCAACCGGGCGAGCGCGCGCCAGGTGCCGCCGATGGCGTAGAAGCTGCGCCCTTTGCCCTCGTCCAGCAGATCCGTCTTCTCGAGCGCCTTCTCGACGATCTTTTCCGCCTTCTTGATCGATTTCGAGGAAATGTCCTGCAACGCCAGCCCGCCGAGCGGGAGCGTAACGCCGCCCTTGGTGCGATGATTGTGGACCTCGGTGAGCTCGAGCGACCCGCCGCCCAGGTCGCCCACGATGCCGCTCGGCTTGTGGAAACCGGAGACGACGCCAAGCGCCGCAAGCTCGGCCTCCCGTTTGCCGGACAGCACGTCGACCTCGACGCCGCAGATGCGCTCGGCTTCCGCGACGAAGGCCTTGCCGTTCTTGGCGTCGCGGCAGGCCGCGGTGGCAATCGCCAGGACCTGACCTACGTCCATGCGATCGCACAGCGCGCGGAAACGGCGAATGGAGGAGAGCGCCTTCTCGACCGCGTCCGCGGCCAGAAGCCCGGTCGACTGCACCTCGCGGCCGAGTCCGGCCAGCACTTTCTCGTTGAAGATCGGGGTCGGACTGCGGGTCAGCCCCTCATAGACGACGAGGCGCACCGAATTCGAGCCGATGTCGACGACCGCGACCGGCGGACCGTGATCGAGACGACCTTGCGCCATGTTGACTGCCAGCCGCCGCCGTTTAACCGCGGTCGAGACGGCGTATAAGGCTACGCGGGGACGATTCCTTGAGCGATTTGCCACGGCCCGACAGACTCGGATTGGTCATGAAGTACTTGTGGGCGTTGAAGGGTTCTTCTCCGTCCGCCGCTCTTATGCGATTCGAGGTGCCGTCGGGTAACAATTTCCAGCTCTGCTCGTTGTCCTTGAAATTCGCCACCATGATCTGATCGAGCACCTGCTCGTGCACGGTCGGATTGAGAATCGGACACAGTACCTCGACGCGGCGGTCGAGATTGCGCGGCATCATGTCGGCGGACGAGATATAGACGGCGGCCTTGGAATGCGGCAGGCCGTGACCCATGCCGAAGCAATAGATGCGGCTATGCTCCAGGAAGCGACCGACGATCGACTTCACGCGGATGTTCTCCGACAGTCCCGCAATGCCGGGCCGCAGGCAGCAGATGCCGCGCACGACAAGGTCGACCTGCACGCCGGCGCTTGAAGCCTTGTAGAGCAGATCGATGATCTCGGGATCGACCACCGAATTGTCTTTCATCCAGATCGCCGCGGGCTTGCCGGCCTTGGCGTGCGCGATCTCCTGCTCGATATGCTCGCGGATGCGCGGCCGCAGCGTGAGCGGCGATACCGCCATCTTTTCGAGCTCGGCCGGCTCGGCGTAACCGGTGATGTAGTTGAAGACGCGCGCCACGTCGCGTGCGATCACCGGATCGGAGGTGAAGAAGGAGAGGTCGGTGTAGATGCGCGCGGTGACCGGATGATAGTTGCCAGTGCCGACGTGCACATAGGAGGCAAGCGCGCCGGCCTCGCGGCGTACCACCATCGAGAGCTTGGCGTGCGTCTTGAGCTCGATGAAGCCGTACACCACCTGCACGCCGGCGCGTTCGAGATCGCGCGACCAGCGGATATTGGCTTCCTCGTCGAAGCGCGCCTTCAGCTCGATCAGTGCGGTAACGGATTTGCCGGCGTCCGCCGCCTCGATCAGCGCGCGCACGATCGGCGACTCGGCGGAGGTGCGGTAGAGCGTCTGCTTGATCGCAACCACGTTGGGATCGCGCGCAGCCTGATTGAGGAATTGCACGACCACGTCGAACGATTCGTAAGGATGGTGGACGATCAGGTCCTTCTGCCGGATGGCCGCGAAGCAATCGCCGCCCTGATCGCGGATGCGTTCGGGATAGCGCGGATTGTACGGAACGAATTCGAGGTCCGGCCGGTCGAGGCTCATGAGTTGGGACAACTCGTTGAGCGCCAGCACGCCGTCGACCAGGAAAGTTTCGTCATCGCTGCTTGCAAGTGCGCGCTGCACGAAGCTCCGCAACTCGGTCGGCATGGCCGCATCAAGCTCGAGCCGGATCACCGAGCCGCGCCGGCGGCGCTTGAGCCCCGTCTCGAACTCGCGCACCAGGTCTTCGGCTTCTTCCTCGATCTCGATCTCGCTGTCGCGGATGATGCGGAACGCGCCCTGCCCTTTGACGGCGTAGCCCGGAAACAGCCGCCCGATGAAAAGGCCGGCGAGCTGTTCGAGCGTGATGACCCGCGCTGCGGTGGACGCCTCCGAGTTCGGCAGGCGAATGAAACGATCGATCTTGCCCGGGATACGAATGAGCGCGTTCATCATGCGCCCGTCGCTCACGCGCGCAAGCTGGAGCGCGATCGTGAAACCGAGATTAGGGATGAACGGGAACGGATGCGCCGGGTCGATCGCGAGCGGCGTAAGCAACGGAAATATCTGTCGTAGGAAATGATCCTCGAGCCAGCTCCGTTCCTTCCGGGTCACGTCCGGTCCATCGACCAGCACGATGCCGTGCCCGGACAGCGTCTTGCGCAGTTCGCGCCAGCGCGCCTGCTGGTCGCTCGCCAGCACCGAGACCGCTTCGGAAATACGCGCGAGTTGCTCCGCCGGGGTCAGGCCGTCCGGACTCTTGGCGGCGATCCCTTCGCGCACCTGGCCGCGCAGGCCCGCCACGCGGACCATGAAAAACTCATCGAGATTATTGGCCGAGATCGAGAGAAACCGCACGCGCTCCAGCAGCGGGTGGGCCTCGTTGGCGGCTTCCTCCAGCACCCGGCGGTTGAAGTGGAGCCACGACAACTCGCGATTGATGAACCGCTCCGGACTCGCGCTTAATTCGAGGCTCGGCGCCGGCGCGAGATCGGTCGTCGTCGCCCCTGGTGCTGGGGCGGTTTCCTCTTTCAGAACAGTTGCTTGGCTGCGATCCGCCATGGCCGGAAATGGTATGATTCGATCCTCACAATGTCGGTCATTGATGACAACGCGGTGACTATGAGGCGCCGCCCCTGGCCGTTCGTCAAGCGTCGTCCCCACGCAGAACTTCGGCTGCCAGCGCTCTGGTTAACGGCCGCTTCCGCCGCATGGCTTCGTCGTCGAGGCGGGCCACGACCGTGCGCGCCGCCGCGAACGACCGCTCGATCCGGGTCGCCACGTAGCCGATCAGGCTCTCGTCGACCGCGACCTGCCGGTCGGCAAAGAGCTTCACCAGCAGCGCGCGCAGCAGTTCGTCGTCAGGCGGCGCCAGCGCGACCAACGGCAGCGCTTTGAGCCGCGAGCCCAGGTCGCGGATCGCAAACCGCCAGCCGGCGGGCGCGGTTCGCGTGGTGAACAGCACGAAGGCTCCCTCCTCGCGCGCCAAATTGAGAAGGTGAAACAGCGCCCGCTCGTCATAGCCGCCTTCGGCCGCGTCCTCGATCACCACCGCGCCGGTCGCAAGTGCGGGCGGCACCTCCGCTTCGCCGAGCGCGCGGGCGGCGATGAAACGGGCGCCCGCGGCCGCGCCCCAGATCGCGGCAAGGTGACTTTTGCCGGAGCCTTCCGGACCGCTAAGGACCACCGCGCGAGAAGCCCAGTCGGGCCAGGACTTAACCAATGCCAGCGCCGACGCGTTGGAGGGACCGCCGAGGAAATCCTCGCGCGCGAAGCTCTCCGTGTGGTCGAGGGCGAGCGCGAGCTGACGGGGTTCCGGGCGGTTTACCGTGGCGGTCAGGTCGGCTGCCCTCCGGAATAGATCGGGCTTGCGAGATAGCGCTTGAGCCCGAAGCGGAACAGCACCGCGATCGCCGCCGCAATCGGAACCGCCAGCAGCAAGCCGACGAAGCCGAAGAGAAAGCCGAAGGCGAACATCGCAAAGATGATCCACACCGGATGCAATCCCACGCGCTCGCCGACCAGCTTGGGCGCGATGATGTTGCCTTCCACGAACTGGCCAACCAGAAAGATCACGACCACGCCGACGATCCATTTCCAGTCGGGCCAGAACTGCGCGATCGCGACGCTCGTCCCGATCATGAGCCCGGTGAGCGATCCAATATAGGGCACGAACGTGATCAGGCCGGAGATCACGCCGATCAGCAGCGCGAACTTCAGCCCAATGAGCGACAGCGCGATCGCGTAGTAGAGGCCAAGCAACAAACAGACGATCAACTGCCCGCGCACGAAGCCCGAAATCGCAGCGTCGATGTCGCGTGCGATCTGGCGCACCTCTTCGCGATGGCGGACCGGTATCCAGCTATCGAGCACCTCCAGCATCGGATGCCAGTCGAGGATCAGGTAGAACGTGACCACCGGCATGATGATCAGGATCGACGCGAACGACACCAGCGCCTTGCCGCCCGACCACAATGAATAGGCAAAGGCGGTGAGCCAGGCCGACGCCTGCTTGACCAATTCCGACAAGGTCATGGTCGATTCACCCGCCTGCAGCCAGTTCAGCCATTCGGTCAGAACCTCGCGCACGCGCGCGACATGATCCGGGAGGCTCGCGACCAGTTGCGAGAGCTGCTGAATGAGCAGCGGCACGACGAGCAGCAGGATCGTGATCAGGGCCATCATCACCACCGCGACGATGAGCAGCGCCGCAATCGTCCGGCTCAGGCCGAGACGTTCCAGCCGGTCGGCGAACGGTGCTTGCAGATAGGCGAGCGCGAAGCCGGCCACGAACGGCAGCAGCACTTCTTTGAGCAGCCACAGGAGACCGGCGAAGACGAGGAAGGTCAGCAGCCAGAATATGGCTTGGCGGCCATAGCTCATCGGTCACTCCTCCCACGCCCCGGGGAAACCAGTGGGGCGCCCGTCAGGACCGGGGTTCGGGCTCACTCATATGCCGGACCCATTCGGCGAGATAGAAGGCAACCGAAAGCAAGGTCAAGACCGCCACCAGCGCCATGAGCGTCACGATTGCCGGTTCGGCGCCGAAATTGAACGCGAGCGACGCCAGCACGACGAGCGCAAGCACGATCTGAGCCACCGTGTTGACCTTGGAGACCGGGTGCGGCTTGAGCTTGACCGGCTTGTCGACCACCCAGGAGAGGATCACCGCGCTCACGATCATGATATCGCGCGAGACCACCAGGATGACGAGCCAGAGCGGGATGGCGCCGACGATCGCGAGCGCGACGTAGATCGAAACCAGCATCGCTTTGTCGGCGAGCGGATCGAGATAGGCTCCGAGCGCCGTCGCCATGCCGAAGCGCTTGGCCAGAAAGCCGTCGACCGCGTCGCTGACGCCGGCGGCGAGGAACAGGCCGAACGCGATCCGCATTTCGTCGGATGCGATTGCCCAGACCACCACAGGCACCAATAGGATGCGCGCAAGCGTAATAAGGTTCGGAATACTCACGATCTGCGCCCGGCTCGCCGCGTGCCTGCCCGCAGCGGCCGGCACGCCCCTGAGCCAGTATAGCGGCCCCGGGGAGCCATTGCACAGCCGCAGAATCCCAAGTACCGAACCCGTGCGGCAGCCGACAATCCGACCGACAGTCAACGCGAAGGACGCGCGATGGCCGAAAAGGGCCTCACCTATGCCGAAGCCGGTGTCGATATCGATGCCGGGAACCGCATGGTGGAGTTGATCAAGCCTTTGGTACGCGCGACCGCACGCGCCGGCGCCGACGCCGAGATCGGCGGATTCGGCGGCCTGTTCGATCTCAAACGGGCGGGATTTACCGATCCGGTGCTGGTGGCGGCGACCGACGGCGTCGGCACCAAGGTCAAGATTGCCATCGAGACCGGCCGGCACGAGACCATCGGCATCGATCTCGTCGCCATGTCGGTCAACGATCTCGTGGTGCAGGGCGCCGAGCCGTTGTTCTTTCTCGACTACTTCGCCTGTGGACAACTCAAGCCCGAGGTGGGTGCGTCCGTCGTCAAAGGCGTGGCCGAAGGCTGCCGGCAGGCGAAATGCGCACTGATCGGCGGCGAGACCGCCGAGATGCCGGGCCTCTACCAGCCGGGCGACTACGATCTCGCGGGCTTCGCAGTCGGCGCCGCCGAGCGCGGGACGCTCCTGCCGCGCGCCGACATCGCCGCGGGCGACGTGGTGCTGGGCCTCGCATCCTCGGGCGTGCATTCGAACGGCTATTCGCTCGTGCGCAAGATCGTGCAGCAGACGGGGTTGCGCTGGGATGCGCCTGCTCCGTTCGATCCCGCACGCGACCTCGGCGCCGCATTGATCGAACCGACGCGCATCTACGTGACCTCGTGTCTCACGGCGATCCGCGAGACCAAGGCCGTCAAGGCACTGGCGCACATCACCGGCGGTGGATTCCCGGAGAACATCCCGCGCGTGCTGCCGAAGGGTCTCGGCGCCGAGATCGACCTTTCGCGCGTCCCGGTGACGCCGGTGTTCAAATGGCTCGCCGAGGCGGGCAAGGTCGCGCAGAGCGAAATGCTGCGCACCTTCAACTGCGGCATCGGCATGGTGGTGGTGGCGGATGCAAGCCGCGCCGACGCCGTCATGGCCGCATTCGCCGGCGCCGGTGAAACGGTGGTTCACCTCGGCCATCTGGTGCCGGCCAAAGCCGAGACCGCGCGCGTGTGTTTCTCGGGACGGCTCGACCTCGCGTAGCCACGACGGACAAGCGGATGGCGGATCAACCCTCGGCCAGGAAGCGTGTCGCCGTTCTGATTTCCGGACGCGGCTCCAACATGGCGGCGCTGATCGCGGCGGCGAAGGCGCCGGATTATCCAGCCGAGATCGCGCTCGTTCTGTCCAACCGTCCGGACGCCGCGGGGCTCCTCGCTGCGCGCGCCGCGAATATCGCCACCGCCGTGGTGGACCACGCCCGCTTCGGCAAGGATCGCGAAAGCTTCGAGCGGGCGGTGCAAGCCGAGCTCGAGTCGCACCGGATCGATCTCGTCTGCCTCGCCGGCTTCCTGCGGCTCCTGACGCCCTGGCTCGTCGGCCGCTGGCAGTGGCGCATGCTGAACATCCATCCGGCGCTGCTACCGGCGTTCAAAGGGCTCGACACCCACGAGCGCGCCCTCGCGGCCGGCGTGAAGATTCACGGCGCCAGCGTGCACTTCGTGGTGCCCGAAATGGATTCAGGTCCGATCATCGCGCAGGTCGCGGTGCCGGTGCGCGATGACGATGACGCCGCAGCGCTCGCGGCGCGCGTGCTCGCAGGCGAGCATCAGATCTATCCGCTGGCGCTCTCGCTGGTCGCGCGCGACCGCGTGCGGATCGTCGACGGCCGCTGTGTGATCGACGACGCGAAGGAGAGCAGCGGCGCGCTCATCGTGCCGCAGATGTGATTGCAAAAACAAACCCCCGGCATATCGCCGGGGGCTACGGGAAATAACTCGCGGGCCGCTCGACCGGCCTTCCCGATGCGTCAGGACACCTTCAGATTCTCCGCCGATGCCTTGCCGCGATTGCTCACGAGCTCATACTCAACGGTCTGTCCTTCGTTGAGCGAAGAGAGTCCGGCACGCTCGACCGCCGAGATGTGCACGAACACATCCTTCTCGCCGGTCGAAGGCTGGATGAACCCGTAGCCTTTAGTTGGATTGAACCATTTGACGGTACCCTTCGGCATCGTCTGTCTCCCAGTCTTGAGGCCTCAGTCACGAATACGCGTCCGCTTCGCTGCGACCCGCGCCACAACCCGGGTTTTGGGATGATCCGAAACGAATACGCCCTGTGGCGCGCAACGGCCGGAGCGGGCCAAAATCCGAATTAGTGCGCCGAAAATATCGAAAAATACGGCCTTAACAAGGCTCGCTGTGCATCCACCTGATCTGCGCTTGTATGACAACTACCGAATGCAATGACGCTCAATTTTCCGCAGGCGCGCCGCCGAAATGATGAGCGGTTGCCTCGTTTGCGGACAGACCGCGCGGCAAGTTTATAAATCATAAACCGTGACAGCGATGCGGTGCTGCGGAAGGGACATCAAACGGCGCGCCGAATCCAAACTTTGTTGTCATGGAAGGCGGCGCCGCCGAACGGGGCGATCGGATCCGCCCCGGTCAGCGTGTTGATGCCGCGGCCGTCCGGATAAGCATCATTCGGCCAGATCGATTCCGCAACCAGGACGCCGCATTGCACACCCGCAAACAACCGCGCGCGCAGATGCACGGCGCCGCGCCGGTTGCCGAGCACAACCGCATCGCCGTCGGCGATACCGGACGCGGTTGCGTCGTCGGGATGGATCATCACCTCGGGCCGGCCGCGTTCCCGCGCCGCCGACGAGGGCGTCTCGTTGAACGTCGAATTGAGGAAACTGCGGGCCGGCGAGGTCGCGAGTCGAAACGGATGTTCGGTATCGGCGTCCTCGATCACCGCCCAGTGGTCGGGCAACCTGGGCATCTCGGCGACCGGACCGGCCTGCCAGGGCGTGCGGAACGGCACGTTCGGCCAGTCGGCCTTGAAACGGAACTTGCCGTCCGGCCAGTTGAAGCCGCGCACGTAGTGAGCGGTATCGAAATCCGGCTGGCAATCGATCCAGCGCTTCTCTTCCAGTTCGGCGAGCGTGCCCCAGCCCGAGTGCTGCAAGGTCCAGTCGATCAAGTCCCGTGCGCTCATGGCGAAGCCCGGATGGGCCGCTCCCAGCCGCCCGGCGAGCGCGCAGATCACGTCGTGGTTCGGCCGGCATTCGCCCGGCGGCTCGATCACCTTCGGCCCAAGCATGAGGTACTGGTGGCCGCCGCCGGTATAGAGGTCGTCGTGCTCGAGGAACATGGTGGCCGGCAGCACCACGTCCGCCATCTTGGCGGTCTCGGTCATGAACTGCTCGTGCACGCAAACGAACAGGTCCTCGCGTGCAAAGCCTCGCTTGACCCGATCCTGATGCGGCGCGACCGAGACCGGGTTGGTGTTCTGGACGATCATCGCCGAGACCGGCGGACCGCCCGCGAGCGCGTCACGATCTCCGCACAGCACGGCGCCGACGCGCGACTGATCGAGCGCGCGGATCGAAAGATCGCGCGCGTCGAGCCCCTCGATCATGCTCTTGTCGAGGTGATAGATCGCACGGTTGTTGAAGAAGGCCCCTCCCCCTTCGTGCAGCCAGGCGCCGGTCACCGCCGGAATGCAGCTTGCCGCGTGCATGTTGGCGGAGCCGTTGCGCGAGCGCGAGAATCCATAGCCGAGACGGAAATAGGCGCGCTTGGTTCCGCCGACGAGCTTGGCGAAGGCCTCGATGGTGTCGACATCGCAGCCGGTGATCGCCGCGGCCCATTGCGGACCGCGCAGCCGCACGTGTTCTTCCAATTCTCGCGGCGCGTCGGTGTAGCGGTCGAGATAGTCCCAGTCGGCCTTGCCGTCGCGGAACAGGCAATGCATCACCGCGCAGGCGAGCGCAGCGTCCGTGCCTGGCCGGATCAGCACCGGCAGGTCGGCCTGCGCCATGGTGCCGTTCATGTAGATGTCGACGGCCACGATCTTGGCGCCGCGCTCCTTGCGGGCACGGGTCGCGTGCGTCATCACATTGACCTGGGTATTGACCGCATTCGTTCCCCAGATCACCACGAGATCGGACTTCGCCATCTCGCGCGGATCGGGCCCGGCAATGAGGCCGGTGCCGGCGGCGAATCCCGCCCAGGCGGGATTATTGCAGATGGTTTCGTGGAAATTCGAATAGCGCTTGACGTGCCGCAGCCGGTGGATGCCGTCGCGCATCACGTGGCCCATGGTGCCGGCGTAATAGTACGGCCACACCGCCTCGGCGCCGTACTGCGCTTCGGCACGCAGAAACTTCTCGGCGACGAGGTCGAGCGCATCGTCCCACGAAATCGGCACGAAACTGCCGGAGCCCTTGGCGCCCTTGCGGATCAATGGCTGCGTGAGACGGTCGGGGTGGTGCACGCGCTCCGCATAGCGCGCGACCTTGGCGCAGATCACGCCTGCGGTGTAGTCGTTGTCCGCGGCGCCGTGCACGCGGCCGATCGTGCGCTCATCGAGCACCTCGACTTCGAGCGCGCAGGTCGAGGGACAATCATGCGGGCAGGCGGAGGCCGCTATCCGGATGGGCTGGCGGACGGTCTGATTCATGGCGCGGCCAGGATAACCAGACCCGGCCGATTTGTCGCCAGCGCAGGATGGCCGGCTCAGACCTCTTGCCGTTCGACGTGCCAGACGTTGCGGGCGATCGTATAGGCGATGACCATCGCCACCACAAGCCCGCCACGGACCATCCAAATCTTTGCCGTGTCCGGACTGACGCCACCGAACATGTTGTCGTTGATGCGGTCGACGATCGTCCAGAGAACCAGCGCGACGCCGGCGAGGATTTCGTCAAGGATCAGACGCCGGTGCCGGCCGACAATAAAGTAACCCGCCAAGAGAACGATGGCACCGCCGATTGGCCCGCCCCAGATTTCGAGCTGATGCACCGCGGACTCGCCCAGCAGGTGCGGTAGCGCGGGATCGGTCGCCATGATGTGGCCCGCCACCCAGCCGAGCAGCGCGCCGCCGCCCCACACCAGCACGCGATAGCGATCGAGCAGCGCCATCAGGATCGCGCTGCCGGCCACGATCAGCGGCACGCTGGTGGCAAGACCGAAGATGATCAGGGTCGTCTTGATCGCCCCCGCGTGGCTCGAGTCGACCGCCATCGCCGCCGCATCGGCCACGCCCGCGATGGCGAGCACGTTGTCGAGGCTCATCACAATGTCGGCGATCGCGACGATCCGCACCGCGCGCCACAAGTTTTGCGCACCCTCGACGCTCTCTCCGTCGCCGTCGGCGTCCTCCGTCACGAGCTTGATCGCCACGTAGAACAGCAATGCGCCGCCCACCAGCTTGAGGTAGGGATATTCCATCGCGTGCGCGACGATGACGGTGAAAATGACACGCAGCAAAACAGCGACGCCGGCGCCGAGGATCATGCCCCACAACCGCTGCTTCGGCGGCAGCGTCATACAAGCCATCGCGATGACGACGGCGTTGTCGCCCGAAAGGATGATGTTGACGAGGATGATCTGCCCGACGCCCGCCCAGAACGGCGCGTGCGTGAAATCTTGAATCAGGAAGTCCACCAACTACCCCCTCTTAAGCCTCGACCCGCCGTTGGACGGCAGACCCTTTCCGTTACGGTCGCGCGTCCACCCAATCTAGCGTCGAATGCGAGCGACTGACCAGCGGCGAGCGGTCGCAGCAGCTTCAACCGACGATCTCGTTGCCGGAAAAGAACTGTCCGATCTCCTTGGCCGCCGTGTCCGCGGCGTCGGACCCGTGCACCGAATTTTCGCCGATCGATTTGGCATGGACCTTGCGGATTGTTCCCGGCCGCGGCCTTCGCCGGATCGGTCGCGCCCATCACGTCGCGGTGCTTGGCGATGGCATTCTCGCCTTCAAGCACCTGCACCACCACCGGTCCGGAGATCATGAAGTCGACCAGCTCCCGAAAGAACGGCCGCTCGCGATGCACGCCGTAGAAGGTCTCCGCCTGCTCGCGCGTAATCCGCACGCGTCTCTGCGCGACGATGCGCAATCCCGCCTGCTCGATCATGGCATTGATCGCACCGGTCAAGCTACGGGCGGTCGCGTCGGGTTTCAGGATCGAAAAGGTACGCTCGATCGCCATCGGGATAGTTCTTCACATGAGGGGTGGAATGGAGCCACCGGCTTATAGCGGCCGGGCCGGGAGGCGGCAAGGCGGGCGCATCCGGGCGCCTCGGCCGCCCTCGAAGGCAACCTGAACCGAAGATGAACGGCGAGGAGTCACGTCCAAAATAAAGCGAAAGGTCCGGCCGGAGCCCACGGCTAGGATGATCCATCACATCGTGTGAGCGCCGACCACACGATGTGAGGAAACCTCGATCCTGAGGACATCCACAAAGGAGAAACCCATGTTGCTCAAGACATTGATCGCCGCCGCAGCCGCCGGCGTGATCGGCGCCGCGTTGCTCGCTTCCCCCGATGCATTTGCCCGCGGCGGAGGCGGCCACGGGGGTGGCGGCCATGGAGGTGGCCACGGGGGTGGCGGCCACGCCGGTCATCACGGCGGCCACCATAGCGGTCACAGCGGCCGCTCTTTCCGGAGTTTCGGCTCCTACGGCGGCAGCTACTCTTCGTATGCGAGCTGTTACCAGTGGGTCTACCGCCGCGGCGTGTCGAGACGGCTCTACGTCTGCTGACGGCTAAGACCAGAATTCATAACCCATGCCCCGGCCTCGCTCGCGAGGCCGGTTTTTTTTGCACAACCACGCGCCGCACGTTCAATCGGTTTGAACCGGATGTCGCGCCTCTACGACACACCGGGGAGGATGCGACAACGTATCCAATAAAAACCAGAGGAGAACACAGTGCTTCGCAAGTCCGTCATCGCTCTCGCCGCCGTTGCCACCATCGGCGCCGCCGCCATCGTCCCGACCGAGGCTTCGGCCAAGAGCTTCCACTACCGCCACGCCGGCCGCATCGCATTCGGCACCGCTGTCGTCCTGACGACCGCCGCGGTCGCGTCGAGCTGCTGGCGCTACACCTGGTATCGCGGCATCTACGTCAAGCAGTGGGTCTGCTACTGATTCCGCACGACATCCCTTTCAAGGCGCACGCAGAAGCCCTGGCCCCCAAGTGAGGCCGGGGCTTTTGCTTTTTGAGCGGAGAGTACGCCGGTGGCTCTGATAATCAGACGAGCGCGATGAGCCGCGCGGGACCGCCGGTCGCGTCCTTGACCTTCGGCAACCCGACCACCAGCGTCGCACCCACGGCCGGGACCTGATCGAGATTGGCGACGTTCTCGAGCCCCCAGCGACCCGACGGCAGCCACGCGTAGTGGACCTTGAAGTCCTTGGACGGCCCGTTATCGAGAGAGAGCGTGTCGACCGCGAGCCCGAGCACCTTACGCTCCTTCAACAGCCACTCCGCCGCCTCCGGGCTGACGCCGGGGAAGTGAAAGACGCCGGCTGGATCCTTGCCGGTGTATTTCGCGGCGTCGCCGACGTGCCGAGCCCAGCCGGAATTCATCGCAACGCAGCAGCCATCGGGCAGGCGCCGGTTTTTCTTCTCCCAGGCGACCAGGTCGTCACGGGTGAGCAGGTAGTCGGCGTTCTGCGCGGCCTTCTGCGCCACATCGACGACGGCGAGCGGCACCACCAGTGTGTCGGCCGGAATCTTTTCGGCAGTGGCGCCGGCTTCCGAGAAATGGATCGGCGCGTCGAGATGCGTGCCGGCATGCTCGATGATGCGCCACCAGTAGAGATTGAAGCCGTCCTTCTTGAGATCGAACTTCTTCTCCATCTCGATCCCGGGCACGCCGAAGAACGTCGGGAAGTCCGGCGACATCACGTGGGTGAGATCGATGGTCTTGGTGAAGGTCGTGCTGGTCGCACGAGCCTCGGCTATTTCGGGCGCGATCGCCGTGGCGGCAAAACCCGCCGCGGCCGCGCCCCTGAAGAAGCCGCGCCGCGAAAGCGCCGAGTGAACCGCCTCTTGGCATCCGGGAACACACATGCTGGTCCTCCTCTGCGTTACGGCAGGGCGCGTACACAAAAATCGAGCTTGTCGAACGTGGGCTTTTGAACGTCCTCATCGCCCTCGAATGCAACCATCGATCGCCGGGGATTGAACTGCAGCGATATCCCACGGTTGGAAGTCCCGACACTACTCAATCACCTCATCGGCGGCCACAAGCAGGCCGGCCGGCGGATTCAAGCCGAGGACTTTGGCCGTTTTCATATTGAGGAGGGTCTCGTACTTCGTCGGAGTTTGTACCGGCAGATCGGATGCCTTGGCTCCACGGAGGATTCGATCGACGTAATACGCCGCCTGCCGATAATGGTCGGCGGCGACGATCCCGTAGGACATGAGACCGCCCGCGTGAACCATGAACTTGAAAGTATACACCGCCGGCAAGCGATGGCGGGCCGCGAGGGCGACGATGAGATTGGATTTAGTGGTCGTCGTGCTTTCCGGCAGCACAATCATCGCGCCGTCTGGGATGCCCGCGACGGCAGCGATGACGCGCTCGATGTCGAGGTCGTCGTTCTCGATTTGAGCGGGGACCGGCTCGATTCCAAGCGATGGCGCGGCGGCCTTGGCCGCGTGCATCAAGTAATCATAATAGACGGCGGTTTTCGGATTTCCCAAGAGTGCCACACGTGCTGTTTGCGGCGCGATCTCCTTGAGCATGCTCATCCATTTTCCAACCACGCTTGGCTCGTAGGCCATGAAGCCGGTGATGTTGCCGCCAGGACGCGCAAAGCTGGTGACAAAGCCTGCGCCGATCGGATCTATGACGTAACTGAACACGATCGGTATTGTGCGAGTTTCTTTCTGCAACGCGGCGGTGGCCGGCCTCGACTGCGCGAATATGACCTCGGGCTGCGTTGCCACCAGCTCCCTGGCAATCGTCTGGACTTGACTGGCGCCCGGCGCAACGCGATGCTCGATATGAATATTACGGCCCTCGGACCACCCGCGCTTTTCGAGTTCCTGTTGGAAGGCCTTTGTGTCGGGATCGTTGTTGGTCGTGAGCATGCCGACGCGTCGAATGCGGTCCGGCTCGGCGGCTTTCACCGGCAACGGCCAAGCTGCCGCGCCGCCAATCAGCGTGATGAAATCCCGTCGCTTCATGGAGCCTCCGGCAAGGCTCAGAACAAGCCTCGTACTCAAATTAGCACACTAAAGCGGGTGGCGGACAAGCCGGCGACGACCGGTCGATACTCGCTTTGGGGATCACTTGCTACATGGGCGACGCGTCAATGAGTCGATGTCCGTCCTAATAGCCCCGCGCGCGGTCGATCAGTTCGCGTTGCGGCTCGCCCTTGCGCAGGCGACGAACAGCTTCGGCGATCCGCGGCACGAGATCGCGCGGCTCGATGCGGCGCGACGCGTGCGGAATGATGGTGATCTTGGGATGGCGCCAGAGCGCGCTGTCCTTGGGCAGCGGCTCGACCGGAAACACGTCGAGCGTCGCGCCCGCAAGCTGACCTGAGTCGAGTGCGGCCATCAGATCGGCCTCGACCACATGCGGGCCGCGCCCGAGATTGACCACTGCGCCGCCCTTCGGCATCTGCGCGAACGCCGCCGCATTGAGGATGCCGGCGGTCTGCGCCGTCTGCGGCAGGAAATTCACCACGATCTCGCTGCGTGCGAGAAACGCCGGAAGCTGATCGGCGCCGGCAAACACCTCGACACCGTCGGCGGCCTTGCGCGGCGTGCGCACCCAGCCGGCGACCTGAAATCCGTGCCGCGCGAGCGTCTTCGCGGCCGCAAGCCCGATGCTGCCGAGCCCCATGACGCCGACCTTGCGCTCGCGCGCGCGCAGGCGAGGCAGCGATATCCACTCGCTGCGCTGCTGCGCCAGCGCATAGGCCGGCAGGTTGCGGTGGTGGCGCAGCACATGCAGAAGCGCCGCCTCGTTCATCATGGCGTCGCCCTCGGGATCTCCGGCACGCGTGATCGGCACGTCCGGCAATTCAGGATCGGAGAGCAGCGCCTCGGCGCCCGCGATCAGCGACACGATCAGCCGCAGATTGGGAAACGTCTTGAGCTTGCCATGCGGCATGGTCGAAGCGACCGCGGCGGCTTCGATGTCGGCCGGGTTGCCGGCCTCCGGCCAGAACCGCAGCTCGAGCTCCGGCATTTCGGCCGCGAACAGATTGCGCCAGTCCTCGGCCTTGCCGAAAATCGGAGTGAGCAACAGCGCCATCAGCACCCTCGTCGCAACGCGAAACGCCATGAGCGCCACGCGAAGAAGCGTCAAGCAATGACGCGGGTTCCGGGATGGGTCAAGCTGCGACGGCGGCGAGATTTGAGCGTGCTATTGTTACCTGTTGTTACCTGGGCGGCGTGCGCTCAGCGCGCGAGTGCGCTCTCGAGGGCCTGAGCGAGCCGGCCGAACGAGAACGGCTTCTCCAGGAGACCGATGTTCTGAACCATCAGCCATTTGCGATGCCTTTGCGTCGGGTCGTAACCGGACATGCACAGACACGCCCATCTGCGGACGCGCCCGCATCGCCTCCTTGACCAGGGCCACGCCGTCGATTCCACCGGGCAGCACAATGTCCGTTAGCGTGAGGTCAATGATGGCGGGTGACCCGATCAGATCGATGGCCTCGATCCCGTTCGCAACCGCGTGAACGCGGTAGCCGAGGTGTTTCAATTGCGCGGCCGTGACGATGCGCACGTCAGGATCGTCCTCAACCAGCAGCACGGTCTTGTCCTGCCCCTTCACAGCGGCGGCCCCGACGCCGTCGAATTCTTCCGCCCTGCACTCCGCCTCGATCCTCGGCAGGCGGATCGTGATGGTCGTGCCACGCCCGGCCGCGCTGTCGATCTCGATGTGCCCGCCGGACTGCTCTACGAAGCCATGCACCATGCTCAACCCCAACCCGGTGCCCAGGCCGTCTCTCTTGGTCGTGAAGAAAGGCTCGAAAGCGCGGCTCAGAACCTGCTCGGGCATGCCGACACCGGTATCGCTGACGGTGATGCACACCTCCTCGCCGGTCGGCCAGCGCTTCGACCCCTCATCGGGCGCCCACCGCGCCGCACGGCACGCGGTCGCAATCGTGAGTTCTCCCCCCTCCGGCATGGCGTCGCGAGCGTTGAGCGCGAGGTTCACCAGCGCATTGGCGAACTGGTTGCGGTCGACACACACCGCCGCCGCCGTTGCGTCGAGACCGGTCACGATGTCGACCCCTTCACCGATCGTGCGCCGCAGGAGACGCAGCGTATCCAATACAAGCTGGTTGATCGATGTCGGCTCGGCGAGCAACGGCGACTGGCGCGAGAATGCGAGAAGGCGCCGCACCAGCTCGCTGCCTCGGCGCGTCGCCCGCAGCGAGGCGTCGATCAGTTCAGGGTCGGCGGTGAGCCCGCGGGCCGCAGCGCCATCGATGAATTCAAGGCCGCCTCGGATCACCGCCAGGAGATTGTTGAAGTCATGCGCAATGCCCGCGGTCAGTTGTCCGACCGCCTCCAGCTTCTGCACCTGCGCCAGCGCCATCTGCGCCTGCTCGCGCCGGCACATCTCCTGCGCCACCTCAGCCGTGCGCTCGGCGACACGGGCCTCGAGTTCTTGGTTCGCCCGCGCCAGCGCTTCCCTTGCCTGCTGGCGCTCGGTCACGTCCTGCAGCGTGCCGAACATCCCCGTTGGGGTACCGTCGCTGGCCCGGACCGGCACCGACCAACTTTCCACATGGACGATTTCGCCGCTGTCCTTGAGCACACGATATGTGACCGGAGGAAGATTGCCGCCGGCCTGGAGAAGGCGACGCTGTTCATCCAAGACGTGGCGGTCATCGGGATGAATCATCTCCAAGATAGCTTCCGATGTAGGGATGAATGAATCGGGTGATTTGCCGAAGATTCGATATGTGCCATCCGACCAGATTTTCGGACCTGTTCCGAAACTCCACTTGTAATGCCCCAACAGGGCCATGGTCTCCGCGCGCGCAAGATTGTCGCGACTTTCCTCGATCAGGGTATGCGCCTGTTTGCGTTCGCTGATATCGGTGATGGTGCCGACCATCCGGACCGGACGGCCCGCGGCGTCGCGTAACGCCTTGCCGCGGCTCTGCACCCAGCAATAGCTGCCGTCCTTGCGCCGAAGCCGAAAGTCCAAAACATAGGGCTTGTCATTCTCCAGATGCGCGCGCTGGACCGCGGCAAAGTGTGCACGGTCGTCGGGGTGCAGGCGATCGGCGAAGGACGAACAGTCGCCGGGAAGTTCATCATCGGCAAAGCCCAGGATACTATTCCAGCGTGGCGACCGGTAAATTTTGCCGGTCAGCAGATTCCAATCCCATATCCCGGCGTTGACGGCGTCTTCGACCAATTGGTAGCGCTCCTGGCTCCGCTGCAGCGCCTCCTGCGCTGCCTTCATCTCCGCTGTCGCTTCGATGAGCTTCTGTTCGCGCTTCGCACCCAGGACCATGGCCGCGACAATGGCGGCCGACAGCAGCAATGCAATCGACGCATATAGATTCGCGCGTTCTCGTTCGCACGCCGGTACACTTCGGCTTCCGCGATCCCGACGACGACGATCATCGGATACGGATGGGAGCTGCCGGAACGACACCACCCGGGTGATGCCGTCGACGTTGCTTCGTTCCATTCCAATACGTCTCTCGACTTCTTGTCCACCCTACCCGATTGAGCTCGCCTACCCCCGGCGGCAGCTTCCGTCGATCGCATTTCTGATCGAATTTTCCCATTGATGGCGCGCACGCGCAGCGACGCCGTCGAGACCGAGCAGACGTCACGGCCCCATCCCGGCCGAGATTGATCGTCGCGTGCCTGCTTCCCCAGCACGTTCGGGCTCGATGAAAGTCCCGATCACACGCCGGCAAATGTCGCCGTCCGGCGCCCGCAATGCGGCGGCTCATGACCATCGCGCATCTCGCCGCTCGCGCGCGAAATCAACGGCTCGCCGACAACGAGCCGGTCGCTCGCCGAATTGATATGAACGTCGAAAGTCATTCCCGACCGCTGCGGTCGTCCGCCGATGGCGCCTGGTCTGGATAGGCTGGAATGAACCACGCGACCACCAGCATCGAGAATCGCGAACTCGACCAGCGGCCGTTGCTGATCGACGGATGGCTGACCCACCGGGTTAGATCGAAATTCGCGGGGTTCCGCTCGATATGCGGTTCGCAGGAACACGAGCCTTGCATCGACGTCCTGGGAGCATGCCGGAGAAGCGATTCGTCGAAGACGCGGGCGAGATTTTCCGCCTGGCGCTCGGCTGCCTCGTAGTTCGCGTTGCGGTCGGCGACGAGCAGGTAGGCCGTCGTACAATAGATGACGACCAGCATCCCGACGCCCAAATAGATGACGGGCTGGGCTAATGAACGTGCCAGCGCGCGAAGGTCCCCACTGCGCATCGGAGGTGATTACGCTCCCTTCCCACGACTGTCGCCTGTGCAACCCTGAGCGTCGGTATCAGATATCGACCCCAAATCAATGCCGTGGATGCAAGAATGCTGTGAGTTCCGTCAAAAAAACCGTGATCTCGATCAAGGACTTCGCTGGTCGCTCGTGTCGGCGCGCGAAGGACCATCAGCGCGGGCAATATTCCGCGACATGCGGCGCGATCGTGTCGCGCAGCACCGCGTAACCGCGCGGCGTGAGGTGCAGCCCGTCATAGGCGAACTCGCGGCGCAGAGAACCGTCGGCACCGCGCAGTTGCGGACGCGCATCGAGCAGCGTGACCCCCGCCTGATCGGCGGTGAGCTTCGCGAATGCCGTGTTCAGCGTCTCGATCTCGCCGTTCATGCGCTTCTTGCCGAAACTCGCCGTGACCGGGAGGATATAGCTCAGGAACACGCGCGCATCGGTCGCGGAGAGACGATCGAGGATGGCGCGCAGGTTGCCGAGCGTCGTTTCGCCCGGAACGCCGAGCGAGACATCGTTCACCCCGATCATCAGGAAGATGGCTTTCGGTCGCAGCGCGACCACATCGTCGAGCCGGTCGAGCAGCCGCTTGGTGGTATCCCCGCCAATCCCGCGGTTGGCGATCTGCAGGCAGCCGGTCAGATCGGTCCACGGTCCGGCTTCTGTGAGCGAATCTCCCAGCATCACGATCGGCGCGCTCTTGATCTGCGACAGCGCGAACAGGCCGCGGCGGACATCGTAATACGACATGTTGCGGCCGGAAGGCGCGGCGGACGAGGACTTGGCGCGGGACCGGGTGTCGCTTGACAAGATGACGGCGGCCGAGAGGACCAATGCGATCATCGCGTAGCGATTGACCAAGCCAAGTCGTGGATCACGCTGCATGAAAGAACGCCGCCGTCAGGGAAAGTCGAAAGGTTCGCATGAACCACGGTCGCGCACACAGTACATCAGTCCGTCAGAAAAAGGCCGGTCCAGCGCTAGGCGCGCGTTCCAGCGGCCCGCGAACAAGGCCGTCCGATGATGAATACATGCAGGCCCAGCCGGTACCGGGTCACCAGGAACAGCGTCAGCGATTCAGCGAACAACGCCGTGGAGGTCGAAATCGCCGCGCCCACCATGCCGAAGTGCGGAATGAGCATGAAGCAGCCGATCAGATTGAGTGCAAAGGCGCCGGCATAGACGAAGGCGCACACCCGCTGCTCGCCGAGCATGTTGAGAAGCCGCTCCGCCGGCCCGACCGAGGCGCGCGCCAGAAGCCCGGCGGCGAGCAGCGGCAACAGCCAGTAGCCTTGCAGGAACTCGGGCCCGAACAGCCACAGGATCGGCCGCCCGAATACGAGCAGGACGACCGTGGCCGCGAGCGAGGGCCAGAATGTCCAGCGTATCGACGCGGCGAGGAATTCAGCCAGCCGCTCGCGGTCGCCCGCCACATGGAATTCGGAAAACTTGCGTGCAGCCACCGCCCAGACCGAGAAATAGATGAAGGCGACAAGCGCCAGCACCTTGGTCGCGGCGAAATAGACCGCGACCTCGTTCGGCGGCCTGAACACCTCGAGCACCAAAACGTCGATGTAGGTCAGCAGGAAATAGAAGCTGCCGACCATGAACACCGGCAACGAGGTCGCAAGCCAGGGGCGAAGCGCGTAGCTCTTGGGACCCGGCTCCACCACCGTCTTGAGCCGGCGGTCGAGCATGAAGGTCTGCATGATCGCAGTCGCCCAGGTCGCGACGATCGACGCGGTCACGGCTGTCACGGCGCTGGTCGAGAAGCCCGCGAAATGTGCCGCTCCCATGAGAACGACGATGGCGATCGGCCGCACGATGTAGAGCGGCATCAGCGCGAGATTGATCCAATTGTAGGACCGGGCAATCCCGTCCTGCACCATGGTGAGCCCGTAGAGCGGCAGCGTGATGCAACCGAGATAGAGCGGCAGCACGACGAAGTGGTTCACCCACGGCTCGGTGAAATGGATGACCAGCGCGGCCGCCCCCGCAAGCGCGGTCGAGATCGCGACCACGATCCAGCGGCTGCCGGTGAGAAACCCGCGCAGCAGGTTGAACGCCTTGTGCCCGGTATATTCCGGAATGAAACGCTGCGCCGTGGTGGCGAAGCCGAAGTCGATCAGGCTGCCGAGCAGGATCACCCAGGTCCAGACGTAGGCGTAGATGCCGAACTCATAAGTGCCGAGCCAGCGCGCCAGCAGGACCTGCGTCAGCAACGCGACGCCTGCGCCCGCGACGCGGATCGAAAACGCAATGACGGCAGCGCGCTTGGTGCCGGAGGCACCGTCAAACGTCGTCCGCAACAGGGCGACAACCGCCGGCCAAGTCACAAGCCCGCGAAAGCCCATCCGTTGTACCTGGGTCGCGAGCGTCAAAGCGGGCCCCTGATAAGCCATCCCACATCCGCATCCATACTCGCACCTGAGATGAAACTTGGTACGAATACCGGCAAGCTAATTGACGCTTTAGATGGCAATCTTCGCGATTAACATTAACCGTGCGTGATTAACAAAGAGAGTTAGCAAATTGGAATTTCGGCATTGCGCCGGGGATGGAGCGGCCAAACGCGTTGCGCTCAATTGCCGCCCCTAGCGGAATCCGCGCTACCGCCACTTGCAGATGACATTCATCCAGCCTTCCCATAGCGTCCGCGCCGGGACGAATGGGAAAGTCCGCGCCGTACGACCTTGTCGTGCGCCGACGGACAACGCTCGGGAGGTTTTGTCGATGCAGAGAACCACGGTGCTCGTTGCCGGCCTTCTGGCGTTGGCGGCCGCCACCCTGCCGCAGGCCGCGCATGCCCAGTTCTACAAGGGCAAGACGGTCACCATGATCATCAACTATCCGGCCGGCGGACCGGCCGACATCGAGGGTCGCATCGTCGCCCAGCATCTGCCGAACCACATCCCCGGCAAGCCCACCATCGTGATCAAGAACGTCAGCGGCGCCGGCGGCATCATCGGCAGCAACCAGCTCGGCGAGGCGGCGCCCAACGGCGAGACGATCGGCTTCTTCACGCTCGACATCATCGCCCAGCTTGTCGCCAATCCGGCGATGCGCACGCCCTACGCCGATTTCGTCATGATCGCGGGCTTCGAGAATCCGCTGGTCGCCTATGCGCGCAAGGACACGCCGCCCGGCCTTCAAGTCCCGACCGACATCATGAAGGCGAAAGACTTCAAGGCGCTCTCGCTCAATTTGCAGAACAGCAACACCATCAACCAGGCGCTGTCGCTCGACCTCCTGGGCATCCAGTACCAGGCGGTGCCGGCCTATCGCGGCCTCAAAGAGGTGGAGACGGCGATCCTGCAGAACATCGGCCAGTTCGCCAACACCTCGCTGCCGGGCTGGCGCGGCTCGGCCGAGCCGACGATGGGCAATCTCGTCATGCCGCTGTGGCAGATCGCGGCGCGCGGCAAGGATGGCGGCTTTCCGCGCAGCCGCGCCATGCCCGACCTGCAAACCTTCGAGGAGTTTTTCGAGACCGTGCACCACAAGAAGCCGTCGGGCTTCCTCTACGAGGTGCTGCGCACCAGCAGCGACCCGCTGGTGGCGATGTTCCGCACCGCGCTGCTGCCGCCCAAGTCGCCGGCCGACGTCACCAACATCATGCGAACAGCCTTCGTCGAGCTCGGCAAGGACAAGGACTTCATCCGCGACTATGCGACCGCGGTGAAGACCGACCCGCTGGTGCTCCCCGGCGCCGAGGCGCAGCAGATCGTCGCGACGCTCGGCAGCGTGAAGCCCGAGGTCAAGGCCTTCCTGCTCGACTACACGACCAAGCTGGTGAAGTGAGGGGCCGGCTTCGATCGTAGCCCGGATACTTCGTAGCCCGGATGGAGCGAAGCGACATCCGGGATGAAAAGCGTGCCGAGAGGCCGGTCCCGGATTTCGCTGCGCTCAATCCGGGCTACTTGTTATTTGACCCTTCAATTCGCCGGAATCCGTGCGGTGATACCTGCGGAACCTTTCCCGGCCCGATTCTGGCCGCATTGGCTAACAAATAATTGAGACGCGTCCGGGGGGACGGTCATGCGGTCACTCATTCTGTCAACATCGTGCCTGCTTGCGATCCTGGGGTCGTCGTGCGTCGTCGCGACGTCATCCGCGTTCGCCAAGCACAAGGCAGCGACTGTCGAAAAACACACGTCGGGTGCCGGCGCGAAGCGGCACGCGTCTGCCGATTCCAAACAGAAGCAGAAGGCACCTGCCGCGAAGCGCGAAAAGTCGATTGTCTCGGCGAAACAAGAGCCGGCCGAAACTCTGGAACCGCGAACGCCGACCGATAAGCAGGACTGTATCGCCGTAGCTCAGTCCTTCTACGGGCGGGCCAAGCGAATGAACCGGACCATCCCGGACGTCTTCATCCGCGTCGTATCGAAGCTCGACGAGTTTTGCGGCGAGGAGGACTTCGACAAGGCGCGCATCAGCATCGACTGGATGAATACGTGCCTGCAGAATCTGTCCAGCGATCCAAAAGCCGCAGCCTGTTCGAATAGCGAGATCAATTTCTGTCCGGCCGATCCTCAGTCGAAGGCCTGCACAGCCGGCGAGCAGACGCGCCGAGCGCTGAGGCCGCTGTCTCTCACCGCAAGCGTAGCCCGGGTTGAGCAGAGCTAAACCCGGGACCGGTTTGTGCTTCGGGGGCGCCCCGGATTTCGCTGCGCTCCATCCGGGCTACGCTCTACGAGCTTGCCGTGCCCTTTAGGGCTCAATCAGGAGACGTGAACCTCCGCCGCAATTGGTGTAGGCTCGCACCCGATTAAGGAGCGACCGATGGCCGACGCCTCGCGTATCGTACTTGATCCTGCAACCCTCGCCGGCAAACCGGTGATCCGCGGAACGCGCCTTTCAGTTGATTTCGTGATCGGCCTCATGGCGGATGGCTGGCAGGAGGCCGATATTCTGCGCAACTATCCAGGAATCACGCGCGAAGACCTTGCGGCATGCCTTGCCTATGCGCGGGACGTGCTGAAATCGGAAAAGGTCTATCCGAGCGCAGATGCGCTTTCTGGCCAATGAGAATGTCCCCGGCGATGTCGTGACCGCTCTGATCGAGGCGGGTCACGATGTCCTTTGGGTGCGCACCGTCGCGCCGGGGAGCACGGATGCCGAAGTCCTCGCCTGGGCCGTTCGCGAACAGCGCGTGTTGCTGACCTTCGACCAGGATTTTGGCGAGCTTGCCTGGCGAGCTGGATTGCCCGCATCCTGCGGCATCGTTCTCTTTCGCATGCCAATGCCAACGCCAAACAGCGCGGGCGCAACGATTGCCGCCACGTTGAGCCAACGAACCGACTGGGCCGGCCATTTCTCGGTCATTCAACCGGGACGCATTCGTATGCGGCCGCTCCCACAGCCGTAGCCCGGGTTGAGCAAAGCGAACCCGGGAGCCGGCTCGCGCTTTGGAGCGACCCCGGATTGCGCTGCGCTCAATCCGGGCTACTTGCTTTAAGTCGGTCTGAAGAGCTCTGACGAGCTACGGCCGCTGACCGGTGTCGCAGCCGCGTTCAGCGGCAGGTGCCGGCCCGCCAGCAGTTCGCGATGCCGTTGAACCTGGCGGCTCTGGCTGCGGCAGCATCGACTGCAGCAGCGTCAAGAGCCGCCGCCTCGACGTCGACCGTGCCGGCACCGACGGTTCCCAGGCCAACGGCACCAGCGGTGCCCACACCCGCAGCACCCAAGCCGCTCACTTCATTGAGCCTGGATGGCGGTCACATCGCCAATGACAATTCACGTGCAGCGCGCTCAATCACTGGCGAGCATGACCGCTCACGATATAAGCGAGCCGTTGTGGGATCTGAACAAAACCGCTACTCGTGTTGTTTGAGGAGCAGCCTCCTTGAGCAACTCAACCCATTTGAATGCTCATCGAAATCTTGCGAAAAGCGGGAAATCCGGTGATGTTGCCGCCGGGCTGAGCAGCGTTCTGAACGTAGCCTCGATAGATCATGTCGGAGACAAGCACGAGTACAATCGGGATCGCTTTAGTTTCATCGTGCAGTGCCGCGAGCAGCGGTCCGTTGGTCGTAAAGAGCACGTCCGGCTTGAGGTTTACCAATTCCCTAGCCGATTTTTGCATCCGAGCGGGGTCGATTGCGTCATAACGGTAGTCAACATGGAGGTTGCTCCCAGGGGCCCAGCCTAATCCCTGCAAATTCTGCAGAAATTTGTTGATGTATGCTTGAGCGATTATGTCGTCTGCGGGGGTCGACAACAAATGCCAATTTTACGAAGCGGCCGTTCCTCGTGTCTGCGCCACAAGCGGCCATCCAGCCGCTGCACCGATGAGACAAATGAATTCCCGTCGCCGCATAGAGACCGAATTGCTAGATCAATATTGAAGCAGTCTAGCACGTAGCGCGTAGGATGGGTTGAGCGCAGCGAAACGCATCACATTCCACTCGGCAGGCGCGATGGGTTTCGCAAATGCTCAACCCATCCTACCGCCGCGGCTTCGCACCCCCACCCGCTTGCCTCCCCTGCCCGTCTCCGCCAAATAACGCCGCATGCTGACGATCGACGACCTCTCCGTGCGCGTCGCCGGGCGCCTTCTGATCGACGGCGCCGCGGCGGTGATTCCCGATGGCGCGCGCGTCGGGCTGGTCGGGCGCAACGGCACCGGCAAGACCACGCTGTTCCGCCTGATCGTCGGCGAGATCGCCCCGGAAAGCGGAAGCGTCAAGATTCCGCCGCGCGCACGCATCGGCCGCCTCGCCCAAGAAGCGCCGGGCGGCCCGAAATCGCTCATCGACGTGGTGCTTTCGGCCGACACCGAGCGCGCGCGGCTCCTGGCCGAGGCCGAGACCGAGCGCGATCACCACCGCATCGCCGAGATCCAGACCCGGCTCGCCGACATCGGCGCGCATGCGGCGCCCGCGCGCGCCGCCGGCATCCTGGCGGGGCTGGGCTTCTCGCACGAGGACCAAGGGCGCGCCTGCTCGGAATTCTCCGGCGGCTGGCGCATGCGGGTGGCGCTCGCGGCGGTCCTCTTCTCCGAGCCCGATCTCCTGCTGCTCGACGAGCCCACCAACTATCTCGATCTCGAAGCCACCCTGTGGCTCGAAGAGCACATCGCGCGCTATCCGCGCACCGTGATCATCATCAGCCACGACCGCGACCTGCTCGATACCGCGGTCGATTCGATCCTGCATCTCGACGGCGGCAAGCTCACGCTCTACCGCGGCGGCTACTCGCGTTCGAACGCCAGCGCCGCGAGCGGCCAGGAGCTCGACGCGAAATTCGCCAAGAAGCAGGAACTGCAGCGCAAGCACCTGCAGGCGTTCGTCGACCGCTTCCGCGCCAAGGCCACCAAGGCGCGCCAGGCGCAGTCGCGCCTGAAGCTGCTGGCGAAGCTCGAGCCCACGGCGGCAATCGTCAACGACGAGGTGCGGCCGATCGAATTTCCCCCGCCGGCCAAGCCGCTGTCGCCGCCGATCATCGCGCTCGACGGCGTTTCGGTCGGCTACGAGCCCGGCAAGCCGGTGCTGCGCAAGCTGTCGCTGCGAATCGACGACGACGACCGCATTGCGCTCCTGGGAGCAAACGGCAACGGCAAGTCCACGCTGGTGAAGCTGCTGGCCGGCAAGCTCGCGCCGATGTCCGGGCAGTTGACGCGGGCGCAGAAGCTCGACGTCGGCTATTTCGCCCAGCATCAGCTCGACGAACTCGACGGCGCCGACAGCGCCTATGCGCATTTGCGCCGTTTGATGCCCGATGCGCCCGAGGCCAAGGTGCGCGCGCGCGCCGGCGCCATCGGATTTTCCGCCGCCATGGCCGATACGCCGACCGGCGCAGCTCTCCGGCGGCGAGAAGGCGCGGCTATTGCTGGGGCTCGCGACCTTCGAGGCGCCGCAGCTCGTGATGCTCGACGAGCCGACGAACCATCTCGACATCGACAGCCGCTCGGCGCTGATCGCCGGCATCAACGATTTTCCCGGCGCGGTGATCCTGGTCTCGCACGACCGCTATCTGATCGAAGCGTGCGCCGACCGGCTGTGGCTCGTCGGCAACGGCGAGGTCAAACCGTTCGACGGCGACCTCGACGACTACCGGCGGCTGGTCCTGGCGGATGGCACCCGGTCCGAGAAGGCTGGGCGCGAATCCGAGCGTGAACGCGCCCCGAATCGCGCCGAATCCCGCCGCTCCGCCGCTGAAAAGCGCATCGAACTGGCCCCGATCCGGCGGCGAATCGCCGATTCCGAGCGCGAGGTGAACCGCCTGACGGCGGAAATCGCCCGCCTCGATTCGGCGCTCGCCGAACCCGGCCTGTTCGCCCGCGACCCCGCCAAGGCCGCCGCGATGGCCAAATCACGCGCCGATCATGCCGCTGCGCTCGCGCGCGCGGAGGAGGAATGGCTGACGGCGAGCGCCCAATTCGAGGCCGCGATGGCGTGATCGGCCTGATTCGGTGCTCAGGTACTGCCGGAAGGCTTCTTCGGCGCGGCTTTTTGGCCCTTCGCGGGGGCGGGCGGCGAGCCGGCACGTTCGATGGCGACCAAGCGGCCACTATCAAAGCGGTAGATGCCCGGCCACGGGCCGCGCGTGACCGTCACCGTCACGGCACGCTCGCCGCGTGGATTGGCGCCGACATCGACCTTTTCGGGAGCACCGGTACGCCGAACCACGTCGCATTCGGTCATCTGGAGCGCGATTCCGCCTTGCACGGTCGGAGTTCCCGGCGGCAGGACGGGCTCGCCCGGAGCGGCGTTGGCCTGCCCCGGTCCATCGGCACATTGTCCTTCCGGACCAACGAGATCCGCCTGAGTCACGGGACGGAGCGAGAACTCGCTCTTATTGCCGGAATAGGTCGCCCAGTCGGGCTTGCTGCGCGCGGGCTCGGGATTGGGCGTGAAAGTCACGTTGTTGAGGCCGATATCGGCCGAACAGGCGCCAACAGCCGACGCCAGCAAGGCCAGCGCCGCCATCCGCCGTGCGATTCGCTTGGTTCGACTGACTGCCGGACCCTGCATCTGAGCAGCCTTGCGTCCCATTAAGTCGTTGAGCCCACACGTTCATCCGCGTGAATGCGGGACATCGCTATTTTGCATCATTTTGCGCCAGCAGCATGGCGGATCAACCGGTCTTTTTTACCGCGCCGCCGCAGACCCCCGCGATATCGTCGCGAATCGGGCGAGTTCAAGCGGTCTTCGGCGCGGTCTTGGGCGCCGTCTTCGGCCGCGTGAGCCGCACGGCGATGACCCAGGACAGGCCGAGCGACAGAAAGTACATGAACAGAAAGGCCGGCAGGCTCGCCGACGGCATGTTCTTTTCGATAATAAGCCCAATTCCATAGGCGATGAAGTTGCCGGTAATCATGAGCGCGAGATAGACGACGAGCAAAATCATCTTCGATGCCTCAGGTCACTGATTTTCACCGTAAAGTCATATTCCAACACTTCCGCACCGTCCGCAACGCCCCTCCCAATGGCTCTCTTGCGTGCGATCGGTCCGTGACCAAAAGCGCGACCGTCCCGGCCGAATGATGCGGTTGTGGATTTTCGCGAGGACGAATTTCATCGCCGCGAGTTGTCTTGCCGCTTCCCCGATCGACAAGAAGTGCCCGTGAATCAAGCATAACTGGCGCATATTTGCGCGCGAAAAAATCTCCGAAAATTCACTGTGTTCGTAAGGCCACAGCGGCCGATTGCCTCCAATCGTTGCTGAAAGGTGACAGCCAATTGATCAGGATCGTTCTAGGTTAACGAATGATGATGGTTTCATCTTTTGGACGGGGGGTTCAAATGAACAAGCTGTTAACTGCAAGCGTTGCGCTCTTGGCTCTTGGCCTGAGCGTTCCGGCGAAGGCGGCCGACATGCCGGTCAAGTATGTCGCACCTACCGTCTTCACGTGGACCGGCTGCTACGTCGGTGCCACGATTGGCTACAAGTGGGGGACCAGCAAGCAAACCAGCGACGGCTCGTACAACGGTGCCGTTGATCCGGTACGGCTGGCTACGACATCACCCCGAGCTACAGCCTCAACGGCGTGATCGGCGGCGGCGAAGGCGGCTGCAACTATCAGGTCGGCAACTGGGTGTACGGCGTCGAGCTCGACGGTTCGTGGTCGACGGCGGAAGGCCAGGCGACGAACGTCAACTATCCGGGCCTCGGCTTCTTCAGCCCGCTGTGGGTCAGCAAGACCTCGGAGCGTTGGCTCATGACGGCTCGTGGCCGCCTCGGCTACGCTTCCGACAAGTGGCTCTGGTACGTGACGGCGGGCGGCGCCTGGACCGGTGTTGACATCAACACCTCCAACGTCGGCATCGCGGCGGTTCCGACCCAGTTCGCCATTCAGCGCGTCAACAAGGGTGGCTGGGTCGTGGGCTTCGGCTCCGAATACGCCCTGGTCGGCGGCTGGTCGGTCAAGAGCGAATGGCTCTATGCCAACTTCGGCACGCTGCACGCCTTCGACTACGTCGATCCGATCGTGCTGCACCTCGGCGGTCAACTGTACCAACCGCGACGTTACGCCTCCACGAGTTCGTCTGGCGGGTGGGCATGAACTACCACTTCGACTGGGCCTCCTGGGGCAAGGGCAAGGCGCCCGTCGTCGCCAAGTACTGAGCTCAGCACTAAAAGCTAAGACCAGCTACGCAAAGGCCCCGGGCGAAAGCCCGGGGCTTTTCGTTGCGCGATCGACACACACGCCGCTGCACACGCGACTCACTTGCTCATGCGAATCGCCACTCGGATTCGTTTCTCCGAAAAGCGAGCTCGTGCCCGATGCAAGTTGTTGCGTGCTGAATGTGCCAACGCATCATTCTGCGATGCTTCCGTCGAATGAAATTCGTTCGCGCTACAGCGCAAACCGTGACGTGATCAAATGTTGAATCATCTCCACTGTTGCCCGTCTATCACAGCCAAACCATGCGCGACCTGTTAAGAGTCGCTTAACTGCATCTGCCACTGGGGGGTTCAAATGAACAAGCTGTTAACTGCAAGCGTTGCGCTCTTGGCTCTTGGCCTGAGCGTTCCGGCGAAGGCGGCCGACATGCCGGTCAAGTATGTCGCACCTACCGTCTTCACGTGGACCGGCTGCTACGTCGGTGCCACGATTGGCTACAAGTGGGGGACCAGCAAGCACACCAGCGACGGCTCGTACAACGGTGCCGTGATTCCGGCACGGCTGGCTACGACATCACCCCGAGCTACAGCCTCAACGGCGTGATCGGCGGCGGCGAAGGCGGCTGCAACTATCAGGTCGGCAACTGGGTGTACGGCGTCGAGGTCGACGGTTCGTGGTCGACGGCGGAAGGCCAGGCGACCAACATCAACTATCCGGGCCTCGGCTTCTTCAGCCCGCTGTGGGTCAGCAAGACCTCGGAGCGCTGGCTCATGACGGCTCGTGGCCGCCTCGGCTACGCTTCCGACAAGTGGCTCTGGTACGTGACGGCGGGCGGCGCCTGGACCGGTGTTGACATCAACACCTCCAACGTCGGCATCGCGGCGGTTCCGACCCAGTTCGCCATTCAGCGCGTCAACAAGGGTGGCTGGGTCGTGGGCTTCGGCTCCGAATACGCCCTGGTCGGCGGCTGGTCGGTCAAGAGCGAATGGCTCTATGCCAACTTCGGCACGCTGCACGCCTTCGACTACGTCGATCCGATCGTGCTGCACCTCGGCGGCCAACTGTACCAACCGCGACGTTACGCCTCTACGAGTTCGTCTGGCGGGTGGGCATGAACTACCACTTCGACTGGGCCTCCTGGGGCAAGGGCAAGGCGCCCGTCGTCGCCAAGTACTGAGCTCAGCACTAAAAGCTAAGACCAGCTACGCAAAGGCCCCGGGCGAAAGCCCGGGGCTTTTTTGCTGCGCGCATCTCGGTCTCAATGAGACGCGCGAATTATCCCTTGCGCTGCCAACGGCCCTCGTCGTCGGGCTGCCAGTAGGTCACTTCGAATCCCTTGGCCTTGGCATCGCTCCAGCGCTCGCGCGCCGTGGCGACCGCGTCCGGATCGTCGCCATCGAACACAAGCACGATTCGCTCGTAGGCCTCCGCATCCTGCGGCACCGGCGTTCCATCGAGCAGGAACCGCACGCTGGCGCGGTTCGGATTGTCATCATTGACGGTCAGC
The DNA here is from genome assembly GCA_963763365.1 of uncultured Alphaproteobacteria bacterium. GTDB lineage: Bacteria > Pseudomonadota > Alphaproteobacteria > Rhizobiales > Xanthobacteraceae > VAZQ01. The sequence continues at coordinate 52,825 of CAVXOE010000012.1, read as the reverse complement.
AGAATTGGCTGCTGCGACGCTTCCGAATCGCGCCACGTGCCATGGGGCAGGAAGCTGTCGTCGCGGAAGGTCCACAAATGCGCATCGAGCGCCTCGACCCGCTCTTCCGAGGCGACCTGCACGACAACTCGCCAGCCGCGATCGAGCGAACGTTCGAGGAGCGTCGGCAATACCTTTTCAAGCGGCTGATTTTGCAGGTGATAGAAGAGAAGCTCGGTCATCGATGAATTAGCCGCTTGCTCGTTCGACCCTGACCGCTAAGGGCGCGCCCTCACCGCTCGTAGTATTCCGACACGAGCCGGTCGAGCAGCCGCACGCCATAGCCCGAGCCCCAGCTCTTGTTGATGTCGGTCTGCGGCGAGCCCATCGCAGTGCCGGCGATGTCGAGGTGCACCCACGGCGTCTTGTCGACGAACCGCGCCAGGAGTTGCGCCGCGGTGATCGAGCCGCCGTAGCGGCCGCCGGTGTTCTTCATATCGGCGAATTTCGAATCGATCATCTTGTCGTATTCGGGTCCAAGCGGCATGCGCCAGACCCGCTCGCCGGTCGCCTCACCCACTTTGGCAAGCCGTTCCGCAAGCTTGTCGTCATTGGAAAACAGGCCGGCATATTCCTGCCCGAGCGCGACGATGATCGCCCCCGTCAAGGTCGCGAGATCCAACATGAATTTCGGCTTGAAGCGCTTGTTGACGTAATGCAGCACGTCGGCGAGCACCAGGCGTCCTTCAGCGTCGGTATTGATGATCTCGATGGTCTGCCCCGACATCGTCGTGACGATGTCGCCAGGCCGCTGCGCCTTGCCGTCGACCGCATTCTCGACCAGTCCGATGGCGCCGACGGCATTCACCTTGGCCTTGCGCGCGGCAAGCGCCTGCATCAGGCCGACGACGCAAGCGGCGCCCGCCATGTCGCCCTTCATGTCCTCCATGCCGGCCGCCGGCTTGATCGAGACACCGCCGGTATCGAAGCACACACCCTTGCCGATGAAGGCAATCGGCTTGTCGTCACGCTTGCCGCCGTTCCAGCGCATGATCACCATACGGCTGTCGTGCTCGGAGCCCTGGCCGACGCCAATCAAGGCATTCATGCCGAGTTTCTTCATCTCCGCGACGTCGAAGACCTCGACGACAACCCCGAGCTTTTTCAGTTCGCCGACGCGGCGGGCGAACTCGATTGGAAAGAGCACATTGGCCGGTTCGTTCACGAGATCGCGCGCCAACACCACCCCGTTCGCCACGGCCTCGCGCGACACATAAGCCTTCTGCGCCGCTCCAACGCCCGCCACCGCGACCGTGACATGCACCTCCTTGGGCGGCTCCTCGCCTTCCTTGCGCTTGGTCTTGTAGCGGTCGAAGGCATAGGCGCGCAGCCGCACCCCGAGCGCGACGTCGGCCGCCCGATCGGGCTTCAGCCCACCGGGCAGATCGGCGACGATCGTGGCTTGCGTCTCGGCGCGCGGCACCTTTCCCATCGCGACGCCGCCGAGCTTGACGTAGCTTTGGGACTTGAGGTCATCCGCCTTGCCGACCCCGACCACGATGAGTCGCGATACGCCTAGTCCGGAGGGCGCCACGAGCTCGAGCGCCGAGCCATTCTTGCCCTTGAACCGGTCGGCCGCCGCGGCGCGCGCGACCAGGTCGCCGGTCGGCTTGAGCAGTTTTTCGGTCGCCGCCCCGAATTTCACCCCCTCCTCGCAGAACATGACCAGAACACCTTTGGAGGGCACCGCGAAAGGCGCAAATTCGAGCTTCAGTTCGCCTGGCATGGGGCGGGTCCTCTTGATTGCCGTTTGCTAGCCCGGAGCGAAGGCGCCGGTGGGAAAACACATATGGCCCGGCCCGCCCCGCCTTGCAAAGTCCCGCGCACCGGCGCCCTCCGCAGCCGCTTTGCGGGGCCGTTTTCAGGCCTCCCGGAAGGTGCTGCTCACGCTCGTCCGGATTAACGATTTGTTGTGCATACTCAAAGGGTTTTGCCTTGGCTAAGCCATTATGTTGGACGATCAAATGAGGACCAGTGTGGGGACGCTACCAACACGGCGCGCAGCATAAGGGTCGGGGGGCCCGGCGCGCCGCGCAGTAGCGTCGCGAGCGGGGACGCGCACGCGTATGGGGTCGATCGGGCGTTATATTTTTCGCATCACCTTTGGTGCGTTCCTGTTGGTGTGCGCCTGCGTGACCGCCCTCATGTGGATCACTCAGGCGTTGCGCGACGTCGACCTGATGACCGATCAGGGTCAGAGCATTTTCGTTTTCGTCGGCATCACCGGCCTCATCATCCCGCTGCTCCTCATGATCATCGCGCCGGTCGCGCTGATGATCGCGGTCGCCTACGTCCTCAACAAGCTCGGCAACGATTCCGAGCTGATCGTGATGAATTCGGCCGGGATGCCGCCGAAGGTGCTGTTCCGTCCCTTCCTGCTGGTCGGCGTCGTCGTCTCGCTGATCGTCACCGCGCTCAGCGTCTACATCTCGCCGTGGGGCCTGCGCGAGTTGCGGCGCTGGGCGACCGAAGTCCGCGCCGATCTCGTCGCCAACATCATCCAGCCCGGCCGCTTCACCCGCATCGAGAACGGCCTGATGCTGCACATCCGCGAGCGGCGGCCGAACGGCCAGTTGCTCGGCATCTTCATCGACGACCAGCGCGACCCGAAGGATCGCGTGACGATCCTCGCCGAAGAGGGCGAGATCCTCAAGAACGACGGCAGCGTCTATCTCGTGCTTGAGCGCGGCAGCGTGCAGCGGCGCGAAGCCGGCACGCGCGATCCGACGCTCGTGCTGTTCGACAGCTATGCATTCGACCTCTCGAAGCTCGCCGCCGGGCCGAAGAACATCAAGTATTCGACGCGCGAGCGCTATCTCTGGGAGCTGGCGAACCCGGTCCCGGGTGATCCCTTGTTCGCCGACCAGCCCGGGCAGGTGCGCGCGGAGTTTCACGACCGCATCACCGCCCCGCTCTACCCGCTCGCCTTCGTTTTCGTGACCTACGCCTATCTGGGCGCGCCGCGCACCACCCGGCAGGGCCGCACGACTTCGCTGCTCGCCGCCATCAGCGTGATCTCGGCGCTGCGCGGCATCGGCTTCGCCGGCATGATCGCGGGCGTGCAGACGCCGATTGCGCTGGTGCTGCCCTATCTCGCGCTGATCGCCGCCTGCGCGCTGGGATATTTCAGCATTTCGCGCGCCATCATCATCGAGCCTCCGGCGGCCATCACTAACGCCATCGGCGGCCTCATCGAACGTCTCACCCGGCGCGCCGGCGATCTGATGGGGCAAGCCCGATGATTGCCGGAAAGCTCTCGCGATACTTCGGGCTTCGCTTCCTCATGGCGGTTCTCGCCGTGTTCGCGGGCACGTTCGCGATGATCACGATGATCGACTTCGTCGAGATGCTGCGTCGCACCGGCGATCTCAAGGATGTCTCGGCGCTCTTGGTCGCCAAGGTGACGCTCTTTCGCGTTCCCTTCATCACCGAACGCGTCATGCCGTTCGCGGTCCTGGTCGCGGCGATGTTCTGCTTTTTGAATCTGTCGCGCCGCCTGGAGCTCGTGGTGGCGCGCGCCGCCGGGGTCTCGGCCTGGCAGTTCGTCGCGCCCGCGCTTTTCATCGCCATCGTGCTCGGCGTCCTGACCACGACGGTCTACAACCCGATGTCGGCCACGCTGCGCGAACGCTCGACCCGGCTGGAGGCCGAGCTGTTCGGCCAGGACACGAATTTCCGCGTTTCCGGAGGCGGCTTCTGGATGCGCCAGCGCGGCGAGGACGGCCAGTCGATCATCAACGCCAAGACCAGCCGCCAGCAGGGCGTCGAACTCGGTGCGGTGACCATTTTCCGGTTCGACCAGGCCGGGGCTTTCCGCGACCGCATCGAGGCGCGCAGCGCCACGCTGGAGCCGGGCTTCTGGCGGCTTGATGAGGCCCGTTACTACGCCAGCGGCGTGCCGCCGCAGGACCGCGACACGGTCCGCATCAAGACCAGCCTGACGCGTGCGCAGGTCGGCGAAAGCTTCGCCACACCCGAGACCGTGCCGTTCTGGCAGCTGACCTCGTATATCGAGATCGCCGAGAATGCCGGCCTCGCCGCCGCCGGCTATCGTCTGCAATATTTCCAGCTCCTGATGCAGCCCCTGTTCCTCGCCGCCATGGTGCTGCTCGCCGCCTCGGTCAGCCTGCGCTTCTTCCGCATGGGCGGCGTGCAGAAGGTCGTCCTCGGAGGCGTCGGGGCGGGCTTCCTGCTCTACGTGCTGGCCAAGGTCAGCGGCGACATGAGCAAGGCCGAGCTGATGCCGCCCATGCTGGCGGCGGCGCTGCCCGCGCTCGTCGGCGGGCTCGGAGGCTTCGTCACGCTGCTCTACCTGGAGGACGGCTGATGAAGCTGCCGGCCTCCTTCTCGGCATTGCTGTCGCGCCGCCGCATCTCGGGCGGCGCAGCCGTCATCTTGGCCATGGCGGCGATCGCGTTCGGCTGCCTGGCCGACGCGCGGCCCTCGCACGCGCAGGGCTTGACGTTCCCCGAGCGTCCAAAGCCCATTCCGCGCGCGTCGCAGCAGCCGGGTGGCCAGGAGCAGATGCTCGTGCGGGCCGAAGTGATCAATTACGACTACACCAACGAGCGCGTGTCGGCGGAAGGCAACGTCCAGATCTACTACGGTGCCTCCACGCTCGAAGCCAACAAGGTGATCTACGACCAGAAGGCCAAGCGTCTGCACGCCGAAGGCAACGTCCGCCTGACCCAGGCCGACGGCACGGTGACCTACGGCGAGATCATGGATCTGAGCGACGACTTCCGTGACGGATTTGTTGACTCGCTGAGACTCGACGGCCCCGAGCAGACCCGCTTCGCGGCCGCGCGCGCCGAGCGCACCAGCGGCAATTACACCGTGTTCCAGAGCGGCGTCTACACCGCCTGCGAGCCCTGCAAGGACGATCCCCGCAAGCCGCCCAAGTGGCAGGTGAAGGCGGCGCGGATCATCCACGACGAGGGCGAGAAGATGATGTATTTCGAGGACGCCAAGCTCGAATTCTTTGGCGTCCCCCTCGCCTATCTGCCCTACTTCTCGGCGCCCGATCCGACGGTCAAGCGCAAGACCGGCTTTCTCGTCCCGAGCGTGTCCACCAGCAACATCTACGGCTATGCCGTCGCGACGCCTTACTATTGGGCGCTGGCGCCGGACTACGACTTCACCTTCACGCCGATGCTCACCACCAAGCAGGGCGCGTTGCTGCAGGGCGAGTGGCGCCAACGGATGGTCAACGGCTCCTACAGCGTCCGCGCGTCCGGCATCTTCCAGCTCGACAAGGACGTGTTCCTCAGTGCCGGCCTTCCGACGCCCGGCTATCGCGATTGGCGCGGCAGCATCGAGACCTCGGGCCAGTTTGCCCTGACCGCAAAGTGGACCTGGGGCTGGGACGGAACGCTGCTCTCGGACAAGACCTACTTCCAGGATTACGGCCTGCAGAAGAACGTCCAGTCCACCAACCTGTTGCGGTCGACGCCGGACTACGCGCTGTCCCAGCTTTATCTCGTGGGACGTGGCGATCGCAGCTACTTCGATATGCGCACCCTCTACTTCTACGGCTTCTCGGCGGCCGACGACCAGAAGCAGATTCCGGTCGTCCATCCGGTGATGGATTACGACTACGTCTTCAAGAATCCCATCATGGGTGGCGAACTGAGCTTCCGCAGCAACCTGACCTCGCTCTCGCGCGACACCGCGAATTTCGATCCGATCTCGCAGGCGGCCGTGAACGGCGGCCTTTGCTTGCCGACAACCGCCGACACCGGCCAAAAGAATACGAACAACTGCCTGCTGCGCGGCGTCCCCGGCACCTACAACCGGGTCTCGGCGGAAACCACCTGGAAGAGCACGTTCATCGATTCCTACGGCCAGATGTTCACGCCGTTCATGTCGCTGCGCGGCGACGTCGCAGCGATGAAGATCGACAACCAGGCCGGCGTCTCCAACTACATCGAGCCGGGCGAAAACAACGTCGTGCGCGCCATGCCGACGGTCGGCCTCGAGTATCGCTATCCGCTGATCGGGGTGCAGCCCTGGGGCACCGCGACCTTGGAGCCGATCGCGCAGTTGATCTTCCGTCCGGACGAGACCAGCGTCGGCCGGCTGCCGAACGAAGACGCCCAGAGCCTGATCTTCGACGATTCCAATCTGTTCAAGGTCAACAAGTTCTCCGGCTGGGACCGCGTCGAGGGCGGCAGCCGGGCCAACGTCGGCTTCCAGTACACCGCGCAATTCAACCGCGGCGGCAACGTCAACTTCCTGTTCGGACAGTCCTATCAGCTGTTCGGTCAGAACTCCTTCGCGATCGGCGGCCTGACCAATACCGGTCTGCAAACCGGCCTGGACACCGCCCGGTCCGATTACGTCGCGCGCGCATCCTACCAGCCCAACTCGACCTTCACCTTCACCTCGCGTTTCCGGTTCGACGAAGGCGACTTTACGCTCAAGCGGACCGAGCTCGAGACCTCCGCTGCCTTCGGCCGCTGGACGACCTCGGTGATGTACGGCAACTATGCCGCCCAGCCGGCGCTGGGCTTCCTCAATAACCGCGAAGGCATCCTGGCAAGCACACGGGTGAAGCTGGACGAAAGCTGGCAACTCCTGGGGGCCGTCCGCTACGACCTGCGGGCGCACGAGCTCAGCCAGACCCAGTTGGGCGTCGGATACGTCGACGACTGCCTCATCTTGGCCCTGAATTACATTACAGACTATGCTTATAGTGGCAGCGTGAGCGTAAACCACACCTTCATGATGCAGCTTAGCCTGCGCACCCTTGGAGGGAACACGTCCGGCCAGACGACCACGGGCGCCAATTCCGGCCTCACCGGAACCGGCATACGTTGATCGAATGACTGGCGACGAACGGCCGCGGTAGCACTGCGCGACACGGCGAGGCAAAGAAAGCAAGATAGCAACGGTTCTGACTGTCGAGGAAGCGGACGTAGCGATGGCACAGATTTTCGATACTCTTGTTGGCTGCCGCCGGCTCGTTGCAGCAGCGGCGCTGATCCTCATCGCATCCCTGCCGGCCACCACGGCGCGAGCCCAGCAGGTGGTGGTGATTGTCAACGGCGACCCCATCACCGCGCTCGACATCGAGCAGCGCTCGAAGCTCACGCAGTTGTCGACGCACAAGGCGCCGCCCCGCCAGGAGGTCCTGGAAGAGCTGATCAGCGAAAAGCTTAAGATCAAGGAGGCGAAGCGTTTCGGACTTGAAGTAACGGATTCGGAGGTCGACCAGTCGTTCGCCTCGATGGCCAGCCGCATGCGCACCACCGCGGATCAGCTGACGCAGATGCTTGCAAAGTCCGGCTTGAATGCCAGCACGCTCAAATCTCGCATCCGCGCCGATATTGCTTGGCAGCAGCTTGTGCGTGGGCGCTATCAATCGGAGCTTCAGATTGGCGAAAAGGACTTGCTCGCGACGGCGGCAGCGCCCGATGAATCGGTCGGTTACGATTTCACGTTGCGGCCGATCCTTTTTCTGACGCCGACCGGCGCGGATGCGGGGTTCGTCGAAGGGCGCAAGCGGGAAGCCGAGGCGTTGCGCGGCCGGTTCGCCAATTGCGATGAGGGTATTGCGTTCGCCCGCGCCCTCAAGGACGTCGCGGTACGCGACCAGGTCAGCCGCAGTTCAGCCGACCTTCCCCCCGAACTCCGCAAGGTGCTCGACGGCATGGAGATCGGCAAGCTGACGCCTCCCGAGGTGACCAAGTTCGGCGTCGAGATGTTTGCGATCTGCGGCAAGAAGCTGTCGGCGGCGGACAACACGCCCGGCCGGCGCAAGGCGCGCGAAGCGATGGTGGCGGAACGATTCGAGCAGCGGTCCAAGAAATACCTGCAGGAAGTCCGCCGCAGCGCGATGATCGAGTACAAATAGGCCGATGCTGCCGCCTCTGGCGCTGACGCTCGGTGAGCCGGCCGGAATCGGACCCGACGTCACCTTCGCCGCGTGGCGCCAACGAACCGAGCGCGGCCTTCATCCGTTTTACGTGCTGGGCGACCCGAATTTTCTGGCACGCCGGGCCGAGCGGCTTGCGCCGGGTCTGAGCATCAAGGTGGTCGACCCGGCTGGCGCCTCCGGCGCGTTCAAGACAGCGCTGCCGGTGGTCGATATCGGCGTCCGCGTGACGGCCGAGCCGGGCCATCCGGACCAGTCGAGCGCGCCGGCGGCATTGGCCGCGATCCAGCGCGCGGTTGCCGACGTGCAGGCCGGCGCGGCGAGCGCGATCGTGACCAACCCGGTCGCCAAGAACGTGCTCTACCGCTCCGGCTTCACCGAGCCCGGCCACACCGAATACCTCGCCAAGCTGGCGGAAGAGGCAACCGGCGTCCCCGCGCACCCGGTGATGATGCTGTGGTCGCCCGAACTCGCGGTGGTGCCGGTCACCATCCATCTCCCGCTCAAGGACGTGCCCGACAGGCTCACCGGCGACCTGATCGTCGAGACCGGCCGGATCGTTGCCCGCGACCTGCGCGAGCGTTTCGCCATCGCGCGCCCGCGGCTGGTGGTGGCGGGCCTCAACCCGCATGCCGGCGAGGACGGTACGCTCGGCGAAGAGGACAACGCCGTGGTCGCGCCCGCTGTCGCGAAGCTCAAGGCCGAGGGCATCGATGTGCGTGGCCCGTTGCCGGCCGACACCCTGTTTCACGCGGCGGCGCGTGCGACCTACGACGTGGCGCTCGCCATGTATCACGACCAGGCGCTGATCCCGATCAAGACGCTCGCCTTCGACCATGCGGTCAACGTCACGCTCGGCCTGCCGTTCGTGCGCACCTCGCCCGATCACGGCACCGCCTTCGACATCGCCGGCACCGGACGCGCCAGTCCGGGGAGCCTGATCGCCGCGCTGCAATTGGCCGCGCGGCTTGTCGCCAACGCCGAGCCGCATCCACTCGCGCGCCGCGCATGAGCGCGATCGACGACCTGCCGCCGCTTCGCGACGTCATCCGCCGGCACGGCCTCAACGCCAAGAAATCGCTCGGGCAGAATTTTCTGCTCGATCTCAACCTCACCGCCCGCATCGCGCGCGCCGCAGGGCCGCTGCCGGGCGTCGACGTCGTCGAGATCGGTCCCGGTCCGGGCGGGCTGACGCGCGCGCTCCTCGCCACCGGCGCGCGGCGGGTGATCGCGATCGAACGCGACGAGCGGGCGCTCGCCGCGCTCGCGGAGATCGCCGCGCATTATCCTGGACGGCTGGAGATCGTTTCCGGCGATGCGCTCGAGTTTGATCCGCGTCCCCAACTCGGCGGGGCGCCGGTGCGCATCGTCGCGAACCTGCCCTACAACATTGCGACTGCGCTGCTGGTGAACTGGCTCACCTGCGAGCCCTGGCCGCCCTGGTACGACCGGCTTGTGCTGATGTTCCAGCGCGAGGTCGCCGAGCGCCTGGTCGCTGACCCGGGATCGAAGACGTATGGCCGCTTGTCCGTGCTGACCGGCTGGCGCTGCGAGGCGCGCATCCTGTTCGACATAGCGGCGAGTGCGTTCGTGCCGCCGCCCAAGGTCACGTCCTCGCTGGTGCAACTGATCCCGCGCGCCGAGCCGCTCGCGTGCGATCCGGTCGCGCTGCAACGGGTGACCGAAGCGGCGTTCGGACAGCGCCGCAAGATGCTGCGCCAGAGCCTGAAATCGCTCGGGGGCGATGCGCTGGCGCTGCTCGCCACCGCCGGGATCGAGCCGACCGCGCGCGCCGAGGACATCCCGGTCGCGGGGTTTGTCGCGCTGGCCCGCGCATTCGTCGCGGCGCCGCGCTAGGATCGCGCATGACCAGACTTCTCCGCCAATCGCTCACCGCCTATGGCGCGCCGCTCTGCGAGACCATCGCCGAGGTACCGGAACCGTGCGGCACCGAAGTGCTCGTCCGTATTCACCGCTGCGGCGTGTGCCACTCCGACCTGCACATGCAGGACGGCTATTTCCTGCTGGGCGAGGACAAGAAGCTCGACGTGCGCGCGGGCCGCACGCTGCCCTTCACGCTCGGCCATGAGATCACCGGCGTGATCGAACGCGCCGGTCCCGACGCCGCCGGCGCGCTGGCGAAAGAGACCGGCATCGATGTGAAGAGCCTGGAAGCGGGGCATCCGGTCGCCGTCTACCCGTGGATCGGCTGCGGCAAATGCGCGGCCTGCGCCCGCGGCGAGGAAAACATCTGCGCGGCGCCGCGCCATCTCGGCATCCAAACGGACGGTGGCTACGCGACGCACGTGCTGCTGCCGCATCCGCGCTATCTGATCGATTACGCGCCGCTGTCGCCCGCGCTCGCCGCGACGCTGATGTGCTCCGGCCTGACCGCCTACGCGGCGCTCAAGCGGCTTGCCGCCAATCCCGCGCATGCCACGCAGGGCCCGCCACTGCTGGTCGGCATGGGCGGCGTCGGCATGATGGGACTGGCCATCGCGCGCAAGATGTTTCCGCACGCGCCGATCGTCGCCGACATCGATGCGAAGAAGCGCGAAGCGGCGCTCGCGGCCGGAGCGCAGGCCGCCTTCGATCCGGCCGACCCGGGCGCGCGCAAAGCGATCATGGCGGCGACCAGCGGCGGAGTGCTCACGGCCTGCGACTTCGTCGGCTCGGACCGTTCGCTCGCCTTCGCGGCCGGCGCCATCGCCAAGGGCGGCAGGATCCTGGTGACCGGGCTGTTCGGCGGCACCTTCACGATGCCGGTCGCGATGTTCGGCCTGAAAGCGATGGCGATCGAAGGCACGCAGACCGGCACGCTGGCGGAAACGCGCGAACTCGTCGCGCTGGCACGGACCTGGAACCTCAGCCCGCCGCCGATCTCCGAGCGGCCGCTCGCGCAGGCGCAAGCCGCGCTCGACGACTTGCGCGCCGGACGCGTGGTCGGGCGCGTGGTGCTGACGGCGTGAACCCGGCGCGGCCGATCTCTTCGCCCCGCCGCCGTCGATCTGACGAGCGTCACAACTCCGCCTGCAATCGGCGCACGAACGCCGACAGCCCGAGTTGCCGCTCGCGCTTGAAGCGCTCGGCCGACAGGATCATGCGCACTTTGGCGAGCGCCTGATCGACGTCATCGTTGATGATGACGTAATCGTATTCCGCCCAGTGGCTCAGTTCGTCGCCCGCCTTCGCCATGCGGCTCTTGATCACGCTCTCGTCGTCGAGCGCGCGGGTGTGCAGGCGGCGCTCCAACTCCCCGATCGAGGGCGGCAGCACGAAGATGCTGGCCATGTCGCCGCGCGCCTTTTCGCGCAGTTGCTGGGTGCCCTGCCAGTCGATGTCGAACAGCACATCGCGGCCCGCCTCCAGCGCCTGCTCGACCGGCGCCCGCGGCGTCCCATAAAGATTGCCGAACACCTCCGCCCATTCGAGCAATTCGTTGTTCGCAATCATTGTCCTGAAGCGTGCGGCGTCGATGAAATGATAGTCGCGGCCATCTGCTTCGTTCGCGCGGCGCGGCCGGGTGGTGACCGAGACCGAGAGCTCGACGGACGTGTCGGTCGCGAGCAGCATGCGCGACAGCGTCGTCTTGCCCGCGCCCGAAGGCGACGACAGCACCAGCATGAGCCCGCGGCGGGCGACCGGCGCTGTCAGTTGATCCGCACCGCGCGCCGCCATGGCCTCATTCCAGATTCTGCACCTGCTCGCGGAACTGCTCGACCACGCTCTTCAATTCCAGCCCGATATTGGTCAACTCCACGTCGTTCGACTTGGAGCAGATCGTGTTGGCCTCGCGGTTGAACTCCTGGGCGAGGAAATCGAGCCGCCGGCCGATCGCGCCGCCGTCGGCGATCAGCCGCTCGACCTGCGCCACGTGCGAGGCAAGGCGATCGAGCTCCTCGCGAATATCGGCCTTGGTCGCGATCAGGATCGCTTCCTGGTGCAGGCGGTCGCTGTCGAAACGGTTCGAGGCATCGAGCAGCGTCGCGACCTGCTCGGCGATACGCGCCTTGATGGCCTCGGCCTTGCGTCCCGGCACGGCGTCGGCGCGCGCGGAAAGTGTCGCGATCTCACGCGTGCGCTGTGTCAGGATCTGCGCCAGCGTTTCGCCTTCACGGTGCCGCATGGCGGCAAGCTCCGTCAGTGCACGATTGAACCCTGCGATGACGGCGGCCTCGGCGGCCCGTTTCTCCTCTTCGCTCTCGTCCTCTTCGATCACCTCGATGACGCCCTTGAGTGCGAGGATGCCGTCGAGCCGCGGCGCCGCAGCATCGACCTGCCCGGTGAGCGATTTCATGGTTGCGATCACCGCATTGAGCACCGGCTCGTTGACCCGCACGACCGGCGGCACGCCTTGGCGATTGACCGTGAGCGTGCCGTAGACGGTGCCGCGCGCAAGCGCCTGCGCGGCGCTGGTGCGGGCGGGCACTTCGACTGCGTCCCATCCGTTGGGAAGCCGCAGCCGCAGGTCGAGCCCTTTGGCATTGACCGATTTGAGTTCCCACGCCCACGCATAGCTGCCGGCGGCGCCATGGCTGCGCGCAAAGCCTGTCATGCTCGCCAGCGCCATCCGCCTGCCTGTCTCGCAAATGAATCCGTGATCGCAGAATCGAGCCGCGAACCTAACGGCGAGGCAGCAGCATCACAAGGGGCCGACCTTGGGGGACCGGTGACCGGGCGCGCTATTGCGCGCCGGCAGACCGCGGCGTGCCGCGCTTGGTCCGCGGCGACGCGGTGGCGGGCGCCGTGCGGCTCGGCGGCGGCGACTGGGCTTCGGCGGCCGGTGCAGCGGGCGCAGGCTCAGGAGTCGCGCCATGCTCGACGGCACGCAGCTTGGCGACGCTCTTCTGATGCTGATCGTAGGTTTCGGAGAAAACGTGCCCACCGGTGCCGTCGGCCACGAAGAAGATCTCCTTGGTGCGCGCCGGATTGGCCGCCGCCTCGATCGAAGCACGCCCCGGATTGGTGATCGGCCCGGGCGGCAGACCTTCGATGACGTAGGTGTTGTAGGGCGTCTGCGACTGGATATCCGCCCGGCTGATCGGGCGGCCGAGCGAGCCTTTGCCGAACACAAGGCCGTAGACGATGGTCGGATCGGACTGCAGTTTCATCTTCTGTTTGAGCCGGTTGACGAAGACGGCCGCGACCCGCGTGCGCTCCTCCGGCTTGCCGGTCTCTTTCTCGATGATCGACGCGAGGATGATGAGCTGCTCGGGCGTGCGCAGCGGCAAGTCGGGATTGCGGCGTTCCCAGACCTCGCGCACCAGCCGGTCCTGCGACTGGCGCATGCGCTGGATGAGCTGTTCGCGCGAGAAGCCGCGGTTGAAGTGATAGCTATCCGGCAACAGGCTTCCTTCGCGCGGAACATCCTTGATGTTGCCGGAGAGAATGTCGCTCTCCAACAGCCGAGCGACGATCTGCTCGGACGTGAGGCCTTCCGGAATGGTCAACTGATGTTGCACCACCTTGCCATCGACGATGGTCTCGATCACGTCGCGGACGCTGGCATGCTTCTGGAAGAGATATTCGCCCGCCTTGAGACCGCTGCGCGCTTTGAGCGCGAGCACGCCGCCCGCGAAAATCATGCGATGTTCGTCGATCACGCCTTCGTGCTGGAGCAGGTCGGCGATATCCATCATCCCCGAACGCGCCGGGATGGTGACCACCTTGTCCTCCAGCAACGGACCAGGCGCTTCAAGGCGGCTCTTACCAAACATGACCGCGCCACCGCCCGCCAGCAGCGCCAGAATGAGCAGGGTGAAAATTGCGTTGCCGACGATGACCAACGGGTTGCGCGCACGCCGCGACGGTCGCGCCGGCGCCACGGCGCGCGCGGGTAGCGGCACGTTCTCAGGCTGAAGGGCGGCGCGCGGGCTGCGCGGGGTAATCCGTTTCTGCTCCATCAGTGAACCGCCAAGTCCGTCGATCGGCCGGCCGGAGATGGGCGGCTCAGGCTCGCCCGCACCGAGCACCAAGCGCCCGGCTGCCGGCGGATGATTGATCGATCCCTCGCGGCGACCGGAGGGGGGCATGGCCGAAGCGACCCTGCCGGGGGCCGGCCGTTCCCGACCGGACAAATCCGATCTGGGCGCTTCCGATCTGGGTGGCTCAGACTTGAGCGGTTCGGACTTGAGCGGTTCAAACTTCGCCCCTTCAGATTTGGCGATTTCCGCCTTGAGCAAATCGGTCTTCGCACGCGCGGCTGCCATAGCGTCCGACATCGGCGCAGCTTTTCCGGCGCCCGCTGCAAGCGAGTTGGAAGCCGCTTTACCTGGCACGGCCGGAGCCAGACGCTCGGCACCCTTCGTCCCTCCGAACAGCGGCGTGGCGAGCTTGGCCATGGCCGCGGATGGCGTTGATGCCGCAGCATCCGACCCGATGTTTCCCGCCGTCGAAGCGGGCGCGGCAGAATTGAGCGAGCCCTTGGTCGAACCAAGGAAGGGCGGGCTCGGGCGCAACGGTCGCCTGGCGGTTGCGAGCGGCGGCGGCTGCGGCGGCAGGCCGGATGCGGTGCGATGTCGTGACATCTGACTGTCTTGCCGCGACAGATCGGCACTAGTTGGGCGAGATTGTTCCGGTGGAGATGCGCGAAAAAGGCCGGGATCGCGGCCCTTGTCGTCAGGCGGCCCGTTCCCCGAATTCACCGCCTATACCCCCACTTTGACGCCCACCACGATGCGCACCTGCCCGGACCACACTGGCATAGATCGCGTGTCCCCCGCGGGGTCCGTGCAAATCATGGCCAGCTTATGACCGAATTTTCGCAGGTGGAATCGACGTTTAACGGGCGCTGTTAAAAGCGAATAATATGGCGAAAGGTAGGAGTCGTCACCCACCTTGAAGGTGCTCTAATCCATTACGCGACGAAACACCAGTGAGGCGTTGGTACCGCCGAATCCGAACGAATTCGACAGCACCAGCGCGATGTCGCGCTTCTTCGAATGGTGCGGGACGAGGTCGATGGGTGTTTCCACCGACGGGTTGTCGAGGTTGATGGTCGGCGGTGCGACGCCATCACGCATCGCGAGGATCGAGAAGATGGCTTCGACCGCGCCCGCGGCGCCGAGGAGATGTCCGATCGACGACTTCGTCGAGGACATCCACATGCGGCCCGCGGCATTACCGACAAGGCGCTGGACCGCGCCGAGTTCGATTTCGTCGCCGAGCGGCGTCGAGGTGCCGTGTGCGTTGATGTAGTCGATTTCCGACGGTGAAATGCCGGCGCGCTTGATGGCCATCGTCATGCAGCGCAGCGCGCCGTCGCCGTCCTCCGCCGGAGCGGTGATGTGGTGGGCATCGCCGGACATCCCATAGCCGATCAGTTCCGCGTAAATCCGCGCACCGCGGCTTTTGGCGTGATCGTAGGACTCGAGCACGACGACGCCCGCGCCCTCCCCCATCACGAAGCCGTCGCGGTCGCGGTCATAGGGACGCGAGGCTTTTTCCGGCGTGTCGTTGAACGAGGTGGAGAGTGCCCGGCAGGCGACAAAGCCCGCCATGCCGATGCGAGAAATCGGCGACTCGGCCCCGCCCGCCACCATGACGTCGGCGTCGCCGAGCGCGACGAGCCGCCCGGCATCGCCGATGGCGTGCGCGCCGGTCGAGCAGGCGGTCACCACGGCGTGGTTGGGCCCCTTGAGGCCGTGTTCGATCGAGACATAGCCAGAAGCAAGATTGATCAGGCGGCCCGGAATGAAGAACGGCGACACCCGCCGCGGCCCGCGCTCCTTGAGCACGATCGCGGTCTCGGCGATGCCGGTGAGACCGCCGATGCCTGATCCGATCATCACGCCGGTGTTGCACTGGTCCTCGTAGGTCGTGGGCTTCCATCCAGCGTCTGCGAGCGCCTGCGTCGCGGCGCTCATCGCGAAGATGATGAAGTCATCGACCTTGCGTTGTTCTTTCGGCTCCATCCACTGGTCGGCGTTGAAGGTATCGTTGGAGCCGTCACCGCGCGGGACCTGGCAGGCGATCTTCGCCGCGAGGTCCGAGACGTCGAAACTCTCGATACGGCGAGCTGCGCTCTGCGCATTGATCAGGCGCTGCCACGTCGGCTCGACGCCGCAGGCAAGCGGCGTCACCATGCCGAGCCCCGTGACGACGACACGTCTCATGTGCGGCTCCTCGACCCGCTAGTCGTTCCTATCTTACTGCCCGGACTCGACCAGTTTATCCACCGAAGCGAGCAGCTTGATTGGCGGGGATGCATCGCCGGGTCAAGCCCGGCATTGGGATGGGAATCGGCCGAATCGGGCCAAACGGGCGCAATCGAATGAAGCGTCACGCGGCAAGTCCGCGGTGCGCCAAGGCTTCTTATCACGACAAGAAGAGAGCTTGGCGCGCCAATGGGCCTGAGTGTCTAGTGCCAATCGCAACCGATAACGAATGGGATTCGCTGCGACGCGAACAGTTCAGCTCTTGGCATTCTTTTCGAGAAACTTCACGGCGTCGCCGACCGTCAGGATGGTCTCGGCGGCATCGTCCGGAATCTCGCAGCCGAACTCCTCCTCGAACGCCATGACGAGTTCGACAGTATCAAGACTGTCGGCGCCGAGGTCATCGATGAAGCTCGCGCCTTCGGTCACCTTGTCGGCCTCGACGCCCAGATGTTCTACGACGATCTTTTTGACCCGCTCGCCAATGTCGCTCATCGCTCGAACCTCGTGTCCTTTGAATTGAGTTGGCTCGATCGGACAGCGCCCCCCGAGCCATCGTGATTTGGGCTTGCGAGGTGTCCGGCGTCAGATCACCCGGGTCGCGAGCGGACCCGCAAGTGATGACTCTGGCCCCTTTTGCCGCCCCGGCAAAACTGCGTTCGGTTACCATACTTCAAATGGCTTGACCAGCGTGGCCAAGCCGTATCCGGGGGGACCGCCCTCCGTTGGTATTCGTCAATCAAATCATCGCCATGCCGCCGTTGACGTGGATCGTCTGCCCGGTCACATAGCCCGCCTCGTCCGACGCCAAGTAGACCGCCGCCGCAGCCACATCCGCACCCGTACCAAGCTTTCCCGCCGGCACGCGCGCCAGGATCGCCTCCTTTTGCTTGTCGTTGAGCTTGTCGGTCATGGCGCTCGTGATGAAGCCGGGCGCGATACAGTTGGCGGTTACGTTGCGCTTGGCATATTCGGCAGCGATCGATTTCATCATGCCGATCATGCCGGCCTTGCTGGCGGTGTAGTTGGTCTGGCCGGGATTGCCGGTCACACCGACCACCGACGAAATGCCGATCACGCGTCCGAAGCGGCGGCGCATCATGCCGCGGACGGCGGCGCGCGCCAGACGGAAGGTGGCGGTCAGGTTGACCGCCAGCACCTGGTCCCAGTCCTCATCCTTCAACTGCACGAACAGATTGTCCCGCGTGACGCCGGCGTTTGCGACCAGGATGTCGAGCTTCCCCATCGCCTCTTCGGCCTTCGGCACCAGCGCCTCGACCTCGGCCATATCGGCGAGATTGCACGGCAGGACCTGTACGCGCTCCTTGAGCTCACCCGCGATCTGGTCCAGCACCTCGCGCCGCGTGCCGGAGATCGCGACCGCCGCACCTTGACTGTGCAGTGCACGCGCAATCGCGCCGCCGATGCCGCCGGTGGCCCCGGTGACGAGCGCGGTCTTGCCGGTCAGATCGAACATGGCGCTCCTCCTCTATCTCTGGCCGAGATCAGCCGCGCGCGGCCTTGAAAGCCGCGACGTCGTCCGGCGTCCCGATCGAAATGCCGGTCGCGCCGTCGGCGATGCGCTTGACGAGCCCGCTCAATACCTTGCCGGCACCGACCTCGTAGAAGCTCGGTGACACCCTGGCCGGCCATGAAGGCGATCGTTTCGCGCCAGCGTACCGTTCCGGTCACCTGCGCCACAAGCGCGCGCACGATCTCGGCGGGATCGCTGACCGGCTTGACCAGCACGTTGGGAATAACCGGCACCTTGGGCGGCCGCACCGTCACCATCGCCAGCGCCTGCGCCATGATCTCGGCCGCCGGCTGCATCAGGGCGCAATGGAAGGGAGCGGACACCGGCAGCAGCATGGCGCGCCGCGCCCCTTTCGCCTTGGCGATCTCGACCGCGCGCTCGACCGCGGCCTTGGCGCCAGAGATCACCACCTGACCGCCGCCGTTGTCGTTGGCGGCTTGGCAAACCTGGCCCTGCGCAGCTTCAGCAGCAACAGCAGCAGCAGCATCGAACTCAAGCCCCAGCAGCGCCGCCATGGCGCCGGTGCCGACCGGCACCGCCTTCTGCATGGCGCGGCCGCGCATGCGCACGAGCTTCGCCGCATCGGTGACGGTCAGCGCGCCGGCCGCCGCCAGCGCCGAATATTCGCCGAGCGAATGGCCCGCGACGAAGCGCGCATCGCGCGCCAGATCGAGCCCGGCCTCGGCTTCGAGCACGCGCAGCGCGGCGAGCGAAACCGCGAGCAGCGCGGGCTGCGCATTCTCGGTCAGCGTCAATGTCTCGATCGGGCCGTCCCAGATCACCTTGGTGAGCTTGTCGCCGAGCGCGGCGTCGACCTCTTCGAACACCGCTCGCGCCGGCGCAAACGCATCCGCCAGCGCCTTGCCCATGCCGACGGCCTGGCTGCCCTGCCCCGGGAAAACGAATGCGACCGACATGCCTGTGACCCGGTGACCGTTGGACTTGGACCCTGAACTTGGCGCCTGAACTTGCCGCCGCCTAAGACACGCCCGAAGCACGTGCTGTCAAGGCAATGCGACCGACCGTGTTAGCCAAGCGGCAACCCTGGTTCGTAACGCGCCGACAACCGATGCCGCCTAGAATTCCCCAGAACTGGGGTCATCGTCATGCGCGAGAGCGTCCTCGTCACCGATGCCGACTTGGCGCGCGCGCGCAGCGACCCGGCATTCCGCCAGCAGCTCGTCGGCGATTTCCTCGAACTCCTGCTCGCCCAGCTCAACAAGCTCCGGGCCCTCGGCGCCAATCCCGCCCGGGCGCGCCAGATCCGCGAGGGGGTCGATCTGGCGGTCAAGCTCGCCGATCTGCTGCAACGGCTGGCCAACCCCGCCAACCGCGAAAGCCACGCGGCCTAGCGCATTCTTCTGGGGTCCAAGCCCCTTTTGCGCCTTGCGTTTTGGTCGAAACTGCCTATAAACCCCGCTTCCGCTCGTTCCCGGCCGGGAGCTGAACGGACGGCCGCAGGCCGATCCCTGCGGCAGGGCCAGATGGTCCGGCGTCCGGTGTTCCCGCCTTCAGAGCATTCGAGCCTTTCCCGAAAGGGCTCGAAGGGCTACGCGCCGGGAGGAGCACGGGCATGTTCCCGAAAAGTTGCAGACTTTTCGGACAAGAACTTGCCTGGAAACGACATAAGGGAAAGGCATCTCCATGCCACTCTACGAACACGTCTTCCTCGCGCGCCAGGATGTGAGCGCGCAGCAGGTCGAGGAACTGACCGCCCAGCTCAAGGGCGTGATCGAGCAGATGGGCGGCAAGATCACCAAGACCGAGCAGTGGGGCGTGAAATCGCTCTCCTATCGGCTGCGCAAGAACCGCAAGGCGCATTACACCCTGCTCAATCTCGACGCTCCCTCGGCAGTGATCAACGAAATCGAGCGGCAGGAGCGGCTCAACGAAGACGTGCTGCGCTACATCACGGTGCGCGTCGAGGAGCACGAGGAAGGCCCCTCCGCCATGATGCGCAAGGTCGATCGCGACCGTGAGCGCGAGGATCGCGGCTTTGGCTTCCGCGATCGCGGCGGCGGTGGCGGCGGTTTCCGCGGCGACCGCGACCGGGATCGTGGTGGTGGCGGTGGTGGTGGTTTTCGCGGCGACCGCGACCGGGATCGCGACAGCCGTCCGCCGCGTGAACCCGCTCCCGACTCTGCTCCGGCGCAGGAGTAACCGCGATGTCCTTTGCCCAGAGCCAGTCGCAGACCCGCCGTCCGTTCTTTCGCCGGCGCAAGACCTGCCCGTTCACCGGCGCCAACGCGCCCAAGATCGACTACAAGGACGTGCGGCTGTTGCAGCGCTACGTCTCCGAGCGCGGCAAGATCGTGCCGAGCCGCATCACCGCGGTGTCCGCCAAGAAGCAGCGCGAACTCGCGCAAGCGATCAAGCGGGCGCGTTTCCTCGGGCTCCTGCCCTACGTGATCAAATGACCGGCGCATGAGCCGGGATGACGGCCGATCGGCTGTCATCCTCCTCGTCGCCGAAAATTGGTTGAGGCGGACGCTGATCCGCCTCTAACCGCTGACACAGCGGGACAGCTTGGATGGTACAGATCGTTCTGGTCGGGCTGGGAGCCGGCGTCGCAGCGGCGCTGCTGTTCGCGTCGGTCGTCTCCGGATCGTTCGCCGCGATCTTTCTGTTCTACCTTGCACCCCTGCCGATTCTGATCGCCGCGCTCGGCTGGAGCCAATGGGCCGGCTTGATCGCCGCCAGTTCGGCCGCGCTGGCGATCGGGGTCATGTCCGGCACCTTTTTCATCTCGGTGTCGGTGATCGCTTTCGGCGCCTGGTGGCTCGGCTATCTCGCGCTGCTGGCGCGCCCGACCGCGAACGGCGGCGGAGACAGGCTCGAATGGTATCCCGTCGGCCGGCTGGTGCTGTGGGCGGCGCTTCTCGGTGCGTTCATCGTCACCGTCGCCATTCCCAATTTCGGCACCGACCAGCAAAGCCTGCAGGCGGGCCTGCGCAGAATTTATGAGCGGCTGCTGAACGACCAATCTGTGATCGACATGCTGGTCATCGCGGTGCCGCCGGCGGCGGCCGTGTTCTCCACCATCACCAACGTGTTCAACCTCTGGCTTGCCGGACGGATCGTGAAGGTCTCCGGCCGGCTCAAGCGGCCCTGGCCCGATCTTTCGGCCATGACGCTGCCCGTTTCGGCGATGGTGACGCTGGCCGGTGCGATCGGCGGCTTCTTCCTGCCCGATCTCCTCGGCGTCCTTTCCGGCGTACTGGCGGCTAGCCTGCTGATGGCGTTCGCCATCCTGGGCTACGCGGTTCTGCACGCGATCACGCGCGGCATCCGCAGCCGCATCCTGCTGCTGACCGGGGCCTATGCCGCCGCCATCGTGTTCTTCTGGCCGATCCTGGCGGTGGCGATCCTGGGGCTTGCCGAAACTGCCTTCAACATCCGCGGACATCTCGCCAGCCGGCGTGGTCCGCCCACCTTGCGAACCTGATGAATGCAAATCCACCGATGGAGATGAAACCATGGAAGTGATCCTGCTCGAACGCGTTGGCAAACTCGGCCAGATGGGCGATGTCGTGCGCGTCAAAGACGGCTTTGCCCGTAACTTTCTGCTGCCGAAAGGCAAGGCGCTGCGCGCCACCAAGGACAACCGCTCGCGCTTCGAGACGATGAAAGTCGATCTCGAAGCCCGCAACCTCGAGCACAAGAGCGAGGCGGAGAAGATCGCAAAGAAGCTCGACGGACAGAATTTCTCGGTGATCCGGCAGGCGGCCGAAAGCGGGCAGCTCTACGGCTCGGTCTCGCCGCGCGATCTTGTCGCTCTGGTGACCGAGAAAGGCTTCACCGTCGACCGCTCGCAGATCGCGCTCAATACGCCGATCAAGACGATCGGGCTGCACAAGGTGCCCGTGTCGCTGCACCCCGAAGTCGAAGTGGCCATCAACGTCGCGGTTGCCCGCAGTGCCGACGAAGCCGGGAGAATCCTGCGCGGCGAGGACGTCACCGTTGTGCGCGACGAGGAAGAGGAGCAATCCGCCGAAGCGCTCGCCGAGGCCGAAGCCTTCTTCGAACCCGAGGCGGTCGAGGCGCGCAAGGCTGAGGAAGGCGCGGCCGCCGAGCCGGCGGGCGAGCCGGAGGCGAAGTCCTAAGGCCGTTTATTCCTCGAGCGGAGCGGCCGCCGGCAACAGGAACAGGTGCGGGCGCCGCCGCCGGGGCGTCGGCAGGAACGGAAGCAGCCGGCGTGACGGCAGCGGTTGACGGCGCCGGGTTCGACGACGCTACCGGGCTCGATGCGGCAGCGACCGGGGCAGCGGCGGGGACCGAGGTCGCGATCAAAATCCCGGCCTCAACGCTCTCGGCGGGCCGGCGCGTGCGTCCGGCCTGCGGAGGCTTGGCGCCCGCTGGACCGTTCGCGGTCGCTACCTGGGCGTCGCCCGCAGGCTTCGGCTCGCTACCAGGCGGCGGTTCCCTGCCGGCACCCAGGACGGGCTTCTTGCGCTGCTCCACCGCTTTGGAGTCGGTTCCCATCGTTGACAGGTAGGCCGCCATCGCGGCCGCCTCCTGCGTTCCGGTCGTATAGTGTTCCCGCATGAACCCGGGGGTGGTTTTCTTGATTTCTCGCGCGTTGCGGTGGCAGGCATTGCAAGTATGCGCGAAAATCTGCGCCGGGGACTTGCCGGCATCGAGGTTCGACTGCGCGCTCGCCGGGGCAGCCGTCAACCAGACAGAAGCGCCCACCAGAGCCGTCAAAATCCCGCCTGCCTTCGACACCATCACACTCCCCGCGACGCCGGGCGGCCCACGCCGCCGGAAACACCCTGCTTTGCATTCTTGACCGAAAAACGAACTTTCCGTCCTGCCTCGGCGTCCCCCCGCGAAAAGCGAATATCCCCTACGGCAAAGAGCTTATTGCTGTTTTCGCGGAGTTTCGTTTAGATTATCGCTGCGAAATGGGTCCCGGCCGTTAGGAAGGAGCCATTCCGCCGTCGGTGAACTGAAAAATTGTGTCGCCGGCGTGGCGATGGGTGCGGATGGAGGCGGCCGTGGAACGGTTGCTTCGGGTCGCATTGGAACGGTTTGTCCAGGCGGGGAAGCTGCGGGTCACTACCGCGGGCGGGTCAGTATTTGTCCTTGGCGACGGAACCGGCACCGAAGTTGCGGTTCGTTTCGCCACCAAAGCCGCAGAACTCGGCATTCTACTCGACCCCGAGCTCAAGCTCGGCGAAGCCTACATGGACGGCGCGCTGGTGATCGAGCAGGGCTCGATCGCGGATTTCCTGTTCATTCTGTGCGGCGCGAGGTTCAAAGCGACCACGTTGGACGCGGCCGCAGTGGCTATGGCGGTTCGCCCGGCGGCGTTTGACGCAGTTCAATCCTCGCGTCCGATCGCGGCGCAATGTCGCCCACCACTACGATCTCGACGAACGGCTGTATTCGCTGTTCCTGGATTCGGACCGGCAATACAGCTGCGCCTATTTCGAGCAACCGGATCAATCGCTCGACGACGCGCAGCTTGCCAAGAAGCGCCACCTCGCCGCGAAGCTGCTGCTCGCGCCCGAGCGCCGAGTCCTGGATATCGGCTGCGGCTGGGGCGGCCTTGCGCTCTACCTTGCCGAGATCGCCAAGGCGTGCGTCACCGGGATCACCCTCTCCAACGAACAGCACGCGCTGGCACGCCGGCGCGCGTCCGAGAAGGGACTGGCCGAGCTCGTGGATTTCCGGCTGCAGGACTATCGCGACGTACCGGAGAAATTCGATCGCATCGTTTCGGTCGGCATGTTCGAACATGTCGGCGTCGGCTTCTACGACGCCTTCTTCCGCAAATGTCACGACCTGCTCGAAGACGACGGCGTGATGCTCCTGCATTCGATCGGGCGGCCCGAGGGCCCGAACATCACCAATCCCTGGATCGCGAAATACATCTTCCCCGGCGGCTACGTCCCGGCGCTGTCGGAGGTGCTTCCCGCCGTCGAACGGGCCGAACTCCTGGTCACCGACATCGAAATCCTCCGCCTGCACTATGCCGATACGCTCAAGGCCTGGCGGCAGCGCTTCCTCGCGCATCGCAGCGAAGTCGAGGAGGTCTATGACGCACGCTTCGTGCGCATGTGGGAATTCTATCTGGCTGCCGCCGAGGTTGGATTCCGCGAGCACGCAATGATGGTATTCCAGTTGCAACTGACGAAGCGGCAGGATGTCGTGCCAATGACGCGCGACTACATCATGCGAGCCGAGGCGCAGTTGCGCGCGCGTGAGGGTAGCAGGCGGCCGACCTTGCGGCTCGCGGGGGAATGACCGCCACTACCAGTGGCGCTTGATGGTCAAGCCACAGACAAGCGGATTGTCGATGTTATTTGCCCTCCGGTGGGAATCGGGGACAGTGTCATTGCGTGGTCGCACCGAATCACCTCGGGGGTGTACACGCGCCACTCTTTCGCTCGTTTGGAAGGCCACCGGGGAAACATGGCAGCACTTGAATCGGTTGCTCGCAAGCAGCCAGAAGAAACGACGCCGACCTATCGTACCGCACCGCACAACATCGAGGCGGAGCAGGCGCTTCTGGGCGCCATCCTCGTCAACAACGAAGCGCTCTACCGGGTCAGCGATTTCCTCGAGCCCGAGCATTTCTTCGAGCCGATCCATCAGCAGCTTTACGACATTGCGCGCAGCCTGATCCGCACCGGCAAGCTCGCGTCGCCGGTGACGCTCAAGACGTTCGTCCCGGCCGGGCTCGACATCGCCGGCATGACGATCGCGCAGTATCTCGCCCGCCTCGCCGCCGAGGCGACCACCATCATCAACGCGGTCGATTATGGCCGCACCGTCTACGACCTCGCCGTCAGGCGCGATCTCATCAAGATCGGCGAGGACATGGTCAACGTCGCCTTCGACGCGCCGGTCGATTTCGCGCCGCGCGAGCAGATCGAAGACGCCGAGAAGCGCCTCTACGAGCTCGCCGAGATCGGGCGCTTCGGCGGCGGCTTCCAGAAATTCGAGACCGCGCTCACCACCGCCATCGACATGGCGGCGCGCGCCTATCAGCGCGAGGGAAGACTCTCGGGCCTTGCGACCGGCCTCAAGGATCTCGACGGCAAGATGGGCGGCTTGCAGTCGTCCGACCTGATCATCGTCGCCGGCCGCCCCGGCATGGGCAAGACCGCGCTCGCCACCAACATCGCCTACAACGTCGCGCGCGGCTGGCGCGGCGAAGTGCAGCCCGACGGTCACATCAAGACGGTCGACGGCGGCATCGTCGGCTTCTTCTCGCTCGAAATGTCGGCCGAGCAGCTTGCCACCCGTATCATCGCCGAGCAGAGCGACATCCCGTCGAGCACGATCCGCCGCGGCGGCATCAACGAGCGCGACTTCGAGAAGATCAAGGACGTCGCGGTCGAACTCCAGCACCTGCCGTTCTTCATCGACGAAACCGGCGGCCTGACGGTGGCGCAGCTGGCCGCGCGCGCGCGGCGGCTCAAGCGCCAGAAGGGCATGGACCTCCTGGTCATCGACTACATCCAGTTGCTGTCAGGCTCGTCGCGCCGCTCGCAGGAAAACCGCGTGCAGGAGGTGACCGAGATCACCACCAATCTCAAGGCCCTGGCGAAAGAGCTTAATGTGCCGATCATGGCGCTCTCGCAATTGTCGCGTCAGGTGGAGAACCGCGACGACAAGCGCCCGCAGCTTTCGGACCTGCGTGAATCGGGCTCGATCGAGCAGGACGCCGACGTGGTGATGTTCGTGTTCCGCGAGGAGTACTACCTGAGCAACAAGGAGCCGCGCCCCGGGACTGCCGAGCACGAGAAGTGGCAGACCGAGATGGACCGCACCCACGGCAAGGCCGAGGTCATCATCGGCAAGCAGCGCCACGGGCCGACCGGCACCGTCAACCTGCAGTTCGACGGCGCGGTCACGCGCTTCGACAATCTGGCGCACGAGGACGGTTTCGGGGGTGGCCAACTGCCGGACCAGATCTGAGCCCGGTAACCGCCTCCCCGGCCGGCGCGCCGGGCTCTCCCGGCTGACAGCCGATGCGGGCCGTCCCGACACTGGACGGGCGCCGCTTGGACCGCCATAAACGCGGGGTCATGACCGCCCACGACCCTGGCCTGCACCCCATCCACGCCCCCCCGCCGCCGCCCACCGAGGCCGAGGCCGGCGGCGTGCTGACCATCGACCTGACCGCCATCGCGGCCAACTGGAAGAAGCTCGCGAGCATGACCGTCCCGGTCGAGTGCGCCGCGGTGGTCAAGGCGGACGCCTACGGCTGCGGCCTCGAGCCGGTGGTCAAAAAGCTGCTCGAAGCCGGCTGCATGACGTTTTTCGTGGCCGATCTGACCGAGGGCCGGCGCGCGCGGCTGATCGCGCCCGACGCCGACATCTACCTGCTCAATGGCATCATGCCCGGCACCGCGGCGGCGCTCGCCGAGGCCCGGCTGCGGCCGGTGATCAGCAGCACGACCGAACTCGCCGAATGGGACAGCTTCGTCGCCATCAAGCGCTGGCGCGGCGGCGCGGCGCTGCACGTCGACACCGGCATGAACCGGCTCGGCATCAGCCCGGAAGAGGCGATCGCGATCGCGCCGCGCCTGCAGTCCGAGAACCACGGCTTCACGCTGCTGATGAGCCACCTCGCCTGCGCCGACACGCCGGATCATCCGCTCAACGACCGGCAGATTCGGGCGTTTCGCGACATTCGCATCAATTATCGCGGGCTGCCGTCCTCGCTCGCCAATTCCTCCGGGATATTCCTCGGCAGCACGGTCTACTGCGACCTGGTGCGGCCGGGAGTCGCGCTCTACGGCTCGAACCCGACGCCGGGGCGTCCCAACCCGATGCGCCCGGTGGTCGAACTCAAGGGCCGCATCATCCAGGTGCGCGACCTCGAGAAGGGCGACAGCGTCGGCTACGGCGCGAGCTTCGTGGCGTCACGGCACAGCCGTGTCGCGATCGTCGCGGTCGGCTATGCGGACGGTTATCTGCGCGCGGCAGGCGCCGCGAAGGGCAAGCCAGCCGCGCAGGTGGTCGTCGCCGGCAAGCGCTGCCCGATCGTCGGCCGCGTCACCATGGACCTGATGGTGGTCGACGTGACCGATCTGCCGGAAGGCGTGCCGCGGCGGGGCGACCTTGCGACCCTGATCGGCGACCGCCTCGATGTCGACGAGGTGGGCGCCGCCATGGGGACGATCGGCTACGAAGTGCTCACCAGCCTCGGCCGGCGCTATCACCGGGTTTACAAGGGCGCCTGACTCAGCGCCTCATGGCGCGACAGCCATGGCCCGACGCGATCCGAGCTTCATCTGCCAGAACTGCGGCGCGGTCTACGGCCGCTGGCAGGGCAAGTGCGACGCCTGCGGCGAATGGAACACCATCGCCGAGGAGACTGCGTCGGCGTCCGCCGCGCCGGTTGCACCCGGGCGCGCGCCGCGCAAGGGCCGCAAGTTCGCGCTTGAGCCGCTCGCCGGCGCCTCGCAGGACGCGCCCCGGCTGGCGTCGGGACTTGCCGAATTCGACCGCGTCACCGGCGGCGGGTTCGTGCGCGGATCGGTGCTGCTCCTGGGCGGCGATCCCGGCATCGGCAAATCGACGCTGCTCATCCAGGTCGCGGCCGCGCTCGCCAAGGCGAGTCAGCGCGCGGTCTACATCTCGGGCGAGGAAGCGGTGGCGCAGGTGCGGCTGCGCGCCGAGCGGCTTGGGCTTGCCGGCGCCGCGGTCGAGCTCGCAGCCGAGACCTCGGTCGAGGACATCATCGCGACGCTGTCGGAAGGCCAGACGCCGCGCCTCGTGATCATCGATTCGATCCAGACCATGTGGACCGACATGGTGGAGTCCGCGCCCGGCACCGTCACGCAGGTGCGCGCCAGCGCGCAGAGCCTGATCCGCTACGCCAAGCGCTCGGGCGCGGCCATCATCCTGGTCGGCCACGTCACCAAGGACGGCCAGATCGCGGGCCCGCGCGTGGTCGAGCACATGGTCGACGCGGTGCTCTCGTTCGAGGGCGAAGGCTCGCACCAGTTCCGCATCCTGCGCGCGGTGAAGAACCGGTTCGGCCCGACCGACGAGATCGGCGTGTTCGAGATGACCGGCGCAGGGCTCGCCGAGATCGCCAACCCGTCCGAACTGTTCCTCTCCGAGCGCGATCTCGGCTCGCCCGGCACCGCGGTGTTCGCCGGCATCGAGGGCTCGCGTCCCCTGCTGGTCGAAATCCAGGCGCTGGTGGCGCCGACCTCGCTCGGCACGCCGCGCCGCGCGGTGGTGGGCTGGGACCAGAGCCGGCTGTCGATGGTGCTGGCCGTGCTGGAAGCCCATTGCGGCGTCAAGCTTTCGGGCCACGACGTCTATCTCAATGTCGCGGGCGGATTGCGCATCCAGGAGCCGGCGGCCGACCTTGCCGCTGCCGCCGCGCTCGTGTCCTCGCTTGCGAACGCGCCGCTGCCTGCCGACGCGGTCTATTTCGGCGAGATTTCGCTTTCAGGCGCGGTGCGTCCGGTCGCACAGGCAGCCGCCCGCCTCAAGGAGGCGCAGAAGCTTGGCTTCGCGCGCGCGATCGTGCCGGAGGCCGCGCGCGCGGAGGGGCGCAGCGACAGCGGGCTCACGCTGGAGTACGTCGCGAGCCTGACCAATCTCGTCGCCGACATCGCGGCGCGCGGCAGGCGCCCCGTCCGCCCGGATCGGCGCGCGTGGGCGAACGCCGGAGTTGAATCGGCAATCTTCAATGATTGACTCTGATGCTGCGCGGCTCGCTCGACTTGTCGATGGACCGGGTTCGGCCACGGCGCGTCGCAGCCGACTTTCAGTTCATATGACGCCTGCATCGCGAGTGCCCATGCCTTGCTGCCGACAGGCGCGAGCGCGTCGTCATTCGAACAAATCGCCCTTGGATCACCCTGAAGGACTTGTCGCGACCGCTATCGCGGATCGCTGACCCGGCCCTGGAATAGAATCGCGCCGGTCGCGTTATCGACGAGATAGAACAGGAACGGCCGGTCGACATGGAACTCTTCGGCCTTCGCAGGTGCGCTGGAGCGAACCATCGTAACGGCGGTCGCCGCGGCCGCTTCGGTGCCATCCTCCATCACGTCGATCACGGCACGGTGCACGATGCCGCCGATGGCAAGGCGGCGATCGGACGATCCGGTCATGCCGCTGAAATCGGCCCGGCCGGCATCGAACGGCAGCGTCATCCCGGCCTGCCTGAAGAGCGAAACAAGTTCGGCCTTGAACTCGAGCTTGAAGCGCGGCAGCGCCAGGTCGACCTGGCGTGGCGGCGTGCGAAGTGCCGCAGAACAGCTCCGATAATTCCTTTTCGTCGAGCTTCCCGCCAATCGCGGCCGCACCTTCAATCTCGTTCGGCAGCACGATCACCATGCCGAGCGCGTCGACCTCGTACGGCAGCCGCAACGCCCGATAGCCTTCTCGTGCCGCCAGCGTATAGGCACCGCTCCGCCGCATGGTCGGCACCACGGTTTCCTGCGACGCGGTCAGGCGGAACCGTCCATTCGCCGTCGCCGACGGAGGAAAGGATGACGCCCATTTGGCCTTGAAATAGACCGCGTTGAGCAGTACGGCGGCACTGTTGGGATCAAGCTGATCGAGAATCTTGTCGATCTTGCCGTGGGTCTTGCGCGTTACCCAGGCGTTGATGTCGAACAGGCTCGCATTCTCGAACACTTCGGCGGCGTAGTCCGTCTTCAGCAATGCGATGTATTCCTTTGCGATCAAGCCGTCGCCGCTCGTCAGCATCAGCGCATCGGCGACCGAAAGCTGCGCGGACGGCGCGTAGGTGGGCGCCGCGACGCACTTGTTGCCGTCGCGCCGCGCCGGGTACGTGCATCCGCCGCCCGCTGGTGCCGGTCCTTCGCATGTCGAGTCGGTGAAGCGCAGGCCCTGCGGACAGGTCGGCGCGACGGAACTGTGGTCGTACCCGTTCAGCGTCGCCAGCACCTGCGCGTTGGCCGCGTCGATCTGCGGCCGCGTGAGGCTCTGCGCGAGGACCGCGATCATCTGCCGCTCGGTCTCGCCGCGTGCGCCGGCGAGCGCCATCGCCATCGCGGTTCCGATCGAATAAGGCGAGAACACAATGTTGCCGGGCGCCGACGCCAGTTGCTTGAACAGTTGCTGGCCCGACGCATTGTAAGCCTGGGTCAGCAATCGCGCCGGGCTCGTCTCCTGCGCCGCGGCCGCGAGAAGCACGCGCGACGGTGGCAGCCATCCAGCGAGCGCTGCCGCCCCCGCGACGAGCGCTCCCCGCCGTGTGACGTTCATTCCGCTCTCCTCGACCTGCCATCAATTTCACGCATTTGGGCATGGCAATTGCATCGAAATGATGAATTGGGATGCGGACGGACCGACCGACACTGCTCCGCGCGCGCATCCGCAGACGACGGACCAAATCGCCAAACCATTCAACAGGGATTTCAACAAGACGGGTGACGCCGCACGCGCGTCGGGCTATATAGCCGCGGGCATCGAAGGCTCCCGGCGGCGAGCCGGAATGCCGCCGAAGCCGGGAAATACGGCCAAGGAAATGAATGGGTTAGGCGATCCTGGAAGGGTCAGGTGCGGTCGAACTCGGGGCGTCACGCGGGCGCCGACCAAGCGAGCGATTCGAACGCAGACCGTCGGCAGTGCGACACAGAGTGGGGCGGACGGCAGGCGCGTCATGCCGCATGAGGCGCAGATGACTTGGACGACGCCGAGTGCTGCAATTCGCGATGTCGTGGAAGCGTAACGTACCGCAAGCGTAACAGAGCCCGAACTCCGCCATGCCCATCACCTTGCTCGACATCATCCTGATCGGCGTCATGTTGATCTCGGCCTTGCTCGCCATGATCCGCGGCTTCATGCGCGAGGTCTTGTCGATCGCGGCCTGGGGCATCGCGGCGGTCGTTACGCTTTATTCTTATGCGAAGCTGCTGCCGTTCGCGAAAACCTACTTCAACAACGACATCGTGGCCGCGGCCGTCGTGGTCGGCGGCGTCTTTCTCGGCACGCTGCTCATCGTCTCCGTCATCACGGTGCGGTTCTCCGACATGGTGCTCGACAGCCGCGTCGGCGCGCTCGACCGCACGCTCGGCTTCCTGTTCGGGCTCGGACGCGGCCTGATCATCGTGGTCGTGGCGTTCCTGTTCTTTGCCTGGCTGGTGCCCGAGCGCAGCCAGCCGGAATGGGTCCGCAGCGCCAAGTCGCGCGTCGTGCTGCAGGGAACCGGTGACTGGCTGATGTCCATGTTGCCGGACGACCCCGAGAGCACCATCTTGAAGAGGTTGAAGAAGCCCAAGCCGGAAGAGGAGGAGGCGCCCGCCAATCCTCAACGCTCGGGCCTCGATTCACCGGGCGGCACCGGGATGCCGCCCGCGATCCCAGCCCGAAGCCCCGCGCGCTAGGCGGCCGGAACCAGGAACGAGCAACCCGATGAGCGACCTGACCAAACCTCCAGTCGACACCGGGTTCACCGATCTTGGGCTTGAAGACGACCGCCTGCGCGAAGAGTGCGGCGTGTTCGGCATCTTCGGGCACCCGGACGCCGCCGCCATCACGGCGCTCGGCCTGCACGCCTTGCAGCATCGCGGCCAGGAGGCCGCCGGCATCGTCTCGTTTGACGGCACCCGGTTCCATTCCGAACGGCGCATGGGCCTCGTCGGCGACAACTTCTCCCGCCGTGAGGTGATCGACCGGCTGCCCGGCAACTCGGCGACCGGCCATGTGCGCTATTCCACCACCGGCGAGACCATCCTGCGCAACGTGCAGCCGCTGTTCGCCGAACTCGGCGGCGGCGGCTTCGCCGTCGGGCACAACGGCAACCTGACGAACGGGCTCACCTTGCGCCGTCAGCTCGTGCGCGAAGGCGCAATCATGCAGTCGACCACCGATACCGAGGTGATCCTGCATCTCGTCGCACGCTCCAAGCGCAACCGCTTCATCGACCGCTTCATCGATGGCCTGCGCGCGCTCGAAGGCTCCTACGCGTTCGTGGCGCTGACCAACAAGAAGCTGATCGGCGCGCGCGACCCGCTCGGCATCCGTCCGCTGGTCATCGGCTCGCTCGACGGCCATCCGATCCTGGCGTCGGAGACCTGCGCGCTCGACATCATCGGCGCCAAGTATGTCCGCGACGTCGAGAACGGCGAGGTCGTGGTGTTCGACGAACAGGGCGCGCAGTCGCACAAGCCGTTCCCGCCGATGGCGCCGCGGCCGTGCATTTTCGAGTACATCTATTTCGCGCGGCCGGACTCGATCATCGGCGGGCGCAGCGTCTACGACGTGCGCAAGACGTCCGGCGCCGAACTTGCCCACGAGGCGCCGGCGGACGCCGACATCGTCGTGCCGGTGCCCGATTCCGGCGTGCCGGCGGCGATCGGCTATGCGCAGGCGTCGGGCATCCCGTACGAGCTCGGCATCATCCGCAACCACTATGTCGGCCGCACCTTCATCGAGCCGACACAGAACATCCGGCAGCTTGGCGTGCGCCTCAAGCACAGCGCCAACCGCGCGGTCGTCAGCGGCCGGCGCATCGTGCTGATCGACGACTCGATCGTGCGCGGCACCACCTCGGTGAAGATCGTGCAGATGATGCGCGACGCCGGCGCGCGCGAGGTGCACATGCGCATCGCCTCGCCGCCGATCACGCATTCCGACTATTACGGCATCGACACGCCCGAGCGCGACAAGCTGCTCGCCGCCACCCACGACCTCGAAGGCATGCGGGCGTTCATCGGCGCCGATTCACTGGCCTTCCTGTCGGTCGCCGGCATCTACCGGGCGATGGGCTTGGAGCAGCGCGACCCCGTGCGGCCGCAGTTCACCGACCATTGCTTCACCGGCGACTATCCGACGCCGCTCACCGATCAGACCGGGCACGAGGTCGGGCCGCGGCAACTGTCGCTGTTGGCGGAGGCGGGGTAGTTTCAAGCAACTCGCCATGGCCGGGCTTGTCCCGGCCGTCCAGGTCTTTAAGACGCTATCATCGCAAAGACGTGGACGCCCGCTACAACGCCGGGCACGACGATCGAAGGCCCGTCCATGACCCAACCCCTCGCCCACCGCATCGCGGTCGTGACCGGAGCGTCACGCGGAATTGGCCACGCCAGCGCACTCGCGCTTGCCAAGGCCGGCGCCCATGTGGTCGCGGTGGCCCGCACGGTCGGCGGTCTGGAAGAACTCGACGACGCCATTCGTGCCGAGGGCGGTAGCCCCGCGACACTGGTGCCGCTCGACCTCAAGGACTACGACGGCATCGACCGGCTGGGCGCCGCTCTGCATGAGCGCTTCGGACGGCTCGACATCCTGGTGGGCAATGCGGGGATTCTCGGACCGCTCTCCCCGCTCGGACACGTCCCGCAAGCCGCCTGGGACGAGGTGATGGCGGTGAACGTCACCGCCAACTGGCGGCTCATTCGCGCCATGGACCCGCTGCTCAAGTTCTCCGACGCCGGCCGCGTGGTGTTCGTATCCTCGGACGTCGCAGCGCTCGCGCTCGCCTACTGGGGCCCCTTCGCGATCTCCAAGGCCGCGCTCGAAACGCTCGCCCGCACCTATGCGGCGGAAACCGCGGCGACGAATGTGCGCGTCAATCTGCTCACGCCCGGCCCGATCCGCACCCGCATGCGTGCTCAAGCGATGCCGGGCGAGGATCCGATGGCGCTCGAAACGCCCGAGCAGGTCGCGGACAAGATCGTCGAACTGTGCCTGCCCAGCATGCAGGAGAGCGGCAAGATCTACGCCTATCCAACGCGCAGGCTGCTCGAATTCCAGCGTCCGGCGTGACGCGGGGCTTGCTGCCCATGCCGCTCAGCGAAATGCCGCTCAGCGAAACTCCGCCCAGCCAAGCTTCGCGCCGCCCTGCCCTCTTCCTCGACCGCGACGGCATCATCAATGTCGATCACGGCTACGTTCACCGCAGCGAGCGGTTCGAGTTCATGCCCGGGATATTCGAGCTCGCGCGCTACACGGCGAACGAATTGCGCTGGCCGATCGTCGTCGTCACCAACCAGGCCGGCATCGGCCGCGGGCTTTTCGACGAGGCCGATTTCCAGACGCTCACGCGCTGGATGTGCGAACGCTTCGCCGCCGAAGGGGCACCGATCGCCAGCGTTTATCACTGCCCCTATCATCCCGAACACGGCATCGGCCCGTACCGGCAGGATCATCCCTGGCGCAAACCGAGGCCGGGAATGATCCTGCAAGCGGCCGCCGATCTTGCCCTCGACCTCCCGCACTCCGCGATCATCGGTGACGCGATGAGCGATATCGAGGCCGGCGCGGCCGCCGGCGTTGCGCTGCGCATCCGGGTCGGAACGAACGTCACAACGCCCGATACGCCGGCCCATCACGTGGCCGCTGACCTCACCGAGGCGCTCGATCTGCTGCGCACCCTGCTCCAGCGGAACGGCTGACGTCCCCCGCGCACGCGATAGTCAGCGGTTGCCGGCCGAGACCTCCGATTGCTGGGCAATCTGTTCGGCAAGGCTCATCAAGCTCTGCTTGAGCGCCGGGCTCGAAATCTTCGAATAGGCGCGTAGCAACCGCAGCGCACCGCCCGCATCGGCCAATTCGAAAAGGCTCTCGGACCCTGCTGCGGTCCGCCCTGCCGCGGCAGCAAAAAAATCCGCGACGGGAACGCCGAGAACTTCGGCAATATGCTGCAAGCGCCCCGCGCCGATACGGTTTGTGCCCTTCTCGTATTTTTGAACCTGCTGAAACGTGAGGTCGAGCGCATCGCCGAGCTTT
This sequence comes from uncultured Alphaproteobacteria bacterium, assembly GCA_963763365.1. Classification (GTDB taxonomy): domain Bacteria; phylum Pseudomonadota; class Alphaproteobacteria; order Rhizobiales; family Xanthobacteraceae; genus VAZQ01. The sequence continues at coordinate 18,540 of CAVXOE010000012.1, read as the reverse complement.
TCCTGCGACATCCCTCTTTCGAGGCGGATTGCACGCACGCGTTGACCAACCTCGATATCGTTCGGATCTGGCTTCTTGCTCGACATGACCGGACCTCTTGCATCGTGGCTTCAGGTTGAACGTGACGAACGCTAGTGGAGTGGATTTGACATTCGCTAACCATCAGGCCGCGTGTTCACAAAGCGAATGTCAAATCCAAACTCCACTAGCAACGTACATTTGCTAGTGGTCCTTTAATTCCAACATTCGCAATGGTGCCTACCGAAGCGGGATGCGAATGTTGGAATTGGACCACTAGTTCACGGGCTCCACCGCGACCGCGGCCGCATCGACCGGCGCATGGCCGGGAACTATCGTGTGCCAAGGCTCGCTCGGCGACAGCCGCTTCTCGGCGGAACGGATGAGCATGCTGTTGCCGGGGGCGAGCCCGACCGGATCCTGCCCGTGGCGAACCCGATCGACGCTGTCGAGCAGCAGCCTCCGCGCGCGAACGATCGCCAGGTCGGAGGGGACCAGGCATTCCTTGCTGCGGTCGAGAATGGCGCCCTGCGAGAGCTGGAGGACAGCATCCTCCACGATGATCCCGGGCAATCCGGACCAACTGCCGTTCGCCATCGCCTCCCGGTCCTGCAGGAAATTGTTGTTCTCGCGCGACGCGATGAAGCGCTCGTTCGCGTAGAAACCTGGTTGCGTCAGACCGTTGCGGCGCATGATGGCCTCCCGGTCGACGGGCTTCTCGCGATCCCAGTAGATCAGCATCCAGCCGCTGTTCGTGTCGTCGTAAGGCACGACGAAGAGCACGAAATTTCCCGGCGGGATCATGAATCCGTTCGGCATGATGAAGGGCGTGACCCGCACCACCCGCTGACCCGACCCGTCGCCGGGATCGCGGATGGCGGCGTAATCGAGACCGAACTCCGTTTCCCGGACTTCGAGCTTCGGCGGCGCCGTCAGGCTGAAGGCCTGGACCAGGTGCTGGGAGGGATCGACGTGGCTGCTATTGGCCTGCTTGCGCTCACGGTCGACGTGCAGGATGCCGACGTGCGCGGAATCAAGGCTGCCTTCCATCACGTGCAGGAAATTGCACGCAATGTCGACGCGAATGACCGCGCGCTGCGACGACGGAACATCCATGTATTCGAAGCGACGGAACGGCGGCTCCTTACCGGGCGGGCCAAAGTAGACCCAGATCATGTCGCCCGCCTCGCGCGCCGGATAGGCTTTTGCCCGGTAGCGCCGCAAGAGCCGCGGGTCGTCCGCGTTCGGCATGTCGAGGATCGTGCCGTCGACCGCAAACGTCCAGCCGTGCAGGAGACAACGAATGCCTCCATGCTCCACGCGGCCGAGGGAGAGCGACGCGCCGCGATGGCAGCAGGCGTCATCCAGCACGCCAACCCGTCCGCTGCTGTCGCGGAAGGCGACGTAATGCTCACCGAACGCCGTGAAGCGTCGCGGCGCGGAATCCGGCTGCGGCAGGTCCGCGGACAACAGAACCGGCTGCCAATAGCGCCGCATCATCTCGGCCATCGGAGTGCCAGGGCCGACGCGGCAGAGCAGTTCATTGTCCTCAGGCTTCATTCGTGCCTCGCGGGCGATGCGGCCGAAACGGCGGGCTTTCCCGCTCGCTTCGACGGCGCCGTCACTCAAGATGGAGTTTCAACCGGCGGATCAGCGGCGCCCATGTATCCGCCGTCTGCCGCATGATCTGCGTCGATTCCTCCCAGCCCAGGGGCATCGGCTCAAAACCGGTCCGAACCAGCCGGGCCTGAACGCCGGGATCGCGAATGACCTTGAGGAGTTCATCGCTGAGCAGCGACACGGTCTCTTTCGGCGTCGCTCCTTGCGTGTAGAGCATGTAGAGCACGCCGGCATCGAGCGGTGCCTGCCCCTGCTCCACGATGGTCGGAATATCCGGAACCAGGGTCGAGCGCTTGTTCTGGACCACGGCGATCGGCTTGAGCTGACCTGCTTCCAGCAACTGAACGATCGAGCCTGCCGAGAGGCAACCGAAGTCGAGCCGCCCGGCAATGAGGTCGGTGGCGGATTGCGGGCCCCCCTTGTAGGGCACGTGCACGAATTTCGCGCCGGTGCGTTGGGCCATCTCCTCGACCGCAAGGTGTTGAAGCAACCCAACCCCTGCCGTGCTGTAGGTGAGGCCGCCGGGCTTCTCGGTGGCCCAGCGGACCAGTTGACCGACATCCTTTATGTCGTTGGCCGCGCCGGTGACGATGACGGAGGGGCTGTTGCCGATACCGCCGACCGCAACGAGATCGCGCAGCGGATCGTAGCCCAGCCTGGCAAAGCTGTAGGGGAACGTCGCGATGTTGACGCCGTTGACGAGCAGCGTACAGCCATCCGGCTTGGCATTGACGGTCGCCAACGTCCCGATATTGCCGGTCGCCCCCGGACGGGACTCAACCACGACCGTTCGTTTGAGCGAAGCTTCGAATCGCTCGGCGAGAATGCGCGCAACCGCATCGTTCGAGCCGCCAGGCGGAAACGGCACGATGATCCTGATTTGCGCGCAAGGATATTCGGCGGCGGAAACGGAGGTCGCGCACAGCGCCATGAGCCCGACCATCGCCGAAAGTCCGCGCATCGCGTTCTCCTACACGGCCTCGCCGGAACTCAAGCCGGTGCTCTCGCTGGCCTCGATCGCGCGGGCAATGTCGCGAGCGGCCGCCAGCAGCGGACCGACGGCGCGCGCTTCGAACTCCGCATCGGAGGAGCGGATCATCAGTTGCGCAACGCTGATGCCGGCGACCGGAAAACCATTGCGATCCAGCACGGGCGCGGCGAGCATGCGCAGGCCGCCCGCGATCATCGTCTCCTGGAGGGCGAAGCCGCGCGCGCGGATCGCATCGAGCGCCGGGAAGAGCCTGACGCGGCTCGGAACCGGCGCATACAGAATGCCGGGCCGCGGCTCCGTGGCGAGCACGCGGTCGACCGCGTCCCTCGGAAGATAGGCCAGGATGGCGCGGCCGATCACGCTCATGGCGGCGGGAATAGCGGTGCCGATGCGGATGTCCAGCCCAAGCCGCGTCCGGCCTGCGCGCATGCGCTCGATATAGATGACGTCACCGCCCTCGATGACGCCGAGGCTCGCCGCCTCGCTGACCTCGCCGACGAGCGAGCGAAGGATCGGCTGCACCAGGCTGCGCAGATCCTTGCGCGCCATCGCGTGAAAGCCGAGATCGAGAACCTTGAGGGTCAACCGAAATCGCCGGCTCTCGGGAATACGAGCGACGTAGCCGAGGTCGACCAGCGTGTTCAGCATGCGGAATGCCGTCCCGGCATCCAGCCGCGCAGCGCCCGCGACTTCGCTCAGCGTCATCGCGTCGTTGTCGGCCGAAAACGCCTCGAGAATGCGGAAGCCCTTGGCCAGGGATTGAACCGAATTCTTCAGAGCTTTGTTGCCGTCGTGCGGACGCGCCACACGGCGTTTGAGCGGGCGCGCAACAGTCGAATGTGGGGTCTTGGCCACCGGCTTCAATTTTTTCGGATTGCGAAAAATCTTTCGGATTGCGTGGATTCGTAACCCTGCATTGCCGGCGCGTCAAGACGGCAACTGCCCGGCGAGCCCGCCTGTGGAGCGAGCCAGCCGTCAGCCGCGGAGTCTTCAACGGTGAGGAATGACGGCGGGTCGAGGTGACCCGCGTTTCAAGTGTGGCGCCGATTTCGTCGCAGGCCAAACAAGCTGGCGGCGGCGCTTTCAGCTTCAATCAATCGCCCTCATTGTCATCATCGCAATCATCATCCGAATCCTCGTCGTCATCGTCGCCGTCATCCGAAGACGCTACGTTCTCCTCCTCATCATCGCCCGGATCCACACGGTGCGACTTCTTTGCAGGGGTCGCGGCGCGCGGCGATTGCTCCGTGCCGGCGGCCGCGAATGCCGATGGCACGGCGATGCCGCCCGGCAGTGCTAACGCACCCAGATTGGCGATTCCCGCGAGAACGATGAGGCGAAGCACGACGAGTGCTCGCCGGAACGACGATTTGATCACGACTGAAAGTCCCTCCGCCGAAAGCGCGCCGGCGGCGCGCTGTGCTGCCGCTAAATGACGGCGATCGCATTACGGCGATGTGGCGGGCAGATTAACGATCGGAAAACAAACTGCGGCAATTGGGCATGTGGGGCCGCCAACGCGTCGGCCCGCATGGTCAGTGAGCGGATGCCGCGAAATCCTGCATCACATTCGATCGCACGACACGCGCCCGCCGCGTCGTCGCCGGCGTGTTGCGGCTGCGGCCGACAAATCGCGGCACACCGGCCGAGATGACGGCGCCGATGGCGGCGATATCGCCATGCTTGATGGCCTTGAGCGCGGTCGATTGCGTCCCTCCATCCGGGGCGTCGAGCAGCACGATATCGGCGGCGTGGCCGGCTTTCAGCAGGCCGCTGTCGAGCTTGTAGACGGCGGCGTTGCTGCCGGTCGCGGCGCAGATGAACTGCTCGGGCGCCATGTCGGTGAGGCTTGCGAGATGCGCGATCGTGTAAAGCATGCCGAGCGGCATGATGCCGCTTCCGGTCGGGGTGTCGGTCGCGATGATGAACCGGTCGAACGCGCCATGCTGCATCGCCAGCCTTGCGCAAAGCAGCGTGGTGCGGAGATTGCCGGCCGTGCACACCTGAAGCGCCATCGTGCTCTCGCGAATGACACGTTCGAAGTCCGCGTCCGGCATGGCGGTTGGTCCGCCGTTGATGTGGAACGAGACATGGGGATGCATCTTCAGAAGATGGTCACCGGTGATTGCGCCTGAGCCGGGAATCGACGATCCGCCGGTGTGGCAGGTCGTAATCAGGCCGGCGGCCTTTGCGCCCGCGACCAGCGGCACGTAGTCATAGGCGGTTTTCACCGCGCCGAAGCCGGCCTTCGCCAAGGTAACGCCCTTGGCGGCCAGCTCCGTGAAATCCTCGTCCTTGAGACCGGGTTCGAGGATCACGGACCCCGCGATCACCCGCATCCCGCCCGGCCGGTAGTCGGCAAAACATCGCTGCGCCGCGACCGCCAGGGCCTTCACGCCCTCGACATCGCGCGGCCGGCCCGGGACATGGACCTCGGACGCCGAGATCGACGTGGTGACGCCGCCGTGCAGGTAGCTTTCGAGATAGCCGACGGTCTTCTGCCGCGGCGTGTAGTCGCCGAACGTGATGTGCACGTGGGAATCGATGAGACCGGGAATGGCCGTCATGCCATCGGCATCGATCACGACGTCGGCGCTCTCCACCGCCGCCGCGGAAGCGGTGCCAACCAAGGTGATCTTGCCACCGTCAGTCAGGATCGTGTCGCCTTGAACCAATGGGCTTCGCCATTGGCCCGAAACGATCTCGCCCAAGTTCGTAATTGCAATTTTCATGATCTGAAGATTCCCGAGGGCCGCGACGATCTCCCTCTCCGAACGAACTCTATCGGCAGCCGGCACGGACGACGCTACACCATGCCATCGAGCGATTTGTCGTCCTCGAACACGGAGACTGCCGGCGGCGTGCCGGACAGCCCCAACTCTTGCCAGCGCGCCACCACGTTGTCGTAGGCCGCCTTGGACAGCTTGGTGCGCTTGGAAAACGTCTTGTAGTAGCGGTAGTCCATGCAGGCGTTGATCAGGCACTTCGATCCCCACGGCCTGATCTCCGGCGGATTGAGGCTGGGATCGAGATAGGTGCTCCAGGTCTCGCGCAGGATGTCGATCGACTGCGCCGGCCGCGAGCGCGTCGCCATCGCCCACAGCACCTGGTTCACGTTGGTCGGATCGACGTCGTCGTCGACCACGATCACGTATTTGCCGAAATAGGCGCCGGCGGTGCATTGCGCGGCAAGCGCCATCACCTGCGGGGCGTGGCCCGCATACATCTGCTTGATCGACACGACGGTGATGCCCCAGCCCGCCGCCTCCGGGATCGACCACACGCCCTCGATGCCCGGTACGCCGAGCTTCTGCAGATCGGCCCAGATGCCGGCGGAGCGCAGCGCCGCCCAAAACAGCCCGGCCTCGTTCGCCGCCGTGTCGGCCATCAGCGCGCAGGTCAGGGTCGGATTGGTGCGGTGGCGCACGCGCTCGACCCGCATGTAGGGCGTGGCGCCGCTCGGCCGGCCGTAATAGCCGGTGAACTCGCCGAACGGTCCTTCCGCGAACGTCTCGTCGGGATACATGAAGCCTTCGAGGATGATCTCGGCGCGCGCCGGCAGCGGCAGCCCGGTGAGATCGGACGTGAACAGCTCGATCGGCGCGCCGTTGATGCCGGAATAATATTCGTATTCGCTCTCGGTCTTCGGCAGGCTCGTCGCGGCGACCAGGAACAGCAGCGGATCGATGCCGTAGCAGGCGGCGATCGGCATCGGCTTGCCCATCTTCCACCATTTCTCGCGATCGATGGTCGCGTCTTTGCCAGGCGATGTGTAGACGCCGACTTCGCGCGGCCCTTTGATCATCATGCGGTAGGTGCCGACATTGATGCGGCCGGTCTCCGGACACTTGGTGACGACGGCGTCGCCGGTGCCGAGATACATGCCACCGTCGAGCGGCCACATGCGCTGCGCCGGAAACATGCGGATGTCGATCTTGTCGCCCTCGACGATGTTCTGGTTGCAGATCGCACCCGCCGCCGGCACCTCCTTCGGCGGCATCTTGCGGCCGAGCTTCTTCTGCAAGATCTGCACCGCCTTGAGCGGATGATCGACCGGCGCCTCGCCGATCATCAGGCAAAAGCGCGAGAGATTGCAGCCGATCATGTTGTAGAGCGCCTTGTGCCCGGGATGCCCCTTGATGTTCTCGAACAGCAGCGCGGGCGATTTCTCGCCGCCGACCAGATAGGTGATGGTGGCAGCCTCGAGATCGCAATCGACCTCCGCGGTGATGCGCTTCAATTCGCCCAGGGCCTCGACCTTCTCGAGCCAGACGTCGAGATCGCTGGAATTGGCGCTGCTGGGGGGATTCCTCGCTGCGGATTTCGTGGGCGGCTGTTCGCCGGTCGGATTGACCGCGACGCTCATATCCATGGTGTTTCTCCCCGATTTTTTGCGTTGTGGCCGCGGTCGCGAGCTTATCCCAGCGGAAACGTTGCGTCTCCACCGGGGTGGCGGTTGAGGCTGGCCGGTCTCCGCCTCTTCGCAAAGTCCACGCGGGTCAAGCGATTTCCAACGCCCCGGAACTCACAAATTTACCATCAAGACGCCTTCTGACGGCCATCCCGTTCCATCTTACTTCGCCGGTATGCGTAAAACGGGAGTTGCGTATGAAGGACCATGGCGTGAGCACGAGGGTGAAGGACATCATTGCGGGGGCGCTGAATCAGCGGTCGGATCAAACCGAGGACACGCCTGATCGCCCATCGGAGGACCTGTCTCAGGTCGTTGACACTCTGATCCACGACTTGGACTCCGCCGGCTTTGTCATCGAAATGAAGTCTGCCACGGGCACTGAAGTGCGCGCGAGCGATATCGGCGTTCAAGCGATCAAGATGAAGCGCGCGGAGACGGCAGTCAAAGAGTGGCTCACCGAGCAGAGAAAGAACGGTGTCACCGCGCGCGCCGACCATGCGCCGGGGTGGAGCGACTACCAGCGCGAGCACGACAATTTCAATTCGGTCATCGCGCGGATCGAGAACGCCTGAACGGGATAGCGAAGCGTCCCGGGCGTGAAGGCTTCTACTCCGCCTTGATGTTGGCTGCCTTGATGATCGGCCACCACTTCTCGATCTCGGCCGTTTGAAAGGCGCGCATCGCGTCGGTCGTCTGCTGGTCGGGCGGGTACACGTCCTGACCGGCGGCGACGAGCCGTTGCCGCACCTGCGGATCCGCGAGTGCCTCAACGGTCGCGGCGTTGAGCTTCGCGATCACGTCCTTCGGCGTCGCCTTCGGCGCCCAGATCGCGTGCCACGACGAGACGTAAAAGCCCGGCAGTCCGGCCTCGTCCACGGTCGGCACGTCCGGCACGGCAGCGAGGCGGCTCTTGGACGTCACCGCGTAAGCCTTGATCGTTCCGGCCCGCAACTGCGGCATAGCGCTGGCCGCAAGGTCGATCATCAGGTCGATCTGCCCGGCCAGCAGGTCCTGCATGGCGGGCGCCGCACCGCGATACGGCACGAACTGGAAGCGCGTCCCGGTCGCGGTCTGGAAGAATACGCCGGCAACATGCGATGCGCCGCCCGAGCCGGCGGTGCCTTGCGTTGCCCGGCCCGGATTGGCCTTCAGCCAGTCGATCAACTCCGTCAGGTTGCCTGGCGCGAGTGTTTTCTTTCCGACAATGAAAAGGGGCTGCGCCGCGACCAGCCCCACCGGCTCGAAATCCGTTTGCGAATCGTAGGGACGATTGAAGATCGCCGCATTGAGCACGTGCGTCGGCCAGCTCCCGAGCACGACCGTATAGCCGTCGGGCGCGGCGCGGGCGACCCGGCCAAGCGCGATATTGCCCGACGCGCCGCCGACATTCTCGATGACGACGGGCTGGCCGAGCGGACCGCGCATTCCGTCCGCCATGATGCGGCCGATCGTGTCGGTCGAGCCGCCGGCCGGGAACGGCACCACCATCGTGACCGGCCGCGCCGGATAACCTTGCGCGTGCAGGTCGGCCGCGACGCAGAGCGAAGCGGCGAGCGCAAGTGCTCCGGCTGTAAGTTGTTTCATCATGGTGTGTCTTTCGAACAAGAGCCGTCTCCGCGCTATGCTATTGGCGAACGAGGATGTGCGCATCGGCCGGCGACCAATACAGGCTGACCGTTGCGCCGTGACGCACGGCTTCCGGGCCGCTTCCGACAAGGCGCGCCCGCAGCGGCATCCCGTTCGTCTTGCCGATCGCCAGGATCGAGTCGCCGAAATTGATGACCTCGTCGACCACCATGTCCAACCGGTTGTCGGATGCGCCGCCCTGCCCGCCAGCGTGCAGCCGCAGCCGTTCCGGGCGGATCATCACGACGATGTCGCCGGTCGGCGTCGCCCGTCCGCTTGGCGTAATGCGAACCAAGCCTACGCCCGCGATCTCCACGCGATTGGGCTCGGCCGGATCAATCCGGCCGGGAAGAAAGTTGCTGTCGCCGATGAACTCGCCGACGAAGCGGTTGACCGGGCGGTGATAGACATCGAGCGGCGAGCCGACCTGCTCCAGCCGGCCGTTCGAAAACACCGCGATCCGATCGGACATCGTCATGGCTTCGGTCTGATCGTGCGTGACGTAGATCATCGTGGTGCCGAGCTCGCGGTGGATGCGCTTGATCTCGACCTGCATCTGTTCGCGGAGGTTCTTGTCGAGGGCGCCGAGCGGCTCGTCGAGCAGCAGGACGTCTGGGATTGAACACGAGGCCGCGGGCGAGCGCGACACGCTGCTGCTGTCCGCCGGAGAGTTCGCGCGGGTGGCGGTCCGCGAACGCCCGCAGGCCGACGAGATCGAGCATCTTCCGGACCCGCCCGTCGCGCTCCCCGCGCGGGCAGCCGCGCATGCGCAACGGGAACATGATGTTCTTCGCGACCGTCATGTGCGGAAACAGCGCGTAGTTCTGGAACACCATGCCGATGTTGCGCTCATAGGGCTTGCTCGCCACCAGATCGTGTCCGTCGAGCATGATCGAGCCGCCGGTCGGACGCTCGAAACCGGCGATCATCATCAGCGTGGTGGTCTTGCCGGAGCCGCTCGGTCCCAGGAAGGTGACGAACTCGCCGCGCTCGATGTCGATCGAAATATCGTCGACGGCGTTGCTCTTGCCGTCATACGACTTGATGACATGGCGCAGGAGCAGATAGGCCACGTTGTCAGCGCTCCGCCTGTGACCTTGCGACGATCAGGGCATCGACCACGATGCAGCCGTGTCCTTCCGGCAGCGCCTTGATCGGATTGAGATCGACCTCCTGCAGGAGGTCGCCGTTGTGCCAGGCGAAGTCGGCGAGCGCGTTGAGGCAGGCGGCGAGGCTTTTGACATCCGCGGGCGGACCTCCCCGGACGGAGCCCAACAGGGCGGCGCCTCGCGTCTCGGCGATCATCGCCTCGGCATCGCCCTCGCGCAGCGGCAGCATGCGCAGCGCGAAGTCGCGCGTCACCTCGATCGCGGTGCCCCCCATGCCGAACGCCAGCGTCAGGCCGAAATCGGGATCGCGCGAGACGCCGGCGAACACCTCGACCCCGCCCGGCACGAATTCCTGCACCAGGAAGGCGCAATCGGACGGCGGCGGATCGATGCGTGCGACGCGCTCGACCAGTTGCGCGAAAGCGCGGGCAACATCGTCCTCGGTCTTAAGGCCGACGAGCACCAGCCCCAATTCGGTCTTGTGCGGGATGTCGTCGGACACGGCCTTCAGCACGACCGGGTAGCCGATCTCGCGGGCCGCTGACTGCGCTTGCGCGAGCGTCGCGACCCGGCGCTCGCGCGTGACCGGCACTCCGTATGCGCTCAACAGCCGCTTCGCATCGAACTCGTTGATGGTGCGCCCACCCGTCCGGCCGGACAGCGCGTCTGCCAGGCCGACATCCGGCCGGGCGGCGGGCATCCGCAGCGGCGGCCGCTCCGCCATGTAGCGCCCTACCCGATCGAGCGCGCCGAGGCCCTGGCGCGTGCCGCCGATCTGCACCATTCCGTGCTCGCGCATCCCCCTCGCCTGCTGCTGGTTCATCAGCCCGGGGCGCGAGTTCATCAGGTAGTAGGGCTTGTCGGACGCGTGAAAGGCCTTCGCCAGCATCGCCACGTTCTCGGGCACGCGCGCGGGATCGCCCACGTGGCCATGATCGCTGGTATCCGCGCAGTAGACGATGGAATGGATCTGATCGCTCGTATCCACGACCGACAGCGCGTGCGGCAGGTTTACCGCGTAGTTGCCGTTGCCCCAGGCGTCGAACGGATTGCCGTCGCCGGTGATACGGCCGATCACGCGCTCGGCCTCGGTGCGTTCCGCAGCGCTGAGCGGCGGAAGATGAAGGCCGACCGCGGTCGCATTGTCGAGGATCATCTCGGCGAGGCCGCCCGAGCCGGTAATGACCGAAATGCCGCGCCCGCGCGGCCAGCGCTTGCCCTGGCAGACCGCCAGCACCTCGGTCATCTCGTCGAGATCGTTGACCTCGATGGCGCGATGCGCGCGCAGCAGTTCCGAGAACACCCGCGATTCACCGGCCAGCCCGCCGGTATGACTCGCGATCGCGCGCCGCGTTCGCTCCGAGCGCCCGACCTTGAGGACGACCACCGGCTTTCCGGCCGCCGCCGCGCGGTCGAGCGCCGCCACGTAGCGCTCCGGCTCACGCACGGTTTCCGTAAATGTCGCGATCATCCCGGTGGCGGGATCGTCGATCATGTATTCGAGATAGTCGACCGTCCGCGTCACCGCCTCGTTGCCGGCCGAAACGGAGAGGCTGAATCCGAAGCGCCGCAGGTCGGACAGCATCGCAATGCAGACCGAGCCGCTCTGGGAGATCAGCCCGACATTGCCGGCGAGCCCTTCGGTCTTCATGACGGTCTGCTTGTAGGTCGTCACGCGCGCCGTCGGGTTGAGGATGCCCATGCAGTTCGGGCCGCATACCGCGATGCCCGCTTCGCGGCACAGCCCGGCGATCTCCTCCTGCAGGGCGGCGCCCTCCCCGCCGAGTTCGGCAAAGCCGCTGTCGTAGATCACGGCGGCGCGCGCCCCGCGGCGGGCCGCGAGCTTGATCTGCTCCAGCACCAGCGGATTTCTGACGCTGAGCACGACGACGTCCGGCGCTTCCGGCAGTTCGATCAGGCTCGGATAGCAGACATGGTTGAGCACGCTCTGGTACTTCGGATTCACCGGATAGATCGAACCGGTGAAACCGATCGAGCCGAGCGACTCGATGATCTGGCGGCCGGGCCCCGGCCGGTCGCTGGCGCCGACGATGGCGACAGAGCGGGGTGCGACGAGCGGTTCAAGCTGCATGGGCGGTCCTTCGGCGAAAGAACAACGAAATGATCACTCCGACTAGCACCGCCCCGGTCAACAGCGTCGACACCACGGCGATGATCGGATCGGATTCGAGCCGGATCGAACTCGAACATCTTCTTGGGAAGCGTCGACGCGTCGCGGCCTGCGATGAAGATCGCGACCACCGCCTCGTTGAAGGAGTGCAGGAAGGCGAAGAGCGCGCCGACCAGGATGCCGGGACGCAGCACGGGCAGCGTCACCCAGAAGAACGTACGCAATGGACCCGCGCCGGCGCTCATCGCCGCGCGTTCGAGGTTGCGATCGAATCCCTTGAGCGCCGCGGCGATCACCAGGAACGCAACCGGGATCGACAATACGCTGTGCGCGATGATCATGCCGGCGTGCGTACCGACGAGACGGATCAGGCTCAGGAAGCCGTAGTAGCCGAGCGCGCTCACCACCGCCGGAACGATGATCGGCACCAGCATCAAGAGGTTGAGCACGCCCTTGCCGCGGAAGCTGTAGCGCACGAAACCGAAGGCGGCCGGCAATGCCACGAGCAAGGTGAACACCATCGAGCCGGATGCGATGATGAAGGAATTCGCGGTGGCGTCGAGCCACGACTCGTTTGCGAAATATTGCGCGTAGTACCCGGTCCAATAGGCGGGCGGTGGGAACTCGAACGAGACTGCCTTGGAGAACGACATCGGCACGATGATCGCCATCGGCGCGACCAGGAAGATCGCGACCAGCCAAGCGAGCACGAGTGGAAGACGGGTCATCGTCGCTATCCCCAGAGCCGGTCGAGCCCCGCGAAGCGGTTATAGATCGCGAGCAGGAACAGCGTGCAGATGAGCAGCACGACGGCGATGGCTGATGCGAATCCCCAGGCCAGCAGATCCTCGATCTGCTGGCTGATGAGTTGCGAGATCATCATGTCCTTGGGCGTGCCGAGCAGGATCGGCGTGATGTAGAACCCCAGGCACAGCGTGAAGACCAACACGGAGCCGTTCGCCACGCCCGGCAGGCTCAGCGGCAGGAAGACATGGCGGAAGGCGCCGAACGGGCGCGCACCCAGTCCCTCCGCCGCCCGCTGGTAGTTCGGATCGATCTTGCGCATCACGCCGTAGAGCGCGAGCACCATGTAGGGCAGCAGGATATGGACCATGCCCAGGGTCGAACTGAATGTCGTGAACAGAAGCTGGGGCGGCCGCCCCCAGCCCGCGGACGTGTAGAGGGCGGAGACAGGACCCTTGTTGCCGAGGATCACCAGCCAGGCATAGGTGCGGACGACAAACCCGGTCCAGAAGCTCAATCCGACCGCGACCAGGAAGATGAGCGCTACCGCGTCGTTTCGACGCGCCATCACGTAGGCGAGCGGGTAACCAAGCAGCAGGCACGCGACCGTGACGATCAACGAAGTCTTGAACGTGTTGATGAGCACGCTGGTGTAGAGCGGGACGGTGAACAGGCGCTGGTAGTGAGCAAACGAGACCGTGGGATCGGTGACGCTCAACATCAGCACGTAGCCGACCGGTACGACGAACATCACGAGAATGGCCAGCACAGCCGGCGCTACCAGCAGCCAGGCGGTCAAATCGTCGCTGGTCCAGCGATCGCCGGTCGGGCTGGCCGGCACATGAGAAGCCGGTAGTTTACCCTCGGCCGCGATCATCGTGCACGCTGTTCGACGTGTGCCAAGACAGGGTGCCCAAAACGGCGCGCACGAATTTGATTGCCGGCCGGCGACGGTCTCGTCCGTTCGAGCATGTTCTGTGCCCCGACCGCCGGACACAACCGCCGCGTGCCGCGGCGATTGCGGGCCGTCCGAATGTTTTTGTAGCATGAGCTAACGATCGGAACCAACCAGTAGGGCATGTCCAAATCTCGCCGAGCCAACCTTCTGCGCATGGCAGATTGGATTTCTTCGAAGGGTGACATGACATGAGCCGCCGCACCATTCTGACCCGCCGCTCCTTGCTGTCGCTCGGCGCCGGATCGGCGCTTGTCGCAGCTCCCTTTGTCCGCCGAGCGGGTGCCCAGTCGCGGACGGTTTACGTCAACTCCTACGGCGGGGTCTGGGAGACATCCTGGAAGAAGGCGTTCTACGATCCGTTCACGGCGCAGACCGGCATCCAGATCAAGAGCGTGCCCGGCGTGTCGTTCGCCAAGCTCAAGGCGCAGGTGCAGAGCCGGAATTTCGACTGGAACGTCATCAATCTCGGCGACGTGGAATACGGGCAGGCGGTGCTCGAAGGGCTGATCGAGAAGGTCGACAAAGTGGCGGCGAAGACGGATCAACTGCCGCCGCACATGGTGCGCGACTACGGCATCGTCAGCTATTCGCTCGGCACCAATCTGGTCTACCGCAAGGACAAATTTCCAAACGGCGGCCCGCAGAGCTGGGCCGATTTCTGGGACGTGAAACGCTTCCCGGGTCCGCGCTGCCTGTTCGACCGCTCGTTCACGTGCCTGGCCTTCGCGCTGCTCGCGGACGGCGTGCCGGCCGACAAGCTCTACCCGATGGACCTCGACCGCGCCTTCCGCAAAATGAGCGAGATCAAGCCGCACATCAAAGTCTGGTGGCGCGAGGGCGCGCAATCGCAGCAGCTCATCCGCGACAGCGAGGTTGTCATGATCGGCATGTGGAGCGCGCGCGCCGTCGATCTGATCGAAGACAAGGTGCCGCTCGAGATCGTCTGGAATGGCGCCGAGCTTTACAACGCGAACCTCATGATTCCGCGGGGCGACCCGAACGCCAAGGCGGCCTGGGAGTTCTGCAACTTCGTGGCTCAAGCCAAGCCGCAAGCGGATTTCGCGACGCTGCTGCCCTACGGGCCCGCCAATCCCGGAGCCCGCGCGCTGATGACCGAGGCAAGGCTGCGCCAGACGCCGGGCTGGCCCGACAACGAGAAGGTCATGTTCCAGCATGACGCCGCCTGGATCGCACCCCGGCTTGCGCAGATCCGCGAGCGCTGGACGCAGTGGCTGACGACCTGAGTGGTCGACGACCCGATCGCGTATGCCGCCGGCCTTCGTTGCCGTGTTCCGAAACTCGCCTGTCCGCCACCCTCAAGCCGCCTGAAAGGTTGCAATGTCGCAGTCGCAAGAAAAAATGGTCCGTTACGAAACGGACGAAAAAGTCGGCATCATCACGCTCGACCGGGCGTCGAAGCTCAATGCCATCAACGCCGCGATGAAGGACCAGATCATCGAGGCCTTCGCGCGCGCCGACAAGGACGCCACGACTTCGGTCATCGTCCTGCGCGCCGAGGGACGCAGCTTTTCGGCCGGATTCGACATCGGCATGTCTCCGGACCGCGGCAAGAGTTCGGGCGCCGCCGATCCCAATACCTGGGATCCCACGTTGCATCGCAGCTTCGATTTCGGCATGGCGCCCTGGTCCGCGACCAAGCCGGTGATCGCGTCCGTGCAAGGACACGTGCTGGGCGGGGGTTGCGAGCTGACGATGATGTGCGATCTCACGATCGCGGCCGATGACGCGAAGTTCGGCGAGCCGGAGGTTCGCTTCTCGCATCTTGGTCCGGTGATGGTGATGCCGTGGATCATCGGACTCAAACGCGCGCGCGAACTGCTGTTCTTCGGCGACATGATCGACGCCAAGACCGCGCTGCAGTTCGGCATGGTGAACCGCGTGGTGCCGGCGGCGGACTTGCGCGGCGCAACGATGAAGTACGCCAAGCGCCTTTCGCTGATCTCGCCCGAGGCGCTGCGCTGGGGCAAGCGCGTCATCAACCGCGGCGCCGAGATCGCCGGCTTCCGCGCGGCGATCGAGTTCGGCGTCGACTTGTTCGTGTCGCTCTATGCGACCCAGACCGAGGTGGGCAAGGAATTCGGCCGCATCACCCACGAGCAAGGCCTCAAGGCCGCGCTCGAATGGCGCGCGGCGCAGTTTCGGGAGTAGGCCGCGTTCTCGACAACGTCAATTTCAGGCCCGCGCTGGCAAGCGATTGCGTTCGCCGCTCCGGAAATCTCCCACCTCGGGATCGAGCGTAACAAGCCAGCCGCACCGGATCAGCACGCGCTTCATATGGGACCTTTCATCGGTGTGGTATGGTCAATTATCGGGCGTAAAGCCCGAGGCCTTGACGATGGCACGCCACCGCTCGGTGTCGCTCTTCATGAGTGCGGCAAATTCAGTGGGGGTTGTCGACTTGATGTCGAATGACAACTGGTTGAGACCGGCCCTCACCTCGTTCGATTGCAATGCCTCACGCGTCGAGCGATAGAGCGCGTCGACGATCGGCGCCGGCGTCTTGGCCGGCACAAACAGCCCTTGCCACTCGGTCGCGACGACATCCTGGTAGCCTATCTCGTTGAACGTCGGCACCGTCGGCAGAAACGCCGAACGCACGGCGCCACTCGTTGCGAGTGCACGCAGGTTACCGGCCTGAATCTGAGGCAACACGCTGCCGAGCACGCCGATGTTCGCAGCCAGCCGGCCGCCGAGCACATCTTGTTGCGCCGCCGGCGCGCCGTTGTAGGGCACATGGTCGAACCGGAAATCTGCCGCCCGCGCCAACGAGACGCCAATGAGATGCAGCGTCGAACCGGTGCCGGAGGTCGAATAAAGGGCGAGATTCGGATTGGTACGGCACCAGGCGATGAAATCGGCGAGCGTCTTGATCTCAGCGGGCACAAGCGGACCCACCGTGATCACGAACGGGAATTCGCTGATGGTCGTGACCGCAACGAAGTCTTCCAGCGGCTTGTAGCCGAGCGCCTTATGAGTGTGCGGGTAGATGACGAGCATGGACATTGGCGAGAGCACGATGAGCGAGCCGTCGGCGGGGCCGTTCTTGGCGAATTCGAGCGCGAGCCGCCCGCCGGCGCCCGCCTTGTTCTCGACGATCACGGCCGGCGCATAGCCCTTCATGCGCTCGGCCAATAGCCGCGCCGAGAGATCGGACGATCCGCCCGGCGGGAAGCCAACGAGAATGCGAGCGGTTTTCCCGGTCGATTGCGCATAGGCCGGGCGCACAAGCGTGCCAGCGAGGAAGGCCGCCGAGCGAACTGCAAAATCGCGGCGCGTGAGCAATGTCAGACTCCGTTCCCTGCGTGTCGGTTTACCTCGTGCCGGCCGGCGGCGCGGTCCAGGCCTTGTATTCGGCTTCAGAGACGGTCGGCAGCTTCTTCACGAAAGCGACGATCGACCAGATCGCATCGTCCTTTGCGCCGGCAAGACTGAAGCTTGGCATGCCGGTCATGTTGATGCCATTCTTGATGATCCAAAACAGTTGCGACGGCGTGCGATCGTTGACGACATCTTTGAGGTCGGGTGGATCGGGCCGCAAGCCTTCGGCGAACTTGGCCCAATCCACGCCGGGCGCGCCATGACAGTTGGCGCATCCAAGCGCGGCGAACTCACGCGCTCCAGTCTGCACGTTGCCAGGATCATTAAACGTGGCCGGCGGCTGGTCCACCGCATGGTGCTTGACGGATGCCATGCGCACCTGGGTGAGCCCCCATTTGACGATGCCCGGCTCCTCGGTGGTCCCTGCCACGCTGTAAAATCCGCCAAAGAAAAAGATCGCCATCGCTATGGCGGCGATAATCGCCAGAGCGCCGATGGCAGACAGAATGCGCATGAACGTCCTCCAACCACGTTAGATTCGTTCGAAATTATAGGCGCAAATGAAGTGCGATTGGCGGTAGATGGTTTTGTGGCTTCGACAGACGAGCGCGCGTCTCCAGTTTCAGGCTGCCGTCCCGACTTCTCAAATTGAGCCGTTACGAGCCCGTTGCACGCCTTTCCCCGCTGGGTGAGTCAAAAAACCTCCCCAGGGCCGGCATGCACCGCTGCGGCAGGTGCCGGTCCGATTTTGCCACCGATCGGCCCGACTTTGTTCTGCTGGCATTCATGTACGATGGAGCATGATCCAGGGCGTTCGCGCTCGAGTTCCCCCTGGAGGCCACGATGAAGAGGCTCACGTTGTCTTTGTTGGCAGCCGCGACCCTTTTGGGCACGGCGGTTGCTGGCTCCGCCCAGCCGTATGGCGGCGGCCGTTATTACGACGACCCCACTCCGGACTATCGAGGCCAGTATCGTGACCGACACGACAACGACGGATATCGCCGGAGATACCGGCTCGGCTACGGCGGCGGCTATTACGCAGGTGCGATTGGAGGCGGCTGGAATACTTGGAACGGCTGCCCACCGAATTACACAATTCAAGACGGCGCTTGTAAGCCGTACCTGGGAGGTTACGGCGGCGGCTGGCGCACCTGGAACGGTTGTCCGCCGAACTACACAATTCAAGGTGGCCAGTGCCTGCCCTACCGCGGCCCGTGAAACTCGCCGTAACGAAAGCAGCTCGATCAGAATGTAGCGAGAACCGTTTTCAATCAAGCGGCTCGAGCTTGATGATGGAGGCCGCGTGATTGTTGCCGATCCAGACTTTCACCGGTTGGGTACGGTCCTCCACGAAGACCCGGCGCAAGTTGGCGTAACGCGGCAGCAGGTAATTGGTCCACTCGCCGGTGCGAGGATCGAGCCGCCCAACCCGATCGGAGGATTCGTTCACCTCCCAAGCCTCACCGTTTCGATCGGCCACCACATCGTAAGGCGCCTCCCATAACAGCGGCTTCTTCCATTCCGTGATCTTCTCGGTCTTTGGATCGAACATCGCCACCGCGTTGCCCCCGAACTCCGCGAACCATAGCC
>CAVXOE010000011.1:0-590254 GCA_963763365.1 uncultured Alphaproteobacteria bacterium | reverse complement strand
GGATCGTTCGGGCTGTAGATGTTGCGCGCGGCCTCTGCCGAGACGTAGCCGCGCATCACATCGGTCTGCACGCGCGCTCGATCGCGCTTGCGCGGATCGCCGAACCCACCGCCGCCGCCGGTGCGGATGCGGACGCGATCGCCGGCGCCGAGCATCAATGTTTCCTTGAGCGCCTCCTGCGTGGTGCCGTTGGCGCGCTCGATCAGGACGTGGCCCGGCGCGCCGTCTCCGCCGCCGTTCAATCCCCAGGCGGGACAAAGTGTGCGCTCGAATCTGGTCGAAATGCGCGCCGGCGCCAGCATCAAATAACGCCGTTCGAGGCCAAGCCCGCCACGGAACTCGCCGGGTCCGCCGGAATCGGTGCGCAGCCCGAAGCTCTCGATAAGGAATGGGTAGCTGGCCTCGTGCAGCTCGATCGGGATCAGCCGGGTATCGCCATGGCAGTTGGTGCGAAACGGGCCTGGCCCGTCCATGTCGCATAGCGCGCCCCACCCGCCGAAGCCGCTGTCATGGCACTGCCAGTACAGGCCGCTGTCGGAATAGCGGCCCGCGTAGGCGAGCGTGCAGAATGTGCCATAGTGCGCCGCCGCGACGCTGTCTGGGATCGCTGTTCCGAGCGCGCGGATAACGAGATCGATCAGCATCGGCAGAGCCGAATTGTAGGCACCCATCGGCGCAGTGGGCCGCGCGCTGACGATCGTGCCTTCCGGCAGGATCAGCTTGAGCGGTCGAAACGTGCCTTCGTTGGCGTCGCCCTCGGGCAGCAGGACATATCGAAAGGCGAGGCGTGCCACGGTCGCGCCGCCTCCGCTGCGGCCCGAGTTCATCGGCGCGTTGACCTCCTTCGGCAGCGCGGAGAGATCGATGGTCATCTCGTCGCCGGCCACCGTCACCGTGACCTTGCAGGGCAGCGGGTCCTTGTTCAGCCCGTCATTGTCGAGGGTGGCTTCGGCGCTGTAGGTGCCGTCCGGGATCCCGCGGATGGCTGCGCGCGCCTCGGCTTCGGACTGGTCCCAGATGGTGTCGAGCGCGCGCTGGAACGTATCGATGCCGTAGCGATCGACCAGCTCGGCGACGCTGTCGCGGCCCATCATGCAGCCGCCGATCTGTGAGTTGATGTCTCCCATCATCTCGACCGGGAAGCGGGTATTGTGCTCGATCATCCGGATCATTTCCGGGACCGGGTCGCCGCGCGACCGCAGCTTGACCGTTCGAAATTGGATGCCTTCTTGAAAGATGTCGGTGGCGAACTTCGACAGCGAGCCGATCTCGCGTCCGCCGACGTCGATCCAGTGCATCACCACGACCATGAAGCCGACCAGCACCTGCTCCTTCGGCGCGTAGATCGGCGTGTACATAGTGACGTTGTTGAGGTGCTGACCGATCGTGCCGGCGTAGTTGGTGACCACCGCGTCGCCCTGGTGCAGGTTGGCCGCGCCATAGAGAGCGAGCCCATCCTGCACTGCCGCGCGCATCACGTCAGCGACGAACACCGGCATGCCGGCCGTGCACTGGCAGATCAGGTCGCCGCCAGCGTCGACGATGCCGACCGCGTAGTCCTTGTACTCGTAGATGTAAGGGCTGAATGCGGTGCGGGTGATATTGACGTCAACCTCGTCCGCGATCGAGACCAGCCGACGCCGGATCACCTCAACGGTGATCGGATCGATCTCGGCCGGGCGCGGCGGTGTCTGCGTGCGCGGGCTGTCAAGCGTGGCAGTCAATTTCGATCTCTCCGAGCTTGCCGATGACGAAGGTGTGGCGCGGGCCGACCAGCGTGCTCGACCCATACTCGACGATGAGCGCGGGGCCCTGCCCGGCGAACGCGGCCCCGAGCGCCGCCCGATTATAGACCTGGGTGGGCAGAAACCGGTCCTCCTCCAGGAAGAAGATCGGCCGCACCTCGAGCTCCGCGCGTCTGTCCCGGCCGGCGCGCGGCTGCAGTAGCCGACCCAGCTCCGGCCGCTTCATGCCGAGAGTAGCCAGCGAGTGCAGCACCACGATCTCGACATCGGCCGGGTTGGTGTGGCCGTAGCGCCGCAGGTATTCGCGGTCGAACCGCTCGCGCAGCGCAGCGGCATCGTCCTGCGGCCGGACCGCGATCTTGATGGAGTGGTGCTGCCCCTTGTAGCGCATCTCGGCCTCGCGCTCGACCGAGACCGGGCCCTCGCCGAACTCGCGCCGCAAAGCCTCCCGTCCCTGTGCCTCCAGCTCGCTGTAAAGCACCGTCACCCGCGCGAGGCTCTCCGCGTCGAGGCGCACCACAATGGTCTGGGCGGTGTCGAGCCGTGGATCAGCCAGCAGCATCCCGACGGCGGAGAAGTTGCCCGGCTCCGGCGGCACGATCACGCGCGGGATCTTGAGCGCCCGCGCCAACTCGATGCCGTGCAGCGGGCCGCCGCCGCCGTAGCAGAACAGCGCAAAGTCGCGCGGGTCGTAACCGCGCGCGATCGAGACTTTCTTTATGATTGAAGACATCGTCAGATTGGCGATGGTCAGCACGCCTTTGGCGGCGCGCGTGATCGCATCCTCGCCGCGGTAGCCGAGCGGTCCGGCGATACGCCGGCTCAAAGCTTCGGAGGCGCGCTCCGACACCAGCGTCATCTCGCCGCCGAGGAAGTTGTGCGGATCGAGCCGTCCCAGCATCAGGTTGGCGTCGGTGACCGTCGGCTCGGCCCCGCCGCGACCGTAGCTGGCCGGGCCGGGCATCGAGCCGGCGCTGCGCGGACCGACGTTCAGCCGGCGCTGCTCATCGAGCCAGGCGATCGAGCCGCCGCCGACCCCGACCTCGAGGATGTCGATGACATTCCCGCGGATGGGGAAGCCCGAATCGGGTCCGCCGATATGGTAGATCGAACTCGACGGCGTAGCGGCCGCGCTCGATCATCGCGCATTTCGCCGTCGTCCCGCCCATGTCGAAGGCGACCAGATTCTCGACGCCGAGCTCGCGACCATACTCGGCCGCACCGATGCAGCCGCCGACGGGCCCCGATTCCACCAGCGTGATCGGCTCGCGCTGACCGCGGGCAGCCGAGACCACGCCACCGTGCGATCCCATCAGCAGCAGGGATCCGGCGAACCCGCCGTTGCGCAGTCCGGCATCGAACTCCGCGATGTAACGGCTCACCTGGGGCCCCACATAGGCGTTGGCCGCTGCGGTGGCGGTGCGCTCGAACTCATGCCACTCGCGGGTCAACTCGGTGCCGGTGGTGATGAACAGATCGGGCAGCAGCCGCCGCAACTCCGCAGCCGCCTCCTGCTCGTGCTCGGGCGCGAGGTAGGAGTTGAGGAAGCTGATCGCCAGAGCCTCGATCGTGTTGCTCTTCAGTGCCTCGGCCAGCGCACCGAGCGCAGCCGTGTCGAGCGGCGTCCGCTCCCGACCGTGGCCATCGACGCGCTCCTCGATCTCGAAGCGCCATTCGCGCGGCACCAGCGGCGGCTCGCGATGGAAGCGCAGGTTGAACGGCTGGGTCCGATTGCCGCGCCCGATCTCCAGAATGTCGCGAAAGCCCTTGGTGGCGAGCAGCGCGGTGCGGGCGCCGGACCGCTGCAACAGCGCGTTGATGACCAGCGTCGTGCCATGCTTGACGAAGCTCGCCTGCCGCGCCTCGAGCTGCGCCTTGCGAATGCAGTCGAAAATCGCCTCGCTCAGCTGCCCGTACGTGGTCGGGCTTTTGGTATAGGCCACCGCGCCGGTTTCGACATCGCAGGCCGCAAGATCGGTAAAGGTTCCGCCGATATCAATAGCAATGACATAGGACACGGGACGAGACTTCCTCCGATAACGCCTACTCGATCTTGATGCCGGCGCTCTTAATCACGTCGGCCCATTGCGGGATCCGCTGCTGCAGCATCCGGGTGATGTCCTCGCCCGTGCCGATCTTTGGCGACACTCCCACCTTGCGCAGCTTCTCCTGCACCTCCTGATCGTCCAGCGCCCTCCCGATCTCGGCGTTCAGCGTGTGGACAATTTCCTTCGGCGTGCCTGCCGGGGCGAACACGGCATAGGTCGTGCTGGCGTCGAAGTCGCCGATGCCGGTCTCCTGTATGGTCGGCACGCCGGGCAGATCGGCCGAGCGCGCCTCGCCCGCAACAGCCAGCGCGCGGAGCTGCCCCTGCCGCACATTCTGCAGCATGGTCGGAATAGGGGCGATCCAAAACGAGATGCGGCCGGCGACCATGTCGGTCACGGCCTGGCCGACGACCCGATAAGGCACGTGCACGGTCTTGATACCCGCCAGCCGGCTGAACAGCTCGCCGTTGAGATGGCCTGGCGTGCCAATCCCGGTCGAGGCAAAGGTCAGTTCGTCCGGTTTCTGCCTGGCCATCGCCACCAGCTCCTGCGCCGTCTTGGCGGGCGATAGCGCCGGCACGACCAGGTTCGCACCGGTGGTGCCAAAAATTGCGATCGGCACGAGGTCGCGCAGCGGATTGAATGTCAACTTCGGGTACAACGTGACGTTGGCGGGGAGCGAGCCGGACGGATCCGCCATGATGACGGTGTAGCCGTCGGGCGGCGCGCTCGCCACCTGCTCAGTCGCGATGGTACCGCCGGCACCCGGCCGGTTGTCCACGACAAAGCTCTGGTTGAGGGCGCGTCCTACTTTGTCGAACACGACGCGCGCGACAATGTCGGTGACACCCGCGGCGGCGAACGGCACCACGACCTTGACGGTGCGGTTGGGATAATCGGCCGCGCCCGCTGCGTTCGTGGCAAGCATCAGCGCCGCGGCCGCCAGCCATGCGCGCCACCCGATCTTCCAGCTCGCGTTCATGATTACCCAGCTTCCCATCTTCTTGTCCGGCTACGTCGATCATACAGCGGACATTGGATGGCGTAACCACGCACCGTCGGCGTCATGAAGACTGCTTCTCCGGTTGCGAGCCGGAAGTTCCCGCGTCACGGGGACGGTGGCGCCTGACCGCCTCGGGATGCGTCGAATCGGCTCCCATGTAGACGCCGCGCTCCCATGTGCGCTTGAGCGGATCAGCGACCTTGAGCGACATCCGGCCGATACCCTGGATCTCGATCTCGACCATCTCTCCATCCTGCAGCGCGCCCAATCCCTCGTGGTTGGTGCCGCAGGCAATAATGTCGCCCGACATCATGGTCATCACGGTGGTGGCGAACTCGATCAACTCGGGCACGTGGTGCTCCATGTCGTCGGTGTTGTAGTTGTGGCGCAGTTGCCCATCGTTCCAGAAGCGCACCAGCAGATCGTTGGGATTTGCGATCTCGTCACCGGTGACGATGCACGGGCCGAGCGGCGCGAAGGTATCGAACGATTTTCCGAGCCAGCTCATTGGCTGGCTGGCGGGCCAAGTGCGCCGGCCCTCGCCGCGCGCCGTGACGTCGATGAAGCAGGTGTAGCCGAACACGGCATCTCGCCAGCTCTCGCGCTTGACCATCTTGGCCGGACCCTTGATGACCAGCGCGAGCAAACTCCACCGCTACCTCGGGTCGCTGAATGTCGAAGAACAGCTTGTTAAGCCAATAGTCCCGCATAGGCCGCCTCAATACTGTCCCTTTGGATCGAGCCCGAGCGCGTGCTGGCCATACATCGTACTGACCGCGTCCCAGTTCATGCTGACGTGCACGCCCGCAGCATGGGCGTCGCGCCAGGCCCGCTGGATCGGCTTGCTCATGAAGATACCTTGGCCACCTGAGGCCGCGAACAATGCATCGACCGCTTGCACCAGAAGCCGCACGCTGAATGCCTGGGCAAGCCGATTTTGCAGGCGCACGTCGAGACCGGCTTGCTCGCCGGCTTCGCCCGCCATCCGCGACCGTTCCAGGGCGCGCTCTACGGTTAGCCGCGCCGCCTCAATCGAACCGGCCGCCTCGGCGACGCGGCTCTGGATGGTTGCGAACTCCGCCATGCGAATATTGCCGCCGGCGACTGCACCGCGGGTGGTGCGGACCCTGACCATATCGACGAAGTCGTCGAGAGCGCCCTGCGCCATGCCGAGCACGGGCGCGACTAGCGCGAACGGCAGCGACGAGAGCATGGATTGCCGGTAGAGCGGATTGCCGTGGACCATGGCGCCGGGCGTTGTGCCAGCCAGGAGATCAGGAACCATCACCACGCGGTGCGCCGGCACAAAGAAGTCGGTTCCAACCGTCGTCTTGCTGCCGGTTCCGGCGAGCCCCATCGTGTGCCAGTTGTCATCGAAGCTCACGTCACCTCTCGGCACCATGAAGAATGCGGGTTTCGGTGGCGCGCCCTCCCCGGCGGGCGGCATCATGCCGCCGAGGAAAAGCCACTGCATGTGGTCGCAGCCGCTGGTGAACCCCCAACTGCCGGAGAGCCGATAGCCGCCATCGACGCGAACCACCTTGCCGACCGGTGGATAGGAACCGCCGGAGATCGCATCAGGGTCGGACCAGTATTCGTCCTGCGCCTGCTTCGGCATAGTCGCCACCAGCCACTGGTGGACGATGCCGAGGCTAAAGACCCAGCCGGTCGAACCGCAACCTGCGGCAATCTGTGCAACGACAGGGACTAGCGCTTCGAACCCGTATTCGTAGCCACCGTATATCTCAGGCTGCATGATCCGAAAAAGGCCTGCGTCCCGCAGCTCTGCGACCACTTTGGCTGACGCCTTGCGGTCGGCCTCCGTCCGCTCGGAATGCTCTCTGGCGATCGCTCTAATCTCCGCCGCGCGGGCCACGAGCTCGTCGATGCCCGGCTTTCTCGCTGCTCTGATCGCCAGGGTCATAACGAGTGCTCCGCAAAGATTCGTTGGACGGACTTTGTGGCCGCGAAAGTCAGGCTACCGCCAGTCGACGATCGCAGGAAGATTTCAGTTTTAATCGTCGATACCCAATAATGATCGGTTCAAGGGGGCCAATAGGCGTCGCTCCGGCCTCGACGGTCTAGAAGCTGGCTGTGTAAAAACGACCAGCTTCATAAGATTCTGACGGCGCTGCTGGCTGCTGGCGAAGGATCGGATGAAGCGGTTCATCGAGGGCACGGATAGCGCGCAGAGCACGCTGTTTGCGAAATATTCTTAAAGACTGGATCGATGAGGACAACCCAGTTCGCGTGATCGATATGGAAGAACTCGATCTGGGCGAGCTTGGATTCAGCGGTGTCGACCGTGAGGTCACTGGCCGCCCTTCATACCATCCGTGCCACGCGTACCGGCACCATTGCTACGGTCTGTTCCAGACGCTGATCGCGGCCGAATTTACGAATTCGCCATGGACAGGCGGCCCAGCGGCCTCGCTTGAGATTGTCTGGCGATTCACAGGAGCAGGCGCTACCATTGAATCAGAATGCCAAAAACAAATTCTGAGGGAGGAAAATATGCTCAGCACATCAGCGTTAATTCGCCTGAGCGCCAGCGCCACATTGGCGGTTGTCTTGGCGCCTCATGCGCAGGCCGCCGACCCAATCAAGGTCGGTGTCGTAACGCCGTTGTCCGGCACCTACGCGCCTATTGGCAAGCAGGTCCGTTGGGGCGCCGAACTCGCCGTCAAAGAGATCAACGCAGCTGGCGGCGTTAAAGGCCGCATGTTCGAGCTGCTCTTCGAGGACGAAGAGGCAAATCCGCCTGTGGCGGTGCGAAAGTCGGAGAAACTTCTCCAGCAGGACAAAGTCGATCTGTTGACCGGCACCGTCAATAGCGGATCGACGCTTGCCGTCGGTCAGCTTGCGGAGCGCAACCAACGCATCTTGGTCACCACGGTGTCCTACGCCCCCTCGATCACCGGCGCACAGTGCAGTCCGAATATGTTTCGCGTGAACGCCAATGCATTCATGCAGTCGAACGCCTTGACCAACTGGTTGATCAAGAACGTGGCCGGCAAACGCTACTTCTTCATCGGCCCCGACTACGAGATGGGGCGCAGCACCATTGGCGCATTCCAGGACGACATCAAGCGGCTCGGCGGCAACGACGTCGGCTCCACCTATCCGCCGCTCGGCGCCAAGGACTTCACGCAATACATGGGTCAGATTCGCGCCGCGCGCCCTGATGTGATCATGACCGCGACCGCCGGCAACGACACCGTGCGGCTGCTCACCCAGCTCAAGGAATACAGCATCCTCACCGAGAAGCTCACACTCGCCGGCGCCGCCGGTGCCGTGACGCAGGAAAACATCGGCGCCATGAGTGGCGCCGGCGAGAACTTCCTGAGCGCGGCTGGCTATTCGACCGACATCGACACGCCCGCGAACAAGAAGTTCGTTGCCGCTTTCAAGAAAGAAACCGGGTCGGATCCGGACCTGTTCGGCGCCGATACCTATGGTCTGTTCTACCTGTTCAAGCAGGCGATCGAGAAAGCGGGGTCGACTGAAACCGACAAGCTGCGCGCGGCGATGGAAGATGCCAGCTGGGAGACCCCGCAAGGTACCAAGAAAATGCGCAAGAGCGACCATCAAGCCATCGTCGACATGGTCGTCGTCAAGGTGAAGGGCAACGACTTCCAGACCGTCGGCAAGGTGCCAGGCGCTGAAGCCGTAGGCCCGGACAAGTGCGACAAGTTCTGATCGGGACCAATCCACCGCCCCGGTCCGATGGAAGATCTTCTGCCCTACCTGCACTTCGTCCTGCTGCCCCAGGTCATCGACGCGCTGATCATCGGCGTGGCGCTGGCCCTGGTGGCGCTGGGGCTCACGATGATTTTCGGCTTGCTTGATGTCATCAACCTGGCTCACGGCGACATCTACATGCTGGGCGGCTACGCGGCCTTCACGCTGATCGGCTGGGGCGCGGGGTATTGGGGCGCGCTCGTCCTGGTGCCAATTCTGGTCGGCCTGGTCGGCTGGGGCCTCGAAGAACTTGGGATTCGTCCGCTGCTGCCGCGACCCGATCGCGCCATCGTCACCCTGCTCCTGACGTTCGGCGTTAGCCTCATCCTGCGCGACGTCGCGCAGGTGTTGTGGGGCACGGAAACTCATGCGATCGCAGCCCCATTCACCGGAATCGTGAATGTCGCCGGGGTCATCGTGCCAAGCTATCGCCTCTTCGTCTTCGCAGCCGGACTTGCCGCAATCCTGGTGACCTGGTGGCTCGTATACCGCACACAGATCGGCGCCGTTCTGCGCGCGACCGCCGTCGATCCGACCATGGTTGCATCGTTCGGGATTCCGATCCGGCTGGTATACGGCTTGACCTTTCTCTACGGCTGCGGCCTCGCGGGACTGGCGGGCGCACTGCTCGGCCCGATCTACGCGGTATTCCCGACCATGGGCCACGATTTTCTCGTCATGGCTTTCGCCGTGGTTATTGTCGGCGGCATGGGCAGCATCATCGGCGCGGTCGTCGCCGCGCTGTTGCTGGCGCAAGTGCAAGGTCTCGCAAGCCTTTGGATTCCACCGGTGTGGGCTGAGACCCTGGTCTACGGCGTCATGCTGCTAGTGCTGGTGGTGCGCCCCGGCGGCCTGTTCAATCGGCTCGGAGCCGCATGATGCCGCCCGCGGATGCGTCGCGGGTCGACGAAAAGGCGCGACGCCTAGGCTGGACAGCGAAGACCATCGGGGAACGGCTTGCGCGGGCGCTACGTCCCGCCGTGATGTCGGCTGGTCCGCTGCGATGGCTGGGTCTCGCAATGCTCGCGCTTGCGGTGCTCTTCCCGCTCTTCGGCGGCCCCTTCTACACGCGCCTCGGTATCGAAACTCTGTTGCTCGGCTCGCTCGCGCTCAGCGTCGATATCCTGCTTGGCTACGCCGGTCTGCTCTCGCTCGGACAGGCCGCCTACTTCGGGCTGGCGGCATATATCTCGGCTCTCATGTATGTTCATGTCACCCAGTCGTTTTGGCTGGTGATGCTCACCGTCATGGCGGCAGTCGGTATCCTCTCGTTCGTCCTGGGTGCGGTCGCAATCCGCGCCCGCGGCGTCTACTTCGCCTTGATCACGTTCGGCGCCGCCGAAATTCTCTCCAAGATCGCGCACAACACTCGCGCAATCGGCGGCTCGGACGGAATCCTCGGCATTCCTGTTCCGACCATCACGCTGTTTCCCGGCGTTGCGCTCGATCTGCAAAGCAATTTTGTATTCTACTATGCGGTACTCGCGGTGATTGTCCTGCTCTATGTCGGCACGCGCCGGATTCTCGCAACCCCATTCGGTTCGGTCTTACGCGGCATCCGTGACAATGCCGACCGCGTTCCCTACCTCGGCTACAATTCGTTCTGGTACAAGCTCCTGGCCTATCTGCTGGCGGCGCAGATCGCCGCATTCGGCGGCCTGATCTATCCGCTGTTGCGCGGCTTCGTCGCGCCACACTTGTTCGGATTCGAGGTATCGACCAAGGCGGTGGTGATGTCGCTCGTCGGCGGCGTTGGTACGCTGCTCGGCCCGCTCGTCGGCAGTGTCATCATCACCTTTCTGGAATCGTTGGTCGGCAGCTATACCGAACGCCACTTGTTCGTGCTTGGCATGATCTTCATCATCTTCGTGATGTTCCTGCCGGACGGGCTGTGCGGCCTAGTGCAGCGTCTGGTGACGCGGCGGAAGGCCGGACCATGATCAAGGTCGCCAATCTCAACAAGGCCTTCGGCGGCCTGCGGGCGGTCGATAATCTGAGCTTCGAGGGGGAGCGCAACCGCATCACGTCGATCATCGGACCGAATGGCGCCGGCAAGAGCACCGCATTCAATCTCATCGCCGGCACGCTGCCGCCGGACTCCGGCGCGGTGACGCTCGACGGCCGTGACATCACCGGAATGGCGCCCTACGTCCTGGCCAGGCTCGGCGTCGCGCGCTCGTTCCAGATCACCAACCTGTTCTTCGGCCTGAGCGTGATAGAGAACGTGCGGCTCGCCTGCCAGAGCCTGGAACGGCGCAGCCGTTATCTCGTGCGTCTCGACCGGCTGGCCACGCCGCTTGCACGCGCCCATGAACTCCTTACCGAGTTCGGCCTCGCCGAGCAGGCAGACGAACTCGTTGGCAACCTGTCGCACGGCGACCAGCGGCGCGTGGAGATCGCACTCTGCATGGCGCTCGACCCCAAGCTCCTCATGCTCGACGAGCCGACGCAGGGCATGTCGCCGAGCGAGACCGCCGAGATCGACGGGCTGATCAAATCGCTGGCCGGGCGGGTGACCGTGCTGCTGATCGAGCACGACATCGATCTGGTGATGAGCCTGTCCGACCATGTGGTGGTGATGCACCAGGGCCAGAAGCTGTTCGAAGGCTCGCCCAGCGCGGTGTCCGCCAGCCCGGCGGTCCGGCAGGCCTATCTCGGGTTCGACGATGCCGCTGCTTGAGGTCGAAGCGCTGCACGCGCAATACGCTTTCGCGCCGGTGCTGCGCGGCATTTCGTTTTCGGTGAATGCCGGCGAGATCGTCAGCATCTTCGGGCGCAACGGCGCGGGCAAGACCACGACGCTTCGCACGCTCATGGGCTGGTGCAGGCCGTCGTCGGGCACGATCGCGTTCGCCGGCGAGAACATCGCCGGACGGTCTCCGGACCGCATCTTCCGCAAGGGCATCGCCTTCATTCCGGAGGATCGCCGCATTTTCGGGACGCTGACCGTGGAGGAGAACCTCACGCTCGGCCTGTTCAGCCTGTGGCAGACCGGGGCGGAGCGACAACGCAGGCTCGACCGGGCGATCGCGCTGTTTCCGCGACTGGGCGAACGGCGCAAGCAACTGGGCAAGACGCTCTCCGGCGGCGAGCAGCAGATGCTGGCGATCGGGCGCGCGATGATCGGCGATCCGAAACTCCTGCTGGTCGATGAGCCCTCCGAGGGCCTGGCGCCGATCGTGGTCAACGAGATCTTCGAATCGCTTGTCAGGATGCGCGATGACGGCATCGCCCTGCTCCTGGTCGAGCAGAACGTGCGTCGGGCCGCGGCGTTGAGCAATTCCTGTTACGTGATGGAAAAGGGCCAGATCATCGCCCATGGGCTACCCGCTGACGTCATGGCCGACGAAAAAATCCGGCAGCGACTGTCGGTCTGATAGGCTATTGTCGAATTCGAACGGAACTCGCGACAAGAAGCGAATGAAAAAGCTCCAGGGCAAGGTCGCACTCGTGACCGGCGCCAGCCAAGGAATCGGGCTCGCCTATGCCAAGGCGCTGGCAGCAGCCGGCGCGAGCGTTAGCGTGTGCGACGTCAAGGATGCCTCAGCGGTCGTGCGCGAGATCGAAGCGGCCGGGAGCCGGGCGATCAGCGCCATTGCCGACGTCTGCGATGCCGGCGCGGTCGCCGCACTGGTGATGCGTACGACGGCCGAATTAGGGCCCGTCGACATCCTGGTCAACAACGCAGCCATCTTCGCCTCCCTATCGCTCAAGCCATTCACTGACATCACTTCGGAGGAATGGGACCGGGTGCTTGCGGTGAACGTTCGAGGCACCTTCGAATGCGCCAAGGCAGTGGTGCCCGGAATGCGGGCGCGGGGCTACGGCAAGATCATCAACATCGCCTCCGGCACGGTGTTCAAGGGCTCGCCCCTGATGGCGCACTACGTGACGTCGAAGGGCGCTGTCATTGCCCTGACACGCAGCCTCGCGCGCGAGCTCGGACCCAACGGCATCCGCGTCAACTGCATTGCGCCAGGCCTGATCTTGAGCGATGGCGTTATGTCAAACAGCGACTACGACGAATCGTTCGTCACCGGCAATACCGCCGCCCGTTCGCTCAAGCGCGAAGCGAAGCCCGACGACCTGCTCGGCACCCTGGTGTTCCTCGCATCGACTGACAGCGATTTCATTACCGGGCAGACGATCGTGGTTGACGGCGGATCGGTGATGCATTGAGGATGCGATGCCGGCCGGCGCCCAGCGCCCCGAACTTCCGCGGAGGCCCGCTATGTTGTCGAGGTCGATTGACCAAGTGGTGACGTCGGAAATCGACCCGTTTTCGCGGGAGTTTCTTGCCGATCCCTATCCCTACCATGAGCAACTGCGAGAGGCCGGCCCGGTCGTACGCTTGGCGCGCTATGACGCCTGGGCGGTGTTCCGCCACGAACAGGTGCAGGCGGTCCTGAACGACTGGCAGACTTTCAGCTCGGGCGCCGGTGTCGGTTTGGCCAATTTCCTCAAAGAGGGCAACTGGCGTCCGCCGAGCCTGCTCCTGGAAACCGATCCGCCGAGCTCACACGCGCGCGCGCACCGTCATGAACCGTGTGTTGTCACCGAAGAACTTGCGCGAGCTACGTGACGGCTTCTATCAAGACGCGGTTCGGATGGTCGACCGAGCGCTTGAACTGGGCAGCTTTGACGCGGTAGCCGAATTGGCGCAGCCCTATCCTTTGAAAGTGTTTCCGGACGCGGTCGGCCTCGCAGAAGACGAACGCGAAACGCTACTGCCCTACGGAAACATGGTGTTCAACACCATGGGCCCGAAGAACGATTTCTACCACGCAGCGCTTGCGCCGGTCGACGAGGTTTTGCCGTGGGTGATGCGACGGTGCGAGCGCACGGCGCTGCGGCCAGGAAGCCTCGGCGCCGAGGTGTACAAACACGCCGACACCGGGGATATCACCGAGCAGGAAGCGGCGCTCCTGGTTCGCTCGTTTCTCTCCGCCGGCATCGACACAACTATTTTTGCGCTCGGCAATGCTTTGCTCTGCTTCGCCGAGCATCCTGCCGAATGGCAGAAGCTGCGACAGGATCCCGCGAAGGTGCGCCCCGCAATTGAAGAGGCGATACGCTTCGAGTCGCCGTTCCAATGCTATTTTCGAACGACGACGAAGGTTACGGAGATCGCAGGAGTGCCGATTGAGGGTGAGGAGAAGATATATGTCTCGGTCGCCGCAGCCAACCGCGACCCGCGTCGCTGGGCAGAGCCCACTCGCTTTGACATCGAGCGCAAGACCGCGGGACATGTTGGCTTCGGCGTCGGGATCCATGGCTGCGTCGGCCAGATGATTGCCCGTATGGAGATCGAGATGCTGCTTGTCGCCCTGCGTGAGCGCGTCGCCTTGATCGAGTTAACGGGGAAGCCGGAACGGCTTTCGCACAATACGCTGCGCGCCGTCACTAAACTTCCCGTGAAATGGACGCGATCATAGTGATACATCAAGGTTCTGGCAGATGCGTTCTGTTCGGACGAAGATCCTTAATTTGCGTCCTTTCATCGGGCGAGAGACTTGGGTCGTGCTACTCTTTGAACGATATGTCGGTTGACGAAGGCGAGCTAACGCCTCATCGCCAGCCGCCGCCGCCATTCACAAACACTGTGTCGGCGGTCATGAACGGACAGGCGTCCGAGCACATGAACAGCACCTGTCCATGGCGAATTCGTAAATTCCCGCAAAAACGGGGCGGCTCGGGGTGTTTGTGAGTTCATGTCGACATCGTGCTACCGTCGATGTCGATGATTCACCTGCTCGTACTCGCCGTCCACTTGCTGGCTACCATCGCCAAGCTCATGCGCCCCGGCGGAGTACGCGCCGTCGTGGCTGAATCCTTGTTGCTGAAGCAACAGTTGCTCATCAGCGGTCGAGCGCGGCGGCGGGCGCCTAACCTGAATTCGTTCGATCGCTTCGTTTTGGGCCTTGCATCGCTGTTCATCCCAGTGAGCCGGCTTCCCAAGCTTGCCGTCGTCCTGAAGCCCAAGACCTTGTTGCGATTCCACGAGGCGCTCAAGAAACGCAAATATCGTTGGCTTTTCTCCTCCGGAGGTCATCGACGGCCCGGTCCAAAGGGCCCACCGCAGGAACTCATTGACGCGATCGTCGAATTCAAACGCCGCAATCCCCGGACTGGCTGTCCCCGCATTGCCCAGGAGATTGCGCGTATCTTTGGCATCGATATCGACAAAGACATCGTCCGCCGCGTGCTCGCGAAGCACTATCGGCCTGGAGCCGGAACGGATGGTCCGTCGTGGCTAAGCTTTATCGGGCATCTAAAGGACAGCCTTTGGAGCATCGATTTGTTTCGGTGTGAATCGATCCTGTTGCGCAGCCATTGGGTCATGGTGGTGATGGACATTTTCACCCGCCGGATCATCGGCTTTGGCGTTGAGCGCGCTGATCTTTGTGGCGCCTCGGTTTGCCGGATGTTCAACCAGATCGTCGCCAGACAGTCGCTTCCTCAGCACCTGAGTTCCGACCACGACCCATTATTTCGGTTTCATCGTTGGCGTGCCAACTTACGCATACTTGAGGTCGAAGAGATCAAATCGATCCCGTACGTACCCGTGTCTCATCCCTTTGTGGAACGGCTGATTGGCACGATACGACGGGAGTTTCTGGACCACGTGCTGATCTGGAACGCCGTCGACCTGGAGCGAAAGCTGGAAGAGTTCAGACATTATTACAACGAGCATCGCGTTCACCAGTCGCTTGACGGCCGGACTCCGGCAGAACGATCTGGCCGACCGCCGCCCTCCCCTGCCGTCCTTGACTGCTATGCTTGGCAGCATCATTGCCGCGGTCTGTTCCAGATGCCGATCGCGGCGTAATTTACGAATTCGCCATGGACAGGCTTTTAGCCGAAGTTTGGTTTCCCCGCCCGGCGGCAAATGGCCGGCGAGTGGATAATTACGGCAGCCGATCCAAGATATGAACCGGCCGTGTTGTCGCCATCTGCCGAAGCATCCCGTATCATGCTGTGCTCGATATTGCTGTCGTTACGGAGCCACGAACTCATTTGTGAAAAGCTGGTCAATCGGGACCGCCTTCGCGACAATGCCGTTGGTTAGATAAAATCTCTGTACGGCAGCGATCCTTTCTTTATCGAACGCTCCGAGTACGCTGGGGGTTTGCACTGGATAGACCTGCGTCGCATAATATCTCAAAGTTTCTTCGATGAGCGTCTCCTTCCCAATATATTGTGGCAAGGCGCTGATATAGATTTTCGAGGCCTCGCGATAATCCGTCTCGATTTCCTTGACCGCCTTCAGTGTGGCGCGAACGAATTTGCGAATTACGGTTGGTCGCATCTTGATTATCTGGTCCGACGCAAGAATGGCTTGCGCCATGGCTGGGAAGGCATCATTGAGAGAGATGAGGTCGACGTGCGTGCCGGCTTGCTTGAGGATTGCGGCCCATTCCGGTGCGCCACAGATCGCTTGCAGCTCACCCGACACCATTAATTGGACGATGCCAGAAATGCCAACCGGCAGAATGTCGGCGGCGCTTCTATCGATTCCCTGAACTCGCGAGCACCGCCAGAAGGTTGTAGTAGGAAGTGTCCTGGATGGCTACTACTCCGATTTTCTTGTTCTTCAAGTCGGCCAATGAACGGATGCCGGCATCCCTACGCACGATAATCTGGTGCAGAGCCTTTCCGCCCAACAGGGCTACCCCTCTTACCGGGACGTCATTGGCCCGCACAACGATCGGCGTGTCTCCGATACCCCCGCCAAGATCGGCATTGCCGACGCCCACCTGCTTGGCTACGTCGGCCCCGCCTTTGCCGACGAGAAACGTAACTTCAAGATCCTCTAACTCGTAGTACTTCTTGGCTTTCGCGATCTGGAATGGAGCGAAAGCTGGAACCGTATCAGCGGTCGGGAATAGATACGAAATCTTGTCGGCTGCCATCGTTGCAACCGGTGAAAACATCAGCACGAGTACGGTTAGAAAAAGTCTCATTGTGACGCCCCATCCGTCCTGGCTGTGGGATAGAAATCGAAGGCCTGATGTCCAGTTATCACATTACAATCCCAAAGCCTGGGCAGCGTCGCGATGAAGCACGAGCCAATGCGGAACCGCATCAGCTTTCCATCGCCCGAGCCCGCACTCAGCTGATATGCCGAACGAACTAACGTGCCGCCGCGCCATGTTTGCTCGTCCCTTCGCCCCATCAACCCCGTCCGCGAGATGCAAAAGCCCCAAGTAGAGTTGCGTTTCGACGGAGCGCTGGAGGTTCGCCAGCGGCGCGAAGTAGGCATCATCGACCCGATCGATCGGCACAGGAAGATGTAACCAGTTGATCGTGCGGACCTGCGCAAGGGTCATCAAATTCGCGACTTCGACCAGCTTCGCGGTATCAAGCGGCTCCTTCCAATGCTTGTTGTTCATGCTGCCGTAGCACAGATGATAGCCGAGTTCTGCGCCAGCCGGCACCGCCTGACCGAGGCGGACGAGACGGCGGATGATTTCATTTCGCGCTTCCGGGAACGTTGGCCGATAAAGATCCTCCCAGATGCTCATTTCCGTCGCAACATCCCATTGCACGGCAAGTTCGCCCGCCGGGATCAGGTTGGATATTGACGCCAGCTCAGAAAGGATAGAGGCCTCATATTTGGGATAGATCGCGTTTTGCAATTCATAAGCCACAAACGAAAAGGTTGGAGCGAACGGCGTCGGCAAGCAAACCTGGAAGCGCAAGTCCGCGGAAAGTTGACCTAGCGTTTTGAGGCGCCTGAACTCCGCGTAAGAGTTGGATGCCTCGGCGTAGAATCCGAGCGGGCCGAAGACGACGTCGTCTGGGTTGGCCCCGGCCCTGAGCCGATAAGGAGGGAACAGTTGATAGTCCCGCTCCCGCGTCCCCGTCGCTTCAAGTTGAGGAACCGTCGCAAAGGCGGCGCGCTGCCACGCGATCCAGTTGGTACGCGCGCCGGTTTCGCCGTCTGGAACTCTAGATATGTAGCGTCCTAGATGCGCCGACGTTGCTGCAAACACTTCAGCCGCATCCCGCAAAGGCAGGCTACCAACCAACAGAACTGAAGCGGGCATAGCCTGGACCTGCGTGGGACTACGTTGCTGACATCAGCCTTACACGGTCTAGGACCATATTCAATAGGGCCCTATATATCTTTTTTGTACTCCGCCGCTTCGATAGCCCCCTCCATGTTGCTGATCATCTGTCGCAGCACGTACATAAATTTCGCGCGATCGGCTGGCGTGACCTCCTTAGCGATCGCGGCGTTGTGGGCGTCCAGCCACGCAAGCAGTTGGCTCGAATACCGCTTAGCTTTGGAGGTAAGGAAAAGTTGTTTTCGGCGACTGTCGGTTGGATCCGGCTTGCGGGTCAGCAATCCGTCTTTTTGCATACGTTTAAGGAGTTCAGCCATCGATGGCTGTTCAATGCCGGCGCGACCGCATAGATCAGCCTGCGACTGACCATTCTTCTCCCGTAACCAAAGTAGAACCGGGAGATAAGCCGGATGTGGGCTCTCTGGGCCGAGTTGCAATCGCATCGTCTTATGGGTCAGCCGAGCAGCCTGGTTGATGAGGTAGCCAATGGAATTTTCACGTTCATACATGCTGCAATCAATCCATTTCCTAGTAGGATAAACGTGCCTCCACTGTATAGACAGTCTTTCCGCTTCGATAAATGGAACAGGTTTAGCCAAATTCACTTCGGCAACGCGATCAGGCGAGCTGCTCGTGTAACGCCCATTATGGAATATCTTGGTTGGCTGGGATGGGATCCCCGCGGCCCTCATCTGGCGCGTTGGATCTGCGATCCCTTACTCAAGCTGCGGTCATCCCGGATGAGGCCGTTGATTATGGACCTCGCGGCATCTTCGATATTCGGGCCAATCCTACGAAACCCCATCCAACGAGAAGAATCTTCGAATGCTATCCTCGCGCTCCACCCAACCGCCCCCCTCCATGGACTCGATAAACTGCTCTTTCAGCACGTCGCGGCGGTAATCGGTGATGTTACGCGCCAGCAGCGTTAGACCTTCCGATCCATCCTCCAGAATTTTTCGTCGGATCGCCGTTCGAAGAACAGCCTCCAGCTCTTCCCGTGTGCGGTCCTCCAACTGTGTATAACCGGCTTGATCAGCCAGACTGCGAAGCGCCGTATCCCTGCTCAACGGCACGGTAACGCTGAAAATCTGCCGAATAGCTCCTATCAGCCCGCTTCGATCGTCATCCAAGCCCAGGATTTCGCCTGTCCATGGCGAATTCGTAAATCCGCCCACAAACGGATCAAACCGAGGCAGTCCGTGAGAGCCTGCCATGTCAACTCATATCGAACTTGATGAACCGGAACACCTGAATTTAAGGCGTTGCGTTATGGGACGGTTAAACAGGACAATCTCTACAGCCGTAGACAAAAATAACAATCAAATTCAGTAATATCTCCGTCCTAAGATCGCATAATGCACGCAATGCGTAGCCTATTGCGAATCTATGATGCCGGCCGGAGCTCGGTGAACCTGGCGTTTGCCAACCAGGGTGCGCGCAACATTATTCTGGTTAGCGTTTTGGCAATAGCCGTCATCTGGCTCGGCGCATGGCACATGGCCGGTCTAGATGCTCGACGGGCCGAGGATGGTGCATTTCGAGATACGGCAAACTTGGCAAGGGCGTTCGAAGAACACATCATTCGTCTCATTAGGGCCTGCGATCAAATCTTACTCTTTGCCCGTTCGTCCCTTGCAAGAGACCCGCTAGGGTTCAACTTAAAACAGTGGGCGCAGGATCAAAACTTCGAAGACGATGTCACGCTGCAGATCGCTATCGCTAATAAGGCTGGAATTCTGACAGCCAGCAATCTTCCCCTGTCTCCCGACCCAACCAGCATCAGAGATCGCGAGCACTTTCGCGTTCATTTCGACACTGATCGTGATGAATTATATATCAGCAAGCCGGTGATGGGCCGGATCAGCGGAAAATGGTCGATTCATTTGAGCCGACGCACGAGCGCCGCCGATGGATCATTTTCGGGCATCATTACCATCGCGATCGACCCTTATTATTTAGGGCGCTTTTACGAGTCGGTCGATCTGAGCAAGAATGGCATGGTGTTGCTGGCTGGGTTGGACGGTATCGTTCGCGGGCGTGTTTCGGGCGCCTCACAGACCGTTGGTCAATCAATTCGGAACGGAATGCTATTCAAGCGGCTCCCCTTCGCCGCCGTCGGCTCATACGTTACCGATGGAAAGGTGGATGGCAACCAACGCTTTACAAGCTATCGCTTGGTGAGAGGGCTTCCGTTAGTGGTTGCGGTGGGCCTAGCAAAATCCGATGTCTTTGCGAGTACCGCGTACAGTCGCAGGCTGTATTTTCTAGCGGCTGGAATGACGAGCGTTCTTGTTCTTGCGTTTATGGCAATGCTTGTGAGACGGCAAATCACCATGCAGCGGGCTCGTGACAAGGTATGGGAAACGGCAAATGTCGACGCCTTAACGAAGCTGGCCAATCGTAACCGTCTCCATGACACCGTCAATGCAATCGTCACCGATCCACGCGCCAGGCACGAGCGGTTCGCGCTGCTCCTTTTCGATCTCGATAATTTCAAGTTCATCAATGACACGCTTGGGCATGAGGCCGGCGACGTCGTGCTTCGCACGGCGGCAAAGCGTATCAAGCGGATGTCGCGCGATGCATATTTTGTTGCACGGCTCGGCGGTGACGAATTTGCTGTAGTCTTGCGCAATCCGTCAAGCCAAGCTGAAATTGAAGACACAGCGCACCGGATATTGCACGCGCTACAGCGAAGGGTGAACTACCGTGGGCATAGCGTCCAATTGTCCACAAGCATCGGCATCGCCTATTTCTCCGATCATTCGTCGACCTGGAACGACATCTTTCGCGCGGCAGACCTTGCACTCTATCGCGCGAAGCGAGACGGCCGAAATCGATTCGTTGTCTTTCATCCCGAGATGTTGGTCGAAGCGGAAAATAAATTCAGACTTCTAGAATCAGTTCGACTAGCGATCAAGCGAGATCAGGTTATCCCATTTTACCAGGCAAAGGTTGCGATCAAGACCGGTGACGTGGTTGGATTCGAGGCAGTCGCTCGTATTATGCACGACGACGGGCGCATTGACACTCCAAAGGAATTTGCTTCCGCGCTCGACGATGCAGAGATCAGTCGAGCGTTCGGTCTGAGGATGGTTGAACGGGTCGCGCGCGACATGCG
This sequence comes from uncultured Alphaproteobacteria bacterium, assembly GCA_963763365.1. Taxonomy (GTDB): domain Bacteria; phylum Pseudomonadota; class Alphaproteobacteria; order Rhizobiales; family Xanthobacteraceae; genus VAZQ01. Next base: position 569,522 of record CAVXOE010000011.1, on the reverse strand, counting down.
GACTTGGCAGGAGTTCGGCCTAGACATTAAGGGTGTTGCCGTTAACGTCTCAACGACTGAACTTCGAGCCGGTGACTATGCCGAGCGCGTTCTGGCAATCCTGCAAGCCAACAGCATTCCCGCGGAACGCTTTGAGATTGAGGTGACGGAGACAGCCGCGTTCGATGATGAGACGTCGTCAATCCGTAGAAATCTCAGTATTCTTTCGACTCACAACATTTCAATAGCGCTCGACGATTTTGGTACCGGGTTCGCATCCCTCACACATTTGAAATCGCTGCCCATCTCTCAAGTTAAGATCGATCAATCGTTTGTTGCAAATATTCTAACTGACTTCGGAATGTCGCGCGATTGTGGACGCGACTGTGCGCCTTTCCCACAGCCTTGGAAAAATCGTCATCGCCGAAGGCGTCGAGACGCGCGCACAACTTGCTGCTGTTGGTAAATTCGGCTGTGACATTGCCCAAGGTTTCTTGTTCTCCAAGCCCATTCAATTCGACGAAGTCCACACATTCTTGTTGCAGCACGGCGTGGGAAATCTCGTCTCGTCGAGGATCGTCAGGTCGGAGAGCGCAGGTAGATTAGGCGTCAATGGTTGATTGTGGAGATCGTTTGCTGGCCGTTGCGATCCATCGCCAGCGCGACCTACTTCGCGAAGGAATTGACGTGAAGTTCGGTTTCATTGCGAAGCACCGGGGGATCTGGCCGGCGGATTGGATGTGCGAGGCGCTCGGTGTCTCGCGGGGTGGCTTCTATGCTTGGCTGACACGGCCGCGTAGTCAGTCAGCGCAGCCGCAGCGATGAGGAGATCGGTGCCAAGGTATGCAACCTGCGCCCAATCCGCCGATGCGACGCTCAATTTTCTGCGTGAAACCGTTCCACGGAATTGGGTAGACCTCTGCGATTCGGTCACCGACAATTTCCGCGTCATCTACCGAAATGGTTTTCGGGTCATGCCGTGAACGGGGTATATCATGAATCTCTTATTCCGCCCGAGGTACGGACAGTACGAACCTTGTCGTAGCCAGCAAGTGCGGCTGTACGAGCCAGATCATGATCAACGATCGGAACGGGATAGGTCCGCCCCAGTTTAATACCCGCTTGAGCGAGGCACTCCGCGGAAGCATTGAACGGCGCGTGAATAAATTCGTTCGGAAGCCGCGCCAACTCCGGACACCAGCGCCGAACATAATCGCCTTTTGGGTCGAATTTTTTGCCCTGGAGAATGGGATTAAAAATCCTGAAATAAGGTGAGGCATCGGCACCGCTTCCGGCGACCCATTGCCAGCCGGCAGCATTGTTGGCGAGATCTGCGTCGAGCAATGTGTCCCAGAACCATGCTTCGCCATGCCGCCAATCGATCCTCAAATGCTTGATCAGAAAACTTGCCGCGATCATCCGTACCCGATTGTGCATCGAGCCTGTCTGCCAGAGTTCTCGCATGCCAGCGTCGACCATCGGATAGCCAGTACGGCCGCGTTGCCATGCCTTGAGGTCTTCAGCGCTTTGTCGCCAGGGATAAGCATCGAACTCTTGACGCCAATTTCGTTCTGCAAGCGTGGGAAAATGATAAAGGAGGTGATAGGCGAATTCGCGCCAACCGATTTCGCTCAGAAATTTATTCGCCCCTTCTCGTTTGAGCGGATCTTCGGCCTCGAGCGCAAGGCGGGCCCAGATTTGCCGCGGCGAGATTTCCCCCCAATGCAGGTGCGGCGAAAGCCTTGATGTCCGTTGCAGGTCGGGCCGGTCGCGTAATTCCCGGTATCCAGCAAGTCCGTTCGTCGCAAATTCATCGAACCTTGTGAGGGCGGCGATTTCCCCGGGGTTCCAAAGTTTCTCCCAGCCGTCGGCCCAGTTGGGATTGGTGGGGAGCAGATCCCACTCTTCAACACGATCGCCCAAGATCAAGGAGGTATCTACCACGAGCTTGGGCGCGGGCAGTGGTGCCGCAACGGGCTTTTCAAGACTTGCCCGCCAGTACGGGGTGTAGACCTTGAAGGGACCTCCATTGCCGGTTGCTACTTCCCAGGGTTCATGTAGCAGGCTGCCGTTGAAGCTTTGGACCTCGACGCCGATCCCTCGCAGCAACGCCTTCAATTCCTTGTCCCGTGCGATCGCGAACGGCTCGTAACAGCGATTCCAATAGACGGCAGATGCCCCCACCTTCTTGATGATGGCAGGCAGCAGGTCGCATGGCGCTCCCCTGAACAGGGCCAAGTGACCGAGATCGTCGCGGAGCGACGCAAGGCTGTGATGCAGCCACCAGCGGCTGGCCCCGCCCAACCTCCACAGGGGCCCCGAAGTCGATTCATCAAGAATGAAAATCGGCAGCACAGGGCCGAGGGCTGCCGCGGCCGCGAGCGCAGGGTTGTCGCGAGTACGCAGATCCTGGCGAAACCAGACAATTGTCGACATGGGAACCCGAAGGCCCGCGGGTTACGAATCAATTCTGGACGACCTGTGCATCGGCCCAGGCGCTTTATCCAGAGTTTTCTTCAATTGTTAGGAGAGAATAATTTTCGGTCCAAATGGCTGAGTCGGGGTGATCCACTAGGGCCAAATCCTCGTTCTAGTGAGGTGGCGCATGTGGCGCGCAAAAGGACTCTGGAACCTGTCAGGGCCCTTCAATATTTGGAGTTCTTAGATGAACGAGATCGTACGTCTTACCCGATCCCCTTCTCATTCAGTCGGCCAAGACGCTGATCCGTCCAATTTGGAAATTGAGCAGGCATTTCGAAAGGTCCTATGCTGGATCGGCGAAGATCCCGATCGAGATGGTCTACGCGAAACTCCACGTCGTCTCGTTCGAGCGTTTCAGGAGTACTTTTCCGGCTATCGGCAGGATCCGGAGCAGATCCTACAGAAGACATTTGAAGAGACGGACGGCTATGACGAAATGGTCGTCCTTCGCGGTATTCCGTTCGAAAGCCATTGCGAGCATCACGTCGCGCCGATCGTCGGCCGCGCCTGGGTGGCCTATGTTCCTGATCGCCGTGTCGTTGGAATTTCCAAGCTGGCGCGCGTCGTGGAGGCTTATGCGAAACGGCTGCAGATCCAGGAACGCCTGACGGCTCAAATTGCCAATACCATCGAAGCGGTCTTGAAGCCTCAAGGCGTTGCCGTGCTGATCAAGGCGGGACATCACTGTATGTCGAGCCGGGGCGTCCACTTGCATGGGACAGATCTTGTGACCAGCCGAATGCTCGGATGCTTCCGCGAAAACCCGATGACCCGGCAAGAGTTCGTGTCGATGGTGAATTCCAATGTGGAAAAATAAAACCATTCCGACCGAGGCTAAACCAATGAGGGCTCAACGATGATTTACGTGGCTAGCTACCTCGTAGCTTTGGTCACCTTCGTTGCGGCTGACATGGTCTGGCTGGGAGCGATGGCACCGCGTTTCTATAAACCGACGCTGGGTGACATCGCTATAGCCGGCGTCAATCTCCCGCCGGCCATCGTGTTTTATGCGATTTATCCGATCGGGCTTCTCATCTTCGCGATTAACCCCGCGTTGAAGAGCGGATCGATGACAGCAGCTGCCGTCTATGGCGCTCTGTTCGGCTTCTTCACCTATGCGACTTACGACCTTTCAAACTACGCCACACTTCGAAATTGGACTTTGCAGCTGACGCTGGTCGACGTGGCGTGGGGTACGATTCTTGGGGCGGCGTCCTCGGTCGTGACCTTTTGGTTGGTCAGCAAGATTTTCAGTGCCGCCTAAAGACACGTTTTCCGCCCGTGCGAGTTTGGTGATCGAGATGGCTCTTTGCGTCAAGGGGTTTGCGATCGTTTCAGCGGATGGGATGCTGGCCGACGCCAGCGGTATCATGCCATCTGACCTTGTGATCGAGGCCGATCAGCAATTTCTTTCGGATGGTCTCGATCGCGCTGACGTTATTGTTCATGGCCGCAACTCGCATGAAAACCAGCCACGATCCGGACGGCGACGGCGGCTCATCGCCACCCGGAAGGTTGGGTCGACTGCCCCGGCGCCAGATCATCCTCAGGCGCTGTTGTGGAATCCTGCCGGCATTTCAATGGAGAGAGCAGCCGAGATGCTGGGCGTCAAGCATGGAACGGTTGCGATTCTCGGCGGCACGGAGATTTTCGGCCTATTCCTCAACCGGTATGATGTCTTTCACCTGTCGCATGTGGCTGGCTTGCGATTGCCTAGCGGCAGGGCGGTATTCCCGCAAATTCCAATGCTTAGCCCTGAGGCAGTCCTGGCTGCGAACGGGCTGACGAATGCAGCAGAACAACCGTTGGATATGTTACGCGGCGTCACTTTGACCACTTGGCTTCGCCAATGCGTCTCCGATCGAGATCAAAATTTTGCTCAGCCCCGTATTATCGGGGGCCTGCAGAACCGGTCAGGGGAATAACGGCAAAGGGAAGAAGGGACGCGTGTGCTTTTGGTATGCGCGGAATGCGTCGCCGCGGGAGCGCAACATATGCGCTTCAAGCGGTGGGATGCCCGAAACGTGTACCAACACCCAATACATGCAGGCCGGTGCAGCCAAAGCGAGCCAGCCGAAAGGATTATGGCCTGAACAATCGATCGCTATGATCGGATAGGCCATCCACGAGAGCCATTCGAAGAAGTAGTTTGGATGACGTGACCAACGCCAAAGACCAACGTTACAAACGCCATTTAGGTTTTCAGGATCGTCCTTGAACTCTTGCAGCTGATGGTCGGCGAGGGCTTCGCCGAGGATGGCGGCCATCAAGGTTGCCAACCCGATCAAATCTTGGATACGCAGGCCGGGGTTCGGATTGTGGGCCGCGAGGGTAATCGATAGCGCAAGGATCACCCCAACGGCAGCCTGCGACTGCAGGAACCAGAACATGCGCCGCGGTGCGTCGTGGCCCCATTGAACAATCATGTTGCGATAGCGTGGATCATCGGTCGCGGCGCGGGTCCGTCTGGCAATATGAATGCCGAGCCGCAGGCACCACGACGCTGCGAGCACCGCGACCAAAACCTGCCGCCAGTGCGGCCAATTCGGCTCAACCGGCCACGCCGCGGCGACGAATGCAACGGCCCCAACTCCAAGAGACCACGACACATCGACCCAACCGGAGTTTCCGGTTTTCTGCTGGACATACCAAGCCGCGGCCATGACAGCACTCATCGCGGCGCTGACAAAAATCGCCGCGACCGTGAGTTGGATAAGACCCACTTACTCAGCTCACAATCGAACGAACGGCTGCACGAGCCTACCGATCAGACCCTTCAGGCGCAGATCTCCCTGCATCGCCACGAGACAGATGCAGTCCTGTCCAGCTTCCACCAGCGGCTCATGGTCCATGGTCTCGTCACCAAAGTCGAAATCACCGGGTCCATAATGGCTCCCATCCTGTCTAAATGCTCCAGAGAGAATACAGGTCATCTCAAATCCGGTGTGCGTGTGAGGGAGCATCCTGGTGCCCGGTCCGGACTTCAGCAAAAAGACCCGAGTCTCGCTTTCGTAGGGCAGCAAGACCGGCCGCAAATGCACCGACGGCGCGATCCATTTCCACTTACCGAACCGATAGCGACGCACGAATTTCGGCAGACCAGGAAACTCGGTCTCGGGCACGGTGGGCGCGATGTCGGCTGCGACATGGCGCGCCGATTCATTCAACCGTGCTTCCACCTTTGCCAGCGCACCGTTCGACATAGCAGCGGGAGGAAGGCTTGAGAGCACTTCGCCGCCGACGTGTTCCAAGGAGCGGTTGAAGACGCGGCACTGCGGACAGGACACGAGGTGTGTCGCTATCGCAATGTGCTGACCGTGGTCGAGCGTACCGGCCGCGAATGCCGCCAACATAGTGTCGGTGGGGTGATGTTCGATGCTCATGATAAATCACTCAGCAGATTGCGAAGCCGGTTCATGGCCAGGCGCAGCCTGGATTTGACCGTACCCAGTGGGATTTCCAGCAGTTGCGCGATTTCCGCGTGCGCCTTCTCCTCGAAGAATGACAGTTCGACCACGCGCATCTGGTCAGCAGACAGCTTCGACAGTGCGGCGCGGACTCGCCCTTCGGACTGCGCCGTCGCGAGACGGGCGTCTGGGTGGGGTGAATCGTCGACTTGGAACTCGATTTCGATATCCGAAGTTTCGAGCATCGCCGCCGCGCTGCTCGCGTCGATGCGCGTCGATGCGTAGATTGCGGGCAATCGTGAAAATCCAGGCCGCGGCACCAGCGCTCGCCGGGTCGAACAAGGCGGCCTTCCGCCATACCGCCAGCATGGTCTCCTGTGCAAGCTCTTCGGCATTGGCTTCGCTGGCCCCGGAACGTTGCATGAAGGCTTTGATTCGCGGCGCGAAGTAATCAAACAACGCAGCAAAGGCCTCTCGGTCTTGCTGGTCCGCGATCGCGCGGATCAAACGTCCCCAAGGCTTCTGCTGCTCAACCGCCTCTGCTTCAGAGGTCATGCGCCGTGGCCTCCGCCAAGTGCGGCCCCAAGTGCGGCTCCACGACGGCGTCGGTGGATACCGAGCCGGCACCAAATGCCGAACAGGCGCAAAAGCGTGTGCCAGTTGCATAAATGGCTAAACGAAAGAAGCCGCCCTTTGGATCACCGAAAAACAGACCCTCCAACTGTGATCCAGTCGGCTGAATTTGTCGTTTCCCTGTCATCTCGCGCGTCGGGCATTCAGGCTCGGAATACGCCCGTTCCAAAGCATGATTGGCCGATTGGAAACCATGACAAAAAATACTCGCCTCAAAGTTGCAGTCGTCGGAACCGGCATTTCGGGACTGTCTGCGGCCTGGCTCCTGAGCCAGAGACACGATGTCACCGTTTACGAGCGTGCGGACCGGATCGGAGGGCACTCCAATACCATTGTTGCGTCGGTTGGCGGTCGCAGCATTCCCGTCGACACCGGCTTCATTGTGTTCAATCGGCGAGCCTATCCCAACCTGACCGCTCTGTTCGAATTGCTTGAGGTACCCACGCAGGTATCGGACATGTCCTTCGCCGTGTCGATGGATGGTGGTGAGCTCGAATACTCGGGGAGTGGTTTATCGGGAGTGTTCGGACAACCGCGCAATCTGCTCCGACCTCGATTCTGGTCGATGCTGGCCGATCTCGTCCGCTTCTACCGGGAGGCGCCGATTGACAAGGATTTGGTCGACGACGAAAGGATCAGTCTCGGCGATTACCTGACCAAGGGCCGTTATGGGGACGCCTTTCGCGACGACCATCTGTTGCCCATGGCAAGCGCGATATGGTCGGCCACGCCGGCGGAAATGCTATCCTATCCCGCGGCAGCATTTGTGCGCTTCCATGACAACCATGGCCTGTTGCAACTGACACAACGCCCGGCCTGGGAGACCGTCGTCGGTGGCAGCCGCACCTACGTCGAGCGGCTGAGCGCTTCCTTCGCAGATCGCATCCGGCTCGACGCAGGAGTCCGCGAAGTCCGTCGAATGAGCGACGGCGTCATTGTTACTGACTTAAGCGGTCATTCGGAACGTTTCGATCATGCGGTGATGGCGAGCCACGCCGACCAGGCGCTCGGAGCGCTCGCCGACCCCAGCGGCGAAGAACGCAATCTTCTTGGTGCGTTTCGCTACAGCCGAAACCTTGCCGTGCTGCACACCGACGAGAGCTTCATGCCGAAGCGGCGGTCGGTTTGGTCAAGCTGGAACTATACCGGCTCGCGGGATGCCGTAAGCGACAGCGTCTGCGTAACTTATTGGATGAATCGCCTGCAGAATATCGAAAGCGAGAAGCCGATTTTCGTGACTCTTAACCCGCCGCGGCCACCGCGCGCCGGGACCTTGCTCCACAGTGAGGTCTACGATCACCCGATCTTCGATGCGAACGCGATCGTAGCCCAGCGTAAGTTGTGGCTTCTGCAAGGCGTGCGAAACACCTGGTTCTGTGGCTCTTATTTTGGTGCTGGCTTCCACGAAGACGGATTGCAGTCTGGGCTTGCTGTAGCCGAGCAACTCGGTGGCCTACGACGGCCATGGCGGGTTCCAAACGAATCCGGACGAATCGTACTGACTGCGAGGACGACCCAGGCCAACGCGGAACTTCTTTCATGACGCTTCGTTCGTCGCTCTATGTCGGTTCGGTCATGCACAGACGGCTGCATCCGCGTACCCACCATTTCCGTTACCGCGCGTTCTGGCTTCTGCTTGATCTGGATGAACTCCGTGATCTTTCCAGCAAGCTCAGATGGTTCTCCTACAATCGGCCGAACGTCTTCAGCTTCTATGACACCGACCATGGCGACAAATCGCAGACGCCGCTGCGCGCCCAGATCGAACGCCAGCTGCTAGACGCCAATGTCGATTGCGCCGGCGGTCGGATCCAACTGCTCTGCATGCCGAGAACGCTCGGATATTGCTTCAACCCACTGAGCATCTTCTTCTGCTACCGAGCCGATGGCGTGCTGGCCGCTTTGGTATACCAAGTCCACAATACGTTCGGCGAACGGCACAGCTACGTTATTCGGGTTGAACATGAGAGTGGCGCGCTGCACCAGAGCTGCCGGAAGCTGTTTTACGTCTCGCCATTTTTGGAAATGGACATGCGTTACGTCTTTCGGATCACAGGCCCAGATGAACGCATTGTTGTCGGCATTTGCGCGAGTTCAGCCACAAACCCGGTTCTGCACGCTGTGTTGACCGGCAAGCGTCAGAAATTGTCCGACCGCAACCTTGCGCGCGTGTTCCTGCAAATTCCTGCCGTCACCCTGAAGGTGACTGCAGCCATCCACTTGGAGGCGCTGCGATTGTGGGCCAAGCGAATCCGCTTGCGTCAGCGGCCGGCTTTGCCAGAGCAGCCGGTTACCATTGTGCCCCTGGCTTCAGCGATTTCGGATTGAAACACATGTCTATTCAGCACCCACAAACAATTGCTCGATCGATCGGCCCTGAACTTTCTTTCAGCTCTGGTTCAATTCTAGAGGCGGGTTTGCGGCGTATCGTGGGGGATCTGGAATGCGGCGAGCTCGTTATCGAGACGCCCACTGGAGAACGGCTTGCAATCAAAGGGCAACGTTCTGGCCCACAGGCACGAGTGTCTATACACAGTTGGCGTCTCCTTGGCCGACTCCTCTCAGGTCGGGATATCGGCTTTGCGGAAGCCTACATGGCGGGAGAATGCTCTTCGCCAAATCTCAACGCCCTGCTGACGCTTGCTTATCACAACTCCGCTTTGGCGGAGCCGCTGCAGGCTCTGCGCATGCCGCGGTTTTGGCTCAGACTTTGCCACACCATGAATCGCAACACCCGTCGTGGCAGCCGCCGCAATATCGCCGCCCATTACGACTTGGGAAATCAGTTCTACGAGCAATGGCTCGATCCCGGAATGCAATATTCCGCAGCGCTGTTTTCTTGTCCGGATCAAACCCTGGAGGACGCGCAGGAAGCGAAGCTCGATCGCATAACCAGTCTTCTGGACTTGGAAGGCGGAGAAAACGTACTCGAAATCGGCTGCGGCTGGGGCGCATTAGCAGAGCGGCTTCTGCAGAACCACGACTGCAAAGTTACCGGAATCACGCTCTCAACCGAGCAACTGGCCCACGCGGAGCGCCGGCTTTCGGTGGAAACCGCAGCCAATCGCTGCGACCTGAGATTGCAGGACTATCGCGATGCGGGTGGCACTTTTGACCGGATTGTCTCGATCGAGATGCTGGAGGCGGTCGGCGAGGCCTACTGGCCCACCTACTTCGAAAAAGTGCGCACCTGCCTGCGGCCAGGGGGCAGCGCTGTGTTGCAGGTTATCACGATCGATGAAGACAAATTCACGAACTATCGCCGCCGGCCTGACTTCATCCAAAAATACATCTTTCCGGGCGGCATGTTGCCAACCCCGCGGATCATCGAACGGGAGGCCGCCAATGCCGGGCTGCAACCTATTTCGAAAGAATTCTTCGGTGCGGGCTACGCGCGCACTCTTGAGCATTGGAAGTTCCGTTTTGAGCGCGCCTGGCCTACCATTAAATCTCTCGGATTCGACGAGCGATTCAAGAGAATGTGGGACTATTACCTCGCCTATTGCCAGGTCGGCTTTGAGACCGGGGCCATAGATGTCGGCCTCTACAAGTTCGCACGAGTCGAGCGCGTTTAAATCCGTACAATGAAGTGCAACAGAAACTGCTGCAACGTATCTTAACGTTGCAGCTCGATGTAATCGCGATGATGACAACGCATGAACCCGCCGCAGCGATCTAATTCCTTCCGTACCGGGCCTGACGAGCGCGGACATTTCGGCATTTATGGTGGCCGCTATGTCGCTGAGACGCTGATGCCGCCCCTTTTGGCGCTAGAGGCGGCCTATGCCGAGGCCAAGAACGATCCGGCTTTTCAGAAGGAGGTGGATGGTCACCTTAAGAATTACATCGGTCGGCCATCGCCTTTGTATTTTGCAGAGCGAATGACCGAACATTTCGGCGGCGCAAAGATCTACTTCAAGCGCGAGGATCTCAATCACACCGGCGCGCACAAGGTCAATAACGTGTTGGGCCAGGTCATGATGGCGCGCCGCATGGGCAAGCCGCGCGTGATCGCCGAAACAGGCGCCGGCATGCACGGGGTAGCAACCGCGACGCTCTGCGCTAAATTTGGCATCAAGTGCGTGGTCTATATGGGCGAGGTCGACGTCGCGCGACAGCAGCCTAACTGTGTTTCGGCGTGGGGTCCCGACGCCGCGCGGCGCAGCAAGTATCTGATTTCATTAATCCTGGTGGGGTCCCAACATGGGGCCGATTCACAAGTAGTTCCCATTGGCTACAAGCCAGGTGGTGCAAACACTGTAGGAATTCAGAAGTCCTTGCTTCGCAGCCGTATCCCAACTCGGTAGGACGTAAGCGCGGTCGCTCCGAACAGGTGGAGTGTCATAAATATTTGAAACCAACGCGATTCCATCAAAGCGCCCCCTAACGGCACGGGCCTCTGTTGATATTGCGCGGAATGCTGGATTTGTCGCGCCTACCATCCGCCAACGTGACAATGCATTCGACCGCCGAGTGAAGCCATGATCGCGTTCATCGACGATCATCGGAGAGCATCGAGATTGTTTGCTCGGCTACGCCTCTCATCGTTTAGCACCGAGCAGCAAGACGGTGGGGCATGGGAGGACCGAAGACGTCGTTCGTGCCGTCGCACCCCTGTAGCTTCGCTGAACTCTTTAGGACGCCCCGAGGGCACAAAAATATTCGATAATGGACGTTCCGCGAACGCGGTGCTGCTGTCACGCGCCCGATAGCGGACATCAACTCCGACATCGCATCAGTCGATCTGCAGTTTCGCCCGTTCGATGATCGCCTTCCACATCGCGGCTTCATTCTTGACGAAGGCGGCGAATTCGGCCGGCGAACTTGCGATCGCGCTCATCTGGTAGGGACCGAGGACCTTGTCGCGGAACTCGCTGTCCGCCGCCATCGCTTGCACCTCGGCATTGAGCTTCGCGACGACATCGGCCGGCGTTCCGGCGGGTGCGAACAGACCGAACCACGCCTTGGCCTCATAGCCGGGTACGCTTTCTGCGACGGTCGGAACGTCAGGCAGGATCGCGACGCGTTCCTTCGTCCCGACGCCGAGAATTCTGACTTTGCCGTCTCGATGGAGCTGGAGCGACTGGCCGATGCTGACGCTCGTCACGTTGACGTGGCCCGCCACGACGTCGGTGACCATCGGGGTCGCACCCTTGTACTGCACCGCCTGAAACGTAACCCCGGTCATGCTCTGCAGCATCTCCATGTAGAGATGGCTGGTCGAGCCGAGGCCGAAGGCTCCAAACGTGATCTCGCCGGGCTTCTGCTTGGCCAGAGCAATCAATTCACGCATGTCCTTCGCGGGCACCGAGGGGTGCGCCATCACCACTTGATCCGCCTTGGCGATCCCGGCCACGGGCACCAGTTCGGTGAATGGATTGTACGAGAGCTTGCTGTAGAGGCTGGGGTTGATGGCGATCGGTCCGTCAAGCCCGAGCAGCAACGTGTAGCCGTCAGGGGCCGCAGTCGTCACCGCCGTCGTGCCGATCTGAAAATTTCCGCCGGCCCGGTTCTCGATGATCACCTGCTGGCCCCAGGCCTTCTGGAAGCGGGCGGCAACGGCGCGCGCTGTCGCGTCGGACAGTCCGCCGGGCGCTACCGGCACCACGATGCGAATGATCTTCTCCGGATAATCCGCGGCTGCGGGCAGGGAGCCCGCCAGCATGCCGCATCCGATCAGGATCGTTACGGAGCTTGCCCGCAACCGCAGCAACAAGCGCACGCCATTGTCCATCGCTCACTCCCAATCATCTCGGGCCGAAAGCCAAGCAATCGCCATGCCAAAGGATCGGACGGACAAGCTTCTGGATGCGCCCGTCACTCACTGTTCGACAGACCTAGGCTCGCGCAGAAGGTAGCGCCCACGTGGCTTACCGACGATCTCGCCATCGCGCGCCACGATCTCCCCGGCCTTGATCGTCGCTACCGGCCAACCGCGGAGTCGCTTACCCTCGAACGGCGAGAAGTCGGACATCCCCTTCAAGTCTTCAGAGTGCACGACGCGTTCAGCGTCAAGGTCGACGACCACCAAGTCAGCGTCGGAACCCACCGCGATCGTGCCCTTGCGCGGATAGAGGCCATAGACCTTGGCGGGTCCACGCGTCGCGCGGTCGATCAGGGTCTCGAGGGGAACACCGCGCAGACGGCCGTAGTGCAGCAGCGCCGGGAGATGCGTTCCCAGCACAGCGACACCTGGCCGGGAGCCGTGCAGGCCACCTTCGGGATTCTTGCTGGCCCGGCGACGGGAGGTGTTGTCGGTTCCGACCGTGGTGATCTCGCCGTCGCGGAAACCCTCCCAAAGGGCGTCGTGATGCGCGGGCGGCCGGACGGGAGGCACCATCTTCGCGAGAAAGCCGTTGGAGTCGTCGCTCGCGATTCCAAGGTACGGACTGGTTGTCTCGACCGTGAAGCGGAAGCCGGCCGCCCGGCATCGTCGGACTGCCTCGAGGCCGTCGCGGCTCGAGAGGTGCACGACGTAGAGATGCGCTCCAGCGCAGTCGGCCAGATAGGCCGCGGTCTGAATCGCCAAGCGCTTCCGCGATCGCCGGATGAGCCTTCTCCCAGTCGGCGAGCGTGCCTTCGGGCGTCGATTGTTGCAGATCGCGACGCGCCTGTGCGACCAGTGCTCCAGTCTCGCAATGCACGCACGCGACGGTGTCCGCGCCAAGCGCGGCGACCTGCCGAAATCCCGCAAGCAGAAAATCGTCGCTGACCGAGTTCACGATGCCCGGAATGCCGGACATGTAGAACTTGTAGGAGCGGATGCCGTGATCCTTCGCGAGACGCGGCAGCTCGGCAAGTTGTTTGTCGTTGAAAATCTGCGGGTGAAAGATCGGAGTCGACGTAGCTGCGCTCATCCATGATACGCCGGAGCGAGGGCATCTCTTCCAGATATGACCCTTCGAGATTGCGTATGAATATGCCGATCGTGGTGATGCCGCCGAGGACCGCGGCGCGGGTTTCAGTTTCGGCTTCCTCCTCGAACGAGCGCTCGTTTCCAATGTGCGTGTGCGGATCGAAAAAGCCCGGCAGCACAACCTTGCCTGTCGCGTCGAACGTTGCCTTGGCGGTTCCGGCGAGATCTTCCCCGAGCGCCACGATACGGCCCCCGTCGATGGCAACGTCGGCCTTGACCTCGCCGACGCCCGGAATGACGAGGGTGCCATTCCTGATCATGAGGTCAAATTCGGCCTGGCGGTCGACGGAACTCATGTCATCAAATCCGCTCCAGGATATGGAGACCGCGCGTGCGATCGATCAGATAGATCAGCCCCCGATCGTCATAGCAGACGTCATTGCTCTGCACGCGCGTCGCGCCTTCGCGGCACCGGCGGCATGAAAGAGGCGGTCTCCTTCGGAGCATGCGGGTTGGCGATATCGACGATCCTCATTCCGCGAGAGAACCAGGCAATGGGAATCTCCGTACCGCGTATCTCCTCGCAGGGCTGATGCATGCCAGAGTAGTCCTGCCCGAACGAGCCGTCCTCCTCTTCGACCTGATAGCTGGCAAAGGGAACCGGGCGCGTCTCGTCGGTGATGTCGACCAACCAGAGGAAAGACGCCGACGCAGGCTCGATACGCACCACGTCTTCGTCTGCCACCAGCATGACGCGGCGGCCGCGCAGGGGAAATGGCACCGGTAGCGCCGTGTGGGTTGGCCATGGAAACGGTGGCGACCAGTCGAGCCCGGACACATAGGTCGGGTTGGTCATGTCGTCGATGTTGAGGATCACGAAGCCGCCATGCCAATAGCTGGCATAGAGGCGGTTGCCGAGACGAATCGGATGATGACAGCGATGGTCGGTGCCTTTCCAGGTCGGCGTTTCGCCGCCGGCGGACCACTGTCCCGGCATCCACCATTTGCCGACGAGTTCCGGCTTTTCGGGGTTCAAGAAGTCGATGATCCCTACGATATTGCCGAGAAAGCCGTCCATCTCGGGTGAGCCGTAGACATAGCGGCCGTCGAACGTAAAGCGATGCATGCCGCGGCAGGAGAAAGCCGAGATCCGTTTCGGATTGTCTGGACGAGTAACGTCGAACACCTCCAGCCCGCCGCGAAAATCCGGATCCTGACGGCCGATCGGAAAAATCTCGCGATTGACGAGCATGATTCCGTTTTCGACCCGCACCTTGTGCGACAGCGTCCCGGCGGGGATATTGATCTGCGCGAGCCAGCGCGGCTTTGCGGGGTCGCTCACGTCGATGATGCTTGTTCCGTTCGGTGGCGCGATGTGACCGACATAGGCGACGTTATTGCGAACGACGACCTGGCCTCCGCCGGCGCAGTCAAAGTAGCCGACGACCCTCACTCCCTTGCATATTCCGTTCATAAGCCTCTCTCTGACCGGCCTTTTTCCTAGGGTCTATAGTTGGTCGTGCGGAGCGCTCGGTCAACCGATTGCTCCCGGATCGCGGTTGTGATCGGCTGTCCGGTACCCGTCATTCGGCATGGCGCTTGCAGGAGTTCGACGAGGAGGGACCGCCGTAAAGCGGCCTCAGCGATTGAGGGAAAGAACGGATCATGACGACCACCAATCGGTTGCAATGCGTATTCGCGGCCGCCGCGCTCGCTGGCCTGGGAGCCGTCTCACCACTACAGGCCCAGACGCCGATCCGATTCTCACTTGATTGGAAGTACGAAGGAACGCAGTCGCCGTTCCTCGTCGGCGTCGACAAAGGATACTTCAAGGACGAAGGGCTGGATGTCACAATCGATACTGCTGGCGGTTCTGTCGAGCCGATCAATCGCATTGCGTCAGGCAACTACCAGATGGCGTTCGCCGATATCAATTCGATGATCAAGTTTCGCGACCAGAATCCCGCCGTGCAAGTCAAGGCAGTGTTCATGGTCTACAATAGCCCGCCGTT
The DNA here is from genome assembly GCA_963763365.1 of uncultured Alphaproteobacteria bacterium. Lineage (GTDB taxonomy): Bacteria > Pseudomonadota > Alphaproteobacteria > Rhizobiales > Xanthobacteraceae > VAZQ01. Next base: position 554,154 of record CAVXOE010000011.1, on the reverse strand, counting down.
CGCGATTGTCGGCCGCAAGAGCCTTGGCATCAGCAACCCGAAAAGTCTCGAAGGCAAGAAACTTGGAGCCCCGGCGGCCGATGGGGCGTATGCGCAATGGCCGATATTCGTCCAGGCGAACGGGATCGATGTCTCCAAAGTGACGATCATGAATGTCGGATTCCCGGTGCGCGAGCCGATGCTAGTCTCGGGCAACGTGGATGCGATCACGGGCTTCTCGTTCTCGAGCTACTTGAATGTCAAGTACAGCGGGGTTCGGCAGGACGACATTGTCGTCATGCTGCTGTCGGACTACGGCGTGAAACTCTACGGCAATGCGATCATGGTCAATCCGGCTTTCGCTGCCGACAAGCCTGAAGCCGTTAAAGGATTCCTGCGCGCCTTCACGCGCGCGCTCAAGTACACCGCTCAGAATCCAGCCGACGCCATCAACTCCGTGATGAAATGGAATGAAACCGCAAAGCGCGAAGTCGAGATGGATCGCCTGACCATGGCGCTGCGGGACAATATCCTGACTCCTGAGGTCAAGCAGAACGGCTTCGGGGCGGTGGATATGGCGCGGCTCGACTCCTCCATTGAACAGATCGCTTTGACCTACAAGTTCAATGTTGAGAAGCCGCGCGGGTCCGCTGTTTTCGACCCTTCCTTCCTGCCCGCGGCGGTCGATCGAAGGGTAGATTAAGCGTAGCATGCTTGCTGACGACCGAGACGCTCCGACAGCCATTGCCCGATCTGTCGCGCACTGTTGTCGGAGGGGCCGCCGGCGGCATAGCCGACGAACAAGCGCCCCGGACGCGTCGGATAGGCCGCGCGCAAGTTTCATTCTCACCCGCCAACTTCTGACGGCGAGACGTCGGCTAACGCCTCATTCCGCCGCTTCTGCTTGCGATGCAGCCTCAATCAGAGCTCGGCGAGGGACTTCGCAGAAACCGACATCGAGATCGCATCGGGTGGTGTCGACGCAGAGTCAAAGCTGGCGGCGGCAACGGGCATGCCATGATGCTGTTGCTGCTACACGGTCCGCCGAATGGTGGCGGAGAGGCACTTCTTTCACGAACCGAACAAACGGCAGGCAGGGAATGCATCACTAGCCCAAAAAATTGGCAGCCATTCAGCCGACAAGCTCGGGTGAAAACGGCCGATGCGTCGAGACTGGCTTCAGGGGCGACGACAAGCGCCTTAAATCACTGTTCTCAAAGAGTTAATTGAGAGAGCCGCTGGCGCGGGATGGCAGGCAAGGTTTTTGCAGCAGCAATGGCCGGTCCGTTCATCTCCCGCCGGAAGGTCGTCATGCCCCAATCAGCAGGGTTAACCCGTCGCAAATTCCTCACCTCGGCAGCGGCCGGTTCCGCCGTCTCCGCTGGCGCCCTTTCATTCCCGCGCCCGGCGATCGCGCAAGTCGCAAAGGTCCGCTACACCCTGTCTTGGTTGCCGACGGGCCAGTACGCTTACCTCTACGCGGCACGGCAACTTGGCTATTTCAAGAAGCGCGGTATCGAGCTGGAACTCTCCCGCGGCTACGGCTCGATGGCAGCCGTTCAGGCCGTCGCCAACGGTCAGTTCGAAATGGGCGGCGCGCAAAACGGGGCCAATCTCCTGTCGATCATCAAGGGCCTCGATCTACGCCTTGTTGGCACGCATGGCTACGATGCGACGCTAGGAATCCTCGGGCTCGCAAAGGGACCGATCAAGACGCCGAAGGATATGGAGGGAAGGAAGATCGGCGTCTCGGCCGCCGGGGGCGATACGCCCTTCTTGCCCGCCTATTGTCGTCTTGCTGGTGTCGACTTTGAAAAGGTCAGCGTCGTCAATATCGACAGCAAGATCCTCGAGCAATCCGTGATGTCCGGGGTGGTAGACGCCATCGTTGCGACCGGATTGAGCTCGATCCCAAACTTTGTTTCCGAAAATCTTCCGATCACGATGCTGCCCTTCTCCAACGTCGGCCTGCAATTCTATTGGCTGAACACTATTACCACCGGCAGGTACCTCGCCAAGAACAAGGAGCTTGTCGACAACGTCCAGGAGGGAATCCTGGAGGGCATGAAGTTCATGCTGCTCAATCCGCAGGAAGCGTTGGAGCGGCATATGAAAGAGCATGAGGAACTCGCGCTCGGCAAGAACGGCAAGCTTTACGTCGAACTCGGAATGGGAATGACGCGTGCGATCATGATCGCACCCGAGTCCATTGAACATGGGCTCGGCTACGCCGACCTCGGCAAGATCGACGCGCAGGCCAAGATCGTCAAACAATACGCTGCCTCTGCGGCCGATCGAGAACCGCCCGCCGCAGCCACGTACTACTTCAACAACCATATCGGTAAGGTCACGTTGACCGCGGCCGAGTGGGACCAGGTGCGCGCGAGCACGAAGCAATACGACAGTCTGCTCGGCAAGTCTTGACATGCAGCCGGAGATCAGCTGCGAACGCGTCCGTAAAGTGTACGGACGAGGTGCAAGCTCGTTCGAAGCGGTGAGCGCTGCAACGTTCACGGTGCAAAAGGGTGAATTCGCGGCTCTCCTAGGGCCGAGCGGGTGCGGCAAGAGCACGCTTCTGATGATGATCGCGGGGTTGGAGTCCATCACCGAGGGACGCATCTTTGCGGGCGGCACCGTCATGGATGAGCCGCGCGAAGAAATCGGGATCGTCTTTCAGGATCCAACCCTGCTGCCCTGGAAGACCGCGTGGGAAAACATCATGTTTCCGATCGAAATGATGCACCGCAGCCGCGCGGCGCACAGGGATCGGGCCATGGAGCTGCTGCGGCTGGTCGGGTTGGCCGATGCGGCGAACAAGCGGCCAAGCCAGCTTTCCGGCGGCATGCGGCAGCGCGTTTCCCTGTGCCGGGCGTTGATCGCCGATCCCAGCATCCTCCTCATGGATGAGCCGTTCAGTGCCCTTGATGCGATCACGCGAGACGACATGAACATCGTGTTGCTCGAATTGTGGGAGCGCTATCGCAAGACGGTCTTGTTCGTGACCCACAGCATCCGCGAAGCAGCCCTGCTCTCCGATCGCGTGCTGATCATGGGCCGCAGCCCCTCGAAGATCATAGCCGACATTCGCGTGCCGTTTCCTCGACCACGAAGCTTTTCACTCGGCGAGACCCCGGAATTCAACGAATTGTGCGGCGCGTTGCGCGAACAAATAGCACGCGCCCGCGAAGGCGATACCGCAACGGGGCATTGAGCGATGGCCGAAGACCACACCTCGTCCCGACCGCTGATCCCCGTACGCAGCCCGGATTTGATCGCCATTCTCGCGACCGTGTGGTCGCGGCAATTGCCGGCCGTGGTGCTGCCAATCGTGACCGCCGCGCTGTTTCTTCTGCTGTGGCAGCTGATCGCCGTGCTCGGCGACATATCGCCGACGATCCTGCCGGCGCCCACAATGATCTATCAGCAACTGCGGGACAATTTCCCGCTGATTATGAAGCACACCCTGCCGACAACGCTTGAGACGCTGTGGGCGTTCGGAATTTCAATTCCGCTTGGAATTACCCTCGCGGCGTTGATGGTCTATTCGACGAGCGCCTATCAAGCGCTTTACCCGAACATCATTTTATTCCAGTTGATCCCCAAGATCGCGTTGGCGCCGCTCTTTATCGTTTGGCTGGGGATCGGTCCGTCCTCCCGCATCACCTTTTCGATCTTCATCTGCTTCTTTCCGATCCTGATCGCCACGGTCGCCGGTCTGAAATCGGTCGAGACCAGCATGTTGCGGCTGTGCCGTTCGCTGCGAATGTCAGCATGGCAGGTCTTGATCCGTGTTCGCTTTCCAAGCTCGCCACCCTTCATCTTTAGCGGGATGAAGGTCGCGGTCACGCTCGCCATCATCGGCGTCGTGGTCGGCGAATTCATCGCCTCACAGCGAGGCCTTGGTTACCTGATCTTGTTCGCATCATCCCGCCAGCAGACCGACCTAGCGTTGGCTTGCATCGCCGTGCTGTGTGTTGTGGGTCTGGGGCTCTATGGCGCGGTAGTATTGGCGGAAAAGGCCGTCATGAAATGGTACGACTTCCGTTGAGGCGGAAGCTATGGAGTTGCCGGATGACGTACCGTTAAGCGAGTTCGCTCTCCGTGCGGCCCGCCTTGATCAGGCTGGCGATACGAGCCGGATCAAGCGGCGTTTCCGTGACGCTGACACCAAAAGGCTCCAATGCGTCTTCGATTGCCGACATGATCGCCGCAGCCGCCGGGATGACGCCGCCTTCGCCAACCCCTTTGACTCCGAGCGGGTTGAGCGGCGAAGGAGAGATGTGGCTCGCGACCTCGATTCTCGTCAGATCCGTCGCGATCGGCAGGAGATAATCCGCGAAATTCGTCGTCATCGGCTGCGCATCGGCGTCGTAGGCCATTCGTTCCAGCAAGGCATTGCCGATCCCGTGCACGACCCCGCCGACGATCTGACCTTCCACTATCATGGGGTTGATCTGACGCCCGCAATCGCTCACGACGATGTAGCGCAAGATTCGCACTGCACCGGTGTCGGCGTCCACTTCGACTTCCACGCAGTGGCTGGAATTGCTGTACACGAGCCCGGCTGGCTTGAAATTGACGGACTGCTCAAGCCCCGGGTCGATGCCTTTCGGGAGCGAATAGCCGGGAATGCCGATAGCTTCGCGCGCGAGATCGCCGAGACCGACCGATCGGTTGGAGCCGCGCACCTCTACGCGTCCGGCGCGCAGCGACAATAAGTCGACGGAGACGTCAAGTAACTGGGACGCCAGCGCCAGCGTTTTTTCCCGCACTCCGATCGCGGCGATGTGTGCGGAGGAGCCGGCGTTCACCGTTTGACGGCTCGCAAATCCGCCGTGTCCCATGGAGACATAGGCGGTATCGCCAGCGATGACGTTGATGTCGGCCGGCGCCAGTCCAAACTGATCACTCGCAATCTGCGCCAGCATCGTCCGGGTACTTTGCCCCATCGGCGCAGCGCCGGTGTAGACCGACACCTTGCCCGAACGGCCGATGCGGATGGTGGCCGTTTCGAACGGACCGCGCCCGGTGCCCTTAATGCCGTTGGCTATGCCAAAGCCGAGGTAGCGTCCTTCGGACAACGCGGCCAGCTTGCGCGCTGGGAAAGTTTCACGGCCGATCGCCTTCAAGGCCATGCGCTGACATTTTGGGAAGTCGCCGCTGTCGTATTTGACCGGCGTGCCGGCGCGCGTTTTCAACGGCGTCGTATATGGCATGGCGTCGGGCGGAATCAAGTTCCGCAGCCGGATCTCGGCACGATCGATTCCGAGCTTTCGCGAGGCCAGATCAAGCAGCCGTTCCATCGCAAACGTGCCCTGCGGATATCCGGCGCCGCGGACCGGCATTGTCGGCACCTTGTTGGTCTCGACCGCCAGAACCCGCAGGTGATAGCTCGGCAACCGGTAGGGTCCGGGAAGGGACGTCGCCGAATTGTAAGACACGTTGACGCCTTGCGGTGTGTAGGCGCCCTGATCGTTGATCAGCGTGCCTCGGACGGCGAGCAGTTCAGCGTTCGCGCCAAAAGCGACTTGCAAATCCCAATATTGGTCGCGCTCCTGAATGGACGTCAGGAAATGCTCACGACGATCCTCAATCCACTTGACCGCCCGCCCAAGCAGGCGCGCCGCAACCGGCACCACGACTTCTTCCGGATAGATCAGATATTTCGCCCCGAAGCCGCCGCCGACATCTGGGGTGATGACACGCAATTTGTCGTCGTCGAGCCCCAGGAGCTCGATCAGAGCAAGGCGGATTTCGTGCGGGCTTTGCGTCGAGCTCCAGATCGTCGTGCGATCCTCTGCCCGATCGTATCGTGCGAGCACGCCGCGTCCGTCAATCGGGTGCGCGCAGCCGCGATGGTGCTTGAGCGAGAGATCGAAGACGTGTGCCGCCTCGGCAAATGCGCGGTCGCAGTCGCCATAGGCCACCGCGTAGTCCGCCAGGATATTGTTTGATGCTCGGCGGTGCACGCGAACGGCATCGGGCATCGAAGCGTCGCGGCAATCGGATACGGCGGGAAGCGGATCGTAATCGACCCGGACGCAGGCCGCGCCATCCTCCGCCAGATAGCGATCGTCGGCAATCACCGCCGCGACGGGGTCCCCGACGTAGCAGACCTCGTCGCGGGCAAGAATGAACGGCGTGATATTGCTCGGAAGACCCTTTGCCGTGAGGCCGACGAGCTCGGCAACCGACTGGCCAAGCGGGGTTCGCTCGGCTGTGAGGTGCGGCCGCAGATCGGCCAACGTATAGACGGCGCGAACGCCGGGCATGGCCAGAGCCGGCGACTTGTCGATTCTGCGGATCAGCGCGTGAGCATGCGGGCTGCGAACGAACGCCGCCGAAAGCACGCCGTCAAGTTTGATGTCATCGACAAAGGCCGCGCGTCCGGTCAGCAAGGCGAAATCTTCGATCCGCCGAACGCTCGTTCCTACGCTCCGCGCCGACCCGCCGCTCGCACCCGGCCAGACGCGCGCCATCGCTCATGCCGACACGACGGTTTGCGGTTCGGTGTCCCAGGTCCGCAGGCGTGCCGCATTTCTTCCGGCGGTCCAGCCGCCGACGAAGCACTCAGCCAGGTTGCCGCCAGAGATATAAAGGTGCCCAAAAACACCGCCAAGTTCGCCGGCCGCGAACAGCCTCGGAATCGCTTCGCCGAATGCGTCGAGCACGCGCTGTTCGGCATCGTGCACAGGGCCGCCGTGGGTGTTGGAACAGACCGGCCAGACTTCGGCGACGTAGAACGGCGGGTTGACGATCGTCACCATCGACGAGGGCGGGCGCCCAAAGACGGAGTCCGTCCGCCGCGAGCAGGCGTCATTCCACTCGGCGATTGTCGCCGACAAAACCTGCGCGTCGACGCCCATCAGTGTGGCAAGCTCGCTGATCGAATCGGCCTTACGGAGAATCCTCGCCTCCAGATCCCGCAAAGTCTCATCGCTCCAGGTGAATTTGAACCTGCGGTCATTGAAGGTCGGCGAGACGATCGGGTAGGCGCCGCGCCCCGCTTCGTCCATGATCATGTACGAGGGGATACGCAGGTAGCTCATCGCATGGCCGTCGAATACTGCCATCGCCCGCCAGGTCGTGTCCTGGGTATAGGGCTGATATTCATTCATATAGCGGCGGCCCTGACGATCGACGATGATCCAGGGCACCGTGACGTCGGGCCGCGCCGCCTCGCCGGGAATCCAGTCGGGTAACCGCTTCGGGCGGATTCCAAACGGATAGTCCGGGTCCGGATGCTTGAACCCGTAGACGCCGTGGTAATGCCACATGTGCCACAGTGCTGCGCCGACATCCTGCGCCATGCGAATGCCATCACCCGTGTTTCCGACGAAGGCGGCGTTGAGGACAGGCTTTTCCTGCCAGTATTGCAGCTGCATGTCGGGGCTGGCTTCAAAGCCGCCGCAAGCCAGGATGACCGCGCGGCGCGCCTTGATATTGAAGCGCCTGCCATCGCGGTTCGTGCGAACGCCTTGCAACTCCCGGCCCGCTCCGACGATGAGACGCTCGGCGGAGGTCGATAGCATCACCCGAATATTGCGGGCCGTGACGTTGTCCTCGATCACCTTGAACAGACGCACGCCGGCAGCCCGATGGATCGGCACATAGCTCGACACGAACGGATACGTCGCCGCGGGATCGAAGTTCGGCACCTGCTCGATACTGACGTAACCGAACGTTTTTGTGCCACCATACGGATAGTTGCCGTCGGCCTGCCGGTGGTTGAAGCTCGCCCCATTCACCTGACAGAGCTTTTGGAAGTAGTCAGGCATCTCCTTCATGCCAGCGGCGAGCGCGCGCAACACACTGTCCGGGGTCGTGCCGCACGCAAGCGCGCGCAAATGCTCAAGGCCCTCCTCCACGGCGGCGACAGTTCGCACATTGCCTCCAGATGTGATGGAAATGCCACCTGGATCCGGCATCTTCTCGATGAGCAGCACCTCCGCCCCAGCGTCGTGCGCCTCGATCGCCGCGACAGCGCCGGCATAGCCGTAGCCGACCACCACGACATCGGCGTGCAGGTCCCAATGGGTCATCGCGTCACCTCACCTGCGCCATCGCGTCCGCCGCAACCTCGGCTTCGCTCACCTTGACGTAGATGCGTCCATCGACGGTCTTGACCGGATAGGTCTTGAGCGGCTCGATGACCGGGGCGCCGAGTGCGCGACCGTTACGAACATCGAAGCGTCCTTGGTGAAAAGGACATTCCACGACGCAGTCGATCAGGACCCCGTCCGACAGGTAGGCATGCTCGTGCGTGCACAGATCCTGCGTGGCATAGAATTCGCCCTTTGCACGGTAGACTGCGATGGCCAGGGGGCCGACCTTGAGTTGTTCGACGTCTTCATCTTCAAAATCGCCGACAACGCCGGCGAAATGCCAGTCGTTCTCGGCGGATTCATCCATCGCGCAAATGCCTCAGTGCCGCGCGAGCATTAGTCAAGCGCGCAAATCCAGCTGGTATCGGTCTGCTCGTTGCGCGCACGGCGCGCGTCGAGGATACGGTTAGCCTCCGCTCGCGACACGATGCAGGTGCGGCGAACCTCCTTATCGACGGCCCACAGGTTCCGCCCCATCGGATGAAGCTGGTCGCCGACAATCCTGTTCAGCGCGGGCAATGCGAAAAACGGCGCCTGCGGCAGAACGTGATGCTCGGAATGGTACGGCATGTTCCAGCACAGAGCGCGCATCAAGAAGCTTGCCTTGGTCGAGCGCGTATTGGTGCGCACGTCGGGGCCCTCTTCGCATCCTTTATGCTCGGCGATCCGCCAAGATCGTTGCAGCGGCTCGCCCATGATGCGCGGGATCAGCCAGTAGATCAGCGGAGCGGCACTGCCAAAATAGATCGCAAGAGCCGCCACCGAACCGTATACGGCGATCATGATGCGCGCTTCGTTATAGATGCGCGGCAAATCTGCCTTTGGCACATACCAGGAGTCCTGCGGACGCATTGTCCCAAGCGCGTGCTTCGTGATCACCACTGGAAACGTCGTCCAGAACCGCCACCCGAGGAGCTGTTCGAAATAATGCTGCCACGTCGTAGGGCCCGGCAGGACCATCGCCGGATCCTTGCCTTGGATCTGTGTGTAGGTGTGGTGAACGGCGTGGCGATAGCGGTACCAGGTCGGCTGGCTGATATAGGCCAAGCTCACGAACCAATACGATGCTTCGTTCAGCCAGCGCGTGCGAAAGGCGGTTCCATGGCTGCATTCGTGCATCGGCGCAAACAGACACGCGAGCACGACTCCGTGCGCCAGCATCGCGGGCAGCATGAGCAGCGTGCCGTACGTCAGGTAAATCAGTGTCCCGGTGCACGTGATCGCCGTCCAATGCCCGCACAAATAGGTCAAACCGATGAGGTCACTGCGACGGGTGAGTTGCTTGCGTTCCTTCTTGCCGATGATCTGGAAGGGATCGACCGCCATTTCCTGGCGCTTCATCCGACGATCTCCGCATTGAGCCAAAAACTGGCTTGAGGTTCGCAAAGCGTGAGCTATAAATCAAATTCAAATTTCAATAATCTGATATAGATTAAAACTATGACACCAATCCAGGCTCGCGCCTTTCTGGCGGTCGCACTGCAAGGCAGCTTCAGCAAGGCTGCTCGGAGTCTCGGGGTCAGCCAGCCGACGGTGACGAGCCAGATCAGGCAGATAGAACGGCGCTACGGGGTTGAGCTTTTTCACCGCCTGCCTCGCGGCGCGAGGCCGACGCCGGTCGGTGAAATGCTTCTGCCCTCCATCCAGCGCATGTTCGGCAGCTTCGAAGAAGCGAACTCCTACCTCGATCAAGTGCGCGGGATGCGGCGCGGCCACCTGCGCGTCGGCTCGTATGGCCCGTACGACGTCATGAAGGTCGTGGCGCACTATGGAGAACGATACCCTGCGGTCTCGCTCTCGGTCGATTTCTCGAACTCACAGATTCTCGCCGAGCGGCTCATCAACTACGAACTGGACGTGGCCGTCCTTGGTCGAATTAAAACCCAACCGGCATTTCACACATTGCCGTTCAGAAAACCTCCGCTTGTCGTCATCGCCCCAAGAAACTCGCGCTGGTCGTCCGAGACTTGCATCGCGGTCAAGGACCTCAAGGACGAAACGATCGTCTGCCGTGAACCCGGCTCGGCGGCGCGCCTGGCGCACGACCATCTGTTCAAGCGGGCCAAGGTCTTGCCGAGGCGAACCCTGCAGTTCGGCAGCAGGGAGGGTATCGTCAGCGCGGTTGCGGAGGGTGTCGGGCTCGCCACGCTCTTCGACGAAGGCATTCTTCCAGAAGATCGCGTCGTCAAGCTGCAGATTGACGGCGCGGTCGTCGTATCGCGCGTGGATGTTGTCTGTCTGTCCGACCGGCGGACCAACCGATTGATCGCCAGCTTCTTCGACGCCGCGCGCGATATCCTGCGCGAGACAAAACCATCCTGACCGACGCGGTCATTGTTGCTCGTCGTGTGCGAGCACGAACAATCGGCAGGCTTCCGTCAACAGGGTCTCCGGCGACCTTCCGGTCCCTTCGGTCTGATCGTAATTCGTTTTCCACCACTGCATGATCGATATCAATGGATTGAGGGCACCGAACTCATCACCCGTTGCACTTGAGGCAACATTGATCGCCCGGCTCACGATCTTTCTTTGCTCTGGCGAGAGATCAAACTCGATCCCTCCCAGGAAGTCATCATCGTGCATGTCCATTCACGAACTCCGTCGCGAGGATATCGGTCAGGCGAATTGGCTGCGTCACCGCCCCGAGCTTCCGCTGCAGCGCAATGGCCGCCTCTATGCCCTTAGCGTCGATTTCGCAGTCGAAATGCAAATCCTGCAATTCCCTTCCGATTGATTTAGCCATCACCTCCTGCGTTATGCCGAAATGGTGGGCGCCGAATGCCGCCCATTCATCGCGATTGTCGGCCGCATAGTGGTAGCAACTGCGGCACCCACGCAATAATGCGCGGACGAGGTTCGGCTCTTTCGCCAAAAAGTCGTTATTGGCAACCGCAATTGTCCACTGCATCCGTGGTATATAATCAAGCGAATTGAGGCCCAGCCAAACATTGAAAAGACCCGACTGTTCGCCCATCGTGACGTGGGGCTCGGAGAGGATCGCACCGTCGAGTTCACCATTTGCAAGCAGATCAAGAATGCGCGGATAGCGGGTCCCAAGGCTGACGATTGTCACATCGGCTTCCGAATCGATTACGTGATGGGCGAGAACCTCGCGCAAGTACCAATCGCTGCAACTGCCACGGCTTAAGACACCAAGATTGCAGCCAACGAGATCCTTCCACGCAGTCAAATGGGGCTTGGCCACGAAATACTGGACGGCTCCGCGACGGACCCCGCTTCCGACAATCCTGAAGCGTGCCCCCTTTGCGAGGGCAGTCAATCCTGGTGGTGTGCCCAGTTCGCCGATCTTGAGACGCCCTGAGTCAAACTCGGCCGCGATTTCAGGGCCACCGAATACGATCCTGACAGAGAGATCGATACCCTCTTTCCGGAAGAAGCCCTTCTCGATCCCAAGCCGGAGCTGGAGGCCGCACCGATCAGTGGGCACGCCGTATTCGATCGCGAAATTCATGCGGGCGTCGTGGGCTTGTCCATTGTTTGATGCTACTTCGGAGCAGCTTTTCGCGCAATCATACCCGATGCGTCCACCACCCGATCAAACCCGATGGCAGGTTGCGTGGGGGCCTGCTTCGACACTTTCAATATCTTTTCGGTTGATGACGACGAAGCCGTCCGGCCAGACGGCGCGTTGGTGATTGACCGTCGCCACATATCCATTTTTGATCAGTGCGTGCGTCAGTCGAGATCCCGTCTACACGTTGGTTTACCCGAACACACTAACGCACCGCCACGAGTTCCCTGTGCTGCCTCGAGGGACACACCTAGTATGCTGGCGCCCTGCTGCAGGCGATCAAGGGATTCCTCATCGCGAGGAAGCGGCTCAAGCGCGATCCCGTGTACCGGTCGCAATGTCGGACGACCTGCGGCGCCGCCCGAACAGGCCGTGGCCTCGATATGGCCGATGCATTAGAGCGGCAAGCCCAATGGGTTAGCATTCGTGCTCAGCAGTGCAATGACGGTTATGCCGCTCCGGCGCCTTGATGCCGTGCGCCGCGGCGCCGCGGCGATTGAACATCTTTACTGTTGGAACCAATATGCGGGCGGTTGCGTGGAATCGTCTCAAGCAAGCGGCAATTGAATCCGGTTTGGTACGCCTGCATCGTGTAGTCTCTGGCACTTGGAATCCCGTTTTCCGGAAATGGAGACCGTTGTCAGCGGAGAGACTTTCGCGTGCCTACTTCGGTGCGACGCCGCTTTCCTTGATGATCTTCCCCCAGTTGGCAATCTCTTCGGGGATATACTTCTTCAGATATGCGGGCGTACGGCGCTCGGGAGCGACGATCGCAGCACCGACGTCGCGCAGCCGTGATGCGACGGCAGGCGTCTCGAGAACTGCCAAGGCCGCTTGGGTCAGCTTCGCCGCAATCGGCTCCGGCGTTCCGGCCGGCGCAAAGAGGCCGAGCCAGTAGTTGCCGTTGATGCCGGGGAGGCCCTGTTCGGCCAGGGTCGGCAGGTCCGGCAGCAATGGCGAGCGCTGGTCCGTGATCACGCCGAAGAACTTGATGGATTTCGCCCGGATGTGTGGCAGTGCGCCCGCTACCACCGGGCAATAGAGGTCGAGATTGTCAGAGACCATGTCCTGAATGCCAGCTGCCGCGCTCTTGTAGGGCACGTGCGCGAGCGTCACGCCAATAGCGCGGACGACTTGAGCGCAGGCAAGATGGGTCACCCCGCCGACACCCGATGAGCCGAAATTCATCTTGTCCTGATTGGTCTTCAGGTAGGGAATCAACTCTTTCAGGTTGTTCGGCGGCAGGCCGTTGCGTCCAACCAGCACGAGGGGTAGCTCAACGGCGAGCACGATCGGGATGAAGTCGGTCGCGGGATTGTACGGCGGCTTTTCGAACAGCGACTGGTTCTGAGCCATCGTGTCCGTACCTCCGACGACGATCGTGTAGCCGTCAGGAGTAGCATGTGCCGCGCGCAAGGTGCCGGTGGAGCCGCCTGCGCCGCCAATGTTCTCGACGATGATCTGCCGGCCCAGCAACTCGGACATGTGCGTGGCCATCAGGCGGCCGAAAATGTCCACACTGTTGCCCGGCCCGAACGGTACGATTGCCGTGATATGTCGTGTCGGCCATTCCTGGGCCGCGGCGGCACCGAGCTGCGACAGCATCAGCACGGCGGCCGCGACGAGGCGGAACGAGCTCATCAGGTCACTCCTGGGAAGGTGAGGGGTTGGATTCGACACCGGCCATGTGTTGTGGGAATGCGGTGTCGGGATACGAAGCGCGCTCGCGATGACGCCAAAGCAATTGCACGGGGAGCCAGCAGGGCCATCTCCGACCTCTCGAGCCAATGATCTCGGGACCGCGGCTTCCCGAAGAGATGCAAGTGTTATGCGTCTCGATTTTCGGCTCTCCCGGTCAGCAAGCAAGGCTAAGATTCGAGCAGGTATTGAGTGATGTTTGATCGGTCTGTCGCCTCCAGCAGGCGGTCGCCGCAATCGGGCGTACGCCGGCCGCGCGGGCGAACGGCTTAGCCATGCCTCGGGTAGGCTGAGGGACCTCTTCGTAGACACCTCGGTCGCCGCACCGGGATTTCGCTGGCGTTCGCGATGGTCGCTTGATCTGCCGAACGCCCCGCAACGACTGATCTCGGACAATCGCTTTGCGGAGCACAACGCGGCAACGAGTCCGATTTCTAACCACGCATGAGATGCGGTAGCCAGGTTGCGAGGCCCGGTATTGCGATCAGAAGCAACGCAAACAATATCATGATGACGGCGTAGGGAATCGCGCCTTTGATGACGTCCGCGACCGGGCCGCCATCCGGCCTTATCCCCTGGACCACGAATAGGTTCATGCCGACGGGCGGTGTAATGAGACCGAGTTCGCACATCAGCACGATGAACACCCCAAACCAGATCGGATCGACACCCACCGCGGTGACGACCGGAAACGCGAGCGGAATTGTCGCGACCATCATGGAGAGGGTGTCCATGAACATGCCAAGCAGCAGATAGAACAGAATGAGCAGCAGAAGCAGCTGCCACCGCGCGAGCCCGAAGCTCGTGACCCACTTGGTGATCGCCTCGCCGATACCCGTCAGGCTGAGAGCGAGATTGAGCACGAAGGCGCCAACGACGATCAGCAGGATCATGCCGGTGGTGCGCGCGCTCGAGAGGAAGCATGTCTGCAACACCGCCCACGAGAGCTTGCCCTGCACGATGACGAGCAGAAACGCCACCATCAGGCCGAGCGCGGCCGATTCGGTTGCGGTCGCAATCCCGAGGTAAAGGCTTCCCATTACGGTACCGAACACGGCCAGCGGTTCGACGAGATAGCGCAAGAGCCGGATGCGCTCCGCGCGCGACACGTCGATGGTCGCGACCTTTTTCTTGCGCAGCAGCGCGGTGACGAAAATCCACAGCATAAACAGGCCCGCGAGCGCCAGGCCCGGGATGATGCCTGCAATGAACAGTTTGCCGGCCGAGGTGTCGGTCATCGAGCCGTAGATGATGAAATTGATGCTCGGCGGAATCATGATGCCGAGCGTGCCGCCGGCGGCAAGGCTGCCGAGCGCGTCCGGCATCGGATAGCCGTAGCGCCGCAAGGACGGCAACGCGACCGTCCCGATGGTGGCCGCGGTCGCGACCGACGATCCGGACGTCGCGGCGAAGAGCGCGCAGCACCCGATATTGGTGTGCAGCAGGCCGCCTGGCAGCCGGCCGAGCCACACGGCAAACACCGTGTACATGCGGTCCGCCATCCCCGAGCGCAGCAGGAATTCACCGAGCAGCACGAACAACGGAATTGCGGTCAGGCCGTTCTCGCTCATCGTCCCCCAGGCGACCGAAGCCGCCGAGTTCAGGAACGCCCATCCGTAGGCCATCATGCCGCCCACGATGCCCACGAGAAGCATCACGGCGCCAATCGGCATCCCGATCAGCATCAGTCCAACCATGATGCCGAAGCCTGTCAGTCCGACGGCAACCATGCTCATGGGCGGTCGCCCTGTGGCGGCACCTCGGCCGCGACTCCGCGGGTCCGGAGGTCTGCAAGTTCATCTTCGAGTTCTTCCCGCGCCGTACGGGGCCCATAAGAGCGGTCGATCGCTCTCACGTCGCCAGCAAACATGAGGCGCAAGATCTTGAAGACCTCGACGCCGGAGACAACGACGAACGGCACGAGCGCCAGGGTCCAGAGCGCCTGCGGATACTGCAGCGGCGTAGCCCACGGGGTTTGCGCGGTCGCCCCGAGCTCCGCGGATTCGCTGTAGGCGAACCACGCCATGCGTAATAGCGCCAGCGCGCTGACAAGGATCGACAGGTTTGCCAGCAAGTTCAGCGGCCAGCGCAACGCGCGCGGAAGATGCTCATGCACGATGTCGATGCGAATATGCGCGCGCGCGACGAGAGCGACAGATAGGCTCAGCGTACCGGCCAGCGCTAGAATGTAGCCGCCGAGTTCGTCTACGCCCTGTAGCGACTGGTTGAACGCCTTCCGCATGATGGTTTCAACGGTGACGGCCACCGCCAGAACCAGGAAGGCAAGTCCAAAGATCGTCGCTGCGAAAGCTTCGAGGCGCTTCATTGATGCAGCCAGCGCCGGCTATTTCATGCCGACAAGCGGTCCAACGGATTTCTTCCAGCCCTCCGAACAGCCGGGATTGACCTTGTCACAAGCTTCGGACCACGCCGGAAACGAGATATCGCGCACAGCGGATTTGACGATTTCAAGATCGGCCGGCTGGACCGGCACCGTCGTGAGGCTGAATTTCTTTCCGGTGGTGCACGGGTCCCTGCCGCTGTTGCAGTTCATCGCATCATCCCAAAGCGTCTTGGAATACACCCAGATATCGTCAGACAGCTTCTTGATGCCCGCTTGAAGTTTCTGCCGCTGGTCGGGCGTCAATTTGTTCCAGGCATTCAGATGGATCGCATAACCCTGCACTGCCATTTGCAGGCCGAGCGGATAGACATGGGTCACAGTTTCAGGCCAGCCGGCTGAATTGGCGGCGGAGGGGCCTGTGACCGCACAATCGATCGTGCCCAGCGACAGGCCCTGCGAAACCTCGCCGAACGCCATGGTGACGGCTGTGCCACCGACTTTCTCGATGAACTTCGCCATCACGCCATCGAGAATGCGCACCTTCAACCCTTTGAGATCGGAGAAGCCTTTGATGGGCGGCTTGCAAAACAAGATCTGAGGTCCGAACGGCCACACCGCGAGCAGCTTGGCGTTGAATTGTTTTTGCAGGCGGGCATCGACTTGATCGATATAGGCGTCCACGACCTTGCGTCCGACGTCGTAGTCCGGGCTCAGGCCGATGAGGTCGAGGCCGAGGATTGTCGGCTCGTCGCGCGACACCTGGCCAAGACGAAGCGCGATGATGTCGAACAGCCCCTGGCGCATGATACGGAGTTGTTCGAACTCTTTGATCCCCGTGGAATCGAGCGGCTTATAGTCGGCATCGATCGGGAAGCCGACATTCTCCCCGAGCTTCTCGAAATACGGTTGCTCGCGGTTTTTCAGAATGTTTCCGGTCGAGAGCGGCATTCCCATGATGCGCAACTTCACCGGGTTTTGCGCAAGGGAGGGCTCCGCACCAAGAACTGCGAGCGCGCAAACCGCAAGAACTCCACGCGAAAGTCCCATCATTAGACCCTCCTACCACCGCGTCCGGTCATCCGGGACGCTGTACTTTCCGCTCCTGCGGCCGCCAGAGCAAGCCACAAACAGCCGGTTACAAATCGAAGCAACATCCGTGCCGTGAGTCCCGGCGCGAATCCCAGTGTCCGCCCAGGGCATTCTTGCTATGAAATCAAAATGCGCATTCTGGTCCTGAACGCCAACACGACGGATTTCGTCACCGAAACTGCCGCAACGGAAGCGCGCCGCGTAGCCTCGCCCGGCACGGAGATCGTCCCGGTGACCGCAGATTTCGGCGCGGCGATCGTTGCGACCCGCACCGAGCACGCAATCGCCGAGCACGCCGCGGTCGTGCTGGCGGCCCGTCACGCGCCCACCTGCGACGCAGTGGTGATCGCGGTCTCCTATGACACCGGGCTCAAGGCGATACGCGAGATGCTGCCCGTACCGGTGGTCGGGATGACCGAGGCTGCGCTGCTGTCCGCGTGCATGCTGGGCGGACCGATCGGGTTGATCAGTTTCGGCAAGCGCGTCTGGCCGATTTATCGTGAGTTGATCGCAAGCTACGGACTCGCCGGCCGCATTGCCGGTTCGTGCGTGCTCGAAAATACGTCCGCCTATGCGCCCGGCGACACATCCGCGCTTGATGCCGAATTGGTCGCCGCGGCTGACGGACTCGTTGAAAAGGACGGAGCCGAAAGCATCGTCGTGCTCGGCGCCGTGATGGCGGGGGCGGCGCGGCGTATCGAGCAACGCGTGCCCGTACCGGTGCTTGACGGAATGCGCTGCGCCATCCCGCAGGCCGAGGCACTCGTAAGGATCGGCGCGCGCAAGCCCAAGACCGGCAGCTACGCGCCGCCAGGCGAGCGCGCGACGAACGGGCTTGATCCCGCGCTCGCCGCGCTGCTTGCAAAGCGCTGAATTCAACCCGGCAGCACCGAACACGCCTGCGTCCACGGCGTGCATTGCAAGGGAATATGGTGCGGCATCGACGCGTCGGTGACCTCGAACTCCATTGAAACCTTGCGGAAGAATTTCGCCGGCAGGGTTTTGTCGGCGGCCTTGAAGTAATCCGAGAGGTCGAACGCGATCACATAGCGGCCGGCGGCGAACGTCTCGCCCTGAAGCAGCGGCCGCTTCGGGCCGGCCGCTCGGTCCGGTCATCACGGATTTGACGAGCTTCTGCTCCTCGCCCTTCTTGCTGAACAGATCGACCTTCACGCCGTTCGCGGGCGTACCGCCATAGAGATCGAGAACGTGGACGGTCATCCGGCCCCCGGTTTGGGCCGTTGCCTCGTTGGCATTCAGCAGCGCCGCCGCGGCCGCCACCGTCGCGGCAGTTCCCAGGACGTCGCGTCGATTCATCGCTTCGGAAGACATGAGTCTGCTCCTTCGATTAGCTGCCGCGATAGCTCAGGATGCTCCAGGGCGAAAAGTAGAGCGGCACGTGATAGGACTGCTTGGCATCGAAAATCGCGATGCGCACCGGCACGGTGTCGAGATAGGCCGGATCGCTCAACTTCACGCCGGCCTTCTCGTAGTAATCCTGCACATAGAACAGCAGCTCGTAGCGGCCGACTGTCATTGTCTCGGCGTTGAGAAGCTGCTCGCCGACGCGTCCGTTCTCGTCCGCGCGCACGGTCTTGATCAGCTTCCACGCATCGCCTTCCTTGCGCGAGAAGTCGATGCGGATGCCGGCTGCCTGTTTGCCGAGATACATGTCGAGCGCGTGGGTGCTCAGCTTCGCGGGCGCGTGCTGCGCGCTCGCAGAGGTGGCGCTCGCCGCGACAGCTCCGGCGATCGCGCCGGCCTGCATCAGACTGCGCCGGTCGAATTCCAAGGTCATGATGGTCTCCCTTCTGGCCGCGCCGCCATCTGGCGACACCGCGGACGGACACAAACCCGGCTCTCTCTCATTGTCAGCTTAATGCTAGGATTGTCGACAATCCTAGCATATATTGTGGGCAATCGTGCGGGGAAAATAGGCTTGCCCGCAGGGCGTGCCGGGGCGACCATCCCGCACGCTCCGTCGAAAGCCGCTACCCATGAATATCCAGCAGCCGATCCGCGCGCCGCTTCGCCATCACGGCCGGTATCCGTATTGGCCGATCGTCAAAGCTCCGCCGTTCCGATGGCCGCAGGGCGAAGGGCTCGCGGTCTACGTCGCCCTCAATCTGGAGGCCTATTCCTTTGGCGACGGAATGCTGGATGAGTTGGTGCCGGCTTCACCCGCGCCGGACGTGCTGAACTACTCCTGGCTCGACTACGGCAATCGGGTGGGCGCGTGGCGAATTCTCGAACTCTGCTCCTCGCTCGGTTTGCCGCTGACCGCGCTGGTCAATTCCCATATTTATCAAGCTTGTCCGGAACTGATGGCGGCGTTTCGAGACGCCGGGGCGGAGATCGCCGCGCATGGCCGCACCAATGCGGAGCGGCAAGGACATTTGCCGGAGAGCGAGGAGCGCAAACTGATCGCCGAAGCCACCACGGAGATCGCCGAGCGCGAAGGCAAGCCGCCGCGCGGCTGGCTCGGCCCCTGGATTTCGGAAAGCGGCATCACGTTGGACCTCCTCAAGGAGGCGGGCTACGACTACGTGCTGGACTGGTGTTGCGACGACCGGCCGATCGTGTTTTCGACGCGCGCCGGCCCTCTGCTGTCGGTGCCCTATCCGCAGGAAGCGAACGACGCCAATGCGATCGTGGTCCGTCACATGGCCGCGGATGCGTTCGCCGACCTCATCGTCGATCAATTCGACGAGATGCTGAGGCAGGCGCCGTCATCCGCGCTGGTCTGTCCGATTTCGCTGCATCCGCACGTCAGCGGCCAGGCGCATCGGCTGGTTCACCTGCGCCGGGCGCTGACGCACATTGCGTCGCATCGTCCGCGTATCTGGGCGGCACGCGCCGGCGATATCGCCGACGTGGCAATCGCGGGCTATGGGATTCGCTAGAAAGCCGAGCTATGGCCCGGTGAACAGCCGCCTCAAATCCACCGCCGGCCGCACGTCACGATCGAGGTCGAGGCGGCTTTCCACATTTTCCAGGTGCTGCAGCATCAGCTTGGCGGCCTTCGCGGCGTCGCGGCGCGCCAGCGCATCGAGGATGAGTTGATGTTCGTGGTTCGAACAGCTCGGCTGGCCGGGCTTCTCGTAGGCGAGGATGACGAGGGACTCACGGGTAATAAGTTCGCGTAGGAATTTGTGCAGCGTACGATTGCCCGACATCTCCGCCAGCAGCAGATGGAATTCGCCGGACAGGCGGATCATCTCGGCGGCGTCGCGGCGCGTTTCCGCAGCCGCCTCTTTCGCGACGTGCTTGGCGAGGACGGCCTTGTGCTTCGGCTCGAACCTCTTCTCCACCAGGCGGACGATCGCCGCTTCGATGGCGCGTCGCGCGGCAAAGTTCTCCCGCGCCTCCTCGGCCGAGGGCCGGGCCACGGAGGCGCCGCGATTGGGTTCGATTGCGACAAGCCCCTCGAAGGCAAGGCGTGAAAGCACCTTGCGGATGCGCGCCCGGCTGACGCCGAAGATTTGCCGCATCTGGTCTTCGCGCAGGCGCGTGCCGGGTGACAGTTCCTGTCCGGCGATGGCCGCGTAAATGCGGCCATAGATCTGGTCGTCGAGCGAAGCGGAAGCCGCATGTCCGTTGACGCGCGCGGACGCGGGCCGATTTGGTTTCACGGTCGAGACGCTCCGATCCTTCCGCAGACCAGGGAGAGTTATTTGAATCGACCCAGTATCGAACAAATCGGGTGCAAATTGGTAGAGCAATGTGCTTCGCAGTTGCCTACAATATGTGCTACGATTGTCGACAATCGGTAGGTTCGCGACGGCCTCCGGCCCAGGCCTTTGACGGGCCACCGGCTTTCTCGCTGTGCCCAATCCGGCGTGATGGCATAGCGTTTGCTTAGACTTAAGACAGCGCAGCTTCGTTGCGGCGAAGTTTCCGGTTGGCGTGCCAGCTCTCGTCCTGCGGTGATCACGATGGTCCCTGCATTCAGGCTGCGTCGTCACGCCTTACTCCCGCATTGGCGAAGCCGCATCGCAGTTTTATCCAATTTGCCAAAGGTGACCCGTGGCGGCTGTTGACGCATTGCCGCGTGAGGCCGCGCCCGGCGGCTGGCGCGGGCTGTTCACGCTCGGCCCCAACCGCGCGTTCGGCGCATTTTTGCTGCTGGCGCCCGCGGTGCTCTTCTTTGTCGTGGTGTTCGTCATCCCGGTTTCGCTGATGATCCGCTACAGCTTCTATCAGCAGACGACGACCGGTGATCTCACGTCCACCGCGACGCTCGCGAACTACGCGCGGCTGGCCTCGATCGATCTCTATCGCACCGTCGTCTTGACGACGCTGCGCGTCAGCCTCTGGACGACGTTGATCTCGCTTCTGCTGGCCTATCCGCTGGCGCTCGTCATGGTGCGCGGGAACGCGCTGGTCGGACGCGCGCTGACGGTCATCGTGCTCGCGCCGCTGCTCATCAACGTCGTGGTGCGCACCTACGCCTGGCGCGTGATCCTGGCGAACGGCGAGAACGGCGTCCTGAACTGGACGCTGGCCCATGTCGGTCTCGGTCCCGTGCAATTGCTCTACACCGAGTGGGCCATCATCATCGGTTCGGTGCACGTGTTCCTGCCGATGATGGTGCTGCCGCTCTCGGCCGCGCTCGGCAAGATCAACCCGTCGGTCGAGGAGGCCGCGCGCACGCTCGGCGCGTCGTCCTGGGCGGTGTTCCGCCGGGTGACGCTGCCGCTGAGCGTGCCAGGACTGGCCGTCGGCAGCACGCTGGTATTTTCGCTCACCGCAAGCTCGTTCGTCACGCCGGCGCTGCTCGGCGGCAACTTCGCCAAGATGCTTGGCACCCTGGTCGAGGAGCAGATCCTCGTGGTGTTCGACTGGCCATTCGGCGCCGCGATCGCGACGCTGCTGACCGTGCTGGTCATGAGCGTCAACCTGGCCTCGGTCTGGCTCATCGAGCGCCGCTTTCCGTCCCGCGCCGCGGAGGGCCGTTGAGATGTCCGAAAGCGGGTTGGGCAGGAGCGCGTGGCTGTTGTACACGATCACGTCCGTGATCGTGGTGTTCCTGCTGGTGCCGCTGCTGTTCCCGATTGCCCTGTCGTTTTCCGACACGCCATTCGTCGCCTTCCCGCCGCAGGGTTTCACGCTGCAATGGTACTGGAAGGTGATCGACGACCCGGACTTCACGTCGCCGTTCCTGTTCAGCGTGCAACTCGGCGTGCTCGCGGCGGTCGCCGCGCTTGTGCTCGGCACGCCCACCGCGATGGGATTGGTACGCTACCAGTTTCCCGGTCGCGGCCTGGTCCAGGGCCTCGTGCTGTCGCCGCTGGTATTTCCCATGCTGGTCACCGGCATCGCGCTGTTGCGGCTCTTCACCTCGATCAACTCGCACTCATCGCTCGTCAACCTGGTGATCGGCCACACGCTGGTGACGGTCCCCTACGTCATCCGCACCGTGTCGGCGAGCCTGCTGCTGATCGACCCGAGCACCGAGGACGCGGCGCGCACGCTCGGCGCCGGCAAATGGACGACATTCTGGCGAGTGACGAGGCCGCAGATCGTGCCGGGCCTGTTCGCCGGCGGCATCTTCGCCTTCGTCACCTCGTTCGACAATTACGCGATCTCGATGTGGCTCGCCGACGCCGAGAATTTCCCCATGCCGATGGCGATGTTCGCGCTGATCAGCCGCATGTTCGATCCCGGCATCGCGGCGATCGCCTCGCTGATGATCCTCATGTCCATCGTCATCGTCGTGATCTTGGAGCGGCTCACCGGGCTGCAACGCGCGATGAGCGTATGAAATCATGCACGCATGAACCAAAGGAGTGACCATGATCAAATCGATCGCGGTGAGCAGACGTACCTTGGTCAAGTCGGCCGGCGTAACCGCCCTCGCGGCTCCGATGGGCTTCGTCCGCAACGGCTGGGCGCAGGGCAAGCAGATCCAGATCGGCATCTGGGGCGGCACCCAGGGCGAGTTCATCCGCAAGAGCGTGCTGCCGGCATTCGAAAAAGAACTCGACTGCAAGGTACTGGCGCAGCAAGGCTCGACGCTCGGCCAGATTTCGCTGCTGCGCGCCAGCAAGGATGCGCCGAAATTCACCGTGATGTTCGTCGACGATCTGGGCGTCGAGATTGCGAAACGCGAGGGGCTGATCGACCCGCTGCCGAAGGACAAGATGCCGAACCTCGCCGAAGGTCTATCCGCGCTTCATCTACAACGACGGCTATGGCGTCGCGCTGGCGATCTCGTCCGCGGGCATTTTCTACAACACCAAGACCGCGAAGCCGCTCGAAAGCTATGCGGATATGTGGGATCCGAAATACGCCAAGAAGATCTCGCTGGTCTCGACCAAGACCACGCCGAGCGTGTTCATGGCGATCGCCACCGCCGCGATCGCCACCGGCAAGCCCTACCAGGAGGCGCAGTATCTCGTCGACCAGGCGTGGCCGAAGCTGGCGCAACTCAAGCCCAATATTCTCAAGCTCTACGATACCGACGACGCGCCGCTGCTGGTGGCGCAGGGCGAGGGCGTGATGGGCGGGCCCGAATACTCGAAATACGTCTATCCGTACCAGATGAAGGGCGCGCCGATCGACATGTGCTTTCCCAAGGAGGGCGCATTCGCGGGCGTGAATTGCCAGGTGTTCGTGAAAGGCGGCCCCAACGCCGACCTGGGCGCGGCGTTCATGAATCGAATGCTCGACCCAAAGGTGCAACAGGGCCTTTCGGAGGCGGCGCTCGCCGCACCGTCGATCGACGGGCTTGAGTTCAAGCCGCAGATCGCGAAGCTGTTGCCTTATCCGCAAAAGAAGATGGACGAACTCGGCCTGTTCTCGCCGGACTGGGCGCACGTGAACAAGGTGCGCTCCGAGTGGATCGAGAAAATGAGCCAGATCTTCGTGTCGTAACGCGCATCATGGATATCGAAGTCTCCGGCGTCGCCAAGCGCTATGGCACTACGGTCGCGGTGAGCGACGTATCGTTTGGGGTCGAGCAGGGACATGTGCTGTCGCTGCTCGGCCCGAGCGGGTGCGGCAAGACGACCGTGATGCGCATGATCGCGGGGCTGATCGCGCCGAGCGCCGGCTCGATCGCGATCAAGGGCAAGCCGGTGGACCAGACTCCCGGTGCACCGGCGCAACGTCGGAATGCTGTTCCAGAACTACGCGCTGTTTCCCCATCTTGACGTTGCGCACAACATCGCGTTCGGCCTGGAGATGCGCAAGCTTCAACGACGAGAGGCCTTGCGCAAAGCCGAGACCGCGCTCGCGATGGTTCGGCTCGAAGGATTTGGCGGGCGCTATCCGCACCAACTGTCCGGCGGGCAGCAGCAGCGCGTCGCGCTTGCGCGCGCATTGGTGATCGAACCTTCCGTGCTTCTGCTCGACGAGCC
Organism: uncultured Alphaproteobacteria bacterium; assembly: GCA_963763365.1. Taxonomy (GTDB): domain Bacteria; phylum Pseudomonadota; class Alphaproteobacteria; order Rhizobiales; family Xanthobacteraceae; genus VAZQ01. The sequence continues at coordinate 530,046 of CAVXOE010000011.1, read as the reverse complement.
GTTCGGCGCGCTCGACAAGAAATTGCGCGAGAACATGCAGATCGAGATGCGGCAACTGCAGCGGCGTCTCGGCATCACCACGCTCATGGTGACGCACGACCAGGACGAGGCGCTGACGCTCTCCGACCGCATCGCGGTCATGCGGGCGGGCGTGATCGAGCAATTCGGCACGCCGACCGAAATCTATGAGCGGCCGCTGTCGCGCTTTGTCGCGAGTTTCATCGGCACTTCGAATTTCTTCACCGGGCGCGTCACCGGACGGCACAACGGCGGTTTCACGGTCGAGAGCGGCGACGGCGTGCGCCTTGCCCTCAACGGCGTCCCGCCTGCGGAGCAGAGCGTCACCATCGCGCTGCGGCCCGAGGGCATCCAGCTTTCACCGCTGAAGGGCGACGCACCAACCAACGGCATGCGCACGACGGTGGAGCAGATCGTCTATCGCGGATCGAACACGCACTATCATCTGCGCCGCTCGAACGGCGATCCGTTGATCGTCATTCGGCAGAACGAGACCGGTGCGGACCAGATCGCCGGACTTGAGCCCGGATCGAGCGTCATCGCGAGCTGGGCCGCCGAGCGCAACCTGGTCGTCCGGGACGACGCATGACTGCGTTGCCTCGCTGGCGGCAGACGACCGGGATCGGCACGATCACGCCCTCGGCCAACGTGGTGGTCGAACGCATGACGACGGCGATCCTCGCCGATTTCCCCGAGGTGTCGGGACACTTCTCCCGCACACCGGTGTTCGGTTCGAGCGACGACTACAAGGACGACTACGACTGGGACGGCATGCTCGGCGCCGCGCGTCTGCTGGCGCACGCCAAGCTGCAGGTCATATGCTGGAACGGCAGCAAGGGCGTCGGACTTGGGTTCGACGCCGATCGCGTGCTCTGTGACCGCATCACGGCGGAGACAGAAATCCCCGCGACAACCTCGGTGCTGGCGCTCGAAGCCGTGCTGCGCGAGACCGGAGCGAACAGGATCGGCCTTGTGTCGCCGCACACCGATGCTTATCAGGCGAGAATGGTCGCCGCCTTCGAGAAGCGCGGCTTTCGCTGCGTCGCCGAGGCCCATGCAGGCCTTTCTGACAATTTTTCGTATTGCACCGTCCCGGACTCCGATATCGTTCAAATGATCCGCGACACGGCCGCCGCAAGGCCGGACGCAATCGTCACCTTTTGCACCAACTTTCCGGCGGCACATCTGGTCGGGCCGATGGAGCAGGAACTCGGCATTCCGATTTACGATACTGTGTCGATCGGAGTATGGGATGCCTTGCGCCGTGCCGGAATTGACACCGCACCCGGTGCGCGCTGGGGCCGCCTGTTTGCCGGGACACAATGAAAACGCTGATCCGCAACGCGCATATCCTCACGCTCGATGCTGAGGATCGCGAATACCCGCGCGCCGATATCCTGATCGACGGTAGCCGGATCGCGGCGATCGGCTCAGGCCCGCTGCCGGGCGCCGACGGCGCCACGGTCATCGAAGCCGCCGGTAAGCTGGCCATGCCGGGGCTCATCAACGGTCATTTTCATTCGCAGGCAAACTTCCTGGCGGGCGCGCTCGCCAACCGTCCCTTGGAATTGTTCATGCTGTATGAGGTGCCGCCGTTCGGCATGGCGGAGCCCGATCCGCGCTTTGTCTATCTGCAAACCATGCTCGGGGCCATCGAGATGCTCAAGGCCGGCGTCACCGCCGTGCATGACGACGCTTTCCACAATCCCTATCCGACGCAGCGTTCCATCTCGGCGCTGATGCAGGCCTACGCCGACAGTGGTCAGCGCGCCACCGTTTCGATCAATCATCAGAACCTCGTCGAATACGTAAAGTATCCGTTTCTCGAAGAAATTCTTCCGCCCGGCATCCGCACTGAGATGGACCGTGCACCGCGCGCGACATCCAGTGAATTGGCCGACCTCTATCGCTGGTTCCACGCAAACTGGCACGGCGCAGAGAACGGGCGGTTGCGCATCGCGGTGTCCAATTCGGCACCGCAACGCGTGAGTGACGACTACTTCGGCTTCCTTTCGGAATTCAGCCGAGCCCACGACCTGCCGTTCAACATCCACATGCTGGAGACAAAGCTCCAACGAGTGCTCGGCCAGACCCGTTGGAACAAGTCACTGATCCGTCACGTGCACGACCTCGGCTTTCTGGACGAGCGCGTGATGGTCATCCATGCGATCTGGATCGACGATAGCGACGTGGAATTGATGGCCGCGGCCAAGTGCGTCGTGGCCCACAATCCGATCTGCAATCTCAAGCTGGGCAGCGGCATCATGCCGTTCCGGAAGCTGCGCGAGGCCGGCATCCCGATAGCGCTCGGCTCCGACGAGCGAGCGGCCGACGACACGACCGACATGTGGGCGGTCGCCAAGTTGGCGAGCTTGATTCACCGCATCACCGACACCGACTATCTGCGATGGCCGCAGCCTCTCGAAATCTTGCGATGTCTTACGCTCGGCGGGGCACGCGGGATGCGGCAGCCCGACATCGGCTCCCTTGAGGTCGGCAAGCAGGCCGACCTGATCCTGATGGATCTCGATCATCTGGCGTTCACGCCGTTGAACGACATCCGCCGCCAATTGGTTTATTGCGCCAATGGCAGCGCGGTGACCATGGCCATGGTGGCCGGGCGCGTCGTGGTCGATCGCGGCAAGGTTCTGACCGTCGACGAAGCATCGATCAAACAGGAAATTCGTGACCGCCTGCCGGCAATGCGTCGCGCATTGGCCGCGACCGGAGAAGCCGCCGACCGGCTCGAACCCTACTATCGCGAGATGTATCGGCGCGTCACCGAGACCAACGTCGAATGTGGCTACAAGCCGGGACGCATTTGAGGGTGACGCTGTGCAGTAAGCTCGTCGCCATATCTAGAGCGTGCAAGTGCGCCACAGGGCATCTCGTCAAAGCAGCTATCGAACACCGAGCGTCCGCACCGTCAACGCCGCGGCGGAGGTGCGGTTTTCGACGCCGAGCTTGGCGTAGATCTGCTCGAGGTGCTTGTTCACGGTCCTTGGACTGAGACTGAGGATCTCCGCAATGTCGCGATTGGACTTGCCGCGAGCGATCCAGAGCAGCACTTCGGCCTCGCGCTCGGTCACGAGAAGTTTTTGTTTCAGCACCGCCTGGTCGCGGCCTGCGTCGCCTTCGATGAGCCGCAACAGGTTCTCATCTGGCCCGACCTGTCCGATATAGAGCAACTGCAGCTTCGTCGTCGATTCGACCGGGGCAAGTTCGATGGCCGCGGAGCCCGAACCCGCCTGTTCGGCGGCGCAATGCTCGAGCCATTCCCGGATATGACGGGGCAGCACGTAGCCTTGCGTATCGAAATCGCTGAACGCCGTTCCCAAAAGGCGCGCCGCCTGCGGCGTGCACCACATCACTTTGCCGGCGTGATTAGTGGCGAGAAGAAACCGTCCGAATGCGTCAAGCGCCGCGCGTGCGCTGTGCGCGATGCGCGCGTTGGCCAAGTGAACACGCAGGCGAGCGAGGAGTTCACCGGGCACGATCGGCTTCGTCACATAGTCGACGCCACCAGCCTCGAACCCTTCGATGATACGCTCGGTATCGGTCAGCCCGGTCATGAAGATGATGGGCACATGCGCCAGCGCCTTCTTCTGCTTGAGCCGGCGGCAGGTCTCGAAGCCGTCCGCGCCCGGCATGAGCGCATCCATCAAAATGACGTCGGGCGTCATCCGCTCGACGATCGATAGCGCGTGCTCGCCTTCGCGCGCGACCAGGACGGTCATGCCCGCCTCCTCGATCGCATCGGTCAACATCCGGAGCGTCTCCGGCGAGTCGTCGACCACCAGCACGATGTCGCGCGTCTCCCTCCTAGGCATGGTGGTCCCTATGCATTGCGGCCCCGGACGGTGTCGAGGGCAGCGGCGTAGCTCTTCAAGTCGAACGCGTCCACGATAACGCGCATCCGCTCGACAAACTCGCCGTATTCCGAGGAGCTCTTCTCGATCTCGCCTAACTTCTCGACGATCGCCCGGATATGGCCGATCTCGCCAAGGCCGATCAGTTCATCGATGTCACGATCCGGTGGGATGACGAGCGGCGTTGCGTCGGCCGAAGGCGCCGGACGCGCGGGCTCCGCGTGGTAGAGCCATTCGATTCCGAGCAGGGCGTGAATCTTCTTGAGCAACTGCCGCAGGTCGATCGGCTTCATCAGATAGTCGTCGAATTGGCGCCCGGCTTCCAGCAAGCGCTTCGGATCGATGGCGTTTGCCGAGATGATCAGGATGGCAGCCCGGTCCTTCGATGCGCGAAGCCGCTGGGCGACCTGCCAGCCGTCCATCTGCGGCATGGCGATGTCGAGCAGGACCAGGTTCGGCTTGCTCCGCTCCGCCAGGACCAGGCACTCCTCGCCCGTCGTGGCGGTCAGGACGCTGAAGCCAAGAGGCTCCAGCAACTCGGACACGAGGTCGCGCTGGATTTCGTCGTCATCGGCGACGAGCACCGTTTGCGGCGGGCCGGAATAGCCGCGGACGCGATCCTCCATTGTCGAGATCGTGCGGGGCTGCGAGACCTCGGAGAGCAGCAGCTTGACGCGGAAAGCGCTACCCTTGCCGATCTCGCTCGTGACTGCGATGTCGCCGCCCATGACGTGGGTCAGGAGCTTGGTGATGGTGAGGCCGAGCCCAATCCCGACCTTGGCATTTGCGCGCGACGTGTGGGCCCGCTCGAACGGCTGGAATATCCGACCCAGATCGGCCTTCCTGATGCCGACGCCGGTGTCCTCGATGGTGAACTCCGCCACCTGGTAGCGGTAGCTCACCGTGAAGGTCACGTGGCCGGTATCGGTAAATTTGACGGCGTTCGAGAGCAGGTTGATGAGAATCTGCCGAAGCCTGTTTTCGTCGCTGTAGACGACCGCCGGCAGGCGCGGGGGTGGGACATAATGGAACCCGATGCGCTTGGCGGTCGCCTGAAGACGGAACATGTCGACGAGCTGGTCGAGAAATTCGGCGAGGTGCAGTTCGTTGCGCTCAAGGTGAAAGCGGCCGGCTTCGATCTTTGAAATGTCGAGCAGCCCGTCAATCAATCCGGACAGGTGCTCGGCGCTTCGCCGTACCACCTTGACGGCATGGACGCGGTGCGACGGCAGCGTCGGATCGCGCTCCAGGAGCTGGGCGTAACCGAGAATCGCATTGAGCGGCGTGCGCAATTCGTGGCTCAAGCCGACGACGTGCCGGCTTTTGGCCTGGTTCGCGGCTTCGGCCGCCTCCTTGGCCTTCTGCAGCTTGGCATCGGTGCGTTTGTGAGCGTCGATCTCGTTCATCAGCAGGTCGGTTTGCCGCCGGGTCTCCTCTTCCGCCACGCGCCGGCTCTCCTGCGCCAGAACGAACAACCATGCCGCCACGCCGGCGATAATGGAGAGGATGAAGAAGATGGTCCAAAGAGTGGATTTCAGAATAGCCCTTGGCGCATCGGGGTCGAGCGAGACTTGGAAATAGACCAGCGTCAGCACCAACCCGATGACGCCCCCGAACAGCAGCAGCACACCGAGATATCGGCCGACATCGGTGTTGACGGTGCGGGTAACCCATCCCGGCAATGTTTGATCGAGCAAGCCGCGCATCTGGGTCGAGATGCGGGCCTGCGGCTTGCAGCAATCGCCGCATCGCGCTTCGAGTGAGCAGCACAGCGAACAGATCGCGCCCGAATAGGCCGGACACTGCGCCATGTCCTCCGCCTCGAAGGCGTGTTCGCAGATGGAGCAGCGAATGACGGCCTGGCCGTTCCAGTTCCGCCACGGCGTCCGCGCCAAATAGAACCGCCCCTTGGTCGCATAGGCGATCGCCGGGGCCATGACGAATGCGACCGCGAGGGCGAGAAATGCCGACAACGACTGCAGAACGGACCCGAGCAGCCCCATGAACGCGACGACCCCGGTGACGGTCGCGGCCAGCATCGCGCCGACGCCGACCGGGTTGATGTCGTAGAGGTGGGCGCGCTTGAACTCGATCCCGGACGGGCTCAGGCCGAGCGGCTTGTTGATCGCCAGGTCGGCCACCAGCGCGCCGACCCACGCCACCGCCACGATGGAATAGAGCCCGAGGATATGCTCGAGCATCTTGAAGATGCCGAGCTCCATCAGCATCAGCGCGATGGTGACGTTGAAGACCAGCCAGACCACGCGGCCGGGATGGCTATGCGTCAGCCGAGCAAAGAAGTTCGACCATGCGATCGAGCCGGCATAGGCGTTCGTCACGTTGATCTTGATCTGCGAAACGACGATGAACGCACCGGCGAACGCCAGCGCGATCTGGGGCGACGAGAACGCATATTGGAAGCCGACGAGGTACATCTGCGTCGGCTCGGCCGCTTTGTGCAGCGGAACGAAATGCTCGATCGCGAGGAAGGCCAGGAACGATCCAGCAAGGAGCTTCAGCACGCCGGGAACGATCCACCCCGGTCCGGCCGATAAGCAGGCGGACCACCAGCTCAGCCGCTTGCGGTCGTCGCGTGCAGGCAGGAACCTCAGGAAATCGACCTGCTCGCCGATCTGCGCGATCAGCGAAAAAACGACGGTCGAAGCCGTGCCAAAGAGGATGAGGTTGAATGCCGGCCCGCCCATCTCGGCGGTTCCAGAAAAATGCGTCCACCGTTCGAACGCCGCGCTGTCGGCGAAGGCGATGAAGACGAACGGGATCAGGTGCAGGGCGATCCAAAGCGGCTGCGTCCAAAGCTGCAGGCGGCTGATGAACGTGATGCCGTGGGTCACGAGCGGAATGATGATCAGCGAGCTCAACACGTAGCCGACGAACAGCGGGACGCCGAAGCACAGTTCAAGCGCAAGCGACATGATCGCCGCTTCGATGGCGAAGAATAGAAACGTGAACGAGGCATAGATCAGCGACGTGATCGTCGAGCCGATGTATCCGAAGCCGGCGCCACGCGTGAGCAGGTCGATATCGACCCCGTAGGTCGCCGCGTAGTAGGCGATCGGCAGGCAGGTGAGGAGGATCAACGCGCCGACGACGAGGATGGCGCTCGTCGCGTTGACGAAGCCGTAATTGAGGGTGATCGACCCGCCGATCGCTTCGAGCGCGAGAAAGGAAACCGCGCCGATCGCGGTATTCGCCACGCGGAAGCTCGACCACCTGCGGGCCCGCTTGGCGGTGAAGCGAAGCGCGTAATCTTCCAGCGTCTGATTGGCGACCCACTGATTGTAACTGCGCCTAACGCGGACGATGCGTTGTTGCGCTGTCATGGACGTTCACCGCTTCGCTTTCGTTGTCGGAGCTCGTCCCTCTCGTGCTTTCCGTCCCAGTACGAACCGTTGTTTGGCTCGCGCGTACCGCCGACTTTAAGGCTCCGCCGTTGCCCGCGTATGGCGAAAATCGGTGCAGTGTGCGCCGCAAAATATAGCATTGGGTGCACAACTTCCGCCGTCGCTGTGATTTTCAAGATGTCCAGCATTCATCGCATTTTGATACGTCATCCAACGTAGGCATATACGTCAATCGACGTATGCTGCATTGCAGCAATTACATGCAGTCTCTGGCCAACGAGGAGCGGGCAGGACTCGCTCCCCGGTCAACCCAGCCGGATTTGAGGCGTCGCATGTCATCGGAAAAGCGGATTATCTCCTCCTTTACCAAACCCTCTCGTCGCGAGCTTCTCGCCGGAGCCGCCGCACTTTCGGCAACGGCGATGCTTTCGCCAATGGCGCTTGCTCAGCAGTTCCCGACCGCGAAGGTCAACACCACAGGTCTTGCGGTCACCGACACGGAAGTGACGGTCGGCATCCTGCATTCCGTCACCGGCACGATGGCCATTTCGGAAACCGGGTCGGTGCAGGCCGAGAAACTCGCCATCGAACAGATCAACGCGCAAGGCGGTGTGCTCGGGCGCAAGATCAAGTTCATCCAGGAAGACGGCGGCAGCGACTGGCCGACGTTTGCCGAGAAGGCAAAGAAGCTGCTGGTCAACGACAAGGTCGCTTCGGTGATGGGCTGCTGGACCTCCGCGTCACGCAAGGCGGTACTGCCGGTGTTCGAGCAGTACAACGGCATGCTGTATTATCCGACCTTCTACGAGGGCCTCGAAGCCTCGAAAAACGTCATCTACACCGGCCAGGAGGCGACGCAGCAGATCATCGCCGGCCTCGACTGGGTGCAGAAAGAGAAGGGCGCCAAGACCTTCTACCTGCTCGGCTCTGATTACATCTGGCCGCGAACCTCCAACAAGATCGCGCGCAAGCACATCGAGAATTTCCTCAAGCTCAAAGTCGTCGGCGAGGAGTACTTCCCGCTCGGTCACACCCAGTTCAACTCCGTCATCAACAAGATCAAGCTGTCGAAGCCGGACGTGATCTACGCGATCATCGTCGGCGGCTCGAACGTCGCCTTCTACAAGCAGCTCAAGGCCGCCGGTTTCGACCTCAACAAGCAGACGCTGATGACGATCTCGGTCACCGAGGACGAGATCGACGGCATCGGCGGTGAGAACATCGTCGGCGGCTATGCCTGCATGAAGTATTTCCAGTCGCTCGACAACGCGAACAACAAGGGCTTTGTGCAGGCCTTCCACAAGATGTGGGGCGACAAGACCGTCATCGGCGACGTGACGCAGGCCGCATATCTCGGGCCCTGGCTGTGGAAGCTTACCGTCGAGAAGGCCGGTTCCTTCGACATCGACAAGGTCGCGGCCGCTTCGCCGGGCGTCGAATTCAAGGGGGCGCCGGAGGGCTACGTGCGCATCCACGAGAACCATCATCTCTGGAGCAAGACGCGGGTCGGGCGCGCACGTAAGGACGGCCAGTACGAGCTGATCTACGAAACGGCTGAGCTGATGGAGCCCGATCCGTATCCGAAGGGCTACCAGTAGCGCACCCGTCGGGTGCCCCGGTAACCCGGCGCCGGGGCACCCAACTCTCTCGATCGCATCGAAGCCAACAGCCGGCCACGGCCTGGATGGAGTAACAACCGGATGTTCGGGGACTACACCCTCGCCGAACTCGGCTCGATCCTGGTGATGCAGGGGTTCGCCGGGCTCATCCTGTTCTCGGTCTTTCTTCTGATGGCGCTCGGCCTCGCGATCATCTTCGGGCAGATGGGCGTGATCAACATGGCGCACGGCGAGTTCATGATCCTCGGCGCCTACATGACCTACCTGTGCTCGCACATCTTCGAGGCCTATCTGCCGAGTCTGTACGGCGGGTATTTCTTCATCGCCATGATCGTCGCGTTTCTGGTTGCGGGAGCGTTTGGCCTGTTAGTCGAATGGCTGCTCATCCGGCATCTCTACGCGCGTCCGCTCGATACGCTGCTGGCCACCTGGGGCTTGAGCCTGATCATGCAACAGGCGTTCCGGTCGATCTTCGGCGCCCGCGAGGTCGGGATCGAGCTGCCGCAATGGATGATGGGCTCGCTTCCTGTCACCGGCTCGATCGAAGTTCAGATCAACGGATTGTTCGTGATGGGCCTGACGCTCCTCATCACTGCCGCGGTCGCGCTGCTGCTGTACCGCTCGCGTTGGGGCCTCCAGGTGCGCGCGGTGGTGTCGAACCGCACGATGAGCGGCGCGGTCGGCATCGACACGCGGCGCATCGACCGCCTGACCTTCGGACTGGGGTGCGGCATTGCCGGCATCGCCGGCTCGGCCTTCACGATGATCGGCTCGACCGGTCCGACCGCCGGCCAGCTCTACATCGTCGACACATTCCTGGTGGTCGTCTTCGGCGGAGCGCAAAGCCTGCTCGGCACCATCGCCTCGGCGCTGACGATCTCGCAATCGCAGTCGACGCTCGAATTCTTCCTCAGCGGCTCGATGGCGAAGGTGCTCACGCTGCTGATCGTCATCGGACTGCTGATGCTCCGTCCGCAGGGACTGTTCGTCCTCAAGGTTAGAAGGTGACGACTTCCATGGTGGCCAGCCGCCCGGACTCCCGATCGCTCGAACTCATCGGCTTTCTGCTGATCGCGGCCCTCATCCTGGTCGTGCTGCCGCTGATGCTCGATATCTTCCGGCTCAATCTGATCGGCAAGTACCTGACTTACGCGTTCGTGGCTGTCGGCTTGGTGTTGTGCTGGGGGTACACCGGAATTCTGAGTCTGGGGCAGGGGGTGTTCTTCGGCCTCGGGGGCTACTGCATGGCGGCCTTTCTGAAGCTCGAGGCGTCGAGCGTGGCCAACACCAAGATCCAGTCCACGCCCGGCATCCCCGACTTCATGGACTGGAATCAGATCACCGAACTGCCGCTCTTCTGGGTGCCGTTCAAGTCGCTGCCATTCGCGCTGATCGCCGTGCTTGTCGTCCCGACGATCGTCGCCTTCGTGCTCGGCGCCGCCATGTTCAAGCGGCGGGTGGGCGGCGTCTATTTCGCCATCATCACCCAGGCACTGGCCGCGGTGATGACCATTCTGATCATCGGCCGGCAGGGCTATACCGGCGGCATTAACGGTATCACCGATCTGCGCACCCTGCTGGGCTGGGACATCCGCACCGACGGTGCGAAATACATCCTCTACTTCGTCTGCTGCTTTACCTTGCTCGGTACCATGCTGCTTGGCCGCTTCGTGCTCGCGAGCAAGCTTGGCCGGATATTGGTCGCGACGCGCGACAAGGAAGACCGCGTCCGGTTCTCCGGCTACGACGTCGCCAATTTCAAGATCTTCATCTTCTGCCTCGCCTCCGCCATGGCGGCCGTCGGCGGAGCGATGTTCGCCCTGCAGGTCGGCTTCATGTCGCCGTCGTTCGTCGGCATCGTGCCTTCGATCGAGATGGTGATCTTCTGCGCGGTCGGCGGCCGGCAGTCGATCGTCGGTGCGGTGGTCGGGACGCTCGTCGTCAACTGGGGCAAGACGGTTTTCTCCGAATCCTTTCCCGAACTTTGGCTGTTCGCGATGGGCGGCTTGTTTATCGCGGTCGTGCTCCTATTCCCGCGCGGCCTTGCCGGCCTGGTGACGGATCAACTCATCCCTCGCCTGCGATTCCCCAAGGGATGGGGGCATCGCCAGCCGAATCCGGCGCCGGCCGAATAGAGCGCGGAGGTCGCCATCATGTCGAGCACCGATTTTCTGCTTGCGCTTGAAGATGTCAGCGTCTCCTTCGACGGGTTCCAGGCGGTCAGCGGATTGAACCTCTACATCGACACGGGAGAGCTGCGGGTCATCATCGGCCCAAACGGTGCCGGCAAGACCACCGTGCTCGATCTGATCTGCGGACGAACGAAAGTCAGCAGCGGTTCGATCAAGTTCAAGGACCAGGAGATCACCGGCCGCAAGGAACAAGAGATCGTTCGCCTGGGCATCGGACGAAAGTTTCAAACGCCGACGATCTACGAAGACCTGACAGTGTTCGAAAATCTCGAGCTGTCGTTGCCGCGCGGCCGCGACGTGCTCGGCGCGCTGTTCTGGAAGCGCGACGACGAGGTCAAGCGGCGCGTGCGCGAGATCGCCGTCATGATCTTTCTGGAAGACCATCTCGATCGGTCTGCCGAAACCCTGAGCCACGGGCAGAAGCAGTGGCTGGAGATCGGCATGCTGCTGATCCAGGACCCGGAACTCCTCATGCTGGACGAACCGGTCGCCGGGATGAGCGTCTCGGAGCGTGCCAAGACCGCCGAGCTGCTCAACGAAATCATCAAGAACCGTTCGGTGATCGTGATCGAGCACGACATGAAGTTCGTGGAAAGCATCGCGCACAAGGTCACCGTGCTGCACCAGGGCAAGGTGCTGGCCGAAGGCGATATGCATTCCGTCCAGGCCAATCCGAAGGTCAAGGAAGTCTATCTCGGCCACTAGGTTGGCCGGTGCGTAGCCTGAGGGCGCAGGTTTTCTCCGCGCGGTACACCGCCACGAAGGATGACCGGAAAATGTTCGAGGTCCGCAATCTCTCCGCCGCCTACGGCCAGAGCCAGGTCCTTCACGGCATCGATCTTTCGGTCGCTCAGGGTGAAATCGTGGCGTTGGTCGGCCGCAACGGAATGGGCAAGTCCACGTTGATGCGATCGCTGATCGGTGTGATGCCGGCCCGGTCGGGGCAGATCATGATCGACGGTGCCGACGTGACCGCGCTGGCGTCGCATCAACGCGTCGCGCGCGGCCTGGCCTACGTGCCGCAGGGCCGGCAGATATTCGGCACCATGACGGTCAGGGAAAATATCGAGACCGGCCTCGTCGTGACCGGCAAGAGCGACATCCCGCGCGAGATCTACGACCTCTTTCCCATACTCGCCGATTTCGAGCGCCGGCGCGGGGGCAATCTGTCCGGCGGACAGCAGCAGCAGCTGGCGATTGCCCGCGCGCTCGCCAGCGATCCGAAGGTCCTGCTTCTGGACGAGCCGACCGAGGGGATACAGCCGTCGATCATCAAGGACCTCGCGCGCCTGCTGCGCGATATCCGCAGCATCCGCAATATCTGCATCGTCGTCTGCGAACAGGTCCTGAGCTTCGTGCTCGATATCGCCGACCGCATCCTGGTCATGGAGGGCGGCCGCATCGTGCATTCCGATACCCGCGACCATGTCGACGAGGCGGAGATCGCCCGGTTCCTCGCAGTCTGAAACGCACGGGTCCGCTTTTCGCGGTGCCGTATTGCACTGAAGGGAGAGACAACCATGCATACCACTCTGAGCCGTCCGACCGCGTCGAAGACCCTGATCGAGGTCGACCTGTCGGAATCGCCCTACAAGAACGACATGATTCACAACCGCTGGCACCCCGACGTCCCGATCGTCGCCTGGGTCAAGCCGGGTGACGACTTCGTCATCCAGACCTATGACTGGACCGGCGGCTTCATCAAGAACGACGAATCCGCCGATGACGTGCGGGACATCGATCTGAGCATCGTGCATTTCCTGTCGGGACCCATCGGCATCGAGGGCGCGGAGCCGGGCGATCTGCTGGTCGTGGATTTGCTCGACGTAGGCGCCTTGCCGGAGAGTCTGTGGGGGTTCAACGGGTTCTTCTCGAAGAAGAACGGCGGCGGCTTTCTCACCGATCATTTTCCGCTGGCGCAAAAGTCGATCTGGGACATTTCGGGGCTCTACACGAATTCGCGCCATGTGCCGGGGGTGAACTTCGCCGGCCTGATCCATCCGGGCTTGATCGGCTGCCTGCCGGACCAGAAGCTGCTTGATACCTGGAACGCGCGGGAGATGGCGCTCATCGCGACCGATCCCAACCGTGTGCCGCCGCTCGCAGCGCCCCCGTTCGGTGCGACGGCGCATGCCGGCCGCGCCAAGGGCGACGCCAAGAACAAGATCGCGGCCGAAGGTGCGCGCACCGTTCCGCCGCGCGAACACGGCGGTAATTGCGACATCAAGGACTTGTCCCGCGGCTCCAAGATATTCTTCCCGGTCTACGTCAAAGGGGCCGGTCTCTCGATGGGCGACCTGCATTTCAGCCAGGGCGACGGCGAGATCACGTTCTGCGGCGCGATCGAGATGGCCGGCTGGCTGCATCTCAAGGTCGATCTGATCAAGGGCGGCATGGCGAAATACGGGATCAAGAACCCGATCTTCAAGCCATCGCCGATCGTGCCGAACTATAACGACTATCTGATCTTCGAAGGCATCTCGGTCGACGAGCAAGGCAAGCAATATTATCTCGACGTTCACATCGCCTACCGGCAGGCTTGCCTCAACGCTATCGAGTACCTCACGAAGTTCGGATATACCCGCGCGCAGGCCTATGCAATTCTTGGCACGGCACCCTGCCAGGGGCACATCTCGGGCGTGGTCGACATTCCCAATGCCTGCGCAACGTTATGGCTCCCGACCGACATTTTCGATTTCGACGTGATGCCGAGCGCCGCCGGTCCGACCAAGCACGTAAAGCAGGGAATCGAAATGCCGATGTCGCCGGACAAGTGATGACGGCCGTTCGCCCGCACGGGCGGGCGGCGATCTCAGCAAGCTTGTCGGTGAATGGCTAGCCTCGGGAGGAGACAATGCCGGTTTATGACTATCTTTGCGGGCGGTGCGGACCGTTCACCGACATGCGGCCGATGGCCGAATGCACTCTGCCGAACGAGTGTCCGGAATGCGGTGACGATGCGCCGAGGGCCTTCCTCACCGCGCCAAATCTCGCGTCCATGCCGGCCGAACGCCGGCTGGCGCATGTCACCAACGAGCGAAGCGCACACGCACCGCAAACGCTCTCCGACAGGAAAAAAGCCCACGGCGCTGGTTGCGGCTGCTGTTCGAAAAAATCCATGCGCTACACCAAGCGCGGCAAAAGCGGCAGCAAGAGCTTCCCGGCAAGTCGGCCCTGGATGCTCTCGCATTAAGACAGCGCGAGCTCAACCAAGCTCGCGCGCAACAGCGTGACAATGCGTGTTGGCGGGTATCAACGCGCGGGACCGCCGTGCTTGCTGGGCTCTGCCAATCCGGTTGCTGGATCAAACGGGACCGTGAGACGTCCGAGAGGTGCGGTCGCAGGCGGGATATTGCACTTCAGGAACTGGCCTTTGCCGGCCGCGCCGACGAATTCGCCGGCTTCGGCGACGACCTCGCCCCGCACCAGCGTGGTGACGGGCCAGCCTTTGACCGTCCTGCCCTCATAGGGCGTGTAATCCATGGCGTCATGGATCATCGACTGCCGGATCGTAACCTCCTTGTCGGGATCCCAGATTGCCAGGTCCGCGTCGCTCCCGACCGCGATGGTGCCTTTGCGCGGATGGAGGCCGTAAAGCTTGGCCGCATTGGTCGATGTCAGCGCGACGAATTTCGGCAGGTCGATGCGTCCCTTGCCGACACCTTCCGAGAACAGCAGTGCGGTCCGTACTTCCAGGCCGGGCACTCCATTTGCGACCTTCTTGAACGGCGCATTGCGGCCGTGCTTCATCTTACCTTCCGGGTCGTCGTAGCGGTATCCGGCGTGATCGGACGAGAAGACGTCGAATACTCCGGTCGCGAGCCCCTGCCAGATGAACTCCTGGTTCGCCTTGTCGCGAGGCGGCGGGCTGCACATGTATTTCGCACCCTCGAAGCCGGGCTGGTCGAGATCGTCGGCGGTGAGGAAGAGATATTGCGGGCAGGTCTCACCGTAGACCTTGAGGCCGCGCGCCTTCGCCTGGCGGATCTGCTCCATCGCCTCGCGCGCCGACACGTGAACGATCAGGATCGGCACGTCGACAAGTTCGGCAAGCGAAATTGCGCGCGACGTGGCTTCGCGTTCCGCAATAGGTGCGTGCGCCATGGCGTGGAACCGCGGTGCTGAGTGGCCGGCAGCGAGCATCTTGTCGGCGAGCCACGAGATGACGTCGTGATTCTCGGCATGCACCATCACCAGCGCGCGCTCGCGTCGGGCCACCGACAGCACCTCGAGAATCTGACGATCGTCGAGCTTGAGCGCATCGTAGGTAGTGTAGATCTTGAATGACGTGTAGCCGTCCTTGATCAGGGCGGGAAGTTCCTGACCGGTGACCTGCTCATTGGGATCGGAAATGATCAGGTGAAAAGCGTAGTCGACGGCCGCTTTGGGCTCCGCGCAGGCATGATAGTCCTTCACCACCTGACGCAACGACATGCCGCGATACTGCGCGGCGAACGGAATGACCGTCGTTGTGCCGCCGCAGGCTGCCGAACGTGTGGCGGTGAAGAAGTCGTCCGCCGTCATCACGCCCATCGAAGAGCGTTGTTCGATGTGGCAATGGCTATCGACGCCGCCGGGCATGACGATGCGACCCTCGGCGTTGATCTCGCGGCGGCCGGAACCAAGTTTTGCGCCGATCGTCGCGATGCGGCCGTCGATGACGCCGATGTCGGCACGAAACACGTCGGATGCCGTCGCCAGCGTTCCGTTGCGCACGACCAGATCGTAGTCGGGCATGATGTCGATCCGTGCCTTCGTTACGCTACGGCGCGGTGGCGAACGCCTTCGCTCAGGCGCGTTTCGAGACGGGCGAGTAATTTGTCGAGTTCGGCGATGTCGGTTGCGTCGAGCTTCGGTCCGGGGGAGCGTACCGCGGCCGAACGAATGGCGCCGCGCCGCCGCAGCACTTCCTTGCGTACCGCGAGCCCAAAGCCCGGTTGCTGCTCGTGGCGCACCAGCGGCAGATATGCGTCGAATAAATCTTCCGCCTCGCCGATGCGCCCGGCTGCGAACAGGGCACAGACGGAAACGAGTGCTTCCGGGTACGCAAATCCGGTCATGATTCCATCTGCGCCGCGCGCCAGTTCCTGCGGTACGTACAGCCCGCCATTGCCGACCAGGATGCTGACGTAGCGTCGCGCGCCACCATCGCAGCCTTTGCGGATTTGCGTGAGTTTCTTCAAGCCGGGGCAATCCTCGTGCTTGAACATCACCACGGTAGAGTAGGCATCGACAATCTTGAAGAAGCTTTGAGCGGAAATGTCAGCCTGTGTGGCCTGCGGATAGTCCTGATACACCACCGGAACGCTTTCACCGATCGCCGCGACGATTTCCGCGAAGTAGCTCACGATCTGCGCTTCCGTTTTGAGGCCGGTAAGCGGTGCGACCATGACGCCGCAGGCGCCGGCGTCCATCGCAATCCTGCTGAGCTTGACGAGATTGGCTGTACCTGCATTCGACACGCCGACGATGACCGGCACGCGGCCATTCACGCGGCGTAGAAAGTGCCGCACAAACTCGGCCGATTCTTCGCCGCTGAGTTTCTGCGCCTCGCCCATCATTCCAAGAATGGTCAGCCCCTGCACGCCGCATCGAACGTAGAACTCGACGAGACTGTCGACGCTCGGCCAATCGATGTCGCCTGCCTCGGTAAATGGCGTTGCCGAGATAGCGTAGACGCCTTTGGCGGATGCATCGAGCAGTGGACCCATGGTTCTGCTTTCGGTTGGTAAGAGCGTCTCGACGAATGTATACCTCGCGGGTGGCGAAGGGCAACCGCGCCACCATCTCCTGCGGTGCCATTAGGCACGCGCAGCAGCGCGCTGCCTGCGCATTCGCCTTGTCCCCGTTGAGCCTGTTGCTATAGTCGAACGCATGCCGCCGGGCCACGTGAGGGAACACCTATGATCCGATCCACGTTCGCGACTGCCGGTGCCGTGCTGCTGCTCGTAACGCCCGTATTCGCTCAGGAGCCACCGCCGTTGCGCGCTGCGGTCGACGGCACGTTTGCTCCGCACGCATTTCCAAATCTTGCCGGCGGCTATCAGGGGTTCAATGTAGATCTTGCCAATGGGATCGCGGCCCGGCTCAAGCGCAAGATCGTGATCGACGCCGCGCAATTTTCCGGGCTGGTGCCGGCCCTACAGGCTGGCACCTACGACTTTCTCGCCGCTCCCACCACCGTAACCAAGGAGCGCGCCGACAGCATGCTGTTCACCGAGGGCTATCTGAATACCGATTTTCAGTTTCTGATCAAAAAGGGATCGCCAAAGGTCGCAAAACTCGAAGACCTCAAAGGCAAGACCGTCTCCGTCAACAAAGGCTCAGCCTACGATTCTTGGGTGCGCGATCTCGAAGGGAAGATCGGTTGGAAGGTCGAGTCCTTCGGCACCCAGACCGATGCCGTGCAGGCGGTGATGGTGGGGCGTGCCGATGCCAACGTCGCAGGCAACACCGTGATCGCCTGGGCGGTCAAGAACAATCCACAACTCGAGTTGTCATATCTCCACTCGACCGGTTTGGTCTGGGCCGCGCCCCTGCGCAAGGATTCGGGTGAATTGCGCAAGACGCTGGAAGGCGCGATCGAATGCATGAAGCTCGATGGCACGATCGCCAAGATGCATGAGAAATGGTTCGGTGTTGCGCCACCGGCAGGTTCGGCCGCCGTGACCGTGTTCCCTGGCTATGGCGTTCCCGACATGCCTGGCTACGACCCGACCCCGCACACCCCGACATGCGGCTAGCCCTGATGTTCTGAGGTGGGACCACTTGTTCCGTTCGTCCCCGCGAAGGCGGGGACCCAGCGCAAAATGCGGACAGCCAAAGAACTGGGTGCCCGCCTTCGCGGGCACGAACGGAGCGATTGATGACCGCCGCTCCTATCCTGGACATTCGCGGCCTGCGCAAGAAATTTCACGATGTGGAGGTGCTGCGCGGGATCGACCTGGCGGTTCTGCCGCAGGAACTGGTCTTCGTCATCGGGCCGTCGGGCTCCGGCAAGAGCACTCTGCTGCGCTGCTGCAATCGCCTGGAGGAGCCGTCCGCCGGTTCGATCCGGGTTGACGGCGTCGACGTCATGGCGCGTGCCACCGACGTCAATGCCATGCGGCGCCAGATCGGCATGGTCTTTCAGTCGTTCAACCTCTATCCGCATATGACGGCGCTGCGGAACGTCACGCTCGCGCTCGTCAAGGTGTTGGGAAAATCGCGCGCGGAGGCAGAGCGCATCGGCATGGCGGCACTCGATCGGGTAGGCCTCGCCGACAAAGCGCGCGCCTATCCGGGCGAGCTTTCGGGCGGCCAACAGCAGCGAGTGGCGATTGCGCGCTCGCTCGCGCTCGAACCGAAGGTGATGCTGTTCGACGAGCCAACATCGGCGCTCGATCCGGAGCTTGTCGGCAGCGTGCTCAACGTCATGCGGGAGCTCAAGCGCGCCGGCATGACCATGCTGGTAGTGAGCCACGAGATGCGCTTTGCGCGCGATGCCGCCGACCGTGTGGTCTTCATGGACCACGGGCTGATCATGGAACAAGGGCCTCCGCAACAGATGTTCTCCGCTCCCGGCGAGGCGCGCACCCGCGCGTTCATCGCCGAACTGACCCGCTGAGACCGTCATGGGGGGCTGGTCGCGCTTTCTCGACACCTTCTTCAACGAAGCCGTGATCGAGCGCTATCTTCCGGCGATCTTGAAAGGTGTGGTGGTGACGGTCGAGATCGCCGCGGCCGTGGTCGTTACCGGTATCTTGCTCGGGCTTGCGCTCGCGGTCATACGCGCGTTTCGCTGGCCCGGAATCAATGCGCTGATCGTGGTCTTCGTCGACGTGTTCCGTGCGTTGCCGCCGCTCGTTTTGATTCTGCTGGTTTATTTCGGGCTTCCGAATGTCGGCATCAATCTGCCGTCGTTTGCGGTCCTTTGGCTCGTGCTTGCCCTTGTGCTGGCCGCGTTTGCCGAGGAAATCTTCTGGGCTGGCATTCTGTCGATCCCGAAGGGCCAGTGGGAGGCGGCGCGCTCCACCGGTTTGAGCTTTCTCGGCACGCTCGCGTACGTCGTCCTGCCGCAGGCGGTTCGCCTGACAGTCGCGCCGCTCACCAACCGAACGATCGCGATCACAAAGAACACCGCCCTCGGCACCGTGATCGGGGTTGGCGAAATCCTGAACCAGGCCACCACCGCGCAGTCGTTTTCCGGCAATGCCACCCCACTGATGATGGGGGCTATCGCCTACGTGATCCTTTTCATTCCGGTGGTCGTGCTGGGCCGTTTCCTCGAAACCAGATTCGCCTGGCGGAGGGTCTGATGGACGCGCTCGTCCAGCAGTTCTTCAATCTCGCGATCATGCAGCAGTCGCTGCCGATCATTCTTCAGGGGCTCCAGCAAACGCTGCTTATTTGCCTGATCGTTGTTCCGCTTGGATTGGCGGGCGGGCTGGTGTTCGCCCTCACGTCGTTGTCCCGTTCACGCACCGTGCGCTGGGCGGCGATCGCGGGTTTGGACTTCTTCCGCGCCATTCCGCCGCTCGTGCTTTTGATCTTCGTTTATGCCGGCCTGCCGTTCGCAGGCTTCCGGCCATCGCCCCTGACGGCGGTGGCCATCGCTTTCTTCCTCAACACGTCAAGCTACTACGGCGAGATCTATCGTGCCGGCATCGAAAGCATCGGCCGGGGCCAATGGGATGCGGCCCGTTCGACCGGGCTTCGGGGGTACCAGACGCTGACTTATGTCGTCTTGCCGCAAGCGGTGCGCAACGTGCTGCCCGATCTCGTGTCCAACACCGTCGAGGTGGTGAAGCTCACCTCGATCGCGAGCGTGGTTGCGCTGCCGGAGTTGCTCTATTCGGCCGATATGGCACGCTCGGTGACCTTCAATTCGTCGCCGATCGTGCTGGCCGCCGCGATCTACCTTGTTATGCTGTGGCCGGTCGTGCGCCTGATCAGCCGGCTGGAACGGCGGATCGCGACGTGAATTGCGGGAGGATTTGGTGAGCCGAGTGCTTCGGATTGGCGGCGCCCAGATGGGGCCGATCCACAAGGCGGACAGCAGGCAGGCGGTGGTCCGGCGTATGCTGGATCTGCTCGATCAGGCGCACGGACAGAAATGCGATTTCGTTGTCTATCCGGAACTTGCGCTCACCACGTTCTTCCCGCGCTGGTACATGACGGACCAGGCGGAGGTCGATGCGTGGTTCGAGCGGGAGATGCCCAATGCCGCCACGCGGCCGCTGTTCGAGCAGGCCGCGAAGTACCGGATCGGGATGTCGTTCGGCTATGCCGAGCTCACCGCCGACGGCCATCACTTCAACACGTCCATTCTGGTCGATCGGGATGGAAGGATCGTCGGCAAGTACCGCAAGGTGCACCTCCCGGGCCATTCGGAGTTCGATCCGCAGCGCGCCTTCCAACACCTGGAGAAGCGCTATTTCGAGCCCGGCGATCTCGGCTTTCCGGTCTGGCGCGCGATGGGCGGCATTGTCGGCATGTGCATCTGCAATGACCGGCGCTGGCCGGAGACGTATCGCGTCATGGGACTGCAAGGCGTGGAGCTGATCGTGCTCGGCTACAATACGCCGTCGACCAATTCGCAGCGGGAAGGCGAGGGGCCGGAGAAGCGCCTGTTTCACAACCGCCTGACGCTACAGGCCGGTGCCTACCAGAACTCGACCTGGGTCGTGGCGGTTGCGAAAGGCGGAGCGGAAGATGGCTTCCACATGATCGCCGGCAGCATGATCGTCAATCCGGACGGCGAGATCGTTGCCGAAGCCAAGACCGAAGATGACGAACTGATCGTCGCAGACTGCGATCTCGACGCCACCATCTTCGGCAAGGAAACGATCTTCGATTTCAATCGCCACCGCCGCGTCGAGCATTATGGCCGCATCACCGACCAGACCGGCGTCATCCTCCCGCCGGAGCGTGACTAATGTCCTCGTCATTCAGCGCCGATTTCACCACGCTGCCGGCACAAGACCGCTACAAGCTTCTGTGCGCGCTGGTTGTGCCGCGGCCGATCGCGCTCGTCACCACGCTCGGTCCCGGGGGAATCGTCAATGCCGCGCCGTTCTCGTTCTTCAATGTCTTTGCGGAGGACCCGCCGCTCGTCGTTCTCGGATTGGAGTCGCGGCCCGACGGCTCACCGAAGGATACGTCCGCGCATATCCGCGATCACGAAGCGTTCACAGTCAATCTCGTCGATGAGGCTCTGGCGGAGCGCATGAATATCTGCGCGGTGGATTTTCCGCCGGGCACCAGCGAACTCGATGCCGCCGGTCTCACGGCGGCGCCGGGCGCTGCGATTCCGGTGCCGCGGATCGCGGAGGCGGTTGCGTCACTGGAGTGCCGCCACTATCAGACGTTGGAGGTCAGCCCGCGCCGCCGTTTGTGCGTCGGCCAGGTGGTCCATTTGCATGCGCGTGCCGGCATCGTCGATCCCGTCCGGATGTACGTGAACCTCGATGCCTACAAGCCGGTGGCGCGCCTGTTCGCCAATCTTTACGCGCCGCTCGGCAAACCATTCTCGCTGGCGCGTCAGACCCACGCCGAGTGGCTTGCGTCGAACGAAATCAAGCGCGGCTGAACTGCACGGCCCCGACCGCCATTGCGACCGCGGCCTGCGTCGGGTCGATCACCGGAACACCGATCGCCTCCTCCAGCGGACGGCGATGACGCGCCATGCCGGCGCAACCCATCACAATCGCTTCGGCACCGTCCTGCTCTTTCAATTGCCGCGCGACTTCGATCATGCGCTCGAGTGTTTTCTCGCCGCTTGCCGTCTCGGCGACGGACATTTCGAGCGGGCGTTCGCCGGCGAACCGGTCGGTGAGGCCCATCTGACGCAGGTAGCGCATGTGCCGGGCGATCGACCGCTGGCTGATGGCAATGACGCCGAAACGGCCGCCGCGCGCGAGCGCGGTGAGACGCCGCACTCGGCGATCCCGAACACCGGACGCGTCGTGCTTTCGCGGCAGACGTGCAGCCCTGGATCGCTGTAGCACGCGATGACGAAGGCGTCGGAGGAATTGTCCGCTTCCACCATCCGGCGCAGCGGCATCACGACACTTTCGACGTCCGCCTGGGTTTCGATGCCGAAGGGACCTTCCGTCAGCGTCGAGCAGACGATCTCCGGACCGTTCGCAAATCGCAGTGGCTCCAGCGCGGCATCGACGCCCCGCGTGACGGCTTCATTGGAGTTTGGATTGACGACGCGAATCCGCCGAGGTGCCGCGTTCATAGGCCCGCTCGCTGTGCTCGATTTCAGGCGCCATCATCGCGAAGTCAGGACGCGTTGCAAGTGGCATCGTTTCGGTCGGGGCCAGAGGTCTGGTGTGGCCGGTTGGCGTCGTGATCACGTCATCAGTTCGCTGGGAGGATCACGGCCTCGCCGATATCGAGCACGAGAGAGACCGGCGCTCCGACCGGACTCTTGCTGATGATTTCGGCCCCGGTCACACGGGTCTGGACGATGCCGATGCCCTCGACCTCGACGCGGGTGATGGTGTGCGAGCCCTGATAGATGTGCGCCGCGACGATCCCCCGGACGATGTTCGCGCTCGCTTCGCCGGGACGAACCGGACGGACCTGCTCGGGACGCAGGAATGCCTGCACCTGCGCCCCGTGCGCAAAGCCCCAGTCCGGGCGTGCAACTGACGTAAGCCTGCTCCCACCCGGCATGACGAGCGCTGCGTTCGCTCCCTCGACCTCATAACGGGCCTTCGGCAGCGCGTTGATCTCGCCGATGAAGGAGGCGACGAAGCCGTTCGCCGGTGTGCGGTAAAGCTCGATCGGTGCCGCGACCTGGTGCACCTCGCCGCGGTTCATCACGACGATCCGGTCGGAAAGGCTGAGCGCCTCGCCCTGATCGTGAGTGACGAAGACGGTCGTCAGCCCGGTCTTGCGGTGGAGATCCAAGAGCTCGACCTGCATCTGCGCGCGCAGGTTCTTGTCGAGCGCCGACAACGGCTCGTCGAGCAGCAGCACCTTCGGCCTGATGACGACGGCGCGGGCGAGCGCGACGCGTTGCTGCTGTCCGCCGGAAAGCTGACGGACGCGACGGCCCTCCATTCCGGTGAGCTTCATCATGTCGACGACGCGGCGCACGTCGGTCTCGATCTCGGCCTTCGGCAGCTTGCGCATGCGCAGCCCGAACGCGATGTTCTCGAACACGTTCATGTGCGGGAACAGCGCGTAGCTCTGAAAGACCATGCCGATGTTGCGCTTATAGGGTTCGACGCTGGTGATATCGACGCTGTCGACCACGACCTTGCCGGCGGTCGGCGTGACGAAGCCGGCGATGATGCCGAGCAGGGTCGACTTGCCGCAGCCGGAGGGGCCGAGCAGAGTGACGAATTCGCCTTTGCCGATCTTCAGCGATACATCGGCCACGGCGACGGTCCCGCTGAAGTCCTTCCGGACACGCACGATCTCGACGGCAGCGGTCGCATTCATGGCGGGGTCGTCTGCTTCGATCTAGTGCGCATCGATCGCGAGCACGCGGCGCAGGCCAAAGGTGCGGTCGGCGATGAACATAATGATGGTGGTCGCAATGATGAGCAACGACGAGATGGCCGACACGGTCGGGTCGGCATATTCGCGGATGTAGTTGTACATCGCGACCGGCAACGTCTGGGTGCGGCTGCCTGTCACATAGAGAGAGGCGGTGAACTCGGTGAGCGAGAGGACCGCGGCGATCAGCCAGCCTCCCGCCATTCCGGGCAGTACCAGCGGCAGTTCGATGCGGGTCAGCACCTGGAAAGGTGGAGCACCGAGATTGGCCGCCGCGAGGGCGAGATTCGGATCGACATTTGCGAGGCTGACATACACGGCGCGGGTGACGAAGGGCATCAGCAGGACCAGATGGGCGAGCACCACAAACGTGTAGCCCTGCTGCAATTGGAAGGCGCCGCCGAGCAGCAGGAAGCCGAAGCCAAGCGTGAAATGCGGAATGATCAGCGGGGACCAGAGCACGGCCTCGAGCGTGCGGCGCCCGGCGAAATCGTAACGGTGCACGAGCCAGGCGAACGCCGAGCCTACGATCAGCGCCAGCGTCGAAGCGCAGGACGTTACGATCAGCCCGTTCTTGAAGGCGATTTGGAAATCCGGATAGGTGACCGCTTTCTGGTACCACTTGAAGGAAACACCCTCCGGCGGGAAGGCAAGGATCTCGGTCGGATTGACCGAGGTCATCAGCACGACCAGCGTTGGAATCGTCATATAGGCGAGGATCGCCACCACGAGGCTCCAGAAGGCGAAGGGTCTCATGCCGGTTTCCTCAACTGATGGCCAGGCGCCGCTCGAGGCGCCCGGTCACGGCTTTCATGAGGATGAGACTACCGAGCGCCGAGACGAGCGCGATCAGGCTCAACGTTGCCGCGAACGGCAGGTTGAGCACCGAGAAGCCTTGCAGATAGGCTAGGTTCGCGATCATCAGGACCTTGCCGCCGCCGATGAGTTGCGGCGTGGAGAACGCGCTCATGGTCCAGGCAAAGACGACGACGATGCCGGAGAGAATGCCAGGCATGGTCAGCGGCAAAGTGATACGCCAAAACACCGCGCCGGGGTTGGCGCCGAGATTGGCCGCAGCCTTCTCGCAGTCACGGTCGACATGGCTGATCGCGGTCGCCAGGAGGATGATCATGACCGGCATCGAATACTGTACCAGGGCGACGACCACGCCGAAGCGAGTGTACATGATCTGCAGCGGCATATCGATGAGCGATATCTTCTGCAGCATGCTGTTCACGAAGCCGTCCGAGCCGAGCATCAGCATCCAGGAATAGGTACGGACGATCTCGCCGGTGAAGAGCGGCGTGATCGACAGTGAGACGAGGAGGGAGCGCACCCAATCGCGCCGGGCGCGCACCAGCGCATAGGCGACCGGATAGCTCAGCACGAGCGCGAAAATCGCCGTCAGCAGGCTGATGTAGAAGGTGTCGAGCAGCACCCACCAATAGATCGGTCGCTGGATGCGCACGAAATTGTCGAGCGTGAAGCCGCCCACGTTCAGCGAACCTGGGATGAACTCCCGCACGCTGTATTGCAGCACCTCGAACATCGCCGCGGCGAGAATGACGGCCGTGACAATGGCGGGAGCCAGGAAGGTGACGAAGAAGGGGCGGCGCTGGTTCATCGGGCATCCGACCGGCGCCCGCGATCATCCCGCGGAGCCGGCCGGTTCTCCTCAATGGTGCCCGCTCAGTGCATGATGTTCTCGGTGAACCACAGCTTCCACTGCGGCAGCAGGGTTGCATAGGTCTTGTCGTCGAGCACGATGGCTTCCTTCTCGATCTGCGCTTGAGTGGTGAAGATGCCCGGCAGGCTGGCAATTTCGGGCGCCAGCTTGGTCTTGGGGTTCATCGGCGAACACTTGTGGAAGTTGCAGAGCTGAGCCAGCATTTCGGGGTCGAGCGTGAGATCGATGAACTTCTGCGCCAGGTCCTTCTTCTTGGAGCCGGCATTGATACCCCAGACGTCGACGCCGACGACTGCGCCTTCCTTGGGGATTTCGATTTTGACTGGCAAGCCCAGCTTCTCAAGGTGGTAGCCGTTGATGTTGAGCATCACCTGCACCGGAGTCTCGCCCGTGCGCATCAGGTTCTGGCTCGTGGCGTCGGACTGGTAGAAGGCCTTGATGGAGGGCTTGAGCGCCAAGAGCTTCGGCTTGACCTTGTCCCACTCGTCGGGCTTCACGCCGGCGAGCTTGGTGGCCGCGATGATGATATGGCTCGGGTCGAAGTCCGGCAGGCCGAGCTTGCCCTTGACTGCGGCGCTCCAGAGAACCTCCCAGGAGTTGATCTTGAAGTCCTTCGGCATCGCATTCGTGCGGAAGACCGGCGAATAGATGTACACATAGTCCGAGACTGTGAAGTCGGAACGTTTGGCCATCGGATAGAGGTCGGCGGCGTTCGGGATCTTGGAGTAGTCGAGCTTCTCCATCAGCCCGTCGGAATAATAGAGATAGCCGACATGCGCGGTGGTGTTGGTGAGGTCGGATTCGGGATTTGCCCCCGCTACCTTCGCCTTGGCGAGGCGGTCCAACGTCCCGCCGGTGATGTAGTCCACCTCGACGCCGGTCCGCTTGGTGAACTCCTTGCCGACGATGGCGACGCCATCCTTCCAATTGCCGCCCCAGGTGCTTATCACAAGCTTTTCCTGGGCGGAGGCGGCGGTGGCCGTCATGGCCAGCGCGCCCAACGCAATGCAGAGCTTCTTCATGTCCATCTCTCTCCTGTCTCTCGGGGCGGCGGCGCCACCCGGACTCGTTGAACGGATCAGCAGCTAGTAACCCCGGCCAGGATCTACTTCGTGCAGCGGTGGCAGCCCGAGCTTCACACGCCTGATGCTCTCGGCCACGTCACGCGCCGCCAGAGACGGCACAGTGATGCTGGCAAGGTGCGGCGTGATCAGCACGTTGTCGAGCTCCCAAAAAGGATGTCCGGGCGGCACCGGCTCGGTCTCGAACACGTCGAGTGTCGCCTCCGCGATCGCGCCCGAGCGCAGCGCCGCGATCAGTGCCTCCTCGTCGACCACGGCGCCTCGTGACGCATTTACGAACTTGGCGCCTTTAGGCATCAGCGCGAGTTCGCGCGCGCCGAGAAGTCCACGCGACTCCGGCGTGAGAGGCAGTAGGCAAACAATGATCTCGTTGCCGGCCAGCACCCGCTCGAGCCCGGCCCGGCCGGTTTCCGACGTCACGCCGGGAATCGTCTTGGGCGAGCGCGACCAGCCGGCGACAGTGAATCCCATCGCGGCCAGCGTTTGCGCCGCCGGCCCGCCGAGCTCGCCGAGGCCGAGCAACGCGACCTTGATCTCGGACAATGCGCGCGGATGGACGTACTCCCACTCTCCCCGCCGCTTGGCGCGCTCGAAGATGTGGATGTCCCGAGCATAGCGGGTCACCGCGAAGACGACATAGCTCGTCATCAGCGCCACCATCCCGGGATCGGATAGGCGGGAGAACTTCACCGGCACCAGGTCATCGCGCCGCAGCAGTGCATCGACCCCGGCACCGAGAATGGTGACGAGTTGCAGGTTGGGGAAGCGCCCGAAAAAGCCGTCGGGGGGCGCCCAAACGAGCGCGTAGCAGACATCGGCGGGATCACCCACCTCGGGATCGGCGCGAAAATCAAGGTCTGGCAGCTCTTTGGCGAGTGCTTCGCGCCAGGCGACCGGGTCGTCAACGGGGCTGTAGAACACCAAGGCATCACGGCTCATGGAAGAACCTGACGCAGTGACATCCAAGTCAAACGGACTTCGCCCCGCGCGAGCCGTAAGAGAGGCCTAAGCCTCATCACTCCGTTCTCCCGGGTGCCGATATTTTCCCATCAGGAAATGTCGCCCGCGGAAACTGGATAGAAAAATACTTTTAGCCACTGCTTAAGATAGGCAAAATTGATCTAGCTCGCGCGCGGACGGGCCGGACACAAGAAGGCGACGATCGACTCGCCCGCCGGCTCGCAGCTCGTGCGCAGGGTCGACTCTTCGTGGCAAATCAGCGTCTCGCCCGGATGCACCAGCGCGGTCCCCAGTTCGTGGCCGACCTGCCATACGCCGGTCACTGCGTGCAGGACGACCATTCCGCCCTCCGGTGCCGCAAGCAACGGACCATTCATGCCGGTCGCGGGCATCACCTGCGCGTTCCATCTTCCGCGCCGCGTCATGATGTTGAGAACGAGCGCAGCGCCATCCGGCAGAAGCGAGCGCGGCTGCTGGGAGCTGTCGAAGTAGATGGGTTCGAGCCGCCTCAGTTCACGCGTCTCGCCACCGAACACGAGGCTGAGACGTTCCTCGCTGAGCCGCGTGATGTGGCGGTCGATGCCGGGAAAAGACGAAAACGGCCCTTCGGCCGAGATCGGCGCGAGGCTTAGCCGGACATCGAAATCGTCATGGGTGGCTCTGGCCGGCAGCAAGAGAACGTCCCGCGTGACGCCTCCGCCGTTCTTCCAGGGCACCATCTTGTAGTCGGAGGTCTTGAGAACCTGCAGCCAAGTCATTGCTTGTCGCCGCTTGTCGCCGACCGGCATTGTCATGCCGGCTTCTTCCAATGGACGGGCCGACACTAGCGAGGTCCACGCACGGGCGGCAACGGTCTGCAACCAACAGCTTCTGTATAGACTGAATAGGCTCAAACTATCTTGCGTTATCGCATGGTGACGCGCGGCGATAACGTACCGGGTTCGAAGATACCGCCGGCCGAGAAAGCAGACTTCAGAAAGCGGGCGAAAACCTCGACAGCCGGGCGTGGCGCGTGCCGGCGCAACTTCACGCTGACAAGCCGCACCGGCTCGAGCCGGTCGGTCAGCGGGACGGCCGCGACCCGGCCGCCATCATGTGTAATCTGAGTGCGGGGGAGCACGTTTTGGATGGTGTACCCACGACCGTGACCGACCAGGCCTCGTGTCAGCTCATAAGCCTTGGAGCGGAAAGCGATGTGCGGCTCAAGCCCGACCGTGCGGAACAGGCTCATGAAGTAGTCCCGCGAGTGGGGCAAATCGAGCAGAATGAACGGCTCGTCGCGCAGATCCGCCAGACTGATCCTGTCGCCCTGGGCGAGCGGATGGTCGCGATGCAGCACCGCGTAGGGTGCCAGCTCGGCAAGCTGCTCAGTCATCACCTCGTCGGGGCAGGCGAATTCGTAGGACAGAGCGAGTTCCGTGCGGCCGGAGATGATCGCGTCGAGGATTTGCTGCTGGTCCCCCTCGTCCAGACTGACGGTGATTCCGGGGTGACTCTCGGCGAAGGACGACAACAGGCTCGGCATGAAATGGGTGGCGATGGTCCAGAAGCAGCCGACCGCGATCTCGCCACGCACCTCATCCGCCATGGCGCGCACGTTCTGCCCGAAATCGCGCGCGTGATTGAGCAGCAGGCGCGCCTCGTTGACGATGCGGGTGCCGGCGATGGTGGTCGTCACCCCCTTGGCATGGTGGCGCACGAAGACCTGAACGCCGCATTCCGCCTCGAACTGCGCGATCGCCGCGGAAATCGAGGGCTGGGAGACGTTCAGGCGCCGGGCGGCCTCCGTCAGGTTTCCGAAGTCGGCGGTGGCCACGAGATAGCGCAGCACCCTAAGCGATACGTTCATCAGGATTTTCTATGTCAAAGAACGATTGAAAATATTTTACCGATCTAGTGGCCAAGTGCAATATTTCTTCCCGGGAAAGAGGATGCACTCATGATCCGTACTGGCGAGGAATATCGGCAGGGGCTGCAGGACGGCCGCGAGATCTGGATGGATGGCGAGCGGGTGAAGGATGTCACCAAGCACCCGGGCTTCAAGCCGATCGTCGATATCCGGGCCCGCATGTACGACATGGCCCACGAAGCCGCCTACCAGGATCGCCTCACCTACGTCGAGGACAACAAGCGCAACACGCTTTTCTACAAGCCGCCGCGCGAGACCAAGGACTGGACCGACAAAATCACCGCCGTCGACCTCGTGATGAAAGACATCGGCGGCGTCGTGACCCGCGTCGGCGACGAGACGATCGGGGAGGTCTGGTCGCTGATCGACGGGCGGGACGTGCTGGCGGAATTCGACGCGCGCTTTGCCGACAACGTCGACCGGCACGTCCAGCACGTTCTGGACAACGACATCTTCCACATTTCGGCGAATACCGACCCCAAGGGCGATCGCTCGCTTCCGCCCCAGGAGCAGGACCCCGACATGATGGTCCACGTCGTCAAGGAGACGGACGCGGGCATTGTCATCCGCGGCGCGAAGTACGAGACCGCCGCGGCCTATGCCGACCAGGCATTCCTGAAGCCGACGGTCGGCGCCTGGACCAACGAGACGCTGTCCGACTATGCGGTCGGCGGCATCATCCCGATGAACGCGCCGGGCGTGAAGCACATCTGCCGCTCTTCCTTTGCCGGTCGCACGAACCCGCTCGACTATCCGCTCGCGAACAAGTTCGACGAGGTCGACTCGCTCGTCATCTTCGACAATGTGCTGATCCCCTGGGAGAATGTTTTCTTCTACCGCCACACCAAGGCCGCTCAGTTCATTCGCGCGACGCTGCACCGCTACTCGGCGTTTCCCTACGTGCACCGCCTTCTTTATTTTGCCGATATGATGATCGGCGCGGCGATGTGGAACGCCAAGCAGACGGGCCTCGACAAGCTGCAGTCGGTGCGCGAGAAGCTCGCCGACCTCGTCTGCTACCGCGAAGGCATCAACGCCCACCTCACCGCCGCGATCACGCTTGCGCAGAAGAGTCCCGGCGGCCTTCTGATGCCGAACCAGTCGATCCTCTACGCGGGGCGCGTCCATGGCTGTGCGAACCTGCCGGCGATGATGCACATTGCGCGCGAGCTGTGCGGCGGCCAGATCTGCGTTACCCCGAACGCGGCGTCGTTCCATAATGCCGGTTCGGGCGAATGGCTGAAAAAGTTCTACTCCTTGAACAAGGAATGGGAATCGGAGGATCGGCGCAAGCTGCTGGCCTTCGCGCGCGACCTGCTCAATTCCGACTATGCCGGACATCGGCTCACCTTTGTGCAGTTCGCGCAGGCGCCGCATTTCAACCATCTCGCAGCGGTCTACAACTCGTTCGACTTCTCCGGCCCGCTCGACTTCGTGCGTAAGGCTGCCGGTCTCTCCGACAAGGTCACGGGCAAGAACTCGTGAGCGCGATCGATTCGACCAGCGATCGCCGGCTGCGGATGGTCTGAGTCGCATGAGGCCGGGCAGCATCGCGCAGAGTTCGGAGGTAGCAGCCATTCGGGCGGTGCACCCGCGCTTGACGAGAGCGCGCTCGATCGCACCTTGCGCATCCTGGCCGACCTCATCGCGTTTCCGACGGTCAGCGTCCGATCCAATCTCGCCATCGTCGATTACATCGTCGCGCTGTTGCGCGCGGAAGGCATCGAGCCGCGCCTCATCCCGAACGCCGCCGGCGACAAGGCTTCCATTCTCGCGACCATCGGACCGCCGGACCGGCCGGGCGTCGCGCTCTCGGCCCACACAGACGTCGTCCCGACCGAAGGGCAGAACTGGTTGAGCGATCCGTTCAAGGCCGAGATGCGGGACGGCCGCGTCTACGGGCGCGGCACGTCCGACATGAAGGGCTTCGTCGCGGTCGTGCTCGCGCACATCGCGACCTTCAAGCATGCAGCAACCGCGACCCCGGTTCACCTTTGCTTCTCCTATGATGAAGAGATCGGCTGTATTGGCGCGCCGGACCTCGTGGCCGAGACGGCGAAGCTTCCGGTTCCGCCCGCGCTGTGCATCGTTGGCGAGCCGACCAGCCTGCGCGTTGCCCGTGCGCACAAGGGCAAGTTTGCGCGCCGGCTTGTTTTCGCCGGCAGGGGCGGCCATTCCGCGATGCCCCACCGCGCCGCGAATGCGGTCGAGGCGGCGGCCGAGGTGATCGTCGCGCTCTCGGTTCTGGGACGCGAGCTGCGTGGCATCACGAATGACGCCTTCGATCCGCCTTACACGACCGTTCATGTCGGCTCGCTGCACGGCGGCACCGTGCTCAACTTCGTGCCGGATCGGGCTGTGCTGGAATTCGAGGTGCGGACGCTGCCGGGCACCGATGTGTCTGCGCTCAACGACCGCATCGAAGCGCTCATTGCGAATGCGCGGACGGCTTTGCAGGCAAACGCGCCGGAGGCCGGCATCGCGGTCGAGACGCTCAGCGCCTATCCGGGCCTCGACACGCCCGCCGACGCGGCTGCCATTCGGATCGTCTCCGCGTTCGCGGGTTCGAATGAGGCACCCGTGACGCTTGCCTTCGGCACCGAAGCAGGGCTTTACGGCAACGCCGGCATCCCTACGGTTGTCTGCGGCCCGGGCGACATCGCGCGCGCCCACAAAGCCGACGAATGGATCGGCCTCGATGAGCTCGACCGTGCCTGCGCGATGATGCAGCGTCTCGCCGACCGGCTCTCGGTGCCGCTCGATCCGACCGTTTGAACGATCCGCAGGAAGAGAAACCCCGAATGCCTACGCACAAGCGTCTTCGTCCCTTCAACACCAAGGACACTTATCCTGAGCAGAAGCTCGACAACGACCTGTCGCAGGGCGTGGTGGCCCGCGGCACCATGGTGTTTCTCCGCGGTCAGGTCGCGCAGGACCTGGAGACGCGCGAGAGCCTGCATGTCGGCGACGCCGGCAGGCAGACCGCGAAGGCGATGGCCAACATCAAGATGTTGCTGGAGGAGGCCGGTAGCGAACTCGGCCACATCTGCCGCATCGTGGTCTACCTCACCGACATCCGTTACCGCGACGCGGTCTACCAGGAGATGGGAAAGTGGCTGAAGGGCGTGTTCCCGTGCTCCACCGGGCTCGTCGTCCCGGCGCTCGCGCGGCCGGAATGGGTGGTCGAAATCGAGGTGACCGCCGTCATCCCCGACGCAGCCTGAAACGGAGGCGCGTGTGACTTTCTCCATCTCCGCCCGATGCTCCCGCACTGGCATGTTCGGCATCGCCGTCTCCTCATCGAGCCCGTGCGTCGCGGCGCGTTGTGCGCACGCCCGCGCCCAGGTCGGCGTGGTGGCGACGCAGAACATCACCGACCCGATGCTCGGTCCGCGTGGACTCGATCTGCTGGCGCAGGGGCTTTCCGCGACGGAGGTGCTGAAGCGACTGAGCGAGACCTCCGACCACTTCGAGTATCGGCAGGTCGTCGTGCTCGACCGCGAGGGCCGCGCCGCCGGCCATTCCGGTGCGAAGACGCTCGGCACGCACACTATTGCACACGCGCCCGGCGTGGCGGCGGCAGGCAACCTCCTTCGCTCCTTCAGGGTGCCGCAGGCAATGGTGGATTCGTTCTCCGCCGCGCCCGACGCCCATCTCGGCGACCGTCTGGTCGCCGCCATGCAGGCTGCGGTCGCGGCCGGCGGAGAGGAAGGCCCGGTGCATTCCGTCGGCATGCTGCTCGTCGACAAGGTCGGATGGCCGGTGGCGGATCTTCGGATCGATTGGTCAGAGGGCGACGTCATGGCGGAACTTGCAGCGTTATGGCGGCTCTGGCAGCCGCAGATGGACGCCTACGTCGCCCGCGCACTCAACCCCGCTTTGGCGCCGTCGTACGGCGTGCCGGGCGATGAATGAAGCGAGCAGGGAGCCGATGACCGAATGAATGTCCTGAAGCCGGTCCGCATCTTCGTCCTCAACGGCCCCAACACCAATCTCTACGGGCTCGATCCGAAGGGCCCTTACGGCTCGCTCACGATCGACGACATCGCCGCCAATTGCCGCGCCAAGGCAGAGAGCCTCAACGCGAGCGTTGACTTCCGCCAGACGAACCATGAGGGCGTACTGATCGACTGGATCCATGAGGCGCGCAGCGGAGCCGACGGGATCGTGATCAACGCGGGAAGCCTCTCGTATACGTCGATCAGTATTCTTGACGCGTTAGCCGCTGTCCCGAAGCCCGCGTTTCAGGTGCACGTCAGCAACGTTTACAAGCGCGAAGCCTTCCGCCACTCCTCGCCGCTCGCGGCGGCCGCGACGGGCTCCATCGTCGGGCTCGGCCCCGAGGGCTACGTGGTCGCCGTTGAAGCATTGATCGCCCATCTCCGCCGTGCCTGAATCGTCATGTTTCCTGTGAGGAATTAAAATTGACAACGAGGGGCGCTCACCGCACAATCTGAAGACGTGCAATTTTTGGATCGCGGCATGTGCGGCATCGTCGGACTCTTCACCAAGGACAGGCGCCTCGAGCCCGACCTCGGGCGATTGATGGCAGCCATGTTGACGACGATGACGGACCGCGGACCGGACTCGGCCGGGTTTGCGGTTTATGGAGAGCGGCAGTCGGGCTGCGTGAAGGTCACGTTGCGGGCCGCCGCGGGTTTTGACTTCGGCAAATTGGCCGAACGGCTGCCGTCCGTGACGGAACCGCCGGTTGTTCGCGACACCCATGCCGTGATCACGATCCCGCAGGAGCAGCGGCTCGCCTTCGAAGCCCAGCTTCGGAAAATTCCAGAGGTCTCCATCGTCGGATACGGCCACCGCATGGAGCTTTTTAAAGAGGTCGGGCGGCCCGCAGAGGTCGCCAGACGTTTCGACCTCCCTTCGATGGGCGGGACGCACGGCATCGGTCACACCCGCATGGCGACGGAATCCGCCGTGACCACGCAAGGCGCTCATCCGTTTTCGACGGGTGTCGACGAGTGCCTCGTTCACAACGGCTCGCTGTCGAACCACAACAAGGTGCGCCGCGATCTCGTTCGGGAAGGGCTCGCCTTTCAGACCGACAACGACAGCGAGGTCGCCGCCGGATACATGACCTGGAAGATGCGCCAGGGCTGCTCACTTGCCGAAACGATGGAAGCGTCGTTGTCCGTGCTCGATGGCTTTTATACGTTCGTGATCGCAACCGAAAACGGCTTCGGCGTGTTGCGCGATCCGATTGCCTGCAAGCCCGCGGTCATGGCCGAAACCGACCGTTGGGTGGCGTTCGGCACGGAGTATCGCGCGCTAGTCGATCTGCCCGGTATCGACAAGGCCAGGGTCTGGGAACCGGAGCCGGCCAAGGCGTATATCTGGGAGCGCAACTGATGGTCACGTTCGATCTCGGCGCGTCCTCGATCCGGGAATTGAACGCCGCCCTTCACAGCATCAGTCCGCGCACCAACGAGACGCATTGGACCGTTCTCAATCCGCGTGGACAGCATTCCATCGCCGTCGGCCTCGACGCGCCGATCCGCGTCGAGATTCAGGGCCACACCGGTTACTACTGCGCCGGCATGAACAAGCAGGCGCGGGTGGTGGTTCACGGCAATGCCGGGCAGGGCGTCGCCGAAAACATGATGTCCGGTCATGTTCATGTCCGCGGTGACGCTTCGCAGGCCGCCGGCGCGAGCGGCCGCGGCGGTCTGCTCGTGATCGACGGTAACGCCTCGGCGCGTTGCGGACTCTCCATGAAGGGTATCGACATCGTGGTGAAGGGCTCGGTGGGGCATCTGTCCGCGTTCATGGCGCAGACCGGTAATCTCGTCGTGCTCGGCGACGCCGGAGAAGCGCTCGGCGACTCGATTTATGAGAGCCACCTCTACGTCCGTGGCAAGGTTCATGGCCTCGGCGCCGACTGCGTGGAAAAGGAAATGACCGCCGTCTACGGCGCGGAACTGCGCAAGCTTCTGGACGCCGCCGGCGTCCTGGACGACGTCGAGGTCGCAGACTTCCGTCGCTACGGCTCGGCGCGGCGGCTCTATCACTTTCACATCGACAACGTCGGATCCTACTGATGAACGCGCCGGACCGCTGGATCCACACGCCGCCGCGAAAATCGGCGACGTTCGACGACTACGCGCTCGCCGAAATCCGCCGGGCCGCCGCGACCGGCATCTACGACATCCGCGGCGGCGGAACGAAGCGCAAGCTGCCGCATTTCGACGACCTTCTGTTCCTCGGCGCCTCGATCAGCCGCTATCCGCTGGAAGGCTACCGCGAACGCTGTGCCACCGACGTGACCATCGGGTCACGTTTCGCCAAGAAGCCGATCACGTTGAAGATTCCCATCACCATCGCGGGCATGAGCTTCGGCGCCTTGTCGGGCCCTGCCAAGGAGGCGTTGGGCCGTGGCGCTTCCCTGGCCGGCACGTCGACCACGACCGGCGATGGCGGAATGACAGCCGAAGAGCGCGAGCATTCCAAGATATTGGTCTATCAGGTGCTGCCGTCGCGCTATGGGATGAATCCGGACGACCTGCGCAAGGCGGACGCGATCGAAGTCGTGGTCGGTCAAGGTGCAAAGCCCGGAGGCGGCGGCATGCTGCTGGGCCAAAAGATTACCCAACGCGTGGCCGAGATGCGCTCGTTGCCCGAGGGTATCGATCAGCGTTCAGCGTGCCGGCACCCGGACTGGACGGGGCCTGACGACCTCGAGATCAAGATCGAGGAGTTGCGCGAGATCACCGACTGGGAAAAGCCGGTATACGTGAAGGTCGGCGCTTCGCGTCCCTATTACGACACCGCGCTCTCGGTGAAATCGGGCGCCGACGCGGTGGTGCTCGACGGAATGCAGGGCGGCACCGCGGCGACGCAAGATGTCTTCATCGAGCACGTCGGCATTCCAATCTTGTCGGCCATCAGGCCGGCGGTGCAGGCGCTGCAGGAGTTGGGGATGCACCGCAAGGTGCAGCTTATTGTGTCGGGCGGCATTCGCAATGGCGCGGATGTCGCCAAGGCACTGGCGCTCGGCGCAGACGCGGTCTCGATCGGGACGGCGGCGCTGATCGCGCTCGGTGACAACGATCCGAAATACGAGCAGGACTACCAGGCACTGGGCTCGACCGCCGGTGCCTATGACGATTGGCACGAGGGCCGCGATCCGGCCGGTATCACGACGCAGGATCCCGCTCTGTCAGCGCGGCTCGATCCCGAGGTCGCCGGCCGCAAGCTCGCCAACTATCTGTCCGTGATGGCGCTTGAAGCACAGGCGATCGCGCGTGCCTGCGGCAAGTCGCATCTCCACAATCTCGAGCCTGAAGACCTTGTTGCCCTGACCGTGGAAGCGGCCGCGATGGCACGCGTGCCGCTCGCCGGCACCGAGTGGATTCCGGGTCAGAAGTCGTATTGAGAATGAACGCCGGGGCTAGCAACGTGAGGGGTCATCATGGCGCCGTGGTCTGAAATCGCGAAGAAGAAAGGCATCCGATATTTCCTGGTTTCGTTCGTTGATCTGTTCGGCGTGATGCGGTCGAAACTCGTGCCGGCGGTCGCCATGGACGGCGTCGCCAAGTCGGGGGCCGGGTTCGCGGGCTTCGCGGCTTGGTTCGATATGACACCGGCGGACCCCGATGTCCTCGTCATGGCGGACCAGTCGACGCTGATGCAGTTGCCGTGGAAGCCAGAAGTCGCATGGGTGACAGGCGATCTCTACATGGGCGGGGCCGAGGTCGAGCAGAATCCCCGGCAGATTCTCAAGCGCGTCATCGCCAAGGCCGACGCGCTCGGCTTCGAGATGAAGACCGGCGTCGAGTGCGAATACTTCATCATCAGCGCCGACGGCCAGGCCATTTCCGACGCCGCAGACCGCCAAGCGAAGCCCTGCTATGATCAGCAGGCGCTGATGCGCAAGTACGACGTCATCAGCGAAATCTGCGATTGCATGATCGCACTGGGCTGGAAGCCCTATCAGAACGATCACGAAGATGCGAACGGCCAGTTCGAGATGAACTGGGAATACGACACCGCATTGACCACCGCCGACCGGCACGCGTTCTTCAAGTACATGGTGAAGTCGATTGCCGAGAAGCACGGATTGCGTGCGACGTTCATGCCGAAGCCGTTCTCCAATTTGACCGGCAGCGGGTGCCACGTGCACGTATCGCTTTGGAAGCGCGGCAAGAACGTCTTTGCCGACGACAAGGGTGAGCTTGGCGTGTCGGAGCTCGGATATCATTTCATGGGCGGAATGCTGCACTTGGCGCAGTCGCTGTGCGCCGTCACGAATCCGACCGTCAATTCCTACAAGCGCATCAACGCACCGCCTACGCTCTCGGGATCGACATGGTCGCCGAATGCGATCTCCTACGGCGGCAACAACCGTACGCACATGATCAGGATTCCGGATGGCGGACGTTTCGAGCTGCGTCTCGCCGACGGTGCCGCCAATCCCTATCTTCTGCAGGCCGCGATCCTGGCCGGCGGCCTCGACGGCATCAGCAACAAGCGCGATCCCGGTAAGCGCCTCGACATCAACATGTACACCGACGGTCACACGGCAAAGACTATCAAGCGCCTGCCGCTGAACCTGCTCGATGCGCTGCGGCATCTGGAAAGCTCGATTGTGCTGAAGGAAGCGTTCGGCGCCGATGTCGTCAAATCCTACGTCTCGCTCAGGACTTCGGAGTGGAATGACTACAGCCGGCATCTGACCGAGTGGGAGCGCCAGCAGACCTTGGACTGCTGACCTGCGCGAATGCGATACTCTGGACTAAGCCTGCTTTGGAACGCACTGACCGGCCATCGGAGTTGGCAGCCCGTTTGGCGGGAGGTCGCACCACGAGACCGGTATGAGGTGGTGGTCATCGGGGGCGGTGGCCACGGCCTCGCCGCGGCGTACTACCTTGCCAAGAACCACGGCATCAAGGATGTGGCGGTCCTGGAGAAAGGCTGGATCGGCTCCGGAAATGCCGGCCGCAACACGACGATCATCCGCTCCAACTATCTGCTGCCGGGAAACGAGGCGTTCTACGAACTGTCCATGAAGCTGTGGGAGGGGCTTGAGCGCGAGCTGAACTACAACACCATGGTGAGCCAGCGCGGCATCATCAACCTCTACCACTCCGACGCTCAGCGCGATGCATTTGTCCGGCGCGGCAACTCGATGATCATGCACGGCGCGGACGCCGATCTTCTCGGGCGCGAGGAACTCCGCACCATGCTGCCGCTTCTCGAATTTGACGATGCGCGCTTCCCGATCCAGGGCGGCCTGTTGCAGCGTCGTGGCGGCACCGCGCGCCATGACGCGGTGGTCTGGGGCTATGCCCGTGCCGCCGACCGGCTGGGTGTCGATATCGTGCAGGACTGCGAAGTCACCGGTATCTCCCGTACCGCCGACGGCTTCGCGCTTGCCACCCACCGCGGCACGATCCACGCGCGCAAGATCGCGCTGTGCGTCGCCGGCAGTTCCACCAAACTTGCCGACATGCTCGGCATCCGTTTGCCGATCGAGAGCCACGTGCTGCAGGCCTTCGTCACCGAAGGCGTCAAGCCACTGGTCGACCACGTCATCACGTTCGGCGCCGGCCACTTTTATATCAGCCAGTCCGATAAGGGCGGGCTGGTGTTCGGCGGCGACATCGACGGCTATAACTCTTACGCCCAGCGCGGCAACCTCCCCACCGTCGAGGACGTGTGCGAGGGCGGCATGGCGATGATGCCGGCGATCGGCCGCGCTCGAATTCTACGCATGTGGGGAGGGCTGGTCGACATGTCGATGGACGGCTCGCCGATCATCGACCACGCGCCGGTACCGGGCGTGTTCCTGAACGCCGGCTGGTGCTACGGCGGCTTCAAGGCAACGCCAGCCGCCGGCTGGTGCCTCGCGCATCTCGTCGCGACCGGTAGTCATCATCCGGTCGCGAGCCAGCTCCGGCTCGATCGCTTCTCGACCGGTTACACGGTCGACGAGCGCGGCGCCGGCCCGCAGCCCAATCTGCACTAGAGGGCGGCATGAGAATTCCATGCCCTCATTGCGGCGACCGCGACCTGCGCGAGTTCCTGTATCTCGGCGATGCAAGTGTGCAGCGGCCTTCTGCCGACTCGCCGACAGCCATGCAGGACTTTGTCGACTATGTGTACATCCGCTCGAACCCTGCCGGCGTCCATCGCGAACTCTGGTTTCACAATGCCGGATGCCAGCGGTGGCTGGTGGTAACGCGCGATACTACGAGCCACGCCGTCCTCGACGCGGAACTGGCCTCGAAGCCGGTGTGCGGCTGATGAGTACGTCCGCGGACACGGCATCGGCCGGCCCTCGCGTGGCGAGGCCCCGCCCAAGTGAGAGCGGAGCAGGTGGACAGCGCCTGGCCGACGGAGGGTTGATCGACCGGTCGGTTCAGTTTCGCTTCCGCTTCAATCGTCAGGAGTTGTCCGGGTTCAAGGGCGATACGTTGGCCTCCGCACTCCTCGCCAACGGGATCCGCCTGATCGGCAGGAGCTTCAAGTACCATCGCCCGCGCGGAATCATGACCGCTGGTTCCGAGGAGCCCAGCGGCCTCGTCACGTTGGGCGAGGGCGCCGAGCGCGATCCCAACAGCAAGGCGACGACGATCGAGCTTGCGGACGGGATTGTGGCCGAGAGCCAGAATTGCTGGCCGTCGGTCAAGGTCGACCTGCTGGGATTGAACACGCTGTTCGCGCCGCTCCTGGCGGCCGGCTTCTACTACAAGACGTTCATGTGGCCAGCGTCGTTCTGGGAACGGGTCTACGAACCGTTGATCCGCCGCGCAGCCGGGCTCGGCAAAATGTCCGGCCTGCCTGATCCCGCGCGCTACGAGCACGCCAACGCGTTCTGCGACGTGCTGATCATCGGCAGCGGACCTTCCGGACTCTCGGCGGCCCTCGCCGCGGCGCGCGCGGGTGCGCGGGTGATTTTGTGCGAGGAGGAGTTCGCGCTGGGTGGGCGTCTGCTGAGCGAACGTGTCGACGTCAGCGGCTTGCCCGGTGAGGTCTGGGCGCGCTCGATCGTCGATGAGCTCGGCTCCATGCCGCATGTCACCGTGATGCCGCGGACAGCGGTGTTCGCAGTCTACGACGGCGGCACATACGGTGCGATCGAGCAACGGCCGCCCGCGGAGGTGCGCGCGGCCGGCTCCGTGCGTCAACGGCTGTGGCGGATCGTTGCGAAGCGGTCGATCCTCGCGTCTGGAGCGATCGAACGCGGCCTGCTCTTTCGGAACAATGACAGGCCTGGCGTGATGATGGCGTCTGCCGTCCGAACCTACGCCAACCGCTATGCGGTCCTGGCCGGACAGAAGATAGCGCTCGTCGCGAACAACAACGACGGCTGGCGCACGGCCTGCGACCTCGCCGACGCGGGCGCCGAGATCGTTTGCGTCATCGATACCCGCCGCGATGTGAGTCCGCAGGTGCGGGAGAGAGTTGACGCCCGCGTGATCCTTGGAGGGCTGGTCGAAGCCGTGAAGGGCCGCACGACGGTGGCCGGCATCAGGGTTCGCACTGAGACCGGCGTGGAGGACCTGAACTGCGATCTGCTGGCGATGTCCGGTGGCTGGAATCCGAACGTGAGCCTGACCTGCCACCTGGGCGCGCGACCGCAGTGGGACGAGACCCTCGCCGCATTTCGTCCGGGCGATCTCCCACCCGGAATGCAGGTCGTTGGTGCCGCGGCCGGTGACATGACGCTTGGCCGCTGCCTTGCGTTTGGGCACCGAGCCGGTGAAGCGATTGCGGAAGACCTTGGCTTGCGGCCATCGCGCGGCACGGCGCCGTCGACCGCCGATGAGACATTCGCCGTCCGCGCATGCTGGCACGTCGGCGGTTCGGCAAAAAAGGCGTTCGTCGATTTCCAGAACGATGTGACGGTGCGAGATGTCGAGATCGCGGCCGCGGAGGGCTTCCGGTCGGTCGAGCATCTCAAGCGTTACACCACGCTCGGCATGGCGACCGACCAGGGCAAGACGGCGAACGTCAACGGCCTCGCCGTCCTCGCACAAATCACCGGCCGGACGATCGAGCAGACCGGTACGACCACTTTCCGGCCGCCCTATGTGCCGGTGGCAATTGGGGCGTTCGCCGGGTCTCACCGGGGCAGGCACTTCCGTCCAACGCGGAAGACGCCGTCGCATCGCTTCGCCGAAGAGTGCGGCGCAGTGTTCGTCGAGGCCGGCCAGTGGTTGCGCGCCCAGTATTTC
The DNA here is from genome assembly GCA_963763365.1 of uncultured Alphaproteobacteria bacterium. Classification (GTDB taxonomy): domain Bacteria; phylum Pseudomonadota; class Alphaproteobacteria; order Rhizobiales; family Xanthobacteraceae; genus VAZQ01. The sequence goes on along the minus strand of CAVXOE010000011.1, from coordinate 488,659 downwards.
CCGCAACCGGGTGATGCTGGTTGGCTCGACGCGGTCAATCGCGAGGTGCGGACGGTGCGCGAGCGCGTCGGGTTCTGCGACGTCTCGACGCTCGGCAAGATCGAGCTGCAAGGGCGCGACGTCGGTTTGTTTCTCGACCGCCTCTACATCAACACGTTCTCGACCTTGCCGATTGGCCGCGCGCGCTACGGACTGATGCTGCGCGAGGATGGTTTCTGCTTCGACGACGGGACGACGTCGCGGTTGTCCGACAACCGCTTCCTGATGACGACGACCACGGCGAATGCGGCGCGTGTCTTCCAGCATATGCATTTCTGCCATCAGGTGCTGTGGCCGGACCTCGATGTCCAGTTCGTCTCGGCAACCGACCAATGGGCGCAATTCTCGGTGGCGGGACCGCGCTCACGCGACACCCTGCGGGCTCTGGTCGATCCGCGGTTCGACATCGGCAACGAGGCTTTTCCCTACATGGCGGTGAGAGAGATCACCGTATGTGGCGGCCTGCCGGCGCGGCTCTATCGCCTGTCGTTCTCCGGCGAACTTGCCTATGAAATCGCAGTGGCTGCTGATGATGGCGACGCGCTCGCTCGCGAGCTGATGCAGGCGGGTAGGGCCTTCGGCATTTTGCCCTACGGCACCGAGGCGCTCGGCGTCATGCGCATCGAGAAAGGGCACGTCGCCGGCAACGAGATCGACGGCCGGACCACCGCGGCGGACCTCGGGCTCGGCCGCATGATGTCCCGCAGGAAGGACTTCATCGGGCGCACGCTCGCTGAGCGGCCGGCTCTGCGGGATCCGTTGCGCCAGCAGCTCGTGGGCTTCCGCCCGGTCAACCTGGATGACCGGCTGCGGGCGGGAGCGCACATCACTCTGCCCGATGTCGTCCCGATCGCGGAGAACGACCTGGGCGTTGTGACCTCGACCGCCTATTCGCCGTCGCTCGGTCACTGGATCGCGCTCGGATTGCTGCAGCGAGGACCCGAGCGTATCGGTGAGCGCGTACGGCTGGTCGATCCGATCCGCAACAGCTTTGTCGTTGCCGAGGTTTGCGCGCCGTGTTTTGTCGATCCGCAAGGAGTGCGGCTGCGTGAGTAGGCTGCAGAAATCGTCTCAGCTCACTGCCGAGATATTCCGCGGCGTCTCAGGCGATTCGAAAACCGCCGGAGTGACGGTGATCGAGCGAACCGGTATTGCGCTCTCCACGATCATCGCGCGAACCGCGGAGGCCAAGATGCGGTTCGCCGATGCCGGTGTCCAACTGCCCCTGCGTCCGGCATTCGTAAGGGGGCCTTCGTTCGACGTGATCTGTACCGGGCCTGACCAGTGGCTTGCAGGGCGGCAGCGAGCCGAGGGCAGGGAGTTCGAGCAGGAGCTCGCGAGAATTGGAGGTGAAGCTGCGTCCGTATTCGATCAGTCGGCCGGCCGGGTCAGCTTTGGTCTGTGGGGTCCATCCGCGAGGGCGGTGCTGTCCAAAGGCGTGCTGATCGACCTGCACCCTGCTGTTTTTGGTCCCGGCAGCGCCGTCGTGACGTCGATAGCCCATATTGGCGTCTGCCTGTGGCACGACGCGCCGGGATATGAGGTCGTTGTATTCCGGAGCTTCGCGGAATCCTTCTGCGACTGGCTATTGGGCGCGGCCGCCGAATACGGCATCGCCGCAACGGCCGAGCCAGGACAATCTTTCAGCGCGGATAGATAATGATCGAGAGATAGGTCATCGGCGACTTGATCAGGTCTTCCGGCCCGTGGCGGGCGGCGGCGTCGAAAAATAAGGCATCACCGGGCTCGAGAACATAGCTCTTGTCGGCGTGGCGATAGCGCACCTTCCCCGTGAGCATATAGATGAACTCGACGCCGGCGTGACGGAACTCGGTGTAGGGCTTTGCGTCGCTTCGCAACGTGATGAGGTATGGCTCGACCGCAATGTCACCTGCGAGGCTGTGCCCGAGCAGGTCATAAAGATGGCCCGCCTTGGTTCCGCGTCGCTCGATCCGGACGCCGGTGCCCGCCTTGACGAACGAGCAATCGCGTCGCTCCTCCGTTTCCGCGAACAGCCGCGTGATCGGCACGTTCAAAGCCCTTGCCAAGGCGTCGAGCGTCGCCAGGGACGGCGATATGGTGCCGTTCTCGATCTTCGACAGCATGCCGCTTGAAATGCCGGCTGCGACACCGAGGTCGGCGACCGTGAGATCGAGCCCTTTCCGAAGCTTGCGGACTTCAGCGCCGATGCCCGATTCCAAGGTACGGGGAACAAATCCCGGTGCCTTCGAACCGGTCGTCAGATCATCGATGCGCCCCCTCTTCGGACCTTTTTTGTACGATCTTGCAGGTCTGTTCAAAGGACGGCTCCCCATGTGGCTATCCAGTGCATACTACCATGCGGCTGGTCTAGACGAGATGCCAATGCTCCACTCGTCGACGGCCGCGGCTCCTCGCCAAATTTCCCATTCGTAAGAGGGAATTACAGCCCAACTCCGCAACGCCCCCTTCGGGCGCGCGTATCCGTTGCGACATGCTCGTGTTGCCCTGCATCTATATGAGTTTCCTATAACGTCGCTTTGCAATCCCTCTCGAAAACATATGCGGCAAGTGGCACGTGATCGGCGCCAAGCAGGCTCCCGGCATTCCCGCCGTTGATCCATCTCAAGACGGGGGCCCGGAAACAAGCGCTGGCTGTGTGCGGGTTATCAGGCGTCGCAAGGAGCATCCGATGCTGGACATTCTTATGCTGGCGATTGCGCTCAGCTTTTTCGCGCTGTCGGTCGGCTACACGATCGCCTGCGACCGGCTCTGAGGAGAGTCCCATGATCTTCGACTATTCGCTCGCAGCCCTCGTCACCGCGGGGCTCATGATCTACCTCACCTACGCGTTGCTCAAGCCCGAGCGGTTCTGAAAGGCGTATGGCCATGACCGTCACCGGCTGGATTCAGATTCTGCTCTACTGCGCCATCATCGTCGCGATCGTGCCGTTTCTCGGCGGCTACATGACGCGTGTGTTCAACGGCGAGCGAACATTCCTCTCGCCGGTGTTGCGGCCGGTCGAAACGGCGCTCTATTGGGCCGGCGGCATCGACGAGAAACGCGAACAGTCTTGGGTAATGTACACGATTGCCATGCTGTTCTTCCACGTCGGCGGATTTCTGATCCTCTATGCGTTGCTGCGGCTGCAGGCCGTGATCCCGTACTTCAACCCGGCGGATCAGTCCGCCGTGGCAGAGGATCTGTCCTTCAACACGGCGGTGAGCTTCATCACCAATACCAACTGGCAGAACTACGGCGGCGAAAGCACGTTGTCCTACCTCGCGCAGATGCTCGGTCTGACACACCAGAACTTCCTGTCGGCGGCGACCGGCATCGTGCTTGCTGTCGCGCTGATCCGCGGCTTCGCGCGCGCCTCGATGAAGACGATCGGAAATTTCTGGGTCGATGTCACGCGTTGCACGCTCTACATCCTATTGCCGATCTGTATCGTCTACGCGCTGTTCCTGGTCTGGCAGGGCATTCCGCAGACGCTCGGCCCCTATGTCGAGGCGACCACGCTGGAAGGCGCCAAGCAGACGATCGCCGTCGGACCGGTCGCGTCGCAGATCGCGATCAAGATGCTCGGCACCAATGGCGGCGGCTTCTTCAATGCCAATGCGGCACATCCCTTTGAAAATCCGACCGCGCTGTCGAACTTCGTGCAGATGATCTCGATCTTCGCGATCGGGGCGGCGCTCACCAACGTGTTCGGCCGCATGGTCGGCAACCAGCGCCAAGGCTGGGCCATCCTCGCCGTCATGGGCGTGTTGTTCATCGGCGGCGTCATCGTCTGCTACTGGGCCGAAGCGCATGGAAATGACGCGTTTACCGCGATAGGTCTGACGGGCGGGAACATGGAGGGCAAGGAAGTTCGCTTCGGCATTGTTGCGTCCGCGCTGTTCGCCGTGATCACGACCGCGGCCTCGTGCGGCGCGGTCAACGCCATGCACGATTCGTTCACCGCGCTTGGCGGCATGATCCCCCTGATCAATATCCAGCTCGGCGAGATCATCGTGGGCGGCGTCGGCGCCGGCATGTACGGCATGCTGCTGTTCGTCATCCTGGCGATCTTCGTCGCCGGCCTCATGGTCGGCCGCACGCCCGAATATGTCGGCAAGAAAATCGAGGCGAAGGAAGTGAAGATGGCGATGCTCGCCATTCTGATCCTGCCGCTGATGATCCTCGGCTGGACGGCGGTCGCCGTGGTGGTCCCAACGGCGGTTGCCTCGATGGCGAACCCGGGCCCGCATGGCTTCACCGAGGTGCTTTACGCCTACACGTCGCAGACCGGCAACAACGGCTCGGCGTTTGCGGGTCTGACCGGCAACATCATGTTCTACAACATCACCGGTGCCATCGCGATGCTGGTTGGCCGGTTCTGGATGATCATCCCGGCGATGGCGATCGCCGGCTCGCTCGCGGCCAAGAAATCGGTTCCGCCGTCGGCCGGTACGTTCCCGACCACCGGCGGCCTATTCGTCGGCCTGGTCGTCGGCGTGATCGTCATCGTCGGCGGCCTCACATTCTTCCCTTCGCTCGCGCTTGGACCCATCGTCGAGCATTTCGCGATGACCGCGGGCACTCTGTTCTCAGCGAATTGATCCGGAGTTATCGCCATGGAAACCTCACATATCCGCAAGCGCATGCCGGTCTCGGCGCTGTTCGATCCAAAGATCGTCGTGCCGGCGATCGGCTCTGCTTTCGTCAAGCTCGACCCGCGGACATTGGTCCGGAACCCGGTCATGTTCGTGCTTGAGGTCGTGACGGCGCTCACCACGATTATCCTGGTCCGCGACCTCGTGACCGGGGCCGGGCACGTCGGCTTCGAATTCCAGATCGTGGTGTGGCTGTGGGTTACGGTGCTATTTGCGAACTTCTCCGAGGCGATCGCAGAGGGCCGGGGCAAGGCTCAGGCCGACGCGCTGCGCAAGACGCGCACGGAAGCGCAAGCCAAGCTGCTGACAGGATCCGGCCGGAGCTACAAGATGGTTGCCGGCACCAGCCTGAGGATCGGCGACGTTGTGCTGGTCGAAGCTGGCGACGCCATTCCGTCGGACGGCGAGGTCATCGATGGTATTGCCTCGGTCAACGAGGCGGCGATTACCGGCGAATCCGCGCCGGTCATCCGCGAATCGGGCGGTGACCGCTCCGCCGTTACGGGTGGGACGCAGGTGCTGTCCGATTGGATCAAAGTGCGCATCACCGCGGCGCAGGGCGCGACCTTTCTTGATCGCATGATCAAGCTGGTGGAGGGCGCCGAGCGCCAGAAGACTCCGAACGAGATCGCGCTCAACATCCTGCTGGTCGGGCTGACCATCATCTTCGTGTTCGCGACCGTGACAATTCCGAGCTACGTGGCCTATGCGGGCGGTGCCGTCTCGGTGGTGATCCTGGTCGCGCTCTTCGTGAGCCTGATCCCGACAACGATCGGAGCACTCTTGTCCGCCATCGGCATTGCCGGCATGGATCGCCTTGTTCGCTTCAACGTGCTGGCGATGTCGGGGCGCGCCGTCGAAGCAGCCGGCGACGTCGACACACTGCTGCTCGACAAGACCGGCACCATCACGCTCGGCAACCGGCAGGCCACCGAGTTCAAACCGTTGCGCGGCGTGAGCGAGCAGGAACTGGCGGACGCCGCGCAATTGGCCTCGCTTGCCGACGAGACTCCCGAGGGACGCTCCATCGTCGTACTCGCCAAGGAGAAGTACGGCATTCGGGGGCGTGATCTGGCCGAAATCCGCGCGAGGTTCATTCCGTTCACGGCCCAGAGCCGGATGAGCGGTGTGGAGGTTGGCGGCTCATGGGTCCGCAAGGGCGCGGTCGACTCGATCCTGAACTACCTCAATGCTGCGCCTGCCGTGGTCGGGGCGACGGCGGCTGTCCACGCTCTTGCGCCGGCCCTCAGCGTCGAAACCATGCGTGAAGTGCAGGCGATCGCGGACGCGATCGCGAAGTCCGGTGGCACGCCGCTCGCAGTTGCCAAGGACGGGAAGCTGCTGGGCGTCGTTCAGCTCAAGGATATCGTCAAGGGCGGCATCCGTGAACGCTTCGCGGAGCTTCGCCGCATGGGCATCCGCACCGTCATGATCACCGGCGACAACCCGATGACCGCTGCTGCGATTGCCGCGGAAGCGGGCGTTGATGACTTCCTCGCTCAGGCCACCCCTGAAGAAAAGCTGCGCTTGATCCGCGACGAACAGGCCAAGGGCAAGCTCGTCGCCATGTGCGGCGACGGCACCAACGACGCCCCGGCGCTTGCCCAGGCCGACGTCGGCGTCGCCATGAACACCGGCACGCAGGCGGCCCGCGAGGCCGGTAACATGGTCGACCTCGACTCCAATCCGACCAAGCTCATCGAGGTCGTCGAGATCGGCAAGCAGCTTCTTATGACGCGGGGTGCCCTCACCACTTTCTCGATTGCCAACGACGTGGCGAAATATTTTGCCATCATCCCGGCGATGTTCCTCGCCTTCTACCCGCAGTTACAGACACTCAACATCATGGGTCTGTCGTCCCCGCAGAGCGCGATTCTCTCCGCGATCATCTTCAATGCGCTGATCATCGTGGCTCTCATTCCGCTGGCGTTGAAGGGGGTGCGCTATCGCCCGATCGGAGCCGGACCGCTGCTCCGGCGCAATCTGCTGATCTACGGCATCGGTGGCATCATCGTTCCATTCATCGGCATCAAGGCCATCGACCTTGTGATCACGGCCTTGCACCTCGCCTGAGGAGAGAAGTCATGTTGAGAGAAATCCGTCCGGCAATCGTGTTCATCGTCGCTCTGACATTGATCACCGGGCTCGCCTATCCGCTGGCCATGACGGGCATCGCAGGCGTGATCTTCCCCTCGCGGGCGCAGGGCAGCCTGCTCGAGAGGGACGGCAAGGTGGTTGGTTCCGAATTGATCGGGCAGGTATTTATCAAGGACGAATACTTCCACGGCCGCCCATCGGCGACTGTTGCGCCCGATCCGAAGGACCCGACCAAGAACGTCGACGCACCCTACAATGCCGCAAACTCAGGCGGCTCGAATCTCGGCCCGACCAACAAGGCGCTTGTCGAACGCGTGAAGGGTGATGTCGACAAGCTCAAGCAGGAAAATTCGTCCGCGCCGGTTCCGATCGACCTGGTCACGACATCGGGCAGTGGCCTCGACCCGCATATTTCGCCGGATGCCGCGCTATTTCAGGTTGCCCGTGTTGCGAAGGCCCGCAATATGCCGGAAGATCGCATTCGCCAGCTCGTCCAGGAGCACACGGAAGGACGTTTTCTCGGCTTGCTCGGCGAGCCGCATGTGAACGTGCTGGCTCTCAACATGGCTCTGGATCGCGCGGCGCCGCGGTAGTATTGGCGGGCCGCGCGCAGCCCGATGAAAACAGATGGCTGATGGCAGATCAGCGGCGCAATCCTGAACAAAGGCCCTCACCGGAGGCTTTGCTTGAAGCGGCCCGGCGGGAAGAGGGGCGCGTTGGCAAGCTCAGAGTCTTCGTAGGTGCGGCGCCGGGCGTCGGCAAGACCTACGAGATGCTGCAGCAGGCCCGCGCCCGGAGGAAAGACGGATACGACATTGTGATCGGCGTCGTGGAGACCCATGGCCGCCGAGAAACAGAAGCCCTCCTGGAAGGTCTCGAAGTCGTCCCGCGCCAGCTCATCGACTACAAGGGGCAATGGCTTGAGGAGATGGACCTCGACGGCATCATCGCCCGCCGGCCGCAGATTGTCCTTGTCGATGAACTTGCCCACACCAATGCGGCCGGCTGCCGTCACCCGAAGCGTTACCTCGATGTCGAAGAGCTGTTGAGCCGCGGCATCGACGTTTACACCACGGTCAATATTCAACACATCGAGAGCCTGAATGACGTTGTTGCTCAGATCACGCATGTCCGCGTTCGCGAGACCGTGCCGGACACCGTGTTCGATCGCGCTGACGCAGTCGAACTGGTCGATCTTACGCCCGATGACCTGATCCAGCGCCTCAAAGAGGGGAAGGTCTACGTTCCCAAGCAGGCAGGGCGGGCGCTAGAGCACTTCTTCTCGCCAGCCAATCTGACAGCGCTCCGCGAACTCGCGCTGCGCCGCACCGCGGAGCGCGTCGACGAGCAGTTGCTCACCCAGATGCAGGCCGGCGCGATCTCCGGCCCCTGGGCCGCCGGCGAGCGCATCCTTGTCTGCATCAGCGAGGACCCGCGCTCCGCAGGACTCGTGCGATATGCCAAACGACTGGCGGACCGCCTGCACGGACCCTGGACGGCGCTCTATGTGGAGGGCCGACGCAGCTTACAGATCAGCGAAGAGGATCGGGATCGCGTTGCCGACACGCTGCGGCTTACCGAGGCGCTCGGTGGAGAGGCGGTCACGATCCCGAGCGCCGATCGGCGTATCGCCGACGACGTGATCGGCTATGCGCAGTCCTACAACGTCACCCAGATCGTCATTGGGAAATCGACCCGATCTCGGTGGTTTGAGATTCTTCACGGCTCCGTCGTGCACGATCTCGTGCGCCGATCCGGGAACATTAGCGTCCATGTCATTGCGGGCGACGCCATCGCCGGCGAACCAATTCCGAAGAAGACGGTGCGCGCCGCGGAGGGAACCGAACCGTTTAATCTCCGCCCCTACGTCGTCGCGCTGGTCGCGGTGGCGACCGCTCTTGGCGTCGGCGTGGTGATTCAACCGTGGCTCGGCATCGAGAATGTCGACCTCGTATTCCTCACGGCCGTGGTCGGCGTCGCGGTCCGTTATGGGCTGCTGCCATCGCTGGTCGCCAGCGTCGCAGCATCGCTTTGCTACAATTTTTTCTTCTTGCCACCGATCTATACGTTCACGATCGCCGATCCCACTAACGTGGCGGCATTCTTTTTCTTCATTGTCATGTCGATCATCGTCTCCAACGTAGCTGCGCGCGTGCGCACGCAGGCGGTCGCCGCGACGGGTCGGGCTCGCGCGACGGAATCGCTGTACGCCTTCAGCCGCAAGCTCGCGGGCGCGGGCACGCTCGACGACGTGCTTTGGGCAACCGCCTATCAGACCGCGTTGATGCTCAGGGTTCGCGTTGTTTTGCTGCTCCCGGAGAACGACCAGATTGCCGTCAAGGCGGGCTATCCTCCGGAAGACGCGCTCGATGCTGCGGATTTGGCGGCCGCCAAGTGGGCTTGGGAAAGTAACCGGCCGGCGGGCCGCGGTTCAGATACGCTCCCTGGCGCAAAACGCCTTTTCCTGCCGATGCACACCGGCCGCGGCCCCATTGGAATCGTCGGCCTTGATGGCGACAAGCCAGGGCCACTTCTGACCCCCGACCAGCGGCGGCTGCTCGATGCATTGATGGACCAGGCGGCACTCGCCATCGAACGCGTCCGCCTGGTCGAGGACTTGGACCGGGCCAAGCGAACGGTTGAGACGGATCGCTTGCGCTCTGCACTACTGACTTCGATCTCGCATGACCTCAAGACGCCCCTTGCCGCAGTCCTCGGAGCGGCGGGCACCCTTCGGGGCATGTCGGATGCACTCGACGAACATGAGAAGGCAGATCTGGTCGCCACGATCATCGATGAAGCCGAGAGGCTCAACCGGTTCATCGCAAACCTGCTCGACATGACCAAGTTGGAATCGGGCGCGATCGTGCCGAACGCTGCGCTGCATGACCTCGGAGAGATTGTCGGCAGCGCTCTCGAGCGGACGAGCAAAATTCTTGCCAAGCATCGGGTCGAAGTGGATCTGGCCAAAGACATGCCCATGGTAAAGGTCGATCCCGTTCTGTTCGAGCAGGTCTTGTTCAATCTGCTGGACAATGCGTCCAAGTATGCCCCAACCGGGACTACGGTTCGCATCCAGAGTTGGCGAGATCGGGACCGTCTTGGCCTGCAGGTTCTAGACGAGGGCGACGGCGTTCCGCCCGGCGATTTGGAGCACATCTTCGACAAGTTCTATCGGGCCCGGAAGGCCGACCATGTGCGGGCGGGCACCGGTCTGGGTCTCGCGATTTCCCGCGGCTTCGTGGAGGCCATGAACGGCACCATCACCGCTGGAAACCGGACGGATCGGACCGGGGCGGTATTCACGATCATGTTGCCCGTGCCGGCGGAGTCACAACGGTTGGACACCGCTGCATGACGGCAGCCCCGCTCAAGGTCCTGGTGATCGATGACGAACCGCCCATTCGCAAGCTTTTGCGGATGGGCCTGACCACGCAAGGATATCAGATTCTCGATGCGCCCAACGGCAAGACCGCGCTCGAACTCATGAGCCAAGGACCGGACTTGGTTATTCTCGATCTTGGCCTGCCTGATATTCAAGGACTCGAACTGCTGAGAATGATCCGTGCACGAAGCGAAAGTGTTCCAATCGTAGTCTTATCCAGCCGCGACGATGAGGCCGGCAAGGTTGAGGCTCTCGACTTCGGTGCGGACGACTACGTCACCAAACCGTTCGGCATGGACGAGCTCCTTGCCAGAATGCGAGCGGCGCTGCGTCACCAACTTCAGCTTCACGGCGAACGTCCGATCTTTCGGGTTGGCGATCTTTCGGTCGATCTCGTCCGTCGTACCGTCAAGGCCGGCGAAAAAGACGTGAAGTTATCTCCGAAAGAATATGAACTCCTGCGAGTTCTGGTGCAGCATGCCGGCAAGGTGCTGACCCACAAGTTTCTGCTCGGGGAGCTGTGGGATGATCTGACTGATGCGCAATATCTGCGGGTCTATGTGCGACAGCTGAGACAGAAGATCGAAACCGACCCCGAGCGCCCGCAATACATTTTGACGGAAACCGGGATCGGCTATCGCCTGCGGTCGCCGGACTGAAAACAACTTCCTGGGCCTTCAAAGCCCTCTGTGTTCGGGCCCGACAGTCGCAGACCATGGCAATCTAGAAACAACGGTAGTCGAGCGTTGTCGAGATGGCGTCCGTCGGCGAGTTGGTACAGCAGGTACTTTCCGCCGCCGCCCCCAGAATTGTCACCACTCAGAGGTCGCGTACGTGCGGCAGCACCTCGCTGCCGAAGACTTCCAGGGAGCGCATGATCTCCGCCTGTGGCAACGATCCGAAGTCGACCAGCATGCCGATCTGCGTAATGCCGACGTCACGCAAGACGCGAATGCGCTCGATGGCCTGCTCTGGTCCGCCCATCAGGACTCGTCCGGGAAAATAAGACTCGAATTCAAACTTGCGTTGCCCGGCGTCGCGCTGCTCGTAACCCTTGTAGGCAGTCGGATCGGGTGGTCGGCGCGCTGCTTCAAGGCCCGCGGTGGCATATTCGCTCATCGGCTTATGCACCAACTGCTGCAATTTGCTGTCGTCGGTGCGCTCCAGGAAGTGCGAATGGTAGACGCAGCAAATCTCGTGGTCTTCGATGCGACGTCCGTGCTTGCGTAATGCGGTGCGATACCAGCCGATGCGTTCGACGGCGATCGGATGATCGACGTGGTATGCGACATAGAGGAGATTATAGCCTTCTTGTGCAGTCCACTCGAAGCTCTCGGGCGAAAGCAGGCACGCGACCCAGATCGGCGGGTGCGGCCTTTGATAGATCGGTGGGAGAAGGGATAGCCCCGACATCGGCGGCCGAAACTTGCTGTTGAATTCCAGTGTCGGATTGGCCCAAGCCTGTTTGACGAGATCGACGCCTTCTTCCACCCGTTCACGGCTGTCTTTCATGTCAACGCCGAACGCATCGAACTCGTCACGGATGAAGCCGCGCCCGACGCCAAAATCGAAGCGCCCCTGCGATAATTGATCCAGTGTCGCTGCCTGTTCCGCGACACGCACCGGATCGTTGAGCGGCAGCACGGTAGCGCCGGTCCCGAGCCGAATGCGCTTGGTGCGCGCCGCCAAGTAGGAGAGGAACGCATAATTTGCCGGGAATAATCCGCCGTGACGAACAAAATGATGCTCGACCAGCCAGACATAATCGATGCCGATGCGGTCGGCGAACTCAACCTGTTCGATGATGCCTTGGTAATGCGTCTGGGCGTCGCGCACAGCCGGGAGGTAGGTCGGAAGGTAGAACAGTCCAAACTTCATCGGCGATACTCCCCGCGCTGACCCACTTTTTGCCTGCCTGGATGCCGTCGGAGAACCCATCGACGACGCCCAGGGTCGGTGCCACAATATCCCGTGGAACATCAACAGAGCTATAGGTAAGAGCCCAATTGAGAGCCGGTCAACAATCGGCCAGAATGTGCGAAAGAAAAGGTGAAGGAGAGTTCCATGGCAGAGGCGCTTTTGGTCGACCGCGCGCAATCGCACGTCGAAAGCAAGATCAATTTTTACGGCGTGCACCATCTGGCGCTTAACACCGACGACATGAAGATGACGGTCGACTTCTATGTGAACGTCCTCGGCATGTCGCTTGTGCATGCGATGAAGGTACCGCCCGGTCTCGGGAGTGGGCCGGCCAATCGCGGCAACCCGCCGTTCGAGGAGATTCGACACTATTTCTTCGACATGGGGCGGGACGCCTTGTTGGCGTTTTTCGAGATGCCCAAAGGTGCCAAGCAGCAGGGCGACCGAAATGCACTCGGCGCCATGCAGCATGTTTCGTTCGCGGTCTCGCCCGAGAGTCAGGCCCGGATCCGGGCCCGCCTCGATGCGCACAGAATTCTCTATGATGGACCGCTCGAAATCTTGCCGGGTATTTTCTCCATCTATCTCTTCGATCCAAACGACATCCGCCTGGAGTTCAGTTGCCAGCCGGGCAACGGCGAAGCCGAGCCCCGCATCGTGCCCCAAGTGACGCAGACGAAGGCGGAAGCGATGAAGGAATTGCGGTCGCTGACCGGCGACGAGAAGTGGCTCGCCTCGGTCGCTACCGGTCTTGCAGATTAGCGCGCGGCGTGCACGCGCACGGAGAGGTTAGCGAGAGCTTTTCACGGCCGCGAGCAGCGCTTCATAATCTTCCTTCACCTTAGGGTTGCCCGATAGAATCGCCGCCGCGACCGGCGAAACCGTGTCGACGTACCTTTTGGATTCATCGGGCGACATGGTGATGATTTCGCCGCCGTTCTTCTTCCAGATCTCTTCTTTGCCTTTGATGTCGTTGGCGTTCCAGTCCGCCCAGGTATCTTCCGCCTTGCTGGATTCTTCGCGGACGATCTTCTCGAGTTCCGGGCCGAGCGACTTCATCCAGGTCCGGCTCACGACAACCGGCGCCGCAAACATCATCGACGGCAGATAGGTCATGGGTTTGGCGATGTCGTAGTACTTGAACGCGACGTAAGGCGCGGCTGCACCAACCATGCCATCGATGGTCTTGTTCTGCATCGCCGGCAACGCTTCGCCGAGCGGTAGCGACACCGGAATGACGCCAAGCTTCTTGAATGGGTCAACCTGAATCGGCGCCCCGCCCTGGGTGCGGATTTTCTGTCCTTGGAAGTCAGCAACGCCGTGGATAGCCTTGTGACTCAGCAGCATCAGCGGGCTGTAAAGGCCCGGAGCCAGCAGTTCGATGCCTTTGTCGGTACCCCATGTGGCCAAGCGTGCGCGAATTGCAGGATTGCGGAGGACCTTGTACCCAGTCATTAAATCCGGAAACAGGCCGGGTGCGTCCAGCACCTGAAAGCGCGGCTCAAGGCTGATATAGAAGCCATTCGCTACGCTGGTCGCTTCGATCGTGCCGAGCGCGACACCCTCGACCACGGCTGGGATTTGGCCAAGCTGATTGGCCGGATAGATCTCGACCTTGATTTTTCCGCCCGACCGCTCCTCGATGCCAGCCTTCATTCGCTTGAAATATTCGTGGGTGACGTCATTGATGGTCGGCGACGACAGCTTCATCTTGAACTGCTGCGCGTTCGCCGGCGTCATGACGAACAGCGCGCTCGCAGCTACGGCAGTTGCCAACCTTCGGGGCAACATTGTCATCAGATCAGCCTCCCATTGTTGTTTGTCGTCGTTCAACCGCTCTTGGCTAGCAGAAGACGCACCCCTACTAGCGATATATCGGGAATGTAGGTGATCAGCCCCAGTGCGATCAAATAAATTATGACGAACGGAATGATGCCGCGATAAATCGTCTCAAGCTTCAGACCAAGAACCGATTGCGCGACGAATATGTTGATGCCGAACGGCGGGTGGAACAGCCCGATGGCGAGATTCACCGTCACCACAATGCCGAAATGCACGGTGTCGATGCCGATCGCCTTGACCATCGGCACCAGAAGCGGGCTGAGCAGCAGAATTGCCGACAGAGGGTCGAGAAAGCAGCCGACAGCAAGCAGCAGAACGTTGATCGCCAGCAGCAGCATCCAGGCGGAGACATTGAGGGATTGCAGCCATGCGGTTACGGCGGCAGGAACCTGATTGACCGTCAGCAACCAGGCGAACACGCCCGCGCAAGCGACGATGATGAGGATTTGCCCGGTGAACAGGACGGTTGCGGCGGCGGCTTCTACGATATCGCGCCAGCCAAGCTCGCGAAACACAAAGGCCGTGACCAGCGCCGCATAGACGCAGGCGACGGCCGCTGCCTCCGTCGGAGAGAATACGCCGCCGTAGATGCCGCCCAGGATGATGACAGGCGCGCCCAGCGCCCAGATGCTGCGGCCCGTCGCGCGTAGAAACCGGGAGAGGTCGAACGGCTCTCCGGCACCAAAGTTTTCCCGCTTCGCGCGCCACATGACGTAGCCGGCAATCATAACGGCGATCATGAGGCCCGGAACGACACCGGCAGCGTAGAGGCGGGCAACCGACTCCTCCGCAGCAGCGCCATAGACGATCATAGGGATGCTGGGCGGGATGATCACGTCGATGGCGCCGACGGCGGTGATGAGCCCTGCGGTGAAGGTCTCGGGGTAGCCGGCACGGCGCATCGCCGGGACCATAACCTTGCCAATCGTAGCCACGGTTGCGGCGCTCGCGCCGGAGATCGCGCCGAAGATTGCCGAAGTGCCAACCGCCGTCACGCCAAGACTGCCGCGAACGGATCCGACCCCGCCTTGCACGAAGTCGACCAGACGCTGGGCGACGCTGCCGCGTCCCATCAACTCGCCGGCGTAGATGAAGAACGGCACCGCAAGGAGCGGTGTGGCATTGACCGAGCCGAACAGGTTCTGGTGCACGACGACGAGGGGCACCTGCATGAAAAAGACCAGCGCGACCGTCACCGCGGTCAGCAAAACAATGAAAATCGGAAACCCGACCAGAAGCAGGACGACCGGGACGACGAACAGGGCGAACGTCACTCTCGCACCTCTCCGTCGGCGGGCGCCGAATGTTCCGCTGTTCGCCCGGCAATGACCGTAACGAGACGCCACAGCGCGATGGGTATCATCAACGCGAAGCCCAGGGCGACAATACCGTGGGGTATCCACATCGGCACGCCGGCCATGTCACTCGCGCGGCCGATCCGCAACATCTGGCTGGCATAGAAATAAGATTGCGAGAGAACGAAACCTGCGAGGAGGAGCAGAAGCACTTGTTCCGCGATGCGCAGAAGCAAACGAACCGTTTCCGGCATGAACTTGACCAACACGTCCATCCGCAAATGCTGATTGCGGCGCGTCACGACCACCGCACCGAGAAAGGTCATGGCCACCATGATGAAAACCTGAACCTCGTCGGAGCCTAGCAAGGAGAGGCCGAACAAATAGCGGCCGACAACGTTCGTGAAATTCAGCAACACCGCGATGATGAAAGCGAACGCGAGCACAAGCTCAATTGCGCGCGCAAGTCGATCCAGTATCTTGTCGATCATTGTCCGAGCCAGAAAAAAATCCCCGCTTATCAATAGGCGACCGCAATAACCGCGTAAACATGATTTCGACCAGAACTGAGAAGTGCGCCGGAATTCACTCTATTCCGTGGGGCATCGGCGCACGCCGGCTTCTGACACACGCACCTCGGTAGCAGGATCAATCGCCCGCGGCCTTCGTCAGTTCCCATAGGCGGTTGGGGCTGAGCGGAATCTCCAGCAACTCTATCCCTCGTTGCGGCAGATTTAGCGCGTCTTCGAGCGCCTGGGCGAACAGCGGTCCGACCGGAATTGCGCCAGCCTCGCCTGCACCCTTGATCCCAAGCGGATTGAGCGGCGAGGGTGTGACGGTGTGCGCGATCTCCATGCGCGGTACGTCTAGTGCGGTCGGAAGCAGGTAGTCTGCGAGCGACGCGTTCAGCAGTTGGCCGTCGTCATCGAACACCAGGTGTTCGTAGTAGGCATTGCCGATGCCCTGTGCGACACCGCCCTGAATCTGGCCGGCCAGGATCAGCGGGTTGATCACCGTGCCGCAATCGTGGACCACCACATACTTCAGGACTTTGAGGATGAACGTGTCCGGATCGATCTCGACGATCATGGCGTGGACGCCACTCGCAGTCGCACCGGAGGGCGGGCCGAAATACTGCGTCGATTCGAGGCCCGGCTCGGTTCCAGGGCGGACCGCGCCTCGCATGGGATTGGCCATCATGGCGAGCTCGCCAAGCCCAACGGACTTGCCCGGGATCCCGACGATCGACACCTTGCCGTCGGCGAGCTCAAGGTCCTCCTCCGCGCATTCGAAATGCTCGGCCGCGACCTTGAGAATCTTGGCGCGCACGGCCTTGCCAGCCTCGTTCACCGCGTTGCCGGCCACGACCGCGCCGCGGCTGGCGAAGGTGCCGGCGCCCCAGTAGAACTGATCGGTGTCGCCGGTGACCACGGCGACATCGCGCACATCGACGCCCACTTGATCCGCGACGATCTGGGCGAAGCTGGTGAAGTGCCCCTGTCCCTGCGTGCCGATACCGGTCGCCACGCTCACCTTGCCGTTCGCCTGCACCTGGACCTTGGCGCCCTCATATGGGCCGATGCCGGTGCCTTCCACGTAGCAGGCGATGGCAATGCCGACGTGACGGCCTTCGGCCCGCAGGCGCGGCTGCTCCCGGCTGCGAAATTCATCGTAGCCGATGAGGGCGAGCGCCTTGTCGAGGATCGGCTGGTAGTTGCCGCTGTCGTACGTGAGCGGGGCAAAGTCCTGGTAGATGATCTTGTTGTCGTACGGAAAGGCATCGGTCGGAATGAAGTTGCGCCGGCGAATCTCGACGGCATCGATGCCGAGCTCGCGCGCGGCGATGTCGAGCAGGCGCTCCATCACGAACACGCCGTGCTGCCGGCCGGCGCCGCGGTAGGGCGTGACGATCGGCTTGTTGGTGAACACGGCGGTGAACGTGCTGTCGTAGTTCGGCACGTGATACGGACCGAGCAGCGTGCACTGGCTGTTGATCGGGATCGTCAGCCCATAGGGGTCATATGCGCCGGTGTCGTGCAGGAACACGTCCTTGATGCCGAGAATTCGGCCGTCGCGCGGTCAGCGCCATTTCGGCATCGTGAACCTGGCTGCGCTCATGGGTGGTGGCGAAGAAGTGCTCTAATCTGTCCTCGATCCATTTGACCGGCCGCTCAAGCCGCAGCGCCGCCCATGGGATCAGCAGCTCTTCGGGATAGAACATCATGATCTTCGGACCGAAGCCGCCACCGACGAACGGTGCGATCACCCGTACCTGCCGCTCGCTCAGCCCGAGCCGCGCCGCCAGCCCGTTGCGAACGAACACCGGCGCCTGGGTTGTGTCCCAGACCGTGAGGTGGTTCGCGCGCGCATCCCATTGCGCCGCGACCCCGCGCGTCTCCATCGGCGACGAGGCGCCGTGGTCATAGTGAAACCGCCGGCGCACTATGCGATCGGCCCGCACCAGCGCCTGCGCATAGTTGCCTTTTTGTTGGCGGACATGCGCGGCGATATTCGAACCGACGTCGTCGTGGACGCGAGGCGACGAGGGGATCAATGCCTTTTCGAGATCGACCACGGCTGGGATCGTCTCGAGCTCGACGACGATATCGGCGAGCGCGTCCTCGGCGAGATAGCGGCTCTCGGCGATGACGATCGCAAGCGGCTCGCCGACGTAACGAATCTTATCTCGCGCCAGGGGGCCTTGCGTGCGCTGATTGAAAGTGATGCCGTCGATCGGCGGCGGCGGCACCACCAGCGGACCAGGTTGCCAGAAATCTCCGAGGTCACCGGCGGTATAGACGGCGGCGACGCCCCGCCGGGAGCGAGCGGCCGAAACATCAATGCTGCGAATGTGCGCGTGCGCCACCTGGCTGCGCAGCAGCGCGGCGTGCAGCAGGCCGGGCAGTTCGACATCGTCGACGAAGAGCGCCTGCCCGGTCAGCAGCCTGCGATCCTCGTTGCGTGTGATCGGGGCGCCGAAATATCGCGTCGTCATGCCGGCGCGCTTCTCATGTTCCGAGCGGCGCGCAGCACCGCATCGACGATGTGCTGGTAGCCGGTACAGCGGCAGAGATTGCCCGACAGGGCCTCACGCACGTCATTCTCGGTGGGGGAGGGATGCTCCTCGAGGAACACCTTCATGGTCATCAGGATGCCGGGCGTACAGTATCCGCACTGCAGGCCGTGGCATTCGTGCATGGCCTCCTGCAGCGGGTGAAGGTCTTTCGGTCCAGGTGCCAATCCCTCGACCGTCATGATCTCGTGACCGTCGGCCTGCGGCGCGAGCATCAGGCACGAGCGGACCGGGAGGCCGTCGTAAAGAATGGTGCAGGCGCCGCACACGCCGTGCTCGCAACCGACATGCGTGCCAGCCAACAACAATTCGTGCCGGATGAAGTCGCTCAGCAGCATGCGCCCTTCCACGGTGCGCCGGTACGGCCGGCCGTTCACCGTGACAGTGACCTGGTGAAGTTCGTCATCCATGCCGGGCACGCTCCGCGGCGGTCTGCAATGCGCGTCCGGCCAATACGCCAGCGAGATGGCGCTGAAAGTCCTTGCTGGCATGAATGCTGCCGGGCGGGTCGACGTGGCGCTTGACGAGGTCCATGGCCTGGGCGAGGTCGTCCTCGCCAAGACGGCTTCCGACAATCGACCGCTCCGCCTCGTTTGCGCGTTGAGGCTTGTCGCCGAGGCCGCAGAATCCAAGTCGCGCCTCCTTGCACGAACCATCATCTGCCAGCGTGACACTTACGCCTACACCGGCCAGCGCAAAATCGCCGCGGCGGCGCGCGACCTCCATGAAACAGAAGCCGGTCCGTGGGGGAGGGGCGGGCAACTCGGCTGCGACCAGCATCTCGTCGCTCTCCAAGGCCGTCGTCAGCAGTCCGACGAAGAAATCTGCCGCGTCGATCCATCGTTCGCCGCGCACTCGACCGGACATGGAGTCGGCCCCCGAGCGTCACCACCACCGCAGGAAGCTCGGAGGCCGGATCGGCATTGGAGAGATTTCCTCCCAACGTTCCTCGGTTGCGTATCTGCGGATGAGCGATGTGGGGAAGTGCCTCGCCGATCAATGGCACGTGGCGCCGGACGGCGTCGTCGCGCTCCAACTGGCGATAACGCGTAAGCGCGCCGATCCGCAACGCGCCATCCGGCGCGGGTGCCACGCCCGCGAGATCGGCGATCGGATTGATGTCGATGAGGACCGCCGGTTGCGATAGGCGGAAATTGAGCGCCGGGACAAGGCTCTGGCCACCGGCCAGGAAGCGCGCATCGTCGCCATATTCGGATTTGAGCGCCAGTGCTTGATCGAGCGACCGTGCGGCAACGTATTTGAACGGAGCGGGCTTCACGCGGGCTACTCGATCCTCGGTCCGTTTCGACTATTGGAAGGATCGCCCATTGAAGTCAAAAGCGAATTCGTGTGCCATGCTCAAATAATCTCCCATCTTGCCCAAACATTGAGCGGAGACGGCGATGGTCAATCTGCCAAAATTCCTGTTGGCGCCGAGCCACCGGTATGTCGGAAGTCGATGACCCAGGTCGATATCTGTATCCGTAATGCGCGCCTGCGCCGAACCCCCGATGCACTCGCCGATGTGGCGATCGCGGATGGGCGGATCGCCGCGATCGGACCCGCTCTCGCTTTGACCGCCCGGGAGGATATCGACGCCGGTGGTAGGCTGGTAACCGAATCCTTCGTCAACCCGCATTTGCATCTGTGCAAGGTCTGGACCCTGCAGATGATGGCGGAAGATGCGCTCACGAACTACCACGCGGAAGGCATGGCCAATTCGCTCTCCGCCATCGACCTGGCAAGCAAGGTCAAGGAGAAGTACGACGCCACCTGGATCGCCGAAAACGCCGAGCGCGCCGTCGCGATGGCGGCGTTGCACGGCAATCTACACATCCGCGCATTTGCCGACGTAGATCCCAAGGCGCGGCTTGAGGGAGTGAAGGCGCTGCTCGCGGTTCGCGACAAGTTCCGCGGCATCGTTGACCTGCAGGTTGTCGCGTTCCCGCAGGATGGCCTCGCGCGTACGCCGGGCGCCGAACGGCTGATGCGCGATGCGATGGCGCTTGGCGCCGACGTGGTCGGCGGTATTCCATGGGTCGAAGCCGATGCGGGCGACCGGATGGCGCACGTAAGATTCTGCTTCGATCTCGCCGAAGAGTTTGGCAAGGATATCTCCATGCTCCTCGACGACGTCGGCGATCCGCAGATGCGGACGCTGGAGATGATGGCAAATGAGGCGGTCCGCCGCGGCTGGCAAGGCCGGGCGCTTGCACATCATTGCCGCGCCATGGCGCTCTATCCGCAAGCCGTGTTCGACGAACTGGTCGACGTCTTGCGTCGCGCGCGCATCTCGGTCGTGAGCGATCCGCACACCGGTCCGCTGCATGCCCGGGTCAAGGAACTCATCGCGGCTGACATCAACGTCTGTCTTGGCCAGGATGACATCTCGGATGCGTACTATCCGTTCGGACGCAACAACATGCTCGAGATCGCGTTCCTGGCTGCGCATCTGCTGTGGATGACCACGCGCGCCGAGATCGAGAAACTCTACGACATGGTGACCGTCGCGCCGGCGCGCGCCATCAATCTTGCGGAATTTGGGATCGCCGTCGGGGCCCCGGCGCACCTGGTCGTGCTTGACCAGGACGACGTGGTCGATGCACTGCGCTTCCATGCGCCGCCGCGACACGTGATCAGCCACGGACGGCGGATCGACCTCGACCGTATGCGCGCATTGGCCGGCTTTTCCTGACTGAGACGGCATATGTGCGAGAGTCATCATCAGATGGGGACATGAGCATGAACGACATGGCGGTTCCGATCATCGATATCGGCGCGTTCCTGGCCGGCGACCCCGCTGGGCGGAAGTCCATTCCAGCAAGCGGTGGCCCGCGCCTGTGAGGAGATTGGGTTCTTCACGATCGTCGGTCACGGGATCGATTCGAACGTCGTTGCCGCTGCGAAAGACGCCGCGAATGCGTTCTTCGATCTGCCCACGGCGGACAAGATGAGCGTTCGTTCCAGCGACGCGGCCTTGTCGCGCGGTTATCGCGGGATCGGCAATGAGGGCCTGGCAGGCACACGTGCGAACGAAACGCCGCCCGACCTCAAGGAGGTTTTCCATCTCGGGCCTCCCGATTTTCCGCACGATGCCTATCACACCGCGCCTGAGGCGCGGTCACACTTCGTCGACGATGTCTGGCCGGCTACGCCGGTCAGTTTCCGCCCGGCGTTCACGGCTTATTATCGTGCGACCGAGAAGCTTTCCGCCGACCTGATGCGCATCTTCGCGCTGGCGCTCAACCTGCCGGAGAGCTTCTTCGCCGGCAAGATCGACCGTCACATCAGCGCGCTGCGCATCATCAACTATCCCGAGCAGCGAGTGGCTCCTTTGCCGGGGCAATTGCGAGCGGGCGCGCACAGCGACTACGGCACGCTCACGATCCTACTCGGCGAGAACCAGCCGGGAAGCCTGGAAGTCTACACCCGCGGCGGCCGATGGATGCCGGTGCTGTTTCCGCCTGACTGCTTCGTCATCAACATTGGCGACTTGATGATGCGTTGGACCAATGATCGCTGGGTGTCCACCCTGCATCGCGTGGTCAACCCGTCCGAGGCGGAGGCCGCGCGGGCGCGCAGGCTCTCGCTCGTGTTCTTCCACCATCCGAATTACGACGCCGAGGTTGCGTGCATTCCGACCTGCGCCGACGCGAGCCACCCACCTCGTTATGCTGCGGTCAAGGCCGGGCCGTACCGCAGCGACAAGTACAAGCAAGCAGCGAACGTAAAGCCGACCGCCGCGTGACGACATTCACCTTCATCCTCGTGCACGGCGCGTGGCAAGGCGCTTGGGCCTGGGACACGATCGTGCCGCGGCTCGAGGCTGCGGGACACCGCGCGATCGCGGTCGATCTGCCCGGTAACGGCCACGACGATACTCCGCCGGCCGACGTCGGCCTGCCGCTCTACGCGCAGCATATCGCCGGTATCATCGACCGGACCGATGGCCCGATCGTCCTGGTCGGGCACAGCATGGGCGGGGCGACGGTGTCGCAGACCTGCGAGTTGCGGCCGGACCGTATCGCGCTTGCGATCTATCTCTGCGCGTTCATGCT
This sequence comes from uncultured Alphaproteobacteria bacterium, assembly GCA_963763365.1. Taxonomy (GTDB): domain Bacteria; phylum Pseudomonadota; class Alphaproteobacteria; order Rhizobiales; family Xanthobacteraceae; genus VAZQ01. Next base: position 466,312 of record CAVXOE010000011.1, on the reverse strand, counting down.
GCCCGACGGCATGTCGGTGATGGCGTTCTACCAGCAGAATCTCGAACCATGGATGCAGGGCGCGACGCGCCGCGTAACGCTCAGCCCGGACGGCCTGCTTTCGTCGATCGATCCGGTGTCGGCAGTCGAGGTGTTCTATCATCAGGCCGACGGCATACTCGCGGAGGCGGCGGCAAGGCGCCTGACGCCGCAGCCGGAAAGCGCCCGGAGCTCGATGCTCAGCGTCTCGCCCGAGCGGTACGGTACCGTACCGCGGGTCTACATCGAGACGCTGCAGGACCGCTCGGTCCATCTGCCCCTGCAGCGGAAGATGCAGGCCATGACACTGTGCGGCGAGGTGTATCAGCTCGACACCGATCACGCGCCGCAGTTGTCGGCGCCGGATGCGTTGACGGCGCTGCTGCTACAGGCAACCGCGGGTTACGCGCGGTGATACCGGTCAAAGCCCCGCCTGCTCCAGCGCGTCGCTGATCATGCCGGGCGTCAGCGGCACATGGCGGAATTTGGCGTTGCAGAGCGGACGCAGCGCATCCTCCACGCCGGACGCAATGACCGCGCCGACTGCGATACATCCGGCTTCGCCCACGCCCTTGACGCCGAGCGGGTTGAGCGGTGTCGGCGTTTCGAGATGCAGGATCTCGATGTGTGGGATCTCGGTCGCGTACGGCATGAGGAACTCGGCGAAGTTCGCGTTCGCCAGGCTCCCGTCAGGCTGATACTCAAGTCGCTCGTAGAGCGCGCCGCCAATGCCCTGCGCGATGCCGCCGGCCACCTGGCCCTCGACGATCATCGGATTGATCATATTGCCGCAGTCGTGGATGCAGACGTATTTGCGGATCTTCACGGTGCATAGCGCCGGATCGACCTCGACGATCGCCGCGTGGACACCGTAGGCCCAGGTCGAGCAGGCCGGGCTGTAGTAGTCGGTCGCCTCCAGACCGGGCGCCTCGCCGTCCGCGAGCGGAGGCCCGTCGTGCTTGCTAGCCGGCGCGAATTGCGTCGCCGCCTGCGCGGCCTCGTTGAACGCATAACGCAGCGGATTGCTTGCGGTCGCGATCGCCGCCAGCGGGACGAACCGGTTCGTGCCTTTGACCCACGCAGCGGAATCGTGAAGGTCGATATCCTCAATGTCCGCTTCCAACATATTGGCCGCAGCCTTCAGAATCTTCTGCCGAACGGTGAGCGCTGTCTTGTGAATGGCATTGCCGCTGACCACTGCGGCCCGGCTCGCGAATGTCGCAACGCCCCAGTCGAATGCCTTGGTGTCGCCTTCGACGACGATCACGTCCGCGACGTCGACGCCGAGCTGGTCGGCCACGATCTGCGCGAAGACGGTGTCGTGGCCCTGTCCCTGCGAGGTCAGGCCGGTGTTGACGTAGACCTTGCCGGTGATCGGGTGGACGCGAATATGGCCACCCTCGTAGGGACCAAGTCCGGTTCCTTCGACATAGCAGGCGAAGCCGAGGCCGAGATACCGGCCCGCCGCCAGCGCCTTCTCTTGCTCTGCCGCCAGCGTGGCTGCACCGACGGCCTCCGCCGCCATATCGAGCGCCTTGACGTACTGACCGCTGTCGAGCGTCACCTTCAGACCATCCGCGAACAGCAGGCCTTCGCGCGCATAGGGAAACTCGTTCTCGCGAATCAGATTGCGCCGGCGGATGTCCAGGCGACCGAGCCCCAGCTCCTCGGCGAGTTGATCCAGCGCCCGCTCGATGGCGAAGCAGGCTTGCGGCCTGCCGCATCCGCGATAGGGCGTTACTTGAACGGTCGGGGTGTAGATCGCCTTGAACTCGACCCAGATATTGGGAATGCGATAGGGGCCGGCAATCGAGGTCGATGCGACCTGCGCGATCGCGATGCCGTAGGGAATGAATGCGCCGGTGTCATGCAGGAAGCTGTCGCGCAGCCCGATGATTTCGCCGGAATTCAGCGCCGCGAGTTCGATCTCGTGAATCTGCGTCCGCTCGTGCGACGAGCCGAGGAAATTCTCGACGCGATCCTCAATATACTTCACCGGCCGCCCAAGCCGCATCGCCGCCATAGGGACGAGCAACTCGTCGGGATAGAACAGCAATACCTTCTGTCCGAAGCCGCCGCCGACATCCGGCGCGATGACCCGCACCTTGTCCTCGTCGAGCCTGAAGATCGACGCGAGGCCGCCGCGCACCGAAATGGGTGCCTGGGTGCCGTCCCATACAGTGAGTTCGCCCGACACCGCGTCAAAGCTTGCCGCCACCGCGCGGCACTCCATCGGAGCCGCCGTCGAGCGGTCGACCTGCACCCTGATCTTGGTGATGTGCTCGGCCCGTGCGAAGGCGTCGTCCGGGCTGCCGGAAATCTGAACGAAATGAGCCGCGATATTGTTCGGCACGTCGGCATGGACGAGCGCCGCCCCGTCCGTGATCGCTTGCTCGAGGTCCATCGCCACGGGCAGCGGCTCGTACTCGACGGCAATCAGTGCGGCCGCATCTTCCGCCGCATAGCGGTCGACCGCGACCACCATGGCGATGGTCTGGCCGACATAGTACACGTCGCCGCGCGCCAGCGGCCGCTGCGTGCGCGGGTTCTTCATCGACTGATGCGGGATGAGCAGCGGCATGGTGATGTCGAGGTCGCCGATATCGTCGCAGGTATAGATCGCGGCGACGCCCGGGTGCTTGCGGGCCGCGCTGACGTCGATTGACTTGATGCGTGCGCGCGCGTGGCTGCTGCGCGCAAAGGCCACGTGCAGCACGCCCGATAGCGGGATGTCGTCGACGAACGCGCCTTCGCCCGTGAGGAGCTTGGTATCGATGTTGCGCTCCACGCGGGCGCCGAATGTGCGGGTCGACATGGATCGATCCTCCGGTCAGGCGCGGCCGAGCAGCTCGGCGGCGCGGCGCACGGCCGCGACGATGTTGATGTAACCGGTACAGCGGCAGAGATTGCCGGAGAGCAGGTAGCGGATGCCGTCTTCGGACAAGTCGAGCGGTTCGGGGTCTTGAAAGCGGCTGAGGATGTTCATCACCATGCCGGGCGTGCAGAACCCGCATTGCAGCGCGTGGCACTCCTTGAACGCCTGCTGGATCGGATGCAACGTGCCGTCCTGCGCGGCCACCGACTCGATCGTCCGGATGCTCGCGCCGTTGACCTGCGCCGCGAGCGTCAGGCACGAGCGCGCTGCCTTGCCATCGATATGCACCGTACAGCAGCCGCAGATGCCGTGCTCGCAACCGACGTGGGTCCCCGTCAGCCCGAGCTCGTGGCGGAGGAAATCGCAGAGCAGCATGCGCACGCTGACGCGGCGCTCCACCTGTTCGCCGTTCACCGTTAGCGCGATCGCGATCCTTGGATCGCCGGAATCGGCCGGGATCGCCGGCTTCATTCGCGCCGCCTTCACGACGCAGTCCTCCGGCGCGCGCGCTCCGCTGCCGTCGCGACCGTGCGTGCCGTCAATGTGCCGACGACGCGGCGGCGATAGCTCGTCGAGGCGTGCATGTCGCCAGGAACGGTGACGGCGGATGCGGCGAGTTTGCCGGCGGCATTGAGATCGGCGGGCGTAAGATCTGTGCCGACAAGGTGATGTTCAGCTTCGGTCAGGCGGAGCGGTCGCTCCGCGACGCCGCAGGCCGCAAGGCGGACCTCCGATGCCCGTCCCTGCGCGTCGAGCCGGACGATAGCGCCCACGCCCGCAATGGCAAAATCGCCGTGCCGGCGCGTGACTTCGTCGAATGCCCACCCGGCGGTCCGTGCCAGCACCGGAAACCTGGCTTCTATGACGATTTCGTCAGACCGGCGCGTCGTCGTCAAAAACGAATGAAAGAACTGGTCCGCCGCGATACGGCGCTTACCGGCGGACCCCTGGGCGACTACGGTACCACCCAGCAAGACCAAGAGCATCGGCAGTTCCGCCGACGGATCGGCATGGCAGAGGCTGCCGACGATGGTTCCACGATTGCGAATCGGGATGTGGGCGACATGCCGCAGTATTTCGGCGATCAGTGGATTAGCCCGGCCCACCGCCTCGTCAAGCTCCAGTTCGCGATGGCGCACCATCGCTTTGACGACGATCTCGTCGCCCTCGATGGAAATGCCCTTCAGGCCCGCGACGTGCTGAATGTCAACCAGCAGCGAGGGGTGCGCGACGCGAAAGTTCATCGCCGGCAGCAGGCTCTGCCCGCCGGCGAGCACCATGGCATCGGCATGGCTGCATAATGCCGCGACCGCATCCGCGATCGTCCTGGGAGCCTGATATGCGAAGAGGGGCGGCTTCATGTGTTGCGCTTTCGCCTTTGCCATTCGGCCAGAAGGTCGGAGGAACTCGACAACGAGACCGAGATGCAGCGACACCATTGCGAGTGCGGCGGCTTCAAGTGAATCGTCGGTGCCGCGCACCAGATCCTGCGCCACCAGCACCCGATAGTTGTGATTGCTGGCGTCGAATGCGGTATTGAGCACGCAGCAGTCGGTGAAGCCGCCGTCGAGCACGACGGCCTCGACGCGCATGTTGCGCAGCAGGAAATCGAGATCGGTCGGATAGAACGCGGACAATCGCCGCTTGGTCTCGACAATGAGGTCCTGCGGCTCAACGCGCGTGACGAACTCGGTCCAGGGCGAGCCTTCGATCGCATGGGCGTCGCTGTTCGGAATCTCGCCGACATAAAGCGGAAACGTGCGCCGCCAAGCCGAAGGAATACCGTTGACATCGTCGACGCCGCCACGGCGCAGCACCGAGCGCACATGGATGATCGGGATGCCGAGCGCCCGTACCTGATCATGGAAAGCGTCGATCGGCGCGACGATGTCGCGCGCGCGCGGCGCCGGGCAGGGGCAATCCGGCGATGGGTCGAGGTGGCCGCGGTGCATGTCGATCGACACCACCGCGGTCTTCGCCGGATCGAGATAGTCGTCGAACCCGGCCTCGACATTGCGCGGCTTGCCGTAGACGTGGATGCGCATCAGCACGCCCTCCGGATCATCGCCGTTCCTCGCGTACATGCGGCAGGCCAAGCGCACCGGGTTCGCCGCTCATGCCACGCTGTCTGGCGCCGACCCAGATCATGACCGCGATCGTCGCCAAATATGGCGTCATCAGTACGAGATATTGCGGCACGCGGATGCCGGCGGCGGCGATGCGCGGCACCACGTCTTCGATGCAGGCGAACAGCAGGGCGCCGGCCAGCGCCGGCCATGGCGCCCAGCGCGCAAACACCACCAACGCGACGGCGATCCAGCCGCGCCCGCCCACCATGCCGGTCACCCACAGCTTGACGCTGACCACCGAGATGTAGGCGCCGGCGAGGCCGACCAGCGCCGAGCCAACCACGACCGCGCCGAAGCGATAAAGCGACACGCTGATGCCGGCAGCATCGGCAGCCGCAGGGTTCTCGCCAACCGCACGCAGCTTCAGCCCCACCATCGTGTAGCGAAGCGTCAGGCTGACAGCGAAGAAGATCAGAATGGTAATGTAGACGACCGCATCCTGCACGAACAGGATGCGTCCGATCACCGGGATTTCCGACAGCGGCCAAATCGCAATCTTGCTCAAGCCTGCAATCGGCTTGTTCATCCAGTTGGCGAGAATGCCGACGAGGCCCGTCAGTCCCTGACAGAAAAACACGATCGCGAGGCCGGCGATCACCTGATTCACACGCAGCACGACCACCAGCGTGGCGAACAGAACCGAGACCAGGCTTGCCGCGACCATGCCGAGCACTAGCGCGAGCGCCGGATGGCCGCCGAACGTGAGGTAACTGCCGACACCGGCCAATGCGCCGACCAGCATCAAGCCTTCTGCGGTGAGATTGAGCACGCCAGAACGCTCGGAGATGATCAAGCCGAGCGCAGCGAGCGCATAGGGCAGGGCGGTGCTCGGTACGTTCGCTGCCCAGTTGGTGAAGAAATCGAGCACGGCCCTTCGTCCTCAATGGGTCCAGCGGATGCGATGACGAATGAAGAATTCGGAGGATGCGACCGCAATCACGATGATGGCTTGGATGAGCTGCACCATCGTGAAGGGAATTTGATAGAACACCTGCAATGTCTGGCCGGTGACGTAGAGGACCGCCACCAGGAAGGCGACAAGCGCCACCGCGATCGGATCGTTGCGGGAGAGGAACGCGATCAGGATGCCGGAGAAAACGTAGCCATTGAAGAACGACTGCGTCAGCCGACCCTCCTGCCCAGCCACGTTGACGAAGCCTGCAAGCCCCGCGATCGCACCGGATGCGGCGATCACCCAGATCATGATCGGCCGGATCGGCACGCCGACCACCTTGGCCATGCCGGGATTGGCGCTCAGGAAACGCATGTAGAAGCCGGCGCGACTCAGATGGACGAGCCAGGCCACGATCAAAACCGCCGCGATTGCAATCAGCAGCCCGCTATTGATCCCGGGAGCAATATCCGGAAGCCGTTCGAACGGACGTAGCGGCGTCGATTGCGGAAATGCGGTCTTGGAATCCTGCCACGCGCCGTAAAGGAGATGAAAGAGAAAATACGTCGCCACGTAGTTGAGCAGCAACGTGGCGATGATCTCGTTCACGCGAAATCGAAACTTCAAGACGACGGGAATCAAAACCCAGAGCGCGCCGCCGATGGCGGCCGCGATGCCCATCGTGACCGGCCGGATGACGTCCGGTCCGATCGCATAGATCGACACGCCGGTCGCCGCGATGCCGCCGAAGATCATCTGGCCTTCGAGTCCGAGGTTCCAGAAGCCGATGCGGAACGCGACGCTGGCGCCAAGGCCGACCAGTACCAGCGGCGCCGCCTGCACCAGCACGGATCGCAGACTGTCGGCATTGAGCGTGTCGGCGAGTTCGCTCATCAGCGTAGCGGGCGCAACGCCGGCGAGCGCGAGCACCGCCACCGCAATCGCCAGCCCGATCGCCAGCGAGGCGGCCAGAATGGCTGACTGTTTCCACGGCGACAACTGCTGGCGCATGTCCAGTGTGAGGCGGCCGTAGCGGCGCTGTGGAAGGTCGGACATGAGTACCGATCTATCTTGGATCGCCACCGTGGCCTTATCAAGCATGGCCCACCATGGCGCGGCCGATCGCCTGACGATCGGCCGGCCGGTCGAATTCGGCGACGATCCGCCCGCGCGTCATCACGCCGATGCGGTCGGACAAGGTCAGTATCTCATCGAGGTCTTCGCTGATGAGAAGGACGCCGGCGCCGCGATCGCGCGCAGCGAGCAGGCGCTCGTGCACCGCGGAACAGGCGCGCGCATCGAGCCCGCGGCTCGGGCTTTGGGCAACGACCACGGCAGGCTCGCGGCTGAATTCACGGGCGATCACCAGTTTCTGAGCGTTGCCGCCGGACAGGAGGGCGGCTTTCTGGTTCATGCTGCGAACGCCCTGCACGTCGTAAGCGGCAACCGCCGCTTCCGTATCCTGCTGCATGGTCGAGCGATCGATCAGCGCTACGCCGCCGTAGCGACCGGATCGAATATTGGCGACGACGAAATTCTCCGCGATCGAGAGCGAGCCAGCAAGCGCATAGGCATAGCGGTCGGCTGGAATCACTGCGAGCGATGCGGCGCGGCGGGACCCGTCACGGCCGACTGCGCCGCTCCCTTCAATCCAGATTTCACCGTCCGCAGGCTCGCGCGCGCCCATCAGCGATTCGGCGAGTTCGGCTTGGCCGTTGCCGCTGACGCCTGCGATGCCGTAGATTTCACCGCTGCGGACATAAAAGCTCAGGTCCGACACCACGACCCGGCCGTCGGCGCGAACGCATTTGAGCGCTCCGACATTCAGGCGTGTTTCGCCGAAGCCACTGTCCGCGCGCGGCGGCAACCGAACGGTCTGGCCAACGGTCAATTCGGTCAGTTCGGCGGCGGAGGCGGCTTTTGGATCGAGCCGCGCCACTGTCTTGCCGCTGCGCATAATCGTGACGGCGTCGGCGTAACGCTTCACCTCGTGCAGCTTGTGCGTGACCAGCACCACCGCCGTTCCTGCGCGTGCCAGCCGGCCGATCGTCCCCAGCAGCCGGTCTGCCTCGGCATCGGTCAGTACCGCGGTTGGCTCGTCGAGGATGAGGATGGCAACGCCGCCGACCAGTACCTTCACGATCTCGACGTATTGCTGCTCGGCGACCGACAACGTCTCGACCCGCCGGTCGGGATCGATGTCGAAGCCAAGCTCGTCCGCCTGGCGGCGGATCGCGGCGCGGATGTCCTCGATGCCGGAGCGGTAGTGTGGCCGCGGATTGGTGAGCAGGACGTTCTCGGCGATCGTGAACGGCTTCACCAGCTTGAAGTGCTGGTGAACCATGCCGATGCCCCGACGCCGCGCATCCGCAGGGCCGGTGAGTGACACCGCCGCGCCGCCGATCGTGAGGGTCCCGGCGTCTGGCGCGTAGAGGCCGGCAGCGACGTTCATCAGCGACGACTTGCCGGCGCCGTTCTCGCCAAGCAGTGCGTGGACCTCGCCGCTGCGCACCGCGAAGTCGGCGCCGTCAAGCGCGACGGCGCCGTCAAACGATTTGCGAATGCCGGCGAGCTCGAGAGCCACATTCATGGGCGGCCGCGGGTCGGTCCACGATTGGTGCGCGCAGACTATTTCTGCGTGATCACGCCTGGAACATACCAGTCCATCTTCCACAAGCCACCGTCATCGAGGCTCTTTCCGGCGGCAACACGTTCCGTCCCGGCGATATCCTTGAGCGGTCCCGCATAGACGTGCTTGCCGCCGATGATCGCATCGCGCTCGGCCATGACCTTGTCGACGGCTTCCTTCGGTACGACGGTGTTGCAGCAGGCGATGTCGGTTCCGCCGTCTTTGATGCCGGGGAACGCGCCGTACGGGCTTGGCTCCCAGCCGCCCGCTGCGATCTTCTTCAAGGTCGGGATCAGATGCTTGTCCCAGGTCCAGGCCGACGAGCACAGCGTCGCCTTCGGTGCGAATTCGCGCAGATCGCGATGGTGGCCGGTCCCGTAAATGCCGCGCTCCTGCGCCACGATCTGCGGGGTCGGCGTATCGACGTGCTGGCCGATGACGTCGATGCCCTGATCCGCCATCGCCTGCGCGGCGGCACGCTCCTTCACCGGATCGTTCCAGGAGCCGGTGAAGATCACCGTCACGGTCGCGTTCGGCTTCATCTTCTGCGCGCCGAGCTGATAGGCGTTGATCGTCCAGTTCACCGGGCCGATCGGGTGTGCGGCGACGAAGCCGAGCTTGCCGGTCTTCGACATCGCGCCGGCGACCATGCCGCAGAGATATTGGCTCTCGTAAGTGCGGCCGTAGAACGATTCGAGATTGGGTCCGTTGGTGGTTCCTGACGCGTTCACGAACGCGACCTTGGGATACTTCTCCGACAACTCCTTGAAGGTGTCCGAGTATCCGAAAGCGGTGCCGATGATCACGTTGAAGCCGCGCTGAATGAAACGCTCAGCTGCGGGACGGATCTGCCCGGCCACCTCGGGCACGTTCTCGACAAATGGAATCTGCATGCCGAGCGCAGCCTCGATTTTGGGGCGTGCCTCCTCGAAGGCTTGTGTCCATCCGCCGTCGGTCTTCTCGGCGAAGTACAGAAAGGCGACTTTGGCGGGGCCCGGGAGCGTGAAAGCAGCGTAGGCATAGGCAGCAGCGCCGCACACCAGCGCGGCGCTGAGCGAGGCGAGCATGAACTTGCGTGCCATGGACCGGTTCCTTCGATTGGATGGGCCATTTGCCCAGACATCAGCCAAGCGAAATGCGTGCCATGACACAAGATCGAAAATCGGTAGGCCAAGCCTGATTAAGCCCGCGGCCTGCTAAAAGAGTTGGCCGCCTGACTAAAAAATCGGCCGGTCCGGCAGGGCTGGCCGTTGCTCACGTGTCGTCGGCGTCGCGCGCAGGAAACCCCCGAATCCCGCTGTGCTGCTGAATGAGCTTGGCCACCCCGAGGATCAGTGGCTCTTCGAAGCGCGGGGCGACGATTTGCAGCCCAACCGGCAGGCCATCCCGCGTCAATCCGGCCGGAACGCTAGCCGCCGGCAGGCTGACCAGGGTGACCAGGAACGCCGGAGCGATCCAATCGAGGTAATTCTCAAGCTTTCGCCCGTTCACCTCGTCAGGGTAGTTCATTTCGACCGGAAACGGCTTCACGGGCACGACGGGCGTCAAAAGGACGTCGAACCGCTCGAACAGCGCGCGAAAGCGCTGAAACACTTCAAGGCGCTTGCGTTCAGCTTTGCCGATGTCGATTGCGGCGATTTTCAACCCGGCCTGCACGTTGCCCTTCAGGTTCGGTCCAAACCGCTCGAGTTCGCTCAGGTTGGCGTGTTGCTGGCCGACCATCCAAACACCGCGCCAAGTCTGGTAGGCATCGCGGCCGTCGCCGGCGTCGAAGGCGATCTGCTCGACCTCCGCACCGGCCGCGCTCAGCGATTCCGCCGCGGTGCGGCAGACCGCATCGATCTCGGCGTCGACTCCGATGCCCGCGATGTCGGACGCATATGCGACGCGCAAGCCCTTGGCATCCCTTCGATTCGCGACCTCGCGCCATGCGCTCTGCCACGGCGGCGCGACCGAGATCGGCGACACGCGGCTGAAGCCCACGATGGCGTCGAGCATCAACGCGGCGTCCTCAGCGTCGCGCGCCAGCGGACCATTGACCTGCCCAGGGTCCCAGGCGAGCGGCATCGGATAGTTTGGCGTGAGACCGGGAGTGGGGCGGATGCCGACGATCCCACAGAATGCCGCGGGGACGCGCACCGAGCCGCCGAAGTCCGTGCCCTGCGCCAGCGGCACCATGCCGGTCGCGACTGCCACGGCCGAGCCGCCGGACGAGCCCGCGGGGCTGAGCGCTTCGTTCCACGGATTGCGCGTCGGTCCGAACAAGGTGTTGTTGGTGTTGGCGCCGCAGGCGAATTCCGGGGTGTTGGTCTTCGCAAGGACGATGGCGCCGGCGGCCTTCAGGCGGCGCACCACCTCGGCGTCCTCGCTCGGCACGTGATCCTTGAACAAGGGCGAGGCAAACGTGGTGCGGATGCCCGCGGTCGGCGTGACGTCCTTGATCGCCACCGGCAAGCCCATGCAGTGCACCGAGCGATGCGCCGCTCATCACCGCCGCTTCGGCGGCCCGCGCTTGCTCCCGTGCGGCGTCGGCTGCGAGCGTGACGATCGCGTTGAGCCGTGGATTGCGCGCCTTGATCACCGCAAGGTGGGCGTCGAGCACCTCGACCGGACTAACGGCACGCTCGCGGATGAGACGCGCCAGTTCGCGCGCCGGCCGGCGAGTGAGACTGACGTCTGGCATTGGAGTCCGTCTATTTCCCGGCCCAGTGCACGAAGCGGCGCTCGACCAGAAGGAACAGCAGATTGAGGCCGTAGCCCAGGGCGCCGGCCGCGAAGATGGCGGCATACATGTCGGGCATGTTGAAGAGCTGTTGCGCCTCGAATACGCGGTGGCCGAGGCCGTCCTGCGACCCGATGAACATCTCGGCCACGATGATGACGACCAGCGCAAGCGAGACGCCGTTGCGCAGACCGACGAACGTCTGCGGTAGGGATTCGAGCAGCATCACGTCGAACAGCACGCGCGGACGCGACGCCCCCATGACCTTGGCGGCGAGGAGCCGGGTCTTGCGTGCGTTCATCACGCCATAGGCGACGTTGAACAGGATGACCAGAACGGCGCCGAACGCCGCGACCGAGATCTTCGTCTTGTCGCCGACGCCGAACAGCACCAGGAAGAGCGGAAACATTGCCGAGGCCGGCGTCGAGCGGAAGAAATCGATGACGAATTCGACCGAGCGATAAAGCTTCTCCGACGAACCGAGGATGATACCGAGAGGAATGGCGATCACCGAGGCGATCGCGATCGATGCCACCGTGCGCTGCACCGTACGCAGGAAATCGATACCCAGCGCGCCGCCGTTCATCCCCTTCCACAGCGCGCGCCCGGCGTCGACGGGCGAGGGCAGCAGGACCGGATCGACCACCTGCTTCCAGACCGCGAGATACCAGACCGCGATCAGGCCGATCACGCCGACGAACGGCAGGTATGGATTGAGGCGGTTCATGTGCGCCGCACCTCGCGCTGGAACACTTCGAGACAATGTGCCTTGACGTGAACGAAGTCCGATTCCGACAGCGTCGCGTCCGACCGTGGCCGCGGCGCGTCATAGGTCACGAAGTCGGCCACGCGCGCCGGATGGCGCGACAGCAGCAGGATGTGGTCGGCAAGATAGACCGCCTCTTCGAGGTCGTGCGAAACCAGCACCGTGGTGGTGCCGGTCTCGACGAAGATGCGCTGCAATTGCTCACGCATGAACAGCGTCATCTCGTAGTCGAGCGCCGAAAACGGCTCGTCGAGAAACAGGATTTCGGGCTCGACTATGAGCGCGCGCATGATCGAGACGAGCTGCTGCTGCCCGCCCGACATCTCGTAGGGGTAGCGGTTGAGGTCGAGCTTGACGCCGAGGTGGGCCACCAGTTGCTCGACCTTGGCGCGCCGCGCGGCCTTCGGCACCTTCATCAGCTTGAGCGGGTAGGCGATATTGTCGAAGGCGCGCAGCCACGGGAACAGCGCTTCACGGTAGTTCTGGAACACGTAACCGAACTTGATCTCGCTCAGGAGCATCCCATCGAACAAAATCTGTCCCTCGTCCATGGGAGTGAGCCCCGCGACCATGTTGATCAGCGTGCTCTTGCCGCAGCCATTCGGCCCGAAGATCGAGATCAGCTTGCCGCGCGGGATGTCGAGATCGAACTTGTCGTAGATGACGGCCTTGTCGAAGCGCTTGCTCAAACCCCGGATCGTGACGTGCGGGCGCTTGGCGATCTCTGCCGCCGGCGCAGGCGCGCCGACGGCTGGTGCACGATCGATCACCCGCGCGTCCACCGCGGCCAGCTAGAACGACTTGACGTATTTGGCGACGTCTACCTTTTCGGGCACGACGCCGATCTCCACGCCAAAGTCGGCGAACCTCTGCAGATATTCACGCTGCTTCGGCGACATATCCTTGGTCATGGTGTAGCCGAGCATCGGGATGGTATCGACGAGGTCGTCCGGCGTGAGCGTGTTCTTGGCGAGGTGCTTGCGTGCCTCCGCCGGGTTGCTCTTGATGAATTCGATCGCCTTGGCCCAGGCGGCGGCGAAGCGCTTCGCGACATCCGGGCGCTGGTTGATGAATTCGGTCGTGAAGGCGCAGCCGGCCGCATAGGCGTCGGCATCCGGATCGCCCAGGATGTACTTGGCGATGAGCCCGGCCTCGATCACCCTGCCGGCTCCGATGTTCTGGATGATGGATGCGCTCGGTTCGAGCGTATAACCGCCGTCGAACGTGCCGGCCTTGATGGCGTTGACGTGCTGGCCCATGTCGAGTTGGTCGATGGTGTAGTCGCCGTCCTTGAGGCCAACCCGGGCGAGAACGCCCTTGGCAGTGTTGAGGTTGGCCGGCCCGGGCGCGGTCATCAGCTTCATGCCCTTGAAGTCTTTGATCGACTCGACCTTGACGCCGTTGCGGACGACGAACTGCTCCATCTTGTAGGTGCGGTTCTGGCTGTGCATGGCGATGTAAATCGCGACACCGGGCTTCTTGACATTGGCGTTCAGGCCTTCGAGCGTCACCAGCACGGCCGAGACTTCGATCTGGTTGGTGATCAGGGCGGCGACGTTCGGCGGCCCGCCCATCAATCGGTTAGTTTCGGGCTCGAGATTGAGTTCCTTGAAGAAGCCGCGGTCGAGCGCGACGAAATACGGCAATGACGAACTGATCGGGAAGACGCCGACCTTGACCTTGTCCAGAGCCGCCGCGGGCGACGCCGCGACGCCCGCCAGCAACGTGGCAAAGGCAACGCTGCGAACAGCGGTCCACGCAAGCTTGTGCATTGTTCCAACCTCCGGTTTGTTTCTTCCGGTCCTCGCATCTCCTCAGAAATGCTCGACCTGGCGCGATTGTCCGTGCCTAATTTAGAAGCAATTCCTGTGCCGGGCCATGGGGCCAATCGCCCTGGTCCGCCTAATCGCCGACATCCACGATCGCGATCACCGGACCGCCGCCTTGCGGGCCCTGGTGCATGGCATCGACGGATACGAACACCGCCGGGTCGCCGATGGCGGCCGCCGCCACGCCGCCGACCGCCGCCTTGGAATGGCGATGGTGGTGCACATCCGAATCGTCGAGCATGATTTGGCGTCGCCCGCGTAGCGTGCCGCGCCGGTCCGCCTCACACTTCATGAAGCAGTTGACCACGCGCCCGGCCAGATCTTCGGAGCGCGGTCGCGCCGGCAGTTCGAGCCCGGCATTGCGGATGGCGTTGTAGATGCCATCAATGTCGAGGGCATCGTTCATGACCGCGTGGCCGATGCGATAGCGGCCCCCTGCGCCCGGCTTGTTGCCGAGCAAAACGATCTGCGCTTGCGTCAGTTCGACGCCGGACGAGCACGATGCGACCGAAGAATAGAGATCGAGGTTGCGGCAGATCTCTTCCGCCTTCGGCATCTTGATCTCGCCCAGCGCGACCGCGATGCCCAGCGCCGTCGTACCGTTCGACACGCCCATGGAATCATGCACCTCGCAGGCAACATGATGTCCGCGCTTCTCGGCATCCTGCACCGAGTTGATCGTCAGCAATGGCGTCTTGGTTTGTACGTAATGGACGTCCTTAGGATCGTCGATGCCGGCATCGCGCATCGCCGCCCTCACGGCGTCGGCGACCTTCTCGACCATCGCCGGCCGGCCGATGTCCTCGGGAAACAATTCCACACTCAAGGCCGTGCCCATTGCGATGCGCGACTTGGACGCCGGGCCGGTCTTATCGTTGCGCGCGAAGATGGTCGCATGCGGCGTGATGACGCCGTCGCAACCGCCCGACCACACCATTGGGACCAGGGCGATGTCATGCTCGGAGCGCTTGCCGCTCTTGAGCAGTACGCGCCGGAACGCCTGATCGGCAAGAATGCGCGTGAAGTCGTTCACGCCGCCGTTGCCCTCGGTCTTGCCGATCACGGCAATCACCTGATCGGCGGTGAACTGCCCCTTGCGGATACAGGCTTCAAGCCCCGACGCATCCTGCACGGTCTTGAGTTCGACCTTGGCGACCTCAATAGCCATTCCGTTTCTTCCTCGACGTTGTGGTCATGCGCTGCGCACCCACGGGCGGAACTCGCCCCGGATCATTTTCTCGTAGCCCTCGCCGCGATCGATCATCGGACGGCTCCCTGCGCGTGATGCGCGGTGCTTCGTGCGCAAGGCGTCGGTTGCCGCTTCATCGAGGACAAACGTCCCGGTGGCGGCCGGCATCAAGACGACGCCATAGTCCGCCGATGCGGCCGCAAGCGATACCTTGCCATCGATTACGTCGCGCAATACCAGATCGGTCTCCCGCTCGAGCGGATCGCCCCAGCCGCCACCGCCGGTGGTCACGACGCGAACCACCTGTCCGGTCAGCACCGGTTCGCCGTCGACGAGGCCGCCGAGGTCGCGCGGCGTGCCGGCGGCGTCGATCGTGACACAGAACGGCTTGCCGGGTTTGCCACCATTCAGGCCATAGCAGCCGAGCCGGACACGGTCGGCTGTCACGATGGTGCGGCAATCCACGAGCGCACGGTAGTGCTTTTCGTAGCCGAGACCGCCGCGGCGCGCGCCGGCGCCGCCTGAATTGGTCCGCAGCGCAAGCTTCTCGACCAGCAGTGGGAACCGCGTCTCGGTGAATTCGGCCGGTTGGTTGCGCGAATCCGGCACGATATGGATGGCGTCGTTGCCGTCCGCGTAGTAGCGCCCGCCCGAGCCGCCGCCCAAGACTTCGCGGGAGAGAAACGACTTGCCGTTCTGGTCGACACCATAGAACCCGGTGTAGCGGATCGTCTCCTGGTCCGCAGGCATGCGCCCGTCGACGGCTTGCGCGACAACTCCGGCGAGCAGGCCGAGGCACCGCAACAGAACGAACGAGCGCGCATTGGTGGCCGCGGGCCACAGCGGCGTGATCAGCGTGCCTTTCGGCGGAAACACGATATCGAATATCTCGCACACGCCTTCGTTCACGTGGATTTCGGCCGCGCGCTCGGGCGTGTCGGCGAGATTGCGAAGAATTGGCGCGATCCATTTGATCAGGAATGCGCCGCCCGCATAGTCGGCGGGCCAGTTGATCGGACCGGTCGACTGCGGATCGGTGCCGGTGAAGTCGAGGGTGATGCGGTCACCCTTCTTGACCATGGTGATCGCGAGCTTGTGCAGCTTGGGGTCGGTGACCCCGTCGTGCTCGACGTAGTCTTCCCAGCGATATTCGCCGTCGGCGATCTTTGGCAGCAGTTCATTGCGGAAGATGTCACGGCATTTGTCGAGGATCGCCTGGAAGCAGACCTCGACCGTCTCGCGGCCGAACCGCGCGAACAACTCCGCCATGCGTCGCGCACCCATCAGGCATGCCTGCACTTCGCTGTCGAGATCGGCGGCGAGCGTCTCAGGCACGCGGGTGTTGCGCTTGATGATGGTGAACACCGCCTCATTACGGGCGCCTGCGTCGTAGAGCTTGATCGGCGGGATCGCGAGGCCCTCTTCGAACACCGTGACGGCCGTTCCGGGCATCGAGCCCGGCACGCGCCCGCCGATATCGTCGTGATGGCCAAACGCCTGGATGTAGGCGACCACTTCGCCCCCGTGAAATACCGGCACTGTGCTGCACAAATCGGGAAGGTGGCCGATCGATCCTTCGGTCAGGTAGGTGTCGTTCATCAGGAACACGTCGCCCGGCCGCATCGTCTCCGGCGGGAAATCCCGCACCACCGCGTTCGGCATCGCCGAGTACGAGCGTCCGGTCAGCTTGCGGCAGTAGCGGTCGAACAGACCGACGCGATAGTCGTGCGCCTCGCGGATCATCGGCGAGCGCGCGGTGCGCTCGATAGCGTACTCGATCTCGGCCTCGATCGAGTTGAGAGTGCCCTCGACGATCTGCAGCACGATCGGATCGACGTCGCGTGCCGGCACTTTCGGCGCGGTCGGCCAGGGCTGGATGGTGGAGTGTACGTTCATGTCGCCTTCAGCTTTGCGCGCGCGGGCCGCACGATCAAGATGCCATGCGGATCGACTTCGAGCTGTTGATCCGGAAACGCCACGGTGGTCGAGCCGAATTCCTCGACGACCGCAGGACCTGCGAGCTTGAAGCCGGCCGACAGTGTGGCACGTTGATAAATGGGAGTGTCGCGGAAAGCGCCATCGAAATAGACCGCCCGGCTGGCAGGCTTGGGTGTTGCGTCCCCAAGGTCGAGCTTGGGGATGCTTGGGCGCTCGATCATGCCGAAACCCGATACGCAGAAATTGACCAGTTCCACCTTCTGTTGACCGGCATAGTTGTAGCCGAACGTCCGCAGATGCGCGGCGTGGAATGCTTCGATCAGTCCGCCGATGAAGCCGCTGTCGAGTGGGCCCGCCGGCGCGGCCACGCGCACCTCCATGGATTGACCGGCGTAGCGGACGTCAGCCTCGCGCACGAGACGGATGCGCGAACTCTCAATCCCGTCACGTTGCAGCGTCGCGACCGCATCGCTTTCCAACCCGGTGTAAAGGCTGGCCACCAAGTCGAGCTCGATCGCGTCCTCGTGCATTACCTTGGTGACGATGTGGTCGGTGCGCCAATCGACGGCGAGGAGGCCGAACGCCGAGAGGTTGCCCGGATTGGGCGGCACGATACAGGCCTGCATGCCGATCAGATCCATCACGGCAGGCGACTGTGCGGGTCCGGAGCCGCCAAACGACAGCAGCGCGAACTCGCGTGGATCAATCCCGCGCTGGATCGTCATCTGGCGGATGGCATTGGCTTGATTCCAGTTGGCGATTTCGATGATGCCGTGTGCAAGTTGCTCAGGCGTCATGTGTCCGGGGAGCCGCGCCGCGAGCTTGGCGATACCGGCGCCTGCGCGGTCGACGTCGAGCCTGATGCCGCCGCCGATTAGTGCCGGGGGAATGCGCCCCATCACCAGATTGGCGTCGGTGATGGTCGGCTCGGTGCCGCCGTTCGGATAGCACATCGGACCGGGCTCGGCGCCGGCGCTACGGGGCCCGACCTTGAGATGGCCCTCCCGGGTGATCCAGGCGATCGAGCCGCCGCCGGTTCCGATAGTCTCGATGTCGATCATCGGGATGCGCACGGGAAACGGCCCGACCGCGCCGCCGTTGGTCACATGCGGCTTGCTGCTTTCGATCAGGCAGAGGTCCGTCGAGGTGCCGCCGGCGTCGAGGGTGACGACGTTGGGAAAACCCGCCATCTCGGCGATGACGGCGCTACCGAGTGCGCCGGCGGCGGGCCCGGAGAGCGCCGTGGTGATCGGCTTGCGCATCACCTGATCGGGGCTCGCCACGCCGCCGCTCGACTGCATGACCAGGAAAGGCTTCTCGCGCAGCCCCGGCCCAAGTTCGTCGCGGATGCGCTCGAGGTAGCGGCCCATATGCGGCTTGACGAACGCATCGACCAGCGTGGTCATCGCCCGTTCGTATTCGCGGTATTCGGGCAGCACCTCGCAGGAGAGCGAGATG
Source organism: uncultured Alphaproteobacteria bacterium (assembly GCA_963763365.1). Lineage (GTDB taxonomy): Bacteria > Pseudomonadota > Alphaproteobacteria > Rhizobiales > Xanthobacteraceae > VAZQ01. The sequence continues at coordinate 447,867 of CAVXOE010000011.1, read as the reverse complement.
GTACAGTCCGGATATTCCTCGGCCATGATGGCGGCGACACGGCGTTCGTGCGCAGGATTGGCATAGGAATGCAACAGGCAGACGCCGACCGCTCTGATCCCCTGTTCGCGAAAGAAACGCCCGGCGGTGCGGACGCTCATTTCGTCGAGCGGGCGCAACTCGCGACCGAGGAAATCGAGCCGTCCACCGGCCTCGCGTACGTAGTGCAGTGGAACGATGCGCTCGGGCTTCACCCAGAAATAAGAATTGCCATAACCCTCGGGCACTGCCTGCCGCGCGATCTCCAGAATGTGACGGAAACCTTCGGTGACGACGAGGCCGAGGCCGGCGATCTCGCCCTGGAGCAGCGCATTGGTCGCGACGGTCGTGCCGTGTGCAAGCCCAGCCAGGTCGTCGGGTGAAGCCCCGGCGGAATCGAGCACCTTCCGGACCCCACGGACGAGACCGATCGCGGGGTTGGACGGCGTGCTTGCGACCTTGGTGACGTGCATCGCGCCCGACGCGCCGTCAACGCAGACGATGTCGGTGAAGGTACCGCCTGTGTCGATGCCGATCCGGAAACCGGCGCGTCCAGCCGTCATGCCAGAACCATGCGTTAATTTTCAAAGATGAAAATACGCCGCGGAGCTGTGTTAGTCACTCTTCGTGATCTTAATTCGAGAAACCGCAGCGAGTTGAGCAGGGTTCCGAGAGCTAAGTCGGCTTGCGCACCGATTTGAGATATTCCTCGGGCCTGCTGGAATCGAATTCCTTTCCGAGGATGATCTCCTTGCCGAAGCCGCCGTCGGGTGCCTGGACGCCCATTTCCTTCATGATTTTGGCGGCATCGGTCGCGAGCATGACCTGCTGGGCGAGTGCTTTGTAATCGATGTCGTCCTTGACGATGTTCCAGCGGCGCAACTGCGTCATCAGCCAAACGGCTGCCGAATAATGCGGGAACGGCTGGTAGTCGACGCGGTCGTCGGCGGTCTTGATGTTACCGAGCCCGTCGGCGTAGCGGCCGGTGATGACCTGCTCGATCACGACCTCCGGTGCGTTGAGATATTGGGGTTGAGCCAGCACCTTGGCCATCCCCTCGCGGTTCTTCTTGTCCGACACGTGCAGGCTCGCCGCGATGATGGCGCGGTAGAACGCCATAAACGTGTTGGGATTTTGCTTGATCCAGCTTTCCGGCGCGGTGACCGAGCAGCACGGATGCCCGTTCCAGAGGTCGCGCGAAATCGCATGAATGAAGCCGACGCCTTCGTAGACCGCGCGCTGGCCGCCCGGCTCTCCGCCGAAGAATCCATCGATACTTCCAGTTCGCAGACTTGAGAAGTATTCGGTCGGCGGAATGACGCGGTAGCCAACGTCCTGGTCGGGATCGAGCCCGTGCTCCGCGACGTAGTTGCGAAGCTGCATCGCCTGGTGGCTTTGCTCGAACGGGATCGCGAACTTGAAGCCCTTCCAGTTGCGCGGATCGCGGTTGTCCTTGTGCTTGTTGGCGAGCACCAGGGAGTTGCCGTTCTGGTTGCAGATGGTGAGAACCTTGATGGACTGGGTGGTGCCTCCGACGCCCGCCGTCATGGTCAGCGCAACCGGCATTACCTGCTGCGAAACATCAAGCTCGCCGCTGATCATCTTGTCACGGATCAGGGCGATGCCGGCGATCTTCTGCAGGGCCACCTCGAGACCTTGCTTGGAATAGTGTCCGAGCGTCTCGCCGAAGATCAAAGGCGCGGCGCAGGTGATCGGCAAGAAACCTACGTTGAGCTTGGTCTTTTCGAGGGGGGCTTTCTCCTGCGCGATGGCCTTCAGGTCATCGAGCGGCAGGATCGACGACAGGGCACCGAGGATGGTTGCGGCACCGACCGACTTGAGAATGGCCCGCCGGTCGACGGGGTCGGGAAACAGCCCATGCAGCAGTGCCTGCTCGACCGCGGCGGCGGTGGTCTGCTCTTCGCTTCCCGAAGCCGCAAATCCCCGTTCTCCACAACCGCACAAGCCGCGTGAAAAATCGTGACGGTGCATCAATTTGCTCATGGCGGGCTCCTGTCCGGTGTTGGTCAGACCTAGCGCAGAACGCGCAAATCTGCTCGCATAAAATATGGATTGTGCTTTGTTCCGCTGCCTGCTTTGCGGGCATGCGCATCATCGGGGCCAGGACCGAGAAAGCTCAGCGTATGAAGATCGAACCGCATGGGTTCCATCGCCGTATTCCTTTGAAACCCCACCAGCTACATGACCGTGTCACCCGGAGCGAGGACGTGATCGTCCTCTGTCATCTTGGTGTTCCTCGTATCGACCACAGCGAATGGACGCTTCGGGTGGATGGGCTCGTCGAACGTCCCTTGCAGTTGACCTACGGCGACCTGGCCCGCTATCGGAGCTTTGAAGTTGCGAGCGTTCATCAGTGCGCCGGAAGTCCACTTCAGCCGCAGGAGCCGACCCGCAGGATCTGCAACGTCGCGTGGACGGGTGTTCGGCTCACTGAAATTCTGAGCGACGCTCGCCCGATGCCGGCTGCCAGGTTCGTCTGGTCGTACGGAGCAGACTACGGCGAGTTTGCCGGATGCGCAGTTGATTTCTACCAAAAGGACCTGCCGCTCGAACGCGTAAGCGCCGATGCGCTGGTCGCGACGGCGATGAACGGCAAGCCCCTGAGCGAAGAGCATGGCTTTCCGGCGCGGCTCGTCGTGCCCGGCTTCTATGGAACCAACAGCACCAAATGGCTGACGAGGCTGTCGCTTGCCGACCGCAGGGCGGACAGTCCGTTCACCACGCGTTGGTACAACGACCCCGTCTTTGACCACTCGGGTAGCGAGATCGGGAAGGTCACGCCGGTCTGGTCGATTGCCCCGGAGTCCGTCATCGTCTCGCCTGCGCCCGACGAGGTGCTCGCGGCTTCGAGCGCGCCCGAGATTTGGGGCTGGGCGTGGTCGGACAGCGGTGTCCGCAATGTCGGAATAAGCGCTGACGGCGGTGAGACCTGGATGCCGGCGGAGGTCGAGCCTTCGCAAGGCCGCGAATGGCAGCGGTTCTCGCTTCGGTGGTGCCCGCCAGGGCCGGGCCCGTACAGCCTGGTGTCGCGGGCCGAATCCAGCGATGGAGAATTGCAGCCTGACGCCGGACGACGCAATGCAATCCACGCAGTGGCGATTTCCGTGCGGTAGACTTTGCGCGAGGATGCCGTCGACAGGTCGTGGACCGTACTGAAATGTTGACACAAGAGCGGTGGCTTCACAAAAGGGCACCCGCCCACCGGGAGGATATCGATGAAACGCAGTACCGACCGAATTCTGGTCACGCATGTCGGGAGCCTCGTGCGCCCGATGTCGATCCGCAACATCCTGTGGGCGCGCGATCACGGGCAGCCTTACGACGAGATCGCATTTGAAAAGACGTTGAGGGAGGAGGTTGCCGGCGTTGTCCGCCAGCAGGCGGAGGTCGGCGTGGACATCGTCAGCGATGGCGAATTCGGCAAGGCCGGCTGGATCCGATATGTCGCCGAGCGGCTCGGCGGTTTCGTGCATCGCCAGATCCGGCCCGGAGACCGCGAGCACAACCCGGTTCACATGATCCGCGAGGCGAAGAAATTTCCGGAATTCTACGCGGCCTATACGCCAATCCAGTACTACGACTGGTTGCCGCCGGGCGAAACGAAGACGCCGCTCAACGCCGATCCCACCGGCGGGCGCCAGAACCTCCTGGTTTGGGAGTGCGTCGCGCCAATCACCTACACTGGGCAGGCTGCGATCAAGCAGGACATCAGCAACCTTAAGGCCGGGCTCAAGGGCGTGAACGTGACCGAGGCCTTCATGCCGGTCGCCGCGCCGATGAGCGCGCGCGGGCTGTGGCTCAACGCCTATTACAAGAGCGACTCGGAGATCGTGGTCGCGCTCGCCGACGCACTGAAGGAAGAATATAGAGCGATTGTCGACGCAGGTTTCATCCTGCAGCTCGACGATGCCTACTTGGCCCACGAATACGATCGGATGCTCGGCGAGATGGACGCGCGCGAGGTTCACAAATATGCCGAGCGCTGCGTGGACCTGACGAATTACGCGCTATCGGGTATTCCTGAGGAGAAGGTCCGCTATCACGTATGTTGGGGAAGCTGGAATGCACCCCACACGTTAGACACCCCGCTAAAGACGCTCTCCGACCTTATCCTGAAGGTGAAGGCGCAGGCCTATTCCCTCGAAAGCGCCAACCCGCGGCACGAGCACGAATGGATGGTGTGGAAGGATGTGAAGCTGCCGGACGGCAAGATTCTCATTCCTGGTATCGTCACCCATTCGACCAACGTCGTCGAACACCCCGAGCTGGTGGCATGGCGTATCAAGAATTTCGCGAGCGTCGTCGGCCGCGAAAATGTCATCGCCAGCACCGACTGCGGCTTCTCGCAAAGCTATAACATCGTGCGCTGCCACCCGTCCGTGCAGTGGGCCAAGCTCGAGTCGCTCGTTGAGGGCGCGCGCATGGCATCGAAGGATTTGTGGGGAGGTTAGCGCCGGGTCGGACAGACGGCGCGCGTTTAAGCGGCGCGCCGCGAAGCCACGCCGCGCAATTGAGGCAATCGCGTTGCCACTGTCATTGATACGCAAGCGGGAAGACGGAGAGCGTCATTCGCGCCAGTTGAGGCACTTTGCAGCGACCGGCATGTGGACAGGAGCGCCAAATTCTTTACAGATGGCGTCGGCTGCCGATGTTCCTGGGCGATGCCGTCCCGGATCACGCCTCCGCTCTCTGAGAGACCACCGAAATGATCGTGAGATACGAGGTCGACGGCACGATTGTGATGATCACCCAGAACGATCACGCGCAGCTTTCCGGGCTATTCGCGGCGCATTGGGGCAACGAACACTTCGAGAAGCCACGGCCCTATGGGTCGATGGTCCGCGCCGCGATGTTTCATGATCGTGGATGGATTCGTTACGAGACCGGCCCCCAACTCGATTCCGAAACGGGCAAGACACCTAACTACCGTCAGGTGCCGAACGACAAGGCACAGCTCGAAGCGTTCGAATGGGCCGGCGAGTGGCTGAGCGGCATCGATCCTTACGCTGGATTGATGATCTCCAAACATCGCACCGGCTTGTGGCAGGGCCGTTATGGCGTCATCACATCGCCACCGGCGATTCAGCGTGGCATCCTGCCGTCCAGCATCACGGACTTCATCGCGCGCAGTGACGCAAAGCAGAAAGTCGCGGCGGAAGGGCTCGATGCCGGCGAACTTGCGATCAACTACAACCTGCTGCAGGTCTGGGATATGATGTCACTCTACATCTGCAGCACCGAGACGCTTACCCCGGACCGGATTGAGCCGGTGCCCGCCGGATATTCGGCCGGCAAGGGAGTCGGCATGACGCTCACGCCGCTTGCGCCGGCGACGATCGCACTCGATCCATATCCGTTTGACCAGCCGTCCCTCACGGCCAATCTGATTTTCCGCAGGCTGCCACAGACCAAGTTCAAGGACACAGCGGATTTGCAGGCGGTCTATTTCAGGACCGCACCGCAGATCACGCAATTCCAGTTGGTGGCTTCCGGCGCGCCGGGCTAACCGCAATCCGGGACGAACAGGCTGTCCGGCGACGGCTGTGACGAGATCAGCCCTTGCTCATGGGTGTAGCGGATCGCAGTCGTAAGAGTCTTGCGGTTTGCATCGCTGAGCCCGTAGGCCCAAGGATCGGGGCCAAACAGGGCGCGTTCGTCTTCCCAATGCGCGCCGAACCACGGCAGCGGGACGACCCGCACGTTCGCCATCCGCCGGTAGGCAAGCTGCTTCGCTTCTTCGAAAGCTCGACACAGCATCAGCGGAACCCATGGATAGCGTGCAACCAGGTCCTGCCTGACCGCGGTGACATGCATGATCGGAAAGATGCCGGTTTCCTCGAAATATGCACGTTCGCGGGCGACGTAGTCCGGAAAGAGCCGCGCGATCCGCGGATCGCCGTCGAGCAGCGGCTTCGGCGTCTGCGGCGTCATGATCGCGGGCAGTTCGTTGTTCAGCAGCATCGACACGACCGATTTACCCGCGGGCGTGCGCTCGATCTTCAGGTCGGACGGCGGAGTGAACGAGGCATCTTCCTCGCGCTCGACCACCCATGTCTGGGACCGGTGGGGAACGCCGAATTGATCCTGCAGGATACCGTTGATCCAGACGTTGCTGGCGGGCTGCAGGGTGGGACAGCCGATGCGCCGGCCGATCAGATCCCGGGGCTTCGCAACGCCGGACTGCGGATTGATGAAAACATTGCCGTGCCGGAACTTGCGAAACAGGAAGACCGGAATGGCGGTGATCGGCACGCCCTGTTCGCGTGCGATCAGGTAAGTCGGCAGGTTCAATTCGCAGATATCGAACGCCAGCTCACGCACCATGCGGCCGTGCCGCTCCGGATTGGTCAACTCGGTGATGAACACCAGGTCGAGGCCCTGCGGCTTCACGGAGCCGTCAATCAGCGCCCGGATGTGGTCGAAGTCGTCACAGGCGATGGTCAGCGGGATACGGCTTGCCATGCGTGACCTCAGGGTTCGAGCCGTTGCTGCGGCATCAGCAGAATCTTGCCGATCGTGCCACGGCTTTCGAGCGCCCGATGCGCGTCCGCCGCATGCTCCAACGGAAACCGGCGATCGATCCGCGGGACCAGCGTGCCCTCCGCAAGCCAACGCAGAACGTCATCGGCGCGTTGCCGCCGCTCGTCCGGTGTCGCCGCATAGGCGCTCAGGCCGGTCCGGGTGAGATAGACCGAGCCCGCCGATGACAACTGGCGAACGTCGATCGGCGGCACGACGCCGCTCGCCTCGCCATAGAGCGCGAGCAAACCGCGGGGCTTGAGACACTTCAGGCTTTGCTCGAACGTATCCTTGCCGACGGCGTCATAAACAACATCGGCGCCCCGTCCATTCGTGACGCGCCTTGTAACCTCGACGAGGTCGCCTTGCGAATAGACTACCGCGTGGTCGGCGCCATTCTCCGTTGCAACCAGGGCCTTTGCTACCGTCGAGACCGCCGCGACGACGGTCGCACCACGCAGCTTGGCGATCCGCGTCAGCAGAAGTCCAACGCCGCCGGCCGCCGAATGCACGACGCAGGTTTCGCCCGGCGAAAGTGCATAAGTCGAACAGGCGAGGTAATGCGCCGTCACGCCTTGGAACAACACGGCGGCGGCGGCTTCGCAAGTGACGTCGCGAGGAAGCGCGAATACCTGCTCGGCGGGGATGGTCTTCCAGCGCGCATACGAGCCGGCGGACTGGAACCAGACCACCCGATCGCCGACCCGGAACTCAGAAACGTCCGGCCCGACCTCTCGAACGGCACCGGCGCCTTCGTTGCCGAGCGCGAGGGGTAGCGGTTGTTTGTAAAGTCCCGAGCGCAACTGGGTGTCGAAGAAATTGACCCCGGCCGCTTCAACCTCGACGAGCAGATGACCGGGCGGCGGAGGTTCGATCGGAAGGAGGTCAAGCGTGAGGCATTCGGGTCCACCGTGGCGGTGTACCCGAATTACGGCGTTGGTCGTCATAGGGTCTCTGCGTTCAGGCTCCGGCGCAGTGACGTTCGGTGCAAACCCTCGAGCGGTCAAGCTTGGCTTGCGCACATGCGGCATTCCGGTAGGGTGTTTCCCGATGCTCCTGGCATGGAGCTTGCCTCAAAAATCGGCGGAGCTGACCTGAGCCAGATTCGCGATGCAGCCTTCGCGCGCCATTGCCATGCCAAACCCTGACGCCGAGCGCGGTCCGGCGCTGATTGTTGCGCGGGGTCTGTCGAAGACCTACCTGACTGAAACCTCCGGCGAAATCGTTGCCCTCAAGCAGCTCAGTTTCGAGATTCATGACGGCGAGTTTGTTTCGGTCATCGGCCAGAGCGGCTGCGGAAAATCGACGCTGCTTAAAGTGTTGGCGGGTCTGCTGACCTACACGTCAGGCACCGTGGAACTGGGTGGCAGGCCCTTGCGCGGTCCGACCCCGACAGCCGCGGTCGTATTCCAATCGCCGGTCCTGTTGCCGTGGCGCACCGTGCTGGACAATGTGCTCCTGCCGATTGAATTCCGGAAGCTGCCGGTCTCCGCCTATCGCGAGAGCGCGATGGACCTTCTGGCGAAGGTTGGGCTTCGCGATTTTGCCGGCCGCTACCCGTACGAATTGTCCGGCGGCATGCAGCAGCGGGCGGCCATCGTGCGAGCGCTGGTGCAGAACCCGCGACTGTTGCTGATGGACGAACCCTTTGGCGCGCTCGACGCGATGACGCGTGAGCAGATGAATCTCGAGCTGATGCGAATCTGGAGCGAGAGCCGCAAAACGGTGATCTTCATCACGCATTCGATCGCCGAGGCGATCTTTCTGTCCGACCGCGTGATCGCAATGACGGCGCGGCCGGGCAGCATTGCCGAAGTGATTCCGATCGAGCTGCCACGACCGCGCGAGCTTTCGATCATCAACACCGATCGCTTCGGCCGCTACGCCGCTCGCCTGCGCGCACTGCTCGATGCCCGGGAGGGGGTATTCTGATGACCATCCAGTCCGCGGATCTCTCTCATGCCGAAGGCACGGTCGTGGCCGGCAGGCCGGCGCGGCCGAACATGTTCCGGCGCTTTCCTCAGCTGACCCTTTCGCCCACGATTTTGGTGGCGCTGATCGGCGTCTGGTGGCTCGCGACCGATGTGATGGGCGTGCCTGGCTACGTCCTGCCGCGGCTCGATGAGGTCATTCAGGCGTTGGTGCGCGGTCTTGGTCGCGCCCCGTGGGACAAGGCCGGCTACTGGTACCACTCCGGCATAACGGTGTGGGAGGCCGTGCTCGGCTTCTTCCTGGGCTCGGCCGCCGGCGCCCTGTTGGGCTTCGCGCTGTCGCATTGGCCGATCGCTGGCAAGGGCTGTTATCCGTACATCGTCGGCTTTCAGTCGCTGCCGAAGGTTGCGCTGGCGCCGCTTATGATCGTGTGGTTCGGATTTGGCCTCGAGGGCAAAGTCTTCATCACTGCTATCATCACGTTCTTCCCGGTCCTGGTGAACACCATGGCCGGATACAATTCGGTCGAACCCGAGCGCATCGAGCTTGCGCGATCCTGCAATGCCAGCGAATGGCAACTGCTGACCAAGATCATCATTCCGAGCTGTCTGCCGTTCCTGTTCGCCGGACTCAGTGTCGCATCGGTGCTTGCGATCCTAGGGGCGGTGGTGGGTGAGTTCGTCGGCGCGCGCGCTGGCCTCGGCATGCTGCTGATGCAATTCAACCAGTCGATGGAGCTCGCACCGATGTTCGCCATCATTCTTTTGCTTGGCGTGATCGGATTCCTGATGAACTACGCCGTCACCCTTCTCGAACGCCGTTTTTGCTTCTGGGCGCAACGTGCCAGCGCGTCGGCGCGTCCATGACCAAAAAGAAGTGCACGCCCGTGCCCTCATCAACACTGGAGATCCTCACATGCTGACTAAAACTGGCCGTACCGCGTTTGCGCTCCTGTTCGGGGCTGTGACGGCCGCTGTGGCCGCGACTGCGGCCGGTGCGGCGGACAAGAAGATCACTTTGGTGCAGATGCATCCGGTGATCGGCGTGGGCGAGGAGGTCTTCCTCTATGCGGTGCCGAAGCGGCTCGGCTTCTTTGCCGCGGAAGGACTCGATGTCGATGTGCAGGGCGCGCAAAACGGCGGTGTGGCGGCGCAAGTGCTGCAGTCCAAGGGTGCGCAGGTCGGCACGACGGCGCCCGAAGCCATTATGCTGGTCCGCGAGCAGGGCGGCGACCTGGTTTCTTTCTATGGCCTGAAGCGAAATCCTGGGACCTTTGTCGTCGTCCTGGAAGAGTCGCCGATCCGGAAGCTTGAGGACCTGAAGGGCAAGAATGTCGGCGCGCCGTCGTTTGGCGCAGGTGGCGGACTTGCGTTGAAGACTAACCTGGTCGAAATGGGAATCACGCCGGACCAGTACACCGGAATCGCGACCGGCGCGGGGCCTGCGGCCGTCGCGGCACTGCGCAGCGGCAAGATCGACGCCCTGGTGATGTGGGACGCGATGCTCGGCGCGGCCGAGAACACCGGCCTCAAGCTGCGGATGATCAGCATCTCGTTTCAGGATCGCCTGGCCGGAATGAGCCTCGCGACATCGTCCGCCTTCGCCAAGTCCGACCCGGCCGCGGTCGCCGGCTATTGCCGGGCCATGACCAAGGCCCTGGTATTCACCCGAACCAATCCCGAGGCGGCCATCCGAATCTTTTGGGAGGAGTTTCCGACCACCAAACCCGCCAATGTCGACGACGCAACCGCGCTCAAGAACAGCGTGCACATCATGAACCGCTTCCTCGAGATGGCGCTCCAGGGGCTGCCGGAGGAATCGCGGATCGGCGATTTCATCGAGGCGTCTTGGCAGACCTCGCACACCGCGTTTACGGCGCTCGGCACGCTCAAGGGGACCGGCGCTGCGAAGGACGCTTACACGTCGCAGTTCCTGGAGGCCTGCAACGCCTTCGACCGCGCCGCGATCGTGGCGCAGGCCAAGGCGATGGCGCGATAGCCGGCGGGCTCCCGCGCCTGTAACGAGAACGCCTTATGGGTGCTGAAAGTGTTCGGCACGCACACCTGTGTGCAGGATTAATCGCCTCCGGCGGCCGCCATTGCGTGTTCGGCTTACGTGGGCCGCATCAATCAGGTCGGTGCTGTTGATTGACTGTATGACGAACACAACGGCATACCTGATCAATGTAAACTAGCGGGGAGGGGACCGTGCATCTCCGGATTGAGAGGCTGTTCAGCTACGTGGAGCACCACACGAGCGAATCCGATCCGTCCAACCTCCCACTGCGGAAGGTCGCCGCGGTGGGTGTCGTGGCAAATCCTTATGCTGGCCGCAAAGTCGATGACTTGAGCCCGCTGATCGACGCCAGCAAAGAGATCGGGCGGCAGCTCGCGGACGCCGCGATCGCGGCACTAGGCCCGTTTCCTGTGCAAAGCTACGGCAAGGGCGCCGTGGTTGGGCTGGCGGGCGAGCAGGAGCACGCCAACGCGCTCATCACGACGGCGTTTGCCGAGCCCCTGCGCGCGGCGGTCGGCGGCGGCAAGGCCTGGATTTCGTCGTTTACCAAGCGGGCCGCCCCGGGTGCGATCATCGATATTCCTTTGGCCTCAAAGGACGCGCTTTATGTGCGGTCTCACTACGACGGCATGACCATCATGCTTCCGGACGCTCCGCTGCCGAACGAGATCGCCGTCATCGTCTGCGTCGCCAACCGCGGCCGGCTCAACGCCCGCGTCGGCGGCCTACGTTATGAGGACGTACGCGGCCAGGACGGCCTGGGTTAGGCCACATCGCCTGTTGCATCAGAACCGATTTGGCTCGCGACCGCACTGGTGTGCGATCTTGTGGGCCAACGCGAGACGCCGCCACGCCGCTTCGATCTACCTTTAGTTTGCCTTGATGTTGGCGCCGCGGATCACCTTGCCCCATTTTTCGGTCTCGTCGGCGATCAGTTTCCCGAACTCAGGCGGTGAAAGCGGCAACGGTTCGCCACCCAAGTCGTGCAGGCGCGCCTTGATCTTTGCATCCGCGAGAGCCGCACCGATTTCCCCGTTGAGCTTGGCGACGATGTCGGCGGGAGTACCTTTGGGTGCAACGAGGCCCAGCCATCCGCTCGCCTCGTATCCCGGAACGGTTTCGCCGATCGTCGGGACGTTCGGCAGCCGCTCCGATCGCTTCGCCGTCGTCACTCCAAGTGCGAGCAGCTTTCCCGCGGCGATGTGTTCGAGCGAACTGGTCAGCGCATCGAACATGATATGAACCTGCCCCGCCATGAGGTCGGGAAATGCCAGCGCGGAACCCGTATATGGCACGCTGACGATGTTGACCCCGGTCATCGCCCTGAACAGCTCGCCAGACAGATGGGTCCCGCTGCCGATCGCGGCGGCCGCGATATTGAGCTTGCCTGGATTGGCCTTCGCGTAGGCGATCAGTTCGGGGATCGTCTTGAATGGCACCGATGGGTTTGCCACCAGGACGTAGGTCAGGCGATCGATGCCTGCGATCGGGGCGATGTCATGAACGAAGTCGAAATTGATCTTGTCGTAGAGGGCCGTATTGATCGCATTGGATACGGTCGCGAACAATAACGTGTAGCCGTCGGCGGGCGCCTTGAGCACCGACTCGGTCGCGACATTGGTGCCGGCGCCCGGCCGGTTCTCGACGACGAACGGCTGTCCAAGCCGCTCCGACAGAGATTGAGCCACGACGCGCGCGACAATGTCGGCCGCTCCGCCAGGGGGAAAGCCGACGACGATGCGAACAGGCCGGGATGGATAGGTTTCGGCCCTTGCTCCAAGGAGCACGGCAGGCATCATGAGCGCGCTGACGCTTAGCTGCAGGAAGGCTCTGCGGACAGGTTTCATCTCGTATCTCCCGATGACGACGCCAGGCCACTCATGAAACGATGGCCGACTGCGAAGAATATTTTACGCGCACGGTGTAGGACCCTTCGCTCACACGCCAGCGATGGATTGTATGGTCCCACAATCCCGAGGAGCGATGCGGATCAGACGCGACGATCTGTCTCGCCTCGTCGAATGAATTGGCCCGGAGGACGATAAGCCCGCCGACGCGTTTGCCCTGCTCGTCCAACAGGGGGCCGGCAGCGAACAACTGTCCGGACTCTTCGAGCTTGAGCTGATGGGCGATGTGTTCGTCGAACAGACGCTTGTGTTCGGATTCGTCGAGATGAGGAAGCGGTTTGTCGTCACTCCCAGTCCGCGGTTGTGCCAGGACGACGTAGTAATCCTTCAGCAGGAAGCCCTCGGTTCGCTCCCGGCCGTAATCCTGCATCTTGGCGTCCAGGGCGCTTCGTTCATCGGTCATTCTGGCTCCCGCACTGCGGCCGCCACCGCTTCTGCGCGCGCTGAATTCACACGAGCGCGCGAGCGGCCAAATTCCAAGCCTTCAGCGTATGGAGCGCGCTAACATGAATCAAATGAATTATGATATGGCTTAAATGAAACTCCTTCAAAGAGCAGAGTGGATCAGGAGCCATGGAGTTACGGCAACTACGATCGCTACGCGCCATCGTTGCAAGCGGCAGTTTTGGCGCCGCCGCCGAACAGCTCAAGCTCACCCAATCGGCGCTGAGCCACCAGATCAAACAGCTTGAGGATGAGTTGGGCGCAACGCTGCTCGTGCGCGCACGCCCGCAGGTCTATCTCACCGATGCCGGACAGGTGGTCCTTGCCACCGCCGATCGCATCATGTTCGAGCTGGAGGAGTTGCGCGATCAGTTCGGCGTCGGACAAGAGGGCGAGCGGATCGAGGTGATCCGCGTGGCCGCCACCACCGCCGGGTTCGCTTACGTCTATGGGGACCTTTGCCAAGCCTTCATCGACAGCCACAAGAATGCGAAGCTGGATTTCACCGCGACCGACACGCCCGATAGCGCGGTGTCGAAGGTCGCGATGCGGGCTGCGGACATCGCCTTCACTCCGCTACCGGTCGACCTGCCCACATTGGAGACGGTTGCGCTCGGCGAGGTCGAGCACGTCTTTATCGTCAGCCCGCAGCATGAGTTGGGCAGGGCCCGCACCGCTCCGATGCGCGAAGTGAAGAGGTTTCAGTTCGTGCGCTACCACCGCGGCAGCGGAAGCCGCATGGTCTCCGACAATCTCTTTGCATCCCACGGTGGGTACCCGCCGATCCTGACTGAATCGAATGATTTCGGATTCGTGAAACGAATTGTAGGGATCGGTCTGGGCGTCGCGCTGGTGCCTGTGTTCACCGTAGCCGACGAACTGCGCAACGGCGTTCTGCATGCCTTCAGATTGCCGAACCACAAGATCACCGATCAGTTCGGACTGGTCACTCACAAGAGGCGGTCGCTTCGAATCGTTCAAAGATTCATTGATGTTTGCTTGCAATGCCGTGGGCCGAAGCCCCGAAAGCTGACCCTCGACACTTTCAAGACCGAAGCGTTCTGGCTCCCCGGTTCGCAACGGGTACTGCCTCAGGCCGCAGGTCGCGGCCTCAAAGCCCAGCCGAGAGCAAGATGAAATATTCTCAACTTAAAAATCATCCAATTCATTTGTCTAATGTGGCCATTCTTGCGTAATGTGGACCCCACATTGGACGCGACTATGAGTTCGCACATGTCACCAGGGCAGAATTTGTCAGGCCGGCTAGCACCAGGGTCATGATGGGCGCCGAAGCCGATATTTCGATCCGCGCGCGCTTCATTGGAATCGATTCGATCATCTATGGAATCGAGGACATGGATCTGTGCCATCGTTTTTTTGACGATTGGGGCCTGCGAACCGTCAAGCGCTCCGATGACGAAACCATTCTGGAAACCCGCCAAGGCCCGCGAATTGTGCTGCGGAACCTGAATACGTCGGACTTTCCGTTTCCTGCGCGCGAGCCCGGCTCGTCGATGCGCGAGGTCGTCTGGGGCGTTCAGTCGAAACGCGACCTCGACACCATCGCAAAGGAATTGGCGCGCGATCGCGCCGTCGAGCGGTCTGCAGACGGCTCCGTACACAGTCTCGATCCATATGGGTACGGCATCGGCTTCAAGCTTTGGGAATACGCGAGCGTACAGGCGACCCATAACATCGATCCGGGGTCGACCAAGATGAACTTTGTCGGTAGCCGCACCCGCATCAGTGAGCCCGCGGTTCACTACGCACGCGCCGAGCCTACTCGCATCGGACATGTCGTGTTCGAAACGTCCGGCCCGGACGACGTGGCGAAAGGCGAGGACTTCTATCTCAACCGGCTCAAATTCATTGCGTCGGACCGCTACATGGATTTGGGCCTGTTCTGCCGCTGTGCCGAAGAAAGCGACCACCACAATGTCGCGCTGCTGACGACGCGCAACAAACGGACGCAGTTCGAGCACGTGGCTTTTGAAGTGCGCGATATTCACGAGGTATTCGGTGGCGGCCTGCATTTCGCCGAGCACGGCTGGGATACGATCGTAGGTCCCGGCCGTCACAAGGTGTCTTCGGCCTATTTCTGGTACTTCCAGAATCCTGCCGGCGGCCAGGTCGAGTACTTTTCCGATACCGATTTCCTCGACAAGAACTGGAAGCCGCGAAGCCTGCCGCCGCGGCCCGACACGATCGCCGAATGGGCGTTGTTCGAGGGCGTTCGCCGCTTCAAGGGTTTTCAGCGGTCTTAAAGCGACGCGTCGGCACGACGGCGCTCGCTCCCTGCGTGCTTCCTATCGATCCAAGTCAACCAGCAAGGAAGATCATGTTTGAGTTTTTCCCGGGCCACTACCGCTGGTCCTACAACACATGGGCGGCTCTGGCGGCCGGCGGCGAATTTGGCGACCTTGGTCTCATCTTGGACGGCCTGCGCGAACATGTCGGGCAGGACGAAATTTGGTACGAGACCTGGACACGGCTTGCGTCCTTGCTCGAGACGCGCGCGCAGGACAATCTGGCGACAGGGACCAGGGCGAGCGCCGGCGAAAACTACTTTCTCGCAAGCCTCTATCACAAGATCGCGGAGCAGTTCGTGCCTCCGGCAGATCCGTTGCGCCTGAAATCCTACGGCCGTGCGCTCGACACGTTCGAGCAGGCGAGGTCGATGACCGATCATGGGATCGAGCGTGTGCTCGTCCCCTACGAGCGTGGGCAGAGCTTGCCTGCCTATTTCATTCCGGCGCAGAACAGGGCCGGCCCCAACCCGACCGTCATATTCCTGAGCGGACTCGATACGACCAAGGAAATCTCTTATCTGCGTCTTCGCGATAAATTGGCAAAGCGCGGCATCAGTTGCCTCGCGGTCGATACTCCGGGTGTCGGCGAAGCACTGCGGATCGGCAAACTCTACACCCGCTACGATTACGAGGTACCGGTCGGAGCCGCTATCGACTATCTGCAATCGCGCGGCGACGTCGACCGCAACCGCATCGGCATTATCGGCAGCAGCCTGGGCGGCTACTACGTGGCCCGCGCGGCGGCTTTCGAGCCGCGCTTGCGGGCTGTCGTGGCCTGGGGCGGGAATTATGACTATCACGCGGTTTGGCATCGCCGGATCACCGTTGGTGGAGCGGTCGCGGCCCCGATGTTCCAACTGATGTACATTACCGGGACCGATACGATGGAAGCGGCGATGAAGTGCGTCGAACGGTTCCAGGTGGGACCCATCGGAGAGCGCATCACGTGCCCGTTTCTGATCGTACACGGACAGGACGATCAGCAGGTGCCGGTCGCCGACGCAAAAAGGATGTTCGAGGTCATCGCATCCAAGGACCGGACACTGAAGATTTTCACCGGCGAGAATGGCGGCGCGGCTCACTGCCAGTTCGACAACCATTTCCCGGCGTTGCTGTTTGTCGCGGATTGGTTGGCGAAGAAGCTTTGACGGCGTTCGCGGCGCAGCACGAGGATCACCCAAAGGGCGCAAGGCGCCGGCTGTCCAGCAATCCTCACGTGGCCGCCTTTCTTTCGCCTGAAAAACGCAAGGCTCCGTTGAGAAATTCCACTTAGTTGTTGGAGGTGAGGGGACTAGGGGAAATCATGAAGATGATGCTCGTTGCGGCGAGCGCAACAGCCATTGCGATGGCCTGTCTGGGGCCGGAACAGGCGATGGCAATCGACGGAGCGGCTGATCAATTGGGGATCGCTTCGATCTACTCCACCAGAAGTGGAAGCCGGACCGCCAGTGGTAAAAGATTGAGCAATGCTGCTTTGACCGCCGCGCACCGCACCCTGCCTTTCGGCACCAACGTGCGTGTGACCAACAAGAAAAACGGCCGCTCGGTCATTGTGACCATCACTGACCGTGGCCCTTTTGTGCGCGGCCGGGTCATCGACGTGACGCCGGCTGGGGCACGTGCTCTCGGTTTCTCTGGACTTACGCGGGTGTCTCTCAAGATAGCGCCGGAATCCGAACCGCCGGATGCCTCGGATGAGGCGGATCCCATCGGGGCTCTGATCGCCTCTTTGGACTCCGCTAACGAAACGCGGCCTTGATCGACCTCGCCGCCAAGTTCCGTGCGGTGGACAAAGAAGCGCTCGCCAAATCTGACTGTCGAGCGCCGCTTCACGCGCGCGAAATTAGTGATGTGACGGCGAAAGGCCTTCGCTCTGGGCTAACGAATGTCTGTGCTGGGCCGGAGTTCCCGATGTCTGGTGCCACAACATTCGGTCACATCGACAGGTTCTCGCGCAAGGTTTTTCCGGTATAGGCGGTGCGGAACCGGCCGCGGCGTTGCAACTCCGGCACCAGCAGGTCGACGATATTGTGCAGAGCATCGATCTGTTCGGCCTGAGAGTGGCGCAGCATGAAGCCGCCGCGGCTGCCGGAGCCCTCAAATCGCTCCTCGAGCTGATCGGCGATCTGCGCAGCCGTACCAGCCGTCGTCGTGGCGTAACTCGTAGCCGTCCTAAGCCCATGCTCGAAGAATTCATCACGCGTGATCTCGCCGTCATGGCCCAGCGCCTGTGCAAGCTGCGACACAAAGCCGACCGGGGAAGCATTAGCCGCCACGATTCGCTCGTTCAGCTCCTTGAGCGAGAAGCGCGGTGGTAGCGTCGACATATCGAAACCGGTGTTGTGCGACAGCCAGGCGCCGACCGCCTCGCGCGGCACACGGTCGATCAGCCGCTCTTTCATTCTTTTTGCTTCGGCCTCGGTCTCGCCGACCATGACCTGCGTCGACCAGATGATACCGACCTTGGACGGATCACGGCCCTCGGCGCGCAATGCCGCATCGACCTCACCGCGTTGCTTGGCCATGGCCGGTATCGGCTTGCGTGCCCCGAAGACGTGATCGACGAAGCGCGCGGCCGCGCGGGTGCCTCGCGGTGAGCCGCCGGCTTGGATCAGCACGGGTACGATCTGGGGCGAGGGAGGGACGCTCAGAGGCCCCTTCACCTTGAAGAATTTGCCGACGTGATCGATCGGTCGCACTTTGGCGGGGTCGGCAACCTGGCCGGTGTCCCGGTTCCATTCAAAGGCGTCCGGGGCGACGCTTGTCCACAGTGCCCGGCAAACGTCCATGAACTCGTCCATGCGATCGTAGCGCTGGTTGTGCTCCATCAATTCGTCAAAGCCGTAGTTTTGCGCGTCCGCCTTGCGCTGCGACGTGATGACGTTGAACGCGATGCGGCCGTTGGTGATGTGGTCGAGAGAATTGAGCAGGCGCGCGACATAGAAAGGATGCATGAACGTCGTCGCGTAGGTAAGCCCGAAACCGACGTGCTTCGTAACGCGAGACATGGCGACGATCCATGGGCTCATGTCCATGCGTGGCCAGGCAACCCCATAGCGAACGGCGTCGTCGATCGAGTTCTTCCAGGTGTTCGGAATACCGGTCGAGTTGCCGAAAAAAATCAGGTCGAAGAGCCCGCGCTCCGCGACCCGCGCGATATCTTCGAATAGTCCGACATCCGGATAGTGGCGGCCGACGCGCGCCCCCGGCTCGCGCCAGGTGGTCTCGACCTGCGTCCACGAGACGTCGATTGCGAGGTGCATCTGCGGTTTCATGGAGCGGCGCCGATCGTGGGTGATGCAGAGAGATACTTGCCGCGGAAGAAGATAAGAGGGTCGCGCGTGCCGACGTTGAAATCGACCACGCGACCGAGCGCAATGACCACGCCAAAACGTTCTATCGTTTCCTCCAATGTGCAGTCGATCGCGCCTGCCGCGTCCTGCAATATCGGCGCGCCCGTCGACAACGTGCCCCATGCCGCGGTGCCGAAGCGCTCCGACCCTTTGAGGGAACCTTTGCCTCCGAACATATCGGAGATGGCCTGCTGGTCGTTTGCAAGGTAATTGATCGCAAAATGCCTCCCCGCGAGCACGGCAGCCAGCGCACTCGTTGTTTTGTCGATCGAGACCAGCATGGTTGGCGGATTGGCGCAGACATGCGCCGTCGAAAGGCCAAGAAATCCGGCTGGCCCATCCGGCCCCTTCGCGGTCACGACCGACACGCCCATGGCGCGCTGACCGACCGCGCTCCAGAATGCCTTCGCGTCGATTTGCTTCATCCGGTTACTCCAAGGCAGCCGCGGCGTTCAAATATCGGCGGGCTTCGCGTGTGAGCTCGACAAATGCCGGCAACTCCGTCGTCGCGACGGTGCGTGGCCGCGGCAGGTCAACAGCGATCTCACCGACCAACTTTCCCGGGCGCGGCGACATGACCAGAACCCGGTCGGCCAGGAACACCGCTTCCGAAATACTGTGGGTGATGAACAGCACCGTCTTGCGGCGCTCGATCCAGATACGTTGTAGCTCTGAATTCATCTGCTCGCGCGTCATCGCGTCGAGCGCGCCGAAAGGTTCGTCCATGATCAGGAGATCGGGATCGTAAATCAACGCGCGACACAGTCCCACGCGCTGTTGCATGCCGCCGGATAGTTGGTGCGGATGTGCGTTCTCGAACCCCTGCAGCCCCACGAGCCGGAGCAGGTCGAGCGCAGCCTCACGATAGTCCGCTACACGCAGATTGCGGATGTCGATCTGCAGCAGCACGTTTTCAAGCACGGTCCGCCAAGCCATCAACAACGGGCTTTGAAACACGATCCCGATCGACGGGGTCGGGCCCGAGATCGGTGCGCCATTCACGCGGATCGTGCCGCTGGTGGGTCGGATCAGTCCGGCCACGAGCTTGAGCAACGTGCTCTTGCCGCAGCCACTCGGACCGAGCAGCACCACGAATTCGCGGTCGGAGGCGCTCAGCGAAATATCGTCGAGCGCAAGGACCTCTGCGTTCCTGGAACGGTAAACGAGGCTGACGTGTTCGATGCCGATCACTTCGCCTCGGGCAGTCGCTATATCCATTACCTGGCTGGCACGAATTCGTTGGTGTAGAGCGCGTTGGTGGGGATGGGCTTTTCGAGTTGGCCGGTCTTCAAGAGAATATCGACCGAGACCGCCCAGTCCTTCTCGCTCATCCAGCCATAGGGTCGGCCTTCGGTATTCTTCGTGCGAAGCCGCGGTACCGTCTCCAGCCACTGCAGCTTCACCGAGTTGCGGCGCTCCTCGCGCGCCCCGGAAAGCTTCATCGCAGCGTTGACAGCTTCCTCGGTCAGTTCGGGCTTGACGATCTCGTCAAGCGCTCGCGCGCTCGCCCGAACGAAACGCCGCAGCATGTCCGGTTTCTCGGCAATGACGCGCTCGTGCGCCAGCACCCCCTGGCCCAACGGCGTGATGCCGAAATCGGCAACCGGCATGAAGTAGACAGGCTTGCCCTTGCCTTGTTTTGCTCGCACGACAAGATCGAGCGGCGAGCCAATGACGACGCTGATGAAGCTGTCGACCTGGCCATTGACGAACACGGTGTTTCGGGTGGCGGCGCTCGTTACCTGGATCTTCACCTTGTCGGCCGGAACCTTGTTGATCGCGAGCAGCAGGTCGAGCATGGATTTGTGATCGGCGGTTGTCGCTACGCTCCTGCCGATCAGATCCTGCGGCGTCTTGATCGGCGCTTCGGCGCTCGAGATCACCGCCCAAGCGCCGTCCTGAACCTCGCCGAAGATGCCTTTCACTTTCATGCCTTTGGCCGCGCCGACAGACATGAACATGAAGTCGGCAAGGCCAAGATCATCCTGCTGACCTGAGATCAGCGCGACGGTCTTGCCAGACCCCGCGCCTTCCTTGATATCGACGTCCAGGTTCTCAGCCGCATAGTACCCTTTTTCCTTCGCCCAGTAGAAGGGCAGGTGATAGCCGGAGAGCGTCCAGTCGAGACGAAAGCTCACCGCATCGGCCGCGTCAGCGATGCCGGAGCACACGACGGAAAGTACCAGGGCAAGAAACGGGACCGTGCACCGAACAGGCGGCTTCATCTCACATCTCCGTTCAGGATTGGTACAGGGCCGTCTCCTCGGCGCGGACCGAGACGTGCCAAGGAAGCATCCATCGCTCGAGCTTGGAAACGATTCCAAACAGCGCCATGCCCATGGCGATCAGTACGAACAGGGCCGACCAGACCAGCGTGCCGTCGAGCGTCCCCGTCGAGGTCAGGAGCAAGTATCCCAGGCCGCGATCGGAGCCGACGAATTCACCGACAATGGCGCCCACGACCGACAGACATACCGCAATCTTGAATCCTGCAAACATCTGCGGCAACGCCGAAGGGCCGCGCACCCGCAACATGATCTTGGTGGTGCCGGCGCCCATCGAGCGGACAAGATCGATCATATCGCTCTCGACACTCTTAAGACCGACCACGGAAGACACCACGATCGGGAAGAACGAGATCAGAAAGACGATGGCGATTTTCGGCAAGATGCCGAAGCCGAGCCACACGACCAGGATAGGCGCGATTGCAACCTTGGGGATGGTCTGTGACATGACCAGAAAAGGCGTTGCGACCCGCTCGATGCTCCGATTCATGACGATCATGAATGCGAGCGGCACGCCGATCAACACGCCGGCCGCGAATCCGGCGAGTACGGACGAGAGCGTATAGAGCCCGTTTCTCCACAGCACCGGTGCTTCTTTGATCATGCGCGCGGCAACGTCCTGCGGCGCGGGCAGGAGATAGTCCGGGATCGCGAACAACCGCACAATCACCGCCCAAACGAGAACAACGGCGAAAATCACGAGCGTCGGTAGAAGAATGTCCGCTGCGCGCCCGTTCATCCATTTGCGCGGCGCGCGATTTACGTCGGTAGCGGACTGGCTGACGGGCATTGGCTGTGTCGACACGGCATCCTCCCGGTGCAGGATGCCTCGATCCGGCGATGAAGGCCATGCCGCGATAGCCAGTGCGACAACAGATCTGGCATGCGGCTATAGCCGAAAAGTTATCGGTATCCGCGGGCGATTGCAGTCCAGAGTTGCGGCTATGATCCGATGCAAAGGTTGCACCGGAGCGCGGCAGCACAATTTACACGACAATTTTGGTCATACTCGAGGGTGATTTACATCCCATTCTGCGAACTCAAGAACTTCCCGGCGCGGCTCTTGGGCAGGGGCCGCGGCTCATCGCCCTGAACGAGAGAGCGCGACTTCGCTTCGCTCTCGAGATTTGAAATCAAGTGAGACAGTAGTTCGCAGAGCCGCCGAATGGCGAAATCGTCCATGCCGCGTGTCGCCTCGACGTTTACAGACTTCACGGATGGCACGAGTTCTCTCTTCAAAGCGCGGGCCCGGGCGGTCAAGAACAATTTGGATTTCCGTTTGTCCTGCGTGTCGCGCGGGCGAACCAGCAATCCTTCTGTAACCATGGCTTCCAGAACGGCGGTCAGATTGGCTTTCTCGACGAGCATACGGTCGGCAAGTTCCACCTGACTGATGCCTTCTTCGTCGGAAAGAACTCGCAGCACCGACCAGCGGGTTATCGTGGCATCGCGTGACTTCAATTCTTCGGATAATGCCTTGGTAAATATGCGATCAGCGTAACGCAAAAGGAAGCCAACGTTATGTCGTGCCGGCTTTACGGCCCATTGTGACCGGCTACTGCGCAAGACAGGCTGTTCGCTTTTGGTCGGCATCCTTTCAACCATACATCACGCTTTCGCCATTCGCATTTCAGCTATCCGGCTCGAACACTGGAAATGAAAATTCGTCGTTCAAAACGCGCCAGCGGAGCCGCACCCGCATTCCGACCCGTGCTTTATCGACGTCGCAATTGACGATTTGGGTGAGAAGTCGGACCCCCTCGTCAAGCTCGACCGTGGCGACGATGTAAGGCTCTTGTCCGCGGAACGCCGGAGGTCCTCTCCTTGTGATCGTCAGGGCATACACAAATCCTTTGCCCGCAACCTCACGCCATTCGATATTGCGTTTGCCGGTGTAAATGCTGACCGGGCGGGGATAGTGCTGGTACTTCCCGGAGTCCGGACAATACTGGATGACCAATTTCTGCTGGCGGGCCGCTTCCCAGAACGGCGCGGAGAAGTTTGTCGGAACAGGAAGCGGTTGTGAGGAAAGAGGATCTGGCATGTGTCAATTCCCGGCTTCCAACACCATCACTGCGCTGGTCGACCAATTCCTGCCGTAAGGGATCGTCCCGATCCCCGTCACCATCGCGTTCGTGGGATTTCGAACCTGCCGCTTGCCCGCGGCTCCGAACAATTGCCGTGTGGCTTCGACAAAGTTGTGAGCGCCGCCGGCCAAACCGGCCTGTCCGGCCGAGATCTGCCCGCCCCCGGTATTCAGCGGCAAGTCTCCCGTATGGGACAGGTCGTGGCTCAGCACGAAGCGCGATCCTTCTCCCGGTTCGCAGAACCCGATTTGTTCGAACTGGATCAGGACCGCGATCAGAAAGTCGTCGTAAGGGTGGAACATCCGGATGTCGGAAGGGCTGAGTTTCGCTTGCGCAAGCGCCTTTCGCCCCGCAACCGAATGACCGGTCTGCGTGATGTCCGGGCAGGGATCGGTGATCTGGTAGTTGACCTTCTCGCCATAGCCGAGAATTCGACACTGTTGCCGCAGTGAGAGAGACCGCGCCCGCTCGGCACTGGTCACGACGACGGCACTCGCACCGTCGCAAACCATGACGCAGTCGAGCAGACGAATGGGATCGGAGATGATCCGCGATTTCAAATAGTCTTCACGCGTCAACGGAATACGAAGCCTTTCACAGGCTAGGTCATTGAGCAGAGCATGATTGCGTTGAACAACGGCGAGTTTCGCAAGCGCATCGAAATCCAATTGAAACTGCTGCATGTAACGCGAAGTTATGAGCCCAAACGCGCCGGGAGGTCCCATAAGCCCGACCGGATCCTGCCATTCGGTCCGGTACGCCCCGTAGCGCATGTGGTTGCCAGTCGATTGCGCATCCGCTGCCAGCACGAGCACCGTATTGCAGGCGCCGCCGCGGATTGCGAGCGCAGCTCTGGCGACGCCGGCAACGAACGATGCCCCGCCGACATCGATGCCCTGGCAAAAATCCAGCTCCAGTCCCAGATAGTCGGCGGCGATGTTCGACCAGAATGGATTGCCCGCCTCGCTCATGCAGTTGGTGACGACGAAGCCGTCGAGCTCGGCTTTTTCAATGCCGGCATCGGCGAGCGCGCTGGCCATCGCTTCCCCTGCGAGATCGTAGGCGCTGCGACCGGACCCAATTTCGATCTTGGTTTCCGCGCAGCCAACGACGACGACGTCAGTCACGGCATTGCCATCCCTTCAGCCCTGCACGCCGCAAGCTTGCGTGCCCGCAGACAATTAGTATACTATTTTACGAAATTCCGGGCGTCAACGTCGCCCGAAAGCAAACAATAAGAAGAGCGCAGTACTCCAGGACGGCGCGATTGTTCGGGGAGAGAATGTTGGACTTGGCGGCTATCGAGACGAACTTGCGTCGGGCGATCGGCGGTCGCGCGGTGATCGAGGATTTTGCCGCGCCCATCATGACGACCCGTCTCGCCGCGACGCTGGAGGTGGACGCTCCGCGCCCGGGCGACGCATTGCCGCCCGGATGGCACATGATCTTCTGCCTAGACGCGCCGAGCCGGAGCGAACTCGATGTCGACGGATTGCCCCGCGGCTTCAAGTTGATCCCACCGGTCGATATGCCCCGGCGCATGTTCGGCGGGGCGCGGCTATCGTTTCATGCGCCTCTGGTCGTCGGCGAGCCGATACGCTGCGAAAGTGAACTGGGGGACGTCAAGGTGCGCTCCACTGCCACCGCGCATCTGGCGATTGCGACATTGCGCCATCGGCTCTTTGGCGCTGCCGGGCTGGCCGTGGTCGAGGAGCAGGATATTATTCATCTGAGCCCGATCGAGGACGGGCGTGAGAAAGCTGCGGCGCCGGCCGATCCAGGCCCGTTGCCGGCGTGGCAACGTGACATCTTACCGGACCAGATCATGTTGTTTCGGTTCTCGGCGCTGACGTTCAACAGTCACCGCATTCACTACGACAAGCCATATGCGATAGAGGTGGAGCGGCTGCCGAACCTTGTCGTTCAGGGCAAGTTGATCGCCTTGCATCTCCTCGAAACGGTGCGTCGTTTCGTGCCCGAAGCTGCCGTGGCACAGTTCGAATATCGCTCGACGCGCCCGCTCTATGCTGGAACTCGCTGTACCCTCGCAGGCAGCCCATCCGGCGCGGATTTGAGATTATGGGCGCAAAATGCCGACGGGAAAGTCGTGCAAGCCGCGAGCATGAAGCTTGCGGCCTCCGGGAGGTCATAGCGATGTTCGCAGACGCCAAGCGTGGGTTTCTGTCCGTTCTGCTGCTGTGCATGCTTTCCGGCACATCGGTGGCTCAAGATGCATTCCCGAATCGTCCACTGCGGTTGATCGTCCCATATACCGCCGGCGGTACCTCCGACACCTTGGCGCGCGCATTGGGGCATGAGTTGAACATCGCGCTCGGCCAGCCGGTTGTCGTCGACAATCGGCCTGGTGGTGGTACGGCAATCGGCGCGCAGGCCGCGGCAAAGTCTCCGCCCGACGGCTACACGCTGTTTTTTGTCAGCGACCAGACGTTGACGACGCTTTCAATGCTCCACAAGAGCCTGCCATTCGATCCCGAAAAGGATTTCGTGCCGGTCATCGCGCTGTCCTACATGGACTTTGTGCTGGTCACGAACCCTTCTCTCGGGGTTAGTCAACTCGAGGACTTGGTCGTGCTTGCGAAATCGAAGCCTGGTTCGCTGAACTATGGCTCGTTCGGGATCGGGAGCCCGGCCCATCTGGGGATGGAGCTGTTCAAGCAGGTTGCGGGTCTCTCGATCGAACACATTCCGTCGAAGGGTGTAGCCCAGGTCGTCACCGATCTGTTGAGCGGCTCGGTGCAGATGGCGATCCTCGGCATATCGGGCGCGCCCTTGATCAAGGCCGGCAAGGTCAATGCGCTTGCACTGGCGAATTCCAAGCGGTCGTCGCAGCTCCCGGATGTGCCGACGTTTGCGGAGAAGGGCTTCCCGCAGATGTACGTCAGGGCATGGTGGGGCATTGTCGTGCCGACCGGCACGCCAAAGGACGTCATCGACAAGCTGAACGCGGCGTTCGCCAAGATCGTGAGCGAGCCGGAGTTTCGGGAGAAGCGGATGATCTCGCAAGGCCTCGAGCCCTACGGTACCAGCCAGCAGGCGTTCGCCGACCTGATCCGGGAAGACACCAAGCGATGGCAGACAGTCGTTGAACTCGCGAAGATCAAGCCCGAATAGAAACGATCGGACGCGGCGAGGAAGAGGCCGATGAAGCTCTTGTCGGATGTCACGGTACTCGATCTGGGCACATTCATCACGGCGCCTTACGCGGCGATGCTTCTGGCCGAACTCGGTGCCAATGTCATCAAGATCGAGCGCCCGGACGGGGGCGATCCGTTTCGCTGGTTTTCTGGCGGCGTTTCCAGTCCGCACTTCCAGGCGCACAATCGTCACAAGCGCAGTGTCGTCGTCGACTATACCGTGCCGCAAGGGCGGGACCTGCTCTATTCACTGATCAAGCGTGCGGACGCGCTGGTGATCAACGTCCGGCCCGGCGTCGAGCAGCGCCTGGGGCTCGATGAGGCCACCTTGCGACGCTTGAATCCGAAGCTTGTGTTTTGCTTCATCACGGGCTTTGGTGCCGACGGCCCCCACGCGAAGCAAGCGGCCTACGACAACGTCGGGCAGGCGGCGTCCGGGCTCCTTGCCCGCTTTCACAATTCATCGGATGCGCGCGTCGCGGGGCCGGCTATCTCCGACGCGGCTACCGGAATTTTCGCCTGCATCGGAATCCTCGGCGCATTGTTGGACCGCGCGAATAGCGGGCTGGGGCGCAAGGTTGAAGTCAACATGATCGAGGCGACGCTCGCTCTCGCGATCGAACCGCTCGCGCACTATTTCTCAACTGGCGCCGAGCAATCGTTCTATCTTCGCGGCGCGAATTCGCAGGCCTACATCCTGACCTGCCAGGACGGTAAGCGCATTGCGCTGCAGATGTCGTCCCGCGAGAAGTTCTGGCGTGGGCTCGCCGCCGCGATCGAGCAGCCGGACCTGCTGGCGCGCTATCCGGATCGCAAGAGCCTCGTCGACAATTATGCCAAAATCGCCGCCGAGCTTTCTGAAATTTTCTTACAGCGGCCGCGCAGCGAGTGGCTGGAAAGGCTGTTTGAGCACGACGTACCGTTCGCCGCCGAAAATCAACTGAGCGAACTCGCGCAAGACCCGCAGGTCCGCCATCTCGATCTTTTCTACGAGCTCAATCACCCGGTCGCCGGGATTGTGAAATCGGTGCACCGGGCCATTCGCGTCGACGGTAGCCGCGAGATCGACTTTCGCCCGCCGCCGGTATTGGGCGAGCACACGCACGAGGTTCTCACGGAACTGGGGATCGCCGCCGAGACGATCGACCGGCTCGCCGCCACCGGGGTCATCAAAGTATCCGCCTGAGGGACCCGACAAGTTCACCGATTGGTGGAAAGGAATTGAAGCCATGAGCCCGATCTTCACGACCGAGCAGAAGCTTCTGCGTGAGAGCGTGCGCAAGCTGATGCGCACGCACGCCAACAGGGACTACGTCCGGGATAAGGATGCGAAGAAGGCGTATCCTTACGAGCTTTATGACAAATGGGTCGAGGCCGGACTTCTCGGCGTCGCCTTTCCCGAGAAATATGGTGGTGCCGGCGGAAGCGTGATCGATCTCGCCATTTGCGCGGAGGAAATCGCCTACGTCAGTTCAGATTTTCAGATGTGCTTCGGCGGATCGGTGTTTTGCGGACTGACGTTGCTCAACAAGGGCAGCGAGGAGCAGAAGAGCTATTGGCTGCCGAAGATCGTCAACGGACAACGCCGCTTCTCCATCTCGATGTCGGAACCGGACGCCGGGTCGGACGTCGGGGCGATCCGCACGCGCGCGGACCGGAACGGGTCCGGCTGGGTGATCAACGGGCAAAAACTTTGGAACACTGCCGCCGGCGCGCGCGACAATACGCTCAACGTCTACTTGAAGACGGATACTTCAGTACACTACCGCAAGGGAATGTCGCTGTTCCTGATCGACAACGACATGCCCGGCGTCAAACTGAACAAGCTCAACATGCTGGGCCGTCATTGCGCGGGCACCTACGAGGTATTTCTCACGGATGTGAAGGTCGAGGCCGATCGGATCGTCGGCGGCGAGAACAAGGGGTGGGACTGTGTTCTTGCTGGACTGCAGGCCGAGCGCATCGTGTCGGCCGCCGCCAACGGCGGCAGCGCGCAGGCCGTCGTCGACATGGCGGCTGAATTCGCGCGCGAGCGCAAGCAGTTCGGCCGGCCAATCGGCACCAACCAGGCGATTGCCCATATGCTCGCCGACATGCAGACCGAGGTCGCTGCCGCCAAGGCGCTGATCTGGCAGGCCGCCGCCAAGGTGGCCTCAGGGGAGGACGCGTTGGCGGAAATCACCATGGCCAAGCTGTTCTCGTCGGAGACCTATGTGAAGGTCGCCAACATGGGCATGCAGATCATGGGAGGCTACGGCTACTCGATGGAGTACGACATGCAGCGGCACTATCGCGATTGCCGGTCCTCCACGGTCGCGGCCGGTTCATCTCAGATTCAACGCAACCTGATCGCAGGCCTCATGGGCCTGAAGGTTGGGTGACGAGGCCATGTGAGGGCGATAAGGACCGAAGGCTTTACATCACGCGGTTGTCGGCGTGTGGCGCAGTCCCATCGCTTGCAGGCGGGGCCTTGCGCTAAAGCGTCCGTACAGCGTTACAACTGCTGCGGCAGGACAAATGGGACGTCCGTCGGTGGAGTTGTCCTGACCCGACCGGCTGAGTACGCACCCTTGTTCGTTTAATGGGTAGAGTTTTCCGTAGCGAGTCCGAGTGGAGAGCGACGAATGCCTCGACGTTTTCGGATGCCCGGAAGGCGTTCGCCGCAGGGTAACAGCTAAGGCCCTATGATCGGCGACTAGGCTAGAAACGTCACGGTCACGGCCGCTGCAGACACAATCATGCCGATCGAAACCCAGAACGCCAGGATCAATATCCAAAGTGCAAAAGGCCGCGACAGCGGGCGCAGCCTGGTCGCGTGGAACGCATCATCCCGAATTGCGTGGTCCTCAGCCGCGTCTTTGCCGTCGACGCCGGTGACGCCCGCTGGATAGTTGCGGCTCGCAGACATGCGTCTGACGGTTTTCCGCACTGGGTCCAGGACGTCTTGTATCGCCAGAGAGTCTTGTTGCTTCGCCATGACGACGGTCCTTTTCGTTCGACCGTGGTTAGTCAAAGCAATGAGGTGGGGCCACAAGAATGAGGGAATAACCCTAATTCGCCGGGAGGCGCCGCGGCAAAAGCGCACGCCGTGCGCAAAGGTCAGTCGGCGTGCGCCTGACGATTTCGCATGCTCCGAACCGGCGTCGCTAGTAAGCGTTCTCGTACGCCTTCGGGAAGAACACCGTTGCAAACAGGATACGCACGTCGAGCCAGAGCGACCAATTGTCGATGTAGTACAAATCGTACTCGACACGGCTCAGCAATTGATCGTCGGTGTCGACGCTGCCACGAAATCCGTGGATCTGCGCCCAGCCGGTGATGCCGGGCCTGACGTTGTGGCGCCGGGCGTAGAGCGCGATACCCATCCCCCAGCTCTCATCATGCGCAAGCGCATGGGGCCGCGGCCCCACGAGCGACATGTTGCCCGCGACCACATTCACGAGCTGGGGCAGTTCATCAATGTTCCAGCGCCGTAGAAATCGCCCGAGCCGGGTGACCCGAGCGTCTTCGCGCGAGGCCTGGCGGACCGCCGGGCCGTCGTCGAGGGTCGTCATCGTGCGGAACTTGATAATCCTGAAATGCTTCTGATTGAATCCGTGGCGGCGCTGCCGAAAGAACACCGGCCCCGGACTGTCAAGCTTGATCAGGATCGCGACCAAGATCAGAAGGGGCGACAGCACGATGAGGCCGGTACCCGCAAGCACCGTGTCGAACAATCTCTTCATGAGAATTGCCGACAGCGACAGCGGCGGCCGCAGAAGGTGCAGACTTGCGATCGGCCCGATCTGTTCGATCGCGGCACTTTCGAACCGATCCAGAAGGCGTTCGGGAGCGAGATATACCGAAGCCGGAATCGTCATGAAGGCCTCGACGCAACGATCGATGATCGCTCGTTCATTCCAAGGCACGACAACAAAGACGCCATCGAGGTCTTCGGCGCGGGCGCTGCTTACGGCGGCTCTGAGATCCTGGGCAAATCGCCTTTCGCCTTCAGGAGTTTTGTCGGACCAACGCAGATGCGCAGTGCCGACGATCTCCAGGCCGAGTTCCCAGATCCGGTAGCGCTGCACGAACTGCCTGACTTCGGCTTCGGTCCCAACCAGGAACAGGCGCTTGGTCGCAATCAGTCCGACTTCACTTGCGGCCGATACGGCACGCACGAAGAGCGCGTGGACCATCATGAGGACCGGGATGCCGCTCAGATAGAACAGGATCAGCCAGCCGCGCGAATGCACGTCGGTCGTCTTGGTCAGGAAGGCGAGAACGATGAGTCCGATAAAGGTGATGTTCCAATGGCGGACGATTCGCTCGGGGTGCCGCTTGAATTCGAGATAACTGAGGACCGAATACTCCGATCGATAGACGTTGATGACAGCGAACAGCCATGCCGTGAGCACGCCGATCTGCACGAACAGATGAATCGGACCGGACTCGCCGTAGAGAACCTGATGGTAGAGAATTCCGGTACCGGCCGAGAGAAGGACAATCGCTGCGGCGTCCGAGGCCCCCAGGAGGAACCCGACGATCACGCGCAATACGGCTGCTTGCCGTGCGGCGATGCCGGTATCGAAGCTGTGCGAAGCAGTACTCATCACGCACGCTGTCCCATTCCTGAATAGTTCCGACCAAAATGGGACATTCCCAATCGGAAACTACTGACCGCGGTCCACTCTGCAAGACGAAGGCCATCGCCTGCCAAGCGATCGGCGCCCAGATGTCAGGATGTCGTGGTTGGTAACCTTAAATGCGCCGCCAGAGCTGGGCAGGTTGGGACGTCCTGGCCGGGCCTGGAGCAGTCACCCCGATCCGTGCGTGCAATTTTTTCGAGAAAGCGGCCCCGGAGCTGGCGTGTTCCGGAGCAGGGGCATCGGCTCGCGAAATACGACGGCGAGCGGTCAGTAGTACTTGTTCCGATTCGGCCCATTGAACAGAAAATTGAAGCCAAGTTTGAGGGTCTGCACGTCTCTGTTGGCGCTGAAGGTGTCACCGGCCAGGAATTTCGCGTTCGTCGGCACGGTGTAGGTCCAGCTTCCAACGCCCAGGTAGTTGTATTCGAGCTTCATCGTCCAGGTGTTGATGAATTCTCCGAATGCCCACTCGACGCCGGCGCCGGCAAGCCAGCCGGTCGTCATGTTGTTGCTGCTGGTGATCGTCCCGCCGGTGGTCTGATCGGTAATCGTGATCCAACTATTGCCGACGAAACCGACGCCGGCCTTCCCGTAGAGCAGCACGCGATCGAAGGCCACGCCGAAGCGGGCCGCCAGACTGGAGCTCCAATGGTTGGAGGATGATACGAGGAAGCGATGTCCGAGCGCGGGAATGAGCACTCCGTCGTCATAATTGCTGTTGTTCTTCATGTAGTCGAGGTCCCATTCGATGCCTACGACGAAGCGATCGAACTGGAAGTTGGCGCCGAACTGGGTGCCCCCGACAAACACGTCTCGGGTGCCGCTGGTAAAATCGGCGCCGTACATGGTGTCGTTCCAGGCGCGTTGCGGCGTCGACGCCCCGACATGACCGCCGATGTAAATCCCGGTCCAATTGAAGGCAGGCGGTACGTACACCATGACCTGCGGCATGGGGAGATCGGCCGCATGCGCGCTCATGATCATCGCCAAAGACGCTGTAGTGCCCAAAAGAGTCTTGCGCATCGTGATCCCCCGAAGCTCCCCTACGAACCGAGCTAACGCGCAGACATTGTCGAATGGTTTCGATTAACAGAAAATTTTCCAAATCTTCAAATTGTTGGCGGGTGTGACCAAAAAGGCACGCAAGCCGGAGACCACGGTCCGCCGCGGCGTTCACGAACTCGTGCTTCGCGCATTTCGCTCGCACCGCGGTGTGAGTGATTTTTCGGCAGCGGGATTAACGGTTCATTTACTGTAACAGGAAGAAATTCGCTCCTGGGGAGCAGGGGATCGAGCAATCGTCATCGCCTGTTAGGATCTGAGTAGCGCGAGCCATTCGGCTCCCGCACTCTCGGTGGTCAGATCATGGTGCGGGGATGAACAATCGCTTCTGGCAAACGAACGATAAGCGGCCGCGGCCCCAGAACATGGCGCCCGAAGATGCCGGCCGCTCAGGCACGCGCTTCGGCCGAAAGCCCGATCATCCGGCCAGACCCGCCTCCACGCCGGCCAACCGGCCGCATCAAGGAGATACCCGCAGGGAGCGGGCTGCGAATCCCGGCGGCGACCGATCCGTGGCGACGCGTCGCTTCGAGGACGCGCACGAACAAATCCAAGCTGCTGAGCATTTGGTTTCGATCACGAGACGCGTTGACGAACTGGCGCGCGAACTCGACCGGCGCGGGAACCGCGCTGCCAATGCCGAGATTGCAACGCTCAAGCAGTGCCTGACCGAACTCTCCCGGGAAGTCGGCAGGCGGGCGGAACGCAAGCTCTCCGACACGGAAGGTCCTCGCCGAAGCGATATCCCGCCGGCAAGGCGCGCCGCTGGCGTCAACAAAGAGGCCTCGCGGCCCGCGGCCCCGCCGTTCGTGAGAGGCGGATTGGACGAGATCCTGCCCGTCCGCAATCCCGAAGGTCGAGGAATGCGCGTGGAGCCGGCGCGGGGCTTCGCCGACGACTATTCCAGGCGCCAGCACGGCTTCGAGCATGGTTGGCAGGCTCCCGGCACGACCGGGCATTCGGACTCGACCCCGAGTCGCTTTGACGGGCTTGAGCGCGACACCGGCACTCGCGAAGGCGGCGCAGCCGACACCGAGATTGCAGCGATCAAGCACAGTCTGGCCGAGCTGACCCATGAAATCGGCAGGCAGATGGAGCATAGGCTCCATGACGCAGACGGCGATTTTCATCGGCAGGATATCCATCCCGAGGGACGCGCAGCCTCGGAGTTCTCGCGAGAGGACGCGCCGTTCGGTGCCGAACTGGAACGTCAAGGTGCGCGCTCCGCCCGGGCTGCACAGCCCGCCGGCGACCGTTCCAGGGATCGCCGCCACCCTGAAAATCATCGGAATGCAATCCGTGCCGACCAGTCGCCGGATTGGACCACGAATCACCTTGACGACGATTCGCGCGAACTCGACCGGCACGAATGCCGCGATATCGATGCCAAGGCTGCAGATCACGACCTTTGCCGGCATCACATGCCCGCGACCAATCTCGCTGACGCCGCCGGAGACGCTGGCGGCCGCGCCAAGCATTTTGGGCGACGCGAGCGCCAGGTTCGCGATGACGCATACGAAGCCAGATTGGCGTCTCTGACGACGCGGCCCGATCGGCGCGAAAGCGCCGTTTCCGGCGCACCGCAACGAGAGCAGGTGTCCACCGCCGCGCACGACCGATGGATTGCCGGCGCTGACCAGGAGCATGCTCAAGCAGAGACGTCCGCCGAGCCGCCGCGCTCCAGAGCGCGGCCCCTCGCCATTGCCTGCCTCGCCGGACTCCTGGCGGTCGCAGTCGGAGCGGCCGGCGCCTACTTCGTCCACTCGCGCGTGGGGGAGCCGTACGCGGGAGCGCCAACGCTTCGGTTATTCCAGGACAATGCACCGGTCGCCGAAGCCGCTGCCTCAAGGCCAACTGGAATCCTGCCCCGGTTCTCCCTCGCGAGGCTGCAAGACTTGAGGTTTCCGCTACCGGAACTCTACGGAGTCTATGCCATCAATCGCGGCAAGTTGTTCGAGCTCGAAGCGCTGCCGGGCCAAGTGCCGGATCACCGGATAGCGATGTCCGCAGCGATTGCGCGGCCAAGCCGCACGACCGTGTCCGACGGACACGTCGCGTTCGTGGTATTCCGGCGCGACGTGGCGGAAAACATCTCCGAACGCGTCCCGATCCGCGTCGTTGCCAAGGTCAAGCGGGCAGTGGTCGATCCGACGGCGGCAGGGGATGCCTGGACGATTCGCAACGTCGCTTTGGACTTCCGCGTTGCACCGGTCGATCAGAACAAGGACATGGTACTGCTGCGACCGGAGAGCCCGGACTTCACGTTGCCCGCCGGCCGCTATGCGCTGGTCATCAAGGGGCAGGCATACGATTTCACGATCGATGGCCCGATTACCGATCCTGCCCAGTGCCTGGAACGCGTTGAAGGCGCCAACGGAAGCTTCTTCCACGAGTGCGTGCCAGAAGTGATGGCCACCGCTCCGCTGCCGCAGGAAGCGCCGCCAAGCCCAGCGCCCCCGTCAAAGAGCCGGCGTCAAGCCGAAGCGCGCGCGCAGCTTGCCGAGCAGCCGGCCAAGCCGCGGTAACAACTGGCGCCCCCACTATCTGACCTTGACTAGGCGACGGACCGTTCGCGCAGGTTCGTTTCGATCGCGTCAGGCTCCGAGGGGAGTGATGGCCGGCCGATGCCTTCGTAGCGGAAGCCCGCCCGGCTCAGTTCTCCGGGCTGGTACACGTTCTTGAGATCGACCAGCACCGGCGTCGCCATGACTTTCTTGAGCCGGTCGAAATCGAGTGCCCGGAACTCCTCCCATTCGGTGACGATCACCAGCGCATGCGCGCCCTCGGCCGCTGCATACGCCCCATCGCAGAACGTGATTTCGGGAATCATAGCCCTCGCTTGCGCCATCCCCACAGGATCGTAGGCCCGGACTGTCGCCCCGAGATCCTCAAGCGCCGTGATGAGCGCGACCGACGGCGCCTCGCGCATGTCGTCTGTGTTCGGTTTGAATGTCAGGCCGAGAACCGCGATGGTCTTCCCGCGGATCGGACCGCCGAGCGCGGTGCACACCTTGCGTGCCATGGCGCGCTTGCGCTGATCGTTGACGGTCACGATGGTTTCGACGATGCGCAGCGCGGTGCCGTGATCTTGCGCCGTCTTGACGAGCGCAAGCGTGTCTTTGGGCAAGCAGGAACCGCCATAACCCGGGCCGGCGTGCAGGAATTTCGAGCCGATCCGGTTGTCGAGACCGATCCCACGCGCAATCTCCTGCACGTCGGCGCCGACCTTCTCGCACAGGTCCGCCATCTCGTTGATGAAGGTGATCTTCGTGGCGAGAAAGCTGTTGGCGGCGTATTTGATCAGTTCGGCCGAGCGGCGTCCGGTGAAGAGGATCGGCGCCGCGTTGAGATAGAGCGGACGATAGATCTCGGCGAGCACGTCCCGGGCGCGCGGATCGTCGGTCCCGACGACGATGCGATCGGGATGCTTGAAGTCCTGAATCGCTGCGCCCTCCCGCAGAAATTCGGGATTTGATACCACCGCAACGTCGAGGTCAGGCCGCGTTTCGCGCAGGATGCGCTCGACTTCATCGCCGGTGCCGACCGGGACGGTCGATTTCGTGACCACCACCGCCGTGTCGGACAGATAGGGGGCGAACTCGCGTGCCGCCGCGTAGACGAATGAAAGGTCGGCATGGCCATCGCCGCGCCGGGACGGCGTTCCGACCGCAATGAACACCGCGTCGGCTCTGCGAACCGCGGCGAGGTCGGTGGCGAAGGACAGTCGGAGATGCTTCATATTGGCGGCAACGAGCTCGGCAAGGCCGGGCTCGTAGATCGGAATACGGCCCTGCGTCAGCGCCGCGACCTTCTCGGCGTCCTTGTCGACGCATGTCACATGATGACCGAACTCCGCGAAGCAGGCACCTGACACGAGACCGACATAGCCGGAACCGATCATGACGATGCGCATGGATGTCCTCACTCGCCTTCAAAACCGGCGTCAGCGCCGGCAAGATGAACTTAGGCGTTGTATCTCGCAGCGGGTGACGACCCGAAGCAACTGAACAGTTCGTTTGAGGTAAATGTCGCGCCGGAGCGCACGGGCGAATATCGGAGCGTGAGCGAGCACACTTGCGGTGGCGCCGCGGCTATGCCACCGCCGCGACAGGCACCAACACGTGGCGTTGGGCCCTGTTCGGTTCAATCTTGGTAATAATGCCGGAACTTGTCGCCTTTATAGGATTCCATATTCCGCAAAGCGTCTGGATCTGCCTTGTTGAGGACCACGCCCACGAGGCGATCACGAATGGCGTGAGCCTCGGAGAGAGCATCCTGGACGAGGCTTCGCTTGGTCTGGCCCCATTCCACGACGAATACGAACACGTCAATAAACCGCTCGATCGTCTTCACGTCGACCACCGACATGATCGGCGCGATCTCGATGATAATGTAGTCGTAGGATTTCCGCGCAAAGGCCAACAGCTGCTCCATCTCGGCTGACCCGAGCAGTTCGGCGGCGTTGGGAATACGGGAGGGGAAGGGACACGGCAGGACATCCAGTCCCGAGCGCGGACGCCTGACGACAAGCTCGGAGAGCCGGGCTGGCTTTTCCAGTGCGTCGATGACCCCCTCGCTCGCTTTGGGCGCCAACATGGCGGTCAATTTCCGGAGGTGAAGATCACTGTCGATGACGAGAGTCCGCGCGCCCGATGAGGCGACAATCAGGGATGCCAGGTTGGAGGCGACGATCGTCTTGCCCTCGTCGGGCACCGAGGACACGATACCGATGATCTTGGCGCCAGGTCCGCTGGGTGCCGCATCGATCAGTGCCTTGATATCGCGGAACGTCTCGGTGAAGCGGGAATAGGGCGCGTCGAGCACAAACTCTTCGATCAAAGTCGATTTTGTTTCGATCTTCGGCAGGATCACGCATTTCCTGTCGCTGACCTGCTCCACCGCCTTGGCCGTGCGGAAGACATCGACCACCCATTCCCGTGCCATGACGGCGCCGCATCCCAACAGGAGGCCGAACACCGTGCTTCCTGCCAGGATCGCCAGCATCTTCTTGGAGCTCTTGTAGAGCGGCGGCGCGGCCCTCGTGATGATGCGAGCATTCTGGACCGGCATGGACTCCGTTTGAATCGTATTGACCTCTTTGAATTTCTGCAAAGAGCTGTTGTACAGATTGCGCAGAGTTTCGGCGGAACTTTCGAGTTCGCGCATTCGGATCAGAGCTTGATTGTTGACGCCGCTCTCTCCGGCCAACTGCGCCACGCTGGCAGAGAGTTCGGCCTCTCGCGCCTTGGCGATTTGATATTCGCTGACGTAGACATCCGAGAGGCGCTTTTCTTCGACGTTGATGGCCGCCTGCAGCGTGTCCATCTGCCTCCTGAAGCTTCACCACGGCGCCGTGCTTCGGGCCGACGCGCGACTCCATGTCGGTCACTCTTGCCGACAGGTCCCGATATTGCGCGCGAAGCCGCACGAGGTCGCTGTTGTTGAGGGCGAAATTGATCTTGCCGGACTCTGGTTGGATTGAGTCAACGCATCGGTTCCGATCGCCGCCAATACGCCTTCACCGCCCGCTCGCTGAATGAGGTCGAGCCGCTCTTTGGCTTCCGCGACGGCGAGACGGGCATTCGCCAATTGGGTCCGCAGATTCGCCAGCAGTTCGTTGTTCTGCGTACCCCTGCTGTCGGTCGGCAGCTTGTTGGCCACTTTGTAGTCCAGCAACGCCCGCTCGGCCTCGGTCGCCTGGGCTTGCAGTTCGGTCAGCCGGTCCTGCAACCACTGGCCGACGACCTTGGTCGACGCGAGCTTGGCATCCAGAGTGGTCGCGATATAGCTGTCGGCCAGCGCGTTGGCGATGTTGGCGGCTTTGTTTGCATCCTGCGATTCGAACGTGACGCTGATGACGTTCGCAACGTCCTCGCGAAAGACCGTCAGCCGCTTGAGCACGGCTTCAACGGCCATTCGTTCGCGACTTGCGTCGCCGTCGGCTGCCGGATCGGGATGCCAACCGAAAACTTTCTTGATGGTGTCCGTCAGTTTCGCGAGGTGATCCAGGATCGTGACGCCGCCCAGGCCCCGCTGGCTGACAAATTCGCTGTCTTCCGCCAGCTTCAGCGATCGAACAACCGGAGCAACAACGCTGTCCGACGACAGCACGTAGACCTGGCTCGCGATCTCCGATTCATCGAAGGTCGGCTGGTCGATGATCTTGTTGGTCTGCAGATAGCGGTTCACGCTCCGGTCGATCAGAATGCGCGCGCTGCTCTTGTACGGCACTTTTGCCAGCACGACGTACGTGCTCGCCACCGCGAGACCGATCAGGCATCCGTAGACGGGATAGCGCCACCCTCGGCGCAGCGTCTCGAGAATTTCGGCGATGTTGATGGAAGAGCCGGCGCCGGGCCCGTGGCCATAGTCCGCTTCGGAAGAATATTGATCTTCCAATTGCAGCGGGTAATCGTGATTGCGAGCGTCCATTGCGCCGTATCCACTCGAAATCGAGACACGCTGTATCGGAGGACGCGAGCAGACCTTCGATCAGTGGCGGCCGCGCATCATGCGGGGTCGGCGTGCGAGTTGCCCTTGCTTACGAGTCAATAACAGTAATCCTTGCATTTTCAAGAAGGCGACAGCGCTTCATCGACGTTGATGGTGAATGCGCATTAACTTTCCGACAGGATTCATTGCGCTTTAGAAATTCCGGCAGAGCTTTCGCATTCGAATTGGAATTTCCGTGCGTGCACGAATGTATTTTCGACCAATCACGTTCCGGTGAAGTCGATATGCCGCGGGCGCCGCGTTACGGTTAACGATGCTTGCCGAGATTGCGTCGTCCTCAAGCGCAGCGGACGACGGGCGTTAAGGCTGTGGTCTCGTCGGATCTGGCTGAATGAAAAGAGGTCGAGGCACGCTGCGCGCGGCAACGGGCCGCGCTGCGTTGCGCGAAAGATCAGGACCGTGCGGTCGCGGGCCCTTTGTTGTTCTGAACGCCGGCCTGCTCGACAGAAGAGGCCGCCAGTTTCGTCCAACTTCCGCCGCAAGAATTAAGAAAACGATCCAGAGCATTTCGAAGCCGCGCATCCACAGGCTCTCGAGGCCGTTTGTGATGATGATCAGGAACGCCAGCGACAATATGAGCCAGGCCCGTACGAAATCGCGGTCGGCCATCCGGCCGATGGCGTGAAGCGTTGCGGCAATGAAAGCGACGAGCAAGAGCAGGCCGACGTACCCCATTTCGAGTATCGTATCCAAATAGCCGTTGTGGGCATTCGGCATGTCCTTCACCCAGCCGGGAGCATCGACGACGCTGGGTGCGTCAGGGCCGACGAGCCAGAAGGATTGATATCCCCATCCGAGCAGCGGCCTGCGCGCGATTTCAACGTGCGCGAAGTCCCAGATGATGGAGCGACCGGTAAACGTCGAGTCCCCGTACAGCATGTATGACAGGCGATTGGTGCTGATGCCGGTGATGGTGGCCAGGACGGCGTAACAGAACACGAAGGACAGCACCAGAATCGCAGGAGAAATGCGCGTCATCTTCCTCACAAACAAAGCCGCCTGCGGCCAGAAATGGAGCCAAAATGACGAGGCCGATCGATGTCTTGGAGTTGCTGAGAACCAGAAGCGCAACGGCGACAATGATAACGACGATACCGAAGACCCGTCGCGCACCCCTGTGCAACGCTTCATGAATCGACAGCAGCAAGGCCACCGCCGCAAACTGCCCGAGATAATTCTTGCCTGAAAAATAACCCGGATAGCCCCAGGTCGCGAACTTGTAGTCAATCGGCGGTCTGCCGAACACGAACAAGAGATTCAGGACCGCGGCCACGGCAAAACATACAAACAGGCCGCGCATCAGGTCTGCATCTCGCGTCGCCAACAACGCAGGCAAGACAATAGATGTGACGACCATCGCTTGCTGAGCATACCTGACGAAGGAGAGCTCGGGCTTGAACGCCCACAGGACGCTTGCGCCGGCAAACGCCAGATAAGCGAACAGACAGATGATATGAGGCGGGAACCTCAGGCGAGAGCTGTTCCGTAGCGCCAAGATGACGGAGATCGCGGCAAGCAGCGGCCAGAAAATCTTGTTCTCGGGGCGAGGCTCCATCAGGCAGGGGGTGTCATTGGGGCTGCAACCCACGATCATGAGCGGCGACACGATGGTCGCGTACACGCAGGCAAGGAGCGGGATAACGGTATATATCTCGAAGATACGGGTGGAAGTCCTGGCCCGACCCGGCTCGATGGAACGTGTTGAGGCTTTGATCATCTTCGGACTTTTCACGAGCTCGATCTGATCGACCTTCTAGTACGGCGATAGTTAACGCCGCTTAAGCCGAACAGCTTGCAATCGGGCCTGTCGCGAAATTGCCATCATGGTGCGCAGGGCTAAGCGGCTGTTCGAGCCGAGGACTTTTTACAACGAATCTCACATCGCTTCGAGCGGACAGCCGCGCTTTACCCTAATAAGCGACCAAAGGGTTTCTGACCTCAAATTTCATCGACATTGGCTAAAACAGTTGCATACCTGAAGCTGATGTCCGTGCATGTCAATTCAAGCCCTCTCGCCGAACTCCGGCGGGACGATCGCGCCGAACCCGTCGATCCCGGCAAACGCCGGTCCGCGCCTCAACCTGCACGGCCATCTCCCTGCGCTCGACGGCGTGCGAGGCCTGGCCATCCTGATGGTGCTGCTGCTCCACTTCGTGGGCAACATGATTCCGACCAATGGGATCGAGCGCGCCATCGTCGGCGTGACGAACTACGGCTCGTACGGGGTCGAGCTGTTCTTCATCTTGTCCGGCTTCCTGATTACGGGAATTCTCTACGACGCGCGCAACAAGCCGAACTACTTCCGCAATTTCTACATGCGGCGCGTTCTGCGCATTTTTCCGCTCTACTACGGCGTGCTGGCGCTGGTTTTTATCGTCGCGCCGTTGATCCCGCTCTTGCGGGGACCGACGCTGGACTACCTGCTCGACCGCCAGGCGTGGGCCTGGCTGTACGGCGTGAATATCTACATCGCGCTTCAAGGAGACTGGTCGTTCTCGTACCTCGAGCACCTCTGGTCGTTGTGCATCGAGGAGCACTTCTATTTCGTCTGGCCTTTGGTGGTCTTCCTGCTGGTCGGGCGGCCGCGACTGCTGATCAAGGTGAGCCTGGCCGTGGCGTTTGGGGCCATGCTGGCCCGCGTCGCCGGATCGCTCATGGGACTGAGCTGGTGGACTACATACGTCCTGACGCCGTTCCGTCTGGACGCCCTGGCGCTGGGAGCGTTCCTCGCGGTGGTCGTGCGTCAACCGGAAGGATTGGAGCGGCTCTCGCGAGCTCTGCCGCGCGTTGTGGCCGTGGCCGGGATGCTGCTGGTAGGGACGTTCATCTGGACTCGCCTGTTATCGAGCCATGGCTTGGAGCTCGTGCTGCCGGTCCGCGCCGCCCTGATCGAAATCTTGCTTGCGTGCTTGCTGTTTTGGGCACTCGTCGCGCCGGAGCGGTCGGCGACCTCACGCTTTTTCCGCATGCGCGCGCTCGTCTTCCTCGGCACCTACAGCTACGGACTATACGTCTATCATCACTTCATTTCTCATTACCTGACCGTCAACCGCACCGAATTGGAGCTCGCGAACTGGCTTGGCGCACACGGGCCAGCGGTGGCGCTGCAGGCCACGCTGGGCGTGACGGCTTCATTGGCCTTGGCCTATCTAAGCTACGAACTCTTCGAGAAGCGGTTCCTTCGGATGAAAGGATTGTTCGCGACTTCCAAGGAGCAGGCAACTCATCGACCAGCAGCGGTTGGCGGCGAAGCTAGAGCGTAGGTTCGCGCCAAGCATTGCTGGTAATCGAGCGGCGGCGTCCAATCCAGCGTTTCCCGCAGCCGGCGGTTCTCGAAGCGGAGCGGCTTGAACCGCGATTCGAACCGGCGCGGGATGAGGATGCTTGGCACCTTGGTGGCGCGTCTGAAGACAGTTGCGAAAGCTAGCCGCACCACAGAACTGGCGAGCCAGTAGGGGACGGGAAGTCGCCAGACGGACTTGCCATTGCTACGCACATAGTCCGTCAGGTAGTGCCAAATGCGCTCGCCGGGACCGTCGATCACATTCAAGGTCTGGCCGCGGGCCCTCGGATCTATAGCTGCCAGAGCGAAGACGTCGGCGCAGTTCTCCACATGGGTCATCGGCATGCGGGTGAGAGGACCTATGACGAGTTGTTGCCGTCCGATCTGTTGGCCTAGGGCGGCCAGATCGCTGTGATCGCGTCCCCAGATAAATCCTGGCCGCAGTACGGTGAGATCCCAGCCATGCTTTTCGGCAAAGCGTCGGGCCACCCGCTCCTGCCACCATTTAGAGATCGTGTAGCCATCTCGCGCGTAGACTTCCGATACTTGATGGAGCGGTGATTGCTCGTCGAGAGTGCGGCGGATCGAGCTGAAGTCATAGACCGAAAAGCTGCTACACAGCACTAACTGCCGGCAAGTGCTGGCGGCCATTGCGTCCAACAGTCGCTCGGTTCCGACCACTGTTCCTGCGAATTGCGCGTCCTCTTCGCCCGAGACCACTGCCGCCAAGTGGAGCAGCACGTCGATACCCTCGAAGGCACGCGGAAGCTCGCGCGAAGTGCGCAGGTCGGCTCTAAAAACTTCCACCGAGGAGGGCCAGCCAAGTGCTTCCAAACGCGCGGCCGGGCGGACCAGAGCACGGACCTTAATGCCCCTGGCGAGCAGCGCGATGACGACGTGTCGGCCCAAGAAGCCGTTGGCGCCGGTGACGAGGGCTCTCATGGCCGCTGCCCCCTCGGCTTGAGAGCTTCAACCATACGGTTCACTTCGAGAACGTAGCTTGCCGAGACTGGCGGGGCGGATCCGTCAGCGAAAGCC
This sequence comes from uncultured Alphaproteobacteria bacterium, assembly GCA_963763365.1. Classification (GTDB taxonomy): domain Bacteria; phylum Pseudomonadota; class Alphaproteobacteria; order Rhizobiales; family Xanthobacteraceae; genus VAZQ01. Next base: position 405,297 of record CAVXOE010000011.1, on the reverse strand, counting down.
CGGTACGTGCGCGCTAGAAGTTCCCAAAGCCCTTCGTAGGCGCCGGGTCCCTTGAATTTGCGGAGCAGCGTCGCGAGCGCAGCACGCCGAATGGTCTTTCCTTCGTCCAGGGCGCTGAAGAACGGGCGCAGCGGCTTGGGCACGTTGCGGGGACCGTCGAAGGTGAGGCGAGTCTCGAACAGGTTTGCGGTAGCTTGCATCCGCTCCCCATAGACGCGCAGCCAGAAGGCATCCGGTTGCGAACAGGAGCTAAAGCCCAGAGCCGCGGTTCCACGCTCCGCTTCCACCACTGCACGGAATTCGTCGAACGGCAGGAGCGAGGACTTGCGCTTGGTCCAAACCGTCTGAACTGTCCGGTGTGGCCCAACGAATAGGTGCGCCAGGGAGGCCAAGTGAGGCAGAAAGTCGGCGATGGCACCGCCGGTCAGCGAGAGCGCAGGGTGCGGCGAGTTAGGATCAGCGAAGCCGCCAGGACCGAGGATATCGAGGCAAATGAATACCTCGACGTGCGTCACTGCGCCGAACTCACCGGAATTGATCCGTCGCAGGATTTTCTGGGGAGCCTGATTGAAGACGTAGTTGTAGTCCTCGACCAAGTGGCGGCCGGTCTGCTGAGCACGCTGGACCAACGTCTCCAGTTCTTCAAAAGTCGCGGTGGCAGGCTTTTCCACGATAACGTGGGCGCCGGCATCAAATGAGTCCATGGCCAGTCGGAAGTGCGAGGTTGGCGGCGTGGTGACATGAACCACCGCGGGCCGGGCCTTCTCGAGCATAGCCCGGTGGTCAGTGAACCAGGCCGGGACACCGTAACGCTCCGCCGCAGCCTCCGCCGCGGCGGGAGAGAGATCGCAGATCGCAGTCAGCTCGACGTCTGGCAAAGTCTTCAGACAGGCGAGATGCTGCCGCGCGATCTGCCCGGCTCCGATGAGAGCTGCCTTCACGAGCCGCCCCTCAGAACCTTGCGATAGAAGGCCTCAAGCGCCCGACCCGCGCCACTCCAAGCATAACGCTCCACCGCTAGCTGCCTCGCCGACTGTCCGATACGCGCCGCCAAGCTCGGGCTCGGCCAGCAAGCGCTTCACGGCGTCAGCGAAGGCCGCCGGCTGATCTTCGATCAGGATGTCACGACCGGGGACGGCTTCTATTCCTTCGGCCCCCAGCGTTGTCGAGACGACAGCCTTGCCCATAGCCATTGCCTCGACGATCTTGAGGCGGGTACCGCCGCCAAGCCGAAGCGGCACTACCACGGCTGCCGCCGCCGCAAGGTGAGGCCGTAGGTCTGAAACGAAGCCAGTGAACTCGATTTGTGGCCCGGCGAGCGCCAGGAGAGACGGTGGAGCGCCGCTGCCGATAATCTTGCAGCGCGCTCGTGGGTGGTCACGGACGATTTGTGGCCAGATATCTTGGATGAAATGGGTCACACCGTCCACGTTGGGGACGGTTGAGAGGAGTCCGAAGTAGACGACGGTGCGTGCATCCGGGCGCGGGTCCGTCGAGCGCGGCTGGAAGTAGTCGACGTCCGCCGCGTTGGGGATGACCGCTGTGCGGAGCCCAGGGACTTGCGCCAGCAGGCGCCGCTCGTCCGCTATGCTGCACAGGAAGACTCCGTCAGCGTCGCGGTACGTTGTAAGCTCCTCTCGCCGTAGCTTGCGCCAGTTGACCCCGGCGTAAAGGCGGCGGCCGAGGCTGCCAGTGCTAGAAAATTGCCGGGCTAAGTCATAGGCGATCTCGTGCGAGTCCACGATCAAAAGTGGGGGACTCTCGCCGGGCGGAGCTTGGCGCAAGTGGCTGTGGCCAAGATACGGGAACTCCAGGTTAACGATGTCGAAATCGCCTATCTTGGAGAATTCGGCTCAAGGCCTGCTGCATCGCCGGTACCGTGACGCGCAAGCGCTCGAAGCTGCGTGACGACGCTAGGGATCGGATCTGCAGTAGCCGTTTGGCAAGTCCGTTTCGCCCGTAGGGGTTGGGGATCAACACGACCTCGCGACAGTACACCTTCATGGCGAGGCGGCACTCCTCAATGTCGAATCCGTCGTCGACAAGTGCTACCGCTGTTAAATCGTGGTGTCGGGCTAGCTCCGTCATCAAGCCGTGCATCCGCGCCTGAGCGCCGAAGCGCGGAGGGCTAACCGGCATTGGACAGACGAAGAGAATGTTGAGCCGCTCTGGAGTCATCGATTTGATCGGAGCTCCAGACATGGAGCGGTGGAGTAGCGTTTGCTTACTTCTAACCAACGCTTAGCGTCGGGCGAGTCCCCTAGCATTAGTTGATTAAAATTTCCGGATCGCTTTGGTCGAATTTTACGTAAATTAGAGAAAGATTTTGTCAGGGTTATTCCAAGGCTGAACGAAGGGTATGTACAAGACGGCGCGTCTGGCCGCTGGCCCCGCGGTTCGGTCCGCTTCTTGCCGAAAGCAGCCAAACGCTCTGGCAGCTTTTCGAGGATCAACTTTGATGTGCGGCATCGCCGGGATCATCGGACGGCTGGATGAAGCCAATCGCGCGGCGCTCAAGCGGATGAGCGACGCGATGGTTCATCGTGGGCCGGATGCGGACGGGACCTGGACATCGACCCCCGACGATCGTGGTTGGGGCGCGCTGCTGGCGCATCGCCGCCTCTCCATCCTCGACCTCTCGCCGGCCGGCGCCCAGCCGATGGTCGACCCGGTCACCGGGCACGTCATCGCGTTCAACGGCGAGATCTACAACTATCGCGACCTGCGGCAGCGCCTCATCGCCGAGGGACAGCAGTTCCAGTCGACCGGCGACACCGCCGTCATGTTGCGCGCGCTTGGCCTGCACGGATCCGGACGCAGTTAGCTGGCTGCGCGGCATGTTCGCCTTCGCATGCTGGGATCAAGAAGCAGCGCCGGCTGCTCCTGGCGAGGGATCAGTTGGGGATCAAGCCGCTCTACCTGGCGCGTTCGCGTGATCCGAACGCCGGCTGGTCGGTGGCGTTCGCCTCCGAGCTTCGGGCGCTTCTGGCTTCCGGGCTTCTCGGCACGCCTCGCCTCAACCCGCATGCGGTCGCCAGCAGTGTATGGAACGGATTCGTCGTCGGTCCCGATACGGCGGTCGAAGGCGTCGAACTGATCTGGCCGGGGCAGCTTCTCGAGTTCGATGGTGCGGGCGAGGAGATTCGAAACGCGGATTTCTGGCGCATTCCCAACCGCGCTCCCGACTCCACCATGGACGAGGAAACCCTGGCCCATGTTCTGGAGGAAGGGCTGAGGCTTCACCTCGCCAGCGACGTACCTCTGGCGGTCTTTCTCTCAAGCGGGGTGGACTCCTCGGCCATCGCCAATCTCGCCCAGCGCGCCGCCGGAAGCCCGGTCCATACTTTCACCCTTGCCTTTGAGGAGCAGGAGCTCAACGAGGGGCCCGTTGCGAAGCAAATCGCCGCCGCCATCGGGACCGAGCACCACGAGGTGGTTCTGACGGAGGGGCATTTCACGGAGAATCTCGAAACGGCGCTCGACAGCCTCGACCAGCCGACCTTCGACGGGCTGAACGCCTACTTCATGTCGCATGCCATCCGTGCCGCCGGGTTCACTGTGGCGCTGTCGGGTACCGGTGGCGACGAGCTGTTCGGCGGCTACACCACCTACCGGGACCTTCCGGTGCTGCACCGCTGGTCGCAACGTATCGCCTTCTTGCCGCGCGACCTGCAAGTCGCCGCCGCCAAGCTGGCGACGTGGCGCTTTCGCAACTCCGCGCAGGCCGTGCCTGCGCAAACCCGCTGGGCCAAGCTTCCCGACATGGTCCGCCACGGCGACGATTTGCTGGCGCTCTACCAGCTCGCCTACGCACTCTTCCTGCCGGGATTCCAACATGAGCTGCTGGCGCCCGACTTCGCCGAGGCCCTCGTCGATGGTCTGCCGCAAAGTCATGCGCCAGAGGATCGGCGCCGAGACGAGCGGCCGCACGCCGCTTTCGGCCATCAGCGTGATGGAGCAGCGGCTGTTCCTCGGTGAGCGGCTGCTGCGTGACAACGACGTCGCCAGCATGGCCTGCTCGCTGGAGCAGCGCGTGCCGCTGGTGGACCAGGTTCTGTTCGAGAGCGTCGACCGTCTGCCGGATCAGGTCCGCTACCAGCCGCTCGGCCGCAAGGCCATCCTGCGGCGCATCGGCTTGCGCGGGCTCGACCCGGCGCTGTTCGATCGGCCCAAGAGCGGATTTGTCCTGCCGTTCGATCGATGGATTCGCCGGGGACTCAGGAAGGCGATGGACGAGACGCTGCGGGATCCGCAGGCCGTCGCGCTGGTCGGCCTTCAACCCGCTGCCGTGGAGCGGCTCTGGCGGGCCTTCCTCGACGGCGCACCTGGCCTGTATTGGTCGCGAGTCTGGTCGGTCTACGTCTTCATCCGGTGGTGCCACCGCAACCGTGTCTTCCGCTGAGCACTCCGTAGCGCCTGAGTTCGCAGCGAATTCGGCATCGAATCGCTTGTTATGCGCAGCCTCGCAATCTTAGCTCGTATGCCCGCGCTTGTCCGGGCATCCACGCATACGTCCGCCGCGGCAAAGACGGGGATGGCCGGGACAAGCCCGGCCATGACGCGACAAAGGCAATTCAACTTACGGCGAGCGCAGGTTCACGGATCGAGTCTTGGACAGGTGTGCCTGTGGCCACCTTGCGTCGATCCGATGAGGTCTGACCCGTCCGCTTCGTCCTCGCATCCTGGCTGGCGAAGTAGCCGCGAATACGCTCCACGATCCGCCCTGCGGCATGACCGTCGCCGTAAGGATTTCTGGCGGTGGCCATGGACCGATACGCAGTCTCGTCGGTCAGCAACCGGGTGGCGTGCTCCACAATCGATGGCGCATGAGGCCCGGTGAGGATCGCGGTGCCGGCGACCACACCCTCCGGACGTTCGGTGGTGTCGCGCATCACCAGGACCGGCTTGCCCAGCGATGGCGCCTCTTCCTGGACGCCGCCCGAGTCGGTCAGCACCAACCGGCTGCGCGCCATGAGCGCCACGAAGTTGCTGTAGCCTTGCGGTGCGATCAGCCGGACGTTCGACCTATTGCCCAGCAGTCGGTTGACGTGCTCCAGCACATTGGGATTGAGGTGCACCGGATAGACGAAACGGTGATCCGGAAACCTCTCGGCCAACGACGCGATCGCCTGACAGATTTGTTCGATCCCGTGTCCGAAGTTTTCGCGGCGGTGTCCGGTCACGAGGACCATCGGCACCTGCGCCCAGTCGGCTCCCACAAGGAGACCGAGCTCCTTGTCGATGTGCGCGCGTAGCGCGGCGTTGCCGGCTTGCCTCGCCATCTCCATGCGCAGCGCATCGATGACGGTGTTTCCCGTGACCAGGATGGAACTCGTTCGCCACGCCCTCGCGGAGAAGCGACGTGCGGGCTCCGTCGGTCGGCGCGAAGTGAAGCGATCACGAGCGATGTGGCGAGCTTGCGATTGGCCTCCTCCGGAAACGGCGACAAGATATTGCCGGTGCGCAGGCCGGCCTCGACATGGCCGACGGGAATGCGCCGGTAGAAGCAGGCCAACGATGCCGCCAGCACGGTCGTCGTGTCGCCCTGGACCAGCGCCATGTCCGGCCGGACCGATTCCAGCGTGCTGTCGATCCGTTCCAGGAGCCGTGCCGTCAGTCCGGCGAGCGTCTGGTTCGGACGCATGACATCGAGGTCGGCGTCCACCGCGATGCCGAATGTGTCCGCGACCTGGCGGAACATCTCCTTGTGTTGTCCGGTGGCGACGACGGTGCACCGAAAATCCTTGGGTTCCGCAGTGCCACAACCACCGGAGCGAGCTTCACGGCCTCGGGACGCGTCCCGATGAAGACGAGGATGTTCCGCATGTGTCGTCATGGCTTTCTCACCGCGCACTAGTTCTGGTTCTGCACGGCCGGTAGCCGGCCCGCGCGACGCGCGAAGATCTCCCGGCCGGCGAACCAGATGAACTCGCTGTTCGTGGTGAGGTACCGTTTCCAAAGCTTGCGAGGTTCCATCAGGAGCCGCCAGAACCACTCCAGGCCCGCTTGCTGGAGCCAGCGCGGCGAGCGCTTGATGAATCCGGCGAGCACGTCGAAGCTACCGCCAACGCCGACAATGACAGGCACTTGCAGGCGATCTCGGTAACGCTCGCACCACGTCTCCTTGAACGGGCTGGGCATGCCGACGAACAGCAGGTCGGCCCTGCTCGCCCGAATCTCTTCGACGATCCGCGGGTGGTCGTCCGCGCTGAAGTAACCGTCGCGGAAGCCGGCAATTTCGAGACCGGGGAATTGCGTCCGGCACCTTTCCACGAGTGTCGAGACCACCTCGCGCTTCGCGCCGAGGAAATAAACACGCAGCCGATGCTGGCCCGGCGGCCGCCAGCAACTGCGCCATGAGGTCGACACCCGCAACGCGCTCCGGCGCGCGCTGGCCCGACGCCCAGAGCGCCCAGACCACCGACATGCCGTCCGCCACGATCAGGTCGCCCGCCCGGCAGGCCTGCGCCAATTCCGGATCGCGCCGCATCATGCACAGGTGCGAGGCGTTGACCGTAATGATCGTGTGGGAGGTACGCGGGGCGCGACACAATTCCACGCACCGGGCCACCGTGCCTTTCATCGTCAGCGTGTCGAACCGCAAGCCCATCAGCTCGGCGCGTTCCTTGCGCACTACCGGCGCATCATCGGGAGCCGACAGCCCGTACCGGGACTGCCAGAGGTGAGATCGCTCCGCCTCGAACCTGGCGGTCGCCGCATGCTTTCCCATCCGCAGACAAGCGTGCTGATAGGAACGGACGAAGCGCCGGAACTCGATGTCGTCGTAGCGCGGCAGGCGCTTGAGCCAGCTTCCCAGATAGCCCCACAGCATCGCGATGCTGCCGATCAGCACCGGGTGGGCCGGCAGGCGGTGGATGGCGACCGCCAAGTAGTACAGCGGCGAAGTCCCCATGAAATATTGGCCGAACCCAGCGCGCACCCGGCCGGTCCAAATGCCCTTATGGCTCGCGCCCTGCGGCCGCAGATGAATGAAGCGGATGGGCTCCAGATCGACGCTCTCTGCGATCCAGCCGAGCATGCGCGCGCGATGGCAGTCGATGCCGTCCCACATGACCTGGCGCACGAACCCGCCGATGTCCTTGAAGCACGCCACCCGGTAGAACTTGGTCATGCCGACCGACATCTCGTCGCCGCAGACCTCCGGCACGAGCGCGCCACTTTGCGGGTGCACGAACCACGGCTTGCCGGATGTGGTGCCGATGCGCGGATTGCTCTCCATCCGCTGCATCAGCAGTTCGAAGTACCGGCCCGGCAGGTCGAGATCCATGTCGAGCTTGCACAGGTAGTCGAAGTCCTCCAGGCGCACCTGCTCCAGGCCGGCGTAAAAGGCCTCGATCACGCCCGGCCCCACGCGCCGGTGGCCGCGATCTTCGCGTCGCACGACCCGCAGGTACGGCAGCCGCTGCGCGTATTCCTGAAGGATTGCCGGCGTCTCATCGGTCGATCCGTCATCGACGACGATCCAGAGCGCCGGCGGCACCGACTGTGCGGCGACGCTGTCGAGCGTGCGACGGAGATATTGCGCCTCGTCGCGGCAGGGCGACACGAGCAGGTAACGTCGCGACGGATTTGGAAGGTGAGGCTGTTCGGATGCGGCCTTCGTCAGGCACGTGTCTTCGGGGGCGATTGACATCGAGAGAATTCCGGAATTGAAACTATGTGTGCCGCGTTAGGCCGTTGCTGTCCTTATTCAGGACGGCGCCGCCCACTTCTGGACATGCGGTCGATGTTCAGCAGAGATCGTGCCGAGCAGCCGTTGCGGCTTCAGGACGGCGGCCGATCCGCGAGTTAGCGTTAAGGTGAGCGTCGCCTAGGCGATCTGCGCGCCGCTGAAGTAATTTGCTGCTGCAGCGCGATCGCTTTTGCCGAGGCCGAGCAGAGCACGTCAGCGAAACGGTGCGATCACGCGCCCCGAGGCGCTGCGGGCCCGCATCTTGCAAGTCCGCATCTGGCAAGTGACGCCCTTGCGTCGCCGGCTCAAGGAATTTCAATGAACGTGACGGACCTGTTTTTCAGCTTGAGCATCGTCGCGGCAGTTTTGTCATCTGTCGGCGGCGCCGTCGGCGCACCGGCTCCCGGCGCCGAGCAAGCCGGAGACGTCGACGCAGGTCGTCGACCAATCGCGTGCTTTCCTGCCTGCCGAGCGATCGACGCTCTGGAACCCCGGGATGATGGGGGCGGGCGGCATTCCGGCCCGGTCCACGGTCTGCTCCACGCTGACTCCGAGCGGAGGCACAGCAGGATGACACCAAGCGGATTCAGGCCGCCATCAACGCCTGCCCGGTGGGCCAGGTCGTGCGGCTCTCCGCCGGCACCTTCTTCATCAACGGCGGAAACTACATCCTGATCAACAAGGGCATCACCCTTCGCGGCGCCGGACCAGGCCTGACAACACTGGCGAAGACCAACGGTGCCAAACCATTCCAGAGCGAGCCCGGTCCGCATCCGTCGCCGCTCGTCGTCGTCGGCACCTCCCTGTTTTCAACGACCGGCGACTCGATCGACGTGGTCGCCTCGACGAACTTGACCGCCGACGCCGCCAAGGGCGCGTACACGGTGACGGTCGCGAATGCCGCTGGATTTGTCCCCGGCCAGATCGTTCTGCTTGATGAGGCATCGGGCGCCGACTGGCGCACGGATCCCGCAGGGGCGCGGGCAAATCTGGGCGGCTCCCGACTGGCGCGTCGTCTGGCAGAAGCACAATCCCGCCGTCCAATATGTCGACGATTTCGAGCCGGGAGCCTTCCCGACCACGCCTCAGTCCGCCGGCTCGTGGTTCTCCCGGTCAGACCGCCCCACCTCCGAGGTCAAGCAGATCGCTTCGATCTCCGGAGCCACCATCACGTTCACCACGCCCATCCATATCTCGTACCGGTCCGGCCACGCCGCGCAGCTATCGCGATACGCACGCCCGCACGTCAAAAATGCCGGCGTGGAAGATCTGACGATGACGGGAGGCGATGCCGGCAACCTTCGCTTCAATTGGGCGGCGCTGTCCTGGGCCAGGAACGTCGAAAGCACCGTCGTGGCATCGGCGAAGGCGTCGCCATCCATAGCTCGTTCCGAATCGAGCTGCGCGAGTTCTACATTCACGATGCCGCCTGGGCGCAGCCCGGCGGCGGCGGATACGCGATCAGCCTCTCGGCCGGGGCAGCCGAAGTGCTCATCGAAAACGGCATCGCGGTCAGAGCGAACAAGGTCATCGTTGCCCGATCCGCGGGAGCAGGCTCCGTGGTCGGCTACAACTACATGGACATGAGCTACATCAACACCAACGGCGCGTGGATCGAAACCGGGATCAACGCGAGCCACATGGTGGGAAGTCATCACGTTCTGTTCGAGGGCAACGAAAGCCACAATGCCGACAGCGACAACACGCACGGCAACAGCATCTACAACACGTTCTTTCGCAATCATCTGCGCTGCATCCGCGCCCCGTTCGACAACCAGGCCGGCGGGAGAATTGATGACGCCAAGCAACCTTCCAACGGACCTCGGCGCTGCGTCGGCGCGATGGCCTACTCCTATTGGATGTCGTTCGCCGGAAACGTCCTTGGAGCCGCGAATCAAATGGATGGCTTTGCGTTTGAGACGACTTTCGCCTCCGGCAAGCCCGGCATCTGGATGCTCGGATGGGACACCGTCAAACCATACCGGACCGATGCTCAGGTATCCGCGACCGCGCTTCGCCACGGCAATTTCGACTACCTCACAAACACGGTGCAATGGGATGAGGAAACCAGCAATCGCGCGCTGCCGAATTCACTGTATCTGAGTCGGAAGCCGGCCTTCTTCGAGGCCGGACGCGGCTACGTCTGGCCGTGGGTCGATCCGGTCGGAACGACGAAGCTTCACACGCTTCCCGCAAAGGCGCGTTACGATGCCGGGACGCCGTTCACGCAGCCGTGAGCAACGACGCGGCTCCGATCCGGCAATCGCAACATGAACCAGAAGGTCATCGGAGCCCGTCTATCGACGGCCAACACGAAGGCGATTAACGGTGATTTCATCGAGTTCATGAACTCTCACCGCGAGATCGACTACTATCAACAGCAATTGCATTAGACACACTAAACGGCACCGAAGGAGCAAACCATGCGCGTCCTGCTGACTGGACATCTCGGCTACATCGGCACGATTCTGACCCCGATGTTGGTCAAGGCGGGCCACGACGTGGTTGGCATGGACAGCGAGCTCTATTCACGCTGTACGTTCGCCGCCGGGGGAGCGATCTGCGACGTGCCGACCATTCGCAAGGATACGCGAGATGCCTCTCTCGACGATGTCGCCGGCTTTGACGGAGTCATTCACCTCGCGGCGCTATCCAACGATCCCCTCAGCGACCTGAAGCCGAGCCTGACCGACGACATCAATCATCGCGCGAGCGTTCGACTCGCGGAGCTCGCCAAGCGGGCAGGGGTGCGCCGGTTCGTCTTTGCCTCGTCGTGCAGCAATTACGGCAAGGCGGGTGAGGGCATGATCGACGAAACCGGCGCGCTCAATCCGGTGACCGCCTACGGTGAATCGAAGGTCAATTCCGAGCGGAACATCTCGCGGCTCGCCGGCGACGGATTCTGTCCGGTCTTCTTGCGGCCAGCGACGGCTTATGGCGTTTCGCCGCGGCTCCGGTTCGACATCGTTCTGAACAATCTTGTCGCCTGGGCCTTCACCACCGGCAAAATCCTCTTGAAATCGGATGGGACGCCGTGGCGCCCGATCGCTCACATCGAGGACATTTCACGGGCGTTTATCGCCGCGCTTGAGGCGCCTGCCGATGCCGTCTTCAACGAGGCATTCAACGTAGGCCAGACGGCTCACAATTATCAGATCCGCGATCTCGCTCAGATCGTCGCGGAGGTGGTTCCTGGATGCAAAGTCGAATTTGCAGATGGCGCAGGCCCCGATACCCGCTCATATCGGGTCAGCTTCGAAAAGATCAGGACGCAACTGCCGCAGTTCAAGCCGCAGTGGGATGCCAAGAAGGGCGCCGAGCAACTCTACAAGGCGTATCTGGCGTCGGGCATCACGCTGCAAGATTTCGAGGGCCCCCGCTACCAGCGCATCGGACACATCAAGAAGCTGCTGGCGGAAGGAATCCTCGACAACGAACTCCGGCACACGCCGCGCAGGAAAGCCGATGAAAGGGCTGCTACTGAACCTCAACTCGTCGGCTCCTGAGGCCGCGCCAATCGGACGCCAAGGAAGAGAGTGCGGTGCGCCCTTGGATACGCCGTCCCTCGATGACGTCGGCGAACAAATCTTTGCGCTGGCCGCCAAGATTTACCCGATTTGCCGAAGCATAACAGGGGACGGCGTCCGGAAGACGCTTCGCGAAATCGGAGCGCACATCGCGTTGGATGTCCACGAGGTTCCGACTGGAACTGAGGTCTTCGACTGGACCATTCCACGCGAATGGAATATTCGCGACGCCTATATCAAAAACGCCACGGGCGAGCGGATTGTCGACTTTTCCAGGTCGAACCTGCACGTCATGAGCTACAGCGTGCCCGTGAACGCGCGCATGCCTCTCAGCGAACTCAAGAAGCATATCCACACGCTGCCCGATCAGCCCGATCTCATCCCGTATCGGACGTCCTACTATGCGGAGAATTGGGCGTTCTGCATGTCTCACCGGCAATACGAATCCCTGCCGGACGAGACCTACGAGGTCGTGATCGATTCCAGCCTGAGCGACGGGCACCTCACTTACGGTGAGTATTTTCACCAAGGCGAAACGGACGACGAGTTCCTGCTATCCGCGCACGTCTGCCATCCCTCGCTGGCGAACGACAATTGCTCGGGTATCGCGCTCCTGACCCATCTCGCCGAGCAAATCTCTCGCCGGCGGACACGGTACAGCTACCGATTCTTGTTCGCGCCGGGGACGATCGGCGCGATCACCTGGCTTGCCCGCAACGAAAGCCAAGCCTCTCGTATCAAACATGGGCTGGTTGTCTCGATGGTCGGCGACGGCGGAGGGCCGACGTACAAGAAAAGCCGGCGTGGAAATGCGCAAATTGATCGAGCAATGACGCAAGTGCTGCGGCACTCGGGACTGTCACCCACAGTGCTCGACTTTTATCCGTACGGCTATGACGAGCGGCAATACTGCTCCCCTGGTTTCAATCTACCGGTCGGCCTCTTCCAGCGCAGCCAGTTCGGCACGATTCCCCAATACCACACCTCGGCGGACAACCTCGATTTTATCCGCCCGGAGCATTTGCGGGAATCTTACAGGCTGATCAGTGAAACAATCGACGTGATCGAGAGGGACGGGACCTATCGCAATACAGTTCCAAAATGCGAGCCGCAGCTTGGGAAGCGTGGCCTGTATGGCGCGATCGGGGGCGCGCCGGACGCAGCCGCCGCCAACATGGCGATGCTTTGGATACTAAATCTGTCGGATGGAACGCATTCGCTGCTCGACATCGCCGAACGCGCGGATCTGTCCTTCGACACCGTGCACAGGACGGCCGAGATCCTGCGGACGCACGGTCTTCTGGAACTATGAAAGGATCAGCGGTTCCAGGCCGGTTCGTTGCTTCTCGGATGAAAAATCGGGCCAGTGCAAGTCCTTCTCCGAGACCGCGCTGACGGGCAGCGGCCAGGCGATCCCAAATGCCGGATCGTCGTACCGGACGCCGCTCGCAGCATCCGGCGTGTAGAATTCCGAAATGAGATAGTTAACTTGTGCGTCTTCGCTCAATGTCTGGAACCCGTGCGCGAAGCCTTTGGGAATGTAAAGCTGATCCTGATTCTCGGCCGTCAATTCGAACCCACGCCATTGGCAAAAAGTCGCCGATTCCGGTCTCAGATCGATGATGACGTCCCAGATCGCGCCACTCAGGCACCGGACGAGTTTTACCTCACGGTGCGGCGCCCGCTGAAAGTGCATCCCACGCAGCGTACCCTTGCTAAACGAACACGACATGCTGTGCTGCGGAAAGCTCGTTTCGAGCCCATGCGCACGGAATTCGTTGACGCAAAATGTTCGCGCGAAAAATCCTCGCTCGTCGCGCGCTGGATCAAGCTGGATCAGCCACGCATCTTGCAGGCCGGTTGGGTTAAATCGCATGGTTAACGCTCTGCTGCGACAATATTTCCGACAGCGCCGACGCTTCAAGCTCCATACATCCGACTCTGTCTGAACAGATACTAAATTCAACACAAGAGAAATTTATGTCAAAGCGATCTAAAGTTTTACCTTACTCCCCGTTTGTCTGCATCGATTGCTGATGTTCGTGCGATAGAAACACCAGAAAAACAGCGTATCGCCGACAAGGTTACGACAGATCATGCGACACAATTCCATCGCCACGACCCCACAATCACGCGGCATTACGCCGAAGCTCGCGCATGGCTGTTGCCGGATCTGCAGCCGGCCGCTCGCGACGACCTTCGTCGACCTCGGAATGTCGCCGCTCTGCGAGAGCTTCCGCACGGCCGATGAAACCAATGCGATGGAACCGTACTATCCGCTGCATGCGTTGGTCTGCGACGGCTGCTTTCTGGTGCAGTTGCAGGAGTACGTGAAGCCGGAGCACATTTTCACCGAATACGCCTACTTCTCGTCGTATTCGACGTCCTGGGTCGATCACGCCCGCCGTTACTGCGAGATGATCAAGGCCCGGCTCAATCTCGGCGCCAACAGCCGGGTGTATGAGATCGCCAGCAACGACGGATATCTGCTGCAGCATTTCCTGCCGCTCGGCGTGCCGGTCGTCGGCATCGAGCCCGCCGCCAATGTGGCCGAGGTGGCGCAACGGAAGAATATTCCGACGCTTGTGGAGTTCTTCGGGCTGACGCTCGCGCAGAGACTCGCTGCCGAAGGCAAGAAGGCCGACCTCATCATCGGCAACAACGTGCTGGCTCAAGTGCCGGACCTCAACGACTTCGTCGGCGGCATGGCGCATCTCCTGGCGCCCTACGGCGTGATCACGCTTGAGTTCCCGCACCTCGAGAGACTGATCGAAGGAAACCAGTTCGACACGATCTACCACGAGCACTTCTCCTACTTTTCGCTGGTGACGATCGACCGGCTCGCGCGCAAGCACGGCCTGAAGGTGTTCGACGTCGAGGAACTCTCGACCCATGGCGGATCGCTGCGGGTCTATCTCTGCCTGGCGAACGCGGCGCACGCCGTCTTGCCGAGCGTCACAACGCTGCTCGCTCATGAGCGGGCGATCGGATTCGAGAATATCGACACGTACGCGCAATTCGCGGCTAAGGTTCACGACACCAAGCGGCGGCTTTTGTCGTTCCTGATCGCCTGCAAGGAGAAGGGCGCTCGGGTGTGCGGATACGGCGCGCCCGGAAAGGGCAACACGCTCCTCAACTATTGCGGCATCGGCACCGATTTCCTCGACTTCACCGTCGACCGCAATCCCTACAAGCACGGCCGCTTTACGCCGGGCATGCACATCCCGATTCTGCCGGTGTCCGCCATCGACGAGGCACGGCCGGACTATCTGCTGATCCTGCCTTGGAACCTGAAGACCGAGATTGTTTCGCAAATGCGCCACGTCGGCGCCTGGGGGTGCAAGTTCGTCGTTCCGATTCCGGACGTCGAAATCATCGATCCGCGAGAGGTCGCGTCATGAAGGTTGTCCTGTTCTGCGGTGGGCTCGGCACCCGCATCCGCGAATATTCCGAGAGCGTCCCGAAGCCGATGGTGCCGATCGGACACCAGCCGATCCTCTGGCACGTGATGCAGTATTACAGCCAGTACGGGCACCAGGATTTTGTCCTGTGTCTCGGATACAAGGCGAACGTCATCAAAGAATACTTCCTGAACTACCGGCAGACCGCGAACAGCGACTGCGTCATCACTGGCTTCGGCAAGAAGGTCGAGATTCTCGGCGAGCAGCCGCCGGACTGGCGGGTCACGCTCGTCGACACCGGCACATGGCGCAACATCGGCCAGCGCCTCCTGGCGGTGAAGCACCTCGTCCAGGACGAGGAGATGTTCCTCGCCAATTACAGCGACGGCCTGACCGACGCTCCGCTGCCGGAGATGATCAGGCAGTTCAAGGAGAGCGGCAAGATCGGCTGCTTCATCACGGTTCATCCGCCGATCAGCTTCCACCTTGCCGAATTCGACAAGAACGGTTCGGTGCAGCGAATTCGGTCGAGCCAGGAATCCGAAATCTGGATCAATGGCGGATATTTTATCTTTCGCCGTGAAATCTACGATTTCATCAAGGACGGCGAAGAGCTGGTCAACGAGCCCTTCAGCCGCCTGATCGAGGGCGGCCACCTGATGGCGTACAAGTACGAGGGATTCTGGCGGGCGATGGACACGCTGCGCGACCGGCAGATCCTCGAAGACATGGTGGAGCGCGGCGACACGCCGTGGCGCGCCCAACTGCCCGCGCCGGTCAGAGCGGCGTCATGAGGGCATTGCCGCTTGCCAATCCGGGCGACCATCTGTCGGTCCTGTGCCTGGGTGCGCATTCGGACGACATTGAAATCGGGGTTGGCGCAACGCTCCTGAGCCTGCTGGAGCGCGGGGTCCGCCTCGATGTTCATTGGTGCGTCCTGAGCGGCGGCCAGAGCGATCGCGAAGCCGAAGCAAGGGTGTCGGCCGCGGAGTTCCTCGACGGCGCGACAAGCGCTCAGATCGAGGTCTTGTCGTTTCGGGATCGATTCTTTCCGCAGCAGGGCGAGGCCATCAAGCAGTGGTTCGAATCGCTGAAGCAGCGCGTCGAGCCCGACGTCATCTTCACGCATCGACGGGACGACGCGCACCAGGATCATCGTCAGGTCTGCAGCCTGACCTGGAACACGTTCCGGGACCACGACATTCTGGAATACGAGATCCCCAAGTGGGACGGCGACATTGGCCAGCCCAATCTCTACATGGCCGTGTCCGCGGCCGCGCTGAAGCGCAAGATCGATCTCCTGGTCGCGCATTTCGGCAGCCAGCGCTCGAAGCAGTGGTTTGATGAGGACACATTTCGCGGGCTCGCGCGGCTGAGGGGCATGGAATGCCGCGCGCCGGAGCGCTTCGCCGAAGCGTTCTTTGCCCGCAAGCTGCTGCTGGCTTGATGGAAACACAACCATGACCATGCTACCGGTAACCTCCTCGAAGCGCACCGATCTTGGCCTGATCCAAGAGGGCCCGCGCGGCGCGCAGGCCGCCGCGGCCCGTGGATCGATCGCGGGATTCCGCGCCGGTGACTGGGTGCAAGTCCGGTCGAAGGAGGAGATCCTCGGCACGTTGGATGCCAATGGCCGGCTCGACGAACTGCCGTTCATGCCGGAAATGCTCGCGTTCTGCGGAAAGGTCATGCGCATCGGCAAACGGGCGCACAAGACCTGCGACCCGGCGCTCGGGATCGGCGGCCGCAAGATGTCGGGCACGGTGCATTTGGAGAACGTCCGCTGCAACGGCGCGGCCCACGATGGCTGTGAGGCCGGATGCCTGATCTTCTGGAAGGAAGCCTGGCTCAAGCCACTCGACGGCGCGGCGCAAGCCGCGTCGGCATGCGCTTCACCGGCAGGAGCGCGCAAGAGTTGCGCTCAGTGCACCGAGGCCGTCCTCCACACCAGCCTCAAAACTCCTCCGGCACCCGGCGAAACCGAACCGACCTACGTGTGCCAGAACACGCAGATCAAGTTTGCAACGCAACCGCTACCGTGGTGGGACATTCGCCAGTATGTCGAGGACTACACCTCAGGCAACGTTCCACTATCGCAACTGGCGGTCGGCCTGCTCTATTCGTCGTGGCGCACCGTTGCCGAAGCCGGCATCGGCGTCGGGACGGCGATGCGCTGGATCTACGATCGGTTCCAGCGCGCGATCGGCGGCTCGCCTTATCCGGTGCGGCCGTTTGGTGTGCCCAAAGGCAGCCCCGTGCCCAAAGCGCAACTCGATTTGCAACCGGGCGAGCGTGTTCGCGTCAAGCCGTACGAGGAAATTCTGACGACGCTGGACTGTAATTACCGTAACCGCGGATTGTATTTCGACGCCGAAATGGTGCCGTTTACCGAGCGGGAGTACGAGGTCGAACGCCGGCAGAAGCAGATCATCGACGAGCGGACCGGGAAGATGGTTCGCTTCAAGACCGACGCCATCGTTCTCAAGGACGTCGTCTGCGAAGCGCGCTATGCCATCTGCCGGCGCTTTTGTCCGCGCGCCATTTACCCGTACTGGCGCGAGATCTGGCTGGAGCGGGCTTCGGAGCCCTGCGATCAAGCAGCCAAGCCCGAACGCTCGTAAGTCGGTTCGTCAATCGAGAAAGTGCGCGCCGTTGAAACACGACGTCGACAGCTATTTCGAGGAGAACAAGCCCTATAGCGGGCTTGGCCGAGCGTCGCTGCGTAGCGGGGTCATCTTCGTCACGGCGCGCGGGCTGAACATCTTCGTCCAGTTGGCGTCGACGATCGTGCTGGCGCGGCTGCTGAGCCCGCATGACTTCGGTCTCGTGGCCATGGTCTTGGCCCTGATCGGCTTCGCGCCCATGCTGATCGATCTGGGCACGACCGAAGCATCGGTTCAGAAGACGCACATTACACAGGCGGAAATCAGCACCGTCTTTTGGCTGAATATGGCGATCGGCATTGTGCTGACCGTGCTGCTGGCTGCGAGCGGCAGTGCGATAGCGCTCATTTTCGGCGAACCGGCGCTGACCAATATCGCCCTGATCTTGTCCCTGACGTTCATCACCGCGGCGATATCGACACAGCACTATGCGCTGATGCGCCGGGCGATGCAGTTCCGGCGCATCGCGACTATTGAAATTTCAGCGAATGTGGTCGGGAGCGTGGTCGCCGTCGCCATGGCGTTCGCGGATTGGGGATATTGGTCGCTGGTCGCGAAGCCCATCGTGACGTCCGGCCTGTCTGCCATTGGCGTCTGGCTCAGTTGTCGCTGGGTTCCCGGACGGCCGCAGCTTACTCCGGCGGCTAAGGAATTGGTCCGCTTCGGGATGGGCGTGACCGGTTTCACCATGACGGACTACGTCGCCATATCGGCCGATCGCCTTGCGATCGGCTATTTCTACGGCGCGGGTCCGCTGGGCTTTTTCCAGAACGCATTCAACATCTACAACAACCTGCTCAGCATTCTCACGGAGCCGCTGCACAACATCGCCGTGTCCGGTCTCAGCAAGCTCCGGAGCGACGTTGATGAGCTCAAGCGCGCCTGGGATAAGGCACTGTCGACATTGAGCTTTTTCTCGGCCGTCGCATTTGCGACGCTGGCGGTCACCGCACAGGATTTCGTGGTGATCTTGCTCGGGCAGAAGTGGGCCGCCGCCGGTCCGCTGCTGTGCATCCTCGCCATCAGAGGCATTGCACACAGCATCGAACGCACATTGGGATGGATTCACGTTTCAATCGGCCGCGCCGACCGCTGGATGCGATGGGGATGGTTCAGTACGGCGTGCCAGTTGATTGCGCTGGCAGCCGGCCTTCCGTTCGGCGTCATCGGCGTCACGACGGCGTACGCCATCGTCATGTTCGGATTGTGCGTGCCGGCCGTCGTCTATGCCGGGCGGCCGATCGGCATCAGCCGGAAGGACGTCCTGCAATCGATCGGGCCGCAGACGATTGCGGGGCTCGTGACGGTCTCGGTTGGACTCGTGGCGCAGCAGACAGTTTTGGCCAACTTGTCCGAACTGGTTCGATTCTTCGTCTCCATACCGCTGTGCCTCGCGGTCTACCTCACGCTCGCCGTTGGGATATTCAGGGTGACCGGCCCTCTCAATCTGGCGTTTTCAGCGCTCCGCGATCTCAACCCGATCCGATTGCCGGGCGGATGACAGCCTCAGGAACAGGTGAGCCAATGCGACCTTTCGAGCGTGTTCTCGTCGACCTGGATAGCTCCCCGTGGAGTGCGATTTCTCGTGTGGCGCTCGGCCTCACCATTCTACCGGTGTTCAGGGCGCTCACCGGGAACAGTGAACGCATTTGGCTCTACGCCATTTTGTTCCTCGGACTTTTGCTCGCGCTGAGGATGGTTCCGGCCGTGCTGAGGCACGCCCTGCCGTTTTCCATCGAAGCGAAGACAACTTGGTCAGAGCGGCGCCAGATTGCGAAACAGCATGATTCGTACCAGTGGCAGAAGTTGTTCTGGATCGGTCTCGGCTTGCTGCCTTACGCCTTTCTTAGCGAAGTTCCTCGAATCAACGAGATCGTCTTGACGTTGTTCTGCCTCATTGGCGGCACGATGGGATTGCTCATCTGGCACAGGACTACCTTCCAACCGGCGACCTAGACCCTACGGAATAGACGCCGCGAGCGATTCGCCGTCCTTGCGGCGAGATCACACCCGAACGCGGTCATTGTTCCATCGCGACTTCCCGACACGCCGTCAGTCGTTACGGTCAACCACAATCCTCGCGCGCGCTTGACACGCTGACGCTCGACTTGTGCACTGTTCGTCGGTGCCCCTGGAACACGGGGCACACGATCCGGCGCGCGCGAGCCGACTTGCGTCATTGCGTCGCTTGGAGAGGCTGCGAGGCACCCGATAGGGTTCCATTTACGGCTGGCTGCTACTTCTCGCCTGCTGGGGGCGTCCAGTTTTGATGCAGAAGTCGATTTTCCACGAAGAATGGTGGCTGGACAGCCTTGCGCCGGGCGGGTGGCGCGAGGTGACCTGTTATCGCGGGGAGCGTGTTGCCGGATATCTTCGGTACGTCGAGCGACGCGAAGGAGGCATGTCGATCTGCGAAATGCCGCAGATCACGCGCTTCCTCGGGCCGATCGTGACGGTTCCGTCCGGAAAGACCGAGGCGCGCTTTCGATCGGCCTATTCGATCATCTCCGATTTGCTGGAGCAGCTCGCTGCGTACGATCATGTCGAGATGACGCTGAATACCGAGTTTAGCGACCTCACTCCGTTCCTGGCCGCCGGATACGAAGTCAGGGTCCATCCGACGTTTCTCTTGGACTGCCGGCGGCCGATCGAGGAACTATGGGCCGGTCTGCGTGACAAGACCAAGAACGTCATTCGGCGGGCGCGTGAACGGCTGACGGTCCAGGAGATCGACGACGCAAACCTCTTTGTAAATTTCTACCGAAAGAATCTGGAAGGCGCAGAGCCCAACTTCGATCTTTCGTTGCTGCCCACCGCCTTTGCCGCGGCCAACACCCGTGACCGATGCAAGATCGTTGCGGCAATCGACTCGATCGGCGTCGCGCACGCCAAGGTCTTTTTCATCTGGGACGATAAATACGTCTATTATTTTCTATCGACGCGCGACAGAAGTATCGCGCATCTCGGAGCGGTGAGTTTGTTGCTGTGGAGCGGAATTGAATTCGCCCATGCGCGCCAGCTTTGCTTCGATTTCGACGGCGGCATTACGGACGACGCACGGTACAAGTTCAAGGTCGCCTTCGGTGGCAAACTGGCAAATCGTTTCGATGTTGCACGCTCAACTGCGCGCTATCAGTTGCAACGAACGATTCGCAAAATTCCCCGCGCCATTGCCAGACGGATCTCAGCCCGCGCTTAGGACCGCCTACACTGCCTTGTTCAGGCGTTTGACGCGATCTGTTCGAGGCGAAGCGACCGTTGCTTCATTTTCTCGGTCGGAGATATGCCGAGAAGGTCAAACACGGCCTGGATGCGATGCAGCCAGTCGTGCCGGCGTGCAACCTCTCGGACATTGCCGCGCCGGACCGCCCGCAATCGCTCAGGCTCTTTGTTCAGTTCCGCGAGAATTCGGCCAACGTCAGGACAATCGAACGGGAGGTGGATCACCGCATCCTGCCAATCGAACTGTCGTTTGAATTCCGCCGAGTGCGGCGCTTCGCCGATCATGACGGTGCCCGCCGCCGCGCCCTCGTAGAATCGTGCGGAGATCTCGTCGCGGCCGGCCGTGAATTCGGGATTGTTGACATGGCTGCGATTGGCGATGAAGTAGGAGCTGTGTTTGAGCAGCGTCGCCAGCATGATGCGATGTTCATGCGGATTATCGACACGGAACGTCCGTTGTTTCAGATCGGAGCCGCTCGCGGCGACCGTATCGAAATAGTAGAACCCTCCACGGCGTTCCGCGTCTTCGAGCAATGCCTGATGCGTGACCTGCGATCGCCGGCCGATATTGCAGACATCGATCGGGCGCGGCTGATCGATCGACTGCGGCGCGAAGCGCACGACATCGGCAGCGAGCGGCAGGTAGCTGCACGGCCGGCCGGTGATGCGCGCCACGTCGTCGACGCAGTGCTGAAGCCCGACGAAGACGTGATCGAACTCTGACAGAAGCTCCAGCAGATACTCCGGCAGAAGACCCACCCACACTTCGGTGATGAAGCAAGCTGCCTTGCCGCACCGCTCGCGCCAGTTGGGGACGGTTGCCAGCGAATACAATTGGAAGGCGTTGCTGAAAACCGGGAAAAAGAGTTCGAAGTCTCTGTCCAATACACTTTTATTTTGCGGACCAGGCGTCAATCGATGCGCCAATTTCGGCGATTGGGTCGCCAGCCGGGCGAGCTTGTAGGCGCGCCGACTGAATTCCAGGCTTGCGAGATCGGTTGCATCGATCCGCTGCGCGTCCGTAACGGCCGCAAAGACATCTTCGAATTCGTAAGCGAGGCAGAACGCGACAAGGTTTGAAATGCGGCGTTGCGACAGTAAGAGTACTTTTCCGGCCACTGCTCTGTGCCTT
The DNA here is from genome assembly GCA_963763365.1 of uncultured Alphaproteobacteria bacterium. Taxonomy (GTDB): domain Bacteria; phylum Pseudomonadota; class Alphaproteobacteria; order Rhizobiales; family Xanthobacteraceae; genus VAZQ01. Next base: position 383,659 of record CAVXOE010000011.1, on the reverse strand, counting down.
GGATTGGCTTCAGCATTCCTTATCGTGCTTGAAGGTCGGGTGAAATCCCTTTTTCGCAGACGAGGGGCGGCGGGAGACACATTGTTGTGCGGCTGCAGAATATATGCGTCCCTGGTAAGCTTAACGCTGCGCGCGATCGTTCCTTCGTCGAGGATCGTCAAGGCGGACGTGTCTTATAAACCCGACGTTCCGGTGGTCGTCGCGATTGTCGCAGCGCCGCTGCCGCTGGCCAAGGCCTTCAGGGTGTAAGCGTTAACGGCGGCCATCAGCGGATCGTTGACGGTAGCGGTGATCAACCGCAGATACGTCAGGAATTTGCTCGACTCGACGGAGGACGCGTTCGACGCGAGGATCACGTCCTTGTTCCTCATTTCGAATTTGGTCGCCAGGAAGTATCCGGCTGGGTCGCGCAAGTTCAAGTTATAGATGACCGGGACAAACGGGCCGCTGAAGCGCGCACAATCGACCCCGAGCTGTTCGGCGACGTGGCGCGGCTCGGCACGATACACAAACACGGACGACGGGTCGGCTTGAACGTCATTCAACCCTCCGGCCTTTGCCAGCAATTCGGCGAGCGAGAGCCGCCAGGCGGCGAACGGGAATTGGCCCTGCTGGCCCGACGCACCGAAGGCCAGGAAGGTCTGCGGCTGCGTGAAGACATAAACCGTGTCTTGCGGCCGGACATAGATGTTGTTGGACGGCTCATTGATGAGCGCTGCAAACGGCGCGAGGGCCTGGCGTCCGGCACGGTCGAGCATCACCCAGGTATCGTAGCCGGGGTTTTTCGGGCCTCCCGCGCGCGCAATCGCGTCGAGCAATCGCTCGCCGCTCTGGCTCACCGGCAGGCGGGAGGGAGTTCCGACTTCGCCGAGCACGCTCAAGGAGGAGGCGCGCTGATCGACCAGCGCAACCACGGCTTGGGGTTCGAGCGCACGGTCTTTGAGCGCGTCGACGATGCTCTTTTGAACCTCGACCGCCGTTTTCCCCTTGGCCTGGATCGGGCCGGCATAGGGAACGGTAATATTGCCTTGGGTATCGACCGCCTGATTTGGCAGCGTCACGAAATTGCCCGGACGAACCCCGGCCTCGAGAGGAATAAACAGGCCGCCCGCCGCGGACTCAAACAAAGTCACGCTGACAACGTCGCCGGTTCCGAATCGAATTTCAGTGGGGCCCCGCCGGTCCGTGAACATCCGGCCTATGCGCATCGAATTGCGCTCCAGGATGGCCACCACTTCCGGCGTCAGCTTAACGAGGGAATACGGTAGACTTGCCGGATCCAATTGCCCTGACAGCACATAGGCGCTTGCCGGTCCGGAGGTCGGAATCATGGAGCAGCCACCGTGGGCGGCTGTCGCCGCCAAGGCGGCAATCCGGGTAAGGCGTCCAATTCCGCGGCGGCTTAGCCGGGGCGAGGGCAGCCATCCTGCAAGAGAGGCCAGCCATGCCTTGCGATCTCTACGGGACTTCGGGGCATTCGGCACGAGACATGGGCTCTCGGTTAACGGAACTTAAACGCATCAATCGATATATTGCGTTATGCTTAATGCCGAGTTAATCGGCCTGCGCAGCCCGCAAATCGCCTTCCGGCGTGTCCTGAAAACCGCTGCTCCAATTCGATACGCCGATGCCGGCGTGCCGTGTTTTGGCGAAGGCCGCGGCGCGCGTAACCCAGCCTAAGCGCCGGCCGGCGGAAGAAATGCGGCCGCTCATCTCCAAATTTGGGACAGCTTGATTGGCCTCGCTCTTGCCCTGTGAGGCATGGGGGCTGCGATGCGGAGGCCAAAATGACACGAGGTACGGAAGCGATTGCATACGTCGAAACGGAAGCGCGACGTCTTGCGCGATCGGGATCACACTATGGATGGCGGTCCATTGAGTTGGAGCTTCTCGATCGAGGGCTAACCGGAGTCCGGAAGGTCTTTGCCAACCGGTGGACCCAATTCGAACTGGATCGGTTGTGTGCGAAAGCCTGCACCGAGCAAACGGCCAAGCCGTTTCGCCAAATATTCAACGATACATTGACGCCTCGGTCCATGTTGCTCGTTGAGAGCGCCTGAGGGTTCTCACGGATCGTCGCCGTTGCGTATGGCAACGACCGGCGCGATCCTACAATTTCGCGCCGAGCGAGCGGTCGAGCACATCGACGGCGGCTTGCTCTCGCGCCGGCGACTTTGGATCAATTCGGCATCGGGTGCCTCAGCAGGTCGAGCAACAGCTTCTGAAGCTCGATGATCCCGATTCGGATCCCGCCGCGCGTTTGCCACCATCGATCCGGGTCGAAGCTGGAGTAGCGCGCGGGTTGAACCGTAACGCGAACCCCTTGGTCCTTCATGGTGCGCTCCAGCACTCTGCGCGCGCGCCGCGAGTGGTCCCGGGCAGCTACGAAAACCAGGGACCGGATGTGGTGCTCTCTGCACCACGCCGGAAGGATTGTACTTTCGCCTTCGGTTCCTTCGTCGGCTCTGGGGATTTGCACGATATCGGTCACGCCAAGCGACCTGAGCTGGCGGATCTGTCTTGCGCTCGCGTCCTCATAAGGCAGCCCCCGCCGAATGAACTCGAGGTCCTCTCCGCCGGGAGGGTCCGTAAAAACGGCAACTCGTTTCGCGATGCCGCTTTGCACGAGATCCGCGGCTTCGAGCGCTCCGGCGCCGCCGGAATCGAGCGATAGAACGATAATGTCCGCGGGCGCCAACGTTTCGTTGACGACGAGCGCCCATCCGGCGGCTCGCAGGATCGGCTCTCGAATAGGGCGGATGGCGAACGCGACGATGGCGGCCAGCGTAATGGCCAGCAGAACCAGCGGCCATCTCGACCGCCGTGGCGCGGAATCAGATGTCATGAGGGTAATGTAACATTCCCCGCTTGGAAGATTGTCGCGATCAGCAGGCTTGATCGACATCAAACGGCATCTATCATGACCTCCTCACGGAGGTCCTCGTCATGTTGAGCAGGCGCCGCTTTAGCGCACTCGCAGTCGGAACAGCGCTGTGCGGTCCAACGTCCGCGGGCGCGCAAACATATCCCGACCGCCCCATTCGCATGTTGATCGGATTTCCGCCGGGCGGCACGGTCGATACGGTCGGGCGCATCATCGGACCGGCGCTGTCGGCGCGTTTGGGTCAGCCCATTATCATCGAGAACCGGGGCGGTGCGGCGGGCACTTTGGCCGTGGAGGCGGCGGCTCGCGCACAACCGGACGGCTACACGATCGTGTTCGCGTCGGCCGGGGCGCTGGTCATTGTTCCTCATATGCAGTCGAACATTCGGTACGACCCGTTCAAGGATCTGGCGCCAATTTGTCGCGTGGTCGGCACGCCAATGGTTCTGGTGGTCGGCAAGCATGTGCAGGCCAACACCGCGAAAGAACTGCAGGAGTTCGCCAAGGCGCATCCGGGCAAGATGACATTCGGATCGACAGGCAGCGGCAGCTCGGTTCACCTTGCAGGCGAGTTGTTCAAGATGCGGGCCGGCATCGACGTTCTGCACGTGCCGTATCGTGGAGGCGCGCCGGCAGTAACCGCGCTGCTGGCTGGCGAGATCGACATGCTTCTGGTCGACATTCCGGTCGTCGTTTCTCATATCCAGTCGGGCGCCTTCAAGGCGCTCGGGGTCGCAAGTGAGCAGCGGAGTCAAATTCTTCCCGACGTGCCGACCGTCATCGAGGCGGGCATCGCGGGTGTGATATCGGAGGGATGGTATGCGATGTATGCTCCGGCGGGCACACCTGCGCCGGTGATCGGCACATTGCAGCGCGCGGTCGCGGACGTCTTGGCTCAGCCACCTATGATACAAGCCATAGCAAAGGTCGGTGGCCTTGTTCAGACCGGCGCAGCCGATGTGCTTGCCGAGTATCAACGCGCTGAATATGCAAAGTGGGGCGAGGTCGTCCGCGTCTCAGGCGCCAGCATGAATTGATCCGATCGCGGAAGACGGCGCCGCTAATCGTCCTGCTGTCGCCCGGGCGGCGAGGCTGCTGCCTTTACTTTTGCTTGGCTCATTCGCTCGCGGCGTAGCGTGACCTCACGCAGCGATTCATAGATCGGGGCATTGCCGAGCAACGTCGGAACCAGCATGGCGATGAAGCATGCGCCCAGCATCGGCAGCAGCATCGTTACGTTTGCGGTCATCTCGGTGACAAGCACGATCCCGGTCACCGGGGCGCGAACCACTCCGGTGAAGAATGCGGCCATGCCGACGAGGGCGAATGCTTCGGGCTGGATACCGAGCGTCGGGAACGCCGTTCGGCACGCCGAGCCGAACGCGATCCCTAGCTGCGCTCCCAACACGAGGAGGGGCGCAAACAATCCACCCGGCGTACCGGCCGTATAGGACGCGACGCTCAGGACGAATCTGATCCCAAACGCGATCAGAACGACCGTGAGGACATTGCGACCGGTCAGCGTGCTTTGCGTAATGTTGTCACCGCCGCCGACCAAATCTGGAGCAAACCAGGCCAGGATTCCGACCATCGCGCCGATCAGCCAGGCGCGAACCTCGACCGGCAGTTTCGTCAACCGTTCCAGTGCGCTGAGGGACGTGAGAAGCGCGCGGTTGTAACCGACCGCGATGAGGCCTGCGATCGCACCAAGCACAAGGAACAACGGCAGCGATTCCACTTGCGCATAATTCACCGGCTCGACCTGGAAGTCGGGCATATTGCCGAGAAACTGGCGCGCCACCGCGATCGCGGTTGCCGATGCGGCGAGCGCCGCGATGGCGACACGATGCTCGAAGCGTTGCACCAACTCTTCGAGCACGAAGATTGCCCCCGCGATCGGAGCGTTGAACGCGGTGGCGAGACCGGCGCCTGCACCGGCGGCCAGCAGCACGCGGCAATCCGACCAGCTCATGCGACACAGCCGTCCCGTCAGGAAGGCGATGCTCGCGCCCATTTGCACGCTCGGGCCCTCTCGCCCGAGCGCAAGCCCCGAGCCGATTGCCAGAACGCCGCCGAGGAACTTCACCGGCACCAGCGTGTAGGGGGCGGGCGCCAGTTGCCCGCGCAGAACCGCCTCGGCATGCGGGATGCCGCTTCCCGCCGCATGCGGAGAAAATGCGCGCACCAGGTAGGCCGAGATCGCGGCCGCCGTGGCGCACACGCCCACCAGAATGAGGAAGCCCTCGAGCTCATGACCGTGCGCCCAGACGATCAGGGCGTCGCGGAGGCGATCGGCGTGCTCCAGCACGATCCGGAAGATGGCGCAGACAAGCCCGGTCATCGCACCCACGATCGGCGCGACCAGCGCCAATGGCATAAGCCGTCCGTGGGGCGCTCGTCCGATGGGGTCCGGCTCGCTCGTCATCGTTTCAATCGGTCAAGTTGGGCGGCTTCCGCTCGCATCGTGTGCAAGCCAGTGCTTCTTCCAGTCGAGTTTCTCATTTCAGCCGTAACATTGGAACCACTCAGGGTGGAAGCGATGATGACGAAGTAATCGAATGATTTTGGAAGTGGATATCTTTGGGGGGCTGTCGGCAAACTCAAATTCATCCAACCAATTCGCGCACTGCGCGGGCCGCTTGATCTATGGCGAGATGAGCGAAAGCGTCGCCGCCAGAGTCGGTATTGGCAATGGCCACACGGCCTCGCGGCGCTCTTGCGCGCGCCAGCACGGTGTCCTCGTAGTCGTCGGGGTCGTACAGCGAATTGGCCACATAGCTGTAGCCGTGCGGCCAACGGTTGACGGTGATGGCCGCGATGTCGCGCGCGCTCGAAAAGCCGCCCGGTCCGAGCATTCGGTCGAGATCGTCGCGAATCCGGTCTTCGAAGTCGGCAAACGTCATCGTCAGCAGCCTGCCCTGGCCGATGCGGAATTGCTCACGCATCGTCAGCCCCTTGTTGGGTTCGCCCGCGACGTGAACGAGATGGAGGCACATCGGCTCGGAGGGAAGGCGCGGATGCCGATACCCGCCGAGGCTGACCGGAAAATCGAGCGTGATCCGATGGTGGAACGACATCGGGGCGTTGATCGCGTGCACCTTGAGCGCCACCCAGGGATGCCAATTGCGCACCAGCACGTTGGTGTAGACGATGGGAGTCTTGACGTTCTGTGCCAATGCATCGCGCTGTATTGTCGGCAATTCCGGCATGAGATGAGGGATCATCATATGGAAGCAGGCGAGCACCACGTGCCTTGCCTCGACGCGGTGCATGGCCCCATCGCGCACATAGCTGACAACTGCACCGGCACCGGTGTTGCGGACCTCGGTGCAGGTTGAACCCAGGCGAATGCGTACATTTTCGACTGCGTTGTCCAGCCGGCGATAATCGAACGGCGCCAGCACCACATCTTCCATCGTTTGGCCGGGTGCGACGCCGGGGATGAGTGCACGAACCAGCAAGCGGGCCAACGACGCGTTGCCATCGGGGAAATGGTAGATGTAGGGCTCGCCGCGCTTGCTGCCGCCCGGCAAGCCAAGCCCGTCGAAGCCCGGATAGCCGGCATCGCGCGCCTCGGAGGCGGGCACGGAATCGCAGCCCACCCCGTAGTAGCCGAGGGTACGGCCCTGGAAGCAATTGGCGACCTCCTCGCTGCAGCCGCAGATGCGCGTGAGGTAATCGCGATAGCTGGTCGACTTCAAAACTCTGGCTTTCTCAGACCGCGACCGTCCGGCCAGCGGATCGCGCTTCTTGTCGTATAGAGCCAGAAGCTGCGTCTTGCTGGGCTCGGTGATCGGCAATCCGGCGATAAATTCAGTGAGCCGCCTGGCATTCGACAACCGGCGCGTCTCGTCGTTGCTGGAACCGACCAGTCCATCGCCTTGTAACAATGTATCGCGCGCGAAAAATTCGCGCGGAAGGAACAGCCCGGTCGACAGCCCGAGCGAAGCGTACAGCGTGCGATCGAAGGCAGTCGAAAATCGTTCGAGGTTGACGCCGAGATCGCGCAACAGGCCTTTGGCGGTTGTGCTCCATTCGGTATTCGGCGAATCGATCGACTGGCTGCCGCCATAGCCGATCATGAGTTTTCCGTCCAAAACGAACTCGTTGCGTTTGGCGTGGCCGCCGAAATCGTCGTGATTGTCGAGCAGGAGAATGCGCGCATCGGGCCTGATACGCCGGTAAAAGAATGCCGCCGAAAGCCCGCTGATGCCCGCGCCGACGACCACCAGATCGTAGCGTTCTTCCGCGGCCAAATCACCGGCAGCGAAACGGCCGCGCTCACGCGCGACCTGGTGCGCGGTCTCAAATGATCCGGGATGCTGGCCGCGCAGCCCGGTGAGCGCGGGCGGATAGCGCGCTGGTTCCGCCGCCAGCTGCGCCATCGGGGTGAGCCCGGCGGCAACGGTGAGCGCGGCGCCATTGACGAAATCGCGCCGCGTGATCTGGCTCATTGCTGGCCGTACTGGCGGATAAGCAAATTGAGACTGCGTTTTCTCACTACAAACCCATCAGCTTCTCGGCATTGCCGTGGGCGATACGCTCCCGGTCCCCGTCGCTCACCGGAATCTGTTGCAGGAATGCATGCGCCTCCGCCATCGAGCCGTACGGATAATCGACAGAGAACATAATTCGGTCGACGCCGACTTCGAGCAGCAGGTTCAGGAATGTCGCGGGGAAATTGAAGCCGCCGAATGTGTAGTGAACATTCTCGCGCAGATAGGCGGCGACGGGACGGTCGAGCTTTGTCACCTCCTTCGGCAGGTTCCTGGTAAGCCTTGGCAGCATGAACGGAATGCCTTCGCCCAGATGGCCAATCACGACTTGCAGCTTCGGGTAGCGATCGAACACGCCACCGACGACCATACGAACGAGATGGACGGCTGTTTCGATATGCCACCCCCAGGCTCCGGCTGCGAGCAGGGAGGTCACGGCCGGAGAAAAGCCGCCGAACGATGCTTCGACAACCGCCTTCGGCGGCACGGTCGGATGCAGATAGACCGGCACGTTGAGCGCTTCGGCGCGCTCCAGGATCGGCCAAAAGACCTTGTCGTCGAGATATCGGCCGCGGGTGTGACCGTTGATCAGCGTGCCTTTGAAGCCTTGCTGCCGGACGCGGCGCTCGAGCTCTTCGGCCGCCTTGTCCGGCACGGCAATCGGCAAGGCCGCGAAGGCCGCGAACCGCTTTGGATGCTTCTTCACCGCTTCGGCAAGAAAGTCGTTCGAGTCGACTGCGATCGCCAATTGCTCGGACGCTTCGGCCTGCTCGACACCGGGAGAATTGAGCGAGAGCACTTGCATATCGATGCCGGCCGCGTCCATTTCGGCAATGCGCTTGTTGCCGACCTCCTGAAGGTCCTCACCGATCTTTATGCCCCTAGGTCCGCGGCTGCGGAGCTGTTCAAGGAAAGTCTTGCCGGGGCCTGCAAGGAAGCCAGGACTGACGAAGTGTTCTTCAAGAGTGATGGTTCGCATTACTGCCCTGTGGTTTCATTTTGGTTGTGCCGCACCCGGCATTATAGCCTGCTCGATCCGAGCGCATAAAGGTTGGTTTCGCGCCCGGCAAGTGCGTCATCGCAGCGGAAGGAACCGGGCCGGCGGCAGCCCGCCGACCGGCACGACGTTCATGACAAATCTCAGCATCTCGACGGGCGCGCGAGGCGCGGCAGTCACCCGAGGTCGCTGCGCGTTTTCAGGAACTCGGGGCCGAACGTGTCGGCTCGACGCCCGAGGAATTTGCGCAGCTTGTTGCGCGAGAGATCGATGTGTGGAGCGATGTCGTACGCCGTTCCGGCGTCAAGGCGAACTGAATTGTCCTGGCGCACCCATGTTTGATGATCGCGCTCTCGCCGTCATCCCAGCTTGTCCTCGAACCAGCTCCACATGGTCGCCGTGCCCAGCGTGAGATAGTCCCGCTGGCAGTGCTGCGCGCCGCCTTCTTCAGCGGTGAACACGCGCAACGTCTTGTCTTGAGAGCCGCAGGCGTCGTAGAGCGCCTGCGCATCTTTCAGCGGAATCTGCTCGTCGTCCTCTCCGTGAACGCACAGGAACGGACAGCGCATCTTCTGAACGACGCCGTCGAGCTTGAACGGCTCAAGACGTTTGAGCGCTTCTTCGAGTGTGCCGGCACCCACGATCCACATGATGTGATGTCCCGGCACTGAAAGCGATGCCTTGAACTGCGCTTCGATGCGTCGTTTCCAGACGCCGTGGTAGTCCCAGATTGCGCCCCAGGCGATGCAGGCCGCAAAGCGCGGCTCGAGCGAAGCACAGCGCGGCGCATAGTATCCACCCAGACTGATTGCCACGATGCCGATTTTCTTCGGATCGACGTCGTTGCGCTTTTCCAGGAAATCGATGCAGGCGCTGCCGGCCTTCTCGTAATCGTGCCGCAGATAGATATCCCGAAAGCGGATCGCCTCGCCCGTTCCGGGGCCGTCCATGACCAGGACCGAGATCCCGCGCTTGATCAGGTCAGGCACCCCGGCGACGTACTGAATTTCCTTGGTCACATCGAGCCCGTCGAAAAATACCACGCACGGCGTCTGCGCCGACTTGGCATTCTGAGCATGTACGAAATAGCCGGGGAGATGCTTCCCTTCGAACGGGACCTCGACAATCTCGATCTTCACGTCCGTGTGTGCAACGAATTGATGAAAGCAATCCACGGCCACACGATACGCATCGAGTGCCTTCTTATCCTTCGGCGTTCTGAATCGCTCGCCCATCTGGTAGTAATGGCAGGCGCGCAGATAGAACGCGGCGGCCGAGATCGGATGGTGCGAGCTTCGGAAACGCTCCGCACGTACGCGCACTTCGTCGGCGATTTTGACACAGGCGTCGAACCAGGCTTCGTCGTCCTCGCCGCCTTTCCCCTCCAGCAGACGCCCAATCTTGTAGAGCTCACTGATGTCGGCGCCGCCGTAAATGGAACGACCCAGCATGTTCCCGAACGCCGCGGACCAACGATAATTTCCCGGAAAGTACATGAAGTATTTTGGTGAATTGGACATGCATTCTCCGGATGGTCATTTGAACGGGCCACGACGGCAAACGGTTTGGTTCATTCCGCCTTGATGCCTGTGCGGGTCACCACATCGACCCATTTGGCACGTTCCCGCGCGATGAAAGACGCAAAATCCTGCGCTGAACCGGTTCTTACCTCGGCGCCGAGCTTGCCTAGTGCAGCGATCATATCGGGCTCCGCTACCGCCGTGTTGATTGCAGCGTTGAGCGTTGTTGACGATCGCCACAGGCGTCCCGGCGGGGGCGACCACGCCGGTGAATGTGAGCGCGACGAAATCGATTAGGCCCCCTTCGATCAGGGTCGGCAATTCCGGTGCCAGAGCAGTGCGCAACGCGCTCGATATCCCGAGCGCGCGAATCTTTCCTTCGCGTGCGTGCGGCAGGAGGCCCGCGATTTCCCCAAACAGCATTTGAACCTGGGAGTTCACAAGACCGGCAACCGCTTCCGGAGAGCCCTTGTAGGGAACATGGGTAAAGTCTGTCCCGGTCTGGAGCTTGAACATCTCCCCGATCAAATGGGTCATGTTGCCGTAACCCATGGAGCCGAAGTTGAGCCTGCCGGGGTTAGCCTTCGCAAACGCGACCAGGTCCATCACGGTCTTGACCGGTAAATCCGGCGCGACCACCAACAGTTCGTGGCCTTCGGTGACCTTGGCGACCGGGGTGAAATTCTTGAGCGTGTCATAGTCGCGGAAGCGGAAGACGGCGGGGCCGACCACCAGCGAACTCGCATTTCCAAACAGCAGCGTGTACCCGTCCGGGTCCGCGTTGGCGACGAACTTCGACCCAAGGGCGCCGCCGGCGCCACCGCGGTTTTCGATGATCACCGTTTGGCCAAGGAGCGGCGAAAGCCGTTGAACGACCAGCCGTGCGGTGATGTCGATCGGTCCGCCTGCGGGGAACGGCACGACCATCTTGATGAGGCGGTTGGGGTAGTGCTGCGTTTCGGCAGACGCACTCGTCACGACCGCGAGCAATGCGAGCAGCGAAGCGACCATCCGCATCGATAGCTCCTCCCGAAGGGCTATGTGCCGCTGCAGTGATCCGACGTTGACGAATGCGAATTCACTGTGGCTTCGACGAAACCTCGAGATCGGGGGTGCTACTTGAGCCTTTTCGCCGCTTCTTCAATCAGACCGAGATCGGAGTGTTGCTTGACGTCGAGACGCGATTTGATGAAGCCCAATTCCAACGTCGTGTCGACATTGCGTTGCAGCGCCACGAGGTCCGGCATCATGTCCGGGTCGCGATAATAGTCCTGCTTGGTGAATATCCAAGCGGCGCGCTCGGGTGGGACCTTGAGCAGGTTCGAGGCGATCTTGGTCGCCTCGTCATGGTTCTTCGGGTCGAGATACCAGCGCACGATGCGGATCATATCCTCCATGTAGTCGACCAGTGCGGCGCGGTTCTTGTCGATCCACGATTTCCGCGCGGTCCAGGCCGTGAATTGAGTCGTGCCCATGCCCTCGGTCTGGTCGTAGAGCGGCACGCCGATCTGGTTGAGCATCGGATTGAGCGCGAACGGCATCACCGCGGTCACGAGGTCGGCCTTCTTGTCATTGAGCATCGCCGGCATGGTCGGGAACGGCGCCTCGATCACCGTGAAGTCACGCTTGTCGATCAGGCCGTGCTTCTTCAGGCCGGCCTTCATAGCGATGTCCACGCCGGCACCGACCACGTTGGTGGCGAGCACCTTGCCCTTCAGGTCGGCGATGGTCTTGATGCCGGAATCCTTGCGGACAAAGAACTGGTTTGAGAAGTAGCCCGGAACGCCGTCGCGGAATCCGTCGGAAATGACGCGGAGATCGCTGATGCCGGCATTCTGGGTCGCGATGCCGAGCGTCGAATAGGCCAGGTTGGCGATTTCCAATTCGCCGTTGGCGAGCGCCGTAATCATTGGCGGCGTGCCCTGGTAACGCACCGCCTCCATCACGTAGGATTTGCCCCAGTGTTTGGCGAGGTCCTTCTTCTCGACCAATAGCGGCTCCCAGTCGGATACCGGCACCACATAAGAGTTGCGGATCACGAGCGGCTGGGCGCGAGCGGCATTGGAAAGGGCCACCGCGACGACAAGCAGTGTCAGAGAAACACTCAAACCGCGCATGGCAACCTCCACTCCGTTCGAACCGTGTTCACGGCAATCAATTGTGAGAAAGGTTGGTAAGATTGACAAGAGGAATTGCAGCGAGGCGTTAGAGGATACTGTCTTCTACTCCGGTAGAACAGGTGGGCGAGCCAAGCCCATAAAGCGAAGCATGCCGATAAAGGCCTTCAATCGCTCCGCGCGATAGGCCTCAATATCGAGGCCTTCGTAGTCCAGGAAGCCTTTGCCGGTTGTCAGCCCGATTTTTCCGTCTCGCATATTGTGTTCGATGATGTCGGGTGCGGCGTAACGCGGGTTGTCGAGCGTTTTCGCGAGATAGCGGCTGGCATGGTACAGAATATCGCCGCCGCCCCAGTCGATGAACTCCAGCATACCGAGCACGGCGAACCGGAAGCCGAAGCCGTATTTGATCGCTTTGTCGATCTCGGCGGCACTCGCGACCCCTTCCTCGACCATTCGCGCCGCTTCGTTCATCGCGATCGCTTGAATTCGTGGCACGATATATCCAGGCCGCGCCGCACAGACCACCGGGACTTTGCCGATGCTTACGAGCAGCGTCTTCAGGCGCTGCGTCACGGCGGCGTCGGTTTTCTGGCCGGGCGACAATTCCACGAGTGGAACGAGATAGGCGGGATTTAGCCAGTGGGCGTTGAGAAAGCGCTCGGGATGAGAAACTGCGCCCGAGAGATCGTCGGCGAGAATGGTCGATGTTGTCGAAGCGATGATCGGCTCAGGCCCGGCGAGGGCGGCGGCGCGTTCGAGCGCCTCGCGTTTGAGATCGAGCACCTCAGGCACGCCCTCAAAAATGACGGCCGCGGACGACAATGCGCGCTGCGCCTCGCTGTTGGATATGACGGAGACTCGTGCCGCGATCGAATCAACCGCGCGTTCATCGAACAATCCAAATCGTGCCAAGGTGAGAAAGGTCGTGCGGATTTCGTCCCGAACGACGCTTGCAAGTCGCTCGAATTCGGGAGTGTCACGGGGCTTGAAATCGACAATTGCAACCTCGTAGCCGGCATAGGCGAACACAATGGCTATGCCGCGCCCCATCCGGCCGGCGCCGAGGGAAACGATCCGTCCAAGTCCGCTCATACAAGCTCGCTCATACAAGCTCACTCATGAAAGCCGTCGCGCAGGAGTTGTTGCAATTGGGCTTGGTCGTACGCACCGAGTCCCATCCCCTCGAGCGTGCGTCCGGTGCGCATGAAGTCCTCTCCGCAGATCGCGCCGCCGATCGATAGAAATGCGCCTGCCAACGGCATCGGCACTTTGGCCAGAGCCGCCACCGACAACCAGAACGAAAGCCCGATCCGGGTATCTTCGAGCATGTAGCGGTGCTGCGTGAGGACGATGTGCTCGCGCCAGTCGCCGGAGTCGGTGAGGCGGTCATGCGAACCGCGACCGTACATCCACTCGTCGCCCGTCTTCGCGTAGTGGTCGGCCAGCGGGAAATGCGGCGGCCCGTATCCGAGCGCCTCACGTAGCGCGACGCGCTCGGCGTCGAGCGCGTCGGTCACGCGTCGCGTTGCCTTTTGGGTACCTTCCTTGTGAATATCCCAGCGCTCGAAGTGTTCCAGCGGTGCGGCGTTCATGATGATCAGCGGCGGATGGATGACGGGTCCTGCATTCATCAAGGCGCCAGACAGCGCGTCGCCGCAATCCTCGATGGCGCCGGGGAACGCCTTCGCGATGACGGCGAGCGCGTGATCCTTCATGGTCAGCGGGAAGACGCCGGTCGGAAGCCGCTTCGCGCGGATCGTGATGGCGGATTCGAACGGGCCATGCTTGCGGGTCAGCCAGGGCAGGGTCCCGGTCTCGGCGAATGCGACCTTCGCTCGATTGCCAGACTCATGTGCGGCTTTAGCCAGCAGCACGGAGCCGAACGTTCCCGGCGGTAGGAACACGACTTGCCCGTCGGACAGATGCGGCGCCAACTCGCGCGCTATGTCCGCTTGCGCGGTCGCCGGGGCCGGGCACAGGATAAGCTCCGTTCCACGCACGGCTTCGGCGATATCCGTGGTGATGAGGGCGACCGTCGCCTCATGCCGTCCCTCGAAATCCTTGACGACAATCTTGCCGCCGGCGGCCCGATGCGCGGCGACCGCATCCTTGTCGCGCCGCCAGAGGCGCGTCTCATGGCCGGCCAGCGCGAAATCGCCGGCGGCTGCAAACGAACCGTTACCCCCGCCGAGTACGGCAATGCGCATTCAATCTCCTCGGCGGATGCGTGTCCGCGCGGCCCATTGATCAACTCTTCCTTTCAAGCGGAATTGCTCTGGCTTGCCAAGCATGTTGTGCCTCACCCACGCAACGACGCGAGTTCACAAGTCTTTCGCGAAAACGGTCGTGTGGCTTGCGTCGATCGCGACCCATACCGATGCTCCGCGCGCGAGATCCCCTTTGGCGCGGCACAGCACGCGCAAAGACGTGCCCGCGCCCATATCGACATCGTATTCGACATTGCTGCCTTGGAAGGCCAGCGACCTGATCTTGCCGGGGATCACATTGACCACCTCGGACAGACGGTTGGCGAGCATCCGCAGATTTTCCGGATGCAGCACGATATCCACCGCGGTACCCGGCGCCAGATCGGTCTTCAACGTCAGGACATGTCCGCCGGCATCGAGCACGATGCGCGCGGCACCAGCGCCGTCCAGCGCCTCGATCTTTCCCGACAGAACGTTCGCGGCACCGAGAAATTGTGCGACGAATAGATTTCGCGGCTTGTCGTAGATGTCTGCCGGCGCGCCCTCCTGGACGATGCGGCCGTCGCGCATGACGGCGACGTTGTCGGCGAGCGAAAGCGCCTCGATCTGGTCGTGGGTCACGAACAACGCCGTAATGCCGATCTCCCGGATTAGCGTCGATAATTCTCGCCGCATGGCGTCGCGCAGCCGGGCGTCGAGATTGGACAGCGGTTCATCCAACAGCAACAGACTCGGCCGCCGCACGATTGCGCGTGCAAGCGCAACACGCTGCTGCTGGCCGCCGGAGAGCCGCGTCGCCGGCCGGCGCGCCATCGTCTGCATGCCGACCAGCGTCAGCACGTCCATGACCCGCCGGTCGATCTCGGATGCGGCGAGCCGCGGGCGCTGTACGTCGAGCGGGTACGCGACATTGGCGTAGACGTCGAGATGCGGCCAGATCGCGTAGGATTGGAACACCATTCCGATCGGGCGCTCGTGCACCGGAACGAAGATGCCGCGGTCGGCGTCCGACACCACGCGCCCGCCGATCGAGATCGCGCCGCGGTCGGCGCGTTCGAGGCCGGCGACGCAGCGCAGGATCGAGGTCTTGCCGCATCCGCTCGGGCCAAGCAGCGCGCAGCATTGCGCCTCCGCGACCGAGAAGCTGACGTCGTCAACCGCCTTGACCGCGCCCTCGTCGGTAACGAACGATTTTGCTAATCCCCTGACCTCGAGCATGGCTACTCCGCAACCGAATTGCGGGCGAGATAGCGTCGCGCCAGCAAGATGACCGGCAGCACCACAGCCATGATGATCGACGCCAGCGCCGCCGAAAGCGCGGTCTGACCGGAGGAGAACATCTGCCACAGCAACACGGAAAGGACCACGTTGTCAGGGCTGTAGAGCACGAGCGGGATGGTGAATTCGCGCACGCCGACGATGAAGAGCAGAATGAAGCCGGCGGCGAGCGCGGGCAGCATCAGCGGGACGAGAACGCGCCGCTGCGTGACGAGCCAGCGCGCGCCGGACGCGGCGGAGGCTTCTTCGAGCTCCTTGTGAATTTGCAGGAAGCCTGCGCGCGCGAGTCGCGTGGTCGTGGCGAAGCGGTAGGAATAGGCGATCACCAGTATCCCGACCGTTCCGTAGAGGCCGATCGGCAGCGTGAGATAGAGGAGCATCACGCCGAGCCCCGCGATCACCGCGGGAATTCCGACCGAGAGGACGGACACGAAATCGAGCGCATGGCGGATGCGAAGCTGCGAGCGCGAAATGATCCAGCCGAGCAGCGTGCCGATCAGGGTCACGATTACCGCGGACAGCAGGGCCACCAAGAAGGTGTTGCGCAATCCGACCCAAAACACCCGATCGGCGAAGAGCTGGCGATAGGCCTCGAGGCTGAAATCGTTCACGCTGGCGGAGAGCGGCGGCGTATAGCCGAAGACGCTTGTCCACAGCAGCACGGCCGCCGGAAAGATCGCCGCGATCGCAACATAGAGACTGGCCAAGACGATGGCCGGAAGCCGCCAGGCGCCGAGCCGCAGCCGCCGCTGGCGGTAGCCCTTTCCCGTCACGGTGACGAAGCTGTCCGCGCGTCTGATCAGGCGGTTGTAAACGAGAAGCAACAGGATCCCGAGCCCGACGAACGGCAACGACAGCGCGGCCGCGCCACCATAGTTGGGCAGGCTCGTCAGCGGATTGAGCTCGAAGTAGATGCGGTAGCTGAACACGTTGATCTTTGCCGGCAAGCCGATGATGAGCGGCAGTTCGAACTGCTCGGCAGTGATCAGTGTGATGAGAATCAGCGGAGCAAGAAGTCCGGGCAGCAGGACAGGGAACGTCACGCGGCGGAAGGTCGTGAGCGGAGATGCGCCGGACGTTCCGCTTGCCTCTTCGAGGGCCGGGTCCATGGAGCGCAGCGCTGCACTGAGCAGCAGAAACACGAACGGCGTCGAGGCGAGCGCCTGACACAGGATCAGGCCGCCCATGCTGAAGATGTCGATCGGGCCGGAGCCGTCCAAGCCAAGCAGCGCGCGGATCGCGAGATTGAGCCATCCGGCGTTCGGCCCCATGAGAAATATCCATGCGATGGCAAGCACGGGAGTCGGTACGAGCAATGGAAAAAGAATGAGCGCGAACCACATTTCGCGTCCGGGCAGGTCGGTGCGTTCGAGCAGCCAGGCGAGGCCGAACGCGATGACGAAGACGAGCGCGACAGTGCCGGCGACGAAGACGAAGGTGTCGGGCAGGATGCTCTGATAGAGGACCGGGTCCGTGACCAGCGCGCGCACATGCTCAAGGGTCCAACGCGCGCCAGGCTCGAACGGGAGAAAGTCGGCAGGCCCACGAAAGGCGGCAAACAGCAGCATCGCCAGTGGTACGGCGACCAGGTAGATCGCCGCGCCGGCGCCAAGCGCGAGCACCAGCTTGGCGGGAAGATCGAGATTGTGGGCCCTTTGCATCCCGTAGGACGGGGCCTAGCGTGCCTGACCGGTGAGGATCGCGGCCACGCGCCCGAACAGCGCCTCGCGGGCGACCATCGTCTCGGGCGTGTCCCACGCCACCTGCAGCTTGCCGGAATGAAGCTTCTTGGCGAGTTCGTTGTCGGAGGTCGGGCCGTAGTCGGCCTGGTACGTTGCATTGAGCCGTGCGCGTTTGCCATCCGGCGTCGCGAGAAAGCCCGCGAGCAGGCGGGCGGCGTTCGGGTGCGGAGCGTTCTTCATGACGTTCGCGCCGAACTGGCCAACCACGACCGGCTCGGGCACCGACTGGCTCACCGGGAGGCCTTCAGCGGTCACGGCGCGGATGAGGGAGTCGATTTCTCCGAAGGCGTAGAGACGTTCACCCGACTGCAGCAGGGATTCGCGCGGCGCCCGCGTCAACAGCAAGTTCATCTTCGCCACGATGTCGCGGGTGAATTGCAACGCCTTGTCGTCGCCCCAGACCAAACCCAGCCCGCCGATCAGCCGCGGCAGCAAAAACGTGCTCGATGCACCCTTGCCCTTGTAGCGCTCGTCGAGCATGTCGGCCCAGTTCTTCGGAACATCGGCCTCCTTGATGCTCTTGGTGTTGTAGGCGATCGTGTAGGCGATGTTGCTGGTGTAGGCCATCTTGCCGTCAAACGCGATGTTGCGCTTGTCGATGCCGAAGGGCGACCAATCGGGCACGGCGAGGAGATCGCGCTGCACCACCGGCAAGGTTCCGGTGAGCGAGTTCTGATAGACGTCGACCTGATGGCGGCCTGCGCGCGCCTCGGCGATGGCCTTGACGGCGATGTCGTTGTCCCCGAGGAATTGCACGTCGATACCGGGAAACACTTTACCGAAGGCCGCGGGAATCCATTCGACCTCGCGTCTTTGGGTGCCCCAGATGATGACTTGGCCTTCCTTCTTCGCGGCCTCGTAGAGTTCCTTCACCTTCGGTGTCTCGGCCCATTGCGCCAGCGCGCCGCCGGGCAACAGCGCGGCCGCCAGCGAGGCGATGACGAATATTGCCGAAACGCGAAATGGCGCGCGGGCCATGTCTAGTCCTCCCTCGATCCGGTGCGCGACTGTTGGTTCGTCGCTTGCAGGCTTCAGGCGCTCAGCACTTCCACAACCTTGGCGTCGTTCCGCTCCATGATGTAGTTGCCGGCCTCGAACACCACCGGCGGCGCTTTCGGATCGAAGCTCACGCCGGCAGGATCGTGGCCGGCCGCGACCGCGTCAAGCTGGCGTTGCAAAAGCCGCCGCAGCATGACGACGCCCTGGTCGCTGGTCGCGAGATGTTCGTCGGAATGGAACGTGATCGGCCCTTGCCCGACTTGCGCCTCCCAGTCGCCCGGGAATTTCTGATGCTCTTCCTCCGTCAGGTCGGCCCAGAGCTTGCCGTTCATGCGCGAACGCTTGGCGCCGAGTTCGCCCTTCGAGCGGACCTTGCCGGCGACGTAGATGCGGAAATGGGTGTCGTCGATCGGCAAGGTCCAGCCGAGCGACTCGATGCCGGTATAGCGCTCGACCCGCGGATTGGGCACGACGCGCAGCGTCGGCAACGTGGCCTCGGTCACCCGGTAATGCACGCGCCCATCGTCGAGCACGCGCGCCGAGATGGTCTTGACGCCGATCGGTGAATATTCCCACTTCACCTTCGGCATGATGCCCATCTGCGCCACGAACTGCACGCCGCTGAAGGCGCCATGCAGAATGGGCACGTGGAAGGCGTCGGGTACGTTCTCGTAGTGCTGCAGCCAGTTGCACGGCACGATCACCCCACCGCCGGACCCGATCGAACTGTCGTCGGCCTCGATCATTTCGCCGGGCTCGAGCTGTTCCAGGCACTCGTATCGCGGCAGCACAGGCTTTTTCTCGGGCGGCCCCATATAGGCGAAGATCAATCCGTACAGTTCCTGTACGGGGTACCACGGCTGGCGCACGCGATCGCGCTTGAGGCCGCCTTCCGGCTCGCATGGCTGGTCGACGCAGCGTCCCTCGGTGTCGAACAGCCAGCCGTGATAGCAACAGCGGATGCCGCGCTCCTCGACACGCCCATAATAGAGTGTGGTGCCGCGATGACAGCAGCGCGCTTCGACGAGGCCGGCCTTGCCCTTCCCATCGCGGAACAGAATGAGGTCTTCGCCCAGGACGCGGACGGCTTTCGGGGTCGCGCCGGCGTCGCCTACGAGTGCGATCGGATGCCAGTAGCGTCGCAGCAGTTCGCCCATCGGCTTGCCGCGACCCACCTCTGTGAGCGCGGCGTTGTGGGCTGAGGGCTTGCGTGTATAGCCAGTCCCGGTATCGATGGCTCCGCTATTCATTTGGCGTCTCCCTGCGGATCGGACTTTTGGAGTTGAGAATGAGCCTAAATTTGACAAAGTCAACTCGGGCTGATGGCTCAAGGCGGGCCGGAGCTGGCGACGCCTAATGGGCAAGACCGGCCGCAATCACCGCGTCGCGCGCGCGCCGGCCAGGCAGCCGCGTGTGGCGACGACGCCCTCCGCGAAGCCAAGCGACCTCGTGGCCTCGAAGGTTATTCGGCTTTCGAACATCCTTCGCCGCGGGTCGACTTTGGCTTACGGCCGTCAATTCGGTCTGTCGCAGGTCGAATGGCGTATCATCGCGCTGGTTGGCGAGCATGCGCCGGCGACCCTCAACGGCCTGTCGGACCTGATGGGCCTCGACAAGGGGCAAACGAGCCGCGGCGTGAGCGCGCTGGTGGCGCGCCGGTTGATCCTGCGCGAATACCGCAGGGAAGGGCGCGGCGTCCAGATCACGCTGTCAGCGCGCGGGGCGGAAATCTACGGCAGGCTGATGATGTCCGCGCTCGAGCGCAACCGTTTGTTGCTCGACGGCCTGAGTCACGCCGAGAGGATACAGCTCTTCGCGATCCTGGACCGGCTCACCGCGGTCGCGAGGATTATTCTCGAACAACAGCAGCGTGCCGCGGAATAACACGGCGCGACGCCCGCGGCTCGTCCATTCCGGGAAGCATCGCTTCGGCGCGGGCGATATCCCTAATGGCTTTGCCGGGCATCGAGTCCGGCAGGAGGCCGGCGAACGCGCAGGATGGCCGGCCGCTTGAATTGGTTGCTCTTGGCACCCATCAAAACGGGGCACCTGAGCTGTTGCGTGCCCCGAATTGGTATATTCGGTGAGCTTGTGTCATGTTGTGGACAAGTGCACGTTTGCTTGAGTCGTCCTGCTGACTGGTTGGCATACGTCAAGACGCTGCGATTTGTCGTCGCGTAATTTAATAGAGGTGATGCGCATGAGCGGTCCGGCAAAGCTAGGTGGAATTCCGTCCTTCAATCCGGCGGCGATGACAAATCTGCAAAAGGATTTGGCTAGTGCCTGCGAACAGGCAAATCGTGCGTGGCTTGAGCGCATGAAAACGGAAGTCGAACTCTGGACGCAGTTGGGCACCAAGCTGATGGCAACCCGTACGGCTCCCGAGGCGATGCAAATTTACCAGGAGTGCCTGACCCAGCGTATGCGGATGGCCGCGGAAGACGGGCAGAAGATGTCTGAAGACTACCAGAAATTCGCGCAGAAGATTGCGCATTCGTTTTCGAACGGCAAGGTTGGCGAAAGCTCATAGTTACCGCGTGCGGCGCTCCTCAAGCGGTCTTTGATTTCTTCCGCGAGCCGACAGGGCGCGCGGCTGCTCGCTTGGACGTATTCAGCGCCACGGCGGCGCGAATGAGCGCCTTCAGCGCCTTTTCATCGATCTTGTCGCCCTCATGAATGTCGATGGCGCGCCTCACGTTGCCTTCGAGGCTTGAGTTGAACAGGCCGGAAGGGTCCTCCAACGCGGCGCCCTTGGCGAAGGTCAGCTTCACGGCTGCCTTGTACGTCTCGCCGGTGCAGATGATCCCGTCGTGCTCCCACACCGGAACGCCCAACATCGAGTTCGACGGCTTTCTCCATTTCACCTCCTCGACGACGTCGGGGTCGGCCTGTTTGATGAGAGTGCGAACCCGCGCGAGCGTCTCGCCTCGCCAATCACCCAACTTCGTGATTCTCGCGTCGATCAACGGGGAGGGGGAATCTCCTGCTGTTGCTTCCTTCGCACCGCTCTTCGCCTTCTTCATGGTTGTCGTCGCTTTCTTCAGGGTTGTCGTTACTCGCCGTAACCCGGATGAAGCGAAGCGAAATCCGGATTGTATCACCGCGCACCGGACTCCGGATTGTGCTGCTCCATCCGAGCGACGTTTCCTATAATGTTTGTAGCGTACCCTTAAGGGATCGGAGCGAAAGAATTAAGGTCGCGATCCGTTGCGTTCGCAGTGCCTGCCCAGGAGAACCAGCCATGCCCAACACCGTTCGATTGCACCGTGTTCTGACAGCGAAGCCCGAGAAGGTCTATCGCGCCTTCATCGAGCCGGACGCCATGGCGAAGTGGCTGCCGCCCAACGGCTTCGCCTGCACCGTGCATCACCTCGATGCGAAGGTCGGCGGCACCTTCAGGATGTCGTTCCGCAATTTCACCACGGGCAAGAGCCATTCTTTCGGCGGAGAATATCTGGAACTCGTGCCCGGCGAGCGCTTGCGCTACTCGGACAAATTCGAGGACCCCAATTTGCCGGGCGAAATCCAGGTGACGGTGACGCTCAAGCCGGTATCCTGCGGCACCGAGCTGAACATCGTGCAGGACGGCATTCCCGACGCCATTCCGGTGGAAATGTGCTATCTCGGCTGGCAGAATTCGTTGCGAAATCTCGCCAGCCTCGTCGAACCCGAAATCAATCAATAGTTCGTAGCGCAGGATTGCTCGTAGCTCGTAGCCCGGGTGGAGTGAAGCGTAACCGGGGCTGCATTTCCGCGCGCGAAATCCCGGATTGCGCTGCGCTCCATCCGGGCTAAGCTTGCTGACGCAAAAAGCCCAAGCGCTTTGTTCGGGAGCCGCAGTACGAACTGCGTTGGTTGTTTCCTTTGGTAGGCGAGGTCGAGCAACATGCGAAGCTACGATCTGCCAACGAAGGTGGACGTGGCGAAACCGGCCGGTTGGGTCCGGTGGTTGCCGGGACTTGTCACCCTGCGTGAGTATCGGGCGGCTTGGCTCACGCACGACATCGTCGCCGGCGTCGTTCTGGCGACCATGTTGGTGCCGGTCGGCATTGCCTATGCGGTCGCATCGGGCGTCCCCGGCATCTACGGCCTCTACGCGACCATCGTGCCCTTGCTGGCTTATGCGTTGTTCGGTCCAAGCCGTATTCTGGTTCTAGGACCGGACTCGTCGCTCGCCGCTGTCATCCTCGGCGTGATCATGCCGCTTTCCGGCGGTGATCCTCTGCGCGCTGTTGCACTTGCCGGCATGATGGCGATCGTCTCGGGACTCGTCTGCATTCTTGCAGGGTTGGCTCGGCTCGGGTTCATAACCGAGCTTCTCTCCAAGCCCATCCGCTACGGGTACATGAATGGCATCGCGCTCACGGTCCTTGTCAGCCAGTTGCCAAAGCTGTTCGGAGTTTCGATCGACGGGGAAGGGCCATTGCGGGAGCTTTGGGAACTCGCTCGCGCGATTGTGGACGGAAAAACGAATTGGACGGCATTTGCGGTGGGTGCCGGGACATTGGCAGTGATCTTGCTGCTTGCGAAGAGCAAGCGCCTGCCGGGAGTGTTGATCGCCGTGATCGGCGCGACGGTCGTCGTCGCTGTATTGGACCTGGCGGTGCGCGCCAATGTGTCGGTCCTGGGTCCGTTGCCTCAAGGACTCCCCGCACTTGCTATCCCCTGGATCACCTATGCCGACATCGTGCCGGTGGTGATCGGGGGCTGTGCCGTTGCGCTGGTGTCATTCGCCGACACAAGTGTCCTGTCCCGCGCCTATGCGGTGCGAACCGGCACGAATGTCGATCCCAACCAGGAGATGGTGGGGCTCGGCGCCGCCAACCTGGCCGCCGGATTCTTTCAAGGCTTTCCGATCAGCAGCAGTGCGTCGCGAACCCCTGTGGCGGAGGCCGCGGGCGCCAAAACGCAGTTGACCGGCGTGGTCGGAGCGCTGGTTGTCGCCCTGCTGCTGTTGATGGCGCCTAACCTGCTGAAGGATCTGCCATCGGCCGCCTTGGCCGCGGTTGTCATCGCGGCGGCCATCGGCTTGATCGAGATCACCGATCTCATTCGAATCTTCCGCATCCAGCGTTGGGAGTTCTGGCTCTCAATGGTCTGCTTCGCCGGCGTTGCCGTTCTCGGTGCGATCCCGGGCATCGGTCTGGCGATTGCGATCGCCGTCATTGAGTTTCTATGGGACGGCTGGCGTCCGCATTCGGCGGTGTTGGGCCGCGCCAAGGGCGTCGAAGGCTACCACGACATCGCGCGTTATCCCGACGCCAGCCAGTTGCCCGGTCTGGTTCTTTTTCGATGGGATGCGCCGCTGTTCTTCGCCAATGCGGAATTCTTCAAGGAGCGTATCTTGGATGCTGCGGCCAGGTCGCACGCTCCGGTGCGCTGGCTGGTCGTCGCGGCGGAACCGGTGACCAGTGTGGACGTCACGGCCGCCGACACCCTTGCCGAATTGGATCAGACCTTGCACGAGGCGGGAATCGAACTGTGCTTCGCGGAACTCAAGGACCCCGTGAAAGACAAGCTCAAGCGATTTGGACTTTTTACTCAGATCGGCGAACGTTCATTCTTCCCGACCATTGAAGCCGCCGTGAACAGCTATCTTGCCACGCATAAGGTCGACTGGGCCGGCCAATAGAACCGAAACAACCGATACCGGGGGTCTAGGCGCCGTGATGAACTGGCTTCTGATTTTCTTCCCGATCGCGATCGGACTGGAGCACTTCGCTCCCGGGCGGCATCTCCTCATCTTCGTCGCCTCCTGTCTTGCGATTTTGCCCCTCGCCGGCTGGCTGGGCCGGGCAACCGAGCAGATTGCAGCGCGAATGGGCGAAGGAATTGGCGGGCTCCTGAACGCCACCTTCGGGAACGCCGCCGAACTCATCATCGCACTCGCGGCAATGCGGGCCGGACTGCACGATGTGGTGAAAGCGTCGATTGCCGGCTCCATCGTCGGGAATATTCTGCTCGTGCTCGGCGCCGCGATGTTGGCCGGAGGCCTGCGTTATCCCGAGCAACACTTCAATTCCGCCGCGGCACGGTCGCAGGCGACGATGCTCATGCTCGCGGCGATCGCGTTGATTCTTCCCGCCGCCTTCCTTGCCGCAACCGGTACGGTAACCCAACGCCTGACCTGGCTCAGCGTGTCGATTTCAGTTGTCCTGCTTGTCGTCTATCTCTTGTACTTGGCGTTTACACTGATCACCCATTCCTCGCTGTTCGCAGGCTCCGAGCTGCCCGAAGAGCACAAGGCGCCGGCGACCCTCCGGCCGGCCGTACTGATGCTGTCCAGTGCGACCGTGGGGATCGCCTGGATGAGCGAGATCATGGTTGGAGCGATCGAGCCCACGGCGCACGAACTCGGTCTCAGCAACGTCTTCGTCGGCGTATTTCTGGTCGCGATCGTCGGCAACGCGGCCGAGCATGCAACGGCGATTCAGGTCGCAATGAAGAACCGCATGGACCTGTCGCTGTCGATTGCGATCGGGTCGAGCGTGCAGGTCGCGTTGTTCGTGGCGCCGCTTCTTGTTCTAGCGAGCTTGTTCCTCGGTCCTGCTCCGATGGATCTGGCTTTCCCCGTGGGTCTCGTTCTGACCGTGCTGCTGTCCGTGCTGATCACCGGTCAGGTCGCCGGCGATGGCCGGTCCGACTGGCTCAAGGGGATGCAATTACTTGCCGTTTATCTCGTCCTGGCTCTCACCTTCTTCTTCCTGCCGAGCGGTGCGTCGAACTGACGCTAAGAAGCAACCTGTTCAATGCGTCGATCGCGGCCGGCACGAAAGCCCGTGATCTCGCCGCCCGAGAATGGTGTCCTCACGCACTGGTACTCGCGTTCCTCACAACGACGTCGCATCGCGAAGTGCAATGGATCACCGAGGACATCGGGAGCGTGTTTTGACCCGATTGGGATAAGCCTGGGCATACGCCAGTCCGAGCGTGCAGCCCCACGACAGGCCAAGAATGGTCCGTCGGTCGACGCCGCGCAGCTCACGGAGAGCCTCGATGTCGGCGATCAGATGCGGTGTCGTATTGGCGCTGAGATCGGCATCGGGATCGCTTGCCAACGGCCGGCTGCGGCCCGAGCCGCGTTGATCGAACAGCACTGCGTTGTAGAGGCTCGGATCGAAGAAGCGCCGTTGACCGGCTGAACAGCCCGAGCCGGGACCACCATGGAGGAAGAGAGCCGGCCTGCCAGTTGGATTACCGCAGCACTCCCAATAGACGCGGTGCTGGCCGCCTGCGTCGAGCGTCCCACTGTCATATGGCTTGATCGGAGAAAACTGACCCGACATGAGCGCGGTAGCCTCTCATTAGCCGCCCAAATCGATCGCCAGTCATTCGCTGAATGGTACGACGGAAGTCGGCCCTTCGCGACATGTTGCGCGGCGGCCGCCGATGGTCGCTTCGGGTTGGCGCAGACTCTCGTAGGTTGTCCACCCGGTCGAATTTATCAGTGCACGCCCTGCCAACACGCATTTTGCAGAAGGAGATCGAAGGCTGCTGGTATGATGCCGCGCGACAACCGGGGCGTTGAGAGGCTTCCCGAGGCCTCCTATACTTGCGGCTAACGCCGGAAACCTCGTCCAGATCGGGAATGTATCGATGGCACACCGCATCCAACGCCGAAGATTTCTGCAGATGGTCGCGGCCGGCGCGGCCGGCTTGTCGGCGCCCGCGAGCCATGTGCTCGCGGCCGCAAGCGACTCCGTTACGATCGGCTGGCCGAATGACGTCCCGACCTGGGACCCCAACCAGCGTTTTTCGCCGGACGCCCAGCCGATCTTCAAAGCGGTCTTCGACCAGCCGCTCGATCAGGATCCGCAGCTCAAGCTGGTGCCGCACCTGATCAAGAACTGGGAACTCGCGCCCGACGCCATGAGCATGCCGATCGAACTGCGTGACGACGTCGAGTTTCACAACGGCGACAAGATGACGACGGAGGATTTCCGCTACACGTTCTTCGAGCGCTTGAAATCGCCGCTGAAGCTCGACACCGCGAATTCCTGGCGCAAGGTCGAGGAGATCGAGATCCAGTCGCCGACCAAGGCGGTGATGAAGTTCAACTCGCCGGCGCCGACCGCGCCGCAATGGCTGGCGTTCCTCGGCAGTTATGTCGTGCCGAAGAAGTATATGGAATCTGCCGGTCCCGAGGCCTTCGCCAAGAAGCCGGTCGGCAGCGGCCCCTACAAGCTCGTCGACTACGAGCTGAATTCCCGCATCGTTCTCGAACGCAACGACAAGTACTGGGGTCCGAAGCCGCAGATCGCGCGTGTCACGATCCAGATCATCAAGGACCCCTCCGCTCGCATCGCGGCGATCCAGTCGGGCCAGGTCGATTGCACCGTGAACCTGCCGGTCCGGGAAGCGCAGCGATTTGCGCGGGAAGCGGGGTTTGCCGGCGAGATCAATCCGCTGACGCGCGTCGTACTGCTGCAGGTGCGCAACGATCTCGCCTTCGCCGACGACAACGTGCGGCTCGCCGCGCACCATGCGATCGACAAGGAGGCGCTGTCGAAGGCGTTCTACGGCGGTGCCGCTGTGCCGCTGTCGATCGTCGCAACGCCGGGCACGCCCGCCTATCTCGCCGACTATCAGTTCAAATATGACCAGAACCTCGCCAAGGAATTGCTGGCGAAGTCGGGATTCGGGCCGGACAAGCCGGTCAAGATCGGATTCGCGTCGACCAACGGACAATTCCCCAGCGACTACGATATCGCGCGCGCGATCGTGCAGATGTGGAAGCGCGTCGGCATCGAGGCCAATCTCGACACGATCGAATACGCGAAATACTTCGAGCTCAATCGCGGCAGCAAGCTGCCGGAAGCGACGCTCTATAGCTGGGACAACGCGACCGGCGACCCGGAGATTTTCGCCGGCTATCTGCTCAATCCGAAGATGCCGTTCTCGGCCTGGAAGGACATGAAGGTCGGGCAGAAGGTGCTCGACCTGTTCAACGTCCCGAACTACCAGTCGCGCATCGATGGCTACAAGGACCTCAACAAGTTTGCGGTGGAAACTGGCGCGACCATGCCGCTGTTGCAGAGCGTGCAGACGCTGGTGCGCAAGAAGGCGCTGACCTACACCAGGTACGGCAACGGCTGGGTGTTGCCGCAGTCGATGGCTTGGAACTGACGGCAGCGACGAGGGCCGTCTCCGCGCGGCCGGTGGCGGCCGCGCCGGGCCGTTGATTCAATGCGGCGGATGCAAGCATGGTCGCGACGCTTCTCAAGCTTCTCGGGCAGCGAGTGCTCGTCGCCATTCCGATCCTGTTCGTCGTCTGCGCGCTGCTGTTCTCGATGCTCCGGGTCCTTCCGGTCGACGCGGCGGCGATGTCGCTGCCGCCGAACGCGACCACCGACGAGGTGGAGGCCAAGCGTCACGAGATGGGGCTCGACCTGCCGCTGCCGCAGCAGTTCCTGATCTGGCTGAAGGGCGCCGCACACGGCGATTTCGGGCACTCGATCCAGTTCCGGCGCGACGCCGGCTCGCTCGTTCGCGCGACGCTGCCGGCCACGATCGAACTGGCCTTTCTGGCGATGGTGATGGCGACGGTGCTGGGCCTGGGCGGCGGACTGCTGCTGTTCCATGCCCGCGGCACGCCGTTCGAGGTCGCGGGCGACATCGTCTCGACGGTGCTGCTGTCCATTCCGGAGTTCCTATGGGGCCTCCTGCTGCTATTACTCTTTGGCGTAGCGCTTTCGCTTCTGCCGTTTACCGGCCGCCTCTCGGCCGGGTTCGTGCGACCGGACGTCACCGGCTTCCTGCTCATTGATACTCTGATCGCCGGACGGCCCGAAATGTTCTGGGATGCGCTCCAGCATATGATCCTGCCGGCTTGCGCGCTCGCGCTTGCGTTCTCGCCGGCGATCATGCGGGTGCTGCGCTCGAGCCTGCTCGACGTCTATCAGGAAGACTTCATCCAGCAGCTTCGGCTTCGTGGCCTCGCCGAACGACGCATCCTGGTCGGTCATGCGCTGAAGAATGCCATCCTGCCGACGCTGACCCTGATGGGCGTCCAATTCGGCTTCTTGTTCAGCGGCACATTGCTCGTCGAGGTGATCTATTCGTATCCCGGTATGGGCAACCTGATGGTCGATGCCGTTCGAAATGCCGATCTGCCGATTATTCAGGCCGTCGGTTTGACTTACTGCCTCGTGATCCTGCTCATCACGGCGATCGTCGACTGCCTCTATCTCGTGCTCAATCCAAAATTGAGGACGCAGTAGCCGTGGGCGCGCTGTCCCGCTGCTTTCGCTCCGGTCGTGTCGTGGCGGGGTTTGCAATCGTCGCGATCGTGCTGATGTGCGCGCTATTCGCGCCGATCCTTGCCCCACACGATCCCGGTGAACAGGATCTCCTCCATATTCTGCTGCCCCCGGCCTGGGCCACCGGTGGCGATCCGGCGTTTCCGCTCGGCACCGACAGCCTGGGCCGCTGCGAACTGTCGCGGCTGCTCTACGGCGCACGCACGGCGATGACGGTCGCGGTCGTGGCGTCGCTCGGCGCCATGATCATCGGATCGATCCTCGCTCACGTTGCGGGCTACTTCGGTGGAGTGCTCGACTGGACCATCGGCCGCATCGTCGACGTATGGATGTCGTTCCCGCCCGTTATCCTCTCGCTCGTGCTCATGGTCGGCCTCGGCATCGGTGTCGACAAAGTCATCCTCGCGATCGTGCTGGTCGACTGGACGCGCTTCTGCCGCGTGTTGCGAAGCGAGGTGCTGGTGGTGAAACAGCGCGACTATGTGTCGGCCGCGCGGCTGCTCGGATTTTCGCATTGGCGAACCGTGACCCGCGAGGTCTTGCCGGCCACGCTGCCGCTCCTGATGACCTTGCTGAGCCTCGAGATGGGAATTGCCGTTGTCGTCGAGGCCATTCTGTCCTTTGTCGGATTGGGCGTCGGTCCCAATCAGGCCGCTTGGGGCCAGATGATTGCGGACGCCCGCCAGCATATCAATGAGTCGGCTGGCGGCTTGATTTTTCCGATGCTCGCTATCTTCATCACCGTCACCGGCTTCAATCTGCTCGGCGACGGATTGCGCCGCGCGCTCGATGCCCGCCTGATTACGGCCGGCTCACCATGACCGAGATCCTGAGCGTCCGCGGTCTTGAGGTCCGGGCGAGGATGGCCGGGGGCGGGCGAGGGCGTGCCGGTGCTCCGCGGGCTCTCGTTCGATCTGCAGCCGACGAAAATCCTCGGGCTGGTCGGGGAATCCGGGGCCGGAAAATCGATGGTTGGGCGCGCGATTGCACAGTTGCTCCCGCCGGGCTTCGCGATTTCCGCGGGTTCGTGCCTGTTCCAAGGAAACGATCTCGTGCGAATGAGACCGGGCCGCCGCCAGGACCTGCTCGGGCGCGACATCGCGTTCATCCCGCAGTTTCCACAGTCCGCACTCAATCCGCTGCAGACCGTCGGCCAGCAGTTCGACGAACATCTTAGGCGCATTAGTAGTGTAACGCGGGACGAGCGGTGCGCACGTGCACTGTCGATGCTCGTCGCTGTTCACCTCCCCGATCCGGAGCAGGTGCTCGGCAAGTATCCGCATCAGTTGTCGGGCGGAATGTGCCAGCGCGTACTGATCGCGATGGCGTTTTCGAGCAAGCCCAGCCTTGTGATCGCGGACGAGCCGACGACCGCCCTCGATGTGACGATCCAGGCGCATATCCTCCGGCTGATTGCCGAGATGCAACGCGAATATCGTACCGCGCTGATCTTCATCACGCACAACCTCAAGCTCGCGATCCAGATTTGCGATGAGATCATGGTGCTCTATGCCGGCGCCGCCGTGGAAGTTGGCCCCGGCCGCGAGATTTTCTCGGCGCCGGCGCACCCCTATACGCGGTGTCTACAGCTCGCCGATCCGGCGATGGGCCATCGAAGGCGGGCGCTGTACGTCCTGCCGGAGCAGATGCCAAGCCTCGTCGAATTGCAGCGCCTGCCCGGCTGCCATTTCGCTCCGCGATGTCCCAACGTTGCTGAGGAGTGTCGTCACACCCGGCCGGAGCTGATCGAGCAGCGCAGCGGGCATCGCGTCTCATGCCTGCGGAGTTCGGCGACGCCCGGCATAACGACGCCAGACATCGCAATCGCGCAGGCCGCCAGGACTTCGCCGGGGCCGTTGCTTCGCGTTGAGGGGTTGACGAAGCGCTACGCGGGAAGGCTCGGCTTCTTCGCCAGTCGCTCCGAGGTGACGGCGGTCAACAACGTCGCATTCACGATCGCCGCGAACGAGTTCGTTGCGCTGGTCGGCGAGAGCGGCAGCGGCAAGAGCACGATTGCCAAGCTCCTGGTCGGGATCGAGCGGCCGTCGCAGGGGCGCATCACCATCAATGGCAGCGATGTGACCGGCGCCTCAGCGCAGGCGCGAGCGCTGCGGATTGCGACGATGCAGATGATCTTCCAGGATCCGCAATCGGCGCTCAATCCGCGGCGGCGCATCGGCAGCATCGTCACCCAGGCCATGGAGGCCGGCAGCGGTCACGCGAGCTGGGAAGAGCGATTGGAGCGGACCCGAACGCTACTGGCCGAGGTCGGCATGTCGCCGGATTTGGCCGCGCGCTATCCGCCGCAACTCTCCGGCGGCCAGCGCCAGCGCGTCAATATCGCGCGCGCGCTGTGTACGAAGGCAAAACTGCTGATTGCCGACGAGATCGTGTCCGGACTCGACGTTTCGATCCAGGCACAACTGCTGCATCTGCTGTTTCGCCTGCGCGCCGAACTGGGCTTTGCGATGCTGTTTATTTCTCACGATCTGTCGGTCGTGCGCTTTCTTTGCAGCCGGGTGCTCACGATGTATCGCGGCGAAATCGTCGAGCAGGGCGAGACCGAGGCGGTTTTTGCCGACCCGCAACACCCTTACACGCGGGCGCTCTTGGCAGCCGTTCCGCCGGACACGCCGGTTCAGGCCGGCATTTGATCGTCCTCTGGTTCAGCGGAAATTATGTCGTAATTACAATGAGTTCGAGGATGAGGCTGGGAGAGTTCGGAGCGGCACATCCGGCGTTCAGCTAACTCGACGAATTCCGTTGCATGGCCCGAGCCCCGCGAACCATTATGGGCCGTCAGCGTAGCGGTGAGTTTGTGCCATGAAGGTCATTATTGTCGGCGGCGGGATCGGGGGCCTCACGACCGCCCTTATGCTGCATGCCCGCGGGATCGCGTGCGAGATTTACGAACAGTCCGACACGATTCGCGAGCTTGGCGTTGGCATCAACACCTTGCCGCACGCCATCAAGGAGCTGGCCGAGCTCGATCTGCTCGGCCGGCTCGACATGATCGGCATCCGCACCCACGAACTCTTCTATACCAACCGCTTCGGTCAGGAAATCTGGCGGGAGCTGCGTGGTACTGACGCAGGCTACGAGTATCCGCAATTTTCCATCCATCGCGGACGGCTGCAAGGGGTCATCTACCAAGCCGTCCGTTCGCGGCTCGGTGAAACGCGCATCCACACCGGCCATCGCCTCGGATCGTACCGGCAGGACGAGGAGGGCGTGAGCGCATATTTCTTCGATCGGAATGGGTCACACCGCGCGACGGCGTGCGGCGATATCATGATCGGAGCCGACGGCATCAATTCGCTGGTGCGTGACTCGCTGTTTCCGAACGAAGGCCCGGCGCGTTGGAACGGGGCGATGCTCTGGCGTGGAGCGGCCGATTGGCCGACTTTCCTCACCGGCCGCTCGATGGTGATTGCCGGCGGCATGGCAGCGAAATTGGTCGTCTACCCGATTGCCGAGAGCGGCCGGCCTGATTATCGGCTGACCAACTGGGCGGTTGTCGCCAGGATCAGCGACGGCTCGACCCCGCCACCGAACAAGGAAGACTGGTCGCGTCCCGGACGGCTTGACGACCTCATGCCGCACGTCCGGCGCTTCCGCATTCCCTACGTCAACGCCCAGGCGCTGATCGAGGCGACGTCCGAATTCTGGGAATACCCGATGTGCGATCGCGACCCGCTGCCGCGCTGGTCGCATGGCCGCGTCACGCTTCTCGGCGACGCCGCGCATCCGATGTATCCGGTCGGTTCGAACGGCGCCTCGCAGGCAATCCTGGACGCGCGCTGCCTCGCCGATCGCCTCTGCAGCGCCGAGCATGCGCAGCATGCGCTGTGGATGTACGAGCAGGAGCGCCTGCCGGTCACGGCGCAGATCGTGCGGATGAACCGCAAGGGCGGGCCGGAGGGCGTTATCGACGCTGTCGAGGCGCTTGCGCCGGAAGGATTCAATCGGATCGAGGATGTGCTTACGTTCGAGCAACGAAAGGCAATTGTCGGCGGCTACGCGTCGACCGCAGGATTTGCGCGCGAGCAGGTCAACAAGGCGGCGTAGCAGGACCGCCGGTCACGCTGGTGGGGGCGGCAGGAAGACGACCTCGTGCTTCGCCGAGAGAGCGACCACCTCTTCGGGCTTCTGCTCCTTCATGCTGTGAATCGCCCAGAACAGGTCGTAGAGCTTTCGCGTCGGCGTTACCCAGAACAGGCACTTGATCGGCTGCTCGGATTTGTTGAACAGGCCGTGCGGCTGCCCCATCGGCAGCCGGATCAGATCGCCGGACGTCGCCACGAAATCCTTGCCGTCGATCCACGCGTCGAGACGGCCCTCGAACATGTAGATGAACTCATCCTGGGTCGGGTGGATGTGCGGGGGCACGAACGTACCCGGAGGGAAGGTGGCGTGCCAGGCGAACGATTGCTCGGAGACCTGTTTGGGCACATAGGTCTGGCCCAGGATGTTCCAGACGATGCCCTCGAGGCCGGTATTGGCCTTGGTGATTCCTGCCGTCAGCGGCTGCATGACAAGCGCACTCCCGAGTTGATTGGTTCGATTTGAAATAGCGTAGATGACATCTCGGAGCGGCGCAATGTGAGGCATTTTGCTCGGCCAACAGCCAGGCGATGACGCGAAAGACGCCTTCCCAAGACCGGCGGTTCAAACCTAAACTGCCGCGAAACCCCGCTCCAATCGTAAGGTGCCACATGATGAAATCGCTTCCGCTGGCAGCCGTGGCAATCGCTTTGACGATCTCGGCCGCAGAGGCGCAGGACAAGGACAAGCTCAAGCTCGGCGTGATCGCCACGTTGTCCGGCCCGCCGGCCGTGATCGGTCAGCAGTTGCGAAACGGTGTCAATCTTGCGGTGAAGACACTGGGCGGCAAGCTCGGCGGTCGCGATGTCGAGGTGCTGGTGCAGGACGACGAGCTCAAGCCCGACGTGGCGATCACCAAGGTGAGGGCGATGGTCGAGCGCGACAGGGTCGACTTCATCGTCGGGCCGGTGTTCTCCAACATCCTGCAGGCGATCATGAAGCCGGCGACCGAAAGCGGCACGATCCTGATCAGCCCGAATGCCGGTACCTCGAATTTCGCCGGCAAGGAGTGCAACCCGAACTTTTTCGTTACCTCCTATCAGAACGACCAGGTCTTCGGTGTATCGGGCAAGCATGCGCAGGATACCGGCATCAAGAAGGTGTTCCTGCTGGCGCCCAACTATCAGGCGGGAAGGGACGCGCTCGCGGGCTTCAAATCGTTCTTCAAGGGGGAGATCGCGGACGAGGTCTATGTCCCGCTCGGCCAGCTCGACTACTCTGCCGAAATCGCCAAGATCGCGGCCGCCAAGCCAAGCGCAATCTACGTGTTCCTGCCGGGCGGCATGGGCGTGAACTTCGTCAAGCAATTCCGCCAGGCCGGACTGGCCGATTCTGTGACGTTCCTATCGGCCTTCACGGTCGATGAATCGACACTCCCGGCGCAACAGGATGCCGCGCTCGGATTCTTCGGTGGTTCCAACTGGGCACCCGATCTCGACAATCCGCAGAACAAGGCATTCGTCGCGGCCTACGAGAAGGAGTTCAATGCGGTGCCGGCGA
This sequence comes from uncultured Alphaproteobacteria bacterium, assembly GCA_963763365.1. Classification (GTDB taxonomy): domain Bacteria; phylum Pseudomonadota; class Alphaproteobacteria; order Rhizobiales; family Xanthobacteraceae; genus VAZQ01. The sequence goes on along the minus strand of CAVXOE010000011.1, from coordinate 349,553 downwards.
CCTACGCGTTCCAGGCCTACGATGCGGTGTCGCTCATCGACAGCGCGCTCAAGCAGACCAACGGCAACACGTCGAACAAGGACGCGCTCCGGGCCGCTCTGATGAAAGCCGATTTCAAGTCGCTGCGCGGCGGCTTCAAATTCAACACCAATCATTATCCGATCCAGGACTTTTACCTGGTCAAGGTCGCGAAGCGCCCGGACGGCAAATTCGAGACCCAGATCGTCAAGAAAGTGTTCGAAAACGACACTGACCCGCACGTCAAGGACTGCCCGATGAAGTGATGCGACACGCGCGAGAACTCCACACGGCCGGCGATGCGACGCGATTGCTTGAGGCGCATGCGAGCGGCTTGGGGAGAGGTCGGCAGCGACCGCGGGCGGCATGAATACGACTCTCCTTATTGTGCAGATCCTCAATGGGCTGCAGCTTGGCGTGCTACTGTTCCTGATTGCGGCGGGCCTCACGCTGGTGTTCGGCGTGATGGACTTCATCAATCTGGCGCACGGCGTGCAGTACATGCTGGGCGCTTATTTTGCGGTGACGTTCTACACGCTGACCGGAAATTTTCTGATTGCTCTCATCCTCGCGCTCGCCGCCGCGCTCGCTTGCGGGCTCATTCTCGAATTCCTGGTGTTCCGCCGGCTTTATGACCGCGACCACCTCGATCAGGTGATGGCGACGTTCGGAATCATCCTGTTCCTCAATCACGGGGTGAAGCTGGTCTGGGGCGCTGCGCCGCTGAGCCTGCCGATTCCTGACGCGCTGTCCGGTTCCGTGAAGCTCGCTGACGGCCTCCTTTATCCGGTCTGGCGTCTGGTCATCATTGCATCGGGGCTCGCGGTCGCAGCATTGCTCTACGTGCTGGTCACCTGGACACGGACCGGCATGCTGGTGCGCGCGGGCGCCACCAATGCGGCAATCGTATCGGCGCTCGGCGTGAATATCCGCCGCTTGTTCATGGTCGTGTTCGGCTTCGGTACCATGTTGGCGGGCTTTGCCGGGATCATGATCGCACCGATTTTGTCGGTCGAACCCGGCATGGGCGACACCATCCTGATCCTCGCATTCGTTGTGATCGTGATCGGCGGAATAGGCTCGATCCGTGGGGCGTTCATCGCGGCGCTGCTGATCGGTCTCGTCGACACGCTGGGCCGATCGTTCTCGGTTGAAGTGCTGCGGCTCTTCATGGGGCCTTCGACGGCGCGTGTCGTCGGTCCTGCCATCGCGTCGATGCTGATCTATCTCTTGATGGCGGTGGTGCTGTATGTCCGTCCGGCGGGGCTTTTCCCGGCCAAGGGCCGTTGAGATGCCGTCTGCATCCTTGAGCGCGACGGTACCGGTTCGTCGTCGCCTCGGAGACCTTCTGCCAACGGTGATATTCCTCGTGCTCGCGTGCGTTCCGCTGGCCGCTCCGCTCCTTGGCGCAGGCTATATGCTGAGTTTCGCGTCGCGCGTGATGATCTTCGCCATCGCGGCGGTCGCGCTCGATCTCCTGGTCGGCTATGCCGGTCTGATTTCATTCGGCCATGCGGCATTCGTCGGCATCGGGGCCTACGCGGTCGGCATACTCTCGGCACACGGCATCGTGGATGCTCTGATCTCGCTTCCGCTGGCGCTTGCGGCCTCTGCCCTGTTCGCCGTGGTGACCGGCATCGTCTGTCTGCGGACCAGAGGCGTCTACTTCATCATGATCACTCTGGCGTTCGGCCAAATGGCATTTTTCATCGCCAGTTCGCTCGCGCCATACGGCGGCGATGACGGCCTGACGATCGCGGCGCGCAGTACGATCGCCGGATTTCCGCTGCTCAAGAACGAATACATCTTCTACTATCTGGTGTTTGCCTGCCTGCTCGCCAGCTACCTCTTCTGCCGCGCCATCGTCGTGTCGCGTTTCGGCCGCGTGGTGCGTGGCGCGCGGGAGAATCCGGTCCGCATGGCTGCGGTCGGCTTCGACATTTCCCGCTTCCAGCTCATCACATATGTGATCGCCGGCATGTTGGGAGGGCTGGCAGGGTTCCTCCTCGCCAATGCCACGGAGTTCGTGAGCCCCGCCTACATGTCGTGGCAGCGCTCGGGCGAATTGATCGTCATGGTTCTGCTGGGGGGGCTAGGCTCGCTCCACGGCGCGATCATCGGTACCGCGGCCTACCTGCTCGCGGAGGAATGGCTCTCCGGCTTCACCGAACATTGGAAGGTGATCTTCGGACCGGTGCTGGTACTCGTGGTGCTGTTCGCGCGCGGTGGCTTGATGGGCATCGGTCGCGAGCTAGCACGGAGGCTTCGCGGTGACTGAGCCGTTGTTGCGTCTCGACCGGCTGCACAAGAGCTTCGGCGGACTTGTCGTTACCGACGACCTTAGCCTCGACGTCATGCCGGGCGAACTGCATGCCGTGATAGGCCCGAACGGGGCCGGCAAGACCACCTTGATCAATCAGATTTCCGGGCTTCTCAGTCCGGATGCCGGCGCGATCAAGTTTGCCGGACGCGATGTCACGGCGCTGCCGTTTCATGCGCGCGCGTCGCTCGGGCTCGCACGCTCTTTCCAGATCACGTCGATCATCCCATCCTTCTCGGCGGTCGAGAATGTCGCGCTGGCGGTGCAGTCGCGCTCGGGTTCGAGTTTTCGCTTGTTCGGTCGGGCCGCGCAGGAGACGGCGCTCAACGAACCGGCGCTGGCCGCGCTCTCGGATGTCGGTCTCGCCAACCGTGCGCACGTGTCGGCGGGAGTGCTGTCGCACGGCGAGCGGCGTGCACTCGAGCTTGCAATTGTGCTCGCAATGCAGCCGAAACTGCTGTTGCTGGATGAGCCGGTGGCGGGCGTCGGACGCGACGAGACCGCGTACATCATCGAGCTTCTGCGCCGGCTGAAGGGGCGGTTCCCGATCGTGCTGGTGGAGCATGATATGACCGCCGTGTTCGCGCTCGCGGACCGCATCTCCGTGCTGCTCTACGGTCGCATCCTGGCAAGCGGTACGCCCGCCGAGGTGCGCGCCAACCCAAGGGTGGTCGAAGCTTATCTCGGCGACGAGCTGGAGTAGGGGCGGTGCTTGTGGTCGAGCATCTGCAGGCATCCTATGGCCCCGCGCAGGTGCTGTTCGATGTCGGATTTCATGTCGATGCCGGCGAGGTCGTGACATTGCTTGGCCGCAACGGCATGGGAAAGACCACGACGATCCACACCATCATGGGGCTGCTGCCGGCCGTGGGCGGCAGCGCGGCCCTGGAAGGGATGCCGCTGCTTGGGCTGCCGTCCTATCGCATTGCGCAGGCCGGTCTCGGCTTCGTGCCGGAAGGCCGGCAGATTTTTCCGACGCTCACCGTCGAGGAAAATCTGATTGCGACCGCCGCGGCGCGCTTCTCTGCGCCGCGGTGGACGCTCGATCGCGTCTACGGCTTCTTTCCACAACTCGCCGAGCGCCGCCGCCACATGGCCAACGAGCTCTCCGGTGGCGAACAGCAGATGCTGGCCATCGGCCGGGCGCTGATGACCAATCCTAAGCTCCTGATCCTCGACGAGGCCACCGAGGGGCTGGCGCCGTTGCTACGGCAGGAAATCTGGAAGTGCCTGGCGCGCCTCAAGGCCGACGGGCAGGCAATCCTGATTGTCGACAAACATCTCAAGGCGCTGATGAAGCTCGCCGACCGTCACGCCATACTGGAAAAAGGGCAGGTGGTCTGGTCCGGAACCTCTGAGGCCCTGCTGGCCGATCCGACCGTCGCGCAGCGCTATCTGCAGGTGTGAGTCCAACTCCGACCTGTAATGCGACCTAGTCGTTCAGCGTCCACGTCAACGGATGCGAAGCACCACGCTGTGTCACATCTCGATCATGTTTCACACTTGCGCGAGCATCACGGTGCGCATCGCTCGATGGCCTAGTTCCTACAATAACCGAATGCTACAAGGCCGCCCGTGGCCCGCTCAAGAGTTGGCCGCGAGGACTGAATACATCCATTTGAATTGTGAGGAACCCCTAATGAAAAGAACCGGAGCAACTTTGCTGTTGGCGGCCTTGGCTTTGACAGTGCTCAACTTGCCCAAAGCCGCGCAGGCCCAACAGGCCGACATGTCATTCTTCGTCACCAGCGCCGGAAAGGGCAATGGAGCCGACCTTGGCGGTCTCGATGGCGCCGACGCCTACTGCCAGGCCCTTGCCAAAGCGGCTGGCTCGACGAGTACCAATTGGCGAGCTTATTTGAGCACAACGGCGCCCGGTGGCGACGCAGGCGTCAACGCGCGCGACCGCATCGGCAATGGTCCCTGGAAGAATGCCAAGGGCGTGGTGGTGGCCACGAACGTGGAAAATTTGCACTCGGCATCGGCCAATGTCACCAAGCAGACCGCGCTGACCGAGAAAGGCGAGATGGTCAGCGGCCGAGGCGATGCAGTCAACATGCACGACATTCTGACTGGCTCGGATCCGCAGGGGAATTATTCGACCGCCGGCGGTGACACCACCTGTGGCAACTGGACCAAGAGCGGCGAGGGTTCGGCCATCGTGGGTCATCACGACCGGGCCGGCCTCAAGGATAGCCGGCACATGAACTCCTGGAATTCCTCGCACGGCTCGCGCGGGTGCAGCCAGGACGCCCTGAAGTCGTCAGGCGGCGCCGGGATGCTGTACTGCTTCCGCACCAACTGATTTGGATTTCTATCCGATCTTGTACGCGCGAGTAAGGTTACACTGGCTCGCGCGTACGTCGTTCCTCAGCGACAAGAGAGACGTAGGACGTATCAGATCGATCGATCACCATGAGCAAGACCGTCAAATCCAGAAAATCCAAGATCGGGACGAGCAAGGTCGGCGCTCGCAAGGTCCCGCCGCGAACCTTGCAGGCCAAGAAAGCCCATCGATCGCCCGAATTGAAGCTCGCGGAGCTCAAGCGACGGCTGCTGGAGATTTATGATCTGAACGCCGCGGGCTCGGTGCTGTCCTGGGACGAGGCCACCTATATGCCGGCAGGCGGCGCAATTGCGCGCGGCCGTCAGACCGCGACGCTGCGCCGGCTTGCGCACGAACGTTTCGTCGATCCGGCGCTCGGTCGGCTTGTGGATGAGCTTCAGTCATATGCGGAGGGCCTGCCGCCCAACGCCGACGATACTCGTCTGATCCACGTCACTCGGCTCGATTTCGAGAAAGCGATCAAGGTTCCGTCGGAGTATGTCGCGCGTGCCAACGCGCACGGCTCCGCCTGCTACAATGCCTGGACGAAGGCGCGGCCGGCGAACGACTTCGCCGCGATGATTCCTTATCTGGAAAAGACGCTCGATCTCAGCCGCGAATACGCTGGCTACTTCGCGCCTTACGACCACATCGCCGATCCGATGATCGACGACGCCGACGAAGGCATGACCACGGCCCTTATTCGGAAGCTGTTTGGAGAGCTTCGCCGGCAATTGGTGCCGATGGTCCGAACCATCGCCGAGCAGCCCGTGACCGACGACGGCTGCCTGCGCGCGCATTTTCCGGAGCCCGCGCAGCTCGATTTCGGATTGGAAGTGGCAAAGCACTTCGGCTACGACCTTGCACACGGGCGGCTCGACAAGACGCATCATCCGTTCTGCACGAAATTCGCCGCAGGTGACGTTCGCATCACCACGCGCGTGCGCGAGAATGACCTCGGCGACGCGCTGTTCTCGACTTTGCACGAGTCCGGCCACGCGCTCTACGAGCAGGGCGTCGACGCGACCTTTGAAGGCACGCCGCTCGGCTACGGGGCTTCCGCCGGCGTCCACGAAAGTCAGTCGCGTCTGTGGGAGAACGTGGTTGCGCGCAGTCGCGGGTTCTGGGCGCACTACTACCCTACGCTGCAAAGGACGTTCGCGGGCCAGCTAGGAGGCGTGACGTTCGAAACCTTCTATAGAGCCATCAATAAGGTCGAGCCCTCGTTGATTCGCACCGACGCCGATGAGCTGACCTACAATCTCCACATCATGCTGCGGTTCGATCTGGAGCTGAGAACTCTTAGAGGACCGGCTGCGGGTCAAGGACCTGCCGGAGGCGTGGCGCGCCGCAATGCAATCCGACCTCGGCGTGACTCCGACGGACGACCGCGACGGCTGCCTGCAGGACGTCCATTGGTACAATGGCCTCATCGGCGGCGCATTCCAAAGTTACACCATCGGCAACGTTCTCAGCGCCCAGTTCTTCGCAGCCGCCACCAGGGAGCAGCCTGAGATTCCGCAACAGATCGAACAGGGAGAGTTCGGCATTTTGCACGCCTGGCTGCGTAACAAAATCTATCGGCACGGGCGCAAATTCAATCCAAACGATTTGATCAAGCGCGCAACCGGTGCCGCCATGAGCATGGCGCCTTATCTTGCTTATTTGCGCGGGAAATACGGTCAGATTTATCACTTGCCGGAAAACGCGAGCTTTGCGGGGCGCCCAAGCGCGAATTGACCGACCGGGCCCTCGATGTGGAATTCAAGTCCGGTCATCTTCGCGAACAGTTCGATGTTGACGTTCCCGATTGCACAGCCACCGAGTCCCATGTCTGTTGCCATCAAGTAGAACGTTTGAGTCAACACGCCGACGTCCTTCAAAATGAGTGCGTATGCGATCGACGTGTATTTCCATGACGTCCGGCCAAAGCGCGCAGCAATTGTGATCAGGATTTGCGGTGCGTCCGGTACGCCCATTGCGAATTCGGCTCCTCGCAACAAGGCCTCGACCTCTTGGCGACGGACATCGATTGGTGCCAGCGCGTGCCCACCGGCGTCATAATGATAGAATCCGCGTTCGAGCCCCTCGCACTTGTCGACTGCCAGATAGAGCTCGAGCTCATAGTCGGCGCCGCCGGACGGATATGGTCTCGCCGCGTATGCGACCACAGGATCGTCACTGCCGCCGAGATCGAGTCGGCTTTCCCAGGTTGAGCGGACACGCGCGGCGCGGTCGAGAAAGCGTGAAAGCTCGGCGAGCGAGATCGGCTGCTGGTCGTCGAAGCTGCGCGTCGAGTGACGTTCATGCAGGAGCTTGGTCGCGGGCGAGAACGGCTGCGAGTCCGTGGTTAAGAGTTTGCGCAGATCGATTTTCTTTCCCGGCCAGAGCGGCCGCACCGCCGGCAGCGGAGGGATGATGCCCGTGTGGGGGTAGACGCCGCCGAGCGGATTGGCGTGCCGGCCTTCCGTGCTGCGCGCGTGGAACAGGAGGTCGTGAAAATCCCAGAGCACGAGGTTTTCGTCGCCTTCGTCCGGCCGCAAGCCGTTGCCGCGAGCTGGGTCGATCTTGAACAGGATTCGGCAATCCAACAGCAGGGCGAGAAGCTCGATTCCGGGGAAGCCGTCCTGCCGGCGGAAACGCTTGATCTGGTGCGGCGTCGACAGCGTGGCTATCGCGGCCGTGATCCCTGGATCGCAAATCCTGAACAACGCACCGGCGCGCGGCGATTCCAGAACGAGATCGTTGCCACGCCGGCGCATATACGCGAATCGTGAAAGCACAAGCACGTCGGCATTGTCGACCTGCGGCGTTCGCGGCCAGTAGTCGGGAACCTGCGGCTCTATGACGACCCGATCCTCACCGTTGCGCGCAAGTCCGATGCGGTACTCAATCAGGCCGTGACCGGCCAAGCGCCGGACCAGCAGGTAGATCTCCTTGTCGACGCTTCGGCCCTCGGGCGGAAACGATGCGAGCGGCACGCCCTCGCGCAGGCCCTGCGCGCGCTCCGCCGCGACCGCGCTGAAAGCACCAAGGTCGACCGCATGGCCATCGAAGCAGGCGGCGATGTTTCCATCTGGCCGTGCTTCGAGCGTGACGCGATCGACCAGCCGGGCGGATAAAGCGGCTGGCGCGGCCCGGCGCTTCTGCTTTGGTCCGGGAGCGCGCAAGTTGGATCGACCCCTCAGGTTTGGGGATGCAGCGGATTGAGTTCGCTTTCCAGCAGTGGCCGGTCGCGCCATCCGAGCTTGACCGGGACATCGTAAAGCCGGCCCGGCCCGAAGCGGCGATAGAAATGACGCAGCCCGGGAACGACCACCCGGACCACCGGAACCTCGATGTCCGGCCGCGTCTGGTCAAGAACCAGGAAATCGAGTCCCTCGCGTTTGGCGAGACCGACACAGGCGGTCACCTGCTCGCGCGTGTCGAACTGGCCGAAATTCTCGCCAAAGTCCGGCCGGACAACCGCCGTGCCCCCGGGCGTCAAATAGGGATGGTCTTGCAGCCGGAATGGAAGGGAGCCGTCGTGACCCGATGGGGTCTGATCGCGTGCCCCCATGAGACCGATCGACAGAAATTGGCTCAGCTCGGTCATCGCGCGCAGCGCGGCGATGCGCGCATCGAAGTGCGAGCCGGACCCGAATTCGATGAACTCCTGCGAATTCTCCACCCAGTGCGCGACCACCACGAAGCTCGGAATCCCGAGATCGCTGGTGACGTCGAGCATCCAGAGGCGGCGTCCGGTCTCGGCAAGCTGAGTTTTCAGATCGCGAATGTAGGGATCATGGAATTGGCCGAGGTCCACTTCCGGCCGCTGCAATCGATTGTACCACCAGATCGCGTAGGCATCTCGCTCCACCAATTCAAGAAACCCCTGGACGATGGCTTCTTCCAAAGTGTTGCCGGCTGCGCAGCCGTTGGAGTCGGCATGGACCCGGTAGGCGCCGGGCCCCCGGTGGAAAAAGTACAACAGGCTGGTCGGAAGATATTTGAACCGCCCGTCGCGCAGCGACCAGATCGGCGACCATTCGAGCTCGGCCGATCGATCGAACGCAGCGGGTGCCGGCGGAGCCCCGTCTTGTCCCATCGGCTGCAGCAGCGCTTGTTTGGTCTGCGCCTCGCTGTAGTGCAATATCTCGTTCGGAAGAATGGCGTCGCCCGCGGGGAAATCCGTGAACCGCCGTGCGGCTCTGATCTCGTCGCCCTGAAATATCCCGGAATAGCGCTCGATCGCCTCCATGAGGGCGCTCGCTTCGCCCTGCTCGGCCGTGCTGCCCTTGCCGAAGCTGCCGCCGCTCAGCCCGGCCTTGAGTTCGTCGACCGTCTCGGGGCGCGCGGAAAAATTGTGCGTGGCGAGGTAGTTCGTGTTCATGGGCAGGTCGGCATCGATCCGCTCCAGACGCGAAACAACGCCCGTCAGCGCGCTCACATGCTTGCGATAACGTGCGACCGTGCTGCGCGACGAAACGGTCCGATATCCTCCGCTGGTCATGAGCAGCTTGCCGCCGGTATGGAGTTCGATCGGGACCGGCTTGCGGCGGGGATTGCGCAACTCCTTTTTGCCGCAGACCGGGCATTGCGGTCGGACGGCCACGTAGTGCTTGACGATGGTCGAGCCCAACAAATCGAGGCTGATGAGATGATCGCGCAACTCGGTGCGAAAGCCGGTCGCGATCGCCTTAGCGATCTCGATCGCGGTCAATCCAATGGAGCCCGGCCCGAGCGCGTCGCGAGCGAGCAGCGAAGCGGCGACGGGACGGGCCTGCTTGCGATCCAGGAACGCCTTGATTTCGCGGTTGCGCTGCATGCGCTCGGAGAGACAGGCCCAACACGCGGTTTTTCCCGGGCTGAATACCGGTCCGACCAGCGGAAAAATGCCGGAGGGTTGGACGAGCAGCCAGGGCGTGCGGTCGTTCAGATGTTGCCGGTTCAACTCCGACAGGCGTGCTTCGAGGTAGTCATTCACCAGCGTAACGGTCAGATCGGCCGATCCCTTTACCACCCGAACGCCCAGCGCCTTCAATGCATCGCCCAGTTCGGTCGCGCCCTGTACATCGAGCGATTGAATGCGCACGCGACATTTCTCTAGATTTGCCTTTGCATCCTCTGTCGGCAGGCCGAGGCTCGCCCAATAGGCGTCCGCGCGTTCCCCGGATGAGCGCGTTGCCGGGACGATAAAGCGGCGGTCGATGAGCCGCTTCAAAGCCTCGTCGATCTTGTCGGAGGGGAAGTGCTTTTTCAGTTCGCGGATGATGTGCCCAAGGCTTTTGCCGGCTCCGATGGCGGACGCGAGCGCGCAATAAAGTTCGCCGTGCAGAAAGAATTTCCTGTCTTCGGAGTAGAGACACACCACGTCGGGCGGCAGCACATAGACGGTGAAATTCGGCGCGAATCTCGGAATGGATTTGCCGCCGCGCGCCGGTGCATTCTTGCGATCGGCTGCCGTGCGGCGGGCGCGTGGGCCGTTGCGGCTATTGCGTCTGCGCTTATCGCCAACGGTCCGGCTTGTCATGACAAAGCACGCATTCTTGGGGTTTGTCGTGCACGCCGCAAACGCGGTCCGCTTCGTTCTCTCGCAGGGGATCGGACGCCCGCCCCGCGTTCACAAGAATCAGCACGTCAGAGGAGAACATGGCCGGGTCAAGCCCGGCCATGAAGACCTGTGTCTCTCAGGTAAAAGCCGGACTGCTTGAGTCTAGCAGACGCGGCAAACTCCCCACTGCCAGCAGCAGCCGCAGCCGCAGCCGCCGCAGCCTCCGCAGCCTCCGCATCCAGCACAGCCTCGGCAGGCGCGGGCGCAGCCCCTGCAGCCTCGGCAGCCGCCGCAACCTCGGCAGCCTCGCTGGGCGAATCTCTGCCCGAACGACGGAGTTCCAGCGGTCTCCTTGTCGAAGACATAGAACGTGCCGAGGCTGACATCGGAGATCTCTTCTTCGCTCAGGGTGATCTCACGTCCCGGGGTCGGTACTCGGTCTTGCGTCGGAATGTCCGCCACCGGGCCGATATTCGCCGCGGATGCGCCGCCCGCGAGCGACAACGACACGCCCACAAGCCCCAAAACCGGTACTACTTCTTTTTTTCGGCCGGTCCGCTTCGAAGGTTGCTTCGTACGTGGCATGTTGGTCCTCCCATGCCTTCCAAAGATGTTTCGTCGCCGACGACATTGGTACCTTTTGCCCAGCCGGCCTGCAAGGCGATTAGTGCATTCCCGTCGTGCAGGGACTCACCGAATCGCCACAATCACAGTGCTGCGACGCGCACTTCAAGTGCACAACACGAACGCGCTTCGACGTAACCAAGTTCCCTTGGCCTTATGAACAGCTATTCATTTTGATGGCATCCCGCCATCGTCGAAGTAGCGCCGAAGTATTCGGCTTTTCATTCTGCGTTGAAATATGAGAGAGACGATCCAAGCTGCGGGCGCCGCGACGTTCCCGTAGCCGGAGGGAAGCAACGGACATGGCCACCCCAATGGCCACCTCACATGGCCGCTTCGTCTGGTACGAATTGGTGACGACCGAGATGGAGGCCGCGAAGGCCTTCTATGCGGACGTCATGGGCTGGGGCACGCAAGACGTGTCGATGCCGGGTGCCGATTACACTTTATTTACGGCTGGTGGGGCCTTGGTCAGCGGGCTGATGGGGCTGCCGGAGGACGCCAAGAGATCGGGCTTCAGGCCGGCCTGGCTCGGATATGTCGGCGTCGACGACGTGGATGCCACTGCCGACCGCGTCCAGCAACTCGGTGGTGTCGTGCACGTACCGCCCAGGGACATTTCCAACATCAGCCGCATCTCAGTTGCGGTCGACCCGCAAATGGCAGCGATCGCATTGTTCAAGTGGCTCGACGGCGGCCACGAGCAACCGACCGACATGGATGGGCCGGGCCGCGTCGGCTGGCACGAATTGTTTGCCGATGATTGGGAGAAGGCGTGGGTCTTTTACAGCAAGCTGTTCGGCTGGCGAAAGGCGGACGCCGACTCTGGCGCGGTCGGCACCTATCAGTTGTTTTCCGCCGGAGGACAGACGCTTGGCGGCATGTTGACCAAGCCGCCAACCGTGCCGGTTCCCTTCTGGGTTTACTATTTCAATGTCGGGGACATCGACGATGCGGCAAGGCGCGTGAAGATTGGTCGGGGCGAAGTTCTCGACGGTCCGATCGAGGTGCCGGGCGGCCGATGGATCGTCCATTGCACCGACCCGCAGGGCGCCTTCTTCGCGCTTGTCGGAAAGCGCAGCCACAACGGAATCGGATATTTCGTCCGCGTTGCACCATCTGGCCGCGCCGGCCCGTGATTGGAAGCAGGCCCGGCGCCACCGCGAAGATGATCGGAGCGATACGCGTTATGCGATCACGAAGGGGCGCGCCCTGATGAGGGCATGATGTGCCTTGCCCGATTTTGAGATATCATCTCGAAGCGCCCGGGATTGTGAAGCACTGACTTGGCCGACAAGGTAGGTTCCGAATGGGCGCGCGAATGTTCGTGGGATTGGCCAGCTTCGTTGCTGCTGTATCTCTGATAGGTCCGGTGGCAGCTCAAATTCTGCCCAGTCCCCCTGAAGCATTCAACGTTCGCGTCCGGTGCAAAGAAAGCGCGGACAAGAAATTTCAGCAAATAGGCAACATCAACCCGTCGGAAATTCGCGGGTCGTGGCAGCGCTGGAATTATAACGCTCGCGCTGAACGCTGCTACATCGAGATATTCATGCATCGATCCGTTCCTGGAACATCAAGCGAGACGCAATCGCGTCAAATCTTCGATGCGGAAACAGATCGCCTCCTCGCGTCAGCGGAGGTGAAGGACGGGAAGAATATCGGCATCGTATTCGATGACGGTTATCAGGGATCGCGATTTGGGTGGGACGCCGCCGTTGCCTACATCTCTGAGAAGATGGCGGGCAGGTAATGACGGACGCTGCTGACGCTCTGGGCTTGGTCGTGAGAAGGGGCACGTCAAACCGCACGTCTGTCCCAGACGCCGGAATGCAGTCCCGCTGCTTCGTCTTCGAGCAACGGCCCGATCACTTCGACAGCGCGCTGGCCCGCGGCAAAGACCGTCCGGCAGGGCAGGTCGAGCGTCGGGTTTTCCGGATGATTTCCGGTCATGGCCTTCAGACGGCGCTCGGAGAGACCGAAGACGACGCGACCGGTACCGATCCAATACAGGGCGCCGGCGCACATCGCGCAAGGTTCGGCGGAGGTGTAGACGGTGCAGCGTGCGAGAAATGACGGATCGTATTTCCTGGAGGCCTCGGTGGCGAGCAGCCGCTCGGCATGGGCGGTCATATCGCCGTCGGGAAGATAGCCGTTCTCCGTTTCGATCAGCACCTCGCCGTCCGGGCCAACCAGGATCGCGCCGAACGGGTGGTTGCCGTTGGTCCCGGCACGGCGGGCTACGTCGAAAGCGCGGCGCAGCAAAGTCTCATGGTTGGGTTGGGTCAATGATGTGTCCGCTTTGTTCGGGATATTAGCCGCTCCAGCTAGGCCGGCGGCGGGCTCCATAATTTCCAGCATTGCGCTGCGGTTTCCAACAGCCCTGATACAATTTCCGCCGGCGAAATGGTGCCACCATCGGGTTTGGGAGATCGAGCATGCCGATCACGGAACCGGCCGTCTGGATCAAGGATCCGCTCGCGATCCTGGCCGACCGGGCGGAGCGCGGCGTGGTGGTGGCAGCGGGCCGCATCGTTGAGCTCGTACCCGCGGGGAGAGTTCCCGTTACGCCGAATGTCTCCGTGTTCGAGGTCGGCGAGCACGTCGTGCTGCCCGGGCTGATCAATACGCATCATCATTTTTACCAGACGTTGACGCGTGCCGTTCCGGCCGCGCTCGACCGCGAGCTGTTTCCTTGGCTCGAAGCCCTCTACCCAGTGTGGGCGCGCCTGCAACCCGAGGCGTTGGAATTGGCCACAATGGCCGCGATGGCCGAACTGCTGCTGTCCGGCTGCACGACCACCACCGACCACCATTACGTGTTTCCACCTGGCCTGGAGCACGCCATCGACATTGAAGTGTCGGTCGCGAAACGCCTCGGCATGCGTGTCTTGCTTACGCGCGGCTCGATGAACCGCTCGCGCCGCGACGGTGGACTGCCGCCGGATAGCGTGGTCCAGGATGAGGCAACGATCCTTGCCGACAGCAAACGGCTGATCGAGCGTTTCCATGAGACGGGGGAGGGAGCGAGGGTTCAAATCGCGCTTGCACCCTGTTCGCCATTTTCGGTCACGACATCGCTCATGCGGTCGACCGCGGAGCTTGCCGAACGTACGGGCGTTCGCTTGCATACTCATCTTGGGGAAACGGAGGACGAGAACCGCTACTGCCTGGAGGTTCATGGCTGCCGGCCGCTTGATTATCTCGAAGACTGCGGCTGGCTCAATGAAAGAACCTGGCTCGCTCACGGCATCCACTTCAATCAGTCCGAAATGAAAGCGCCTTGCACAGGCTCGTACGTCGATCAGCCATTGCGCCTGCAGCAACCAGACACTTGCTTCCGGTTGCTGTCCGGTCTGTGACCTGGAGCAGGCCGGTGTGCGTGTCGGCATCGGCGTTGACGGTTCGGCCTCGAATGACGGCTCGAACCTGATGCAGGAAGCCCGCGCTGCGTTTCTGCTGCAACGCGCCCGCTACGGTGTCGGCCGCGTAAGTCATCGGGATGCGTTACGGTGGGTCACGCAAGGCTCCGCCGGTTGCATCGGCCGGCCGGAGCTAGGCGAGATCGCCACGGGTAAGATGGCGGATCTCGCGTTGTTCAAGCTCGATGAGCTTCGCTTTTCCGGCCATGGGGATCCGCTCGCAGCCCTTGTATTGTGCGGCGCGCACCGGGCGGATTGGGTCATGGTGGGGGGAGACTGGGTCGTCGAACGAGGCGAAATTCCGGGACTCGATATCGCCGATTTGATGCGCCGTCATAGCGCCGCCGCGCGTGCGATGCAGGGACATGGTGCAGGCATTTAGCACTTAAGCCGGCTCCCTCCCGCTTGCAGGGGAGGGAGCTCGCCGTCTTGCCGCGAATTCGCGACTTACTTACCCGGAATCTTGTCGTCGATACCCTTGACGTAGAAATTCATGCCGAGAATCTGGCCGTCGTCGAGATGCGTTCCGCCCTTGCATTCGATGGTGGCGCCGGCCTGGTCGACGATCGGGCACTTGAACGGATGCAGCTTGCCGTCGGTGATGGCCGCCTGGGTCTCGGTTGCAAGCTTCTTCACGTCGTCGGGCATGTTGGTGTAGGGCGCCATGACCGCCATCGTGGATTTGAGGCCGCCCCAGACGTCGCCCGAGGTCCATTTGTTGTCGAGCACCGCCTGCACACGCTCGATGTAGTAGGGACCCCAGTTGTTGACGATGGCGGTGAGCTGCGCCTTGGGGCCGAACTTGATCATGTCGGAGTCCTGCCCGAACGCGTGTGCGCCCCGCGCCTCGGCGACCTGAATCGCGGCGGGGCTGTCGGTGTGCTGCATGATCACGTCGGCGCCCTGGTCGAGCAGGGCTTTGCCGGCGTCGGCCTCCTTGCCGGGATCGAACCAAGAGTTGACCCAGATGATCTTGACCTTGATGTTCGGGTTGATCGTCTGCGCACCCAGGATGGTCGAGTTGATGCCTGAGATCACTTCCGGGATTGGGAACGAGCCGATGTAGCCGAGGACCCCTGTCTTCGACATCTTGGCCGCGATCTGGCCCTGGATGTAGCGGCCCTCGTAGAACCGCGCAGAGTACGTCGCGAGGTTCTTCTCGCGCTTATAGCCGGTGTTGTGCTCGAAGAAGATGTTCGGATATTTCTTGGCGACCTTGACGGTCGGGTCCATGTAGCCGAACGAGGTGGTGAAGATCAGCTTGTGGCCTGCACGCGCCAATTGCTCGATCGAGCGCTCGGAGTCCGGGCCCTCGTTGACGTTTTCCAGATATGTGGTGTCGACCTTGGCGCCGAGCGCCTTGACGATCGCCTGCCGTCCGACTTCGTGCTGGTAGGTCCAGCCGAAATCGCCGACCGGTCCGAGATAGATGAATCCGACTTTCAGCTTGCTCTGAGCGGGTGCCTCGCGGACGGCTATGCCGGTCGCAACGGCGGCGGCGGCGACTGCCGCGGCGGCCACTACAATCATCTTGCGCATGTCATACTCCGGGTTCGGGACGGGTGGTGCGATTTTCTCCACAGCGCGCGACGCCGTCCACGCGCGCTCCGGAGACAGTCAGCGGTCGGGCACGAAAACCAGACCGAGCGATGCGGGCGCAGCGGACCCGGCGATACCGCGCGTTCGCGAAATGATAACCAGGACTACGATCGTCGCAAGATAAGGCAGTGACGACATCAGTTGCGACGGGATGCCGAGACCGGCGCCCTGCGCATGCAGTTGCAGGATGGTCACCGCCCCGAACAGATAGGCGCCGGCGACGAGCCGTCCCGGCATCCACGAGGCGAACACGACCAGCGCGAGCGCGATCCAGCCGCGTCCGGCCGTCATGCCGGGGATGAAGAACGGCGTATAGGCGAGCGGCAGATAGGCGCCGCCGAGGCCCGCGCAGGCGCCGCCGAACAGCACCGCATAGGTGCGGATGGTGAGAACGGGGTAACCAAGCGCATGCGCCGAGGCGTGGTTGTCGCCGACAGCGCGCAGCACGAGGCCGTTGCGGGTGCGATAGAGGAACCACCAGATCGCGACGATCAGGGCGAGCGACAGATAGACGAAGGCATCCTGTCCGAACAGAATGCGGCCGACGAAGGGAATGTCGGTCAGGACCGGAAGATAAAGTTGCGGCGCGGTGACGATCTTCTCGCCGACGAAGCCGGCGCCGATCAGTCCCGACAGGCCGATGCCGAGGATCGTCAAGGCGAGGCCGGTCGCAACCTGATTGACCGCCAGCCCGAGCGTGAGCATGGCAAACACCGACGAAAGCGCCGCGCCGGCGGCGATCCCGCAGAGTGCCCCGACGAATGTCGAACCGGTCACATAGGCCCCGGCGAAACCGCAGGCGGCCCCCATGATCATCATGCCTTCGACGCCCAGATTGAGCACGCCGGCGCGCTCGCAGACGAGTTCGCCGGCCGCAGCCAGCAGCAGCGGCGTCGAAGCGGCCAGCACCGCCAGAATGATGGCTTCAGCCAGTGCCATGCGCGGCCTTGCGGTGGGAGGGCGTCAGGCGGATGCGATAGAGGATCAGCGAATCGCAGGCGAGCACGTAAAACAGCAGGATGCCTTGGAACACCTTGGTCAGGTCGAGCGGGATCTTCATTGAAATCTGCGCCTGCTCGCCGCCGATGAATGTGAGCGCCAGGAACAGCCCGGCAATCAATATCCCGATCGGATTGAGGCGGCCCAGGAACGCGACGATGATGGCGGTGAAACCATAGCCCGGCGAAATATTCGGCCGCAGATTTCCGACTGGTCCGGCGACCTCGATGATGCCGGCCAACCCGGCGAGCGCACCCGAAATGGCGAAGGTGAAGATCACAAGCTGGTTGGCATTGAACCCGGCAAAGCGCGCCGCCTTGGGAGCGGCGCCCACCACCCGGATTTCGAAACCCTTGATGGTTCGGCCGAGCAACACCGTCGCTACCGCCACGACCACGAGCGCAATCACCGCGCCAAGGTGCAGTCTGCTGCCCTCGATCAGGATCGGTACGGTCGCGACCGGATCGAAATCGGCAGTGGTCGGAAAATTGAAGCCCTTCGGATCGCGCCAGGGTCCGCGCACCAAGTAGTCGAGAAACAAATCCGCGACGTAGACCAGCATCAGGCTGGTAAGGATTTCGCTCGCGCCAAACCGCACCTTGCAGATTGCCGGGATGAGCGCGTAGAGCGCGCCACCCAAAGCACCGAGCACCAGCATGGCCGGCAGTACCCATGCTCCCGCATCGGTGCCGTGGGTCTTGACCGCGAGCCAACTCCCGGCCACCGCGCCGATCAGGAATTGCCCCTCGGCGCCGATGTTCCAGACGTTGGCGAGGTAGCAGAACGACAGTCCGATCGCGATCATTACCAGCGGCGTCGCCTTCACGGCGATCTCCTGGAGCGAATAGGAGTCAGTGAGCGGATCGATAAAATAGACCCAGAGTGCGGCGAACGGGTTCTTGCCGAGCAGCGCGAACAGCACCGTCATCGTCAGCAGCGTCAGCCCGATCGCGATCAGCGGCGAGGTGATGGCGATGACGGTCGAGCGCTCGGCGCGCCGCTCAAGTACCAGCCGCATGACCTGCCTCCTGCGCCGCTGTGCTGCCGCCCATCAACAGGCCAAGCCGCTCGCGGTTGGCTTCAGCGGCGAGCAGCGGCGCCGACAGCCTGCCATGAAACATGACGGCGACGCGGTCGGCGATCTCGGCCAGTTCGTCGAGATCCTGGCTGACCACCAGCACCGCGGCACCGCGGGACGCGAGATCGATCAGCGCCTGGCGGATGGTGGCTGCTGCGCCCGCGTCGACCCCCCAGGTCGGCTGGCTGACGACCAGTACGCCGGGTTCGCGCAGAATCTCGCGGCCGACAATGAATTTCTGCAGATTGCCGCCGGAGAGGCTCACGGCTTCTGGATCGCGCTTGGCCTTGCGCACATCGAACGCGGTGGTGGTCTTGTCCACGACCGCGAGCGTCGCCGCCTTGTCGATGAAGCCGTGCTTGACCATCCCGCTCGCCGCGTGGCCGGTAAGCAGCGCATTGTCCGACAGCCGCATGCGCGGCGCGGTGCCGTGACCGAGCCGCTCCTCCGGTACGAAAGCCGCGCCGAGGCGGCGCCGTTGCGTGACGGAGAGGTGGCCGGCGGCATGTCCGTCGAAGATGACCGAGCCGGATTCCAGCGTGGTACGTTCGCCGGAGAGCGCGGCGAAGAGCTCGTCCTGTCCGTTGCCGGCGACGCCGGCGATACCGAGGATTTCGCCGCCTTTGACTTCGACCGAGACTTGATCGAGCCGCACGCCATGGGGATCGTCGGGCTCAAGCGTAAGGTTCTGCACGATCAGTCGCGCCGGCGCGGTCGCGCGGCCCGACCCCATTTTCACCTCGCCGATGTCGCCGCCCACCATCATCCTGGCCAGCGATGCCGCCGTCTCGCGCCGGGGATCGCAGGTGGCGACCTTCTTGCCGCCGCGCAGGATGGTAGCCCGGTCGCACAGGCGTTTCACCTCGTCGAGCTTGTGACTGATGTAAAGAAGCGCGCGTCCTTCGCTCTTGAGGCGATCGAGCACGATGAAGAGCTGATCGGCTTCCTGTGGGGTGAGGACCGCGGTCGGTTCGTCGAGGATGAGCAGCTTCGGGTTTTGCATCAGCGCTCGCACGATCTCGATGCGCTGGCGTTCGCCGACCGACAGGCGCCAGACCTCGCGCTTGGGATCGAGCGGTAGCCCGTAGACCTGCGAGACTTCAGCGAGCCGCGCCGAGATCGAGGCGAAGCTCTCCGTCGGGGCAAGGCCGAGCGCGACGTTCTCCGCAACGGTGAGATTCTCGAACAGCGAGAAGTGCTGAAACACCATGCCGATGCCGAGCGCACGGGCGTCGGCCGGACCGGCAAGCTCAAGCCTCTCGCCCATCCAGCGCAATTCGCCGCCGCTCGGCTGAATGAGGCCGTACATGATCTTGACGAGGGTGGATTTTCCGGCCCCGTTCTCACCCAGCAGGGCATGGATTTCCCGGGGGCGCAGGTCGAGATCAATTGCATCGTTGGCGAGAAAGGAGCCGTACCGTTTTGTGATACCGATCGCCTGCAGCAACGGCTCCTGGATGATCCCATCTGTGGCAGGAGTCGGACTAAGCATCGTGTCGCATTCTGCGGCGGTTGGCCGGCTCGCCCTCCGGGTTGCAATCATCGAATAAGGACTGAGACGATACAATCGCCGCCGACCTGGCGGGGCAGCCATGACGCAGGCGTTGAGTTTCAAAACGCATCGATGCTGGCCGCATCCGACCTTTCTTGTTCAAGCTATTATTGTAACAGGAAAGACTCAGAAAGAAGCATAGAAATGCGGCATGGGCGCTCAAAGCCTGATCACTGCGTTTGGAGGAGCGCCTTCGACGGAGCGTCCCGCGAAACGGCAAGCTAAGAGTACGCACCAGCTTCGCTCTCGACGCCGACCAGGGCGGAGGTCTTGCTTGATCGCAAGCTCAGTGTACCATTTCGGTCCAGATCGCAGAGGAAATGCGAATGAAGGCAGCTTTCATTGAACGGTTCGGTGGACCGGAAGTTCTCCAATACGGCGATTTGCCCGATCCGGTAGCCGGTCCGGGCGAGGTAGTCGTCGACATCGTTGCCGCGAGCGTCAACGCAGCGGATTGGAAGGTGCGCCTCGGTGAATACAAGCACACGAAATTTCCCCTTGTTCCGGGACGGGATTTTTCCGGGGTGGTCAGCGCCGTCGGAGATGGCGTCACGGATATCGCGGTGGGCGATGCCGTGTTCGGCGTTTGCGAAGCCGGTCAGGAGGGCACCTACGCGGAGAGGATTGCCGTCAAGGCCGCGATCGTCGCCAAAAAACCGGCCGATCTGTCCCACGTCAACGCGGCCGCATTGGCGCTCACCGGCCTCACGGCAATGAGCGCGATTGAAGAAACGCTGAAACTACAGCGCGGTGAGAAGATCTTGATCCAAGGCGGGGCAGGGGGCGTTGCCGGTTTTGCCATCCAGCTTGCCAAGCACATCGGTGCGCACGTCGTCACGACCGCGAGTGCGGCGAACCATGCGTATGTCCGCGGTCTCGGCGCCGATGAAGTCATCGACTACAGAGCCGGCGATTTCACGCAGGCTGTCGCCGATTGCGATGCTGTTTTCGACACGGTCGGAGGCGACGTTGCGGAGAAATCTTTCGCGGTGCTAAAGCCGGGCGGTCGCGCGGCTTTCATCGCTTCGGGCGCGCAGGCGCCAAAGCCGCAACGGTCCGATGTCACCGCACTGCGACCGCCCGTCGGACGTGCCCGCAAGCCTCTCGAACGCATCGTCGAATTGTACAAAACGGGCGCCGTGCGCGTTCCCGAGATCAAGCTCTATCGCTTGTCCGAGGCAGCGGATGCTCATCGCCTCAGCGAGTCCCGCCACTTCAGGGGCAAGCTCATCTTTCAGGTTCGTTGAAGGCTGACGCTTCCGGCTTGCCGCTTTACGGCGCCTTGTACGTCAGCGCCTGCTTGGTCCTCTCAACGAAGCCGGCGGGAGTGGCGAAGATGCTTGCGGCAAGGGTCTGCAGATCCTCGCCTGAGATTGGGTCGATAGCGATCCCAATCCGCTGAGCATCTGCCAGCAATTCCTGGTCACGCATTGTTTCGAGGAATGCCTTGCGCAGTGCCGCGACCCGGTCCACGGGGACGCCCGGCGCCATCATATAGGGCCGGCCGAAGGTCTCCGCGGAATAAACCAATTCCATGATCTTGCGATTCTCCGGGGACGTGGCGAAATCCACCGCCAGCGGAACGCCCATTTTATTGATCTCCGGATTGCCTTTGTCGTGTTCCTGAACGATCACACGGATGAATCCGGATCGCATCCAATCCGGACGTTGCGCCTGCAGGCTCGACCAACTGAAACCGCAGAGGCCCTGCACTTCGTTCTTCTCGATCGCAAGTGTGATCTCGCGAGTGCCAGGATAGCCGCTCACCTGGCGAATCTTCGAACCAGTGGTGTTGTTGAGCATCGCCGGATAGTCACGGGTCGACGTGCCTGGCTGGCTCGCGCCGATCAGCAACTCCCGCGTCAGCGTATCCTTGAAGGACTTTGCGGGCGCATCGGACCGCGCGATACAGACGTAGTGGTCGGTGGTGGCCGAGCCCAGGTGGATGAACTTGGTTGCATCGTGCCGTAGCCGCTTGGCATCGCCGCGTTGCGCATCGAACAGCGCGTCCATCACGGCACTGTTCTGCAACGCGCCGATAAACGTGCCGTCCTTGGGTGCAACATTGAAGATATGCGCGGCCGCGGTGTTGCTGCCGGCTCCCGGCATGTTGGTCACCACGATCGCCGGGCTGCCGGGAACGTATTTAGGCATATGCCGCGCAAGAAGCCGCGCATAGAGGTCGAAGCCGCCCCCCGCGGAAGAGCCTACGATCACCGTGATCTGGCGGCCCTTGTAGAAGGAGGCGACGCTATCTTGTGCGAGTGCATGACGATCCGAGACGGCAAGGCCGGCAACAAGGGCGAGGCAGAACAGGTAATACCGCATCGCACCCTCCTTGCGTGACGCCATGCTGCGATTATGTCGCGAGACGGCAAATCGCGCGAGGAACTTCACCATCCTGCTCCGCCAAGGCATCGAGAATGGTGAAGTGAGTCCGGCCCGCGAGTTCCACGTACGTCGCCGGAGCGGCCCGCGCCCGCCAACCGGCAACCAGGTCGGCGGTCCATTGCTTGAAGCCCTTGGTTTCGTCGCCACCCACCATGGCGAGCAATGGTACCAGCGGCGCTGACTTCGGCAGTGTTCGAAGGCGTAACAGCGGACTCGCCGCTTCGGCCTCCTCGGCCGACATCGTGAGGTCCTGATTGATCGAAGTCAGCAGCAGCGGCCGCAGATCGAACGCGCCGCTGATGCCGACCAGCCCGACAATCGGCCCGGTGGCATGCTCTGCTTGGTCCATAGCCAACATCGCGGCAAGTTGCCCGCCGGCCGAATGGCCGGCCACAACGACACGCTCCGGTGCGAGCCGGCCGATGATCCATGCGAAGGCCGCCCTGATCTGATCGAGAATGTCGGCGATCCGTACGCTCGGCACCAGGTCGTAACCCGGCATCACCACGGTCATTCCGGCACGTTGAAACGGCTCGGCGATGAAGGAGGTGTGGGACTTGTCCAACGCCCGCCAATAGCCGCCATGAATGAAGAACAGGACCGGGGCATGATCGCCGGCGGGGAATATATCGAGCAGGCAGCGCGGACCCGCGCCATAGCGCACGTCGAGCCGGCAGTTGCCACGGTCTCGCAGCGCGGCGCTGCGGCGCCGGTGGTCGTCGTAAATCTCGTCACGTTCCGGATGGCGTCGACGCAGCGCGAACTCGGCCTCAAGCGTCTCGTCTATCAATGTCACGGTGTGCTGTTCCATGTAAGAAGTCAGAGCCCGAGATACGCTGTCTGGACCGCGGGATCATTTGCCAAAGTCTGGCTCTCGGCCGACCTTACGATTTCGCCGCCGGCGAGCACGTAACCCCATGCCGAAGTTCGCAACGCCATATTGGCATTCTGCTCGGCCAGAAGGATGGACATTCCCTCGGCGTTGAGACGCCGTATCGTGGCGAAGATTTCCTGGATCACGCGAGGTGCGAGTCCCATCGATGGTTCGTCCAGAAGCAGCAGTCGCGGCCGCGCCATCAATGCACGGCCGATTGCCAGCATCTGCTGCTCCCCGCCGGAAAGAAGCCCGGCCAGTTGCCCCTCACGCTCGCGCAGGCGCGGAAACAGGTCGAACACCATGTCCATGTCGGCCGCCACACCTTGCGTTCGGCGCGGCCAAAGCCGGCGAAACGCCCCCATCTCCAGATTTTCCCGGACCGTCATCGGAGCGAAGACCCGGCGCCCTTCGGGCACCAGCGTCACACCGAAACCGAGCCGAGCAGAGGCGGGGCCCGAGGTGATTTCGGTGTCGCCGATGCTGATGCTTCCAGCGCTGGGACTGAGCAGTCCTGCAATGCAGCGCAGGAGCGTCGTCTTGCCGGCGCCGTTGGCTCCGATGAGGCACACGCACTGCCCCGGACCGACACGCAGGGAGACCCGGTGCAGCACCTCGATGCTGCCGTAGCCGGCCGTCAGGGCGTTGACGTCAAGCATCTTCCGCATCACCCAGATACGCGGCCAAAACTTCAGGATTGCGGCGGACTTCGTCCGCGGTGCCTTCGGCGATGCGCAGCCCATTGTTGAGGACCAGGATGTCGTGCGCTAACGACATCACCAAGCGCATGTTGTGCTCGACCAGGAGTACCGTCATTCCGGCCTGATTCAGCGCGACGATGATCTCTTCCATCTTGTCGGCCGCGGCATGCGGAAGACCGGCAGCCGGTTCGTCGAGCAGGAGAAGCCGAGGGTTACTGGCGAGTGCGCGCGCCAGTTCCAGAATTTTCATCTGGCCAAAACTCAGCGCGCTTGCCTGCGTGTATGCCTTGGCGGCAAGTCCGAATCGCTCGAGAATTTCCATGGCCGCTGCGGTCATTGCCCGCTCTTCGGCGCGCAACCGCGGTCCGCGCAGGATCGTCTGCGAGATTCCGGCGCTGCCGCGCATATGGCGGCCGACCATGACGTTTTCGAGCACGGTCATGTCCTGAAAAATCTGCAGGTTCTGAAACGTGCGGGCGATGCCGCGTCGCGCCCGTTGGAATGTTGGGAGCTTGTCGATCCGTTCATCGGCGAACCGGATGCTGCCCGCGCTGGGTGGCGTGATGCCGGCGATCATGTTGAACAGCGTGCTCTTGCCGGCGCCGTTCGGGCCGATCACGGCCTTGATCGACCCGACCGGTACCTCGAAGCTGAGATTGGACACGGCCGTCAGACCGCCGAAGCGGCAGGTCACGTCCTCGACCTTGAGCAGGGCGCCGGTCATGCCCGTCTCGCTCTGGCGAAGCGGTTCATGATGGCCTCCGGTAACCGGGCGAGGCCACCGGGAAAGACGATCAGCACGATCAGCATGCCCATGCCGAACAGCATCAATTCGGCGTCTTCATAATCGAGCAGAATTTGGGGTACGACGGTCAGAATCAACGCTCCGATGACAGGCCCCCAATAGGTACCTGAGCCGCCGAGCGCGACCATCACCACCAGCAATATCGCGGTGGAGATGTCGAAGGTTTCGGGCGAGGCGTATTGGTTGATGTGGACGTAAAGGCTGCCGGCAATCCCCGCCATTCCGGCCGTCAGCACGAAGAACAGCAGCTTGGTGTTGAAGCTGTCGACCCCAGCGGCGTCGGCGCCGAGTTCATTGGTCGCGACGGCGCGCAAGGCGCGTCCGGTGCGCGAGCGTAGGAGATTGAGAATCGCCAGCATGATCAGCAGGGACACGAACCAGACCAAAGGGAACGCCCGCGCCTCGGTGTCCAGCGGGATGCCGGCGAACGAGAACGGCCGGACGCCGAGCAGACCATTGGGGCCGCCGGTCAGGTCGATCAGGCGATTGAACAGCACGACGAGAATGGCGTTCCAGCCCAGCGTCGCCATGGAGAGATAAAGGCCGCGCAGCCGCAACGCCGGGATGCCGACGATCAGAGCCGCGATGCCCGCGACCAGCGCCGCCACTGGCAGTCCAACCCAGGGACTCAATCCCAACTTGACGTTGATGATGCCGCTTGCGTAGGCGCCAAGTCCGAAGAATCCTGCGTGACCGAGCGAGATCTGGCCGCCGTAACCCATCAACAAATTCAGGCTGGCGATAAGGATCACGTTGATCAACGCGACGTTAGCCAGCGACACCACGTAGGCGTTGGGCGCGACGAACGGAACCACCAGCAGCACAAGCCAGACGAGCAGCAGAAGCCAATGATCGGACAGCCGCGCCGCCGCAGGCGCCGGGCCGGAACGTTCCGTCCCTCCGTCAGGTTCGGCTGGGCCGGGTGTTGAAGCCGCAACCGGCCGCGTTTCGCGCCTCTCCAGGGGTGACACGTCCATCGCTCAAACCTTGACGATGTCGGCGCGGCCGAGCAGGCCCGAGGGGCGAACGAAAAGGATGATGAGCAGGACGGCAAACGCAATCGCGTCCTTGAAATCGGACGAAATGTAGAAACTCCCGAACGCTTCCAGGAGGCCGAGCGCCAGCCCACCGACCACAGCGCCCGGCAGGCTGCCGACGCCCCCGAGCATCGCGGCGCTGAAGCCCTTGAAGCTGAACATGGCGCCCTGGTCGTAGGAGGCGATCGTCAGCGGCGTGATGATCGCTCCGGCGAGTGCGCCGGCGAAGGCGGCGATCCCGAACGACAGCAACACCGTTCTCTCGACTGGAATGCCCACGATCGCCGCGGCCTCGCGGTCGGCGGCGGCCGCGCGCAGCGCCTTGCCGAGGACCGTCCGCTCGAAGAAGAGATGCATGACGACGAGGAAGGCGAGCGTCAGCCCGACGATCCACAGAGTTTGCGTCTGAAGGCTCACTCCGCCGAACGACAGCGTCGCGGTGCTGGAAAATCCCTGATAGCCGACGGGTTTCTTCCCGAGCACCAGCATAACGAGGCTGCGCGTGCAGATGGCGAGCCCGATGCTGATCATGGTGATCAACAAAGCGTTGGGATGCCGTAGCGGAAATATCACCAGCCGCTCCGACAGCATGCCGAAAATCACCACCAGCAGCACCGCGGCCAGGCAGGCTATGCCGACGCCGGTCGTGCCCGCCACGAGAGCCGCAATCATGCCGCCCATCACCACCCATTCGCCTTGCGCGAAGTTCATCGCGCCGGTGCTCTTGAACACGACGGTGAAGCCGAGTGCGATAAGGGCGTAGATGCTTCCCGTGCCGATGCCGGCGACCAGCAATTGCAGGAAGGCTGTCGCCATGGGTATCCCGCTCAAAACGCCCGCATGCGATTGGTTTCCAATCGCGGAAGGACGACGCCGAACTCGGCCAGGCGCATGCGCACATTGCCGACGTAGTTGGCCAGCGTGTCTTCCTCGGCGGCGCGCGGCGCGGCGCCCAGGCCGGCGGCCGCGGTGACAGCGTCGGCTTGCGCCTCGGCGGATGCGTGCTCGGGAGCGAGCCAGGGGCAGTGATAGCCCTTAAGCTCGGTGTCCTGGATGTGCGCCGTCAACTCGGCCGCGATCAGTTGACGCTCTGCGTCCGACCAGCGCGGCGCGCGGGAGGCCAAATACAGCCAGCCGAAGGCGGCATGACGTTCCTTGTCGGCGATGACCCGGTCGAGGACGCCGATGACGGCGGCATTTGTCGCGTGCGCCCGCGATGTGCGGCAGAGCTCGAGCTCGAGTCCGTCTTCGAACGCCGCATGGACGGCGACATAGCTGTCCAGGTTTTGCGTCGCATCGAGGACGCGACGATAAAGACCGCGATTGAACACCGCCTCATAGGCGCGGTCGGCGGGCGCCGCCAAGCGTCCTCCGAATGCCTCGGCGATGCGATCGAAACATTCGATGTGCCAGGCTTCCTCGGTATTGCGCACGGTGAGGAAGAATTTCGGATCGATTTCCCGCCCCGTTTCCATGCAGAAACGGACGATGAGAGCCGGCGTTTCCGTGAGCGCAGTCGCTTCCGTCCAGAGCAACCGGCTCCAGGTGCGCCTTGCCGCTTCACGGACCGGTTGATCGTAGCTATCCGGCGACAACGCATTCCAGTCGATGTCGCGATGCGGGTTCCAGCGTCCAGCCTTGCCGTTGTCGTAGAGCTCCCTGATGTCAGGAAGCGTGACGCTCATTTCCAGAGGAAAACGGCGCTCGACCAGGAGGCGCAACGGCGGATGTGGAGCTGACATAGCCTCGATGGCCGCGTTTTGCGGTCAGACCGTCCCGAGCTTGGGATGGCTGAACATGGGAAGATTGATGCCGAGCGGCCGCATCTGTTCGCGGATCCGCTGAAGCGTCCCGATGAAGATCGGCTTCTCAACCTCCTCGACGGTTGAGCCGAGGCCGGCTTCATAAGTGATGCGATCCGCCTCGACCTCGGACCGGGACGCCGGATTCTCCGGCGCCAGCCATGAACTGTGATAACCGTTCAGTTCCACCTTCTCGACCATCGTAATGACGGCGTCTTCGATCTGCTTCTTCTGCTCCGGCGTGAGCGTGCCGCAGATGGCTTCAAGGAAATACCATCCGAAGGCACAGTGCCGTGATTCGTCGCGCATGATCAGGCGAACGATCTCCTTCGCCACCGGGTCACGCGTGACGTCGTCGAGATGGCGGAACACGTCGAAGGCGATCTCTTCCGCGGTGCAGACGAGAGCGGCGATGATCCCTTCAAGCGGAATATCGGCGTTCAGTGCGGAGCGACGAACGCCATGGGTCGCAACCGAGCCTTGGAACAGTTGCTGGACCGGCTTTTCGACATAGCCGCCGAGGCGCTCGGCCATGGCATGGCAGACCTCGGCGTGGCGCGCTTCTTCCTGTGAGCGGATTGTAAAGAACAACTGCATGTCGGAGGGGCGCTGCTCTACGCCAAACCGGACCTGCAGCATCGGGCTTTCCGAAATCGCGCCATACTCACTCCAGGCGCGCCGGCTCCAATAGAGCCGCGCGGCGTAGCGCTGCTCCTCCGTGTAGGCACTTGGATCGAGCTTATCCCACGACACGTCGGTCTTCGGATCCCACTGGTTGCGCGTCGCCGCGTGAAACAGTTCGCGGATCCGGGGCAGGTCGCTGTTGAAGGTCAGCGGAAACCGGCTCTCGGGCCCATCGAGCAGGGTCTGGACGACTTCGAACGCCTGCTCGGACGACATTTCGCGGGACAGCGCCATGGCTTTTCCTTCCGATGGACGGCTGGAGATATCTAGTAATCTACCAGGTTGAAGCGACCGTCGCGCCAATTGACGAGCACGATGTCGTTCTTCGACAGGCCCGAGTGACGCTCCGGCGAGAAATTAAAGACGCCGCTGATGCCCGCGTAGTTGCGGACCTGTTCGAGACCTTCGGGAAGCTTGCTGGTATCGCCGCCGACCTTGTTGAGCGCGAGCTTGGCGAGCATGGCGCCATCATAGGACTCGGCGGCGTAAAGGCTCGCCTGCCGATTGAACCGTGCTTTGTAGTCGTGGAACATTTTGAGAATTCCGGCCTTCAGCGGATCGCTGTCGGGCAACTGGTCTCCGACGGTCAGCTTGAGGCTCGCCAGGAGAAGCGGCTTGGCGGCATCGCCGGCCAGTTCCATGTAGTGCTGCGACACGAACCCGTAGCTGTGGATCAGCGTTCGCTTGTCGAGGCCGAGCTGCAAAGCTTGCTTGAGGAAAACCACGCCTGCCGGCGTAACCGTCCAGCAGATGATCGCTTCCGCTCCGCTGTCGCGAATCCGGGTCAACTGCGGCAGCATGTCGGTGTCGGCGGGACCGAACGTCTCGTACACCACTTCGAGGCCGCGCCGAGGGCCGACCTTTTGCATCTGCGTCGCGGCGCCTTGACCGAAGCCGCTTGTGTCGCTGATCAAGGCAACTTTCTTGATCTTCTTCTTGTCGAGAAAGTCGGCGATACGTTCGAGTACGTCCTCGTCGTCGACGGTGCTCTTGAACACCCATTTCCGCTCCGCAACCGGCGTCACAATCGCGAGCGCGCCCTCGCTGGAAATGAACGGAATTTTGGCGGCCTCGGCGAGAGGGGCCATGGCGAGCGCAATGCCGCTCATATTGCCGCCGCTGACGATCACTTCAATTTTGTCCTGACTGATCAGGCGGCGGGTCGCGGAGATTGCCTTCTGGGTCTGGCTTTCCGCGTCGTAGAACGTCCAGGCAATCTTGCGGCCGTTGATGCCGCCCGCCGCGTTGATTTCATCGACGGCGAGTTGTAGCCCTGCCTTCATATCTTCGCCGAGAAACGCGGCCGGTCCGGTGACGGACAGAATAGAGCCGACACGCAACGGGGCCGTTTCGGCAAAGCCGGTACGCGTGTTCGACATCGCCATTGCGGCAGCAGCAGGCACAAGTTGCAAGAAATTGCGTCGTCCGATATGCACGGTTTGACTCCCGTCGATGCGGCCGCCAGAGGCGTCCTTCTGCGTCCAAGTGTTCAATCGCTTCAACCGTTGTTTAGTCGCTTTCCGGCGTTCGTACGTTTCAAGTCCAGGCACTAGTCATCATGGACTCCGCTGCGCTCGAGGTCGTAGGCGGCACCTTCGGCGTCGCGCACGAGCGGCACATTCAGAGAATAGCGAACGAGATCGCCGCGGTGCACGGTGTGGCCGACCATCACCAGCCGGCCGGCGTCGTCGCGATAGCGCAACGTGCGGGTCAAGACGGGCGAGCCAGTCGTCAGATGCAGATATTCCGCTTCGTCCGGGCCGGCGAGGCTCGCTTCGATCGTGAAGTCGCCATTGCGTAGCTCAAGCTTTTGCCAGAGAAGATGCAGCGGCGAGCCGCGCGCGGATTTCTCGGTCCATCCAGACGCAAGCTCGGCCGGCAGATAGCGGTAGTCGATCGCCATCGGGACGCGTGCCGCGGAGCGCACCCGCTTGATGAAGAGAATTTGCGCGCCGGGTTGCAACTCGAGCGCTTCCGCCACCTGATCGTCCGCAGGCCGTCGCTCGAATGCCAGCAACGTCGATTGCATGGGCGTGCCGTTGGCCGCCCATTGCTTCTGAAAATCCATGCCGGGTCCGAAGCGTTCCTCCAGCTTGCGCGCGGAGATGAACGTTCCGAGCCCACGGCTGCGGGTGAGCAGCCCTTCATTCACAAGTTCGGCGACGGCCTGCCGGACGGTATCCCGGCTCACGCAGAAGCACGCGCAGAGCTGCTCGTCCGAATAGAAACGCCGGTCGGCCTGGTCCCAGCGCAGGATCATGCTGATCAGGCGTTGCTTGATCTGAGCGTAGAGCGGCAAGGGCGATTTACGATCAAGCGGCGGGTTGGCCCAATCGCCGCTTATGGGACCTGAATTGAATGACGGCTCGGACATTCGCCTTTGCCTCGCGCCTTTGCCTCGCCTCAGCCTCGCAATGTAGGATTGTAGGTATAAACCTACATTTTAATCAAGCCCGAAAAACGGGCGATCTTCGGAGCCGGTAGGAGCGGCGGCCGCAGTCCGATATCTCGATTTACAGAGGGGATGCCCGGTCGATAGGTTATGCAAGCCATGCGTTGTGAGGCGTTCGTACCGTAGAAAGTGTGCGGCCAAGCGTCCCTGATGGCCGCGGTGCCAGGCCGAACGGCTCGTCCCAGCGAGGAAACGATCATGTCTTATGCGCTCGACCAATTCGCAGCCGATTGCCGCGCAGCATTGCTGAAACATCCAGGTCGCGAGGGCCGGGAACTGGTTCGTCAATACACCGAAAGAGCCTGCGCCGATCCAGAGTTCGTGGCGACGCACCTCGGCCCGAACATGCAGGCGGAGCGGAACGTTCTTTATGAGGATCCCGATCTCCGCTTCTGCATTCTCGGCCATGTCTACAAAGGAGCGAAGAACAGTTCGCCGCATGATCACGGGCCGAGCTGGGCGATCTACGGTCAAGCTGTCGGCGTCACTGAAATGACGGACTGGCGACTGCTCGAAAAGCCGGCAGATGGCCGGCCTGGCAAAGTTGAAAAGGTCCGTACGTACCGGCTGACTCCTGGCATGGCTCACGTCTATGGCGAGGGCGAGTTGCATTCACCGCGGCGTGACACCGAGACCCGTCTCATCCGTATCGAGGGAATCGATCTCACCAAGGTGAAGCGCGACAAATTTGAAGTTGCGGCCTAACGACGCTACGCGGCTCTCGTATCGCTTTGCGCTTGGCTTGAATTCTTCGCCTGCGCATCGAGCTGTCGAAGGTGCCGGTCGCGAGTCGTTGGCCGGTTGCTATCACGCGCGATTTGCCGCAACTTGGCGTGCGGAATCTGCGATCGTGATGAAACCGGAGGTCGAGCGCTGCCCTTGATCCGGCGGGTGCCGGTCTCGTCAAGAAGGTGTCGACTCGTCGAACAGCAGCAATGAACACTGATCCGTTATCCCTTTCGGAATCCCAGCACGGCGACCTGACCGTCCTGTCCATCGTCGGCAGGATCGACAGCAGCAACGCCGCCAAACTCACGCAACAACTCAAAGATCTGATTGCGACGGGCGTCAAGACCGTCCTCATCGACTTCACGGCGGTCAAATATCTGACCAGCGCCGCCTTCCGCGTGCTGCTGGTTGCGAACGGAAGCCTGAAGGAGAAGGGCGGACAACTCGCGCTCTGCGGCGTAGCCGGGCACGTGCGCGAACTGTTCGAGATGGGTGGCCTGCTGCAAGCCTTCACGATCTTCCAGTCACGTGAAGAAGCCTTCGGCAAGCTGACATAGTCGCCGGTCATGGCTGCCGAAAAGGGACTTCTCTACAACGCGGACGACACGCCGCCGTTCCCCATCCTCGTCCTGTCGGCCTTCCAGCATATCGGCCTCGCGACCACGTCGCTCGCCTATCAGGTGGCGTTGGCGCGCGAAGCCGGACTGACGTTCTCGCAAACGCTGGAATTCATCTCCGTCGGGCTTCTGGCGCTCGGCATCGGAACGGTTCTGATCTCGATGAACCACCGGTTCGTCGGTTCCGGATATCTCTGCCCGGCCGGCTTCATGCCGGTCTATTTCGCGCCCGCCGTATTTGCCCTGCAGCGCGGCGGCATGGCGTTGCTGTTCGGCATGACGATGGTGGCCGGGCTTGTTCAACTCGCGATCGCGCCGCTGCTGCAACGGTTGCGAGCGCTCTTGCCGGCGGAAATCGCCGGGCTGGTGATCGCCGCCATCGGGCTCGCGGTGGCATCGCTCGGGCTGCGCTACGGCCTGGGGATTACCAAGGAGCACGGCATTCAGACGTCCTACGTGGCCGTTTCGGCCGCGACGCTGTTCACCATGGTTGCGCTGAACATCTGGACCTCCGGTTATCTCAAGGCGTTCTGCGTGCTGATCGGATCGGGGGTCGGATTTCTGGTGGGCTTTGCTGTCGGGCTGCCGAACCCGGCCGCCGCCGCGCTTGCTTCCGAGCATATCGATTTCATCAGGCTTCCTTTCCATTCGCACCCGGGCTGGTCGTTCGACATCACGTTGCTGGCGCCATTCGTCGTGGCGGCGGTCGCCGGGACGCTGCACCTCTTGGGCGCGATCAGCACGGCGCAGCGAATCAACGACGCGAACTGGGTGCGGCCCGATATCCCGTCGCTGTCGGGCGGCCTGTCCGGCAACGGCGCGTCGACGTTCCTGGCCGGCCTGCTCGGAAGCGTCGGTGTCGACGTCTATTCGCCCTGCATCGGGCTCGCCGCCGCCAC
Organism: uncultured Alphaproteobacteria bacterium; assembly: GCA_963763365.1. GTDB lineage: Bacteria > Pseudomonadota > Alphaproteobacteria > Rhizobiales > Xanthobacteraceae > VAZQ01. The sequence goes on along the minus strand of CAVXOE010000011.1, from coordinate 317,094 downwards.
GGGCGTGACAAGCCGCAAGGTCGCCTACGCGATCGGCATCATCCTCGCGGCCGGGTCGCTGTTCCCGATTGCGGCGCTGAAATTCGTGACCGTCCCGGACCCGATCGTCGGCGCGATCCTGTTCTTCACCGCGGTGTTCATCTTCATCAACGGGCTGCAGATGATCACGGCCCGGATGCTCGATACCCGAAAGACCATCGTGATCGGATTCTCGTTCGCGATGCTCGTCCTGGCCGATGCCTACAAGGAGGTGTTCGCGACCCTCCCACTGCTGCTGCAGCCGATCTTCGGCAGTTCGCTGATGCTCGGCACGACCTGCGCGGTGACGCTGAATGCGATCATGCGGATCGGCGTGAAGCAGCGGGAGCGAATCCGGCTCGAAATGCGCCCGGACTATCGCGACACCGTCGAGCAGTTCCTGATCACGCAAGGCGGACATTGGGGCGCGCGGCGCGAGATCGTCAATCGCGCGATCTTCGCGACCGTGCAGGCGCTGGAAGTCATCGGCAGCCCGCCCGGCGGCGTGGAAATCGAAGCGAGCTTCGACGAATACAATCTCGACGTGAAGATTTTCTACGCCGGTCAGAAGATCGTCATTCCGGACCGCCGGCCGGATCTCCGGGACATCGAGGACTCCGAAGAAGGCGAGCGGCTATTCGCCGGATATTTGCTGGCGCAATCCGCCGACCGCGTCGTCTGCCGTGTGGACGGCAATCGCGTTGAGCTGCATTTGCACTACGAGCACTGACCGGATCGATGTGCTCCATGCTCCGTTCGACAGGAGAGAAAGCATCCGCCGCGCTGGAATGAATGACGATCGTTGATTTTTACGGCGTGGCGCCGGATTCCGGCGAAAGCTTCTTGGCGATTTTCACCACGTTGCAATTGTCGACGCGGGTATAGGAAATCTCATCCATCAGCGAGCGGACGAAGTGTACGCCGAGGCCTCCGACACTTCCGTCCAGCTTCGGCGCCGCGGCCGCGCGCGGATCAAAGGGCGCCGCGTCGTCGCGAATCTCGGCGGTCAGCAGAGCGCCACCCACGACCGATATGATGACCTTGATCTCGTGCACCTTCTGGTCCGAATAGCCGTAGGAGATGGTGTTGTTGAGCAGTTCGTCGAGACAGATATTCAGATTGTCGACGGCGCGCTGCGGGATCGCGTATTCGGTCCCGAAGCGATCGACGAGATCGGCGACCTTCGCCATCTCGGGAATCGCGTTGCCGATAACGATCTGCGCTGTCTTGGTAGAGGGGGCCACCGACGTCATTGCGCCAATATGACACGTTCGAGATTCCAATCCCGCAAGATACCACGCTTTGTGCCGGGCGGAAGCTTGCCGGCGTCCCGATCTGGCTCGATGGGTTCGATCTCCGGCCTAATGTTGTCGCCGGCTCCGGAATTGCGGACTTCGTTCAGTGGTGAATGCATGGGAATTCATTGGCATTGACCCGGCAATGTGATGAAATGGCATATGGTTCGCGCTGGCAGCGCCGATCTCCCAGCACCATCGCGAAAGGGGCGGGTTCACTCCCGATAGCAATGCGCTATTCAGACCGTGGGACCGGCCATCGGCGTGTTGAAATTTTGCGCTTTTGCCGCGAGAATCGCTGAGATCGCATGAATCCTTCGTCCGCAAAGGTTCTGGTGGTCGATGACGTTCCGGACAATCGCGATCTCCTGGTCCGGCGGCTGAACCGGCTCGACATCAAGCAGATCGACCAGGCCTCGAACGGGGTCGAAGCGCTCGCGGCCATTGCGGCCGGCCGCTACGACCTTGTTTTGCTCGATATCATGATGCCCGAACTGGACGGTTTCGGCGTGCTTACGGCCTTGCGCGAGAATGGACGCAGCAACGAAATGCCCGTCATCGTCATCTCGGCCATGAGCGAAATCGACGCGGTGGTACGTTGCGTCGAGCTCGGGGCGGAAGATTTCCTGTTCAAGCCGTTCAATCCGACGCTGCTGCGGGCGCGGGTACTGGCGAGCCTGGAGAAGAAGGCGCTGCGTGACAGTACGCGCGAAGAGCTCAGGCGCAAGCAGGCCGAATTGAACGAGGCGCGCACGCTTCAGCTTGCGCTTGTTCCGCCGCCATTCAACGGCGCCCTCGGCGGCCGAGATTTGTCGATCGAGGTCGTACTCGAACCTGCGAAGGAGGTCGGAGGCGATCTCGTCGATTATTTCCCGATCGGGGATGATTTGCTTTCGCTCCTGGTCGGTGACGTTTCCGACAAGGGCGCGGGTGCCGCGCTGATGATGGCGAGAACGCACTCGATGTTTCGCAGTCTTGCCGGCCGGCCTGATGCGCGCGAACTCTTCGCCACGCCCAGCAGGGCGGTCGGGGTCGTCAACGACGCGCTGGCGGTCGGCAACGAGAGCTGCATGTTCGTGACGCTGTTGTTGGCGACGCTCGAAATCCGGAGCGGCCAACTGACCTACGTGCGCGCCGGTCATGTACCGCCGTTTCATGGCAGCGGCGATAAGGCGGTCGCACGGCTCAACGGCGCCGGTGGCCCCCCGCTCGGACTGGTGAAAGGCTTCGACTACCGGCAGCAGTCCGTCACTTTGTCGCCAGGCGACAGACTTCTGGTCGTGACTGACGGCTTTACCGAGGCGAACGACCCGCACAGCGAGTTTTTCGGCGAGGCGAGGATCGAGACGTTCCTGGCAAGTGCGAATGGTCCCGGTTCCCGAAGCCTGCCGCACCTCGTCCAGCAGGTCCACGAATTCGAGGCCGGCCGCCCGGCATTCGACGACATGGCCGCAATCCTTCTCAAGGTGAATAGCTGACGATGACCGAACTCGCTTTGCCGCCCTCGACAAAGACCGCCGGCATGTTCAGTGCCGGCGCCAAGCGCCGCTGGCATCACAGCGTCGCGGGGCGGCTGCTGATCGCATTTTTCCTGATCGTTGCGCTCACGGTTGCGGGCACCGTGCTTTCGATCGTTCGATTTGCCAACCTCAGCGATGTCCTGCATCGCCTGATCGACGTGAGCCTGCCGGCCGTCAAGGTTTCGTTCGGAATCGATTCCAACGCTGCCCAGGTGGCGATCACTGCCGGGCACCTCGGCAACGCCGACGACAACGTGGCGCTGTTCAGCGAGAACGAGAAGCTCACCGAGCAGATCGCCCAACTGTGGAGCGGCCTCAGCGCCCTGCGTTCCATCGTCGGAGAGGCTGACGGCACGATGCGGCTGCAGGAACAAGTCGCCGCCATCGACGCCAAGGTCGGCGAACTCAACCGGGCCGCAACCGAAAAGATCGGGCTGTCCCACCGCGGCCGGCAACTTACCGAGGGCCTAATGATGGCCACGGATGGTTTGTCCGTGAAGATCGATGAATTGCGCAGTATCGCGGTAGCGACGCCGGCCGGTGGAGAAGCTCTTGCGGGGATATCGAAGCAGATCATCACGCTCGCCACGTTGGTTGCCCAAAGCGCGGTCGTCACCAAGCCGCAGCAGTTCGAGGCACTGCGGCAGCGTTTCGAGGAGTCGAAGGGGCGCCTTGCCGACAGAATTGTCACGTTGACCGCTGCGCTTCCAGCCGGCGACCTGCGGCTTACCGCGGTCTCCGTATCGACGAACGCCTTGTTCGACCAATTCGGCGGTGAGCGGGGGCTGCTGAATACCCGCGAGGCCGAACTGCGCGTCAATCAGCAGATTGACACGTTGCAGGAGACCCTGACGAAGCTCGGCGGCGACTTGCGCGGGCAGGTGCAGGCCCTGGTGCAACAGTCTGAAACGGAATCGGCGCAGAATGCCGATCGTTCCCTCGATGAGATCACCCACGCGAAATGGTGGCTCATCCTGCTCGCCGTCGCCAGCCTGGTCCTCGCCATTCTCGCGGTCTGGCAGTTCGTACTGCGCTACGTGGTGCGGCGGCTCACCGAACTCTGTCACAGCATGCTGGCAATTGCCGAAGGCAACCTGTCGGCGCCGATTCCCGCCGCCGGGCCTGATGAGCTAGGCGACATGAGCCGGGCGCTGGTGGTGTTCCGCGAGAACGCGCGAGGCATTCGCCTGGCACGCGAGCAGGCGGAGAAAAGCCGTGCGGAAGCAGAAGCCGCGTCGCGGACCAAGTCTGCCTTCCTGGCGAACATGAGCCACGAATTGCGCACACCGCTCAACGCCATCATCGGCTACAGCGAAATCCTGGCGGAAGACGCAACCGATCGCGGAGACAAGGCCAGCATTTCGGATCTGGAAAAGATTCAGGGTGCCGGCAAACATCTGCTCGGGCTGATCAACGACATTCTCGATCTGTCCAAGATCGAAGCCGGACGGATGGATGTCTATCTCGAACAGGTGTTCCTGAGCCGGCTCGCGGACGAAGTCAAAACCATCGTCGAGCCGATGGTGAAGAAGAACGACAACAAGCTCGTGATCGACTGTCCCGTCGATATCGGCTCGCTGCGGACCGATCTCACCAAGCTCAAACAGAGCCTGATCAATCTCCTGAGCAACGCGGCCAAATTCGCCAAGCAGGGCACCGTTATGCTTCGCGTCTGGCGTGACAAGACACCGGACGGCTCAAGCTGGGTTCGTTTTGCGGTGACCGACAGTGGCATCGGCATGAGCGACGAGCAGATCGGGCGCCTGTTTCAGGCTTTTACGCAAGCCGATTCTTCCACGACGCGAAACTTCGGCGGCACCGGCCTTGGCCTGACCATCACCAAGCATTTCTGCACGATGTTGGGCGGATCGATCGACGTCAAGAGCAAGCCCGGGGAAGGATCGACCTTTACGATCAGCCTGCCGGATCAGCCGTCGAAGGCGGTGGCGCTGGAGTTGGACGACGACGACGATCTCTCCCTAACAGCATCGCCGAACGCGATCACGGTCCTGGTGGTCGACGACGATCAGGTCGTTCACGACGTGCTGTCGTCCACGCTCGGCAAGGAGGGCTACCGTCTGATGCATGCCCGCGACGGCAACCAGGCCCTCGACATCATGCGCAAGACGCCGCCCGACATCGTGACTCTCGACGTCATGATGCCGACGATCGACGGCTGGTCCGTGCTCGGTATCATGAAGTCGGACCCTGAGCTCGAGCATATCCCTGTGATCATGCTGACGATCGTCGATGACCGGAATCTCGGCTTTTCGCTCGGCGCTTCGGAGTTCATGACCAAACCGATCGACCGCAACAAGCTGATCGGTCTGCTGCGCAAATTCGCTCCCTCGGGGGAAGGGAGCGTCGTGCTCATCGTCGACGACGACGCCGACGTGCGCGGCGTGATGAAAAGCGCCATCGAAGGCGTCGGACTGAAGTCAGCCGAGGTCAACAATGGCCGCACCGCGCTCGACTGGTTGAAGGACCATCCGATGCCGGCGCTGGTGTTGCTCGATCTCATGATGCCGGAGGTCGACGGTTTCGAATTCCTGGAGCGGATTCGGGAGAACGACAAGCTCGCGGATTTGCCGATCGTCGTGCTGACGGCCAAGGAGTTGACGGACAGCGAGCGGACCTTCCTCGCCGAACGGACGATCCTCGTTTTGAGCAAGCATGCGCAGCCGATCGGCACACTCGGCAAGGCAATCTCGGCGATCGCCAATCGCCAACGCGCGCCGCAGAGCGCGCATCCTGTAAACTGAAAAATCCAATGCCATGAAGATTTTGCTGGTCGAAGACAACGAGATGAACCGCGACATGCTCTCGCGCCGTCTCATCCGCAACGGTTTCGAGGTCGTGATCGCGGTCGACGGTCAGGAGGGAGTGGACATGGCGGCATCCTCCCAGCCCGACCTGATCCTGATGGACCTCAGCCTGCCGGTGATCGACGGGTGGGAGGCGACCCGCCGCGTTAAGTCCAATCCTGCCACTGCACGGATTCCAGTCATCGCGCTCACCGCGCATGCGATGGCGGAGGACAAGGAGAAGGCGTTGGCCGCCGGCTGCGACGATTTCGATACCAAGCCGGTCGACCTTCCGCGCCTGATGAGCAAGATCAACGGATTCCTGAACCCCGCGTGATCGCGTGACGGTAAGGCCGCCACGCATGTTCGCTCGACTCAGGTTCGACCGGTCCTCTTGCTTGCGTGCACGGGATGTATTGTACTTGCATGAACGTCTTAATTCGCATCCAGGCGCAGTCCGCGAATTGCGCCGCAAGAAACTGAAGCTGCAGGGAGGAGATCATGTCCGCAATCACCGAGACACCAATCACCAAAACATCGTCGCGCACGGGGATTTCACGGCGTAGCGCGCTGAAGGCCGCGGTGGGTGGCGTCGCTGCACCCGCGGTGCTCGACATCATCCCGGTGCATGCCCAGAGTCGCGTCATCAAGATCGGCCATGTCAGCCCGCGCACCGGCCCGCTCGCCGGTTTCGGCGAAGCCGACACGTTCATCCTGGAACAGGTGCGCGGCATCCTGAAGGACGGCATATCGGTCGGCGGCCGCACTTATCCAGTGCAGATCGTCAGCAAGGACAGCCAATCGAACGGCAGCCGTGCCGCCGAAGTCGCGTCCGAACTGATCCTTGGCGACAAGGTCGACCTGATCGTCGCTTCCGCCACGCCCGACACGACCAACCCGGTCGCCGACCAGGCCGAGGTCAACGAGGTGCCCTGCATCACCACCAACTGTCCGTGGCAACCCTACTTCTTCGGCCGCAAGGGCGACCCAGCCAAGGGCTTCACGTGGACCTATCATTTCTTCTGGGGCCTGGAGGACGTGATCGCGTCGTTCCTGGCGCTCTGGGATTCGGCGCCGACCAACAAGGTGGTCGGAGGACTCTTTCCGAACGACGCCGACGGCAATGCCTGGGGCGATCCGCAACGCGGCCTGCCGCCGGCGCTTGCCAAAGCCGGATACAAGCTCACCGATCCGGGCCGCTACCAGTTGATGAACAACGATTTCACCTCGCAGATTTCGGCGTTCAAGGCGGTCGGCGCGGAGATCGTCACCGGAAACATGATCCCGCCCGACTTTGCGACCTTCTGGTCGCAGGCGGCGCAGCAAGGCTTCAGACCGAAGATCGTCACCATCGGCAAGGCATTGCTGTTCCCGTCGGTGATCGATTCGCTCGGTGCGCGCGGCAACGGGCTGACGTCGGAAATCTGGTGGACGCCAAACCACCCGTTCAAATCCGGCCTGACCGGGCAGAGCGCCAAGGACCTGGCGGACGCTTACGTCAAGGCGGCCAACCGGCCGTGGACGCAGCCCATCGGCTTCCAGCACGCGCTGTTCGAGGTGGCCATCGACGTTCTCAAGCGCACCAAGGCGCTGAACGCCAAGGGCATCCTCGATTCGATCGTCGCCACCGACTACCGCTCGATCGTCGGCCCGGTGAAGTGGGACGGCAAACCGGTGAAGAACGTGACCAAGACGCCGCTCGTTGCCGGGCAATGGCAGCGCAAGAACGACAAGTTCGAACTCGTCATCACCACCAACAAACCGGCGCCGGAAATTCCCACGGGAGGACAGTTGCAATTGCTGTCATAGTGAAACGGTCATCGTGACGGCGATCCTCACGCTCGAAAAGATCAGCAAGCGGTTCGGAGCGGTGGCGGTCGCGGACGGTGTCGATCTCGCGCTTGCCGAGAACGAGGCGCTCGGGATCATCGGTCCGAACGGTGCCGGCAAGACCACGCTGTTCAGCATCGCGACCGGCACGATTGCTCCAGACAGCGGCCGTGTGACGTTCTGCGGCGCCGACGTGACGCGCCTCGCGCCGGAGTACCGTTGCCGGCGCGGGCTGGCGCGCTCCTTCCAGATTCCGCAGCCGTTCGGTGGGATGAGCGTGTTCGAAAATATCGTGGTCGCGGCGGCCTTCGGCGGCGGGCGTCGCGAGCGCGATGCCTACGGAGACTGCGTCGAGGTCCTGAAACTGTGCGGCCTTGCCGACAAGGCGAACCGCCCGGCAGCTTCTCTGACCCTGCTTGATCGCAAGCGGCTGGAGCTTGCCCGCGCGCTCGCCAGCAAGCCGCGCGTGCTGCTGCTCGACGAGGTTGCGGGCGGCCTGACCGAGCACGAATGCACTGCGCTCGTCGCGCTGATCGGCGAGGTGCGTCGGGCCGGCGTCGCCATCATCTGGATCGAACACATCGTGCATGCGCTGGTCGCGTCGGTCGACCGGCTGCTCGTGCTGCACGGCGGCCGGTTCATCGCCGACGGCGATCCCACGACCGTCATCAACTCACCCGCAGTGCGCGAAGTCTATATGGGCATCCCGACCAATGCCTGAGACCTTGCTCGACGTCCGCGAACTCGACGCGTTCTACGGCGATTTCCAGGCGCTGTTCGGCGTATCGCTCGCCGTAACGACGGGCGAGGTGATCGCGATCATTGGCGCGAACGGCGCGGGCAAGAGCACGCTGCTCAAAAGCATCGCCGGACTGATGCGCGCGCGCCGCGAATCGATCGTGTTCCGCGGTGAAGCCGCCGGCGATTTGCCAGCCTATGAACTGGCCGCGCGCGGGATCGCGCTGGTTCCGGAAGGACGCAGGCTGTTTCCGTCCCTCACGGTCGAGGAAAACCTGCTGATCGGCGGCCAGCTCGCGCGGCCCGGCCCCTGGAACCTTGCGCGCATCTACGAGCTGTTCCCCATTCTGGCGGAACGGCGAAACGCACCCAGCACGTCGCTGTCGGGTGGCCAGCAGCAGATGGTGGCCATCGGCCGCGCGCTGATGTCAAACCCGAGCCTCCTGCTTTGCGATGAGATCAGCCTCGGGCTTGCACCCATCATCGTGCGCGAGATCTACGCGCGGCTCCCGGCCATCCGGCAGGAAGGGAGCTCCCTCATCATCGTCGAGCAAGACATCGCGCAGGCGCTTTCCGCGGCGACCCGCGTCTACTGCATGCAGGAAGGCCGCATGGTCCTCAGCGGCGCGGCCGGCGAACTCAGCTACGAGGCGATCTCGGCGGCTTATTTCGGAGTGTAGCGCTTGGGCTGGGCAAACATCATCCTGCAAGGCGTGCTGGTCGGCGGCCTCTATGCGATGTTTGCCGCCGGGCTTTCGCTCATCTTCGGCGTGATGCGGCTCGTCAACATCGCGCACGGCGACCTGATCGTGCTCGCAGCCTATCTGGCGCTGGTCGCAACCGAGACGTTGGGCGTCAATCCGTTCGCCTCGCTTGTTGTTGTCGTGCCGCTGATGGCGGCAATCGGCTACGTGCTGCAGCGCGGATTGTTGAACCGCACGCTGAGTGACGATCTACTGCCGCCGCTGCTGGTCACGTTCGGCCTTTCGGTGATCATTCAGAACGGTCTGCTCGAACTGTTCACCGCCGACAGCCGCCGCCTGCAGGCCGGTGCAATCGAGATCAGCAGCATCCAGCTTTTTGACGGACTCTCGGTCGGCATTCTGCCGCTCGTCCAGTTTATCGTCGCCATTGCCGTGATCGCCGGCTTGCAGTGGCTGTTCTACCGCACCGCCATCGGACGTGCGTTTCGCGCCACCTCCGACGATCAAGCCGTCGCGCAACTCGTTGGTCTCGATAACCGGCACGTTTATGGCCTCGCAATGGCGCTCTCGCTGGCGGTCGTTGCGGTTGCCGGAGTCTTTCTGGCAATCCGCACCAATTTCGATCCGACCATCGGCCCCGCTCGCCTGATCTTCGGCTTCGAGGCCGTGATCATCGGTGGGCTCGGCAGCATGTGGGGCACGATGGTCGGCGGCATCATCCTGGGTGTCGCCCAGGCGATCGGCGCGCAGATCAATCCGGGCTGGCAGGTGCTGGCCGGTCATGTGGCTTTTCTGATCGTGCTTGCGGTCCGTCCGGAGGGGCTGTTTCCCAAGGTGCAAGGATGAACGGGCAGCGCATGAGCGGTTTTCACGTCGACCACGCGACCCGCTCAAGCCGCATCGGGCTTGCGTTCTTCGCGGTGCTGCTTGTGGTGCTGGCCGCGGCGCCGCTGTGGGGCGACCGGCAGAACTTGCGGTTGCTGGCCGAAATCTACTGCTATGTCGCTCTGGCGAGCCTGTGGAACCTGCTTGCGGGTTATGTCGGCCTGGTCTCGGTCGGCCAGCAGGCCTACGTCGGGCTCGGCGCCTACATGCTGTTCGCGCTCACGATCCTGCTCGGCGTGCCGCCGCTGCTCGCCATTCCAATTGCAGGCGTTGCCGGCATGATCATCGCGGTCCCGGTGGCCGCGCTGATCTTCCGGCTGCGCGGGCACTATTTCGCCATCGGGACCTGGGTGGTGGCGGAGGTGTTTCGCCTGTCGGCCTCGCAGGTGTCGGTGCTCGGCGGGGGCTCCGGCATCAGCCTTCCGGTCGACATCGTGACCTCGATCGCGACGACCCGGCAGTGGCGCGAGTTCGTCATCTATTGGCTCGCGCTTGGCATCGTGGCGCTGATCCTCGGGTCGATCGTCGTGCTGCTGCGCTCGCGCTACGGCCTCGCGCTCACCGCGATCCGCGACAACGAGCTTGCCGCGCGCTCCAACGGCATCAACGTCTGGCGCACCAAGTTCGTCATCTATGTTTTCACCGCCTTCGGCACCGCCGTTGTCGGTGCGCTCATCTTTTTGCAGAAGCTGCGGGTCTCGCCCGCCACCGCGTTCGATATCAACGACTGGACCGCCTACGTGATCTTCATCACCGTGATCGGCGGCATCGGGCGCGTCGAGGGGCCGATCGTCGGAACCATCGTGTTCTTCATCCTGCGGCAGACGCTTGCCGACCTGGGCAGTCTCTATTTGATCATGCTGGGCGTCGTCGCCATCGTGGTGATGTTGAAAGCCCCGCAAGGGCTGTGGGGCTTTGTCGTCAGCCGCTACGGCTGGCAACTGTTCCCGTTGCAGCGGCGGCTCTCGCTCGCGAGCAAACCGCCAAGTGCACCGGCCTGAGCCGCAACCGACGGGCGGCGATTGCAATCAATGCCCGCATACGCAACATTGATTTCGTCATGAGCGTGTCCAGCGTGAAAATCAAAGGCGGCGAGGTCTTCCTGATCGCGCTGCCCATTCGCCGGCCGCATCATTGGGTCGGCCATACGGCGCGGATCGGGGAGGGCTACGCCGTTCTCCGGCTCGAACTCGAAAGCGGCATCGTCGGCTGGGGCGAGGCGCAAGTCATCGGCACCTGGGGCGGCGACTACGGCACGCGCTATGGCGAAACGCCCAAGATGACCGCCACCGCGATCAAGGAAGTGCTGCTGCCCGCGATCATCGGCCAGAACGTCACCGAGATCGAGCAGTTGCACGCCCGCATGAACCGCGTCCTGCGCGGCTACCCTTACGCCAAGGCCGCGATCGACGTGGCACTGCACGACGCGATCGGCAAGATCTACGGGATACCGGTCTATCAACTGCTCGGCGGCAAGGTGCGCGACAGCGTCGAGATCGCGCACAGCATCGGGCTGATGGATGCCGACACCGCCGCGCGTGAGGCGGCGGAGGTGGTGGCCGACGGCGTCACCACCATCAAGGTCAAAATCGGTGTGGAGATTGACCGCGACATCAAGGTCGTGGCCGCGGTGCGCGAAGCGATGGGCAGCGCCGGCAAGATTTGCGTGGACGCCAACCAGGGCTATCGCACCTGGCGCGAGGCGGTGCGCGCAATCGGGGCCATGGAGAAATACGATTTGATCTATGCCGAGCAGCCGGTCGAGGGCTTGCGCAACATGGCGGAGGTGAGCAGGCGCATCAATGTGCCGGTGATGGCCGACGAAAGCGCGTGGACCGCCGAAGATGTGCTTGAGATCGTACGGTTGGACGCCGCTCAAATGCTGTCGGTGTATTACACCAAGCCGGGCGGGCTTTCGCGCGCCAAGCGGCTGCTTGCTGTCGCTGGCGCCGCGTCGCTGCCCTGCGATATCAACGGTTCGGCCGAGATGGGGATCGGCGTCGCCGCCGACTTGCACCTTGCGGTGTCGTCGCCTGAAATCTCGCTTGCCGGCACGATCCCGATCACCTCCACCGCCGAGACCATCGTCACGCCGGTCGCCGGACACAAGTATCTCGACGACCTGATCAAGACGCCGTTCGCCTTCAAGGACGGCCGGCTTTATGTGCCGGATGGGCCGGGCCTCGGCATCGAGGTAGACGAGGCGAAGATCGCGAAATACCGCATCGGATGACCGCGGCACCGATCAAATCGATCGCCATCATCGGCGCCGGCAACGGCGGCTGCGCGGCCACTGCGCAACTCGTGCAGCGCGGCTTCGAGGTCAGGCTCTATGGCCGCAGCCGCGGCACGACGGAGCCGTTGTCCGCGCTCGGCGGCGTCGAATACGAAGGCGTGCTGGGCGAGGGATTCGCGAAGCCCGCGTTGATCACCAATGATGCGGGTGCGGCAATCGCGGGCGCCGATCTCGTGCTGATCATGGCGCCGACCCACGCCCATGAAGACGTCGCGAAGACCATCGCGCCGCATATCGCGCAAGAGCAACTGGTGATGGCGGCGCCCGGTCACACCCTGCTGCTGATCCCGAATGCCATCCGCAAGGCCGGCGGCAAGCTCGGGACCTACTGCGATTCGTCGAGCCTGCCGTTCATCTGCCGCAAGAGTTCGCCAGCCGGATCAAGATCACGCGCGTGGCGCAGGTTCTCTATTTCGCGGCGTTCCCCGGCGAAGAGGTCGATGCGGTTGCCGAGCGCATACGGCCCGTGTTGCCGAATATCCAGCCGAGGCCATCGCTCCTGCACACGGTGTTCCCCTACACCAACGCCATCCATCATCCGCCGGCGCTGCTGCTCAATGTCGGGCGGGTGGAATCGACCGGCGGCGACTATCATCACTATTATGACGGCATCACGCCCGGTGTCGGCCGCCTGATCGATGCACTCGACCGCGAGCGGGTCGCGGTCGCGGCCGCTCTCGGGGTCGAGATCGAGCGGCTGCCGGATTTCTTCTACCGCATGGGCTACACCAACGCGGCCGGGCGCGACGGCGGCACCGCCTACGATGTGTTCCACAACAGCGAGCCCAATCGCTTCATCAAGGCGCCGGCGACGATCGACCACCGCTTCTTCAACGAGGACGTGCCCTACGGCCTCGTGGCCATCGCTGAGTTGGGGCGCGTCGCCGGCGTGGCGACGCCGTGCGCGGATGCAGTCATCGACATCGCCTCGATCGTCGCCGCGCGCTCGTATCGAGAGATGGGGCTGACGCGGGAGCGCATGGGGATCGCCGGTCTCAGCGCGGCGGAATTCACCGCGCTGCTCAAGACCGGCGGGTGACTTGACGCGAGCCGCGCTCCTCGCGATTGATCTTGAGGCAGACTTCTTCCATCCGGCACGCGGAACGCGAAATGGCGATCAAATCGGTTGCGGTCCTTGGCGCTGGGCATGGTGGGTTTGCGGCGGCGGCCGACCTCAGCAAGCGCGGCTTTTCGGTGCGGCTGCACGCCCGCCGGGCCGAGCGGCTCGCGCCGCTGCGGGCGCAGGGCGGCATCGAGGTGCGCGGGATCGCGCAGGGCCTCGTGCCAGTCGATGTCGTAACCACCGATGTCGGCGAGGCGGTGCGCGGCGCCGATCTCATCATGCTGGTCGTGCCGTCGATTGCGCATGAATACTATGCGCAGGCGCTGGCCGGCCTGATCGACGGCAGCCAGCCGATCTTCATCAACCCGGGGCATACCGGTGGCGGTCTGCACTTTCTCAATGAGCTGCGCAACGCGGCCTATCGCGGCCCGGTGCGGACCTGCGAGACCGTGACGCTGACCTACATCACCCGGATGGAGGGGCCCGCCGTCGTCAACATCTACAGCTATACGAAGCGGCTGCGTTTCGCGGCGCTTCCGGGTAAGCATGCCGCCGAACTGTTCGCGCTGATCAAGCCGCTCTACCCGGAAATCGTCCAGGCCAGCAGCGTGATCGAAACCGCGCTCTCCAATCTCAACGCGGTGTTCCATCCGGAAGGCATGATCATGAATGCCGGATGGATCCAGCACACCAACGGCAACTTCCTGTTCTACCGGGAAGGGTTCAGCGACGCGGTCGGGCGCGTCACCGCGGCCGTCGATGCCGAGCGCTTGGCGGTCGCGAAGGCGCTTGGCATTCCGGCAAGACCTTTCATCGACGTGTTCTATGAGGCCGGGCTCACCACCAAGGCCGCCCGCGACAGCGGCGACATTGCGCGGGCCTGCCAGGAGAGCGAGCCGAACAAGACGATCAAGTCGCCGCCCTCGCTCGATCATCGCTATATGCACGAGGATGTCGGCTATGGGCTCGTGCCGATCTCGGCGCTCGGCCGGCTCGCCGGTGTTCCGACCCCGATCATCGATGCGCTGGTTGCGATCGGCGGCGTCGCGGTCGGCATCGACTATGCGCGCGAGGGACTGACGCTCGAGAAGCTTGGCATCGCGGGAAAGTCGCCGTCCGAGCTGATGAAGTTCGTCGAGGAAGGCGCGTGAGGGACTATCGCATGGAACATGAAGTTTTGCGCAAGCTGCGATCGGCCATGCGGTCGGCGGGCTGCGATGCGCTCGTGGCGTTCTCCCAGGACAATGTGACCTATACCACCGGATTCCTGGTTCCGAGCCACGCCAGCAACCGCTTCCGCCGGACGATCGCGGTCATCGCGGGCGACGCGTTCGCTGCGCAGATCGTGGTCAATGTCGAGGAGAATCTGGCCAAGCAGAGGTCGCGCTTTTCCGACGTCCGCGCCTACAACCAGTTCACGCAGGATCCGGCCGATATTCTCGCCGACACGTTGATCGAGGCAGGAGCCGGCGAGGGGCGCATCGCGATCGAACTCGATTACATGCCGGCGCAGGATTACATCCGCCTGATCGAGCGGTTGCCAAAGGCCAAGTTCGTGCCGTGCCGCGAACTTTACTTCAACGCCCGCATGATCAAGACCGACGCGGAGATCGCCGTCCTCAAGGAGGTCGGAGAGCTCACCGACCGGGTGGTGGGCGAAGTGCTGCGCGGCATCAAGCCGGGCATGACCGAGAAGGCGGTCGCGCAAGTGATCGGCAACAAGATGCTGGAAGGCGGCTGCGACGGGCTGAAGACCCAGGTCGGCTCCGGCGTGCGCAGCGGCATCACCAACTGCACGCCGACCGATAAGGCAATCGAGATGGGCGACATCGTGCGCGTCGAAATCCTGGGCGACATGAAGCAGTATCGCTCGAATGTGACGCGCACCGCCGTCATGGGCGAGCCGACGGCCGAACAGAAGGGCATCTGGGAGGTGATGATCGGCGCGCGCGAGACCTGCAAGTCGATGCTCAAGCCGGGCACCGCCGTCGCCGACCTCTATCGCGCCTATGTCGACTATCTGCGCACTCGCGGCATCGAACCGACGCTGAAGTTCCTCGGCCACGGCATCGGCCAGACCATTCACGAGGAGCCCTACATCACCGACACGCGCAACGTGATCCTCGAGCCGAACATCACCTGCACCATGGAGCCGCTCTACATGATCCCGGGCCGCATGGGCTTCCACGTGGAGGACATGTATCGGATCACGCCGCAGGGCTTCGAGGCTATCACCGGCGCGATCACGCCGAACGACACGCTGATCCGGATCGGTTGAGGAGTGGAAACGGTGCCGGTGCGAGTAGGCGTCAGCTTCGATGGGTTCATCACGACCGGCGAGGCGCTCGCGCTGGCGGAACGCTCGGTCGTGGCGGGCGCGCAGAGCCTGTGGGTCGCCGAACATCTCGGCTATCGCGAGGCGATTGCCACCTGCATGGCGTTCGCCCTGAAGACCAAGGCGCCACTGCTCGTTCCGACCGCGGTCAGCCCCTATCTCTGGCACCCGACGCCGACCGCGATGGCGATGGCAACGCTCGACGAGGTTGCGCCCGGGCGCACGGCCATCGCCATCGGCACCGGCAACCCGCTGTTCCTGCAGGAGTCCGGCCATGCGGTGGAGAAGCCGGTACGCGCCAATCGCGAATTCACCGAAGCCTTGCGCATGTTGTGGACCGGCGAGCCGGTGCACATGGCCGGCGATTTCGTGAAGCTGGCCGGTGCGCGCCTCGCTTTCAAGCCGAGTGCGCCGATCCCGGTCTACATCGCCGCCATGGGCCCGGACATGCTGCGGCTCGCAGGACGCATCGGCGACGGCGTGGTGCTTTCGGCCGGCCTTTCGACCGGCTCGGTCAAGCAATCGCTCGCGCTCTGTGCGGAGGGCGCCGCCAAGGCCGGCCGCGACCTCGCGGCATTCCGTCGCGCCGGGTACCTCTTCTTTGGGACCTCACGCGATCCGAAGGAGGCCGTTGACGCGGTGCGCCAGAAGCTCGCGTTCGTCATGCGCAACAAGTTTCTCGCCGCCAACATCAAGGCGTCCGGCATTCCGGTCGACCAGGAGGCGGTCATCGCGGCGATCGCCCGGCGCGATATCGCAGGCGCCGCCGCCCTCGTTCCCGATGAGGCGGTCGAGGCCTTCGCCATCGCGGGTACCGCCCAGCATTGCACCAGAAGGTTGCGCGACTTCATCGATGCCGGAATCAACGAGCCCGTCCTCGGACTGTTGGGGAGTGCGGAGAACTGCAACCTTGCGCTTGAGGTCATGGCGCAATTCCGCGCGTAGCCTCGACGGTTGCGGCCCGCACTGCGCGGGGCGATGGCTTGCGTTGCACGAAAATTGCTTCATGCTGCGGGAGAGCGTTTTGGGCCGGTTCGCGCTGGTTGGTACGGAGACAAAAGAGATGACACGCAGGTTATTCTTGACACTGGCTGCGGCCGGCTTTGCATTCGCTGCAACTGGTGCAAGCCTGCACGCCCAGACCTATCCGTCCGAACCGATCACGCTGATCGTGGCCTGGCCGCCGGGCGGCGGCAGCGATATCAGCATGCGACTGCTGGCGGACGCACTGAGCAAGCAGGTCAAGGTGCCGGTCGTGGTTCTGAACAAGCCGGGCGCCGGCGGCGCCATCGGGCATCGCGAAATCGCCAACGCCAAGCCCGACGGTTACACCATCGGCATGTTCAGTTCGGGCGGCATCGCGCTGCCCTATTTGAATGCGCAGGCCAATACGATCGAGGATTTTCAGCCGATCGCCTTCTTCGGCGAGGATCCGAATGCGCTCCAGGCGAGCAATGCGAGCGGGATCGGATCGCTCAAGGACTATGTCGAGCGGGCGCGTGCCAATCCGGGCAAGCTCAAGAACGGCAACGATCAGCCGGGCGGCTCGTCCTATATTGCCATGGCGCTCTACGAAAAGCTGTTGAACCTCAAGGTGACGCGCGTGTCCTACGGCGGGTTTGGTCCCACGGTGACGGCGCTCATGGCCGGCGAGGTGGATTCGGCGAGCGTGCCGGTGCCCGACACCATCGAGCAGCACAAGTCCGGCAAGCTGAAGATTCTGGGCGTCTCGGCGACCGAGCGGCACTTCCTCGCGCCCGACATCCCGACTTTCCGCGAACAGGGCTTCGACGTCATCGTCGGTTCGTGGCGTTGCGTCATCGGGCCCAAGGGCATTCCGCAGGATCGGCTGCGCTTTCTCGAAACGCATATCGCTGCCGCGCTCAATGATCCGGAATTCCAGGCGAAGGCGAAGCAGGCGGGCTTCGTCGTCCAGGGTGGCGACGCCAAGGCCACCTACGAGCGTTGGAAGGCCGATGACGCTCAGCTTTATCCGATCCTGCTCGAAGCCGGTCTGGTGAAGGCGCGGCAGAAGTAGGCGGGCGCGGCGCACGGTGCTGCGAGCAAGCGCGGCGGCGCGTTAACGGAAGCCGGGGCGAATGGGGCGCATTTTCGCCACCAAGGATTTTCTCGCCGGCCTTTTGTTCGTGGCGTTCGGTCTTCTCGGCCTGTGGCTTGGCCGCGCGCTGGAAGCGGGAACGGCGAGCGCCATGGAGGCGGGCTATTTCCCGCGCCTCGTCTGTGGCCTGCTGATCGCGATCGGGGCATTGCTCGCGGTCGTTTCGCTGTTCCGCGCCGGTGAGATTCCGGAGCGCGGCGCCTGGCGGCCCTTCTTTTTCGTCACCATAGCGTCGCTCGCCTTCGCCTTGCTGCTGAAGCCGCTCGGGCTCGTGCTGACGCTGTTCGCCACGACGGTGCTGGCGCGGTTCGCGGTGGGCGGTATCCGGCCCGTGCCGTTGCTCCTGCTCTGTCTCGTTCTGATCGCAGCGGTGGTTGGAATCTTCGTTTTCGCGCTGCGTATCGTCATCCCGCTCTGGCCGGCGGGCTTCTAGCGATGCTCGACCTGTTGTCGAACATCGTGATGGGCTTCGGCATCGCGCTGACGTGGCAGAATATTGGATTGTGCTTCTTCGGCTGCGTCATCGGGACGGCGATCGGTGTTCTGCCCGGGATCGGCCCGCTCACCACGATGGCGATGATCCTGCCGGTCACGTTCTGGCTCTCGCCGGTGGGCGCGCTGATCATGCTGTCCGGCGTTTTCTACGGCGCGCAGTACGGCGGCTCGACGACCGCGATCCTGGTCAAGATTCCCGGCGAAACCTCCTCCGTCATTACGGTGCTCGACGGCTACGCCATGGCGCAGCAAGGCCGCGCCGGTCCGGCGCTGGCCATCGCGGCGATCGGCTCCTTGTTCGCCGGCTCGGTCGTCACGTTGTTGATTGCCATCGGCGGACCGCTGCTCGCCAAGATCGCGCTGCTGTTTCAGTCGGCCGACTACGTTTCGGTGATGCTGCTTGGTCTGGTCTCGGCCGTTGTTCTGGCACATGGCTCGGTGCTCAAGGCCATCGGCATGATCGTGCTCGGCGTCCTCTTCGGCGTGGTCGGCACGGATGTCTCGACCGGTGACTACCGGCTCACAATGGGCTTCGACGTCCTGTTCGACGGCGTCGGGTTCGTTCCCTTGTCGATGGGCCTGTTCGGCCTCGCGGAGATCATGGTCAATCTGGAAAGCAAGGATATTGCCGCGATGTCGGCGAAGCCGGTGAGCGGGTTGATGCCGACGCGCGCCGATCTCAAGCAGTCGTTTCCCGCCATGGTGCGCGGAACCGTGATCGGGACGATCTTCGGCATTCTTCCCGGTGGCGGGCCGACGATCGCGGCCTTCTCCGCCTATAGCCTGGAGAAAAAGGTGTCGCGCACCCCCGAACGCTTCGGGCGCGGAGCGATCGAAGGCGTCGCCGCGCCGGAATCCGCCAACAATGCCGCCGCCCAGGCGAGCTTCATTCCGATGCTGAGCCTCGGAATTCCGCCCAACGCGCTGATGGCGCTGATGATCGGCGCCATGATGGTGCACGGCATCGCGCCTGGGCCGGAGATCATCACCAAGCAGCCGCAACTGTTCTGGGGCCTCATCGCGAGCATGTGGATCGGGAACCTGATGCTCGTCGTCTTGAACCTGCCGCTGATCGGCATCTGGGTCCGGTTGCTGCAGGTGCCGTACGGCTATCTGTTTCCCAGTATCATCGTGCTGTGCTGCATCGGCACCTACGCGCTCAACTCCAGCACCGCCGAAGTGCTCGTGATGACCGCGTTCGGCGTGATCGGATACGCCCTGCGCAAGCTCGACTGCGAACCGGCGCCGCTGCTCCTTGGGCTGGTGCTTGGCCCGATGCTGGAGGAAAATTTTCGCCGCGCCATGGTGCTCTCGGGGGGTGACTGGTCGGTGTTCGTGCGGCGGCCGATCAGCCTCGGCTTCCTGTTGCTGGCGGCGGCGCTCCTGCTCGCCGTCACACTGCCGAACGTGCGGCGCAAGCGCGAGGAAGCTTTCACCGAGTAGCGCTCAATTTCAACCAAAGAGAATGGTTGTTTCCACATCGTCATGGCCGGGCTTGTCCCGGCCATCCACGACTTTCTTGCATGAAGTGAAACGAAGACGTGGATGCCCGGCACAAGAGTCTACACTCGGGCCCGCCGAAGGCGGGACCCGGGCGCCGAGCATGACGGGCTCCGGAGATCGGAGCGGATCTAATTCCGTGGCTTGAAGTTGATCGCCTTCACGGTCGCGGCGATCGCGGCGCTCTGCTCCTTGATCGCGGCGGCGAAATCGTCCGGGCCGCCGACATTGATCACCGATCCGGTCGCCCCAAGCCTCGCCCCGATCGAGCCATCGGCCGCGGCCTCCTTGAAGTCGGCTGCGATCTTTTCCTTGAGCGCCTTCGACATGGACTTCAACCCGATCAGGCCGTGTAGCCCTTCGAACACCAAGGAGGGATAGCCCTCTTCGACGACCGTCGGGACGCCCGGGACGAGCGACGTACGCTCCTTGTTGTTGAGCACGATCAGCTTGATCCGGTCGGCCCTCCACTGCGGCTGCACGATCGCGAGCGACGCCATCACCACCTGGATGCGGCCTTCCGCCAGATCGGTCGGCGCCAGGTTGATGTCGCGGTACGGAATCTGCGGGATGTCCAGCTTCTCGTGATGGGTGTAGGCCCAGAACGTGAATTCGGTCAGGCCGGGCACCAGGCCGGAATTGAATTTTCCGGGATTGGCGCGCGCTGCTTCGGTGAATTCCTTGATCGTGTTGTAGGGCGAGTTCTTCGCGAGCGCGATGCACAGGATCGTGTTGGAGGTGCGTACGATCGGAACCAGGTCGGCCGGGTCGTACGGCAGCTTGCTGTGCAGGAACGGATGCACGGTGAAATTGCCGGACGGCATGTAGAGGAGGACATGGTCGTCGTTCGTACTCAGAAACGACGTGATGGCCGGGAGACTGTCGCCGCCTGGCCGGTTCTCGATCACCACCGGCTGGCCCCAGCGCGGCGAGAGCTTGTCGGCAAACAGCCGCGCGCCGATGTCGGCGGCGGCACCGGGGCCGAACGGCACGATGAACCGCACGGGCCGGGTCGGCCATGCGGGAGCTTGCGCAGTAGCTATGCCTGGTACCGTCAGAACCGTTAATAAAAATACTACCAGGGCCGATAAGCGATATCGCATGACGATGTCCTCATCTTTTTCAACACCGGCATCGAATTCTTCGTCGCCGGGCGGTCATTCAGGATTCAAGTGGCGTGCCAGCTTTGGCCCGGAGCGCACGCAATACCGCTTCGGGATTGAGAGGCAACTCCATCAGCCGGACACCGACGGCGTCGTCGATGGCGTTGGCGACCGCAGGCGAAACGCACATGGTCGCGGATTCGCCGGCGCCCTTGGCGCCGAACGGTGCATTGTGCTGGTAGGCCTCGACCGCCTCGTTGACCATGTGCCCGGGCACATCGAAGATGCCGGGAATCTTGTAGTCGGCCAGCGACGCATTCGTTACCTGTCCGGCATCGATCTCCATCTTCTCGAACATCGTAAAGCCGATCTGCATCAGCGCGGCGCCGGAAATCTGTGTCTCGACAATCTTGGGGTTGACCAGAGTGCCGCAGTCGATGACGTTGACGAGCTTGACGATGCGCACGTGGCCGGTCTCGGTGTCGACCGCAACTTCGGCGCCGGCGCCGCCGATCATCCAATAGGGCGCGATGTTGTCGGATTGCCCGGTGCGGTGGTCGGCCGCTTTGTAGTCGGGTTTGTAGGTTCCGGTTCCGACGATGTTGCCGGCCAACATGCCGTACTTCTTCTTGAACAGTTCGGCGATCGGCGCGTTGCTGCCTTCCGGCTCGCCGACCTCAGCGGCCATCGCCGCGAGTTTGCCGCGCACCTCTTCGGCAGCTCCGCGGATCGCGTTGCCCATGTGAAACAACGAGCGCGAGCCGAGCGTGCCCATGTCGTAAGGCGTGATGTCGGAGTCGCGTGCGACGACCTTTATTCTCTCGGCCGGGATGTTGAGGATTTCGCCGACGATCTGCGCCAGCCCGGTGTCGGAGCCCTGGCCCATGTCGATCGTGCCGACATAGAGCGTGACGCTGCCGTCGGCGCTCACATTGATCATCGCGACCGACGTGGTCGGCGAAATCGAAGCCTTTAGCGCGATCGCCAGCCCGCGCCCATGACGGACGGTGCCGTTCCCGCGCTCGAACGGCGTGCCCCAGTTCAGCCGCTCGCAGATGCGGTCGAGGACCGCGCCGAGCGGCGCATCCTTCAGAATGGTGCCGCTCGCCTGCGGGCGCCCTTCGTGCAAGAGGTTGCGGCGGCGAAATTCGACCGGGTCGAGCTTGAGCGCACGCGCGATCATGTCGGTGTGGCTCTCGTAGGCCCAGGCGAGCTGCGGGAGGCCGAAGCCGCGCAACGCGCCCGACGGCGTCGCGTTGGTATAGAGCGCGTAGGAATCGGTCGAGACGTTGTCGATGTCGTAAGGGCCCGCAGCAACGAAGCCCGACTTGTGGGTGACGCGCGGCCCGACATCGGCGTAGGCGCCGCCGTTCCAGAACACCTCGCATTTGCGCGCCGTGATACGGCCCTGCGCGTCGACGCCGGTCTTGATCCGCAGCGTGCTCGGATGCTTGGTGATCTGGTAGAACTGCTCTTCCATCGTCAGCGCGATTTTGACGGGCCGGTGTGTCAGCATCGACAGCGCGGTCACCAGCGCCTCGAGCTTGATGTAGAGCTTCGAGCCGTAGCCGCCGCCCAGAAACGGTACCTTGATGCGGACCTGGTTCTGCGACCACCCGAGCAGGCGGGCGATCTCGGCGCGCACGAACGACGGGCCCTGCGAGCTCGTATAGATCGTCACGCTCGCCTCGTGCGCATCGGCGATCGATACGAACGGCTCGAATGCCAGATGGACGCACTTCTGGGTCCGGAAGGTGTGATCGAAGATATGGGCGGCCGACGCGAACGCCTTGTCGACGTCGCCGCGCCGGAGTCTCGCCTCGACCGCGAGATTGGTCGACTTCACATCCTGAAGGTGCTTGAGATCGGCGAAACTGCCGGCCGGCCGCAGCCGGTCGTGGACGTAGGTGGTGGAGGTCATCGCCTCCACCTCGTCGTAGATCGCGGGAAGTTCCTCGTACTCCGCCACAATCTCGTGCACGGCCGCCTCGGCGACGTGCGGATCAGACGCCACCACGACCGCGACCGGCTCGCCTACGAATCGTACCTTTTCGAGGGCCAGAATCGGCTGGTCGTGGAACGCCGGGCCGTAATAGGGGTCGGCGATCACCCGGCCGATATCGTCGGCGGTGTACACGCCCTTCACGCCGGGAACTTTCGCGGCGGCGCTGGTGTCGATCGACTTGATTCTGCCGTGCGCCACGGTGCTGCGGAAGATCTTGCCGTACAGCATGCCGGGCAGCCGCAGGAAATGAGTGTATTCGGCGCGTCCGGTGACCTTTTCGCGACCCTCGAGCCGGGGCAGTGAGCGGCCGATTTGCCCGCCAGCTCGCATTTGGGTCGGCATCCGCCGCTACTCCCTAACTTGATTCGGCGAATTGAATCGGCGTGAAGCGTGCACAACCGCCGGCAGCTCTCGAGAATAGTCTTTCGCAGGGGGCCGCATCGTCAAGTGTTTGTTCAACATGGCAGCTCCGGCGCGCAACTGCTTGCAACCGCTCGCCTTCGTCGAGGCCGGCCGGGCTCGGTGTCTCGGCGGCCTGGTACGCGGGCGGATGCAAGTTCCGGTGCTCGGCTCTATTGCGGCAGGCGAACGAGGGCTCACTTTCGAGTTGCGCAGAAATCTTGCGTCGCGGACCAAAGTTGCTTGCCGGTTGGGCAACGAACGTGGTGCCGGATTGTTGAAACGTCCGGCTCTCCCTGATCTGCAAGTCTCATGCTGAGACCGATCGCCTGGCGACCATCCGGCTCAAAGAAAGTTGAATTAATAATGTGTTCATCTGGTGCCACGATGAACAACTCTGGCATTCTCTTGTCAGGAGTTTGTTACTATGGTGGTCCACAATCCCGTGATCGGAAAGATCTGAGCCCGCAGATGGATGCGATCCTCGTCAAGATTTTCGCCACGGCCCTGGCGCTGAGCCAGGTAACGACCGCCCCCGATGCAGTGAAGACCGAGTTTGACCCCGATCGCGATCAGGCCGCGGTGGCGCAACTCCTGAGTTCGGGCTGCACCCATATCCTCAAGGTCTTCGACCTTGACGGCATCAACATGGACGACCTGCTCGCCACCGCGATGGAGGACCCGCAGGCGATCGGGGAGACCAAGGCGTTTCGTGGGATCGATTTTGCCGATCTGCAAGTTGCCTATCGGCAATTCTGCAAGAACGAAAAAGTCGAGCGGCCCGCGGTCAATCTCGGCGAGGTGATCACCTTCTACAACAACGCCGCCAAGAACCTGCCTGACCACGCCAAGCTCAAGGGCCTCAAGCTTCCGGGCGCGAGCGTCGTGCTCGATCGCAAGGGGGAGCCCTTCGCCGAGGTGTTCGAGGAGAACCAGCGGCGCGTGTGGGTGGTTCTCAACGATATTCCCGAACATGTGCGCAACGCTTTCGTGGCGGCGGAGGACAAGCGCTTCTTCCAGCATCGCGGCATCGACGAGCGCGGCCTGATCCGCGCCTTCATCGGCAATCTGGGCGGCTCGGGCCGTCCGCAGGGCGGCTCGACGATCACGCAGCAGATCGTCAAGAACCTGCTGGTCGGCGACGACCTGACCTACGAGCGGAAAATCCGCGAGATGATCGTGGCGGCCCGCGTCGAGTCCGTGCTCAGCAAGAATGACATTCTGGAACTCTACCTCAACTCCGTCTTTCTCGGCCGCGGTTCCTGGGGCATCGAGCTTGCCGCCCGCAGCTATTTCGGCAAATCGGCGCACGAACTGACGCTGGAGGAGGGCGCCTTCCTCGCCGGCCTGACCAAAGGACCGAACGCTTTCAGTCCGGACCGGCATCCCGGCCGGGCGCAGGAGCGGCTCGCCTATGTGCTCAGCCGCATGCGCGAAGACGGGATGCTCGAAGCCGCGAAAGGCGAGCCCACCCGCGGGCTTCCCGCATTGCCGACCATGGTGGCTTATGAACGGCCACGCCGCGACGTGGGCTTCCACTTCGTCGACCAGGTGGCCCGTGAAGCGAAATCGGTCGCCGGGATCGACGCCATCACGGCCAATTCGCTGACGGTGCGCTCGACCGTCAATCCAAAATTGCAGCGGACGGTCGAGGAGACGTTGCAGGAGGCGCTCTCGCGGTACGAGCGCAACACCGGCCGGGTGCAATTCGGCGGCCCCGAGGTGAGCCTTGCCAAGACGGTGCAAAGGCTCGAAGCCGACCCGAAGCGGACCGACAAGCGGCCGCCGTGGCAGCAGGCGCTCGCGAACGCACGGCCGCCGCTCTATGACGTCCACTGGACCCCCGCGGTGGTGGTGGAAAAGCCGAGCGGCAAGAAGGGCGAGGCTTGGCGCGTCGGCCTGACCGACGGCCGCATCCTGCCGGTCTCGATCGACAACGCGGTGGCGCAGCGCAAGCTCGCGCTCTACGACGTGGTCCTCGTCCATCTGGTGGAAGGCAAGGGTAAAACGCCGGTGCGCGCCGAATTGCGCGTGCGGCCGGTGGTGCAGGGCACGGTGGTCGTACTGGAGAACAAGACCGGCCGTATTCTCGCGATGACCGGCGGCTTCTCCTATCCGTTGAGCCAGCTCAATCGCGCCACCCAGGCGGCGCGGCAACCGGGTTCGGCGATCAAGCCGCTCAGCTATCTTGCGGCGTTGGGTAACGGCCTGCAGCCGAACACCTTGGTCAGCGACGACGAGATCACGCTGGCGCCGATCGGCGGTGCCAACGCGAAGACCAAGGACAAGGACTACTGGTCGCCGAAGAACTACGACGGCGGCGGCGGCGGCACGTTGACCTTGCGGCGCGCGCTGGAAAACTCCCGCAATCTCGCGACCGCGCACCTGCTGGAAGGTGGCATTGCAAATACGCCGGAGGCGAGCCTCGACCGGCTGTGCAAGCTGTCGCTCGAGGCGCAGATCTACCGCGAATGCCTGCGCTACTATCCGTTCGTGCTCGGCGCGCAGCCGGTGCGCCCGGTCGATCTTGCGGCCTTCTACGCCGCCATTGCGAATGAAGGCGTGCGGCCGTCGCCCTACGTCATCGATTCGATCGAGCGCGACGGTCTTATCGTTTACCGCCACGACCCGAAGGCGTCGCTCACCAACATCGGCTCGGTCGATCGCGCGGCGTTCTATCAGCTCAAGACCATGATGCAGGGCGTGCTGGCGCGCGGCACCGCGCGCTCGATCGGCAACCTCGCGCCCTATGTCGCCGGCAAGACCGGCACGACGGACGACGAAAACGATGCCTGGTTCGTCGGTTTCACCAATGAAGTCACGGTTGCGGTCTGGGTCGGCTACGACAACGCGACCGGCAAGCGCCGGACGCTGGGCGGCGGCGCGACCGGAGGTGGCCTGGCGGTGCCGATCTTCGCTCCGGTGATCCAGGCGGTGTGGGCGAACGTGACGCCACGAACCGCGCTCGCGCCACCGTCGCCCGAAGCGAAGAAAATGCTCTCCTGCAAGTCGATCGATCTCGAGTCCGGTGACATGGACGGCGGCAAGCGCGGTTTCAGCGAGTGCTTCCGCCTCGATGCCAAAGGCAAGATCGTCGACACGCAGGACCGTCTGTTGTCCCATGCGAGCGCGAGCGTACGCCGCCGGGGGGATGACGACGATGACCGGCCCCGTAGGCGTGCCCGCGTCGAGCGCGACGAGCGATACTATTCGCGGGCGTCCGCTCGTGGCTACCAGGACGGCTGGCAGTATGAGCGTCAGTACCAGTATCAGTACCAAAACCAAAACCAGCGCGGCGGCTGGGGAGGTTGGGGTGGGGGTTGGCGCTGACGCTGGATCATCGATGCCGGCGCGCGGCGCTGCTGCCGCCTGATCCCCGCTTGCGGCGTTACGCGGCCTGCTTGCGCCGGTGGACGTCCTTCACATCCGTGAAGGTGACGTCCGTGTTCTGCTTTCCGGTATAGTCGAGATCGAAGGCGTTACGCGCCAGGAAGACGATGTCGCCGTCGAGGTCCTCGGCGATGGCGGAGCGATGTGAGGCGACGAACTGGTCGAGCGTCTTGCGCTCGTTCGATGCGATCCAGCGCGCAAGCTGGAACTCGGCGGTGTCCCAATTGATCTCCAGCCCGTATTCATTGGCAAGCCGCGCCTTCAGCACGTCGAGCTGCAACGGCCCGACCACGCCGACCAGGGCAGGGGAGCCGTCGGTCGGACGGAAGACCTGCGCCACGCCCTCCTCGGCCAGCTCCTGCAGCGCCTGCTTCAGCTTCTTCGCCTTCATGGCGTCCGGCAGGCGGATGCGCCGCAGGATTTCCGGCGCGAAGCTCGGCACCCCGAGATAATTGAGGCCTTCCCCCTCGGTCAGCGTATCGCCGATGCGCAGCGTGCCGTGATTGGGAATGCCGACCACGTCGCCCGCGTGGGCCTCGTCGGCGAGCGCGCGGTCCTGTGCGAAGAAGAACTGCGGAGCATGCAGGCTGATGAACTTGCCGGTGCGCATCTGCTTCACCTTCATGCCGCGGCTGAGCTTGCCGGAGCAGAGCCGCACGAAGGCGATGCGGTCCCGATGGTTCGGGTCCATGTTCGCTTGAATCTTGAACACGAATGCCGTCATGCCGGGCTCGGTCGCAGCCACCGTTCGGGTGTCGGCCTGTTGCGCGCGCGGCGGCGGCGCCATGGTGGCGAGCGCATTGAGCAGATCGCCGACGCCGAAATTCTTCAGGGCGCTGCCGAAGAACACCGGCGTCAGGTGGCCTTCGTTGAACGCCTGTGGGTCGAACTTCTTGCAGGCGTGGCGCACGAGATCGAGCTCGCCTTCGATCGCGGCGGCATCGAGCGCCGGGTTGAGCGCGGCGATCTCCGCGATGGACATCTCGCGCATGCGGCCGGCTTCACCCGCGTCGCCCTCCAGCAATCGCACGCCGCCGGTCGCCACATCGATCGTGCCGACGAAATCGCGCCCGCGTCCGACCGGCCAGGTGACCGGCGCGGTGTCGAGCGCGAGCGTCTTCTCGATCTCGTCGAGCAGATCGAACGGGTCGCGGCTCTCGCGGTCCATCTTGTTGATGAAAGTGACGATCGGGATGTCGCGCAGCCGGCAGACCTCGAACAGCTTGCGGGTGCGCGGCTCGATGCCCTTGGCGGCGTCGATCACCATCACGGCGGAATCGACCGCCGTGAGCGTGCGGTAGGTGTCCTCCGAGAAGTCCTCGTGGCCCGGCGTGTCGAGCAGGTTGAAGACGCGGCCGTCGTACTCGAAGGTCATCACCGAGGTGACCACCGAAATCCCGCGTTCGCGCTCGATCGCCATCCAGTCCGAGCGGGTCGAGCGCCGGTCGCGCTTGGCCTTGACCTGGCCGGCAAGCTGGATCGCGCCGCCGAACAGCAGCAGCTTCTCGGTCAGCGTGGTCTTGCCGGCGTCCGGGTGGGAGATGATCGCAAACGTGCGCCGCCGCTCCACCTCGCTGGCGAAGGGCGGGGAGGCGCCCTCGGGGGCACGGATCGGCATATTCATGGCGGGAGGGATGTGGCAGGTCTCCCCGGCGCAATCAAGGCGGCGCGCGATCGGCCTTCGCCCAATTTGCACGCAGGCGGCGGCGTCCCGTTAACCGGATGCTGGAATCATGCGGTATCGTCGCGGCCGCGATGGCCCGACTCGAACCGATGACCGTTCCATGACGCTCGGCACCGACTACATCCTGAATGCACTGGCCGACGAGGGCCTGGGCCATTTGTTCATGGTCCCCGGCGGCCTGGTCGATCCGTTTTTGCCGGCGCTCGCCCGCCAGACCAGACTGAAGCCGGTCGTCGCTGCGCACGAAGGGGGCGCCGTCTACATGGCCGACGGCTACGCCCGGGCGAGCGGAAGGTTTGGTGCCGCGCTCGGCATTGGCGGGCCTGGCTGCTGCAACATGGCGACCGCGGTCGCCGCCGCCAAGACCGACGCCTCGCCGGTGCTCGTCATGACGGGAGAGGTTCCGGTCGACATGGAAGGACGCGGCGCCTTCCAGGACGCCAGCCAGGCGACGCTCGACGACACCGCCGTCATGCTGCCGCTCACGCGCCTGTCGAAGACGGTCGCGAGCGGCAAGAACCTGAACCATTGGTTTCGCCACGCGCTGACGACGATGTGGGCGCCGCCGTGCGGGCCGGTCCACCTCTCGCTGATGCACGATGCTCTCACCAGCGACTGTGCGGTCGACTATGTCACGGTCGGTGATTTCTTCGCGGGGGTGCAGCCTTTGAGCCGCGCCGCCGCCGAGACCGCGCTCGGCCTGCTCGCGACACAGCAACAGCGCGAAGAGCCGGATCGCCATCCTCGCCGGCGCCGGCATCGAGCATGATGCGGCCGCCGCGCGGCTCCGGGAGATCGCCGAGCGCTGGTCGCTTCCAGTGGCGACGACGTTGCGCGCCAAGGGCGTGTTTCCGGAAGACCACGAACTCTCGCTCGGTGTCTTCGGCTATGCCGGGACGCGCCATGCCACCGCGGCCATTCTGGGCGGCGATCTCGACTGCCTCTTGATTCTCGGCTCGGGCTTCAACGAGCGCGACACCATGCACTGGACGGTGGGTGAACGGTCGAAGGCGCTCATGATCCATGTGAACGCCGACATGGACGAGCTCACCACGCATGGCGACAGCGGCCACGTGGTGCCGGGAAGCTGCCACGCCTTCCTCGATCTGATGCACGAACGCGCGGAGACGATCGGCCCGGCGCTGCAGGCCGGGCTGGGCGCCCGCCGCGACTGGCTGACGAAGATCAAGGCCGGCCCGCGACTCTATGACCTGGAGAATTGCAGCCGGCCGGGGAACCCGATCCATCCCGCGGCCGCCATCGCGGGCCTGCGCAAGGCGCTCCCGCGCGACGGCATCGTGCTGGTCGATTCCGGCGCGCACCGCGCCTTCGCAGGGCACTATTGGAGCGCCTACGAACCGCGGACCTACATCTCGGCGACTAATCTCGGGCCGATGGGCTGGGCGATCCCCGCCGCCATCGGGGTGCAGTGCGCGCAGCCGGAGCGTCGCGTCGCGGTCATCACCGGCGACGGCTGCATGCAGATGCACGGCATCGAGGTTCAGACCGCGGCGCGCTACAAGCTGCCGATCATCTATCTCGTCATCAACAACGGCGCGCTCGGCAACGTCTGGCTGCGCGCGCGGCAGTATGGCGAACTGCCGGCCGAACTGACCAGCATTCCGGATCACGACTGGGCCGGCTTCGCGCGTTCGTTCGGGGCGCAGGGCTTCACGGTCCGCGATCCTGCCGAGCTTGAAGACACGTATCGGAAGGCACTCGCCGCCGGCACCACCGCGCTCATCGACGTCAAGGCCGATAAGGACTGCCCGACACCGGTCTACGATTTCAACGCCGGCGCGCGAGCCTGGTCGTACCACGAATAGGAGCGGGCGATGACGGTGCTCGACATGAATCCCGCGGCGCTGCCCTCCGACGCGCGAGCGCTCTTTGAAACGATGGCCGCGCGGCGCCAGGCCAAAGGCGAAGGCTTCGGCGGACCCTATGTGGCGCTGCTCAACCACCCGCAGCTTGCCCGCCGGGTCGAGGAGCTTGGCTTCTTTCTGAAGTTCGAGGGCGCGCTGCCGCGCCTCATCTATCAGTTCATCGTGCTGTCGATCGCGCGCGCGACCGGCGCCGATTACGAATGGCAGGATCATATCGCGCACGCGAAGGCCGCCGGCCTGCCGCAGGACGTGATCGATTGCATTCGTACGGCGCGCACCACCGCGCTGCCGGAGCCTTATGCGCTGGTGCACGCGATCCTGATGAAGACAACCGCCTGGCAGGTGGTCCCCGACGATCTGCAGGCGCGCGCCGCCGCCGCATGGGGCAAGCACGGGCTGGTCGAAATCGTGGTGCTCTCAGGCTTCTACCAGATGTTCGCCGCGATCAATCAGGGCTTCGACATCCGCCACGGCAAGTAGGCTGGCGCCGCCCCCGCCCGGCGCATAGCTGCGGCGGAGCACTTCCCCTATAAGGTGCCCGCGCCCGCCCAGCCGGGCCGGCGCGTGGACCTTTCATGCGCGATCCCACGCCTTTCACGCCGCCACCGGACTATCCGACGCTCGACTACACGGCGGCACGGCGCATCATCGTCGGCATCCTGCTCGCCATGATGCTGTCGGCGCTCGACGCCGTGATGGTGGCGACCGCACTGCCGACGATTGCCGAAAATCTCGGCGACATCGACAACATGTCGTGGGTGGTGACCGCGAACCTGCTCAGCGCCACGTCGTCGACGCCGCTCTACGGCAAGCTTTCCGACATCTACGGCCGCCGTACCATGATGCTGATCGCCATCGGCATTTACGCGCTGGGCTCGCTCGCCTGCGCGCTCGCCCCCTCGATGCTGGCGCTGATTCTCGCACGCGCGTTGCAGGGGCTCGGCAGCGGCGGGCTGATGCCGATCGCGCAGACCATCATCGGAGATGTGGCTTCGCCACGTGAACGCCCGCGCTACCAGGCCTACACGTCGTCGACCTTTATCCTTGCGACCGTCGGCGGGCCGCTGCTCGGCGGCTTCATCGCCGAGCATTTTCACTGGTCGTGGATTTTCTGGGTCAACCTGCCGCTCTGCGCGCTCGCCTATTTTCTGACGCACAACGTCCTGCGGCGGCTGCCGCGCCACGACCGGCCGCACGCGCTCGACCTGCTCGGCGCGTTCCTGATGGTGGGGGCGGCGATTGCACTGATGCTGGCGCTGACCTGGGGCGGGCGTCACTTCGGCTGGGGCTCGCCGCAGATCCTCGCGCTCTTCGCCCTATCGGCGACACTGTGGGGGCTGTTCGCCTGGCGTTCGATCGCGGCGGCGGAGCCGTTTATTCCGCTCTCGGTGCTGCGCGACGGAGAACTGCGGGTCGGCACGCTGACGGCCTTCCTGGCGATCGGCGTCGTGATCGCGCTGACCATCATGCTGCCGCTCTATTCGCAGCTCGCGCTCGACCTGTCGGTGAGCCAGTCGGCGGCGACCATCATCGCGTTGCAGGGCGGCGCCACGATCTCGTCGATCACCGGCGGGCGGTTGGTGGCGCGGCTCGTGCATTACAAGCGGGTGCCGATCGTCGGGCTGATGGTGGCGATCGCGGCGTTTGCGCCGTTGGCGCTCTGGCCGACCGGGCTTTCGACGCCCGTGGCGCTCGGCCTGATCGCGATCGCCGGCTTGGGGCTTGGGCCGGTGTTTCCGTTCACCATCGTGGTGGTGCAGAATGCCGTACCCATGCACCAGCTCGGCATCGCCACCGGCACGATGAACTTCTTCCGCTCGCTCGGGTCGACTTTCATCGTCACCGGCTTCGGCGCGATCGTGCTGGCGGGCGTGCCGGTGGCGCGGGGCGTCCCGGCGGGCGGGGCGCTGGCCGGGGTCGAAGCGGCGACCTTCGGTTGGGTGTTCGCAGCCGCCATCCTATGCCTCGTGCTGGCGCTGATCTGCATCCTGGCGCTGAAAGAGCGCCCCTTGCGCGGTCCCGACCTGCCGGCGCCCTGAACCTCGCGCACCGTTCCGACGACTAAAGCTATACAATTCCGTCCACTGTGGCTTCCCGGTGACAGCCAGCGCGACGAATTCAGGGTTTATTCGGTGCTACACTTAAGATTGGTTTTGGGCGACCGGAGCGCACGTCGATGAGCTTAGGTCATCTTCCGTTATGGCGCTGGCTTGCGGCCATCGGGCTGTCGGCTGCGCTCTCCCTCGCGGTCTCGACCGGCGACGAGGCGCAGGCTCGCTCCAAGGGGAAGAAGGAGCAGTCCGAGCGGGTCGGCAAGAACCGGTCGCGCGTTTCGTTTGCCGGCTGGACCCGCTACGCGGCAATCGTCGTGGACGACAAGTCCGGCGAGGTGCTGCACGAGACCAAGCCCGACGAGCCGCGCCATCCGGCGTCGATCACCAAGATCATGACGCTCTATCTCCTGTTCGAGCAGCTCGAAGCCGGCCACCTCAAGATCGACTCGCAATTGCCGATCTCCGCGCATGCGGCCTCCCGTCCGCCGACCAAGCTCGGCCTCAAGGTTGGGCAGACGCTCAAGGTCGAGGACGCCATCATGGGCCTCGTCACGCGCTCCGCGAACGATGCCGCCTCGGTGATCGCAGAGGCGATCGGCGGGAGCGAGGAGGAGTTCGGGCGGCTGATGACGCGCAAGGCGATCGCGCTCGGCATGTCGAACACGATCTACGTCAACGCCTCGGGCCTGCCGGCCGACCTGCAGGTCACCACCGCGCGCGACCAGGCCACGCTCGGGCGCGCCATCCAGCATCGCTTCCCCGACCACTTCGGCTACTTCGCGCGGGCGAGCTTCAAATATCGCAACCAGGAGATCCGCAACCACAACGGCCTCCTCGGTAACGTGAAGGGCGTCGACGGCATCAAGACCGGCTACACCCAGGCCTCGGGCTACAATCTCGTTTCCTCGGTGAAGCGCGACGAGAGAGAGATCGTCGCGGTCGTGCTCGGCGGCCCCTCGGGCGGCGCGCGCGATAGCCGCATGCGCGAACTGATCGAGCAATACCTGCCGAACGCCGCGGCCGCTCGCTCGGCGCCGGTCCTCACCGAGCTTGCGCCCGACGGCACGCCCGTCAAGGCGGATGCCGCGCCCGAGATTGCGCTCAACGCACAGGCGGCGCCGACGCTCGCGAGCGAGCGCAGCATTCCCTTCGAACTCACCGACCAGATTCCGGGCAAGGCGCAATTCCGCACCGACGTCGCGGATTACGAGCGCACCGACGCGCCGCCCGGCTCGAAGGAAGACCAGGAACGCCAGGCCAAGAAGGCCGAAATGGAAAAGGCAAACGCCGGCGGCAAGGGCGGCAAGGCCTCGAAGTCCGCCAAGGCGGACAAAGCAGACAAGGCCGACAAGGAGCAGCCGCGCCGCCGCAAGGGCTCCGGCAATGCGGCATCAAGCGCGCCCGACGGCGCCGATGCGCCCGCCACCCGCGCGCGCCACGCCGAGCGCCGGGCGTCGCGGCAGTAATACTTTATCAACTTAGCCACAGAATTTCGGCGTTGAAGCCGGGCCGTCCGGCACTGGCTGGATCTGGTTGAAGCCGCGCGAAGCTGCTTCAATGCAGCTCATCGCTGATTCCCGGAGATCATCATGTGTTACCGCTGCACGACGGCTGCACCCAGCACGCGCCGCGCATTTCTCAAATATGCCGGTGGGGCGGCTGCTGGGCTTGCGCTGCCCGTGAGCGGGTTCGCGCAGGAGGCGGCGCCGAAGCCGCAAAACAACGTATCTCCCGACGAAGCATTGCAGCTGTTGATCAGTGGCAATGGCCGTTATGTCGACGGCACGTCGAAGCAGCACGATTTCAAACATGAGCGCGAAGCGCTGACCAGGGGGCAGAATCCCTACGCCGGAATTCTGAGTTGCGCAGATTCGCGGATTGCGCCGGAATATGCTTTCGACGCCGGCCGTGGCGACCTGTTCGTCTGCCGGGTCGCGGGCAACTTCGCCAATCCCGATACGATCGCAAGCTTCGAGTATGCTATCGCTGTTCTCAATACGCCGCTTCTGATGGTGCTGGGGCACAGAGCCTGCGGCGCAGTCGATTCAACGATCAAATCGATCAAGGGTGGCACCACCTTGCCGGGTCATCTGCCGTCGCTCGTGGCGGCACTCAGTCCCGCGGTCAAAGCCGTGGCCGATCGCAGCGGCAACATGCTCGACAACGCGATCAAGGAGAATGTCGTTCTCAATGTTGCGAAGCTGAAAAGCGCGACGCCGATCATCGACAAGGCTGTTGCGGACAAGAAGGTCCGTATCGTCGGTGCGGTGTATAACCTCGACGACGGGCGGGTCGAGCTTCTGAGCTGATGCGACGGCCCATACCGCTGCTACAACGAATCATGACCGCTTGCGTCATTGCGAGCCGAAGGCGAAGTAATTCAGTGTGCGTGGGTCAACGGCAAAAGACTGGATTGCTTCGTCGCGGACGCTTCTCGCAATGACGGGCGCATTTACCCGTCCTCCGCGATCCCGCGGCTGAGCACGGCGCCGATGAGCCCGGCGATTGCGATCACCGTCAGCACGGCAACAAACCCGCCGAGAAGGAAGGCGGTGGCGCCGCCTGCGACGCCCGCGCTGCCGCCGAGAAAGGTGCAGGCGTTGACGATGCCGGAGCCTTGTCCCGATTGCGCGGGCGAGAGCGCCGACAGCGCGAGCCGCGGAGCCAGAGCATACGGCACGGCGAGACCGGCACCCATCACGCAAAATCCGAACGTCAAAAGGATCATCCCGCCGCCGGTGGCGACAGCCACTCCGATCATGGCGCTGGCAATCGCGATCAGCGCCATGCCGCCCGTCATGGCGTTGCGCAGCCCGACCCGCGTGGCCACCGCGGAGGCCGACAGGGCGAGCGCGAGGAGCGCTGCGCTCAACGGCAGCAGCGAGGCGCCCGCTTCCAGCGCCGTGAGTCCCAGTCCGTCCCGGCTTTGCGCATAGAGGTTGTAGTAGAGCAGCAGGCTCATGATGCTGAACATCGCCAACGAGCCGATGACCACGCCCATCACGAACCCGCGACGCGCGAAAAAGCCGAGATCGACCAGCGGCGCCTCGCCGCGCGACTCAACGATCAGCAGGAGGACGAGCGCGATCGCGGCTAGACCGGACGGGAACGCGACCGAGAGCGGTGCCGTCTTCGCATGCGGCAAGGCATGCAGCGCGAAGACTAGCGACACCATCAGCGTGGCGAGCAAGATGAAACCGATCCAGTCCGCGCGGGCGCTCTGCTTGTCTTGAGCGCGCGCCGTCATCGGGCCGGCGGAGACGAGGCCGGCGATAGCCGCGAGCATCAACAGGACGTTGAGCCAGAAGATCGCGCGCCAGCCGATGAAGTGTGTGAGCGCGCCGCCAAGCAGCGGCCCGATGCTGAAGCCGAGCATCAGGAACCCGGTCCACGCGCCGATGGCCGCGGTCCTGCGCTCGGGCGGCGCGCCGGTGTCGATCGCGGCAAGCGTGCTCGGCACCGCAAATGCCGCCGCGAGACCCTGCAAGGCCCGCCCGCCCAGAAGCTCGATCTGTGTGCCGGCCAGCGCAATGACGCAGGACGCGACGCCGAACAACGCCAGTCCCGCCATCGACGCGAGCCTCGCGCCGAACCGATCCGCCGCCTGGCCGCCGAGTACGATGCAGGCCGCGGAAACGACCAGATAGGCGTTGACCGCCCATTCCACGCCGGCTGAGCTGAGCGAAAGCTCGATCCGCATGTTCGGCAGGGCGGCCATGATCGCCGTGCTGTTGGCGCCGACCGCCAGCATCGCCAGACACGACGACCACAGGAGCGATGCGAAGCCCGTCCGCTGGTTCAACGTTGCCACGTCCTTAATTCGAGAGCGACCGTTCACACTAAGGGACATAAACGTCAGAAAAGGCAATTGCGTCTATCTCAATCGCGAATGAACTGCCTGCATCTCCAGCAAGCCTTTCCTTCGTCGCTCTTGAATTCATCCCTCAAATTCCGTGCCGCCATGCGCACGCGATGCATCCGTCACACCCGCGTCGACAATACCGCTCCCATGGACACGCACCAGGCCCGACCCTATATGCAGGTCCGGCCATCGCAGGTGCGACCGACATGCTCGAAGACCGTATGGAACGGCGGCTGAGCGCCATTCTCGCGGCTGACATCGCGGGTTACAGCGCGTTGATGGGCGCGGACGAGGCACGCACCGTGCGTGACCTCAAGGGGCACCAGGCGGTGGTCCTGCCGATGGTCGGCGAGTTCGCCGGCCGCATCATCGACACCGCCGGCGACGGCATTCTCGCCGAATTCCCGAGCGTCGTGAACGCGGTCAAGTGCGCGGTCGCCATCCAGACCACGATGGCGGAGCGCAATGCGACAGTGGACCCGGGGCGCCGCATGCAGTTCCGCGTCGGCATCAATATCGGCGACGTCGTCTACGACGAAGTCCGCATCTATGGCGACGGCATCAACGTGGCGGCGCGGCTGGAGAGCATCGCCGAGGCCGGCGGCATCTGCATCTCGAGCAAGGTTTTCGAAGAGATCAACGGCCGGCTCGACCTTGCCTGCCAGGATATCGGCGAGCAGCAGCTCAAGAATATCGCGCGCCCGGTGCGGGCCTATCACGTACGCCTGAACGGCGCTGCGCCGGCGGCCGCTCCGCAACCGCCTGCGCTCCCCGATAAGCCGTCGATCGCAGTTCTGCCGTTTGCGAACATGAGCGGCGATCCGGAGCAGGAGTTTTTTGCCGACGGCATGACCGAAGACCTGATCACCGACCTCTCGAAGGTCTCGGGCCTGTTCGTCATCGCGCGCAACTCCTCCTTCGTCTACAAGGGCAGGTCGGTGAAGGTGCAGGAGATCGGGCGCGACCTCGGCGTGCGCTACGTGCTCGAAGGCAGCATCCGCAAGGCCGGCAATCGCGTGCGCATCACCGCGCAGCTCATCGATGCAGGCAACGGCGGGCACCTCTGGGCCGAGCGGTTCGACCGCGACCTCACGGACATCTTTGCGATGCAGGACGAGGTCGTCGAGAAGATCGTCGGCGCGCTGGCGGTCACGCTGACGCACGGCGAGGAACAGCAGCTGCGCCGGCGCGGCACCGAAAATGTGGCGGCGTACGAATCCTGGATGCGCGCGCGCGCATTGCTCAATCAGGGCACGCGCGAGGCGGTGGCGCAGGCCCAGGTGCTGTACCGCCGCGCGATAGAGCTCGATGTGAATTTCCCTGCTCCGCATGCCGGAATGGCGCTTGCGCTGATCTCGGACTACGTCAGCAACTGGGCGGCCGATCCGGCGCAGGCGCTGGACGAGGCGGAGAGATGGGCGCGCCGCGCGGCCGAGTTGAACGAGCAGGAGCCGGTAAGCCATATGGCGCTCGGCAACGTTCTGCTGTGGCGGCGCGATCATGCGGGTGCACTCGCGGAATTTCGCCGCATGATCGAACTCGATCCCAATTTTGCTCAGGGCTATGGCGCGACCGGACTGGCGCTGATGTATGCCGGCCAGCCGGCCGAGGCGCTGAAGCAGCTCGCGATCACGATGCGGCTCGACCCCCATTATGTGCCCATCCTTCTGCACTTTCTCGCACAGGCGAATTTCTGTCTGGAGCAATACGAGACTGCCGCCCGGCAGCTTGTCGAACGGATCGCCCGCACGCCCGGCACCGACGCGAGCCGCATGCTGCTGGCATCCTGCTACGGCCATCTCGGACGCATGGAGGACGCGCGGGCGGCATGGGCCGAACTCCTCAAGGTGAATCCGGACTTCTCGCTGACGCAGCGCGCGCGTGTGCTGCCCTACAAGGATCCCGGTGATTTCCAGCGCATTGTCGAGGGGCTGGCGAAGGCCGGGCTGCCTTAAACGGCCCGCGATTTCCGGAGTTTGTGGATTATTTTCACTCAATAGGAAAATAAGGATTGACAGCGTGCGGCTGGTCCGCTAGGGTTGCGGCATGGTCGAGAGTTGCGCCCCGGCTACGGCGAGCCGACTGATCACTGTCTCATCACCGCATCCTCCGCTCTTTATCCGTCATCCCACACTCCGCCCTGCGCGGACAAAAGCCGCGAGCGCTAAGCCATGAGCGAGTCGCCGCCTATGAGCCAATCGCAAACCGAGCGCGGTCCGCTATCCACGCGCCATTCGCCCGAGCAGGTCGCGCTGGCGCGGCAGATGTATCTCGACGGCGCGCCGGTCGCGCAGATCCGCAAGGCCTGCGAGATGGAGCAGGGCGCCCTCTATTACTGGCTCGACGGCGGACCGAAGGCTGGCGAGCGCCATCTCGAGCCGCTGCCGCGCCGCAGCGCCGGCCGTAAGCCGCCCGCGTCGCGTCGCGCGCCGACCGGCAACCGCGCAAAGCTGGTCGGGCGGCTGTGGCGCGCCGCCGAAGCGCAGGTGCGCGAGATCGAAGCTCGGCTCAAGCGCCATCGGCAGCAGCCCGACGAGGGAGAGCGCGACGCGCGTTCGCTGGCCGTGCTGGTGAAGACGTTGCGCGAACTGAGCGCGCTCGACGAGACGAAAGAAGGGACCGCAGCAAAGGCGGGGACCGACCATGACGATGCCGGTCCCCGAGACATCGACGAGTTCCGTCGTGAACTTGCACGCCGCATGGATGCGATTGTTGCCGCACGAACGGCCGATCCTCCTGGCGAGCCTCAAGAACGATGAGGTTACCTGCTGGTTCCACGACTGGCCGCAGTTTGCGCACGCGCATCAGGAACCGCCTCTTGCGACACCGGGCGGCGAGACGTGGCG
This sequence comes from uncultured Alphaproteobacteria bacterium, assembly GCA_963763365.1. Lineage (GTDB taxonomy): Bacteria > Pseudomonadota > Alphaproteobacteria > Rhizobiales > Xanthobacteraceae > VAZQ01. The sequence goes on along the minus strand of CAVXOE010000011.1, from coordinate 278,263 downwards.
CACCTGGCTCATTCTCGGCGGCCGCGGCGCGGGCAAGACCCGCGCCGGCGCACAGTGGGTGAAGGCGCTCGCGCTCGGCGAGGGGCCTTATGCCGGCCGTGCGGCCGGGCGCATCGCGTTGATCGGCGAGAGCGAGCACGAAGTGCGCGAGGTGATGATCGAGGGTGTCTCCGGGCTCCTCTCTGTGCATCGGCGCGACGAACGGCCGACATGGATACCTTCGCGCCGTCGCGTCGAATGGAGCAACGGTGCAATCGCGGAAGCGTTTTCCGCTGAGGACCCGGAAAGTCTGCGTGGCCCGCAATTCCATGCGCGCCTGGGTGGACGAGCTCGCCAAGTGGCGTCAGGCCGAAGCAACTTTCAACGTGCTGCAGTTCGGGCTGCGCCTTGGCGAGCATCCGCAGCAGGTGATCACCACCACGCCGCGGCCGATCGCGCTGTTGAAGCGGCTCATGGCCGATCCCTCGACCGTACTGACGCGCGCGGGCACGCGAGCGAACGCGCGGCATCTGTCGCCGTCGTTTCTTGATCACGTGCTGGAGCGCTACGCCGGCACGCGTTTCGGCCGCCAGGAGATCGAGGGCGAGATCGTCGAGGACCGGCCCGACGCGCTGTGGTCGCGCGGCTTGCTCGAAACCTGCCGCGTCAAAGACGCGCCGCCGCTCGCGCGCATCGTCGTTGCGGTCGATCCGCCGGCGTCGAGCAGCAAGCGCGCCGATGCCTGCGGGCTGGTGGCGGCGGGCCGCACCGCGGACGGCGCGATCTATGTGCTCGCCGACGAGACGGTGGCGGGGCTTTCGCCCGCGGGCTGGGCCGCGAAGGCGATCGCGCTGTGGCGCAGGCTCGAAGCAGATGCGCTGGTCGTCGAGGTGAACCAAGGCGGCGACATGGTGCGCGCCGTGATCGCGGAGGCGGACCGGACCGTGCCGGTCGTGGCGGTGCGGGCTTCGCGCGGCAAGTGGGTACGCGCCGAGCCGGTCGCCGCGCTCTACGAGCAAGGTCGCGTCAAGCATGTTGGTGTGTTTCCGGCGCTGGAAGACGAGATGTGCGACTTCGGCCTGCGACGGGCTCTCGTCCGGCCGCTCGCCCGACCGGGTCGATGCGCTGGTCTGGGCCGTTGCATCGCTCTCGTTCGGTGCCAAAGGCGAACCGCGGGTGAGGGGGCTTTAACCGTGCGGCAACTTCGGGTGGCCTTGGCGGCGGGTCCGGGCCTACCCTGCGGCCCCGGGGCGAGGCGCGAGGATTGGCGAATGAGCGAAGATCTGACGGCGGAAGAGGTTCGCGCGCTGCTCAAGCTCGAGCCGCATCCGACCTGCGGCTTCGTGCGCATCAGCTATGTGAGTTCGTTGCCGATTGCGCCCGGCGGATTGCCGGCGCCGTTTGCCGCCGGACGGCCGGCGGGATCGGCGCTCTACTTCATGGTGACGCCGCAGGCGCCCGTGCACCTCCATCGCATCCGCAACGACCAGCTCTATCACCACTATCTCGGCGATCCGATCGACGTGATCATGCTGCACGTGGACGGCACGACGCGAGCGCGTGACGGTCGGCTCCGATCTGCGCCGCGGCGAGCGCGTGCAGCTCCTGATCCCGGGCAACACGTTTCACACCGCGCGGATTGCCGGACGGCGGCGCTGGTTTCTCGGTGCCAGCACCGAGTGGCCTGGTGTCGAGCCGGCCGACGTCGAGATCGGCGATCTCGATGCGCTCGCCGCGAAGTATCCGGCCGTGGCGGCCGATATGCGCGCGATCGCGGCGTCTGCCAAAGGCTGAGCACACCCCTCAATTCGTTCATGTGATGGGCACTTGCTCGTGCGGCATGCTCGGCTCTGCTCCCTCCCCCGTTTACGGGGGAGGGGTGGGGAGGGGGCGAAACTCGCCGCGTGTCTTTGTTCATGCCCCCTCCCTAACCCTCCCCCGCAAGCGGGGGAGGGGACGCACCGAGCCTGCTGCTCCGATGACAACATAACTGGATCACTCGCGATGTTCGATCGTCTGAAATCACTCCTCCGCGTGCCGGAGGCGAAAGCTTCGCGCACCGCGCAGATCATCGCGTTCGAGTCGGGCGGGCGCGCGCGCTTCACGCCGCGCGACTATGCGGCGCTGGCGCGCGAGGGCTTCATGCAGAATGCCATCGTGTACCGCGCCGTAAAGCTCGTCGCCGAGAACGCCGCCGCCTGCGTGTTCCTGCTCTACGAAGGCGCGGCCGAGCGCGACCGCCATCCGCTGATCGAGCTCGTGACGCGGCCCAATCCGCGCCAGGACGGCGCGACTTTGTTCGAGGCGCTCTATTCCTACCTGCTGCTCGCCGGCAATGCCTACGTGGAAGCGGTCGCGGTGGACGGTAGCCGTGCGCGAGCTTTACGCGCTGCGGCCCGACCGCATGCGGGTCGTGCCCGGCGCCGACGGCTGGCCGGCGGCCTACGACTACACCGCTTCAGGCCGTACCGTGCGCTTCGACCAGAACGCGCTGCCCGTTCCGCCGATCCTGCATCTCGCCGCGTTCAATCCGCTCGACGATCATTACGGCTTGAGCGCGCTCGAAGCCGCCGCCGTCGCGGTCGACACCCACAACGCGGCGGCGCGGTGGAACAAGGCGCTGCTCGACAACGCCGCGCGGCCCTCGGGTGCGCTGGTCTATTCCGGGCCCGGAGGGTTCGGTGCTCTCCGACAGTCAATTTGAGCGGCTGAAGCAGGAACTGGAGCAGACCTATCAGGGCGCGATGAATGCCGGCCGGCCGCTGCTGCTCGAAGGCGGGCTCGACTGGAAGGCGATGTCGCTTTCGCCCAAGGACATGGACTTCATGGAGGCGAAGCACGCCGCCGCGCGCGAGATCGCGCTCGCCTTCGGCGTGCCGCCGATGCTGCTCGGCATTCCGGGCGACAACACCTATGCGAACTACCAGGAAGCCAACCGGGTGTTCTGGCGCGCAACCGTGCTGCCGCTCGCCAATCGCGCGGCCTGTGCGCTCACGCAATGGCTGGCGCCGGTGTTCGGGCCGGATGTGCGGCTTCGAGTCGACACCGACCGCATCGAAGCGCTGTCCGCCGACCGCGCCGCGCTGTGGGAGCGCGTGACCAACGCGCCGTTCCTCACCGTCAACGAGCAGCGCGCCGCCGTCGGCTACGGCGCGATCGCGGGCGGTGACCGGCTGGGGTGAATGGCGAAGTGGCTCGCTTGTATGCCGTCCGTTGTGCGAGTGGAGCGGTTGACGTGACCGCAGCGACGCGCACTCTGCTCCCTCCCCCGCAAGCGGGGGAGGGGACGCACCGAGCGAGCGGCTCGGTCGTCGCGAACGTCACCGCGTCGACGAAACTCAGAGCCCACATGGACGACCTGATCCGCACCTTCAGCGAGCGCGGCGACCTCGCGCATGTCGCGCTGTTTCTGTGGGCGGCGTCGGCGACCGCGGTCGCGAGCTTTGCGCTGCGCGAGCTCGCCGCCGCGATCCGCCGCTTCGACGAATTCGTGCGCGAGCTTTCGCGTTTCAACGACCGATTTGGAGGCCGGAACTGATGGACACCCTGCACACCGTGATGCGCTCGATCCGCGGCGAAACGAAAACGCGCCGCGACCACCTCTCCGTGTTTCGCGAATTTCTGGATCATCTCGATCGCGTCACCCGTCAACGCGCGGTGCGCGGCGGAGCTGCGCGGACGGCGAAGCCGAACGGCGCGCAACGCAGCGTCCGCCGTACGGGCAGGAGCTAGATCGACTTGTTGTCGTAGCGCTCGAAACGAGCAGCCTCGGCGATCCCGATTGTGCGCTCGCCCCGTCCGCTGCCACCCGCGCATTCATCTGTTTCCTCCAAGCCCGCCGGCCCTCCTCACCGGGAAGGTGAAGGAATACCCATGTCTGCATCGCAACGACCGACGCTCGCCAACGTGTTCGCGTCGCGCACCACGATCGCGGCGGACGGCACGGTCGAGGGCTATGCCAGCCTGTTCGGCGAGATCGACCAGGCGCGCGACATGATGATGGCGGGCGCGTTCCGCCAGACGCTGATGCTGCGTGGCGTGCGCCGCATTCCGATGCTGTTCCAGCACGACCCGGCGGAGCCGATCGGCGTGTGGCTTGAACTGGTCGAGGATTCGCGCGGGCTCTTTGCGCGCGGCCGGCTCATTCCCGATGTGCAGCGCGGCCGCGAAGTACTCGCACTGGTGAAGGCGGGCGCGCATCGACGGCCTCTCGATCGGCTTCAAGACCGTGAAGGGGCGCGTCGATCCGCGCACGCGCATCCGCCGGATCGAACAGCTCGACCTCTGGGAGATTTCCATCGTCACGTTCCCGCTGCTGACGCGGCGCGCGCGTGCGCGCCGTCAAGGACGCGGGCGCGTCGACGCATGGCGCAGGGAGACCGGCACGAACGGCTGTTCCGCCGCTATCCGCGTTTCTCGTTCGCGCGCACGAAGGCCGAAGCAGAGTGGAAGTCGACTCTGGCGCGGCGAAGCACCGGACGGGCGCGTGACCAACGCGTCGCGCGTTGCGCCAGCCGCTCGCGCCAGGCGGCATCACGCCTCGAACCGGTGCACACGAACCGGCAGGCGCCGGCCTTCGCGGCGCGATCGCCGCATCCGCGGCTGGATCGCGGAAACCGCGTTGCGCGCGATGGCCGACCGCAAGGCCGCGTTCGCCCGGCCGGCGCGGTGAGCTCCGCGCCGCGCACCAACCAGGATGACATGGCATGTATCAGGACAAGCCGGAATGGATCGCGCACCAGCGCAAGCGCTGGCTGCGTCCCGACTGGGAGCGGTTCATCCGGCCGGATGCGCACCGATGGATGACGCCCGAGGCGCAGCGCTGGCTGCCGCCGGAACAGAAGGCCGCGACTGAGCTGCGGCATTCCGAAGAGCTCGACTGGGCGACGATCGAGGGTGTGCGCGAGCAGTTGCTCCGGCTGCGCAGCGAGCTTTTGTCGCTCAGGGCCGAACTCAAGTTCCGGCAATTCTTACGCTCGCTTAAGGCGGGATACCGGCCAGACCAATTCCGCGACGATCACGGTCGATGGACCGACGAGGGGGTTGGGAGCGCGGCGCGCACGCGCCTGGCCGATGCGAGCGCGCGGCCTTCTTCCGGCGCCATTATGAGTGATGCAAGTCCAGACCCGATAGGGGTCTGGGCGCAATACGCGCAAGTTGGCAGCGATGATAAGGCGGAAGATCCAGCGATTGAACGCACGAGGGAAGTCCTGCACAGTACCCTCGCCCGCGTGAACGCCGCTGTTTCCAGCCAGCGGGACTCGTTGTCAGCTGCCCTTTATGGAATTCGAGTTCACACGGAATTCGCGCGTGACGTTCGATTGCAGAACCTTCCAGGCGTGGGGGTCGACGGGGTCGAGCAAAGCTTCGATAGCAAAGGTCTTGCGCGGTATGGTCTGGACGGCAGCATAAGAACAGACGTGGTCTTACGAAATGACAAGCAAGATATTATCGCAATCTACGATGTCAAAACCGGTAACGCCACAATGGGCCCCACAAGGGCAACTGAGATTCGTGCATATACTCGGGTAGGCCCGGACGTTCCGATCATCATTTTGCACGCAGTGAAACCCGCGTGGCGCAGATGAATAGGTCGGAAAGGATATTCGGTCATATCGAGAAGAGCATGGCTGGAGTTGTCCTCTGCAAGGACATGCTCGTGGTTGTGCCGACACGTCATGTTTTGAGAGGATTTTTGCTGGAAACGACGAGCGAAAGAGATATGGTTTATCTTTGGAGAGTCGTCATGCCGCTTTACCGGTCGACGACAACAGTCTTCTTGGACTACAGCGACCGAATCCCGTCTGGGCAAAAGGTACACGTTGCCAGAAATGCGTTGCTGGAGTCCGCGGACACTGTCCGACACATCATTGCCGAACACCTCGAATTTCTGCAGAATATCCAGATTCCGGAGGAGTTCCTGCGGCATGTGTCAGATTGGATCGGCAATTCATCCATTAATTTCAGATTTGATCTGGCTTTGACGTACTACCTGATCGGTGAAGTGCGCCAATCAATGAAAATCCTTGAGCAATTAGATGTCGAGGTTGATCGACTAGAGCGCAAAATGCGAATGCCAATCGATCAAATGATACAGCGCGCCGCGCAAGTGGCCGCCGCTGATCCAGCGGGGCTCAGTTCTTTGTTGGATCACTGGGAGAAGACAAACATCGAAACATTGGGGCTTCAGGAATTGCTAGCCCCTTCGGCTCTCGGGCGGACCCCCGGATCACTGTAACCGCATTTAGCGAGCGTAGCCCGGATTGAGCGCCAGCGAAATCCGGGGCCGATCTTTCTCATTCATTGACGCTTATCCTGCCGCAAGTCCCGGCTGTCGCTTCGCTCCAGCCGGGCTACGGCCGATTTCGTTCACAACGAACCAATCCGATGCGCCGCGCCATGAAGGCGTGCGCATGCGGCTTAAGCTCTATCCCACTCACAAGGAGACAGACATGGATATGGAGATGCACGACCAGCTCGAGACCAAGGCGGGCATTCCGCCCGACGCCGTGGTGACGCACGGCGAATTGATGCGGGCCTTCGAGGCCTTCAAGGATGCGAACGACGAGCGGCTCGGCGCCGGCGAACGGCGCGGCGGCGACGTGCTCATCGAGGAGAAGCTCGCGCGCATCAACGCCTCCCTCGACCAGCACCAGCGCTTCATCGACGAGACGGTGCTGAAGTCCGCGCGTCCGATGCTCGGCCGCGACGGCGAGCGCAGCCCAAGCTTTGCGCAGCGCGAGCACAAGGCCGCGTTCGACTCCTACGTGCGGGCGGGCGAGAGCTCAGGCCTGCGCGCGCTCGAGGTCAAGGCACTGTCGGTCGGCAGCAACCCGGACGGCGGCTACCTGGTGCCGGTCGAGCTCGAGCACGAGATCGGGCGGCGGCTCACCGCCATCTCGCCGATCCGCTCGATCGCGGGCGTGCGCGAGATCAGCGGCAACGTCTACAAGAAGCCGTTCATGACGACCGGTCCGGCGGTCGGCTGGGTCGGCGAGACCGCGGCGCGCACCACGACCAACTCGCCGGTGCTCGATGCGCTGTCGTTCCCGGCGATGGAGCTCTACGCCATGCCGGCCGCCACGCAGTCGCTGCTCGAGGACTCGCGTCGTCAACATCGACGAGTGGATCGCCGCCGAGGTCGAGCAGGCCTTCGCCGAGCAGGAAGGCGCGGCGTTCGTCGCCGGCGACGGCACCAACAAGCCGAAGGGCTTTCTTGCCTACACCACCATCGCCAACGCGTCGTGGGAGTGGGCGAAGCTCGGCTACATCGCGACCGGCGCGGCTGGCGCGTTTCCGGCGTCGAACCCGTCCGACGTGCTGGTCGACCTGATCTATGCGCTCAAGGCCGGCTACCGGCAGAACGGCGTGTTCGTGATGAACCGCAAGACGCAGGCCACCGTGCGCAAGTTCAAGGACACGACCGGCGCCTATCTCTGGCAGCCGCCGGCGGTGGCGGGCGGCCGCGCCTCGCTGATGACGTTCGCGGTGATCGAGGCCGAGGACGTGCCGGACGTGGCGGCCAACAGCTACTCGGTGGCGTTCGGCGATTTCCGCCGCGGCTATCTGATCGTGGACCGGCAGGGCGTGAGGGTGCTGCGCGATCCGTTCTCGGCCAAGCCTTATGTGCTGTTCTACACCACCAAGCGGGTGGGTGGCGGCGTGCAGGACTTCGACGCGATCAAGCTTCTGAAGTTCGCGGCGAGCTGACGGCGGCAATTCCGTAGGGCGGATTAGCGTAGCGTAATCCGCCATTGTTGCGTTACGCCTTCAGCTAACCCGCCCTACGCACTCGGTTGAATAAACGGAAGACGACGCGGCCGCAACGCCGCGTCGTTTCGTTTTGGCGCACCCGAGACGCGGGTTCGCGACCGCCTTGGGACGTGACCGCATGTTTCAGGACAAGCCCGCCTGGGTCGAACACCAGCGCCAGCTCTGGCTGCGGCCCGACGCCGACCGCTGGGTACGTCCGGACGCGCACCACTTCATGCCGCCCGGCGCGCCACGCCTCATCGGCAAGGATGCGGTGCGCTATTTCTGGCCGGACGCCGCCAACGGTCAGCGCGCGCAACCCGCCGAGATCAAGCGCGACCTCGACCTCCCGGCCCTTCGCGCCTCGCTCCTTCGGATCAAGGGCGAGGTTGCAGCGCTACAAGCCGAGATCAAGTTCTGGCGTTTTCTTCGCGATCTCAAAGCCTACAACCTCAATCAGCCACGGGTGCCCGCCGGCAATCCCGATGGCGGCCAATGGACTGCCGAGGGCGGTTCCGCGCCGGAGCGCATTCGCCTTGCCGGTCCACTACCAACTAACGACCCGCCGGAAATTCCGCCACAGAGGCCGTTGGATGTGACGGCGCGAAACGCATTCCTGAAATCGGCCGCCCGCTGGTTAGCTGGCGCTCGTGCTCTCGGAGCACGGATTTCACCCTTTGTGACGGCTCTGGAGGCGATGTCGTGGATCGATACCGATCGCCCCTTCATCGAATCATATCAGGACCTGCCGAAGACGCTTGAAGAGCTGCAACAGGGGGCTTTGGAAGGTAGAAAAAGCGGGTACAATATCCATCATATCGTAGAGCAGACGTCAGCCGAGAAGGATGGCGATTTCTCCAGGGATCAGATTGACGCCCCCGAAAATTTAGTGCGCATCCCCACGTTGAAGCACTGGGAGATCACTGGATGGTTTGCAAAGCCGAATAGGAACTTTGGGGGACAATCGCCAAGAGAATGGCTGCGTGATAAGGATTGGGACGTGCGGAGGCAACTCGGCTTGGACGCGCTTAGAGATTTTGGGGTACTCGGGCCATGAAGCAGATCGGTCTTTCGCAGATGACAGTGGATCAGTTGGTCGAACAGTTCGCGGCTCTAGCTGTAGAACAAGATCAAGCAGAACTCATCGACGACAACGCCAAGTTCACCCGGCTTTACTGGCAGATGGACGCGGTTGAGAAGGAGATGAAGACTCGCGGCAGCGATCAAAGACGATCACTCCTTCGACTTTATGGTCACCCCAACGCACAGGTTCGGCTCGCGGCCGCAAAGGCTACTCTTGCGGTCGCTCCACTAGAAGCCAGACAGACGCTTGAAGCGATCGCGAATTCACACCGATTTCCGCAAGCCGGTGACGCCGGCATGACTATAACCCACCTCGACCGCGGCTTCTTCAAGCCGACCTGAGGTATCGGGCGAGGCCGTCCCGATGTCGGAGATCAGGGAGCATAACGAATCGCGGCGAGCGGCGGAGTGGCAAATCCTCCACGACAGGATTACCGAGTTGCTCGACCAGTTTGGCAAGAAGGACCCGTTTGGGACGGGAGACTACTGGCTAGTGGATGAAGATTGGGGTTCGTACCGCCAGAAGCTCGAAGTGCAGAATCTAAACCTATTGAAGCCGCATATCATCAAGTCGCTGCAGGCGCTGCTCGCCGGATATCCCGACTGGGAGATCATGTTCAGGGTTGACGGAATGGAGAACGTGTGGCCCGCCATGGGGCTCATCATACACGACGAGGAGATCATCGACGATTTGCGGCGGGAGTTTCTCCCGGAGGAGTTTCGAAATTTTGTATACGAGGGGAGCAAGCCACTTATGGACCCATTCCGCGGCTGAGGAAGATCAGCCCCTTCACCGCCCCACCGCGCTCCCCATCCGCGCCGGCCTGCTCGACGATCCAGTCGCGATAGCGCGCCAGCGGCGTGACGCCGGTGAGGCCGCCGCAGCCTTCGCTCGCCTTCGGGTCCGGTCGACCAGGCGACCACGCCCGCCACCATCAGCGTGCCGCCGATGTCGCGGAAAACCGGTCCGCCGGAATCGCCGGTGCAGGCGCCGAGGCCCGGCGCGCTCGCCCTTGGTCGAAGGATCGACGAGACGCAGTTGCAGCGAGCCGGGCTGGCCGGTGGCGATGAGCGTGGCGGTGCGCAGCGTGCCGCCGCTCTTGCCGTCGCCGCGCACCGCGAGGCCATAGCCCGCGACCACGAAGCGGTCGCCCGGCACGATGTTGCCACCCGCCGGCGCGAGCTGCGCGGGCGTTGCCGTTCACGGCCGCGGGAAACTTGATGAGCGCGACATCGGCGGTGACGCGATGGCGCAGCGCCGCCGTCGCGTCGAATTCGGGATGGCGCACGATCGCGGCGGTGTCCTTGAGCACGGCGTTGCGTGCGGCATCGAACTCGACCAGCTTGTAGTCGGCGCCCGGCAGCACGCAGTGGCCGGCGGTGAGCACGAGATCGCGCGCGATCGCGACGCCGGTGCAGGACGTGCCCTTGGAGCCGACCAGCAGCACGGTGGCGCGCGTCGCGTCGTCGGCCGGCTGGCCGCGTTTCGCCGACCATCGCGGCGGCGTGCGCACAACAGAAGATGACTGCGAGGAGCGGCGCGGCACGCGCCGCAAACAGATGCGGCACGATCAGGGTTCCAGCCGCGATCCGAGCTTCGCCGCCGTCTCGACGATCCAGTAGTGATAGCGCGGCAGCGGGATCACCCCGCTGATGAAGCCGCAGCGCGGCTCGCCGTCGGTCGATGCTGTCCAACTGATGATGCCGATCAGCGCGAGCTTGTTGTCGCGCTGCTCGAACACCGGCCCGCCGGAATCGCCGTTGCAGACGCCGAGGCCGGCTTTCTCGCCGAGCGTCATCGGGTCGATCAGGTTCACGATCTGGGTGTTCGGCTTGCCGGTCGCCATCAGGATGGCGGTGCGCAGCTTGCCGGCGGTGCGCCGGTCGCCCGGCGTCGTGACGCCGAAGCCCGCGACGATGAAGCGGTCGCCGACGATGATCGGGGCGCGCCGGTCGCTGAACGGAACCGGCAAGAGGTTCGCCGCCGGCTGCGGTGCGAGCTTGACCAGCGCCACATCGGGTGCGTCCTCGCGCGGCGTGAACTGCGGATGCGCCGCCACGCTCAACACGTTCCTGACGTTGGGACGATTGCCGTCGAACGTCGCGAGCTTGAACTTGCCGCCCTTCTGCACGCAGTGCGCGGCGGTGAGCACGAGATCGGGCGCGATCGCAACGCCGGTGCAGGCGGTGCCGCCGCCGACGATCAGCACGACGTGACGCGCGATCGACTGCACGGCCGGAAGCGCGCCGCCGACCAACGCGGCGGCCGGCAGGAGTGAAATGAACAGGCCGGCGAGGGCGGTCAATACGCGCAGCATGTCTCGTCAATCTCTTCGACGCCGGTCCGCAGGGACCGCGCCGGTTCGAAAATACAAGATTCAGGCCAGAAATTCGATCCCGTTCTCAAGCCGTGGATGCCGCGGAGGCGAAAATGCCGCCGTCGTGACTTCCAAGGCACAATCGCGGACCACCTGCCATGTCCTCCATCCTTCTGACACCTCCCGCCGTCGAGCCGGTCACGCTGGCGGAGGCCAAGGCCTACCTGCGCGTCGAGCACGACGACGATGACGACGTGATCTCGGCGCTGATCGCCGCCGCGCGCATCCATGTCGAGGCGCAGACCCGGCGCGCGCTGATCACCCAGACCTGGCGGCTTAGGCGCGATGTCTGGCCGGGCGATGGCCGGATCGAGGTGGTTCCGGCGCCGCTTGGGCGACTCCTGGCGGCGCGTATCTACGATGCGGCGGGCGCGCCGCATGCCATCGACCTGGCGGCGTTCAGCGCTGACGGGGCGGCCGCACCGGGCCTTGTGGCCTTTGTTCCCGGGTCGCTGCCGCCGCCCGGGCGGGCGGCGGCCGGCATCGAGATCGACGTCGAGGTCGGCTACGGCGACGCACCGGCCGACGTGCCGGAGCCGCTGCGCCAGGCGATCCGGCTCCTGGTCGCGCACTGGTACGAAAATCGCGGGCTGATCGCGCTCGGCCAGACGGTCGCGGTGCTGCCCGCGACCGTCGCGGCGATGATCGCGCCCTACCGGGTGCTGTCGCTATGATCGATCCGGGAGAGCTCAATCGCCGGCTGGTGCTCGAAGCGCCGGTCGAGACCGCCGACGGCGCCGGCGGCGTGACGCGAAGTTACGCAACGGTGACGACGCTGTGGGCTGCGGTGCGTCCGGCTTCGGCGCGCGGCGACGTGGTCGCCGCCGCAGTCGGGCGCCACGGTGACGCATCGCATCATCGTGCGCGCGCGCTCCGATCTCACGACCCGGCATCGCCTGCGCGACGGCCGCGCATCTTCCGCATCGTCGCGCTGCGCGACCATGACGGCACCGGCCGCTTCGTCGAAATCGCCGCGGAAGAGCGCGTCGACTGACCTGATTGACTGAACACGAGCCGCGAACACCGGCCTGCTCCCTCCCCCGTTTACGGGGGAGGGGTGGGGAGGGGGTGAGCTCGCTTCAGTCTATCCGGGTGCCCCCTCCCTAACCCTCCCCCGCAAGCGGGGGAGGGGACGCACCGAGCAAGATCGCGGTTGCGTGTCTCTGTCGCGCCGCTCCAAGTCGCAAGGATCAACTCTCATGCCCACCGCTGCCGCCGCGGCGCTGCGCGCCGCGATCCATGATGCGCTTGTCGCCGACGCGCCGCTCACCAGCGTGCTGGGCGGCGCCCGCATCTACGACGAGCCGCCGAAGGACGCCGCGTTTCCCTACGTGACGCTCGGCGAAGCGCGCATCAGCGATTTTTCGACCGGCACCGAGCAGGGCGAGGAGCATCAGCTCACGCTGCATGCCTGGTCGCGCCAGGGCGGGCACAAGGAGGCGCATCTGATCGCCGGTGCGCTGTTGCAGGCGCTCGACGACGCGCCGCTGACGCTCGCCGACCACGCGCTGGTCAATCTGCGCTTCGCGCTCGCCGACGTGCGGCGCGAGGCCGACGGCCGCACCTATCACGCGCTGGTGCGCTTCCGCGCGGTGACCGAGCCCGCTTGAATTCGCAAAGGACAAATCCATGACCGCTCAGAAAGGCAAGGACCTGCTCGTCAAGATCGACGGCGGGTCGGGCTTCGTCACCGTGGCGGGGCTGCGCACGCGCCGGCTCGCGTTCAACGCCGAGACCGTCGACATCACGCACGCGGAATCCGCCGGGCGCTGGCGCGAACTGCTGGACGGCGCGGGCGTCAAGCGCGCCTCGGTCTCCGGCCGCGGGCTGTTCAAGGACGCGTCGACCGACGCGCTGATGCGGCAGACGTTCTTCGACGGCGCGGTGAAGAACTACCAGATCGTGATTCCGGATTTCGGCACGGTCGAGGGGCCGTTCCAGATCACGAGCCTCGAATTCGCCGGCGAGCACAACGGCGAGGTGACCTACGAGCTCTCGCTGGAATCCGCCGGCGCGCTGACGTTTACGGCGATGTAGCTCACGAGAGAAAGAAAACATCATGCCCAATTTGCATCGCGGCGAGATCGAAGCCGAGATCGGCGGCAAGCGGCGCCGCCTGGTGCTGACGCTCGGCGCGCTGGCCGAACTCGAAGCCGCGTTCGGCGCCGACGATCTCGTCGCGCTCGCCGAGCGCTTCGGCACCGGGCGGCTGAAGGCGCGCGATCTGATCCGCATCATCGCGGCCGGCCTGCGCGGCGCGGGCGAGGCGGTGAGCGACGAGGAGGTCGCGCGATGACGGTCGCCGGTGGCGCGGCCGGCTATGTGCGCATCGCCGGCGCGACTGATCGCCGCGACCTTCGGCGGCGAGGCGCCCGCGCCAAACCCTCCGCAGCCGCAGGCGGCGTGAAGCCAACGCCCGTTCGCCTGGAGCGAGGCGATCGGCTTCGGCCTCGGCGTGCTGCGGCTTTCGCCCGACGCCTTCTGGCGCATGACGCCGCGCGAACTCGCGCTCGCCGTCGAGGCGGTGACGGGTCGCGCGCCCGCGCCGCTCGCGCGCGCCACGCTTGTCGATCTGATGACGAGGTTTCCCGATGGCCAACGAGATCACGAGCGCCGGTAGCGATGATGCCGATCGTCCGCGCCGCGGAACTGTCGCATGCGCTCGATGGCTTGCAGACGAGCACCAACGGCCTCACGGCCAGCGCCAACGGCTTCGCCCGCGCCATGAGCCAGGCCTTCACGCAGTCGGTGGTCGGCGGCAAGCAGTTCGACGACGTGCTCAAGTCGCTGGCGCTGCGGCTGTCCAGCGTCGCGGTGTCGGCCGCCTTCAAGCCGCTCGCAAGCGGGATTGGCGAGCGGACTCGATCGTTTGTTCACCGGCCTGTTCGGCGGAGATGGCGGCAAGTCGCCTCGAAGCCGCGATGGGAGCGATCAAGCCGTTCGCGGCGGCGGCGTGATCGGCACGCCGAGCTATTTTCCGCTGTCGTCGGGCGGGCTCGGGCTTGCCGGCGAGGCCGGCCCGGAGGCGATCATGCCGCTGACGCGCGGACCCGACGGGCGGCTCGGCGTCGCCGACGAACGGCGGCGGCGCGCCGCCAGCGTCACGATCCACATCGCGACGCCCGATCTCGACAGCTTCCGCCGCTCCGAAAACTACCTCACCGGCCAGATCGCGCGCGCGGTCGCGCGCGGCCAGCGCAGCCTGTGAGGACATGGATCAGCCAGCATGACCGCCGCTTTTCACGAGGTGCTGTTTCCGCTCGACATCGCGCTCAAGAGCGCGGGCGGGCCGGAGCGGCGAACCGAGATCGTCACGCCGGCTCCGGGCGCGAGGAGCGCAACGCGCGCTGGGCGCATTCGCGCCGGCGCTACGATGCGGGCTATGGCGTCAAGACGCTCGAAGCGCTGTCGGCGGTGGTCGCGTTCTTCGAGGAGCGGCGCGGGCGGCTCTACGGATTTCGCTGGCGCGACCGGCTCGATCATTCGTCGGCGGCGCCGGCGCGCGTCGACGCCGCTCGATCAGGTGATCGGCACCGGCGACGGCACGGCGAGCGACGTTCCAACTGGCGAAGACCTACGGCGCGATCTATGCGCCCTACCGGCGGCCGATCGCGAAGCCGGTAGCGGGCAGCGTGCGGGTCGCGGTCGCGGGCGTCGAGGCGGCGATCGGCACCGCGTTCACCTGCGATACCGCGACCGGCGTCGTGACCTTTCTCGCTGGCCATGTCCCGGCCGCGGGCGCCGTGATCACGGCGGGCTTTCTGTTCGATGTGCCGGTGCGCTTCGACACCGATTTTCTCGAAGTCGATCTGTCCGCCTTTGCGGCCGGCGCCATTCCGAAGATTCCGCTGGTCGAGATCAGGCCGTAACAGGGAAACGGCGAGATGCGCATCATTCCGACCGCCCTGCAGGCGAAGCTCGACAGCGGCGTCACGACGCTCTGCCGCTGCTGGATCGTGACGCGGCGCGACGGCGTCGTGCAGGGCTTCACCGATCACGACGAGGATGTGGTGGTCGGCGAGCGTGACCTGCCGCGCCGGCACCGGACTCAGCGGGTCGGAGGCGAGCGAGCAGCTTGGCCTCGCGGTGCAGGGCATCGGAATTGTCCGGCGCGCTGTCGGATGACGCGCTGACCGAGGCCGATCTCGCCGCCGGCCGCTACGACGCCGCCGCGATCGAAGTGCATCTGGTCGACTGGAGCGAACCGTCGCTGCACGTGCTTCTCAACAAGGGCGTGCTCGGCGAGGTGCGGCGCGAGGGCGCGGCGTTCACCGCCGAACTGCGTTCGCTCGCGCACCGGCTCGCAGAGGATGTCGGCCGCCTCTACACCGCGACCTGCTCGGCCGATCTCGGCGACGCGCGCTGCACGGTCGATCTGACCGACGCGGCCTTCCACGGCAGCGGCACGGTCGTGTCGCTCGCCGGCACGTCGAATTTTCACGCTTCCGGGCTCGATGATTTCGACGACGGCTGGTTCACCGCAGGGCGGCTTATCTTCGCATCCGGCGCGAATGCGGGACTTGGCGATCGAGGTGAAGACCCACCGCGTCGATCTCGCCGGCGTGCGGATCGAGCTCTGGCAACAGATGCCGGAGCCGATCGCGGCGGGCGACACCTTCACCGTCACGGCCGGCTGCGACAAGCGCTTCGCCACCTGCCGCGACCGCTTCGACAACACGGTGAACTTCCGCGGCTTCCCGCACATCCCCGGCAACGACTTCGTCGTCAGTGTGCCGGTGCCCGGCAAGGGCAAGAACGACGGCGGCAGCTTGAACGGCGACTGACACGAACTAGCGGCCTCTCTCCGCTCGTCCCCGCGAAAGCGGGGACCCAGCGCAAGATGCGGCGGCGAATAGCAGCCTGGATTCCCGCTTGCGCGGGAATGACCGGAGTATGTGGCGCGCGCGGAGCCGAACGAATATGTCCATGCAAGCGCACAACCTCATCACCCCCACCCCCGACCCCTCCCCACAAGAGCCTGCGCCCGGGCGCGCGCAAGCGCGGCCCGGGTGGGGAGGGGCGCGGACGAGCCGGCGCTTTTCCGCGAAGCGATCGTCGCCGAAGCGCGCTCGTGGATCGGCACGCCTTATCGGCATCAGGCATCGCTCAAAGGTGTCGGCTGCGATTGCCTCGGCCTGGTGCGCGGCGTGTGGCGCGCAGTTTGCGGCACTGAACCTGAAGCGGTGCCGGCCTATTCGCGCGACTGGGCCGAGGCCGCACGATGCGAGACGCTGGCGCTGGCCGCGCGGCCGCCACATGACCGCGATCGACTGCGCGGAATTTCGGCCCGGCGACGTGCTGCTGTTTCGCTGGCGCGCGGGGCTTGCTGGCCAAGCACGCGGCGATTGTCACGGCGTCCGACAGAATGGTGCACGCGCATGACGGTGCTGCGGTCGCCGAGGTCGCGATCGCGCCGTGGTGGCGCCGGCGGCTCGCCTTTGCGTTCCGTTTCCCCGGAGTGATCGACTGATGGCCTCGCTCCTGCTCTCATCCGCGGGCGCGGCGCTCGGCGGCGCGATCTTCGGGCCGATCGGCGCGATCGCCGGCCGTATTGTCGGCGCGGTCGCCGGCAACGTCATCGACCACGCGCTGTTCGGCTCGAGCACGACGCGCCATGTCGAGGGACCGCGGCTCTCCGACCTCGACGTCATGGCCTCGACCGAAGGCGCGCCGATCCCGCGCGTCTACGGCCGGGCGCGGCTCGCCGGCCAGGTGATCTGGGCGACCAGGCTCGAAGAGGTGGTGACGACACGCACCGACCCCGGCGGCGGCAAGGGCGGCGGTGGCGGTCCGACGACGACCACGACGATCTACACCTACTTCGCCAATTTCGCGGTCGGCGCTGTGCGAGGGGCCGATCGGGCATGTCGCGCGCATCTGGGCCGACGGCAAGCTGCTCGATCTCAACGGCGTCCACCATCGCGTCTATGACGGCAGCGAAGACGCAGGACGCCCGATGCGCTGATCGTCGCCAAGGAAGGGCGAAGCGCCCGCCTATCGCGGCCTCGCCTATGTGGTGTTCGAGCGGCTGCCGCTCGCGGACTTCGGCAACCGCATTCCGCAGCTTGCCGTTCGAAATGGTGCGCCCGATCGGACGGCTCGAGCAGATGATCCGCGCGGTGACGCTGATCCCGGGCGCCACGGAGTTCGGCTATGAGCCGGCCGACGGTGGTGCGGGTCGTCGGCCTCGGCACGTCGCGCACCGAAAACCGCCACGTCGCGCATGCCGCCGTCGGACGTCGTGGCGTCGCTCGACGACCTGCAGGCCGCCTGTCCCAACCTCGAACGCGTCGCGATCGTCGTGGCCTGGTTCGGCTACGATCTGCGCGCCGGCGTCGTGCGAGGTGAAGCCGGGCGTCGAGGTGCTGGGCAAGGCGACGCATCCGGTCGTCTGGTCGGTTGCCGGACTGTCGCGCGCGACGGCGCATTTGGTGTCGACGATCGGCGGGCGGCCGGCCTTCGGCGGCACGCCGTCCGACGCGAGCGTCACGCACCTCATCGCCGAGCTGAAGGCGAGGGGGCTCAAGGTCACGCTCTATCCGTTCATGATGATGGATATTCCCGCCGGCAACGGCCTCGCCGATCCGCAGACCGGCGCGGCGCCGCAGCCGGCCTATCCCTGGCGCGGACATATCACGTGCCATCCGGCGCCCGGCCGGCCCGGTTCGCCCGACGGCACCGCAGCGGCCGCGACGCAGATCGATGCGTTCTTCGGCATCGGCGCGCCGGCGGGCTGGAACTACCGCCGCATCGTTCTGCACTACGCCAGCCTTGCAGCGAGCGCCGGCGGTGTCGACGCCTTCCTGATCGGCTCCGAGCTCAAGGGACTGACGCGCGTGCGCTCGGCGTCCGGCGTCTATCCGGCGGTGACGCGGCTTGCCGAACTCGCCGCCGACGTGAGGGCGATTGTCGGCGGCGGATACGCTCATCACCTACGGCGCCGACTGGACCGAATATGGTGCGCACGTGGTCGATGGCGCCGCGCACGAGGTGCGCTTCCCGCTCGACGCGCTGTGGGCGTCGTCGGCGATCGACGCCGTCGGCATCGACTACTACGTGCCGCTGTCAGACTGGCGTGGCGATGCCAACGAACTCGACCGTGCGCTCGCCAACTCGATCTACGATCCCGCCTATCTCGCCGGCAACCTGCGCCGCGGCGAAGCCTACGACTGGTACTACGCCGATGACGCGGCGCGCAGCGCGCAGACGCGCAGCGCGATCACCGACGGGCTCGGCAAGCCGTGGGTGTTCCGCGCCAAGGATTTCTGGAACTGGTGGGCGAATCCGCACTACGAGCGCGTCGGCGGCGCCGAACTCGTTTCGCACACCGCCTGGGCGCCGCAAAGCAAGCCGATCTGGCTCACCGAAATCGGCTGTCCGGCGGTCGACAAGGGCGCGAACCAGCCGAGCACGTTTCCCGATCCGAAATCCGCCGACGGCGGCCTGCCGTATTTCTCCAACGGCCGGCGCGACGACCTGATCCAGCGCCGCTTTCTCGAAGCCGTGCTCGGCGCGTTCGATCCCGCCTATGGCGCGGACGCCGAGAGCAATCCGGTGTCGTCCGTCTACGGCGGGCGCATGATCGCGCCCGACGCGATCCATCTGTGGACCTGGGACGCGCGGCCCTATCCGATCTTCCCCGCCGCGATCGACGTGTGGAGCGACGGACCGAACTGGGAGACCGGACACTGGCTCACCGGCCGGCTCGGCGGTGCGCCGCTCGATGCGCTCGTCGCCACCATCCTGGACGACGCGGAGATCGGCGATTTCGACAGCAGCGCGCTCAGGGAGAGCGTCGACGGCTACGTGATCGACCGGCCGATGTCGCCGCGCGCCGCGATCGAGCCGCTGGCGCTGGCCTATGCGTTCGACGCAGGCGAGGTGGACGGCAAGCTTGTGTTCCGCCAGCGCGGCGGCGAGGTGCGTGCCGAAATCGCCGAAGACGATCTGCTGCTGCCGGAGGATCGCGCGCCGGCCCGCCTGGTGCGGGCGCAGGAGACCGAGCTGGCACGCGAAGTCTCGCTCTCATTCACGGACTCCGGTTCCGATTATCGCCGCTCCGCGGTGACTTCGCGCCGGCTCGTCGGCGGCGCCGCGCGCACCAGCCACGCCGATCTCGCGGTGGTGACGAGCGACGCGGCGGCCGAGCGGCGCGCCGACATCTGGCTGCAGGATCTTTGGGCGGGCCGCGAGAGCGCGGAGTTCGCGCTGCCGCCGAGCTATCTCGCGCTCGCCGCCGGCGATGTCGTCGGCCTCACGATCGGCGGGCGGCGGCACGTGATCGAGTTGCGCGACATTACCGATACCGAAGGCCGCGCGTTACGCGCGCAATCGATCGACCCTGCCGTGTTCGACGTGCCGCTCGCTTTGCCGCGCCGCCGCCCGCCCGATCCGCCGACGCCGGTCGGGCCGGTGCATGCGGTCGTGCTCGACCTGCCGACGTTGACGGCGGACGATCCGCCGATCCTGCAGCGGCTCGCGGTGTTCGCCGATCCGTGGCCGGGGGCGGTCGCGATCTGGCGCTCGGCCGATGGCTTGAGCTTCGAGCGCGCCGCGCTTGCATTCGCGCCCTCGATCATCGGCGAGACGCTCGACGATCTTGCCGCGCGGGCCGACCAGCCGCTTCGACCACGTGCGGCGCGTGCGGGTGAAGCTCTACGGCGGCGCGTTGGCGTCGGTCTCCGACACGCGTGCTGTTCGCCGGCGCCAATGCGGCCGCCTTGCAGCGTCCGGATGGCGCCTGGGAGGTCTTCCAGTTCGCCAATGCCGACCTGGTCGACGAGCGCACCTACGAGCTCTCGCGGCTGCTGCGCGGCCAGGCCGGCAGCGAGTGGGCGATGGGCGATCCGCTGCCGGCGGGCGCGCCGTTCGTGCTGCTCGACGAGCACATCACGCCGATCGCGCGCGGCCTCGACACGCTCGGGCAGACCATGCAGCTTCGCATCGTCGCGGCCGACCGCGATCATGGCGACCCGGCGACCGTCGCGCTCAGCGCGACGCCGACGGCGACCGCGTTGCGACCGCTTGCGCCGGTGCATCTGCGGGCGCGACGTGGCGTCGATGGCGTCACCTTCACGTGGATCCGCCGCACGCGTCGCGACGGCGACTCGCTGGGACGCGATCGACGTGCCGCTCGGCGAAGACCAGCGAGGCCTACGAGCTCGACGTGCTCGACGGCGCGACCGTGAAGCGCACGCTGTCGTCCGGCGCGCCGTCGGTGCTCTACGCCGCGGCCGACGAAATCGCCGATTTCGGCGCCGCGCAATCGAGCCTCGCCGTGCGCGTCGCGCAGCTCTCGGCCACCGTCGGCCGCGGCGTCGCGGCGCAATCGCATCCTCACTCCCTGAGGCCCCATGACCGACACCAGCAATCTCGGCCTGCCCTGCATCGACGCGGCGCAGGCGCAAAAGCACGTCACCCACAACGAGGCGCTGCGCATCCTCGACAGCCTCGTGCAGCTCGCCGTGCTCGACCGCGACCTCAACGCGCCGCCCGGCTCGCCCGCCGAAGGCCAGCGCTGGATCGTCAAGGCGAGCCCGGCGCCGACCGGCGCGTGGGCAGGTCACGGCAACCAGGTCGCCGCCTGGCAGGACGGCGGCTGGCAGTTCAGCGCGCCGCAGGTCGGCTGGGTCGCCTACGTGGTCGACGAGGGCACGCTCGTCACCTGGAACGGCACCGCGTGGGGCGATTTCTTCGCGACCGTCACGGCGATCCAGAATCTCGCGCTGCTCGGCATCGGCACCACGGCGGACGCGACCAATCCGTTCAGCGCCAAGCTCAACAACGCGCTGTGGACCGCCAAGACCGTCGCGGAAGGCGGCGACGGCAACCTGCGCTACAAGCTCTCCAAGGAGAGCGCGTCGAAGACGCTCTCCTGCCTGTTCCAGGACAATTTCTCCGGCCGCGCCGAGATCGGGCTCACCGGCGACGACGACTTCCACTTCAAGGTCTCGCCCGACGGCTCGACCTGGTACGAAGGCATCAGGATCGACCGCAACACCGGGAAGGTCTCATTCCCGGTGTCCGGCGGCCCGCGCGAAGCGCTTGCCGCCGACCGTACCTACTATGTGCGCACCGACGGCAGCGACGCCAATTCCGGCCTCGCCAACACCTCGGGCGGCGCCTTCCTGACGATCCAGAAGGCCATCAACACCGTTCGCGACAGCCTCGATCTCAACAGCCACAACGTCACGATCCAGATCGGCAACGGCACCTATACGGAGGCGTTGGTCTCGGCGGGTCCGGGCTCCAATCCAACCGGCAGCGCCGCCTGGGTCGGTCGTGGCGAGGTCAAGCTCAAGGGCGACACAACGACGCCGTCGAACGTGGTGATCCAGACCACGACGGCGGACGCCGTGCTCACGGTCGGCAACGGCGGGACGCTGTCGGTCGAAGGCGTCAAGCTGACGTCGAGCGGCGGCGGGATTTTGATGAATGCCTCGCGCGGCGGAATCATCGTCGTCAGCGGGAATATGGAGTTTGGTGCGACCTCCAGCATCCATATGAATGCCGGCGGGGGAGGGCAGATCACTGTCCTTGCCAGCTACACCATCTCCGGCGGCGGGAGCCTTCACAACAACGTATCGAACAATGGACAGTTTGCTTACGCGGCATTGACCGTAACCCTTGACCTGCCCCTGGGTTTTCGGCCCAAGGATTACTTGAGAGGCTGCCCTCCGAATCGGAGGAGCGGATGCGCAAATCGAGGTTCACGGACGAGCAGGTGGTAACGATCCTGCGCGAGGCCGATCGAGAGCCGATCGGTGGTGTCGCCAAGCGGCACGGTGTCAGCGAGCAGACGATCTACACGTGGCGGAAGCGGTTTGGGACGTTCCAGGCCGACGACGTGCGCCGGCTGAAGCAGCTCGAAGCCGAGAATGCGCGGTCTGAAGAAGCTGGTTGCGGAGCGCGACCTCGAGATCGAGGTGATGAAGGAGATCGCCGCAAAAAAATGGTGAGCGTGCCGGCTCGCCGTGGCGGAGTGGCGTACGCGACAGGCAAGGGCCTGTCGCAACGGCGGGCTTGCACGCTGCTCGGGGTCGGGCGATCTGCGTTGCGCTATTGCTCGACAAAGCAGGCGAAGGATGCGCCGGCGCTGGCGCGGATGACGGAGCTTTCGGCGCAATATCCGCGTTACGGCTATCGGCGGATCGCGATCTTCCTTGGCCGCGACGGTCACGAGATGAGCTTCGGACGCGCATACCGTCTATGGCGGCAGGCGCGTCTTGCAGGTGCCGCGCAAGCGCCCGAGAAAGCGCGTCGCGACCGGCCGCCCACGCCCCAACGCGCCGACGGGTGCCAACCAGGTGTGGTCGTACGACTTCGTGTTCGACTGGTGCGCCAACGGGCAGCAGTTGAAGTGCCTGACGGTCACCGACGAATGGACCAAGGAGGGGCTTGCGATCGAGGTCGATGGCCGTATCCGCTCGCCCCGCGTGATCGAGGTGCTGTCGCGGCTGGTGTCGGAGCGCGGCGCGCCACTCTATCTGCGCTCGGACAACGGACCGGAGTTCGTCTCGCGCGCATTGCTCACGTGGATCGTCGACCAGGGCATCGCCACCGCATTGATCGATCCGGGCAAGCCCTGGCAGAATGGCGCGACGGAGAGCTTCAACGGTAAGTTCCGCGACGAGTGCCTGAGCCTCGAATGGTTCCGCTCGCGCGCCGAGGCGAAGGTGTTGATCGAAGCGTGGCGGCAACACTTCAATACGGTGCGACCGCATTCGAGCCTCGGCTATCTCACGCCGGTCGTGTTCGCCGCGAAGCTCGAGAAGCAAGACGCAACGGACGCCCACGCGACGGGGCGGATCGCTGCGGTACATGGGGCCTCCGCGCCCCGCCCCGTCGCACAACCGCCTCGCAAGGGGCAAACCAAGGCAGCAATCGGGGTGGTCGTCTCAAGTTAAACCTGGTCCGAAGAAACTGGGCAGGTCAGGTGCGGCGTTCCCAGATCAAGATGGCCGCAAGTCGAGAGCCTCGTATTTGCCTGCAGTTCTATTTTTGGGCTCGCGCGGTTGGGAACGATCTTGTGGCGAAGCGCCTCTTGAACGCTGCATCCTCCCAGATGAAAGGTTCAATTCTAACCTTCCCAATAGAGGACTCATTTGGCAAATAGGACTCTGTGCGATGCTCGCGCGCGATGGTCTGGAAACATGCTGAAGACAGTTTTGATCTCCACAATTCCCCGGTCGGGAACGTGGCATTTGAAGTATTTCTTTCGCTATTTGGCCCACTTCCGACAAGACGCGAGCGAGCCGAATTTGGAGATGATTTATCAAGGCGCCAACGATGCCGTTGATACCAGTTACTTAAGTGAATTGGGAATTAGTCAGATTTGCATTGACCATTATCCGTTTCCAAATGTCATAACGAAAGAGGATCAGGTTCACGTCTTGGTGCTGAAGCTCAGGAAACTGGCGCAAGAGCTTGGAAGAAGTGAATTCGATGCCACTGTAAATTCGCAGATAGCGGCATTTGAGCCGAACAGGTCACCCGCACAGCGATGTGTGTTAGTCCATCGCAATATTTTTGAGCACTTCGTCTCCATCGCGATGCGCTACAGAAAGGGGGTTGACGGCCCAGATACGATAAATCGCCAATGGCCGATCAACTATGCGCCGATTCACGATATCCCGAAGGAAGATCTAGCAGCGATTTTCTGCCATATGGTCGAGTCCAGGGTGTGCGAATGTTATGCGGTCCACTGCTGGAGCTTTATGATTGGGCATGCGCTTTACCCGAATCAAGTTGCCTTCTTGCCATACGAGGAACTCGTCGACGAGCGACCTTTGGCCAAGAAGCCGCTCCTGGACTTTCTGAACATTGATGTTCCGGATGTGGTCCAGAAGAACGCTCAATCGGCGGTTTCTAGGCAGCGCATGATTGAGATGGAGGCCAAACTTGGTTTGCCCTTAGCTGAGGCGTCGAAACGCAAATCTCATATTATTGGTATGCCAACGGGCTTCTACAAAAAGATTGTGAGCCCCGCGCTCGCAAGAACAATTAGGAACCGGCTGGAAGATTTGCAGATAGCCGAGATCATTTGGCGCGCGCACGACGACGATCTGCTCTCATGAGTTCCGTGCGATCAGGTGGACAATTCGTCTGGTCGGCGCCAACGCCGTAGAGCGTTTGATTTCGCCTCAAAACTGATTGCCAACGACGACGCGGTGCTACCCCGCCGCCATACCTAGAAGGAACTCTATCCATGCACGGTGCTCTTGCCGCATTCGCGGCCACGCTGATGCTCACGCCTACGCTCGCCCACGACCATTGGATCAGCCACGGCGGCTATCGCAACGCCGCGGGCGAATGGTGCTGCGGCGAGGGCGACTGCTTCGTCGTGCCGGCCGTGCAGACCGTGACGCTGCCGGCCGTCGGATATCGGCTGCCGAGCGGCGAATTCGTGCCTATCGGCGAAGCGCAGCCGTCGCCCGATGGCCAGTTCTGGCGCTGCCGGCGGCCCGACGGCAGCCGGCGCTGCTTCTTCGCCCCGCCACCCAACGTCTGAGGTCTCAGCATGACGAAGATCATCGACACAAATCGCGATACGACGAAACACCTTGCGCGGCTGCGCGCGGCCGGGATCGAGACCGTCATCCGCTATTACGCGCGTTCGATGTCGAGCAAGGTGATCCGCCGCGCGGAGGCGCTCGCCATCAAGGAGGCCGGGCTGCGGCTCGGCATCGTCTATGAAGGCGCGGGCGATCGGCTGTCCGCCTTCTCGCAGGACATCGGCTTCAAGGACGCGGCCTTTTCGCGCTCCTACGGCGCACGCGAGATCGAGCAGCCGGCCGGCAGCGCCGTTTACTTCGCGGTCGATTTCGATGCCGGCGCGGGCGAGATCAGGAGCGCCATCATCCCGTATTTCCGCGGCGTCGCGCGCGCCTTCGCGGAGGACAACGGCCTGCCGGTCTATCGCGTCGGCGTCTATGGCTCGGGCGCGGTGTGCGCGGCGGTGCTCGACGCCGGTCTTGCCGAACTGGCTTGGGTGTCGTGCTCGACCGGCTGGAGCGGCTCCCGGGCGTTCCTGGCGTCCGGCCGCTGGACGCTCAAGCAGCACTTGCCGGCGATGATCGCGGGCCTTGACGCCGATGCGAACGACGCGAATATGCAGCCCATTGGCGATTTTGCGCCCGGTCGCCCGGCGTTGACGGCTGCGCCGATGGCGCGACCGGCCAGGCCCGATCCGGTCGAGAAGGCGCCCGTGCCCGCGAACGGCTGGCTAACAGCCGCGCTTTCCAGATTGAGGGGGAGTCTCCCATGGCAATCAAAGACGTGAAGACCTGGGGCTACCAGCTCCAGAACATCAAGCCGAAGAAGATCGCCGCCTCGCCCTATGACCTCGTGGTCATCGACTATGCGAGCGACGACGGGGTGTTCAGCAACGCGCAGGTCGAGGAGATGAAGAAGAAGCCCGACGGCTCGCGGCGCCTCGTCATCTCGTACATGAGCATCGGCGAGGCCGAGACTTACCGGCCGTACTGGAACAAGGAGTGGAAGAAGAACTCCGCCCTCCTGGCTCGGCAAGGAGAACCGCGAGTGGCGCGGCAATTACGGCGTGAAGTTCTGGGACCCGGGCTGGCAAACGCTCATCTTCGACTACGTCGACAAGATCGTCGCCGCCGGTTTCGACGGCGTCTATCTCGACAAGGTCGATGAGTTCGAGGACATGGGCCATCCCGATGAGATGGTCGAGTTCGTCGGCAGGATCGCGGCGCGCGTGAAGGCGAAGAATCCGGCCTTCGTGGTGATCTCGCAGAACGGCGACGGTCTGCTGCCCAAGAAAAAGTTCCGCGACATCATCGATGCGTTCGCCCGCGAAGACCTGTTCTTCGGTGAGGACGACGACGGTAAGCCCAACAAGCCGAACAGCATCAAAGAAAGCATCGAACAGCTCAAGGTGTTCGCGGGCGAGCGGAAGCCGGTGTTCGTGGTCGAGTATCCGAAGAACGACGGGCAGGCCAAGCAGGCGCTCGCCGACATCGCGGCGCTCGGCTTCATCGGCCACACCACCGACCGCGACCTGGAGACGATTTGAGGCACGAATTGCCGCGATCGCGGACCAAGCAGCGCCAACGGCTGCATCATTCAAGCTGAGTCCGTTGTGACTATGCCCTCTCCCCTTGTGGGAGAGGGCGGCGCGGAAAGTTCAACTCATTCGAATGGGTGAGGGGGTGCGCGCGCACCGACCCCTCACCCAGCATTGCCGGTGGAGTGACCGTTGAGCCCTCTCCCGCAAGGGGAGAGGGCGCAGCAACTCCCATCGCGCCCGCGGCTACATCCAGCGACCGGACGGTCCGCGCAACATCTTCAACATCCGAGGTCTGGCATGGCGGCGTCGTCCTACGACGAAGCGCTCACGCGCGTCCTCGCGCACGAGGGCGGCTACAGCAATCATCCGTCCGATCCGGGCGGGCCGACCAATTTCGGCATCACGATCTACGACTACCGAAAATACGTAAAGCCGCACGCGACTGCGGCCGACGTGCGCGCGATGACGGTCGACGAGGCCAAGGCGATCTACCGCAGCAAGTACTGGGATGCGATGCGTTGCGACGAGCTCGCGCCCGGCGTCGACTATTGCGTCTTCGATTACGGCGTGAACTCCGGCATCGGCCGCGCGGCCAAAGTGCTGCAACGGCTCGTGGGGACTGGCGTCGACGGCCAGATCGGCGATGTCACGATCGCGGCCGCCCGCGCGGCCAATACCGAAAAGCTCATCAACCACATCTGCGACGAGCGGCTCGCCTTTTTGCGGGGCCTCAGCACCTGGAACGTCTTCGGCACCGGCTGGGGCCGGCGCGTGCGCGAGGTGAGGCTGGCGGCGCTCGCCCTGGCGGAGAAGGCTGCGCTGCAATCCAACACACACTGAAGGAGATTGAACGATGGATGACCTGTTGCTGTTCGGCGGCTTCGCGGCCGCCGGTTACGTGCTTGCGATCTACACCTGGCCGGCGGTGCGCGCGTTCCTCGCGGGCGCCGAGCAGGAGCTCGCCTGGCTCAAGTCGCGTGTCGCCGACATCGAGGACAAGCTGCGCAACACGCTCGGCCGGCGAGGCTGACATGGACTGGGGTGATCTCGCCAAGACCATTATCTCGCTCGGCGCGCCGGTCATCGGGCAGGCGCTCGCCGGACCGTTTGGCGCCGTGGCCGGGCATCTGCTTGCGCAGGCGCTCGGCGCCGCCGAGACGACACCGCACGCGGTGAATGCCGCGATCGCGGCCGCCGGCCCTGACGCCGCGCTGGCGGCGGCGCTGCTGGCGGAAGAAAAATGGGCAGCGGCGATCGGCGCCGAAGCCGATGCCGCCAAGGCGCAGGTCACTGCGGTTGGCGAGACCCAGCGCGCCGAGATCGGGAGCGGCGACCTGCTGCAGCGCTGGTGGCGCCCACTTTATGCGCTCGAGCTCTCGATGTTCGAGTGTCCGGCCTTCGCGGTGACTCTGCTGCATGCGCTTTGGACGGGCTTTGCGCCCGCGATCAACGGCTTTGCGACGCTCTCCGGCCTGCTCATGGCGTATTTCGCCGCGCGCTTCGGCGTCCTCGGCGTCTATGTCAGCGGGCGCTCGCGCGAGAAGCAGGCGGCGGTCACCGGTCAGCCGGTGCCCGGCGTGGTCGGGCAGGTGGTGAAGGCGGTGACGAGGAAATGACCGTCAGACGCACCGTTGGGCTTCTGGAGCCGTCGCGCATCGCCAGCGCGTGTTAGGGCCATATTAATCATACCGCTGCAAGATTCCGTCATCCGCTCGGATGTATGGAGTAGGCGGTGCTGTCCTCGACGCGTCACCTGCCCCATGCCGGCACACCATGCAAGGTAGGGGACGAGATGCCGAAGCGTATGTTGCCCGCGTTGATGGGCATTTTGGCTGGGAGTGTAGTGGGATTGACGGCGCCTCCGGCGCCCGCGGCACGCGCCGACTCCTCCTCCTACACCGTTGAGGGCATTACGCTGGGAGACCGCGTCGAGCGCAGCCGCGATTTCCGCTGCGAGCCGGGCGAGCGCTCCGCCGAATTCAACTGGTGTCAGCGGACGCGGCAGGACCGCGGCAAACGCGGACCTTTCAGTTCGACCCTCGCGTTCCTGCAGAACCCCTCCGGCACGGCGGTCTATGTCAGCCGGTCGATCGAGCCGGCATTCTTCGGCACGAGCGACATCGAGAGCGAGATCGCGCGGCTGTCAGGCCGGTTCGGTGAACGCCCGCGCGAAGTGAATCTGCCGGAGCGCGACGGCCTTCCTGCCGGTACCATTGCGCTGTGGGGCAAACTGAAACTCGAACCGCTTGACCCTGCCACGCTGTCGAGCCTGGGCACGAGCGAGCCCTCCCGCCAAAATCTGCTGGTCGATCATCTCGGCGACCTGAAGCGTTCGGCGCTGGCCGGCCTGCCGGTCTATCGCCTCGGCGGCGGTGCCGGCTTCCTGTGGTCGGCAAGCGCGAGTGCCGATGGGCGCGGGCATCTGCGCTTCCTCGCGATCGATCCCGCCGGCGTGGTCGCCAAGCTCAATCCGGTCCCGATTGCAAACGAGCAGCCGAAGACGACGGCGCCCAACGTTGAGCCGAGGAAGGTCGTCGGACCCTATCCGGCGGTGGCAACGCTCAGCGCCGCGCCGGAACCTCAGGAGCTGTCAAATCCCCCGAGCCCGGTGACCACCGCCAACACCACGGTGCGTGCCAAGACGCGGCCGGACTACACGGTGCCGACAAGACCGGCGAGCATGGTCGAGCGCGCGGAGTTGGAACCGGAACTGCGGGCAACAGACGCCGTGACAGGCGACCAGACCGGATCGATTCGCAGCGAAGCCGGCAAAGCGCCGCCCCCGGCGCCCGCGCCTCATCGTATGGAATCGATGATAGCCCTGATCGGCGCGGCCGCCATCCTGCTGTTCTTCCTGGCCTCGATGATCGAGCGCCTGCTGCGGGTACGCGAGCCGACCGGACTGGAACTTCTCGAAATGCAATGGCAGCGTGAGCTTGCCGAGGAGCAGGCGGAGCAAGGCGGCGAGCAAGCCGTTCCGGAGGCCGCCGCGCCATGGTTCGCCATGTGGTGGACATGGGCTCACGGACTTGTCGGTAGCACCGCGACGCTGCTGCACCGTGCACTCGCCAGTCAAGGTATCGCCCGCGGATGATGACTCCCGCCCGCACGCTGCCACGCAGGTAGGCGAGCGCGCGACGCGATTGCGCGCTTCCGCCCTCCCGCGTCCTTCCCCCCGCCCATATCTGATGGCAGATTGACCATCGCGAGCGCCGATTCCGCCCGTGGAATCGGCAGCCCCGCGTGGAGGAACCTGCCGTGCGTCTCCTCGTCGTCGAGGACGATCCCGATCTCAACCGCCAGCTCACCACAGCGCTGACGGACGCGGGCTACGTGGTCGATCGCGCCTTCGATGGCGAAGAGGGCCATTTCCTCGGCGACAGCGAGCCCTACGACGCCGTCATTCTCGACATCGGGCTCCCCAAGATGGACGGGATCTCAGTGCTGGAGGCTTGGCGGCGGGCGGGCCGCGTCATGCCGGTGCTCATTCTCACCGCGCGCGATCGCTGGAGCGACAAGGTCCAGGGATTCGACGCCGGCGCCGACGACTATGTCCCCAAGCCCTTCCACCTCGAAGAAGTGCTTGCCCGCATCCGCGCGCTGCTGCGTCGTTCGGCCGGCCACGCCAAGAGCGAACTCAATTGCGGCAGCGTGCGGCTCGATACCCGCACCGGGCGCGTGAGCGTCGACGGCAATCCGGTCAAGCTGACCAGCCACGAGTACCGGCTGCTGTCCTACCTGATGCATCACACCGGCCGCGTGGTGTCGCGCACCGAACTCGTCGAACATCTCTACGATCAGGACTTCGACCGCGACTCCAACACGATCGAGGTGTTTGTCGGGCGCGTGCGCAGGAAGCTCGGCGTCGACGTGATCCAGACCGTTCGCGGACTGGGCTATCTGATCTCCCCGCCGGGCAATGCGTCTTAATTCGCTCGCGACGCGGTTGTTCTTTTCGGCGACGGCCTGGAGCATACTTGTCCTGATTGTCGTCGGCTTTGCGCTGTCGGCGATCTATCGCTCATCGGTCGAGCGCGCGTTCGACCGGAGGCTCGGCGGCTATCTGCGCAGCCTCGTGAACGATGTGGCGACGCCCGAGCAGAACTCGGCGAAGTTTCCGTCGTCGCTGACTGAGCCGTCGTTCGAATTGCCGCTATCGGGCTGGTACTGGCAGGTGACCCGGCTCGACGCGCCGGTGCCGGACGTGCGTTCCTCGCGTTCGCTCTGGGACGGCACGATACCGCATCTCGCCGACCTCGGCGCCTCGATGGGAGCGGGCGGTGCGCGCTCGGGCTACGCCGAGGGGCCTGAGGCCCAACAGCTTCGCGTGCTCGAACGCACCATCGATCTCGGCGGCGAGGGCCGCTATCTCGTGGCGGTCGCCGGCGATACCGAGGAGATCGAGGAAGAAATCCGCAGTTTCGACACCACGCTGCTCACGACGTTCGGTCTGATGGCGCTGGCACTGCTCTTGATCACGATGTTCCAGGTCCGCTTCGGGCTGGCGCCGCTCAAGCGCATCTCGGAAGGCCTGTCGGCGATTCGTTCGGGCCGGGCCGAGCGGCTGGAAGGCGCCTTCCCGGTCGAGATCGCGCCGCTCGCGCGCGAGACCAATGCGCTGATCGATGCCAACCGCGAGATCGTCATGCGTGCGCGCACCCATACCGGCAATCTCGCGCACGCGCTCAAGACGCCGCTCTCGGTGATGATGAACGAGGCCACCGCGCACGCCGGCGACCCGTTCGCGCTCAAGGTGCGCGAGCAGACCGACATCATGCGCGACCAGGTCGCCCGCCATCTCGAGCGTGCGCGGCTGGCGGCGCGTGTCGCCGTCGTCGGCACCGTCACCGAGGTGCGGCCGGTGGTGGCGGCGCTCGCGCGCACGATGGAGAAGATCCACCACGATCGCGGCATCGCCATCGCGATCGACGCCGGCGAGGGCGCGCGCTTCCGCGGCGAGCAACAGGACCTCGAGGAGATGATCGGCAACCTCGTCGACAACGCCTGCAAATGGGCGCAGTCGCGCGTCGCGGTCGAGGTCTTTTCCGAGAAGCCGGATGCGGCCGACGAACGGCGCGTTGTGCGCATCGTGGTCGACGACGACGGTCCAGGACTTTCTCCCCAGCAACGCGAGCAGGTGGCGCGCCGCGGCCGCCGGCTGGACGAGACCAAGCCGGGGTCAGGACTGGGCCTCTCGATCGTGGTCGAACTTGCCGGTCTCTACGGGGGGGCGCTGGCGCTCTCGACTGCGCCGATCGGCGGCCTGCGCGCGGAACTGATGCTCCCGGGGGTGTGACGGCGGGTGTTGGGTAAATTGACAACACCACGCGTGTTGGTAAAATCTCCAACATGAAGGCTGAGGTGCTGCTCGATGAACGGCACGTCGTCGCCGAAGACGCTTTCGCTGAACTCGTCGTCTGGCGCACGCCGCGTTCCGTTCGGGGCTCAACGCACCGCTTCAAGTACCGTCTAGCCCTCGTTGTCGCGCGCGAATGCGTGCTGCGGTACGACAATGAGGCCGGCAAGGGTGATCACCGCCACCGCGGCGGTGTCGAAATGCCGTATGCGTTCAAGGGATACGAACGACTGCTGGACGACTTCTGGTCGGACGTCGAAGCCTGGAGGCGAGGGCGATGAAGATCGTGACGCTGGAAGTCGCATCCGTCGCGGATGTGAAGCGCCGGGCGCTCGAAGCCTTCAAAGGCAAGAAGCAGCAGGCGCGCATCAGTTTCGCCACGCCCGAACTGCTTTGGCGGGTGCTCACGGCGAAGCGATGGGAACTGCTCAAGGTTTTGGCGGGGCAGGGCCCGCTCACGATCCGCGAAATTTCGCGCCGGCTCGGCCGCGACGTGAAGGCCGTCCATGGCGACGTGCACGCACTGCTTGGCGCAGGGCTGCTGGACAAGTCGGAGAACGGGCGGATCGTGTTTCGTTTCGACGCGGTCCACGTCGATTTCACGTTGCACGCCGCCTAGGCGATCCGGTTGTGCCGTCTGATGGTCGCGCGGCCGGTTAATTCCTCTCAATCATTTGGGCCGCCGGAACAGAGTTTTGCCCCAATTTTCGACCTTAAGTGACCGAGCCGGCCTGGGCGTGGGACGCTGATCGGGGAAGATCGCCGGTTTGATGCAGACTTTTCGGCTACGCGCGATTTCGCGTGGTGCTGGGGATGGGGGACACACATGCACATCGTTCGTTTGAGCGCTATCGCGCTTGTGGCGGCTTCGCTGGCGGCCTGCTCGGCCACGCCTGAAACCGGCCAAGGGGCCAAGGAAAACACCGGTACGCTGCTCGGCGCGATCACCGGCGGCCTGATCGGCTCGCAGTTCGGCGGCGGAACCGGCGAACGGCTCGCCGCGGGCCTTGCCGGGGCTGCCATCGGCGGCCTGATCGGCAACCGCATCGGCGCCAGCATGGACGATGAGGACAAGCAGCGCGCCTACGCGGCGCAGATGCAGGCGCTCGAGAACGGAAAGTCCGGCGCCGCGGTGGCCTGGAAGAATCCGGACTCCGGCCGCTATGGCTCGATCGTTCCCGGCGTCGCCTATCAGTCGAACGGGCTGCAGTGCCGGCCGTACACCCACACGATCTATATCGACGGCCGGCCGCAGGTTGCGCGCGGCTCCGCCTGCCGCAATCCGGACGGCACCTGGACCGCCGTGGGCTGAACGGGCGCGCTTCTTGCTTTAACGGGCGGTATGCCCGCGCGCGAGGCGACCCGGGCGCCAGGCTCCGGTGGACCGTGCTGTGCTTGATCACCTGAAAGCCAACAACCGGGCCTGGGCGGAACTTAAGGTCGCCACGGACGCCGGGTTCTTCAAGCGGCTCGAAGGCCAGCAGGCGCCGGAATATCTCTGGATCGGTTGCGCTGACAGCCGCGTGCCGGCGAACGAGATCGTCGGTCTCGATCCCGGCGAACTCTTCGTCCATCGCAACGTCGCCAACCTCGCTCCGCCGCAGGACGCCAACTATCTCTCCGTGCTGCAGTTCGCGGTCGAGGTGATCAAGGTGAAGCACATCATCGTGGTCGGCCACTATGGCTGCGGTGGCATCAGCGCCGCGGTGGACGGAAAGCGCCGCGGCCTGGTCGACCACTGGCTGCATCCGATCCGCGAGGTCTACTCCGCGCACCGTCGCGAACTCGAAACAATTCCCAGCGAGCGCGCGCGGCTCGACCGGCTGTGCGAACTCAACGTCATCCAGCAGTTGCGCAATGTCGCATCTGATGTGTTTGTCCAGGATGCATGGGCGCGCGGTCAGAGCCTCGCCGTCCACGGCTGGGTCTACTCGCTCTCAGATGGGTTGGTGAAGGATCTCGGCGTTACGGTCAGCCGGCCCGCCGATCTTGCCACACCTCCCGCGTAGATTTTAAGCGCCTCAACGAAAGAGCCCCGGGCATTTTGCCCGGGGCTCTTTTTGATTCGGGCCTCGATTTATGCGTCACGCCGCAAGTTGCGCGGTGGCGTGGAAATCCGCCAGGCGCGGCAGCACCTCCTTGGCGAACAGCGTCATGCTCTCGGCCGTGTCCTTGTGGTCCATGTGTCCGGCCTGCGTCATCATCAGGAACTGCCCGAAGCCGCCGACACCGCGGTAGAACTCGACGATCTGGTCGAACACCTGATCGGGCGTGCCGGCAAACATCAGCCCGCCGACGATCGTGTCCTCCACGCTGGCGCTCGCTGCACTGCCAAGCGGCTTTCCGTCTTTCGTGGTCATCAGATGCGCCGGTCCGCGCCATCCGACCCGCTGGTAGAGCTTGGCGGCATCGGCCGCCGCCATGAAGCCGGGGGGATTCTTGTACGGCTCGGCGACGCGCGTGTTGGTTTCGAGATAGCTCTTCACCAGCGCGGCGCGCCGTAGACCTTCCGCCTCGCTGTTGCCGCAGGCGACGAAGCCCATATAGGCGAGACGATCGAGTGGCGTTGGCTGCGGGCGCCCGGCATCCTTCCAGCCCTTGCGATATTCATCGTACACGGCCTTGGCGCGCCAGCCGGTCATTACCGTGCCGAGCACATGCCCGCGGTTGCCGAGCTCGCGCGCGCTGCTCAAGCTCGATGAGGTGCTCCACACCTGCGGGTGCGGCTGCTGATACGGCCGCGGCCAGATGTTGACGCTGCGGTACTGGAAGTATTCGCCCTCCCAGGAGAACGGCCCGTCGTGCGTCGTCATCGCCTTGAGGATGAGGTCGTGGGCCTCCCAGAAGCGATCCATCACCCGCACCGGGCGCGCGTTCGACGGTACGATCTCGTAGGGCACGCCCTTGATGAAGCCCATCTCCAGCCGGCCGCGCGAGATCACATCGATGATCGCCATTTCCTCCGCCACCCGCAGCGGATCGTTGCGGTTGGCGATCGGCGTACCGAGGCCCAGGAGCCGTGCGCGCTTGGTCTGCCGCGCCAGGATCGCGAGCGTGAGGTGGACCGACGAGCTCATGCAGGTCGCGGTCGCGTGGTGCTCGTTGACGATGATGTTGAGGCCAAGCTCGTCGGCCAGCATCCACTCGTCGAGATAGCGGTTGTAGAGCCGCGACGCGATCTCAGGATCGCAGTGCCTGTTGGGCAGGCTCACGCGCAGCGATTCCGCATCCGGAAACCAGGCGTCGGGATAGGATTGCTCGCTGAAGGCGTAGACTTTCATCGGAGGTGCTCTGCGGTCGGGAAGTTCATCGTGGCGTGCGGCGGACGAAGTCCGCGATTTTCTGTGCGAAGAGATCCGGGCGTTCGAGATGCGGATAGTGCCCCGCCGCGTCGATCAATTCGAATTCCGCGCCCGGAATGAGCCGGGTGTAGGCGCGGCCGTAATCCGGCGTGGCGATGCGATCGCTCTCGCCCCACAGAACGAGCGTGGGTACGCGCACGCGGTGCAGCCGGCCGGCGAGCTTCGGGTCGTACATGTAGGGCGACCAGGCAAACAGCGCGGTGGCCTCGCGGTTGCGGAACATGGTTGCGGCGTCTTGGTCCGAGACGGCGGCGTGGTCCACGGCGCCCATCTTCGGGTCGTGATAGGCCAGCCGGTCAAGCTCGCTCTGCTTGGTCGTGAACATGTCGACGATGTCGCGATGCTCGCGGTCGCCGATCTTGATGCCGACGGCGTCGGCGAGCACAAGGTGCGAGATGCGCTCGCACGACTTGATCGCAATCTCGGCCGCGATCCAGCCGCCGAACGATACGCCCGCCAGCACCACGTCCTTGAGGTCGAGGGCTTCCAGCAGGTCAAGATAGAAATACGCCAGGTCGTCGACCGTCGTGATGCTGCGCGGCAGTTCGCTTTTGCCGAAACCCGGATGAGAAGGCGCAAGCACCGCGAAGGTCTTCGCGAGTTCGTCGAGTACGCGGTCGGCTGGCTTGATCCCGATTTCAGGGTGCAGCAGCAACAGCGGGTGCCCGGTGCCGCGCCGGATCAGTTCGATACGGACGCCGCAGATGTCCGTAAGGTGGTTTGCTTCAACACGGTCGAGCATGAGCGGTATCACCTGATGGGATCGTGACCGTCAGTTCGGTTTGATGTTGGCCGCCTGGACGAGATCCCGGTTCTGCTTGATCTGGGCGCGAAAGAAGGCATCGAATTCCGGTTGCGTCATTTCGAACGGGTCGCCGCCGAGCTTGACCAGTTTTTCCTGGACGCCCTTGTCCTGCAACGCCTTCGCAGTTTCGCGATAGAGCTTGGCCTGGATGTCCTTGGGCGTCTTCGACAGCGTGAAGACGCCGACCCAGAAGGGAAAATCGGCGTTCGGGAAGCCGGCCTGCGCTAGCGTCGGCAGGTCGGGCAGCGACGAGATTCGCTTGTTGCTGCTGACCGCGAGGGGCCGGATGCGTCCGTCGCGGATGAGCGGCATCGCGGGCAGCGCTGGCGTCATGAAGAAATCAACCCGCTCGGCCAGAAGCTCGGTGAGCGCCTCCTGCACACCGCGGAACGGAATCTGCTGCGCTTCGATCTTGGCGCTCAGCCGGAAGCGCTCGGCATTGATATGCGCGGCGCCGCCATGGCCGACCGATGCGTAGTTGAGCGCGCCGGGTTTCGCCCTCGCGGCGGCGACCAACTCCTCGATCGATTTGTATTTCGCCGCCGACACCACCAGCAGGAAAGGTGTGTTGACGAGCGCGATCACGCCGGTGAAGTCGCGCTCGGTGTCGTAAGGCAGGGTCTTATGAGTGGCGGGAAATATCGTGAAGGACGGCGAGTGGGAGAGCAGCGTGTAGCCGTCCGGGTCGGCGTTGGCGACCGCCGTCGGGGCGAGCAGGCCGGCGCCGCCGCCGCGGTTGTCGATGACGAACGGCTGGCCCATCTGCTGCGAGACCTGCTCGAACACCGTGCGGCAGACGAGGTCGATCGCACTTCCAGGCGTGACCGGTACCGCGATCCGCACCGGCTTGGCTGGCCAAGTTGAGGTGGGCGTCAGGGGAGGGGATTGGGCCGGCGACTGCGCCAGGACACCGCTTGCTGCCGCCACCAGGACCAACGTCACCGGGGCTAGAATTGCCCAATGGCCACGTCTCGACATGTCCCTCCCTCGGATTCCTTGCGGTTGCTTGTTGATCCCAAGCCTATTGATGGCGGCGACAATGCGGTTTTCGCTGCATTTCCGCAAGCTTTCGGCCGGCAGAGCAGCCCTGTGCGGCGCCGCCTAACCACTTTTTAAGGCTGGCGGCGGTATCAAGATGTCCTGGAACCATCACATTGAACGGTGCCCGGGACGGCCATGGAAGGGCTACCCGTCGAGCGTTTGCGGGAATATCTCCGGCAGCTTCCGCCGGCGGCTCGCGCTCTGTTGATCACAGAGCTCGAACGCACGTTGCTGCGTGGCGAGGAGATTCCGGGCGGCGATCTCGTGCTGCGGGAGGTGCGCAGCGCCGTGCGCGACTCCGGCGAGCACGCGCTTCGCATCGGCAGTCCCGAGCGGTTGTTCTTCGCCGCGGTCGAGCCGTTCCTGGTCGACGAGATGTCGGCTGAGAAGCAGCAATGCCGCATCGCACGCGCTTCGCTCGAGCCGATCTGGGCTTGGCTTTACCGCGATCTCATTCCGGCCGAGGCGAAGACATATTCCGCCAATGTCAGCCACTCGCTCGCCCTGGACCACTCGGCGCATTGCACGCGCCTGACATCGGACTTTCAGGACCTGGCGATCGTACGTATCGGCGGGGCGCTCGCCGAGGCGGCTTCGAACGACAGGGTGCGGCGGAAACTTGCCGGCCAACTCGGTCTTCCGCGGGTGTTGGACGATCTGCCCGACCTTGTGAGGGTACTGCAAGTGCGCGATGCGCTTGCTGCGTTCGGCGATCGCGTACCTGCCCACGTCCGCAACCTTGCCGACGCCGCCCTCGATGCCGCGAAGGCGGCACTCGATGCTCCCCCGGTGCGGCAGAACGGCATCCTTCCCTACGCCCTGGTCGTGCTGATGAGCCGGCTCGCCGCGCCGTGGCAATTGATCCGCGTCGCGGTCAGGGCGGTGCAGAGCGACGAAGCCGCACGCATCGCCGCGACCCCATACGCCATGGCGGTGACGGTCGTCCTCGCCGAGATCGAGCGCATGGTCGACGAGCTCAAGGGCGAACTCAAGCGCGGCGGCAACGTCGCGGTGACGTCGTTGCTCAAATCCATCCATGACGCCGTGCGCGGCGTGCGCACGGAACTCGATCTTCCGGCCGACCAGCAATGGGGCCGCCAGCTAGGCGCGATCCGGGCGGAGATTTCGGGCGTGCTCAGGACGGTGGTCGAGTTGGCGCCCGGGCGCGTGCGCCGCCTGGTGCGGCCACGTCCGGTCAAGGAGATCACGTCCGGTTCGATGCTCGACGCCGGAGAGGTCGCCGAGGTTGAAGCCTTGATCGAACTGGTTGCCGCCTGTCGCATCTACGCGAGCGAACTCGCGATCAGCGAAATGACCACGCGCGCTTATGGGGAATTTCAGCAGATTCTCGATTCCGGAACCAAGGTGCTGCTTGACGGCCTGCGCAGTGCGGGGCCGGCCGATCGCGCCTTCCGGCGCTCGCAGGTCGATGCTGCGCTGCGCTTCTGCGGCAAGGTGTTCGGTCAGGAATATGCCTCGCTGCTGGCGAAGGCCGCCGACGTCGCCTCCCAGAGCGAGCGCAAAGTGTCGGCGCGGGCCTGACCTCGCAAACCGGTCTTGGCCCCCACAGTTTCGGCCCATATTTATTCGTTATGGGGAATATATCCCCCCGCTTCGCCATGTCGCGGCATTTGCTTCGCCATGTCGCGGTTTTGACTGCCGTTTCCCTGGCATTCTGCATTGCCCAGGCACGGCGGTCATGATGTAACCCGAACCCGCCTATGCGGGGCGGGGCACTCAGGGCCGGTCGGCCGTCACCCGAAAGTCGAATTTGGACGGATAAATCTGCGGCCATGACCCTGTGGTTTGTGTTTGCGCTGATGACGGCTGCGGCGATCTTCGCCGTGATCTGGCCGCTTGCCGGCCGGCGCGGCTTGCGCTCCGGCAGCGACATCGAGGTCTACCGCGATCAGCTTGACGAACTCGGACGCGATCGCGCCGCCGGCTTGATTGGCGAGGGCGAAGCGCAGGCCGCGCAGATCGAGATTTCGCGCCGGCTATTGGCGGCTGCCGACGCGCAGCCCGCTCCGCCCGCCGCGGCGCAGACCGCTCCTGCCGTCTGGCGCCGCCGGGCGGTGGCGATCGGCGCGATCGTGCTGTTGCCGCTCGGAGCCACGGCGTTCTACCTGACGCTCGGCTCTCCCTCGCTGTCCGATCAGCCACTCGCTTCGCGCTTGGCCGTGGCGCGCGAAAACCAATCGGTCGAGAATTTGATTGTTCAGGTCGAGAAGTTTCTCGAACGCAATCCGGAGGACGGCCGCGGCTGGGAGGTAGTCGCGCCGGTCTATTTGCGGATAGGCCGCGTCGACGATGCCGTGAAAGCGCGGCGTAACGCGCTCCGTATCAACGGCGAAACCGCCGAGCGCTCGACCAATCTCGGCGAGGCGTTGGTCGCCGCCGCCAACGGGGTCGTGACCGCGGACGCGAAGGCCGCGTTCGAACGGGCGGTCAAGCTCGACCCGCGCGATGTGAAGGCGCGCTACTTTCTCGGCCTCGCCGCCGAGCAGGACGGCGAGCGCGGCGCGGCCGCCGCGATCTGGCGCGGGATGCTGGCCGATGCTCCCCCGGATGCACAATGGGTCGAATTCGTGCGGCAGGCGCTGGCTCGCGTAGACGGCGGCGCAGCGCCGCGAGGTCCGAACGACGAACAGGTCGCGGCGGCGTCCGACCTGAGTTCCCAGCAGCGCGACGTGATGATCCGCGGCATGGTCGAGCAGTTGGCCGAGCGCCTGCATCGCGACGGCTCGGACATCGAGGGATGGCTGCGGCTGGTGCGCTCCTATATGGTGCTGGGTGACCGCGACAAAGCCCGCGGCGCCGCCGATGAGGCGCGGCGGGCGCTGGCGAACGAGCCAGACAAACTCCGCCGGGTCGATGAACTCGCCAAAGGGCTCGGTCTCGAAGGCTGACCGTCACGATAGAAGAAACGGCCTTCGGGGAGAGGCAGGATGACCCGCAAGCAACGACGCATCGTTCTGATCGGTTCCGCGCTCGGCGTGCTGGCGCTCGCGGTTGGGCTCGTGCTCAACGCGATGCGCGGTTCCATCGTCTTCTTCAATTCGCCGACCGACGTGGTCGAGAAGAAGACGATGCCAGGGGAACGCATTCGCCTCGGTGGGCTGGTGAAAGAAGGCACCGTCGAGCGTAGCGAGAACCTCGCGGTCCGCTTTGGCGTCACCGACGGCAAGACCACGATCATGGTGGCCTATCAGGGATTGCTGCCCGATCTGTTTCGCGAAGGGCAGGGCGTGGTGACGGAAGGCGCACTCGATACATCCGGCACGTTCAAGGCCGACAGCGTGCTCGCCAAGCACGACGAAGCCTACATGCCGAAGGAAGTCGCGGACGCCCTGAAGAAACAGGGCCATTGGAAGACTGATGGCGAGAAGCATCCCGCCTCGCCGACGCAGGGGCGCCCGCAGTGATCGCCGAGCTTGGCCATTATGCACTGGTGCTCGCGCTCGCCTTGGCGCTGGTGCAGTCCTGCGTGCCGCTTTATGGCGCGCGCACCAATGATCCGGCGCTCATGGCGGTCGGCGGCCCCACGGCGCTGGCGCAGTTCCTGTTCATCGCGATCTCGTTCGGCGCGCTCGTTACCTGCTACCTGCGGTCGGATTTCTCGGTCGTCAACGTGTTCGAGAATTCGCACTCGCTCAAGCCACTCATCTACAAGATCACCGGCGTGTGGGGAAACCACGAAGGATCGATGCTGCTGTGGGTGCTGATCCTCAGCCTGTTCGGCGCGCTGGTCGCGCTGTTCGGCGGCAACCTGCCGGCCCGGCTGCGGGCCAACGTGCTGAGCGTGCAGTCGTGGATCGCGGTCGCGTTCGTGCTGTTCATCCTGATGACATCGAATCCGTTCCTGCGGATAACGCAGCCGCCGTTCGAAGGCCGCGACCTCAATCCAATTCTGCAAGACCCTGGCCTCGCGATCCATCCGCCGATGCTCTACGTCGGCTATGTCGGTCTTTCGATTTCGTTCTCGTTCGCGATCGCGGCCCTGATCGAAGGCCGTATCGAT
This sequence comes from uncultured Alphaproteobacteria bacterium, assembly GCA_963763365.1. Taxonomy (GTDB): domain Bacteria; phylum Pseudomonadota; class Alphaproteobacteria; order Rhizobiales; family Xanthobacteraceae; genus VAZQ01. The sequence goes on along the minus strand of CAVXOE010000011.1, from coordinate 237,452 downwards.
GCCGCCTGGGCACGCTGGGTGCGGCCCTGGACGCTGCTCGCCTGGATATTCCTCACGCTCGGCATCGCGATGGGCTCCTACTGGGCCTATTACACCCTCGGCTGGGGCGGTTGGTGGTTCTGGGATCCGGTGGAGAATGCCTCCTTCATGCCCTGGCTGGTCGCCACCGCACTGCTTCACTCCGCGGTGGTGATGGAGAAGCGTAACGCGCTCAAAATCTGGACCATCCTGCTCGCGATCATCGCGTTCTCGCTTTCGCTGGTCGGAACCTTCCTGGTGCGGTCAGGCGTGCTCACGTCGGTGCATGCGTTCGCTACCGATCCGACGCGCGGCGTGTTCATCCTGGCGATCCTGGTGCTGTTCATTGGCGGGGGGCTCGCGCTGTTTGCATTGCGGGCGCCGCTCTTGCGCCAGGGTGGGTTGTTTGCGCCGATCTCGCGCGAAGGGGCGCTCGTCCTCAATAACCTGTTCCTGGTGACGGCTTGCGCCACCGTGTTCGTCGGCACACTCTATCCGCTCGCGCTTGAGGCGCTCACCGGCGAGAAGATTTCGGTCGGCGCGCCGTTCTTCAACGCGACCTTCGCTCCCTTGTTCATTCCGCTCCTCATCGTGGTGCCGTTCGGCCCGCTGCTCGCCTGGAAGCGGGGCGATCTGCTCGGCGTAGCGCAACGTCTGGTCGGCGCGATGGCGATTGCCGCGGTCGCGATCGCAGTCGTCTTTGCGATGGAAGGCGGCGGTCCGGTGCTGGTGCCGTTCGCGATTGGGCTCGCGTTCTTCGTCATGGCCGGCGCGGTAACCGACATCGTTGAGCGCACGGGTCTTCTGCGGGTGCCGCTCTGGACCGCCTACGGACGCGCCTACGGTCTGCCGCGATCCGCCTGGGGTACGGCGTTTGCGCATTTCGGGCTCGGTCTTGCACTGCTCGGAATCGTTGGCGAGACGCAATGGGGTGTTGAGCAGATCGCCGAGGTCAAGCCGGGACAGACCGTCACGATCCGCCGCTATGAACTGTATTTCGACGGCACGACGCAGCGTCAGGGGCCGAACTACCGCGAGCTCGCGGCGCATTTCACGGTGCGCCGGCTGGGCGAGGTGGTCGGCGTGATGGAGCCGTCGAAGCGCACGTTCCCCTCGCGCAATTCCGGAACGACCGAGTCGGCGCTGCTGACGCGCGGTGTCTCGCAGCTTTATCTGTCGCTCGGGGATGTCAGTCCGGATGGCGCGATTGCCGTGCGGCTCTACTACAAGCCGCTGGTGCTGCTGATCTGGCTCGGGCCGCTCGTGATGGCGTTTGGTGGCGTGCTCTCGCTGTCGGACCGGCGGTTGCGGGTCGGTGCGCCGAGGCCCGCCCGGAGCAAGGCGGGCCTCGTGCCCGCGGAGTAGAGCGGAATGCGCTGGCTGCGTTTTCTCATCGTCGCGTTGGCACTTACTTGGTGCGCGCAGGCGCGCGCCGTGCAGATCGACGAAGTTCTTGCGGATCCGACGCTCGAAGCTCGCGCACGCGTCCTGTCCAAGGAACTGCGCTGCATGGTCTGTCAGAATCAGTCGATCGACGATTCGGACGCACCGCTGGCGCGCGATCTGCGTATTCTGGTGCGCGAACGGCTACAGGCGGGCGACAGCGACACGCAGGTGCTCGATTTTCTGGTCGCGCGCTACGGCGAGTTCGTGCTGCTCAAGCCGCGCTTTAGCGGACACACCGCGATCCTGTGGCTGATGCCGGTGATCGTTCTGCTGATCGGCGCGATGACGCTTGTCGTGGCTTGGCGGCGCTATCGCCGGCGGTCCGCCGCCGCTCCGGCAGCCGCCGCAACGGGCGAATCGCTCACCGCCGCCGAGGCCGCGCAACTTTCCCGTATCCTGCAGCGGGACGAGCCGTAAATCTCGCATAAATATTACGCGAATTCGAAATTTCGCGTTCCAAGCGGGCCGCGACAAGGCGGCCAACATCCGTTTAAGATATTGAATTATTTCAACTATTTTCGATTCGCCCACCTTACAAAACTTTAATCTCGCGGCCAGCAAGCCGTAATGCGGCACTGCCCATGTTTGCCGCTCAGACGGCGCGCTCGCGCCAAAGTCAGACAAATGGAGTTAAAGAAAATGAACGAGAGCGTGTCCGCTCCGAAGTCGCGCCTCCTTCCGGCGCGTCGTCTTGTTCTGCTTGCCAGCGCCGCCGGGCTCGGTGCCGCGCTGATGTTTGCCGGCGCGGGATGGGTGAGCAAGACCCCCGGCTCTTCGTTGAACACGGTCGCCTATGCGCAGGGCGTGCAGCGGCCAGCCGGATTTGCCGACATCGTGGAGAAGGTGAAGCCCGCCGTCATTTCGGTGCGCGTGAAGGTCAACGCCGGCCCGAAGATGATGGGTTTCGATGGCAACACGCCGTTCCCGCAGGGCTCGCAGATGGAGCGCTTCTTCCGCCGCTTCGGCGCGCCGGAGGGTGAGAACGGTATGCCGGACACGCAGCGCCAGCCGCGCAACCGGATGGTGACCGGGCAGGGCTCGGGCTTCCTGATCTCGGCCGATGGCTACGCGGTGACCAACAACCACGTCGTCGACAAGGCTGAGACCGTCGAGGTCGTGGCCGATGACGGCAAGACCTACAACGCCAAGGTGATCGGCACCGATCCGCGCACCGATCTCGCGCTGATCAAGATCGAAGGCCGCGGCGACTTCCCGTTCGTCAAGCTGGGCGAGCGTGCTCCCCGCATCGGCGACTGGGTGCTCGCGGTCGGCAATCCGTTCGGTCTCGGCGGCACCGTGACGGCCGGTATCGTCTCGGCGCGCGGCCGTGACATCGGCGCCGGTCCGTACGACGACTTCCTGCAGATCGACGCCCCGGTCAACAAGGGCAACTCCGGTGGTCCGACCTTCGACGTCGACGGCAATGTGATCGGCGTCAACACGGCGATCTTCTCGCCGTCGGGCGGCTCGGTTGGCATCGCGTTCGCCATTCCGGCCGAGACCGTGAAGACGGTGGTCGCGCAGCTCAAGGACAAGGGCTCCGTGACGCGTGGTTGGATCGGCGTTCAGATCCAGCCGGTCACCGCCGAGATCGCCGAAAGCATCGGCCTCAAGACGCCGCAGGGCGCGATGGTCGCCGAGCCGCAGGCCAACGGACCGGCCGGCAAGGCCGGTGTCCTGGCGGGCGACGTGATCACCGCGGTCAACGGCACCGCCGTCAAGGATGCGCGCGATCTCGCCAAGCAGATCGGCGGCATGGCGCCCGGCGCCTCGGCCAAGCTGACGGTGTGGCGCAAGGGTGAGGAGAAGACCATCACGCTCACGCTCGGCGAGCTGCCGAAGTCGCAAGAGGCACGCGCCGATGCGCCTGAGGCCGCCCCGTCCGGCACCGAGGTGCCGAAGCTTGGGCTCACGCTTGCCCCGGCCGGCCAGGTCGCCGGCAGCGGCAGCGAAGGCGTGGTCGTCACCAACGTGGACCCCGACGGCATCGCGTCGGAGCACGGCTTGAAGACCGGCGACATCATTCTCGAAGTCGCCGGCAAGAAGGTTGCTAGCCCGAAAGAAGTGCGTGACGTGCTGAGCGAAGTGAACAAGGACGGCAAACGCTCGGTGCTGATGCGCGTCAAGTCCGGTGAGGGCACGAAGTTCGTCGCCCTCCGGTTTGGCCGGGCCTAATCGAATGGGGCGTACCGTCGGCATCCGTCGCCCCCGCTGACGGTTCGAACCAGGGGGACGGGCTTCGGCCCGTCCCCATCTGATAACTCCGGCCTGGCATCCGTCGCCCCCGCCGGTCCGGAGTTGTTGAGGGGTGGTGGGGGAAACTCCGCCACCCCTCTCTTTTTCGGGGGTTGTTGTGCGGCGCACCCGCACTGGACCGCGACTTATTGATGTGTTGCCGCTATGATGAGTCTCTCGCTGCACAGCGCCCCGACCAAGGAAAGCCACTACGGTGGAGATGGCCGTTCCGTCATGCGTCTGCTGATCATCGAAGACGATCGCGATGCCGCCGACTACTTGGTTAAGGCGTTCCGGGAGGTTGGGCACGTCGCCGACCTCGCGAACGATGGCGAGGAGGGGCTCGCGCTGGCGATGGACGGCCAGTACGACGTTCTGATCGTTGACCGGATGCTGCCCAAGCTCGACGGGCTGTCGGTGATCGGCACCTTGCGCACCAAGGGGGTCGAGACACCGGCGCTCATTCTCTCGGCGCTTGGACAGGTGGACGACCGCGTGAAGGGCCTGCGCGCCGGCGGCGACGATTATCTGCCCAAGCCCTATTCGTTCTCCGAACTCCTGGCCCGTATCGAGGTGCTGGCACGCCGCCGCGGCGGCCGCGAGGAGATGGTCTATCGGGTTGGCGACCTGGAACTTGACCGGCTCTCACATCAGGTCATGCGGGGCGGTTCCGAGATCGTGCTGCAGCCGCGCGAGTTCCGCCTGCTGGAATATCTGATGAAGCACGCCGGCCAGGTGGTGACCCGCACGATGCTGCTGGAGAACGTGTGGGACTACCATTTCGACCCCCAGACCAACGTTATCGACGTTCACATCTCGCGATTGCGCTCGAAGATTGATAAAGGTTTCTCCCAGCCGCTGCTCCATACCGTGCGCGGTGCGGGGTATGTGGTTCGGGACAGCAAGTAATTGCCGCGCCGCAGGCCGCCGCTGACAGAGCCTTGCGGCGGCTCATGTGGGTAACGGATGACGGCGCTTGGCAAGCTTTTGCGCACGACGGCGTTCAAGCTGACGCTGGTCTACCTTACCGTCTTTGCCTTGTTCGCGGCGTTCCTGCTCGGCTACTTCGCCTGGAACACCCGCCGCCTCATCACCGAGCAGATCACCCAGACGGTCGACACCGAAATCTCCGACCTCGCGGAACAGTACCGCATCGGCGGCATCCGCCGCCTGGTCTTCGTAATCGATGCGCGGGCGCGCCGGCCCGGTTCCAGCCTCTATCTGGTGACGACGCCGGCGGGTGAGGGGCTCGCCGGCAATGTCGGCTCGCTTTCGACCGGCATTCTCGAGAAATCGGGCTGGACCGAGACGGTCTACCGCCGGCTCGACGATCAGGACGCCGCCGAGCACCACGCGCTGGTCCGGGTGTTTCAGTTGCCGGGCGGTTTTCGGCTTCTGGTCGGGCGCGATCTCGACGAGCGCGAGCGGCTGCACGACATCGTGCTGGCCGCGGGCCGCTGGTCGCTGGCGATCGTTGTCGTCCTGGGCCTCGCCGGCGGATTCTTCGTGACGCGTCGCGTGCTCAAACGCGTGGACGCCATGACGGACACCACGCGCACGATCATGGAGGGGGACCTCAGCGGGCGGCTGCCGGTCGCCGGGACGGGCGACGAGCTCGACCGGCTGGCGGAAAACCTCAACGTCATGCTGGAGCGCATCGAGGCGCTCATGCACGGCCTCAAGGAGGTGACGGACAACGTCGCGCACGATCTCAAGACGCCGCTGACGCGGCTGCGCAACCGCTGCGAGGAAGCTTTGCGGCTCGCCGAGGACGAATCGCAGTACCGCGCCGCGCTCGAGACCACGATCGAGGAGTCGGATGGGCTCATCCGAACCTTCAACGCGCTCCTGATGATCGCGCGGGCCGAATCCGGCCAGGCACGCGACAACATGAGCGACTTCGATGCCGCCGAAATCGCGCGCGGGGTGGGCGAGCTTTACGAGCCGCTGGCCGACGACAAGGGGCTCAAGCTTCGGGTCGATGCGCCGTCCGGTGCCACCGTCCACGGCAATCGTGAATTGGTGAGCCAGGCGCTCGCCAACCTGGTCGACAACGCCATCAAGTATGCCGCGCCGAATGGCGCCGGGACGAACGGCACGGCGGCCGAGGTCGTGGTCAAGGCGCAGGGCGAGGGCGACCGCATTCTGCTCACGGTCGCCGACGGCGGGCCCGGCATCCCGGAGGCCGACCGCAGCCGCGCGGTCGAGCGCTTTGTGCGGCTCGAACAGAGCCGCTCGGCGCCAGGCTCGGGGCTAGGCCTGAGCCTCGCCTCGGCGGTGGCGCGCCTGCACGGTGGCGAGTTGCGGCTTGAGGACAATCATCCGGGCTTGCGCAGCGTGATCATGCTGCCGCGCGTCGGGCCCGGTCAGGCAGCCGCGGCATAAGCGCGCTTGCCGGCGCACCCTTCCTTCGCGTCCGGCGTTAGCCTATCCCTACGGCGCCATGCCGATTTCGCTTGCCGAGCGCATCACCAGCGCGCCCCCCCTGCTTGCCGCCGATGACGCTTTTGCGCGGCTGGCGGCATGGCTCGACGAGATCGCGGATACCCCGGCCGGCGAAGCGCTCCGGAAGCTCGTTGCCGAATATCCAACGGTGCGCGCGCTGCTCGCCGCACTGGTGGAAGGGTCGCCTTATCTCTGGGATCTGGCGCGGCTGGAGCCTCAGCGGCTGGCGGCGCTGCTCGCGGGCGATCCCGACAACGGCTTCGACGAAATTCTCACGCAGAACGCGCGTTCGGTCGCGGCGACACGGGACGACGCGGAGGCCATGCGGTTCCTGCGCCGCATGAAGGCGCAGGCCGCGCTGCTTATCGGGCTTGCCGACATCGGGGGCGCCTGGCCGGTCATGGAGGTCATCCGCCGGCAGACCGAACTTGCGGACACCTCTGTCAGCGCCGCCGTGGAATATCTCCTGGCGGACGCGCAGCGCCGCGGACGCTTGCAGCTTGCCGATCCCGTCCACCCGGCCAAGGGCTGCGGATATTTCGTACTGGCCATGGGCAAGATGGGCGCGTACGAGCTCAACTATTCGAGCGATATCGACCTCATCGTGTTTTACGACGCGGCCTGCCCGGCGTTGCTTCCGGGCACCGAGCCGGCGGCGTTCTATGTGCGCATCACGCGCGGGCTGGTGAAGCTGCTGCAGGAGCGCACACCGGACGGGTATGTGTTTCGCACCGATCTCAGGCTGCGGCCGGATCCGTCGTCGACCCAGATCGCCATCTCGACCGCCGCGGCACTCGACTACTACGAAAGCGTCGGGTTGAACTGGGAACGTGCCGCGCTGATCAAGGCGCGGCCGTGCGCAGGCGACGTTGTGGCCGGCGACGCGCTTGCTGCGCGACCTGGCGCCGTTCATCTGGCGCAAGTATCTCGATTTCGCCGCGGTCGCCGACATTCACGCGATGAAGCGGCAGATTCATGCCTACCGCGGGCACGACACGATCGCGGTCGAAGGCCACAACATCAAGCTCGGACGCGGCGGCATCCGCGAGATCGAGTTCTTCGTGCAGACCCAGCAGCTCATCGCCGGCGGCCGGCATCCCGAGCTGCGCGAGCGGGAAACGCTGACGACGCTGCAGATACTCGCCGCCGGCGGTTGGATCGATGCCGAGGCGCGCGCCGATCTCGATGCCGCCTATCGCTTCCTGCGCGTGGTCGAGAACCGCCTGCAGATGGTGGCCGACGAGCAGACCCACACCTTGCCGACCGAGCGCGAAGGGCTCGAGCGCTTCGCCCGCTTTGCCGGATTTGCCGATCGCGACGCGTTCGCCGAGGTCCTGCTCGGACACCTGCGCAACGTACAGCGCCACTATGCGACGCTGTTCGAGAACGCGCCTGCGATCGAGGCCGGCCGCCGGCCCCTGTTGTTTCCCCCGGACGCCGACGATCGCGAAACGCTCGATCGCTTGACCGAGATGGGCTTCCGCCATCCGCTTGAAATGTCGGCGCTGGTGCGTGGATGGTCGTCGGACACCTATCGCGCGTTGCGCGGCAGCTTCGCGCGCGGCGAATTGGCGGAATTGACTCCCGTCCTGCTGCATCAATTCGCGCGTTCGGCCAATCCGGACGCGGCACTGCAAGCCTTCGACCGGTTCCTCGCCGGCATGAAAGGCGCCCGGCTGTTTTCGCTGCTGCGGCAGAATCCCGACCTCATTGCGCTGATCGCGCAGGTGCTCGGCACCGCGCCGAGGCTCGCCGATATTCTCGCGCACCTGCCCGAGGTGATGGACGCGGTCATCGATCCGAGCTTCTTCGGCGCGCTGCCCGAGGAAACGGAACTGACGGCCGGGCTCGATCGCTCGCTGCGACAGGCCGGCGGCTACGAGGACTTTCTCGACCGTATCCGCATATTCGCGCAGGAGCACATGTTCCTGATCGGAACGCGTATTCTGTCGGGCACCGTCTCGGCCGAACAGGCAGGCGAAGCTTTCGCGCGGCTGGCCGACGTGCTGATCCGGTCGCTCTACCGGGCGGTCGAGAGCAATTTCGCCGGTCTGCACGGCCACGTTAAGGACCAGCAAACCGCGGTGCTTGCGCTCGGCAGGCTGGGCGGGCGCGAGATGACGGCGACGTCCGACCTCGACCTGATCGTGATCTACGATTTCGACGAGGAGCATCCCGAGTCGCGCGGGCCGCGTCCGCTTTACGGCGCACAGTATTTCTCGCGGTTGACGCAGCGGCTGATCAACGCGCTGAGCGCGCCGACGCGATACGGACACCTCTATCAGGTCGACATGCGGCTGCGCCCCTCCGGTCGCGCCGGCCCGCTCGCGACTCAGATCGATGGCTTCGTGAGCTACCAGGAGAAAGAGGCCTGGACCTGGGAACACCTTGCGCTCACGCGCGCGCGCATCGTCGCGGCGCCGCCCGAATTCGCCGCGCGCGTCGAGGGCGCGATCCGTGCCGTGCTATGCCGCCCGCGCAACGCCCAGGCAGTCGCCGCCGACGTGGTGGAGATGCGCCGTGCGATCGCGAGCGAAAAGGGTGAGAGCGAACGCTGGAATCTCAAATACGTCGCAGGCGGTTTGATCGATATCGAATTCATCGCGCAATACCTGCAGCTCGTGCATGCCGCCGAGTTGCCCGAGATTCTCGACACCTCGACCGCGCGCGTGCTCGACAAGGCCTGGCGGCTTGGCGTGCTCGCCACCGAGGACGCGGAAGTCTTAAGGCCGGCGGTGCGGCTCTATCAGGACCTGACACAAATCCTGCGGGTCTGTCTCTCGGGCCCGTTCGATCCCAAGGACGCCGCGCCCGGGCTGACGCAATTGCTCGCGCGCGCGGCCGACGTGCCGGACTTCGCCACGCTCGATGCATTCATCGGCGAGATCGAGGCCAAGGTGCGCGCAAGCTTCAACCGCATCCTTGGCGCGTCGTTGTAAATGACGGGCGCCGCGTTACTTCAGCTCCATCTCCACCAGGTCGATCCGCGTCGTGCCGACGTTGCGGATGGCGCGTGTCGTGCCGGGTTCCTGCCAGTAGAAGTCACCGAGCCGTAGCATCTGGCCGCGGTCGGGTTCGCCCGGAACGATCTCGGCAACCTCACCGCCGTCGACGACGATGCGCAGCCCTGGCGCCTTCTGCGCGATGACGCCGGACGTTTGGCCCGGTTCGAGCGTGAGCTTCCAGGCGCGCACGCGGTCGTTGTCGAGCACTTGCGTGTAGCCGGGCACGTCCCGCGCACCCGGCGTGAAGCGCTCCGACTTCGGCGGCATCAGCGCGACCACGACGTTGTGAAACGGTGTCTGGCCGACATTCCTCGTATTGTGCGTCATCGATTTCTTGGAAAAGGCCGTGTAGCCCACGTTTCCGCGCTCATTCTTTCGCGGCGGCGTCGGCTGCTCGCCGAGCAATTGGCCGGTGTTGGTCGTGTCCTCCACGATCACGCTGACCTGGTCGAGCGAGTGGGTATGAAATCCCGCGCCCTTGCCGGGCGGGAAGTTCACGCGCAGCACCATCAAATAGTCGTTTTGGAATACCGGCCAATGATAAGCCGCTTTCTGCACCGGCACCGGTGGCCCTTCGTTCCTGCGCGGTCGCCGGTGGCGAAGCGAACGCGAATGTGCATAGGACGATCGAAGCCTTCAGCAGGTGTTGCATCAAAACCTCCCTGGCCCACCTGTCGCCTTCACGGGCGATCGAATTTGCGGCAAGCTCTATGATGCTAGACTGCGCCTTGCTCCGATACGGCGCAAGAGCGTGGCGCCAGCCGGGACTCAGCATGCCGATTGTTCGCCGCCGATTGTTGAAACTCGGCGCCGCCGCGCTCGCGGCCGCAGGCACGCCATGCCGCGCTAACGCGCAAGCCTATCCGAACCGTCCCGTGCGTATGATCGTCACGACTGGACCCGGCGGTCAGGGGGACACGATTTCGCGATTGCTCGCGCAGAAGCTCTCTGAGGCTTTGGGCCAGACATTCTACGTTGAGAATATCGGCGGCGCAGGCGGCAACATCGCCCACGGCACCGCCGCGCGTTCGGCGCCGGACGGCTACACGATCCTCGCCGCCGGCGGCAGCTTCGTCACCAATCCGAACCTCTACGCCAAAAATCCATACGACCCGGTCAAGGATTTCGCGCCGGTTTCGCTCATCTGCTCGTCGCCGCATGTGCTCGCGGTGCACCCTTCGGTACCGGCGCACAGCGTCGCCGAACTCGCGGCGCTCGCGCGAACAAGCCCGGGCAAGTACGGCTACGCGTCGGCAGGCGGCGGGACGCCGGCGCATCTGGCGGGCGAACTGTTCAAGCTCGCGCTGGCGGTCGACCTCACGCACATACCGTTCAAAGGGGGCGGGCCCGGCATCGCCGCCACCGTCGCAGGTCACGTGCCGATTGCGATCTCCGCTCTGCCCACCGCGCTGACATTCGTGAAGGGCGGGTCGGTTCGCGCGCTCGCGGTCATGAGCGGCAGGCGGTCGCCGATGCTACCCGATGTGCCGACCATGGCGGAGGCCGGAACGCCGCTCGAAGCCGACATCCTGACCGGTCTGCTGGTGCGCTCCGGCACGCCGCGCGAGATCGTCGAGCATCTCCATCAAGCGGTGGTCAAGGCGATGGCCGAACCGGCTTTCGGGCAGCGCCTGCTGGAGCTTGGGTTCGAGCCGGTGGCCAGCACGCCCGAACAGTTCGGCGAATGGATCGGGGTGGAAGTCGCGAAGTGGGGCAAGGTCATCCGCGACGCCCACATCACGTTGCAATGAGCGGCCGGTGCGGGGCGGTGGGCCTTCAGGCCGCCGCCTTGGCGGCGCCATCGCGATCGAGCGGCTGAGTTTCGACCGGCAGCCGCAGCCGCACGATGGTGCCGCGGCCGAGCGTCGAGCGGATGTGCATCGTGCCGCCGTGCAATTCGGTGAGCGAGCGCGCGATCGCAAGGCCGAGCCCGGAGCCCTGATGGCTCTTGGTGAGTTGGCTCTCGACCTGTTCGAAGGGGCGCCCAAGCTTCGCCAGCGCGTCGCGTGGGATGCCGATGCCGGTGTCCGCGATCGCGATGCTTATGCAGGTGGGAGTCGCGCGTGCGCGGATGCTGACGCGGCCGCCATCGTTGGTGAATTTCACGGCGTTTGACAGCAGGTTCAGCATGATCTGCTTGAGCAGGCGGCGATCGGCGCTGAGGTGGATACCGCTGTTGATGCGGGCGGTCAGCTTGAGGTGCTTGTCATTGGCGCGGCCCGATACCACGCGCATTGCGTCATCGAGAAAGGGCTCGAGCTCCACGCGCTCGCGTTCGAGCCGGATGCGGCCGGCCTCGATCTTCGACATATCGAGGACGTCGTTGATCACGTCGAGCAGGTACTGCCCGCTCTGATGGATGTCGGTGCAATATTCACGGTACTTGTCGGTTCCGATCGGGCCGAACATTCCGGCTTCCATGATCTCGGAGAAGCCGATGATGGCGTTGAGCGGTGTGCGCAGCTCGTGGCTCATGTTGGCGAGGAACTTCGATTTCGCCTGGTTGGCCTCTTCGGCGCGCGTCTTCTCTTCCGAATATTTCTCGGCGAGGACGGCCAGTTCCTCGGCCTGCCGTTCGAGCGTCTGCTGCGACGAGCGCAAGTCCGAAACCGTATTCATCAAGCGCCGTTCGCTCTCCATGAGCTTTTCTTCATGCGACTTGATATTGGTGATGTCGGTGCCGACCGAGACATAGCCGCCATCCTTGGTGCGCCGCTCGCTGATATGCAGCCAGCGGCCGTCGTCTAGCCGCGCCTCGAAGGTGCGAGCGCCGGGGAGGGCGCCCTCGCTCGTCACCTTCGAGCGCACCACCGGCTCGCGCCCGGCGGAGACTACGGCTTCGTAAGATGTGCCGGCTGTGATCGCGTCCTCCGGCAGGTTGTATAGTTCCTGGAAGTTCGAGTTGCACAGCACCAGCCGGTTCTGCGCATCCCAGAGCACGAAGGCTTCCGGGATGGTTTCGATTGCGTCGCGCAGCCGCAGGTCGGCCTCGACGGTGCGTTCCACCAGCGTTTTCTGCTCGGTGATATCGACCGCGATCCCGATCAGGTGCGGTCCGCCGTCGCCGGACTTCTGCACGAGTTCGCAGCGCGCGCGGAGCCACACCCAATTGCCGTTGGCGTGGCGCATGCGGAAGGCATGGTCGACGAGGTCCGTCTTGGCGTCGGCGAGCTGCACGGCGAGTTCGTAGAGCTGAATGTCTTCCGGATGGGCGAGGTCGCTGACCTCGCCGAAGCTCAGCAGCGAATCGCGCGGCTTGAGGCCGAGGATCGCGAACATGGAGTGCGACCAGAAGATGCGGCCACGTGCCAGGTCCCAGTCCCACAATCCGCAGCGGCCGCGGTTGAGCGCAGTATCGATGCGAGTGCGCACGGTCTCGTAGATGAGATCGGCTTCGCGCGCGCGCGTCGCCTGCCAGTGGAAGGCAAATCCGAGAATGAGCACCACGAAGCCGGTCGTGGCAGAGAGCGTCACGGTCAGCGCGGTGTCGGAGAGCCAAGGCCCGAGTGCATCGCTGCGTGGATGCAAAATGGCGAGGTCGTTGTTCGAGGCCGGAATACTGCGCACCGTGGCGTAGGCAGGGGTGCCGTCCGCGAGTGGAATCTCGAGCACGCCGGCGGCCGCGCCGAGCGTGGTGAGCGGTTGGACCGGTCCGAGCACATCGATGAGGTTGTGCCCGATCTTCGAGGAATCGAGCGGTGCGGCGGTGATCGTCGTGCCGTCGCCATTGTTGACCAGCACGAAGCGGACGCCCGCGATGATGGTGCCGTCGGCGCTCGAGATCAGGATCTGGCGGCCCGGCACACGGGTCCACGCCGGAAGCATCCGATCAAGTTCGTTTTGCAGGCGCCGATCGGGCTTGTCGGACTTCTCGCGTTCGAACCGGTCGAGGCGGTCGGCGAGCAGGTCGCCGACGGCGTCGATCTGCTTGACGAGTTCGGAGATCGTCTGGCGACGATGATCGAGCACCTGCGCGATGGCGCCCACGCAGATGGTGAGAAGAAACGCAATGATCAATGCGGGGACAGCGCGGCGCAAAGCCGGTTCGGCGATCAGCAACCGCCGATAAGCGGGCTTCGCAATCGACTGAGCCAGTCCCTTGATTGAATCAGAGCTTACAGACGCGCTCGCGACCTCAGCGCGCGCCATGCGTGGCCTCCTCGGATAGTCCCCAACAGCCTTCGATCGGAAGGATGTGCCGCATCTCTCCGAATCACTTTCGATTGGAATCGAAAGATGGCAATTTGTCGAGAGGCTTCGTTAAGGAATTTTTAACAATTGTGACAGGCGGCTTATCGTTTGATTTCAAACGGATTCCCGCCGAGGTGTGCGACTCCGGCTCGTCACCGCCGCCGATGACGGACACCGTGATCGGAGCCGTCCCGTGGCAATACGGCGGCCCGTTAACCGTTGCGGCAATCTCGTTTCGCTGCGCCGACGAACGTCAGTCGTTGGTCGCGAGCGCCCGTCGCACGATGTCGCTCACGTCGGGCGACAGCGACGGCGTGTCGGCAACGCGCCGCAACGCCGCCTGCGCCAGCGCCTGCCGGCCGGGTTCCAGCACGCGCCAGCTCTTCAGCGAGGACAGCAGCCGCGACGCGAGCTGCGGATTTTTCGGATCGAGTGCCAGCACGGTCGCGACAATGAAGTCGTAGCCGGCGCCATCGGCACGGTTGAACTCTTTCTGGTTCGCCAGCGCGAACGAATGAATCAGGGCGCGCACGCGATTGGGATTGCCGAATGAAAATGCCGGATGCTTTGTGAGTACCTTCACGCGGTCAAGCGTCGCCGGCTCCGGGATCGTAGCCTGCAGCGTGAACCACTTGTCCACGATCAGCGGATCATCGCGGAAGCGGCTGAAGAAGTCATCGAGTGCCGCGTCGCGCTCGGGCCCGCCGCAAAGCGCGAGCGTCGAGAGCGCCGTCATGCGGTCGGTCATGTTGTCGGCCGTGCGATACTGCAGCGCCGCCGTCGCGATCGCTTCGCGTTGTCCGGTCGCGGCCATCAGGTCGAGACAGGTATGCCGCAGCATGCGTCGTCCGGCGCTGGCGGCGTCGGGACTGTAGGGGCCGCGGTCATCGAGCTGCCGGTATTTCTCCGCGAGTGCCGCGCCGAGATGTTCTCCGATCGCCTTGCGCAATGCGGCGCGTGCCTCGAAGATCGCCTCCGGATCGACGTCGCGGCCGATTTCACGCGCGATGTCGGCGTCTCCCGGCATGGTCAGCGCGAGTGCGATGAAAGCCGGTTCGAGCGTAGGGTCGGCGAGAATGGCGGCGAGCGCATCGAGCAGGCCCGGATCTTTGCGCATCGGGCCGCCCGCGCGCAGGGCGGCGACGTTGTCGACCAGAAGGCGCGACGCCAGTGTCTGCAACGCTTGCCAGCGATTGAACGGGTCTTGGTCGTGCGCGGCGAGGAAACGCAGGTCATCGCCCGACAGATTGACGATCAGCTTCACCGGTGCCGAAAATTCCCGATTGAGCGACGGCACCGGTGCCTCGGCGAGGTCGTGGAACACGAACGTCTCGGCGGGCTTGGTGAGACATAGCACGCCGCGTTCGGGGCTCTTGCCGTCGGCGAGCTTGAGCGGAAGGTCGCGTCCATCGCGTCCGACCAGGCCGACTGCGAGCGGAATGACCATCGGCTCCTTGTTCGGCTGCCCTGGCGTCGACGGAACGGTCTGCACGATCTCCAGGCGATAGGTCTTGGCGCGCGCATCGTGACGGCCCGACGCCACCACCTCGGGCGTACCGGCCTGCGAATACCAGAGCATGAACTGCGTCATGTCGCGGCCAGATACGTCAGCGAAGCATTGCACGAACTGCTCGACGGTCGCGGCCTCGCCGTCGTGGCGGCTGAAGTAAGTGTCCATGCCCTTGCGAAACATGTCCGGACCGAGCAGCGTGCGCAGCATCCGCACGACTTCCGCGCCCTTCTCGTAGACGGTCGCCGTGTAGAAATTGTTGATCTCGTGATAAAGCGCCGGGCGCACCGGATGGGCGAGGGGACCCGCGTCCTCGACGAACTGATGCGCGCGCAGACCGCGCACGTCGCCGATGCGCTCGCAGGCGGCGGAGCGCTCGTCGGCGGAGAATTCCTGGTCGCGAAAGACCGTGAGTCCTTCCTTCAGGCAGAGCTGGAACCAGTCGCGGCAGGTGATGCGATTGCCGGTCCAGTTGTGGAAATATTCGTGCGCGATGATCGCCTCGATCTTTTCGTAGTCGCCGTCGGTTGCGGTCTCGGGCGAGGCCAGGATGAATTTGTCGTTGAAGACGTTGAGGCCCTTGTTCTCCATCGCGCCCATGTTGAAGTCGGAGACTGCGACGATCATGAAGATGTCGAGATCGTATTCGCGGCCAAACGCTTCCTCGTCCCAGCGCATCGAGCGCTTGAGCGAGTCCATCGCGTGCGCGCAGCGCGCCTCCTTGCCGGGCTCGACGTAGATCTTGAGCGCGACCTCGCGTCCCGACATGGTGCGGAAGGTATCCTCGACGCAGCCGAGTTTGCCGCCCACGAGCGCGAACAGATAGGACGGCTTGCGGAATGGATCGTGCCAGACCGCGAAGTGGCGGCTTGTGCCGGGGACGTTGCCGGATGAAGTCAGGTTGCCGTTGGCGAGCAGGATCGGTGCGTCGGCCTTCTCGGCCTCGATGCGGGTGGTGTAGACCGCCATCACGTCGGGACGGTCGGGGAAATAGGTGATGCGGCGGAAGCCCTCGGCCTCGCATTGCGTGCAGTAGTTCCCGCTCGAGCGGTAGAGGCCGTGCAGTTGCGTGTTGGCCGACGGATCGACGATCGTCTCGATCTCCAGCCGGAACGGACGCTGCGGCGGCTGTGCGATGGTCAGCCGGTCGCCGGTCGCGACGAACTGCTCGGCCGGCAAGGGCGCGCCATCGAGCTTCAGCGATTTGAGCACGAGTTCCTCGCCGTCGAGCACGAGAGGAGCGGGCGCCGCGCTGTCGGGATTGGGCTTGAGTGTCAGCGTGGCGCGGACCCGCGTTGCTTTGGGATCGAGCAAAACGTCGAGTTCCACCGTCTCCACCAGCCAGTCCGGCGGGCGATAGTCGGCGAGGCGGACGGGGCGGGCGTCTTCGGTGCGCATTTTTGCTCGAATTCGGAGAGGGAGGGAGGGACGTTTTTACTCATATACCCGAAATGGGCCGCCTGCTTTAATCGCTTTGCATGGCATGGCACCCATTGTATGGGTGCGACAACAACAATTTTGGGAGGATTATGATGATCATGCTTCGCGCCCTATGGCTTGCCATGGCGGTGGTCACCGCGGCGTTTTTCGCCGCGTCGCCGGCTGCGGCTCAGAATTATCCGACTCAGCGGGTCACGATCGTCGTGCCGTTCGGCCCCGGCAGCGTGACCGACATCATGGCGCGTATTCTGGGCGATGAACTGGCGAAGCGCTGGAACCAGCAGGTCATCATCGAAAACCGGCCGGGGCTGGCGGGAACCGCTGCGGTCGCGAAGGCCGCGCCGGATGGCTACACGCTGATGCTCACGTCGAACGGCCACACCGTTGCGGCGCTGGTGAGCAAGAATATTCCGTTCGATCCCATCAAGGATTTTGCCGGCATCACGCGTGTGAGTTCCTCGCCGCTGTCCCTCATCGTTTACCCCGGCTTGCCGGTGAAGACCGTTCCGGAACTGGTCGCGAACGCCAAGGCGAATCCGGGCAAGCTCAATTTCTCGTCGCCCGGTCTTGCCAGCACGACGTTCATCGCGGGTGCGCTGTTCCGCAAAGCCGCCGCCATCGACCTCGTGCATGTGCCGTACAAGAGCGTGCCGGAAGCCGTGTCGGCCGTGATCCGCGGCGACGCGCATATGTATTTCGCACCGACCAACGTTGCGAAGGAGCAGGGCGAGGCCGGCAAGGTGACGGTCGTCGGCTCGGTCACGGCACAGCGGCTGCCGGAAACGCCGAACACGCCGACCTTCCGGGAGCAGGGCCTCGACTACGTCTACGACGCCTGGTTCGGCCTGATGGCGCCGGCCGGCGTGCCGAAGGACATCATCGCCAAGGTCAACCGGGACGTCGTGGAGATCCTGAATTCGCCCGAGACCAAGGCGAAGCTCGCGGCGCAGTTCCTGGTCGGTGCTGCCGACACGCCCGAGCAGTTCGACAAGATCATCCGCGACGGCACCGCGCGCATGACGGAGATTTTCAAGGAAATCACCAACTGACGGCTTCTGAACGGATGCCACGATCGAAGGAGCGCGCGGCGGCGTCCGCGCGCTCCTTTCGCCTTTTTAAGACGATGTCGGCGTTGCGGTGGGCAGCGCCCCACATGCTGACCAAGCTCGCGCTATCTCGCTAGAAGCAGCCCGAGAACGGCGCTAGCATTACAAAATAAGAATACTCATTCGGGAGGAAGCCATGACCCAACTTCGCCATGCCGGCGCCGCCGGCACGAGTTCCTGCCTCTGCTGCGCGCCGCCATCCGCTCTGTCGCGCCGCCAATTCCTGTGCACCACCGCGGCTGGTGCGGCTGCCGCATCGACGGTCGTCGCCGCCGTCAGCACGCCGGTCAATGCTCAGCAGCCGGCGCCCAGCCCGGCACCCGGGCGTCCAATCCTGATCAAGGGCGGCTGCGTGCTGTCGCTCGATCGCGGGGTCGGTGACTTCGAGCAGGCTGACGTTCTGATCGAAGGCAAGCGAATTTCGGCGGTGCGGCCGAACATCAGCGCGCCAAACGCCGAGGTGATCGACGCTTCGAACACGATCGTCATGCCTGGTTTCATCGATACGCACCGGCACATGTGGCAGGGCTTCCTCCGCAATGTCCTGCCGGACGGTTCGCTCGAGGACTACCGCAATGTCGTGCAGCGGACGTTCGGCGCCAAGATGACGCCAGACGATGTCTATGCGGCCGATCTGCTCAGTGCGCTCGGCGCCGTCGACAGCGGTGTGACCTGCGTGCTCGACTGGTCCCATATCCAGAATTCGCCAGAACACACCGACGCCTGCATCAAGGGACTGATGGAATCGGGGGTGCGCGCGATCTTTGCGTACGGGGCCGGCCAAAACGAAACGGGCCGGGTCTTTGAAATACCGACCTCCAAGTACCCGGGCGACATCGCGCGGCTACGCAAACAGCATTTCTCGAGCGATGATCAGCTTGTGACGCTCTACTTGGCGGCGGGGGGCACGCCCGAGCAGACCCTGGAGCAGTTCAAGGCGGCGCGCGCTGTGGGTGCCCGCATCACCATCCATGTCGGTGTGGGCGAGTTTGGCCGCAATGCGTTGCTGGAGAAACTGAACGCCCAGGGCGGGCTTAAGGACGACACGACCTATATCCATTGCTGCACACTCAACGACACCGAGTGGAAACTGATCAAGGATACCGGCGGAACGATCTCGATCGCCGGTTATGTCGAGACCCTGATGGGGCATGGCAACCCGCCGTTCCAGAAGGCGATCGACAACGGCATCAGGCCGTCGTTGAGCGTCGATGTCGAGACCTCAGTGCCGAATGACTTCTTCCATCAGATGCGTACGGCGATCACGTTGCAAAAGAACGAAGTGTGGGCGAAGCGGCTTGCCGGCGACAAGAATCCGCCGAAGTTCCTGACGGCGCGGGAAGTCCTCGAATTCGCGACCGTCGAGGGCGCGAAGGCCAACGGCCTGGAGCGCAAGGTCGGCACGCTGACGCCGGGCAAGGAGGCGGACATCATCCTGTTGCGCACTGACCGGCTCAACGTGATGCCGATGAACAACGCGGTCGGCGCCGTTGTCACCAGCATGGGCCCGCAGAACGTCGACACGGTGCTGATCGCCGGCAAGGTGATGAAGCGCAACGGCCAACTCGTCGGCGTCGACATGGCGCGCATCACCAAGCTCGGCAAGGAGGCGCAAGAGCGGAACTACAAAGCTGCCAACGTGCCGGTCAAACGCGTCTGAGCGGGCTGCAAACCTGAATATATTTGATGAAGTCTTCGCATGCCCGGCACACTGCCGGGCATGCGTTTGAAGGAAGGGAAGCATCGCGATGGCCGATCGCTTTGATGTCGTTGTTGCGGGCGCCGGCCATAACAGCCTGATCGCCGCGGCCTATCTGTCGAAGGCCGGCTACCGCTGTCTGGTGCTGGAAGGCCGGCCGGTGGTCGGCGGCAATTGCGTCACCGAGGAATTGACGCTGCCGGGCTTTCAGCATGACTTCGTGCGGTACCGCGCATGTGGTGATCCAGGACTCGCCGATGCTGCGCAATGACGAGCTCGGGCTCGCCGACTATGGCCTGGAATATATCCACCCCGAGATCGTGGTGCACTGTCCGTTTCCCGACGGCACGCATCTGACGCAGTGGCACGACATCGAGCGCACCTGCGAGGAGTTCGCGAAGTTCTCCAAGAAAGATGCCATCGCCTACCGGCGCATGATCACCGATTACGAATCCGTCAAGCCGATCTTCGACGCCGTTTCCTACACGCCGATCGGCTGGGGCAAGCCGGTCAACGAGCGGCTGGCCGAGCATCCCGACGGCAAGCGCTGGCTGCGGCGCATCGCCATGTCCGGATGGGACATCATCCGCGACAATTTCGAGGACGATCACTGCCGCTCGTTCATGTTGTGGATGGCGTTCCAGACGGTCGTGCCGCCGGAATGGCCGATGTCGGGCCGGCTCGCCTATTCGCTGGTCTATGGCCGGCAGCGCTGGAGCTGGTGCGTGCCGAAGGGCGGATCGGGCGCATTCTCGGGCGCGTTGGCGCGGCTCGTCGAGGCGCATGGCGGCGCGATCCTCACCAACAAGAGCGTGACGCGGCTGATCGTCGAGAACGGCCGGTGCGCGGGCGTCGAGTGCGCCGACGGCACGAGCTATCGCGGCGACAAGGCGGTGCTTTCCACCGTGCACATCAAGCATCTTGTCGAGATGGCGCCGCGGACCGCATGGGGAGATGACTTCGTCGCCGGCGTCGAGACCTGGCAGGCCGGCCCGACGCTGTTCGTCACGCACTATGCGACCAGCGAGCCGATGCGGTTCAATGTCGACGGCGGCGTGCGCGAGCCGATGGCGGTGGGCATTTTGGCGAATCCGACCCGGGCGCTGCGTATGGGCTACGACTATGCGCGTGGCGCCGTGAACATCGAGGACCCGGTGCTGCTCGCGGTTTGTCCGTCGCTGGCCGATCCCGGCCGCGCGCCTCCCGGCAAGCACACGCTCAAGATCATCGGCTTCCAGCCTTACGATCTCAAGGAAGGGCCGAAGCGTTGGGATGAGATCAAGGACGAGGTCTCCGACGCCAACCTGAACTACCTGCGGCGCTTCGCGACCAATCTGACCGACGACAAGATTCTCGCGCGCGTGGTCGAGAGCCCGCTCGATCTCGAGCGTATGAACCCGCACAACTGGCGCGGTTCATGCCACGGCGGCGCGCAGAACGCCGCGCAGTCCGCGAACATGCGGCCGGTGCCGGGCTGGGCGTCGCATCGCATGCCGATCGCCGGGCTCTATCAGACCGGCTCGACGACCCACCCGGGCGGCTCGATCTCGGCCGGTCCCGGACGCAACGCCGCCGCCGTAATGCTCAAGGATTTAGGCACCAGCCTTGAAGCCGTGCTGGCACGCAAGCCGGTGATGGAACTCGCGCCGTCGAAGTGATGCGTGTTGCCCACCGCTGAGATGCACGCGCGGCAGCGGCGTATTCGCTAAGCCAGCATCGGCTCCGCGTGCCCGATCACGCGCTTGATCGCCGGGAAGCGCTGGCGCAACGCCCGCTCCACATCATCGACCTTCTCGTGCACGTCGGCCACCTTGAGCGCCGGATCGATCCGGCAATGGAAATTGACAATCTCTCCGCCGTCGACGTCGCGCACGCGTACGTCGTGTATCTCGCTGACGAAATCGATGTTGGCGGCGATCTCGGTCAGGGCGTCACGCACGGCGGCCACTCTTGCGGGCGGCGCATCGCGGCCGGGTTCGTCGTTCGGCTGCAGCGGTTCGATGTGGGTCTCGACCTCGACCTCCGGTCCGAGCTCCTCGCGAATGGCGTCTTCCAGCCCGCTGGCAATTTCGTGCGCGGCGCCGAGCGGGAGCGTGCCGTCGACTTCGAGATCCAGCGCCACCACGAGCTTGCCCTCGATGGCATGCGCGGTGATGTGATGGACGGCGAGTGCGCGGTTGCGCGCGATCACCATCACGCGTTCGAGCACGCTCTCGTTGTCGAGCGCGCGCGGCTCGGTGGTCAGCGTCACTTCCGCCGCCGGGCTGTCCTTGCGCAACGCGCTGACGATGCGTTCCTTGAGGACGGCCACGCGGTCAAGCGGCAAGGTGCGGCTGACCGCGACGACCAGGTCGACGAACAGGACTTCCCCGGCTTTCCGCACCCGCAACCGGTCAATCGCGACGACCCCGGGAATGCGCAGCACCGCCGCGGTGACTTTTTCGGTGGCGCCCGCTGGCGCCGTATCGGTGAGCGTCTCGACCGTGCGCCGCCCGAGTCGCCAACCCGCAATGCAGATGAAGATCGCGACAACGATGGCAGCGACCGAATCCGCCCAGGTATATCCGAAATAAACGAGGCCGAGGCCGACCAGAACGGCCAGCGACGACCACATATCCGAATCGAAATGCAGTGCGTCTGCCTCCAGCGCTTCGCTCGAAGTCTTGGCGGCGACTTTGTAAAGCACACGGGCGCGGAAAAAATCGACGACGACCGAGCCGATGATCACCACGAACGCCCAGATCGTCGCTTGGACCTCGTGGCCGTGGCCGCCAAACAGGCGTTGCAGCGCCTCCCAGATGACGACACCCGACAGCACGAACAGGAGCGCGGTTTCCGCCAGCGCCGAAACGCTTTCGACCTTGCCGTGGCCGTAATGGTGCTCGTCGTCGGCGGGCTTGCCGGAAATGCGCACCGCGAAATAGGTCATCACGGTCGCCGCCAGATCGATCAGCGAGTGCGCGGCCTCCGACAGGATCGCGAGCGAGCCCGACATGACGCCGACCACCGACTTGGCGGCGGTCAGGCCCGCCGATGCGGCGATCGACGAAAGCGCGACCTGTTCCTTCTCGTGCTGCAAGCGTTCTCTCCTCGCCGCGACCGGTAGCGGGCGGCACGAGAGCCGTCAATCCGCCGCGCAGTCTGGTTTCCTTGTCATGCGGATTTTTTCCGTCTTCCGACTGCAAATAACTTGCAAGAGCGGGGTGCAATCCATGTCGGCCATCTGGAGATGCGGATGGCTTTGCAGATGGGCGGGCGAGACGCTAAGTAGCAGTGTGCCCTAATGATCCAATCGTGCCGGACAACCCTTTGTGACTGCTGTCAGCCGCCGTTTCTCGATTGCCCCGATGATGGATTGGACCGACCGGCACTGCCGGTTCTTCCACCGCTTGCTGACCCGTCGCGCGCTGATCTACACCGAGATGATCACGACCGGCGCGGTCCTGCATGGCGACCGGGCGCGGCTCCTGGCCTATGACCCGGCCGAACATCCGCTGGCGTTGCAGCTTGGCGGTTCCGAGCCGCACAAGCTTGCGGAGTGTGCGCGGATCGCCGCGGACCTGGGTTACGATGAGGTCAATCTCAATGTCGGCTGCCCGTCCGACCGGGTGCAGGAGGGGCGGTTCGGGGCCTGCCTGATGGCCGAACCCGCGCTGGTCGGCGACTGCGTTGCCGCCATGGCGGCGGCCGTGAATATCCCGGTCACCGTCAAATGTCGCATCGGCATCGACGAGCAGGATCCGGAAGAGGCCTTGGAGGTGCTCACCCAGGCGGTCGAGCAGGCGGGCGCCGCAGCGCTCATCGTGCACGCCAGGAAGGCGTGGCTTGCGGGCCTTTCGCCGCGCGAGAACCGCGACGTCCCACCGCTCGACTACGATCGAGTCTATCGGCTCAAAGCGGCGCATCCGACCCTTCCCATCGTCCTCAACGGCGGCGTCGCCGACCTCGATCAGGTGGCGGTGCATCTCGCGCATGTCGACGGCGTGATGCTGGGCCGCGCGGCCTATCAGGAACCGTGGCGGCTGCTGGCGGTCGACCCCATGCTGTTCGGCGAAGCGTCGTCCTTTGCATCTCCCAAGTCTGCGGCCGAGGCGCTCGATCCCCTATATCGCGCGCGAGCTTGCGCAGCGGCGCGCGGCTACACGCGATCACCCGCCACACGCTTGGCCTGTTTCGTGCCGTGCCCGGCGCACGCGCGTTCCGGCGGCATCTTGCGACGCAGGGGGTGAAACCGGGTGCGGATGTCGGGACCTTCCGGGAGGCGCTCGCCCTCGTGCTGGACATCGACGCGCCATCGGCGCAAATCGCTGCGGCGTGATCCTTTGCCTCGCGTTCGGGCTCCCGGTCCCGAGCGATATTCTCGGAGCCGGATATGATCCTCGGCGTGCCGGTCAGCGAGCTTCTGCTGCTTGCCGCCCTGATCATCGTGGCCGGGATTGTCACCGGCCTTCTGGCCGGCCTGTTTGGCATCGGCGGCGGCGCGCTGATCGTTCCCGTCCTCTATGAGGTCTTCCGCGCGCTCGGCGTATCAGAGGCAGTGATCTTTCAACTCTGCGTCGGGACGTCGCTCGCCATCATCATCCCGACCAACGTGCGCTCCTTCCTGGAGCACCGGACCCGCGGCGCGGTCATGATGGACGTGGTACGGGCGTGGGCTATTCCGGCCGTCATCGGTGTCGCAGTCGGCTCGGCGCTCGCAGCCTTTGCGTCCGGGATGGTGCTCAAGCTCGGCTTCGTGCTGGTCGGGAGCGTGATCGCCGTCAAGCTCCTGGCCGGTCGCGACGATTGGCGCATCTCCGACGATCTGCCGGGCCCGGTCGGCATGACGGCCTACGGCTTCTTTGTCGGGCTCGCCGCCTCGCTGATGGGCATCAGCGGCGGATCGATCGTGACCATGATCCTGACGCTGCACGGCAAGCCGATCCTGCGAGCGGTCGCGACCTCAGCCGGCCTGGGCGTGCCGATCACCATCGCGGGCACGATCGGCTACATGCTGGCGGGCTTGCCTCAGCAGGCCTTGATGCCGCCGCTCTCGATCGGATTCGTGTCGTTGATCGGCTTTGCGCTGATGGCACCGGTGGCAAGCTTCACGGCGCCGTACGGCGCACGGCTTGCCCATACGTTGTCGAAACGCAAGCTCGAGATCGCGTTCGGCTGCTTCCTGTTGATCGTCTGCATCCGGTTTGCCGCCAGCCTGATCGCGTGAACCGGGACCGGTCGCTCGTTACGGGTGCCCGCGCAGCAGGAGCTTGTCGCCGCGCACCTCCCAGCTCTCGAGCCGGTTGAGGAACGTCATGCCCAGCAGGTTCGAGCGCAACTGTCCGGGCTGCGCAACCAATGCCGGGACGGCACGCTCGGTGATGCTGCCGATCGATATCCGGTCGAGCGTGACGGGCGCGGCTCTGGCGCGGCCGTTCGCGGTGTCGATGCTGACCGAATAGTTGAGAACTTCGAGCGGCAGGCCGGCGGCACGCGCGGCTTCGTGGGTGAGCACAACCGCGGTGGCGCCGGTATCGAGCACCGTGGACACGCGTGCGCCGTTGATCTGCGCCGCGATCGAGAAACTCCCGCCCGATCCGCGCGCGATCTCGACGGTGTGTCCGCGGCTTGCAGCGCGCCCGGGAATGAGCTCGGCCAGCACGCGGTCTCCGACTTCCCGCAGTTCGAAGCGATAGGTGTATCCAACCGCCAGCAGGATCACGATCAAGAGCCAGATCAGTGCGGATTCGAGCGCATGCGAGAGCCGCTGCCGGAAGAGCGCAAAGGCGAGGGCGACGACGACGATGAGCGCAACCGCCTTGGTGGCATCCGCAGAGGAAAGATCGTATCGCCGCAAGATCGCTATGGCGTCCGCATGCCGCAACACGAGCACGACCAGCACTACGGTCACGATCGCCAGAAGAATCCAAAGCAGGCGGCGCACCTTGTCGTGTCCCCTCAGCCGGCGTCGGTGCGAATATCGGTGCTGCGCTGCATGAGATCGAGGCGCCGCGGGAGATCGGCCATGATGCGTTGGCGTTGCTCGGCGGTGAAGCCGATCCAGCCGGCGATTTCAGCGGTCGTGCGGCCGCAGCCGATGCACAGCGCAAACGCCGGATCGACGGCGCACACCTTGTTGCAGGGAGTCTCGATTGCGGTCATGGCTCTCGGTCGAGTCGGACAGCGAAGATAAGGATCGCCGCGCGGAAGGCAATCAGGAGATCGGCGCCACTCACCAGAGCCTATGTTCCCGCCCGGAACAGTCGCTGCCGCAACGACTTGGTCTTCTTTTCGGCCGGAGTCTCGGATGCCTCGGGAGGCTGCGATGCGGGCTGGATCGGCGGCGCCGGATCGGCAAGCGGGGCAAGCGCCGACATCACCCGTTCCGGCGGGAATGTTACCAGGACCTCGGTGCCGATGCGCAGCTTCGATTTGAGCGTGAACGTACCGCCGTGCAAGTCGACCAGGCTTTTCGCGATCGGCAGGCCGAGCCCCGCGCCCTGTTCGGCGGACTTGATCGAATTCGAGCCCTGGCCGAACGAGGCGAGCACGATGGGAATCTCCTCTTCGGGAATGCCTGGGCCGGTGTCCTTGACGCTGAGGTACTGCCCGCCCGAGGCAGTCCAGCCGGCCTTGAGCCAGATCTCGCCGCCCTGCGGGGTAAACTTGATGGCATTGCCGAGGAGGTTGAGGCAGATCTGCCGCACCGCCCGCTCGTCCGCCCACAACCGCGGCATGCCGGACTCGAATAATTCATGGATGGTGAGGCCGCGGTTGCGCGCGCGCATCTGCAAGAGATGCGCACATTCGCCAACGACGAACGCGAGCGAGACTGGTTCCTCGTTGAGCTCGTAGCGTCCGGCTTCGACGCGGGAGAGGTCGAGAATCTCGTTGATGAGACCGAGCAGGTGCACCCCGGAATTGTGGATGTCGGCGCAGTAATCCTTGTAGGCGGGAACCTGGTGGGGGCCGAAGATTTCGCTCTTCATCACCTCGGAGAATCCCAGAATTGCGTTGAGCGGCGTCCGGAGCTCGTGGCTCATCTGCGCGAGAAAGCGCGACTTGGCGATGTTGGCGGTCTCGGCGCGGCGGCGGGCCTCGTCCGAGATCGCCTTCGAGGTTTCGAGTTCGCCGATCAGGGCGTCCTTCTCGGCACGCGCCTCCAGGCTCGCGAGCGTGGTCGAGTAGAGCCGATGCGCCAGCAGCAGGAAGTAACCCTGCGCGGTTACCGCCATGATGGCGAGAATGTAGTTATGCAGGCTGCCCTTGAACAGAAAATCGAGCGCGACCGCCGCCGTCACGGGCACGGTGCCGGCGAGCACGGCGATCGGTACGCTCGATGCCAGCATGCTTGCCACCGCCACCACCAACAACATGACGAACAGCATGAATGTGCTCGCCTGCGCGTCAGTGCCGACCGGATGAATGAGAATGAACATCCAGGCGAGCCCGAAGAACAGATCGAGTAGGATGAAGCGCAGCCGCCACTGTCGAATGTTGATGCTGCTCTGCGGTTCGGCCAGGAACTGGCGGCACTTGGTGACGATCACCGCGTGAATGACGAGGATCGCGCTGGTCCAGATTCCCGCCGTGACTGCGCCGGTCCACAAGCTCGAAAGGAAACCAACGGTGCCGACGAGCAGCAGGATCACCAGCGAGGCGGACAGGCGGTTCTGTGCAAACTGGCGCAGCAGTTCATAGTCGAACGCCGGACGCATCCCGGTGCTTGAGGTCAGGCGATCGCGCGCCTCGCGCACATGCTGCGCTGCGGCGCGTCGGCGTTTGGCCGACGAACCGTCAGGTTGCGCCGCCACGTCGCGGTAATCGCTGTTCACGTTCATCAAGGGTAGCCCTGCCCCCTCAGCAGTTTGGGGCAAAACTGGCTCCAAATCCTTAAAAGCACGCTTAAGGCCACACTAAATTCAATGGTTAAGAATAGATTTCTATGGCGCTCGACGCCGCGATTTCACCGCAATATCTAAGCCGCGCCGCAGCTCGCCTTGACCACGGGCCCGCGAGCATGGTGGGCTACACGCGCCGAGACGCGACCATGCCGTTGCGACAATTAACCATTATGGCGGTCGGCGGGCAGGGAGAGGACATGAAGCTTTACGACGGCGGCAAGGCCCCCAATCCGCGGCGCACGCGGATTTTTCTGGCCGAGAAGGGGATTACGCTGCCGCTCGAGCAAATCGATCTCGGCGCGCTGCAACAGCGCACCCCGGCCTTTACGGCGGTCAACGCCATGCAGCGCGTTCCGGCGCTCGTCCTTGACGACGGAACCGTGATTGCCGAGTCGATCGCGATCTGCCGTTACTTCGAGGAACTCAAGCCCGAGCCGCCGCTGTTTGGAACCGGCGCGCTGGAAATCGCCATGGTCGAGATGTGGCAGCGCCGCGTTGAGCAGAACCTTCTTGCCGGCGTATCGCACATCTTTCGCAACTCGCACCCCGCCATGAAGGAGATGGAGGTGCCGCAGGTTCCCGCCTGGGCCGAGGCCAACAAGCCCCGTGTCATGGATTTCCTGCACCTGCTCGATCGCGAGCTCGAGGGCCGCCGTTTCGTGGCAGGAGAGAATTACACCGTCGCCGATATTACCGGCCTCGTCGCGGTCGATTTCATGAAGCCTGCCAAGCTGGCCGTCCCGGACGAGCTCAAGAACGTCAAGCGCTGGCACGCCGACGTTTCCGCGCGCCCGAGCGCGCAAGCTTAGAGCCACCACGGACATGCGCCTCAGGGTCATTGGATCGGGGGATGCCTTCGGCTCGGGTGGCCGCTTCAACACCTGCTTCATGCTGGAAACCGCCAAAGGGGTGCTACTGGTCGATTTTGGGGCATCGAGTCTCGTGGCGTTGAAGGCGCGCGGCATCGATCCGCTACTGATCGACGGGATCGTGATTTCGCATCTGCACGGCGATCACTTCGGCGCACTTCCGTTCCTGCTGCTCGATGCGCAGTTTCTTGCGCGTCGAGAACGTCCGCTCACGATCGCCGGGCCGCCTGGCTCGCGTGAACGCATCGACCGGCTTCTGGAAGTGTTCTTTCCGAGATCGACCGGCTCGAAGTGGCGGTTTCCCTGGGAGGTGGTGGAGATCGAGGTTGGCCGCGCGACCGAGATTCTCGGCCATGGCGTTCTCACCGCGGAAGTCATCCATCGGTCGGGGGCGCCATCGACCGCGGTGCGGGTCTCCGATGGCGACAAGCTCTTTGCTTATTCGGGGGACACGGAATGGACCGAGGCCTTGCTCGGTGTTGCGGCCGGCGCCGACCTCTTCATCTGCGAGTGCTACGGCTATGCCGGCCATATGACCGGCCACCTGAGCTGGGAAGTTCTCAAAGGGCGGCTTCCCGATCTGCGCGCACGGCAGATCATGGTGACGCACATGAACCCGGAGATGCTCGCGCGCACCGACGAGGTGAGGGCGGCCGGGCTGCTCGTT
Source organism: uncultured Alphaproteobacteria bacterium (assembly GCA_963763365.1). Classification (GTDB taxonomy): domain Bacteria; phylum Pseudomonadota; class Alphaproteobacteria; order Rhizobiales; family Xanthobacteraceae; genus VAZQ01. The sequence continues at coordinate 208,938 of CAVXOE010000011.1, read as the reverse complement.
GCCGAAGACGGCCTCGTGATCGAGTTCTGAGAGACTCTGGACACGTCATTGCGAGCCAACGGGTCCGCGCTTCGCGCGGCCCGATGACAGGCTCTGCGAAGCAATCCTGCATTGCGCCAGAGTCTGGATTGCTTCGTCAGTCTGGATTGCTTCGTCGCCCTGTGGGCTCCTGGCAATGACGGCTGGTGCGTCTACCGCTCCAGCCGGGCAATGAGGCTCGACGTATCCCAGCGCTTGCCACCCATGCGCTGTACCTCCGCATAGAATTGGTCGACCAGCGCGGCGATCGGAAGCTCGGCGCCGTTCTTGCGCGCCTCGCCGAGGCAGATCGACAGATCCTTGCGCATCCAGTCGACCGCGAAACCGAAATCGAACTTGCCGGCGTTCATGGTCTTATAGCGGTTCTCCATCTGCCAGGACTGCGCTGCACCCTTGGAAATGGTTTCGATCACCGTGTCGACGTTGAGGCCGGCCTTCTTGGCAAAGTGGATGCCCTCGGCCAGCCCCTGGACGAGACCGGCGATGCAGATCTGGTTGACCATCTTGGTGAGCTGGCCCGAACCCGCAGGCCCAAGGAGCTTGCACATGCGCGCATAGGCGGCAATCACCTTCTCGGCGCGCGCATAAGGCTCCGCATCGCCGCCGCACATCACGGTAAGGACGCCGTTCTCGGCACCGGCCTGGCCGCCTGAGACGGGGGCATCGACAAACTCGAAGCCGCGCTTCTTCGCCTCCGCATCGAGTTCGCGCGCGATCTCCGCCGACGCTGTCGTGTGGTCGACGAATACCGCGCCCTTCTTCATGCCGGCGTATGCGCCGTTTGCCCCGAGCGTCACCTCGCGCAAGTCGTTGTCGTTGCCGACGCAGCACATGACGAAGTCCTGCCCTTCGGCGGCTTCCTTCGGCGTCTTGAAGCTCTTGCCGCCATGCTGTTTGGCCCATTGCTCGGCCTTGGCGGCGGTGCGGTTGTAGACGGTGACGTCGTGGCCGCCTTTGGCCTTGAGGTGGCCCGCCATGGGGTAGCCCATCACGCCGAGCCCGAGAAACGCCACTTTCGCCATCCTGTCCTCCTTCAACCCAACTGTATTAATTATAAGCGTCTATGTGCTGCTGGAAGCAACCCCGTCAACCGTCGTTTGCATGGGGTCGCCAGCGGAAAATCAGTCCTTACACTTGATGATGGAGGATCGTGCGATGGCCTGGACGTACTTGGTTTTGGCGGGGATCTGCGAAATCGGTTGGCCCGTCGGGCTAAAGCTCGGATGGGGCGAACAAGGCGCCCGGCCCGGGTGGATCATTTTTGCAGCCGTCTGCATGGCAACGAGCGGAGCATTGTTGCTGCTGGCCCAGCGCGACATCCCTATGGGTACGGCCTATGCGGTGTGGACCGGAATTGGTGCGATCGGCGCATTTGTCGTTGGGATTGCTGCATTTGGAGATGCAAGCACGGTCATGCGATTTGTCTCGGTCGGCTTGATCACGGCCGGAATTATCGGGTTCAAGCTCGCCTAGCCCAACAACATTGACCGGGTCCCGGCATTGCCTATCTACTTCGCACGGCTGGATTTAGTGCGCCGCGCGCCTTAGGAGAAAATTATGCCCTCGTTGAAGGACGATATCATTGCGGCGCTCGGCGGTGTGAAGAGCCCGGACGGCATTGCGCTGCCGGAGGCGGGCGTCCTTTCAGATGTCGTCGCCAGCGACGGCAAGGTCTTCCTCTCGATGAGCGTCGATGCCGGCGCCGTACAGGCATGGGAACCGGTGCGTCAGCGCGCCGAACAGGCCGTGCGCGCCGTGCCGGGCGTGCAGTCGGCGCTGATCGCGCTCACCGCCGAACGCAAGGGCGGTACGGCACCGGTGAGGCCGCCGCAGGCTGCTGCCCATCCGGGCGCCCGGGGCGGCGCGCGCGGCGAAGCTACGCAGGGCGTGCCGGGCGTCGAGGCGATCATCGCGGTTGCATCCGGCAAGGGCGGAGTAGGCAAGTCGACCACCGCGGTCAATCTCGCGCTTGGGCTTGCGGCGTTGGGCCTCAAAGTCGGCATTCTCGATGCCGACATCTACGGGCCGTCGCTGCCGAAGCTTCTCGCCATCAAGGAACGCCCGCAGACCATCGGCGGCACGCGGCTCAAGCCCATCTCGCGCTACGGGCTGACCGTGATGTCGATCGGCTTCCTCATCGAGGAGGAGACGCCGATGATCTGGCGCGGGCCGATGGTGATCTCCGCTTTGACGCAGATGCTGCGCGAGGTCGAATGGGGCACGCTCGACGTGATGGTGGTCGACATGCCGCCGGGGACCGGCGACGCGCAACTCACCATGGCGCAACAGGTGCCGCTCAAGGGCGCCGTCATCGTCTCGACGCCGCAGGATCTCGCGCTGATCGACGCGCGGCGCGGCATCGCCATGTTCAAGCGCGTCAACGTGCCGGTGCTCGGCATCGTCGAAAACATGAGCTACTTCCTCTGCCCGGAATGCGGGACGAGGTCCGACATCTTCAGTCATGGCGGCGCGCGCCACGAGGCCGAGCGGCTCGGTGTGCCGTTCCTCGGCGAGGTGCCGCTGCACATGACGATCCGCGAAAAATCGGACGCGGGCCTGCCGGTGGTCGCAACCGAGCCCGACGGACCGCTCGCTGCCATCTATCGCGATATCGCCACCAAGGTGCGCGACCAGATCAAGGGCGCTGGAACCGTCGGCCGGGCCGCGCCGAAGATCGTGATCGAGGCATAGATTGCCTGCTATTGAATTCCCGGGGGCGCTATCTCTTGGCAAACTGGAGTCTCGTATGCGCAAAGGACCGAAGGTCATGGGCATGAAGCTGCTGTTTGGCGCCGTCGCGGCGTCGGTCATTTCGGTCGTAGGCATATGGTCGGCATCCGCTCAGTCAGTGCCTGTCCCGCTCGTGCAGGAGGCCCTCATCAAAGCAACGCTGATGACGTTCAACGACGCCAATATCACCGGCAATTACGATGTCCTCCACGCCAAGCTGTCGAAGCCGTTCCGCGATCAGTTCTCGCCGGAGAAACTCAAGCAGGCGTTCAAGGTCTTCGCGGACAATCATGTCGACTTCAAAATCGTCACCGCCAAGACTCCGATCGCCAAGCAGGAGCCGGCGGTGACCGACAAGGGCGTGCTGCAGCTCTACGGCTACTTCGACACGATGCCGAGCCATGTCTATTACGAGCTCGAGTACATCATGTCGGACAACGAGTGGAAACCGATCCGGATCGACGTGAACGTCCGCAAGCCCGACGAGACCAAGACGCCCGACGAGATCAAGTGAGCGGCGGCGTCAGTCGTCCACCCACATCCGCAGGAGATTGGCGAACGACTTCGAGACGAGGTCGAATTCGGCCGACTTGCCCTCGCGGGCGAACAGCCGGCGGCGGGCGGTGTCGAGATCGAACAGGAGTTCTCGGCGCGCCGCGTCGCGGATGAGGCTCTTCGCCCATCCGGCCGCCGCCAGCCGCACTCCACGCCTCACCTCGTTGACGCGATGGAGAGACGTCGCCGGATAGGCGACGAGCGAGCCCGCGGGAAGCTTGACCGCGTCCTCACCCGCCGCACTCTCGATCGAGAGCTCGCCCCCGTCGTAGCTCTCCGGGTCGGACAGGAACAGCGTAAACGCGACATCGGTGCGCATGCCGTCCATGAGCGCATCGTCGACGTGGCTGCCGTAGGACATGCCCTGCTCATAGCGCGAGAGGAGGAGAGGGGAGAGCGCCTGCGGACGCGCGGCGATCTGAAACATCTCGTTTGCGAGGATGCGCTCGGCCAGAAGCTGACGGACGGTGGCGAGCGACCGGTCCGTACCCTCGGCCTGCTGGTTGTTCTTCACGGTGCGGGCGGCGTAGCCCGCGGTTGCACGGCCATCGACAAAGCGTGCGCGCTCGAGCGCCGCTACCGCGGTCTGGACCTCGTTTGCGGAAAGGACGTTGCCGATGATGATTTGCATGAGACCCTATGCCGCTGCGGTCGATGATCTACGCAGACCGGCGAAGACACAATTCGGCACCAGACGCCGATCAAGGTCTTTGGAATAGCTCAAAACGGAAGCGATTGGACGGATTCGCGCAGCCAAACGTATATATGCTGACGTCACTCGGTCCCGCGAGCGCAATCCGGGACCCGACGTCAGGCACCGCGCGGTCTCGGCAGGAATCGGCATGAAATCAAGGCACAAAATTTGGCTCGGCGTCGGCGCGTTTGTCGCGGTCGGGACGGCCGCATCAGGCGGCGTTCTGCCGCCGCTTGCGGCCGGGGCTCTGTCCGGCGTCCGCATTCCGGACGCATCGGTCGCCGATCCGGCGGCCCCACGCCTTCGCGCCGACGGGTTGCTGCTGGCGCAGCATGCCGAGCACGGCAAATCCGATGCCGGCGAAGGCGGCGAATCGAAAGGGATCGCCAATCTGCCGCCCGAGCTTGCCTTCGCGACCAGGATCGCCCTGCTGCGCGGCCATCTCCTGGTCGGTGACGAATTGGTCAAGCAGCAGCAATGGAACGCGGCACTGCCGCACTTTCTGCATCCGACCGAGGAGTTGTATGGCGACCTCAAGGATACGCTCGAACAATACAAGGTGCCGCCGTTCGACGGTGCCCTCAAGACGCTCGCCGATGTCGTCAAGGCGAGAAAGGGCAACGACTATGCGAAGGCCCTGAAATCCGTCAACGATTCGCTTGCGCTTGCGGATGCGGCGATGAAGGAGCGGACCGGCGACTGGCCCGGCTTTGTGATCGAGGCGGCGGTCGAGACGCTCAAGACGGCGACCGGCGAGTACAAGGAGGCGGTGGTCGACGGCAAGATCGCCAAGCCGGTGGAATATCAGGATGCACGCGGCTTCATCTGGCAGGCGGAACGCATGATCGACAGCGTCGCCCCCGAACTGGAGAAGAAGAATGCGCCGACGTTCGCCGAAGTGCGGGCGGGACTGGCCGAGCTGAAGAAGGCGTTCCCGTCGGCCATGCCGCCGCGCGTGCCGGTCAAGGACTACCCGGCGGTGCTCGTCGACGTCTCGCGCATCGAGCTTGCCGCCGGCAAACTGATGTGAGACGGCCTGTCGGCGTGATGTCGTGACCACGAAGACCATAGGGCAACTGATCTCGGCGGCGTTCGTCGCCGGCGGGGTGATCGGTGCCGTCGCGGCGATCCTCCTGCATTTGTCATTCTCGAACGCAATTGCGCCGGCGCATGCGGCGCCCGACGAATTGGCCGCGCTCAAGGCAGCCTTCCGCCGCCCGGCCGCCGTTCCGTTTCCTGCCGACAACCCATTCTCGGAGAAGAAGCGCGCGCTCGGCGAGGCCTTGTTTCACGACAAGCGCTTGTCAGCCGACGCAAGCCTCTCGTGCGCGAGCTGTCACGAGCGCGGCAAAGGCTTGGCCGACGGCAAAACGACCGGCCGCGGTGTCCCCGGCCGTGCGCTGAAACGTCATACCCCGACCTTGTGGAATCTCGCCTGGGCGTCGCCGGTGTTCTGGGACGGCCGCGCCCGCAGCCTGGAAGAGCAGGTGGCGGGTCCGATCGAATCCCCCGACGAGATGGCCCAGCCGGTCGGCGCGCTGATTGCGCGGTTGGCTACCGACCCTGCGATGGTGCGCGCCTTCGCCGAAGCGTTTCCGGAAGCGCCCAACGTCGACGCGAAGAATCTTGCCCAGGCGATCGCGACCTACGAGCGGACGTTCGTGTCACCCGTGACCCGGTTCGACCGTTTCGTCGAAGGCGATGCGGGGGCGCTGAGCAGCGGTGAAGTCGAAGGCTTCCGGCTGTTCACCGGCAAGGCCGGCTGCGTGAAGTGTCACAGCGGCTTCGCCTTCACCGACTCCGCCTTTCACGATATCGGCCTGCCGGGCGATGATCGCGGCCGCGGCGTGGTGTTGCGGCTGGAAGCCGCCGACCATGCTTTCAAGACGCCCGGGCTGCGCGAGATTGGGCGGTCCGCGCCCTACATGCACGACGGCTCGCTCGCGACGCTCGCCGACGTGGTGCGGCACTACGAAAGCGGCATCGTCGAGCGCCCCACGCTGTCCAAGGATTTGACGCGGGGCCTGAAGCTGACCGACACCGAGCGCGCCGACCTGATCGCCTTCCTCGGGACCCTCTCCAGCGAAGGAGAGCCCGCTCTGCCAAACACGATCGTGGCGGTTCAATCCGGCCCGGCGGCGCCGGCCGAGCTTGTCACTACGGTGTCGCAGGACGACAAGGCGTTCCATCCCACACATATCGCGCTGCCGCGCGGTGGGCGGCTGTGGATCGTCAACAACGACAACCGCACCCACAACGTCCGGGTCTTCGATCCGGCCTTGGACTTCGATTCCGGCGCCCAGGAGCCGGGCGAGACGGTCGAGATGACGTTTCCGGCAGAGGGGCGATTCCTGGTGTTCTGCGGCATCCATCCCAAGATGGAGCTTTATGTCGACGTTGCGCGCTGAATGTCGCGGGGCAGGGGTGGTGCGGGACGTTTCTGCCTCTTGCGCCGTCTATTCCAGGAGGACAATCTAGGCGCGAACCATTGGAAGTCCGGTCAGAAGGTCGGGAATTCCAAGACTTCACTTTCACGACGGGCCGGACAGCGCTTGGCCTCGCTAGGGATCAAGGAGGACTGAAAATGAAACGCCGCGAATTTCTCAAGACCGCGGGAGTGGGGATGGCGGCAACCGCGGTCGCCGCGCCCGCGATTGCGCAATCGTCGCCGACGATCAAATGGCGCATGACGTGCAGTTGGCCGAAATCGCTCGATACGCTTTACGGCTCCTGCGAGACGATGTCGAAGTATGTATCCGAGGCGACCGACGGCAAGTTTCAAATCCAGGCATTTGCCGCAGGCGAAATCGCGCCGCCGCTCGCGGTGGTCGACGTCGTGCAGAACGGCACCGTCGAGATGGGCCATACCATCACCTACTATTACATCGGCAAGGATCCGACCTGGGCGCTGTTCGGCGCGGTGCCGTTCGGCCTCAATACTCGTCAGCAGAACGCCTGGTTCTACGATGGCGACGGCCTCAAGCTGATGAACGAGTTTGCCAAGAAGTACAACATCACGTGCCTTTCCGGCGGCAATACCGGCGCCCAGATGGGCGGCTGGTTCCGCAAGGAGATCAAGACTGTCGACGACCTCAAGGGTTTGAAGTTTCGCATTGGCGGCTGGGCCGGCAAGACGCTGCAGAAGCTTGGTGTCGTTCCGCAGCAGATCGGCGGCGGGGACATCTACCCTGCGCTTGAGAAGGGTACGATCGACGCGGCCGAGTGGGTCGGTCCCTACGACGACGAGAAGCTCGGCTTCTACAAGGTCGCGCCGTTCTACTACTATCCGGGCTGGTGGGAAGGCGGCGCCGCCCAGCACTTCCTGATCAACATCGAAAAGTGGAACGAACTGCCGAAAAACTATCAGGCTATCGTGTCCAGCGCCGCTGGCCTTGCCAATATCGAGGAGACGGCGCGCTACGACGCGCGCAATCCGGCGGCGCTCAAGCGCCTGCTGTCGAACGGCGCGCAACTGCGCCCGTTCTCACAGGAGATCATGGAAGCGTGCCTGAAGGCCTCGAACGAGGTGAACGCCGAGACGATGGCGTCCAACGCCGACTTCAAGAAGGTGTTCGAATCGATGCAGGCGTTCCGCAACGAGGAATATTTCTGGTGGCAGGTGGCTGAGTTCAGCTACGACAATTTCATGATCCGCACGCGGCCACGGGGCTGACGGCTATCGCTTGGGCCGGCCGACAAGCCGGCCCTGCTGGGCGCTCTTTCGTGCGCCCGTTCCCGACGTCATGAGCGGGCGCCATTGGCATAGTCTGAGTGGCTGCCGGCTTATCTCAGGTCGAGCGGCGGCGGCGCTTCGGGCAGCGGAATCTCGATGTTGACCTTGCCCGGATCGACCTTAGGGCCGGTCCCCTTGTAGTGCATGACCAGCGCGGGGAACGCGATGACGAGCGCGACCGCGATGCATTGGATGATCACGAACGGCACCGCGCCCCAGTAGATCTGTCCGGTGGTCACGGGATCGGTGCGTTTGCCCGACACGCGGTCGATGTAGGGCTCCCGCGGCGCCACCGATCGCAGATAGAACAGCGCAAATCCGAACGGCGGGTGCATGAACGAGGTCTGCATGTTCACGCCGAGCACCACCCCGAACCAGATGAGGTCGATGCCGAGCCGGTCTGCCGCCGGGCCAATCAACGGAATGACAATGAAGGCGATCTCGAAGAAATCGAGGAAGAACGCCAGGAAGAACACGAAGACATTGACGAATATGAAGAACCCGAGCTGTCCGCCCGGCAAGGAGACGAGTAGCTCTTCCACCCATTTGTGGCCGTCGACGCCGTAGAAGGTGAGCGAGAACACGCGCGCCCCGATCAGAATGAAAACCACGAAGGCGGAAAGCTTGGCGGTGACCTCCGCGGCCTGGCGCGTCAAATCCCAGGTCAGCCGCCGCTTGATGAGCGCGAGCACTATCGCGCCGGTCGCCCCCATCGCGCCGCCCTCGGTCGGGGTTGCGAGCCCGATGAAGATCGTTCCGAGCACCAGGAAGATCAGGAACAGCGGCGGTACCATCACGAACGTGACCTGCTGCGCCAGGCGCGACAGGAAGCGGACGTGGAAGGTCCGGTCGCCGGCCCAGTTCACCACCGCGACGCCGAAGGCAAACAAAATGCCGACGAACATCACCAACACGACGTAGTCGGCGCCGTGCGACGTCGAGTTTCGCATGGCGAAGACGCCGGCAACGGCGCTGCCGACGAACAGCAGCGCCAGGGACAGGAGACCGCGGCTGCCGCTGTCTTCGCGGTAAGCCACCGCTTCCACGGGCAATCCCGGTACCCATTTGGGAAACAGAATGGCGACTAGAAAGACGTAACCGGCATAGAGGCCCGCCAGCATCAGCCCCGGAAGAAAGGCTCCCTCATACATGTCGCCGACCGAGCGGCCGAGTTGGTCGGCCATGACGATCAGCACCAGCGAGGGCGGGATGATCTGTGCCAACGTCCCGGACGCGGCGATCACGCCCGACGCCACGCGCCGGTCGTAGCCGTAGCGCAGCATGATCGGCAGCGAGATCAGGCCCATCGAGATCACCGAGGCGGCGACCACGCCCGTCGTTGCCGCAAGCAGCGCGCCCACGAAAATAACCGCATAGGCGAGGCCGCCGCGGATGGTCCCGAACAGTTGGCCGGTCGTGTCGAGCAGGTCCTCCGCCATGCCCGATCGCTCGAGGATCAGTCCCATGAACGTGAAGAACGGGATCGCGAGCAGGATGTCGTTGCTCATGATGCCGTAGATGCGTTCGGGCAGCGCCTGGAAGAAATCGGGACGGAACAGCCCAAGCTCGATGCCGATCAGGCCGAAGATGAGGCCATTGGCGGCGAGCGAGAACGCGACCGGGTATCCGAGCAGCAGGAAAATGACGAGCGACGCGAACATGATCGGCGCCATGTAGTGGATCAGCATCGCCGTCATGTCGGTCGCTCCGGCCTTTCGTCCGCCGTGCTCACGGATTGTCCGATTTGGCCGCAGTGAGAATGCGCTCGGCCTCGGCTTCGATGGCGGCATGGCCGCCGCCGGCGCCATAGGGATCGGGGATGAGGCCGCGGATGACCGCGATGCGCTTGATCAGTTCCGAGATGCCTTGCAGGAACAGGAGCGTGAAGCCGATCAGGATGAGCGACTTGGCGGGCCATTGCGGCAGTCCGCCGGCGCTGAACGATTGCTCCCTGAGCTCGAACGAGCGCAGAAAGAACGGCGCCGAGGTTATGATCATGACGATGGTCAGCGGCAGCAGGAAGAACACGTGGCCGAAGACATCGATGTAGTCGCGCCAGCGCTTCGGAAGCATGCCGTTGATGATGTCGATGCGGATGTGCTCGTTAGACAGCAGCGTCCAGGGCGAGCAAAGCAGGTAGATGACCGCGAACAAAATCCACTGTAGTTCGAGCCAGGCATTCGACGAGGTGTCGAAGACCTTGCGCACGGTGGCGTTGCCGGCCGAAATGAGGACCACGATGAGGATCAGCCAGGACAACACCTTGCCGATCCGGGCATTGACCGCGTCGATGGCGCGGCTCAGCTTGAGCAGTGCCTCCACCCGCCATCCCCTCCCACGGGACATGAAATCACGGGACATGAAATCAGGTTCGCCGCCCCACTGTGGCCCAGGGCTTGTCCCCGCCGCTTGCTCGACCGAGTTTTCTAAACCATCGTTGACCACCAGCCGAAGGTCAATTGGTAGTTTGGCCGAGGGGGCGGCCACCTCCATTTCGCCATCGGGCATCGCCGTTTAAGATCGGGTTCAGCCATGGCCGCAGATTCCGCCAACAGGTCGCGCGGTTCGGCCGCCAGCAACGGCGGCGCGGGCCAGATCGGCATGGCGGCCGCCGTTTCCATCGGCATCGGTGGGATGGTGGGGGCCGGCATCTTTTCGATCCTCGGCGTGGTGGCGCAGGCGGCCGGCAGCGCCATGTGGCTTGCCTTCGCGATCGGCGGCGTGGTGGCGCTGCTGTCGACCTATTCCTACGCCAAGCTGGGGGCGGTGTTTCCCTCCGCCGGCGGAGCGGTGCACTTCCTGGTGAAGGGCTTCGGCGACGGCGTGCTGGCCGGCGGCCTCAACCTGTTCATGTGGGCGGGCTACATCATTTCGCTCGCGCTCTACGCCACCGCCTTCGGCAGCTATGCCGCCACCTTCGTCACCACCACGCCGTCGCCGTTGCTGCTGAAATCGCTCGCGGTCGCTTCGGTGGTGATCCTCACGGTGGTCAACGCCTTCGGTGCGAAGCTCATGGGCCGTTCGGAAACCTTCATCGTGGCAGTCAAGGTCGCGATCCTGGTGCTGTTCGCGGCGGTGGGCCTGTGGTTCATCAAGCCGGGAAATCTCTCGCCTGAGCTGTGGCCGCCGGCGAAATCGGTGCTGTTCGGCGCCGGTGTCCTCTTCATCGGCTACGAGGGCTTCGGGCTCGTCACCAACGCGGCGGGCGACATGCGCAATCCGCGCGTCATGCTGCCGCGCGCGCTCTACACCAGCGTGATCCTGGTGATCGTTATCTACCTTGCGGTCTCGGTGACGGTGAGCGGCAACCTGTCGGATGCGCAGATCGAGCACGCCAGGGACTATGCGCTCGCCGAGGCGGCGAAGCCCTTCCTCGGCGAGTTCGGCTTCCGGCTGATTGCCATCGCGGCGCTGTTCTCGACCGCGTCGGCGATCAACGCCACGCTCTTCGGCTCGGCCAATGTCTGCTACATGATCGCACGCGACGGCGAACTGCCGGCGGGACTTTCGCGCACCGAATGGAAGGATGCGACCGGCGGGCTGCTGCTTACCGCCGCGCTGGTCGTTCTGGTGACGCTGTGCTTCGACCTCTCGGGCATCGCGATGATGGGCAGCGCTGCGTTCCTTTTGGTCTACGCGGCGGTGAATGCCGGCCATCTGCGCGTGCTCAAGCAGACGGGGGCCAACCGCATACTCGTCTGGCTGTCGCTGCTGACATGTCTTGTGATGTTTGCGATCCTCGGCGTGTACACCTACCAGCAGCAGCCGCCCGCTATCGCCGCGCTCGTCCTCATCGCAGCCGCATCATTCGCCGCCGAATGGCTCTACCGGCGCTTCACCGGGCGCACCATCAAGGACCGCTGACGCCGTTCAGCCGGACCAGAGCCGCCGCAACGCGGCCCGCCGGCCCGGTTCGCCCAGCGGCCGCCACGATGCGGGCAGGACCGGGCCCGACATCGAGAGCGTAGCCGCAACCGCGCGCTCCATGCCGGGCAGCCTCACCATTATCTTGTCCTGCGCCGGAAGTTCGAGGCCGGCCGCCATATAGGCCCATTCGGAAATCGCGAATTGCTTGTCCTGCGCAGCCGCGGCCTTGCGCAACGCGTTCGCCACGTCGACGGCCTCTCCGATCGCCATGACGATCGGCGGATCGGCCGAGCCGATCTCGCTCACCGCCGCGTGGCCGGCGTTTATCGAGACCGCGACCTTCATCTTGCAGTCCCATTGCCGTCCAAGCCGCTTGTTGACGTCCGCGATCACGCGCTCGATCGCCGCGCCGGCCTGCAGCGCCTGCCGGGCGGCCTGCGGGAACGGGCGGTCGACGCCGAACAGCGCGCAGACACTGTCGAGTTCGATGTGACTCAGCGTGCCGTGCGCCGCGCGGATCGCGTTGCCGAGCGCCTCGACATAGAGCGTCAGCACGTAGAGAACATCCTGCGGCAACTGATCGCCCGACACTTCGGCGCGGTTGAGAAAATCGCAATACATCACGACGATCTCGCGCTCGGTATTGAGCTTCGGCGCGGTCGCGCGATAGACCGGGCGTTCGGTGCGCACCAGCGGCACGACCGAGATGTCGCCCTGCGGTCGCAACTGGCAGGCAAGGCGCACGTCGGGCGGTGCGCCGATGCGGTCGAGCGTGGCCTGCTCGTCGGTGCCGGCGGGCGGGCAGTTCTCCTCGCCGGCGGTCACGCGTACCCGACAGGTCGAACAGCGCGCGCGCCCGCCGCACATCGAGGCGTGCGGCAGGTGGAAGCTGCGGCTTGCCTCCAGCACAGTCCAGTCGCGCGGGACGCGCACCGTGCGCCCCGGATACGAGATGGAGACCAGCCGCTGCCGGCTGCGTTCGAGCAGGTTGCGGATTTCGCGTGCGCCGAAGGTTGCACCGATGATGCTGAAGTAGGCGATGAGAATTCCGTTGCGCCAGCTCGCGATGCCTTCACGTTGCGGCGCGTTCTCGGGGCTCAGGTATTTCAGCGCTGCTTCGGTCGCGGCGGGATCGGCGGCGATCTGCCGTCCCATTGCGATGAAGCCCAAACCGGAGAACACCGGCAACAGCAGCGCGCCGGCAAACAGCACAAAGCGCAGATGTCGGTAGAGCGGCCTCCTGCTGAACGCGAAGTGCAGCCCGAGACAGCCATGCAGCCATCCAGGTGCCATCAGGCCGAGCTGCCAGCCTTGCGAATCCACCGCCCAAAGATGGGAGATCACGCGCGTGTAGTCGGACGCGAGACCGAACAGGTCATAGGCAAGGCGCGTCGCCACCGCATGACCGATCAGGATGATCGGCAGCGTGAAGCCGAGCGCGATGCGCAGAAGCTCGGCGGGCGGCAGACGGAAGGTGCGTCGCTCGTAGACGGACCATAGCGCAAGGAAAAAGTGCAGGGCCGCCGCGCCGTAGAGCAGGATCGTGCCCGGTCGGCTGGACCAGACCTCGATCGCGATCTCCATTCCGGCTTCGGCCGTGTCGAGCGAGATGAGGCCAAGCGCATGATTGACCAGATGCGCGCCGATGTAGAAGAAAAGAACGAGGCCGGACGCCATCCGGATATTGCGGCGCACCGTGCTGGACGTCAGTCGCGCGAGCAGTCCCGCGTTGCCGAAATCCACGCGTTCCTGCAGAGTCGTCATGGCGGCTCATATTGACGACACGGGCACGGCCCCGGTCATCCGCAACCTATTCGCTTTGGCGATCTGGCTCCAGCGTAAGATCATCGGCGACGGACGAGCCGTGCGGCAGAGTGGGCCGCACGGTCTTCATTGCACAGCCGAAGCGTCACGCCGCGCGGCGTTGGATCTTCAGATCCAGCGCGCGACTTCCTGCTGGGTCGGCAGGCGCCCGTTCGGTGTGAGCTCATTGACGGCCTCGGGCAACTCCTGGCTCAGACCGTGCATCAGTTCGCTACGCGACATCCCGGTTTGGGCAGCAAGTGAATCCAGAACGTCCCCTCCGAGCGCGCCCTCTAGGTCGTGCGGGGAAATCGAACTCGTTTGGACCGGTGCTGACCCAGGATTGCGCGGCCTTGCCGTAGCCATTGGCCTGCAGATCCTTGATGAGGTTGTCGAGGCCGCCGCTGAGCACCGTGCCGGCGGCGCCGCCACCGAGCAACCCACCGAGAAGGCCGCCAAGTCCGCCGGCGCCACCCGGCATTCCGGCGCCACCTGGCATTCCAGCGCCACCCGGCTTGCCGCCGAACATGCCGCCCAGGATATCGCCAAGGCCGCCCGGCATACCGCCGGCGCCTGGCTTGCCGCCGCCGAGCATGCCGCCGAGAATGTCACCCAATCCGCCGCCTGGCCCGCCCGGAGCCGCGCCAGCTCCCGGCTTGCCACCGAGCATCCCGCCCAGAATATCTCCGAGCCCGCCGCCTTCGGGAAGCGAGGAGGCCTTTCCGGTACCGGCCGGCGCAGGGCTCGGTTGACTGCTGCCACTGCCTTTGAGCGCCTTGTAGGCGAGCAGCCCGAGCAGGGCCATCATCAGGGGCGACATGCCCCCGCTCTTGCCGCTACCTGGCTTGCTGGGTTGCGGTTGACCGTGCGGGCCGTTCTGCATGCCTTTGAGGACGTCGAGCAGTCCCATGATGTGCCTCCTATTTTCTGTTGGCGTGATGGCGTGATGCGTCGCCGGCAAGCCGCAAGTATGCCGGCCAATGTCGTTCGGCTAGAGCTAGCGCGGCCCGGGTAGATTCGACGATATGCCCTGATCGCGAATGACGTTGCTGGCGACCAGCCTGCTCCAGATGAACAGCACGAGCAGCGCACCGACCGTCGCCGCGATGAAGCCCGCACCCTGGTCAGGGCGGTACCAGCCGACCGCCTGGCCGATGAACGTCGCAAGGAATGCGCCGGCGATCCCGAGCACTGTTGTGAGGATGAAACCCTTGGGTTCGTTCGGACCGGGCGAAAGAAAGCGTGCGATCATGCCCGCCACAAATCCGATGATGATGATCCAGATGATGCCTGACATGCTACTCTCCGTTGGCCGCCTCAAAGGGCCAGTCTGCCATCATAATACGTCCTTTGTCCGTGGGATAATCCAACGAATTTTGAATGATACGAATTGTGATTGTATCGGCGTGCGTTTTGAACACTTGAATGCAAGTGTCGGAAATATGAGCCGGATTTTTAGACGATCGGATGACGGGCGCGGTCTGTCCCGCTTCGAGTCACGGAGCGCGGGAAAATTCCGTTGTGCCTGCCTTGCCAGCCTATTGCGAAATGTCCATGTTCGTCGCGTAGAAGCCGATCTGGGATGTGGGGCACTATCTGGGGCTCACTAAAGAATCAGCAGGAGGAGGTACGACATGAGCGTCTTTGGAAACATTATTTCCGCGATCTTTGGGCATGGCAGCGCGGCGAGCACCACGACGGCCGCGGCCGGCGGGTCGCCTGCGTCAAAAACTTCAGCGCCGTCCGCAATGCCCGGCGCCACCGGAAAGCCGATGACGATGGAAGAAGTCGAGGCGATGATCGAGAAGATCGCCGACGCGCAGGACGAGGAATACAACTGGGAAGAGTTGATCGTCGATCTCATGAAATTGCTCAAGCTCGACAGCAGCCTGACTGCACGTAAGCAGTTGGCGCAGGAGCTCGGCTATACCGGCGCGCTCAATGGCTCGGCGGAAATGAACATCTGGCTGCACAAGCAGGTGATGACGAAGCTCGCAGAAAGCGGCGGCGTCGTTCCCGACAGCCTCAAGCACGCCTGAGCGCCGATCCTCGACTTTCTCCGTCATTGCGAGGAGCCCTTGGGGCGACGAAGCAATCCAGACTTCAAGGTGAGATGCTGGGTTGCTTCGCTTCGCTCGCAATGACGGCGATGACAATCAACCGCCGGTCACATTCATGTGGCGCGACAGCGCCGGCCGCTGGTGGCGGCGATCGATAATGAAGTCGTGCCCCTTGGGCTTATGCGCGATGGCGTTCTCGATCGCATGATCGAGCAGCTCGTTGCCTTCCGACGCGCGCAACGGCTTGCGCAGGTCGACGGCATCCTCCTGGCCCAGGCACATATAGAGCGTGCCGGTACAGGTAACGCGCACGCGGTTGCAGGACTCGCAGAAATTGTGTGTGAGCGGCGTGATGAAGCCGAGCGTCCCACCGGTTTCGGCGACGTGCACATAACGCGCCGGACCGCCGGTGCGGCGATCGATGTCGCTTAGCGAGAACCGCTCGCCAAGCCGCGCCCGCACCATTGACAGGGGCAGGTATTGATCGAGCCGGCCCTCGCCGACTTCGCCAAGCGGCATCACCTCGATCAGCGTGAGCTCCATGCCGCGGCCGTGCGCCCACTCCATGAGCGCGGGGATCTCGTCCTCGTTCACGCCTTTGAGCGCGACCGCGTTGATCTTGACCTTGAGCCCTGCGCTCTGCGCCGCGTCGATCCCGGCGATCACCTTGCTGAGATCGCCCCACCGCGTCACCGCGCGGAACTTGTCGGAGTCGAGCGTGTCGAGGGACACATTGATGCGCTTCACCCCCACGGCTGCGAGATCGCCGGCGTACTTTGCCAACTGCGAACCATTGGTCGTCAGCGTGAGTTCATCGATCGCGCCGCTCTGCAGGTGTCGCGACAGCGAGGAAACGAGCGTCATGATGCCGCGTCGCACCAAAGGCTCGCCGCCCGTGAGGCGAAGCTTTCGTACCCCCTTGACGACGAAGGCGCTGCACAGCCGGTCGAGTTCTTCGAGCGTGAGCAGGTCGGCCTTCGGCAGGAACGACATGTTCTCCGACATGCAGTAGACGCAGCGAAAATCGCACCGGTCGGTGACGGACACGCGCAAATAGGTGATGGCGCGCCCGAACGGATCGACCAGGCTGCGTGCGGGGCCGCCAAATGTCAGGGGCTCTGCGCCGTTTGTTATTGTTTGCATCGTCCTTGGCGTCGTTCCACGCACGGTTGCCGCCCCTCGTCCGGGGGATGTGCGCTGCCTCCGCACATATGGCAACTCTGGCGGATAACGGCCAGGGCGTCCAGCACCACGGCCGCGCACGCTCAAGGATGAGGGCGGGTTCTGTCCTGCCCTAGCCGGTGGCCGGCGCTATCGTGTGGCTGGCCAGGGATAGGCTGCAGACGGCATGGGTGCCGGTTCCGGTACGGCTGCTGCCGGGGCCGGGGTGGGCACCGATGCGGTGGTGGTCGGCGCTGCGACCGACGCAGTCGCCGTGGCAGGCGGTTTTTTGGCGGGCTTGGCTGCCACCTTCTTTTTCTTTTTGGCGGCCGCCGGCGGCGCCGCCTGGAGTTCGACGTAGAGCGGATTTGGCCCGAGCTTTCCGCTGTCGCCCGACTCCGGCTGCAGCGCCACGGTCTTCGACTGGTAGCCGTTGAGCGCCAAGCTGACCGAGGTGTCGTTACCGGGCTGAACGCCCAATTCGCATGGCGTACGGCAAGACTGACCCGACGTGGTCTTAGCCTCCGCGCCCGGCGGATCGGATTCGATCCTCACCATTTCGGTAGACGGCGTGGATTTGAAGAAATCCATGCTCGGCAGTGACGAAGAGCACCCGGCAAGAGTGAAGCCACATGCCAAAAAGGCAATGACTCGGCTCATAATGGACCCCCACCCATTTGGCAGCCGACGGCTGCCCATTCCCCGAGTTGACCATACGCGCATGGTGCGGACCATTCAACCCAAGCGGTGGTACTCTGGGCCGCACGCTTCCAATGGGTAAACTCTTCCTTAAGTGTGGCAGCTATGGGGTAAATTGCAGATTATTCGCTATCGCTCTGCTGCCCGGGTACGCCCCTCAAAAAGGCCGAAAATAGCGGCCGGAAGCTCGGAAAATGCCCCGATAACCCGATCCGGCTGCAATTCCCGGACGGGTGTCTCGCTGTAGCCGAAATCGACCGCCACTACCGGAATACCGGCGGCGCGGGCCGTGTTGATATCATTGATAGAATCCCCGACCATCACGGCGCGCGCGGGAGCGCTCTGCACGCGCTCGATAGTCCGCAATAGGGGCTCGGGGCGCGGCTTCTGCAACCCGAACGTGTCCGAGCCGCAAATCGCCTCGAAGCGACCCGTGAGCCCTAGCGTGTCCAGAAGACGTCGCGACAGCCATTCGAGCTTGTTGGTGCAGACGGCAAACCGGCAGCCCTGCGCGGCGAGGTCATCCAACGCTCGGTCAACTCCCGGGAACGGCCGGGAGCGATCGGCGATGTGCTCGGCGTAGTGCGCGATGAAGTCGGCGACCAGTCGGTCGACTTCCGGAGTGGGGAGGCGGCGCCCCTCCGCCACCAGTCCGCGCTCGATCATCAATCGCGCGCCGCCGCCCACCATGTTGCGGGCAGCTTCGTAGGCGACCGGCGGCAATCCCTCGCGCGCGAAGATGGTGTTGAGCGTCGCCACGAGGTCCGGTGCGGTGTCGACCAGTGTGCCGTCGAGATCGAATACGACAATGGGGGAGGCCATGATGTTCGATCGCTAGCGGGCGGCATGCCCGATGGCAAGGCGGGGCCTCGGTGCCGGCAGCCTGCTGCCGGCGATATGGCCTAGGTTTGCCGACAGAACGGCATTAGATAGACCCCTGCTCGAACCCGACCTCCCCCCAAGACACTGGCCTTTTCGCAGACATGGACATCGAGGCCCAGAAGCGTGCCGCCGCCGCCCGTGCGGTTGAATTCGTCCAACCCGGCATGCGGCTTGGGCTGGGGACCGGCTCGACGGCGCGGCACTTCGTCGAACTGCTGGCCGAGCGCGTGCGCGCGGGCCTCGACGTCGTCGCCGTGCCGACCTCGGAAGCGACACGACGCGATGCCGAGCGGCTTGGCGTTCCGCTGACGAGTCTCGATGAGACCCCGGAGCTTGACCTCACGGTCGACGGCGCCGACGAAATTGCGCCGGATCTGTCGCTGATCAAAGGTGGCGGCGGCGCCCTTTTGCGTGAAAAGATCGTGGCCTGCGCTTCGGCGCGGATGATCGTCATCGCCGATGAATCGAAATGGGTCTCCACGCTTGGCCGTTTTCCGCTGCCGATCGAGGTGATCCCCTTCGGCCTTGCTGCGACACGCCGGGCCGTCGAGGCGGCGGCTGTCGCGGCTGGCTGCGCGGGGCCCGCGCCGCTGCGGCGGGGCAAGGATGGCCACGCTTTCGTCACGGATAGCGGGCACTGGGTTCTAGACGCCGCGCTGGAGCGGATTTCCGATCCGAAAAAGCTGGCTGAGCGGCTCTCCGCTATTGCGGGCGTCGTCGAGCACGGCTTGTTTATTGGGGTTGCACAGATAGCCTTGCTCGGAGGCGCGGACGGTGTCCGCATCGTCGAGCCGAAGTGAGTGCGCTGCACCCGAAAAGGAGAGTTGTCATGGTCGAGATGTCTGCCGCCGGGCGTATTCGGGCCGCGATGCTTGCAATTGCGATGATGGCTTGTGCCGCTCCCGCCATGGCGCAGCAGCAGCCGTCCGCCGGCGCGATGGCGACCGCCAGGGAGCTGATCGCCGCGAAAGGGTCGGCCGGCATGTACGACACGCTGATTCCAGGCGTCATCGAACAGGCGAAGAACCTCTTTCTGCGCACCAATCCGGGGCTGACGAAGGAGTTGAACGAGGTCGCGGCCAAGATGCGAACCGATCTTGCGTCCCGCAACGCCGAGGTGCGTGACCACGTGGTGCGACTCTATGCCTCGCATTTCTCCGAGAAGGAGCTCAAGGATGCGTTGGCCTTTTACAAGAGCGCGCTCGGCCAGAAGCTGATCGAGCACGAGCCGAAAATTCTCGAGCAGAGCATGAGCGAGACGCAGACCTGGGCGAACAAACTGTCCGAAGAAGTGATCGGCAAGATGCGCGCCGAGATGAAGAAGAAGGGCCACAACATCTGACCGCGGATTTGGGCCCGGGCGCGGGAGGCGGCATGGCGGATCACGAAGTCGACCTGTTCGTCATCGGGGCTGGTTCGGGCGGTGTACGCGCGGCGCGCATCGCGGCAGGCTATGGCGCGAGCGTGATGATCGCGGAGGAGTATCGCGTCGGCGGCACCTGCGTCATCCGCGGCTGCGTGCCCAAGAAGCTTCTGGTCTACGCCTCGCGCTATTCGGAGGATTTCGAAGACGCGGCCGGCTATGGCTGGACGGTGGGCGAACCGGGATTCAGTTGGCCGACGCTGATCGCCAACAAGGACCGCGAGATTGCGCGGCTCGAGCTTGCCTACACCACCAACCTCGAGCGATCGAAGGTGAAGATCGTCAAGAGCCGCGCGGTGCTCGAGGACGCGCACACGGTGCGTCTGGTGGATTCGGGCATGAAAATCCACGCCAAGCATATTCTCGTCGCCACCGGCGGGGCGCCCCATCTCGGCGCCAATATCGCCGGGCTTGAGCATGTCATCTCATCGAACGAAGCCTTCCATCTCGAAGAGCTGCCGAAGCGAATCCTGATCCAGGGCGGCGGCTACATCGCGGTCGAGTTCGCCGGCATCTTCAATGGGCTCGGCTCCGAGGTGACGCTGGTCTATCGCGGCGAAAACATTCTGCGCGGCTTTGACGACGACGTGCGCGAACATCTGCGCGTCGAGATGGAGAAGCGCGGCATCAAGATCGTCACCCGGCAGACCGTCGATTCCGTCGAGAAGGTCGATCGCGGGCTCTGCGTCGAGTTGTCGGATCACAGCTCGACGGTGGTCGACCGCGTGATGTTCGCGACCGGCCGCAAGCCGAATGTGAGCGGGCTCGGGCTGGAAATGGCCGGCGTGGCGGTCGGCAAGGATGGCGGCATCGCGGTCGACGAATACTCGCAGACCACCGTGCCGAACATCTACGCGGTGGGCGACGTCACCAACCGCATCAATCTCACGCCGGTCGCGATCCGCGAGGGCCACGCCTTCGCCGACACCGTGTTCGGCGGCAAGCCGACGCGGGTCGATCACGCTGACGTCCCGACTGCGGTATTCTCCGAGCCGGAATTGGGCGTCATCGGGTTGACCGAGGCGCAGGCCTGCGCGCAGCTCGCCAAGGTCGATATCTACAAGACCTCGTTCCGGTCGATGAAGATGACGCTCGCCGGCCGTGACACCCGCTCGTTCTTCAAGCTCATTGTCGATGGCGAAACCAATCGGGTCGTCGGCTGCCATATCGTCGGGCCGGATGCCGGCGAGATGATCCAGCTCATCGGTATCGCCGTGAAGATGAAGGCGACCAAGGCCGACTTCGACGCCACCATGGCGGTGCACCCGACCGCCGCCGAGGAACTGGTGACGTTGCGGGAAAAGGCCTACAGCCACGTGCGCCAGGCGGCGGAGTAGGGGGCGTTATCGGGCCTATTTGCGGCTGGCCTCTGGTGCTCGCAGTCGTGTATAAGCCGTTGAAATTTGATCGCCCGAACTGGGGCTTAGTGAGTGGAGGGGCTTGTCATGCCCGAGCGTTGGACGCGCGATAGCTGGCGCAGGAAGAACGTTCTGCAGGTTCCCGATTATCCAGACTTGGCCGCGCTCGCGGCTGTCGAGAAGCAGATCGCGAACTTCCCGCCGCTCGTATTTGCAGGTGAAGCCCGCAATCTCAAGAAGGCGCTCGGCAAGGTCGCCATGGGCGAGGGTTTCCTGCTGCAAGGCGGCGACTGCGCGGAGAGCTTCTCCGAGGCGAGCGCCAATAATGTCAGCGCCAACAACATTCGCGACTTCCTGCGCGTCTTCCTGCAGATGTCGGTCGTGCTCACCTACGCGGCGGCGCTGCCGGTGGTGAAGGTCGGCCGCATCGCCGGCCAGTTCGCCAAGCCGCGCTCCTCGCCGACGGAGAAGAAGGACGGCAAGGAACTGCCGAGCTATCGGGGCGACATCATCAACGACATCGCCTTCACCGAAGAGGCGCGCCGCCCCGATCCTCTGCGGCTGATCGAGGCCTACCGGCATTCCGCCGCGACGCTCAACCTTCTCCGCGCGTTCGTGCACGGCGGCTACGCGAACCTCGCCAATATCCGGCAGTGGACGCTCGGCTTCGTGAAGGACTCGCCGCAGGGCCATCACTACGAGGAACTGGCAGACCGCATCTCCGAGGCGCTCGGCTTCATGCAGGCCTGCGGGCTCGATCTCGAAAGTCATCCCGAGCTCAAGAGCACCGATTTCTACACCAGCCACGAGGCGCTGCTGCTCGGCTACGAGCAGGCGATGACGCGCGAGGATCTCGACGCGTCCCGGCACGTTCTGTTGCACGTCCGCGCACATGCTGTGGATCGGCGACCGCACCCGTCAGCCCGACCACGCGCACGTCGAATTCTGCCGCGGCGTCATGAACCCGCTCGGCCTCAAATGCGGTCCGTCGACCAAGATCGACGAACTGTTGCGACTGATCGACATCCTCAATCCGGAGAACGAGCCGGGCCGGTTGACCTTGATCGTGCGCGTCGGCGCCGAGAAGGCCGCAAGCCAGTTGCCGCCGATGGTGCGGGCGATCCAGCGCGAGGGCAAGGTCGTGCTGTGGTCGTGCGACCCCATGCACGGCAACACCATCACGTCGGAGACCGGCTACAAGACGCGTCCGTTCGAACGCATCCTCTCCGAGGTCAAGACGTTCTTCGAGGTGCACCGTGCGGAAGGTACGCACGGTGGCGGCGTGCACTTGGAGATGACCGGTCAGAACGTCGCCGAATGCACCGGCGGCGCGCGCATGATCACCGACGCCGACTTCAAGGATCGTTACCACACGGTCTGCGACCCGCGGCTCAACGCCGAGCAGTCGATCGATCTCGCCTTCCTCCTGGCCGACCTGCTCAAGGTGGAGCGCACCGTTAAGGCGCGACCCTTGCCGGCGGCAGCCGGGCTCTGAGCCCCGTGCTCTCTGACCCCTTCTGATGGAACGGCTGCTGCGTGCGACGGTGAACACCTGGAAAGGCCTCATCGCCGCCACGCGCAGCGAGGAGGCCTTCCGCCAGGAACTCGTCGCGCTCGTCATCGCGGTGCCGCTTGCGTTCTTCGTCGCCGACGAAGCCTGGAAGCGGCTGGCACTCGTCGGTGTGGTGCTGTTTCTCCTGGCGGTCGAGATGCTCAACACCGCGATCGAGAAGCTCGCCGACCGCCTCACCACCGAGCATGATCTGCAGATCGGCCGGGTCAAGGATATGGGGTCTGCGGCGGTCGGAATCGCGCTCGTCATCGCCGGATTGACCTGGCTCCTGGCGCTCGCCGAGCGCATTGGGCTCATTTGAGGTCTGCATGCCGCCCGATTGCCGGGCGGCCGGGCGACGCGCTAGACCTAAGCCATGAATTCCCGTCCTGCCGACCGCCTGGCAATTGCGGTTGCCCAAGCCAACCCGACGGTGGGTGACATCGCCGGCAATGCCGACAAGGTGCGCCGTGCACGCACCGAGGCCGCTCGCGACGGCGCCGACATCGTGGCGTTTCCGGAGCTGTTCATCTCCGGCTATCCACCCGAAGACCTCGTGCTCAAGCCGGCCTTTCAGGCGGCCTGCCGGGCCAAGGTCGAGGAGCTTGCGCGCGAAACCGCCGATGCAGGCCCGGCGGTGCTCGTCGGCACGCCCTGGCTCGAGGACGGCAAGCTCTATAACGGCTGCTGCCTGCTCGACCGCGGCGCGATTGCCGCGGTGCGTTTGAAAGTCAACTTGCCGAATTACGGTGTGTTCGACGAGCGCCGCGTGTTTGCTCCGGGGCCGCCGCCCGGCCCGGTCAGCTTTCGCGGCGTACGCCTCGGGATTCCGATTTGCGAAGACATCTGGACCGACTGGGGCGACTACGAGAATGTCGTCGAGACGCTGGCGGAGACCGGCGCGGAACTTCTGCTGGTGCCCAACGGCTCGCCCTACTGGCGTAACAAGGACGATGTCCGGCTCAACGTCGCGGTCGCGCGCGTCACCGAGAGCGACCTGCCGATCGTCTACATCAACCAGGTCGGTGGCCAGGACGAGCTCATCTTCGACGGCGCCTCGTTCGGGCTGCATGCCGACCGCTCGCTCGCCTTCCAGCTCCCGGCCTTCCGTGAACTCACCACGACGGTGCGCTGGGAGCGCTCCGGCAATGTCTGGCGCTGCGTCGACGGACCGATCGCGAAGCTCGGCGACAGCGCCGACCAGGAAGACTACACCGCCTGCATGCTGGGGCTGCGCGACTATGTCGAGAAGAACGGTTTCAAGGGCGTGGTGCTTGGCCTGTCGGGCGGCATCGACTCCGCGCTGGTGGCGGTGCTTGCCGCCGATGCGCTCGGGCCCGAGCGTGTGCACTGCGTGATGCTGCCCTATCGCTTCACCTCGCAGGAATCGATCGATGACGCGGCGCATGTCGCCAAGGCGCTGGGCGTGGAATACGACGTGGTGCCGATCGAGAGCGCGGTCTTGGGGTTGGAGAAAGCACTTGCGCCGGTATTCGCCGGCAAGCCACGCGACGTGACCGAAGAGAACCTGCAGGCGCGTGCCCGCGGCACCATCCTGATGGCGATCTCCAACAAGTTCGGCCTGATGGTGGTGACGACCGGCAACAAGTCGGAAATGTCGGTCGGCTACGCCACGCTCTACGGCGACATGAACGGCGGCTTCAACCCGGTGAAGGACCTCTACAAGACCGAGGTCTATCGCCTGGCGCGCCTGCGCAACGGCTGGAAGCCCGACGGCGCACTGGGCGCCGCAGGCGGCGTGATCCCGGAGAACATCATCACACGTGCGCCGACCGCTGAATTGCGCGAGAACCAGACCGACCAGGACACCCTGCCGCCGTACGACGTGCTCGACGCCATTCTCGAACGCCTCGTGGAGCGCGAGCAGCCGATCGCCGGCATCGTCGCGGAAGGTTTCGACGCGCGAGACGGTGATGAAGGTCGCGCGCATGCTCGATCTCGCCGAATACAAGCGCCGGCAGGCCGCGCCCGGCGTCAAGGTGACGCTGAAGAATTTCGGCCGCGACCGCCGCTATCCGATCGTCAACCGCTTCCGCGATTCAGGCGCGCCATTGCCCAAGCCCGATCGCGCGTTGCTCAAGGACGGCGCGGCGGCGGCGAAGGGCGAGGCGTACGATCTCTAAATCGGGGGTGCGGGCGGACGGCTTCGCCCGGTCATCAAATTCTGGAAACGTCGCCAAGGGCGAGAGAAAGCAAAGCGAGATAAAGCAAAATGTACAAAGCCTCCGCCAACGTCACGCTGCCTACGTCGATCATCGGCTCGCTGCCGCGGCCCTATTGGTACAACGCCGTGCTGGGCACGAAGAGCTTTCTCGAAGCCATGGTGAACTCGCGCTACCGCGAGCAATACGAGGACGCAGTCTCGTGCTTCCTGCGCGCGCAGGAGACCGCCGGCCTCGACATCGTCACCGACGGCGACGCGCACTACGACGAGGAAGTGGGCGGCATGAGCTGGCAGAGCTATCCGCTCACCCACATGGACGGCTTCGCCGAGGTTGCCGAGCCGCAGACCTACAAGGTCGAGGCGGTGCCGTTCGCGCGCGGCCATATCCTGCACGATTTCCTCGAGGCGCGCGTCTTCCCGAAGATCGTCGGCCCGGTCGGGCGCGGCCGGCTGCAATACACGCCGATGTGGAAGACCGCGCAGAAGATGACCAAGCGTCCGGTCAAGTTCGGCACCATCCTGCCGGAACTGATCGCAGTCTCGGTCACGGACGACTACTACAAGGACCCGGTCGAGCGCACCTACGCGGTCAGCAACGCGCTCAACGAAGAGCTCAACGAACTCGCCGACGCCGGCTGCCCGGTGCTGCAGATGGAAGAGCCGCAGATCCACATGGTGCCGGCGCGCGGCAAGACCTTCGGCAAGCTCGGCGTCGACGAACTGGTCGGCATCTTCAACAACACCGTGAAGGGGCTGCGGGCGAAGACGGAAGTGTGGTGCCACACCTGCTGGGGCAACCCGTCGCAGCAGCGCATCTTCCGCGACGTGCAGAGCTACCAGCCGACGCTCGATGCGCTCAACAAGGTCGAGGCCGATGCGCTCACCTTCGAGACCTGCTCGTCAGGTCCCGGCGACCTCAAGGCGATCGGCGAGGTGATCAAGGACAAGAAGATCGTGATCGGCGTGATCGATCATCACACGCTCCAGGTCGAACGGCCGGACGACATCGCGGCGCTCATCCGCGAGGCGCTGAAATACATTCCGCCCGAGCGGCTGATCATCTCGTCCGACTGCGGCATGGGCCGCGAGGGCATGGGCCGCCGCCATGCGGCCTACAAGATGGTCGCGATGGTGCAGGGCACCAACATCGTGCGCAAGGAACTGGGGCTGCCGGAAGCCGAATGCCTTGCCGCCGAGCAGCGCTACTCGCTCACCATGACCAAGGCCGGCTGATTGTTTGATCCGGCTTCCCCTCCGTTCGTCCCCGCGCAAGCGGGGACCCAGAGCTATGCACACCGAATTCGTGACTCCTGGATTCCCGCTTGCGCGGGAACGAGCGGAGATGGCTGACGAGCAAGCGACTCAGCCACTCCGCGGCTAATTCTCCGCGAACGGCAGCGGCGTGCCCTCCGGCGGCATCATGCGGAAGACATCGAGGATCATCGAGATCATCACGTAGTAGCCGAGGATGCCGACCAGTTCGACGGTCGCTGCGTCGCCCAGGACGGCGTTGACGCGCTTGTAATTCTTGTCGCTCACGCGCCGGGTCTTATAGAGCTCCTGGATGAAGTCGTAGATCGCGAGTTCGTCCTTGGGGGCGGATTTCGGCAGCCGCCCGGCGTGCAGATCGCGGATGGTTTGCGGCTTGACGCCGGCGCGCTCGGCCTGCGGCTCATGGGCGAACCACTCGTATTGCGCGCGCCAGAACTTCGCCGTGCACAGGATCGCGAATTCGGAGAGCCGCGGCGACACCGCGGTCTTGAAGCGCAGATGGCCGCCGAGCGTCTGGGCAAGCTGGCCGTAGACCGGGGCGTGCAGGAAGACGGCGAACGGCCCGCGAATCTGGACGTTGGCGCCGCGCGGTCCCGAGCGGATCGAATCGAGCAGGGCGTGCTGTTCGGGCGTGAGGTGCGCCTCGGCGAGGACGGGGAGGCGGGGCGCCGGCGCCTTCTGCCGCGCGGGCGACTTTTTGGCCGCCGGTTTCTTGGCAGCCTTCTTCGCGGACATTTTCTTGGCGGGCGTCTTCGTAGCGGGCATTGGGCATCCTCTCGGCGCGTTGCTTGTTCTGATGACGGTCCTATACATACATTCGGCTCGTTCGCGATAGGGGCCAAGACTGGATTAGCGACTGGGATAGGGAATGGAATAGCTTGCAAGAGGCAACCGGCACGCCCGTGGAACAGTCAGCACCCCGATCCCCCCGGCCGCCGCTCTGCTTCGTGCTGATGCCGTTCGGCCGCAAGACCGACGCCGCCGGGCGAACCACGGATTTCGACGCCGTCTACCGGGAGATCATCGCACCGGCCGTGCTGGCGGCCGGGCTCGAACCGATCCGCGCCGACGAGGAACGGGTCGGCGGCACCATCCATAAGCCGATGTTCGAACGGCTGATGCTGTGCAACTACGCCATCGCGGACATCACCGGTGCCAATCCCAATGTGTTCTACGAGCTCGGGATCCGCCACGCGATGCGGCCGCGCAGCACGGTCATCCTGTTCGCGGAAGGCACCACGCTGCCGTTCGACATCGCGCTTCTGCGCGGCGTCGCCTACCGCACGGACGCCAAGGGGGAGCCGGTCGATCCGCAGGCGCAGAGCGCGAAGATCGTGCGGCAACTGGAGGAGGCGCGCGCCAATCCGCACGAAGACAGCCCGCTGTTTCAGTTGCTCGACTACATGCCGCGGTTCGAAGTCGATCACAGCAAGACCGATATCTTCCGCGACCGCTTCGACTATTCGCAGAAATACAAGGAGCGCCTTGTGGAGGCACGCAAGCACGGGGAGGGAGCGGTCAAGGAGATCGTGTCCGATCCGGCGCTGGCCGACCTGTCCGAGGTGGAAAGCGGCATCGTCATCGACCTCTTCCTGTCGCTGCGCGATGTCGAGGCGCACGCCGCCATGATCGAGCTCTACAACCGGATGCCGCCGCCTTTGCAGCGCACGCGCGTCGTGCGCGAGCAGCTTGGCTTCGCGCTCAACCGCGTCGGGCGGTTCCAGGACGCCGAAAAGGTGCTCAAGGAGGTGTTGCAGGAATTCGGGCCGTCAAGCGAAACCGGCGGGCTGCTTGGCCGCATCTACAAGGACCGCTGGAGGATCGCCAAGCGGGACAAACGGCCGGATGCGCCCATCCTGCTCAAACGGGCGATCGAAGCCTATCTCGCGGGCTTCCAGGCCGACTGGCGGGATGCGTTTCCGGGCGTCAACGCGGTGACGCTGATGGAAATGCAGGACAAGCCCGATCCGGCGCAAGCCGAGATCCTGCCGGTGGTTCGGTTCGCGGCCGCGCAGAAAGCCAAGCGCAGCGCGGACTACTGGGACCACGCGACGCTGCTCGAGCTGGCGGTGATCGGACGCAACATGGAGGACGTGCAGAACCAGCTCGGTGAGGTGTTCGCGATCGTCCGCGACGACACGCCGGCCTGGCATCTCAAGACGACGGAAGACCAGCTTCAGTTGATCCGCGAAGCGCGCACGGCGCGCGGCGAGGATGCTTCATGGATCAAGGGCGTGGAGGATGCGCTGCATGAGAAGCGTGTTGAGATCGAAGCGGCGCTGAATGTGAAATCGAGTGCGGTGTAGCCGTTATTTGAACAACAGCGATTTGATGATGATCGGCACGACGTTCGTCACGTCGATGATTTCGCCGATATCCACGTAGTCGAACTGCTTGAGCTGCACGCCGTCGATCGCGATCACGTCGGCTTTGGGCGCGACCTCGTGACGGATGACGCGGCCAAGCGACATCGCCACGTCGCCGTCGATCAGCAGAACGAGCGGCATCTCTTCCGCGATCGTGCGTGGCAGCGCAGCGCAAATGCCGGCGGCGACCGCGTGCAGGCGGGCATGCGAAGGATCGCCGTGCCACGGGAAGGAGAGGGCGACCGGGCTTTCACCCTCCGTGAGATCCGATTGCGTCAGGGAGCGCCGCACCTCGGCGGCGACGGCGCCGGACGAAATCTCCTCGGCGAGTGGAAAGTTGCAGGAGATCACCGGCAGGTTCTGCAACGGCAGCTTGTCGCGATCGGCGATCAGGATGGTGTTGCCGCTGATCTGCACGGAGAACTGCGCCGCCCCGATGACGGTCGCGCGGATTCCCTGGCCGGGGTCCCAGACCGGCGGCAGGTCGCGGCGGTGCGCCAGCATGTGGCGCAACGCTTCCGCCAGTTCGAAGCCGAGATCGCCGAATTTCTGCGTCTCGCGCTTGTAGAGATATTCGGCGACGCCGCCCGAGAACGTCATGGCGTCGACCGCCTTGTTGGCGAGATTTTCCGGCCACGCGTCGGTGACGAGCAGGCGTTGCGCCAGCTCTCCCGGCCGGCGCAGGTCGATCATGCTCATGACGAGCCGCGCCATGCGCTCGACGATGCGCGTCTTGTCGGTGGGCATGAGCGGCTTGCCGAGTGCAGGCGCGATGTCCAGCGCTTGCGCCACTTCCATCGCCGGCGGCTCGATCCGCGTGAGGCCGTCCGCGCCCTCGACGATCAGCCGGCCGCCGACCGCGATCGCCACCGTGGCGAGGATATGCCCCTTGTCGATCAAGGTGAGCTTGGTCGTGCCGCCACCGATGTCCACGTTCAGCAGCGTCACGCCATGGCCGCGCGAGAGCGCGACCGCGCCCGAGCCGTGCGCCGACATCTGGCATTCCATGTGATGACCGGCCGAGGCGCAGACGAACTTGCCGGCCTCCTCCGAGAACAGGTCGGCGATAGCGCGCGCGTTCTTGCGCTTGATCGCCTCGCCGGTGAGGATCACGGCGCCCGAGTCGATCTCATCGCGCTCGATCCCGGCATAGGCGTACGCGCCGCCGATGAAGCCCGCGAGCTCTTCGACATCGATGGTGTAATCGGGCAGGTACGGTGTGAGCAGGATCGGCGACTGCCAGAGAAGCTTGCGGCCGACCACGACGAAGCGGCTCGACAGCGCGGTGCCCAGCCGCTGCAGATGCACGCGCGCGAACATCAGGTGCGAGGTCGACGAGCCGATGTCGATGCCGACGGTGGTCAGTTCGACGTTGTCGGCCGCCCACGCGACCTCGTTGAGCGGTCCCTCGCTCGGATCGACGTGCAGGTGCTCGAATTCAAGATCGTGCATGGCAATGCCTTGCCACAGCCGGACCCTCCCCCCGCGTAGCGGTGGGGAGGGTCGGCGAGCGAAGCTCGCCGGGGTGGGGGGTGAGGCAGGGAGATAAAAAGTGCCCCCCACCCCCTCCCCACCGCCATAGCGCGTCGTAGACGCGCGCAATCGCGCTTATGGCGGCGGGGAGGGGAGCAGTGCATCCTTGCCTCGATAAAGGTCGTCACGCCGCCTCGTTGATGAATTTGGCCATGCCCGAGGTGACGCCGTACTTCGTCAACTCGGACAGAGTAGATCTGATGAATGCGCGGATCCTGGTGCTCGTATTCGATCTGGCAGCCGCCGTCTTTCACGCTCACATCCATCCCCATGAACACCCGCCGCTTGTCGGTGGTGAACGGATAGCGCAGGCTGCCGAACGCGACCGCGAGATAGCGCGCCGGATCGGGCGACGTGTTGAAATGCTGGTGGAACATGCCGTCGGGTGGCGCGAACACCCAGCCGTGCTGCCAGTCGAGACGCACGAAGTCCCGCTCGCCCTCATACCACAGCAGCGAATAGCCGTGCCCGGTCACGGCGAAGACGTGGAAGTCGGCGCCGTGCCGGTGCGCCTTCTTGTAGGTGCCGACCGGCATCTGCGAGGTGTGCGCGTGCATGGTGCCGTCGGCCAGGATGAACATCATGTTCGATCCGCCGGCGCCGCGCTCGGCCCACTGCTTGAGCTCGAAGGCGGCGAGATCGGGGATGAAATTCGTCTCCCACATGTTGCGGCCGGGCCGCACGGGAATGAACTCGCCTTCGCCGCTGAAATGATTGGCCGCGCCCTGCCGCTCGGTGAACTCGAAGGCGTTTGAAAATACGAAGTCCTCATTGTGGAACAGGTTCAGCATCAGCGCGAGATTGTTGGTCGAGGCGAGCCGCGCGCGCTCGCGTCCGCTGGTGTTGAAATGCTGGTAGCGGGCGTTGAGCGGCAGCGCGAACAGGCTCTTCGGTCCCCATTCGAAGCTGTGCTTGCGTCCGTCGCTGGTCTCGATTGTGGTCGAGCCATAGCCCGAGAGCACGTAGACCACTTCCTCGAACATGTGCTTCTGCGGCGCGGTCTTGGCGCCGGGCGCGAGATCGAGCACGAAGATCGAGACGAAGTCGCCGCGGCCCTTGAGGTTCACCACCCCGCCGTCGACGCCGAAGCGCGCCCAGGGCGCAGTCGGCACGGTGAGCAGATCGACGCCGAAATCCTCGGTGATCGGCACGCCTTCCTTCGCCGTCCACGTGGCATAGGGGTCGAGCAGCATCTTGGGATGCTGGAGGTTGGTGATCGGCTTGTTCATCGTGGCACCTCGACGGTCTCTCGCTGATCTCGCTGTAGCCGTAGTCTACCCTCCCTCCACGAGCAATTGCGAGCGGTGGGGAGGGGAGCTCATTGGCCGGTGCCGGGTGCCGCGATGGACGCGGCCAGCTCGGCGCAGGAGGGGCGTTCATCGAGCGTCATCACGGCGGCTACCACACGCTCGCGCGCGGCTGGCGCCAAGTGCGGTGCTGTCAGGGAATGAAATTTCGCGATCACTGTTTCGGCGTCGAGGCCGCCGCGGGAGAAGCCGGGCGGATCGACCACCTCGACCGTATGCTCGCGTCCGTCACGGGACGTCACCGTGAGCGAGCAGGGGAAGCTGTTGGGTGCGCGGGTGTTCCAGGTGGCGTCGGGCACGATCTCGAGCTGCGCCATCAGCCGGCAGACCTGCGGGTCGGCCCAGCGGTCGTGCTCGAACTGGGCCAGCCCGAATTCACCGTCGATCAGTGCTACCGCGGCGATAAAATTGAAGCTGTGATCGGCCGCCTCGCGCGAGATGGGCTTGATGCGGCTCGGATCGTCTTTCTGCCGGCGATAGCCCGGCGTGTCCGGAATGCCGAGCCGAAAGCCCGTGAGCCCTTCGACGTCGCCGCTCAGCCTGCGGTGCAGCTCGATGCCGGCAGCCGCTACGCTCAGGCCGGTCGCCAGGCACGGATATGCCTTGACGTTGGCGTTCATGATGGTGCTTTCCGCGCCAGCGCTGAAGGGAGCGGTCAGCGACGCGAGATCGCCGCGGCGGAATACCTCGCGCATGCCACGCGGGTTCTCGAACAGATCGAGCGGTCCGGTGATGCCCTGTTCCGCGAGCAGCGCCGCCTGCACGCCGTTCTGCGCGACCAGCGCGTTGGCGATCGATTTCGCGGCGGAGATATCGCCGAAGCGCACTGCCGTCGAGGTCGCGGCACGCGCGCCCGACAGCGCGATGGCATGTGCGAGGCGATGCGTGTCGAGTCCCATCAGCCGGCCGGCCATCGCGGGTGCCGCCAGCCCCGAGACGGTGACGCCGTCCCAGGCCGAATCGCGCTCCATCAGGTCCTTCGCGCGGCCGAAAATCTCGTAACCCAGCACGATCGCCGCGATGACCTCGCGCCCCGAAGCGCCGCGCAGTTCGCCCAGCGCCAGCGCGACCGGGATGTTGTCGCTCGGATGACCGCCGAGGTCGCCGGCCCTGGCGTTGACGTAGTCGTTGAAGTCGAGAATGCGCACCAGCGCGCCGTTGGCGAGCGTGGCGTCCGCGGCGTTGGTCTGGTGCGCGTGGCCGATGACCGTGCATTGCGGCGCACCCGCATTGGCCTCGATCACCGCGAGCAGCGCCTGTGCGGAGTGGTCGGTGAGCGCCGCGAAGCCGCAGCCGATGGTGTCGAGCAGGAGCAGCTTCGCCTGGGTAACGAGCGTTGCCGGTAAATCCTCCGCGCGAAACGCCAGCACCCATTCGGCCAGCCTCTCGACGGCGCCTTTATTTGTGTTGGTCGTCGGGTGGCTCATTCGCCAGTCTCAGCTTGATTCGACGGTTGAAGTTATCTCAAGCCGCAAACTCGGTCTTGCTCCCTCCCCCGCTTGCGGGGGAGGGTTGGGGAGGGGGAGTGGCGAATCTTAGCGGCCCCCTCCGTTCCCTCCCCCGCAAGGGCGTCACGCCCGTCTTCGGCGCTAGCGGAAGGGGACCAGTGCCGTCCTCGCCCACTTTACGAGATGGAATTCACTCATGCCGGACGCAACCACTGCAAGACGCTACAGGACACGCTCGAAGAACGCTTCGGCGAGCGTATCCCGGTCGATCCCGATCTTCCCGGCCTGGCCGACCTCGCCGCCATGGCGGGCCATCGCAGCTACCGGCGTTTTCTCCCGAAGCCTATTCCGCCTGACACGCTGCGGCTCCTGTGCGCCTGCGCGCTGTCGGCGCCCTCCAAGAGCGATCTGCAGCAGGGCGACATCGTCATCGTCGAAGACAAGGCCGTGCAGCGCACGATCGCCGCCGCCATTACGGACATGCCGTGGATCGCGGAGGCGCCGGCGTTTCTGGTCTTCGTCGCAAACGGGCGGCGCGTGCCCGCCATTTCCAAGATGCGAGGCAAGCCGTTCCCGAACGACCACCTCGATCTCTTCTTCAACGCCGTTGCCGACGCGGCAATCGTACTGGCGACCTTTATCCGTGCCGCGGAGACTGCCGGCCTCGGCTGCTGCCCGATCAGCGCCATCCGCGATCACGCCGCGATGGTGAGCGAGCTTTTGGCATTGCCCGAGAAGGTCGTGCCGGTCGCCGGGCTCTGTCTCGGCTGGCCGGGCGAAAAGCGCGACATTACCGCCCGGCTCGGCCTCGCCACCACGGTGCATCGCGGGCGGTTCGACGACAGCGATCTAGCAGGGAAGGTCGAGGCTTACGACCGCCGCCGCGAGGCGCAGCGGCCCTTCCCGCGCCAGCGCGATCCGAAGCGCTTCGGCGCGGCGTCCGTCTATGGGTGGTCCGAGGACAAGGCGCGGCAATATGCCGAGCCGCTGCGTGCGGACTTCGGCGCCTTCGTGCGCGCCAAAGGCTTCCACCTGGACTGACGGTCTGTGCGTGCAGGCTTCAAATCCGCTCGATGTTCGCGGCGTCGACAACCTTGGTCCACTTGTCGATGTCGGCCGCGATGCGCGCCTTGAGGTCATCCGGGACTCGACGGAGCTCGGACTGTTGCCGACCGCCTTGATGCGCTCGACCATCGCGGGCTCGGCGAGAATTCCGGCGACCTCGGCATTGAGCCGTTGCACGATCGCCGCCGGCAGGCCGGCCGGCGCGACGAGGCCCTGCCAGGATGTGAAGGTGTAGTCCGGGACACCGGCTTCGGCCGTGGTCGGCACCTCCGGCAGGCTGAAGAAGCGCGCCGCGCCGGTCACCGCCAACGCGCGCACCTTGCCGGCGCGAATGAATTCGAGCTCGGCTGTCGGCGAATCCGCGATGAAATCGATGCGCTGGGCGAGGAGGTCGGTGATCGCTTGCGCGCTGCCGCGATAGGGCACGTGCTGGAACCGGGCGTTGAGCGTCTTGGCCAGAAGTTCGCCAGCGAGATGCTGCAGCGATCCGTTGCCCGCGCTTCCGAACAGCAGCGGCGTGCCGCGCGTGCGCGCTGCGCTGACGAGATCGGCGAAAGTATGGATCGGACCATCCGAATACGTCACCACGACGAACGGGTACTCGGTCAGCATGCTGATCATGGTGAAATCGTCGATGCTGCGGTAGCTCAATGACTTGTAGAGCGCGGCCGCGACCGCGTGGCCGGACGGAATGCCGTGCAGCGTGTAGCCGTCGGGCGCAGCCTTCGCGATCTGCGCCGCCGCAACCCTGCCGCCGGCACCGGGGCGCGCATCGACCACCACCTGCTGGCCGAGGCGCCGCGTGAGACCTTCGGCGATGATCCGGGCGATGATGTCGCTCGGTCCGCCCGGTGCCAGCCCATGCACCAGCGTGATCGGCCGTTCCGGCCACGCGGCCTGCGCGTGGACAGGCGTTGCGGCGGCGGCCGCCAGACCGGCGAGCAGATGACGGCGTGTGAGATTTTTCATTTTTGACGCTCCCTCCCTAGGGATGGAGGGAGACTATCGTCCGGATTGTGGCCTGTCGCGGCGGCCGCGGTCGACGCGTCGGGGCCGCTAGGCGCCAAAAGTCATAAGTGTGCTGGCCATCACGGCGGCGAGCGCGCAAATCCGACAATTTGCCCAAGCCGTGGCTAAATGCCCCCTTAGGCTATCCTGCGGTTCCCAAGAGCCCTGCCGCATTCAGCAGCAGGGCTCTTCTTATTTTGGATTCGTCATGAGTGCCGATCTCAGGCCCGAAGCTTCGTTTTTGGCGACGCAGGGCCGTTGCACCGTCGCTTATGCATCCCGCGCGGTTCAGCCGCGTAGCCGACCAATCGACCAACGTGTGACAGCCGTCACATCGCCAACAAGCCATCGATCGTATCTCCCGGGTACCGTTGATCGGAAAACCCAGGGGAGAGGCCCAATATGACTATCCAGAAAGCAGTCCAGCGTACCTTGTTCGGAATTGGAATTCTTGCGCTCGCGGTTTGGGCGTGCGTCGTCGTTGTCCAAAAATACAGCACGGCGACGGCCGGGACCCTCCCGAGCCTCAAGCCGCACGTTCAAAGCCAAGCCGAATAACCCGGACAATCTTGCCGACCGTCTTCTGTTCCAACGGCTTTTCGTTATGCCGCGGTAGCCGCAGATCAAGGGTTGCTCGCAGCCGGGTCCGTTGATAGCGGTGAACCTCCGTCGCCGTGCGGCGGCGTTTTCGCGCGGCAAGGCTGAGGTCAGCGACATGGCAGGCTGCCGACGCGACTCAGCAGAAATGATCCCGCATGCAGCGGCGGTAGCGCCACGTTCCCCAGCCCCAGCGGTTGGCGCAGATGCGATTCCATGCGCCGCAGGATTGCGCATGTCGGACGAGCGAGTTGTCGGCGGCGGCCTTCGACATCGCTGAGCCGAACGGTGCGACCGGACCGGCCACGGTGCTTTGCGGCGTGAAAGCGAGCGCGCAAGCAGTAACGCCCGCGGCGAGCGCAAGCCTGATCATCATACTTTCCTCCCTGGATCGAATTGCCGCCGCAGATCAGGTCGTCGTGCGGAACGCGGGCAATCGCGCCGCGAATTCTACCGCCCCGGCAGGTAGGTCGGTCCAACCGTGCGCACCTTGCGCTTGCTGGGGTCTTCTTCCGTGGCCGCCTCGCTTGGCGCAGGCGCCGCAGAGGGTAGCGGTGCGGCCTGGACCGCCGTGGCGTTTGCGCCGCGCGGCATCGACGGATTGGGATTGCGTGCGTTAGGCGCCGGTGCCCGGCCCGGAGTTGCTTCAAGCCTGATCGGCTTGCCTTGCGCGTCGAGCCGCGGCTGCGAGAGCGCCTTCGCCTGCTCCTCGGTCTGGACGACGATGTCGCCGCGTTCGACCGTCTGATCGTCGAGCTGCTTGAGCGCATCCGCCCACGATTGTCCGGGCGCGCGGCAACTGCATGCGTTGTTGAAGGCCTTGCGATAGGCGAACGCGGTCGGAAGCTCGGAATACGACCGGCCGCTGGCCGCCACTGCGCGTGTCACGTCCTCGCCCGGGTTGCGGTGGCTGTAGAGCACGGCCTCGCTGGCCGGGCATAGGCGCTGGCACAGCCGTTCGTCGTCGGCAAATTTGCTCGGCACCGTCGAGTACGAGATCGGGAAGTAGTAGCCGTCGCAGGTGCGCACGCACAGCGTCCGGTAGGTCCCCGACAACGGGACGTCCGAACCGCTCGGTGATGAGTTCACGCCGAACAACTGCTCGAAGAAGCCGCCCGGACCCTGATTGGCATAGCGGCGGTATTGCGGGCCGCAATCGTTCTGTCCGAGCGCCACCAGGATCGAGCGGCGCTGGCCCTCGCGATCTGCGCTGTTGCCCTGCAGGCGCTGGATCTCGGCCGTGACACGGTCGATGTTCGCGCGCGCCTGCTGGACCTGGCTGTTGACCTGGGTGCATTGCGCCGGCTGGCCGCTGAAGATCGAAAAGAAGCCGCCACCCTGGCAGCCCATCTTCTGCGCCTGCTGATTGAGGCGATCGAGGTCGGCCTGTTGTTTGCCGGCGAGATCCTCGAACCGCTTGATCTCGGCCGCCTTGGTCGGATCGAAGGTGCCGCGGTCGAGCGAGGCGAGTTGGCCTTCGTAGCGCAGACAGGCCGGGTTGCGGCCGGCCACACCGGGCGGCGGCGCGGGAGTGTATTGCTGCGGAGTGTATGGCTGCGGGCTGTATTGCGCGGACACCGGCGTCACGCAGGCCAGAATCAGCGGCATCGCGGCCGCCCATCCGCGCACCGATGTCAGGATCGCTTTGCCAGTCATGAATGGCGCCCGCCCAGCCCCCAGATGCGGCGGATGAGGCGCCGGAATGGTGACCAAAGTGTGGAACCGCGGGAGCCCCGGAAATGCTTGTCCAACAACGAATTTCAGGCGTTTCGGGTTCTCCCGGCGCTATTTTTCGCTCGTGCTCTCCGGGAGATTCGCGCGCCTCGCCTCGCTGTGCAGATTCCACAATACGCCCGCGATGATCAGGCCGCCGCCGACGAAGACGAACACGTCGATTCGCTCGTTGTAGAGCCACCAGCCGATCAGCGCGATCAGCGGGATGCGGAGGAAGTCGAGCGGCACGACGACGCTCGCGTCGGCGGCCCGGAACGCGTTGGCCAGGCAGTAGTGCGAGACGAGGCCGGTGACGCCGACCGCCGCGAAGGCCGGGATCTGGTCGAGGCTGAGCTTCACCACGAACAGCGGATCGGAGAAGAGCATCGTCAGCGGAAACTGAATGACGTTCATCCAGAAGATGATCGCGAAGGTGCTCTCCGTCATCGTGAGTTGCTTGGTGGTGATCATGGTCCCGGCGAAGCCGAGGGCGGCCACCAGCACGATCAGCGCCGCCGGCTGAAACGTCGCCGTCCCGGGCCGCAGGATCACCAGCACCCCGATCAGGCCGAGCACCACGGCGCCGATCCGGCTCGTCGTCAGGCGCTCTCCCAACACCGGCACGGCGAGCAGCAGGGTCCAGGCGGGCGCGGTGAATTCGAGCGCGAACACGGTGGCGAGCGGCAGCAGCAGCAGGCTCTTCGCCCAGAGAAACTGCGCCGTGAGGTGAATGCAGTTGCGGAACAGGTGGAGCACGGGCCGCAGCGTCCGGATCATCGGCCGGAAGGCCGGCCGAACGGCGAGCAGCGCCAGCATCACCACCAACCCGACGCCGGACCGGACGGAGAGGATTTCGAAGACAGACAGGGTCTTGGCCAGCACGCGAACAGAGACGGCCAGGAGGCAGAACGACAACAGCGCGCCGGTCATCCAGAGGACGGCACGAACAAGGGGAGGGGGTGTCACGCGCAAGCGGCCGGACGCCGCGGCCAGACGCGCGCGTTCGCGCGGGAACCGCTCCGCCAGAGGCAACGCCATTACTCGGCGTCCGGCTGGTTTTCCGGCCGCGCCTTATCGAAAGCGGCGAGCTTGGCGCAGGCCGCGTCGACCGCCACGATCTTCGGGTAACGATCGAGCGGGGTCTTGAGCCGGCGT
Organism: uncultured Alphaproteobacteria bacterium; assembly: GCA_963763365.1. Lineage (GTDB taxonomy): Bacteria > Pseudomonadota > Alphaproteobacteria > Rhizobiales > Xanthobacteraceae > VAZQ01. The sequence continues at coordinate 170,733 of CAVXOE010000011.1, read as the reverse complement.
GCGTTATAGACCTGTGGCACGAGGCAAACGTCGGCGAGCGTCACTTCGTTGCCGAACGCATAGGGGCCGGGCCCGATCATCGCCTCGACGGCGTCGAAGCCGTCATGCACCCAGTGATGATACCAGGCGTCGATCTTGCTCTGGTCCTGTCCGAACACGTTCTTGATGTAGCGCAGCGGCCCGACGTTGTTGAGCGGATGGATGTCGCAGGCGATCACCTGCGCGATCGCGCGAACCTTCGCCCGCGCAATCGGGTCCTTCGGCAGGAGTGGGGGCTGCGGGTGGGTCTCGTCGAGATAGTCGATGATGGCGAGCGACTGCACCAGCACGTCGCCCGAATCGAGCCGCAGCGCCGGCAGCCGCATGTGCGGGTTGATGGCGCGGAACTCGGGCTTGCGGTTGAGGCCACCCTCCTTCTGCAGGTGAACGGACACCGTCTCGTAGCTCAGGCCCTTGAGATTGAGCGCGATGCGCGCCCGGAACGCCGCGGACGAGCGAAAGTAGGAATAAAGCTGCACGTCGTCTCCCCTTAAGGATTGTCTCGACGCCCGGCAGGTCGCGGGCGCCGGCGGCGATCAACTTTCGTCGCCGTGTTCCATTTCGCTCACGAGGTCGCCCGAGCGCTCGGTCAGAAGCTTCACCGCGCGGTCGAACGCCGCGCGATCGGCGGGCGTAACGACTTCGGCGAGCCGCTGGGTGAATTCGAGCGCGCGCGGCGCGACCTCTTCGTAGATGGTGCGGCCCGCCGGCGTCAGCGACAGAAAGGACTCGCGCATGTCGGCCCGGTTGGCGCGCCGCGTCACGAGCTTGCGCTGCTCGAGTTGCGCCACCGCGCGCGAGACCTTGGTCTTGTGCATGTGGGTGTGGGCGCCCACCGCCTTGCCGGTCATCACGCCGTTTTCGCCCAGGGTCACCAGCACGCGCCATTCCGGTATTCCGATACCGTAGCGGCCGTAAACGCTGGTGAGAGCCTGCGAGACCAGGCTTGAGAGCACGTTGAGGCGATGCGGGAGGAACTCGTCGAGCTTCAGGAGCCCCGACGCGCGGCCGCTCGGCGTCGCTTGCGCGCCCTCACGGATCGATCCGGAATTCGTTATCGACATGCACTACGAGCCCCGGGCGCCGGGCGGTTGTCGGGACCGCCTGCCTCGCGCAAAGCCGGAACATGGCCGAAGTCGTCAGGCTGTGCAACGGCGATCAGCCGGATACGGCCGGGGTGTCACCAGGGCAAAACAACATCGTGCCTGGAAGCTGGTGCTCCCGGGAACGGCCGTTCGTTTCAATGAAGATGAAGGCTCAGCGCAGGCACTCGATCGCGACGAACTCGTCGCGCACGGACGACCCGTTGGTCGACGGCACGGCGCCGGTGATCTCGTCGTGGTCGACCTTGCGGAACGATGCCGCCTGCGAGAAGTCGCGCGACTTGCAGTAAGCCGTCGCGACCGCGACCCCGCAGTTCGCGCCGCTCGCGAGGCAACGGTCGATGCCGTAGCCGTCCGAATTGTTGGCAATGATGAAGATGCGCTTTTCGGCCTGGGCCGAGATGCTGCCTCCCAAGACAGCAGCCGCAAACGCAAGCGCGGCGATAACGTACCGCATCGGATCAACCCCCCCGTTGATTGCCCCGTAGACCGGGATGCTGCCGAGAATGCGAGGAAAACCTTAAAGTCTCCCTTAACCGCACCGCGGCCGCACCCCGGCGCCCCCGCGCCGTCTCGGCTCCTGTTAACGATGTTCGGCCCCGCTTGGCTAGGGCGTGGAAGCCACAGTCGCGATCGGATTGCCGTTTGCCCACAATCCCGCCGCGGCGGAAATCGGTGGTCGCGCCGGGGCTTGCCGTAGACCGATACCGTGCGCTTCGCCTGCGCGCCCCTTGACGCGCGGGTCCGGGTTCCCCATTCTCACGCCGTCATGAACGGCCTTAACCACATCTGCGGCATTTGCCCGGAGATTATTCGCTAGCGACCTTCGCTGGCTGCGGCCGTCTTTGCTCCTCATCGAGACAATGGGACGCCCGGCCAGCGAGGCCGAGGCGGCATTTCGGCTTGTCTTCACGCGGGTCTTGCGCGCGCGGGGCAGGGCAGGCCGGGACATCGCCAACCTTAAGCCAACCGGTGTGCGATGGACTTGCGGCTCTACGATACGTTGTCACGCGAGAAGCGGGTGTTCCGCCCGCTCGATCCCGACAACGTGCGCATGTATGTGTGCGGGCCGACGGTCTACGACTTCGCCCACATCGGCAATGCGCGGCCGGCGATCGTGTTCGACGTGCTGTTCCGCCTGCTGCGCCATCTCTACGGCGCCGACCACGTCACCTATGTGCGCAACATCACCGACGTCGACGACAAGATCAACGCGCGGGCGGCGCAGGAATATCCCGATCTGCCGCTGAACGAGGCGATCCGGCTGGTGACCGAGAAGACCGAGCGGCAATACCACGAGGACGTGGACGCGCTCGGCTGCCTGCGCCCGACCGTCGAGCCGCGCGCGACCGAATATATCCGCCGCGCCGACGCCACGATCGACATGGTTCGCCTGATCGAGCGACTCGTCGCGAACGGTCACGCCTATGTCGCCGCGGACCACGTGCTGTTCGACGTGCCGTCGATGAAGGACTACGGCCGGCTGTCCAAGCGCTCGCTTGACGAGATGGTGGCGGGCGCCCGCGTCGAGGTCGCGCCCTACAAGCGCGACCCGATGGACTTCGTGCTGTGGAAGCCCTCGAAGCCTGGCGAGCCGGCCTGGCCGTCACCCGCGGGCATCGCGACGCCGGGGCGGCCGGGCTGGCACATCGAGTGCTCCGCCATGTCGGGCGCGCTGCTCGGCGAGACCTTCGACATTCACGGCGGCGGCATCGATCTCGTGTTTCCGCACCACGAGAACGAAATCGCGCAATCGCGCTGCGCCTTCCACACGCCCGTCATGGCGAACACCTGGATGCACAACGGCTTCCTGCAGGTCGAAGGCGAGAAGATGTCGAAGTCGCTTGGCAACTTCTTCACAATCCGCGATCTGCTCGCGGATTGGCCCGGCGAGGTGTTGCGGCTGCAACATGCTGAAGACGCACTACCGTCAGCCGATGGACTGGACGTCGAAGGGATTGGAGGAGCAGCCGCCAAGTTATCAACGGATGGGCTAATGCGATTGAGGGATATGGACTAAGCGCGGAAGAGTGCGGTCAAGACGTACCCCCCGAGGTTCTCGATGCATTGTCTGACGACCTCAATACCTCAATCGCATTCGCGGAGATGCATGCCATGGCCAAGGCGGCAAAGAACGGTGATGGAAAGGCTGCTAGGGGATTAGCTGCATCGGCTGATCTTCTCGGATTACAAAGGCCGAAGTGGGATCGAAAACTCAACGACTTCTTCTACAAGTCCGCAACAGACCGTGAGTTTGATGAGCGGGTTGATCGGCTCATCGAGGAACGCAATGTGGCACGCAAGGCGAAAAACTTCAAAGAGTCCGATCGCATTCGCGACGAGCTCAAGGCCATGGGCGTCGTACTGAAAGATTCGAAAGACGGCACCACCTGGGAGATTGCACGATGACCAAGCCCGACACGCCGTTCCCGCGCCACTGGCTCTATTACATCGTGCTGAAATACGGTGTGATCATCGTCGCGGTGCTGATCGCGCTCTATATCGCCTATCGCGTGATGTGAGGCAGACCCATGCATAATCTCAGGCTCCACCATTTGCGCTCGGGATCATCGCGATCCTGGTCGCGGTCGCGCTCGCGGCGAACTATTACCTCTGGTGAAACGACGATGTCGCGCGAGCGCCTCTATCTGTTCGACACCACGCTGCGCGACGGCGCGCAGACGAACGGCGTCGACTTCACGCTCGGCGACAAGCTCGCGATCACCCAGATGCTCGATGGCCTCGGTATCGACTATGTCGAGGGCGGCTATCCGGGCGCCAATCCGACCGACACGCAACTGTTCGCCGAGCCGCACGAGTTCGGCACCACCTTCACGGCCTTCGGCATGACGCGACGGCCGGGCCGTTCGGCCTCGAACGATCCGGGGCTCGTGGCGCTGCTCGACGCCAAGGCCGATGCGATCTGTTTCGTCGCGAAGTCCTGGGACTATCACGTGCGGGTCGCGCTCGAGACCACTCCGGAGGAGAACATCGCCTCGATCCGCGACTCGGTGCGCGCCGCGAAGGCGAAGGGCTACGAGGTGCTGCTCGACTGCGAGCACTTCTTCGACGGCTACAAGGCCAATCCGCAATTCGCGCTCGCTTGCGCCAAGGCCGCCTACGACGAAGGCGCGCGCTGGGTCGTGCTGTGCGACACCAACGGCGGCACGCTGCCGCATGAGGTGGAGGCAATCGTCGGCGAGGTCGTCAAGCATATCCCGGGCGATCACGTCGGCATTCACGCCCACAACGACACCGAGCAGGCCGTGGCGAATTCGCTCGCCGCGGTGCGCGCGGGCGCGCGCCAGATCCAGGGCACGTTGAACGGTCTCGGCGAGCGTTGCGGCAACGCCAACCTTGTCTCGATCATCCCGACGCTCAAGCTCAAGCCGGAGTTCGCGGAGAAATTCGACATCGGTGTCTCGGACGATCAGCTCAAGCAGCTCGCGCATGCGTCGCACACGCTCGACGAGATGCTCAACCGTTCGCCCAACCGCCACGCGCCGTATGTGGGCGACAGCGCGTTCGCCACCAAAGCCGGCATCCACGCCTCCGCGATCATGAAGGAGCCGGCGACCTACGAGCACGTGCCGCCCGCGACCGTCGGCAACCGGCGCAAGCTGCTGGTGTCCGACCAGGCCGGGCGCTCGAACGTGCTCGCCGAGCTCGATCGCATCGGCATCAAGATCGACAAGGACGACGCACGCGTCGCGCGGCTGCTCGATGTGGTGAAGGAGCGCGAGGCGATCGGCTATGCCTACGAGGCGGCTGACGCTTCGTTCGATCTCTTGGCGCGGCGGACGCTCGGGCAGGTGCCGAACTATTTCGACGTTACGCAGTTCGACGTCAACGTCGAGCAGCGCGTCAATGCGATGGGCGAGCGCGTGACGGTCTGCATGGCCGTCGTCAAGGTCAAGGTCGGCGACGAGAGCCTGATCTCGGCGGCGGAAGGCAACGGCCCGGTCAACGCGCTCGACCTCGCGCTGCGCAAGGACCTCGGCAAGTACCAGGGCTACATCAGCGGGCTCGAACTCACCGATTACCGCGTGCGTATCCTCAACAGCGGCACCGAGGCCATCACGCGCGTGCTGATCGAGAGCCAGGACGAGACCGGCGAGCATTGGACTACGGTCGGCGTGTCGCCCAATATCATCGACGCTTCGTTCCAGGCGCTGATGGATTCGATCGTCTACAAGCTGGTCAAGGCCGGCGCGCCGGCGTGAGGGCGGGTGATGACCGTCTGTTTTCCCCGGTGTCATCGCCCGCGAAAGCGGGCGATCCAGTCTTGTTGATTTTGGGAGATCAAGGTGACTGGATGCCCGCTTTCGCGGGCATGACGACGGAGGGAAGATGATCGATCACGTCTCCATCGGCGTGCGCGACCTTGAAAGGGCGAGGGCATTCTATAGCGCTGCGCTCGCTGCTCTCGGCTTCAGCAATTGCGCGAATGGCCGACGTCAGTTGGCTACGGCAAGAAGTACCCCGAGTTCTGGATCAATCATCGCCCAGAGCTTGTCGCATCGGACACCGGCGTGCACGTGTGCCTGCGCGCTGCAAGCACGCAGATGGTCGACGCTTTTCACGCCGCGGCCCTGCGGGCGGGCGGGAACTCGGACGGCGCGCCCGGCCTGCGCGCGGAATATTTCGCGGGCTATTACGCCGCCTTCATCCGCGATCCCGACGGCAACCGCATCGAGGCGATGACGGTTGTGGAGAGCAAGTAAGTCGGGTGCTACATCCGCTCGGCGGTGGCCGGTGACATCTCCTTCTCGGCCTCCGAGACGGCGCGCGCGGCGGCGGTGAGCTTCGGCAGGATGTCCTCGACGCGATCGGCGACCAAAACGTCGATCGACAGTCCCGGCCGGATAAATTGCACCTGCCGCATCTGATCGAGCAATGCGCAGAGCGGGTCCCAGAAATTCTTGATGTTGGCGATCAGGATCGGTTTCCTGTGGCGGCCGAGCTGCGCCCAGGTGATCTGCTCGACCAGTTCCTCCAGCGTGCCGACACCACCCGGCAGCGCCACGAAAGCGTCGGCGCGCTCGAACATGATGCGCTTGCGCTCGTGCATGTCGCGCGTGACGATGCGCTCCTGCGCGCGCAGCATCATGTGCTCGCGGTTCATCAGGAATTCCGGAATCACGCCGGTGATTCCTCCGCCGTGGTCGAGAACGGCATCCGCCACCGCTCCCATCAGGCCGACCGATCCGCCGCCGTAGACCAGCTGGATGCGGTTTTCCGCAAGGATTCGTCCGAAAGCCTTGGCGGAATCGACATAGGCCGGGTCGGTACCCGGGCCCGAGGCGCAGTAGACGCAAATCGATTGAATGGTGCTCATGCCACCGATGTGGCCCGAATGCCGGGGACCGTCAAGCACCAAGACCCGCCGCTCAGCCATGGCCCAAGTGCCGGGATTGTCTGAGTTTTTATGGCCGGGGTGATTGCAGTCTGGAAAGTCTCTATGTAAGTGGCATGCGACGGTCTGCCCCTGCGGCCCGTCAGTCCGGGCCGGCTATGACCGATTCTCATCTGCGCTCGACCGAGGCGCTGAAACGCGAGGTGTTCGCCGACGGCGGATCGCTGTTCGCGACCATGCGCGGGTTGTGGCCCTACATCTGGCCGACCGACCGGCGCGACCTGCAATGGCGGGTCATGCTCGCGATGGTGCTGCTGCTCGCCGCCAAGCTCGCGACCATCGCGGTGCCGTTCACCTTCAAATGGGCGACCGACGCGCTGGTCGGCGAGGGGAGCGCGCCGGTCGCGGCCAATTCGTGGCTCGTCTGGGTGTTCGCCGCCCCGGTGCTGATGACCGTGGCCTATGGCGGCACCCGCATCCTGATGGCGGTGCTGACGCAAGTGCGCGACGGCGTGTTCGCCAAGGTGGCGATGAACGCCGTGCGCCGGCTCGCCTACCGCACCTTCGAGCACATGCACCAGCTCTCGCTGCGCTTTCACCTGGAGCGCAAGACCGGCGGGCTGACGCGCGTGCTCGAGCGCGGACGCAACGCCATCGAGACGATCGTGCGCATGGTGATCATGCAGCTCGTGCCGACGATCATCGAGCTCGGGCTGATCGTCGGCGTGCTGCTCTATCAGTTCGACTGGCGCTACGTCGCGATCATTCTCGCCGTCGTCGCGCTCTACATGGCATTCACCTATTACGCCACCGAGTGGCGCATCAACATCCGCCGGCGCATGAACGACAGCGACACCGAAGCCAACGTCAAGGCGATCGACTCGCTGCTCAACTACGAAACGGTGAAATACTTCGTCGCCGAGGAGCGCGAGGCGAAGCGCTACGACCGTTCCATGGCGCGCTACGAGACGGCGAGCGTGCAGGCCTATGTCTCGCTCGCCGTGCTCAATGCCGGGCAGGCTGTCATCTTCACCATCGGGCTCGCTGCCGTGATGGTGCTGTGCGCCTACGGCATCAAGCAGGGCACCAATACGGTCGGCGACTTCGTCATGATCAACGCCATGATGATCCAGCTTTACCAGCCGCTCAATTTCATGGGCATGGTCTATCGCGAGATCAAGCAGGCGGTGATCGACATCGAGAAGATGTTCGCGATCATCTCGCGCGATCCGGAGATCAAGGACAAGCCGGGCGCCAAGCCGCTCGACGTCAGGGCCGGCACCGATCCGGTTCGAGAACGTCACGTTCTCCTACGATCCCGACCGGCCGATCCTCAAAGGCATCACCTTCGAGGTGCCGGCCGGCCATACCATCGCGGTGGTCGGGCCGTCCGGCGCCGGCAAGTCGACCATCTCGCGGCTTGCTGTTCCGCTTCTACGACGTGACCGGCGGCCGCATCCTGATCGACGGGCAGGACATCCGCGACGTGACGCAGAACTCGCTGCGCATGGCGATCGGCATGGTGCCGCAGGACACCGTGCTGTTCAACGACACCATCCGCTACAACATCCGCTACGGCCGCTGGGAGGCGAACGACGCCGAGGTCGAGGAGGCGGCGCGGTTGGCGCAGATCGACGGCTTCATCCGTATGTCGCCGAAGGGCTATGAGACCGAAGTCGGCGAGCGCGGGCTGAAACTCTCTGGCGGCGAGAAACAGCGCGTCGCGATTGCGCGCACGATCCTCAAGGGACCGCCGATCCTCCTTCTCGACGAGGCCACCTCCGCGCTCGACAGCCACACCGAGAAGGACATCCAGGACGCGCTCGACCGGGTGTCGCGGAACCGCACCACGCTGGTGATCGCGCATCGCCTCTCCACCATCGTGGGTGCCGAGGAGATCATCGTGCTCGACCAGGGTGTCATTGCCGAGCGCGGTACGCACCATGAGCTTCTGGCGCGCGGCGGCCTTTATGCCAGCATGTGGAACCGCCAGCGCGAGGCGGAAGCGGCGCGCGAGAAGCTTGCGGAGGTCGAGGACGAGGTCGTCGCCCCCAACCGCAATCCGCCGACGGTCGAGGAGCCGGCCGAACCAGCCGAACCGCCGGTCGAGCCCGCTGTGGCCCGCGTCGACGCCGCGGAGTAGATTTCCAGCTTCATGCCTGAGAAGCGTGCCGAAGCATCGCGTCTCGAAGGATTGGGCGGCCCGACCCAGGCCCTCGCCCTTCGAGACGCGCGCTGCGCGCGGCTCCTCAGGGTGAGGGTGACGAGAGTACCGAGCTTCATGTCCGTCCTTGCCTCCATCCGTTCCCAGCTTGCGCCCGTCCACCGCGAGGGCCTGCCGTTCATCGGCATGTTCGCGCTCGCGAGCCTGATCCTGTTCTGGCTGTGGTCGCCGCTTGGCTGGCTTGCCACGGTGGCGACGCTCTGGTGCGTCTATTTCTTCCGCGATCCCGAGCGGGTGACGCCGCTGCGCGAAGGCATCGTGGTCTCGCCCGCCGACGGCCGGGTGAGCCGCATCACCAACGCGGTGCCGCCCGCCGACCTCTATCTTGGCGACCGGCCGTTGCCGCGGGTGTCGATCTTCATGAGCGTGTTCGACTGCCACGTGAATCGCAGCCCGGTGGTCGGCAAGATCGAGCGCATCGCCTATCACAAGGGCGCCTTCATCAGTGCCGACCTCGACAAGGCGAGCGAGAGCAACGAGCGCAACGGCTTCGTCATCGCCACCACCAAGGGCCGCATCGGCGTGGTGCAGATTGCCGGGCTCGTTGCGCGCCGCATCCTGTGCTTCGTGCGCGAAGGCGCGACCGTCGGCGCGGGCGAGCGCATCGGCATGATCCGGTTCGGCTCGCGGGTCGATGTCTATCTGCCCGAGGGCGCCAAGGCGCTGGTGGCCGAAGGGCAGACCGCCATCGCCGGCGAAACCATCATCGCGGACCTGCGCACGACCAACCCGCAGCTCACCTTCCGGGTCGGCTAACGGCTTGACGAGCAATGGTTAATAGCATTTGCCATGGCAACGCCGGAAACGCCGCGTTATAGTTGTGCCCATGCCGTTCTCGCCCTTCGATGCCGACCGCCCTGAGCAGATGCGCCGCCGCCTTCGGCAGATTCCGGTGCGCACGCTGCTGCCCAACCTCATCACGCTGCTGGCGCTCTGCGCCGGCCTCACCGCCATGCGGCTTGCCGTCGAAGGCAAGCTCGAATGGGCGGTGGCAGCCATCGTCTTTGCCGCCCTGCTCGACGGCATCGACGGGCGCGTCGCCCGCATGCTCAAGGGCACCTCGCGCTTCGGCGCCGAGCTCGACAGTCTCGCCGACTTCGTCAATTTCGGCGTCGCGCCGGCGCTGATCCTCTATTTCTGGGGCCTGCAGGAGCTTGGGAACGCCGGCTGGATCGCCGCCATGGTGTTTGCGATCTGCGCCAGCTTAAGGCTCGCGCGCTTCAACGTCATGATCGACGATCCCAACCGGCCGCCCTGGACGGCGAATTTCTTCACCGGCATGCCGGCGCCGGGCGGTGCCATCACGGTGCTGCTGCCGATCTATCTGCACCTTCTCGGCGTGCCCGCGGCTTGCGCCGGTGACGTTCCTCTACACGCTGGCGATCGCCTTCCTGATGGTGTCGCGCATCCCGGTGTTCTCCGGCAAGCGCGTCGGCAAGCGCGTGGCGCCCGAGATGGTGCTGCCGGTGTTCGTCTGCGTCGTTTTGTTCTTCGCGCTGCTCGTCTCCTATCCGTGGTGGGTGCTCGCCATCGGGACCGTGCTCTATCTCGGTGCGCTGCCGTTCGGCTGGCTCTCGTATCGCGATCACGAGCGTAAGACGGCCGGGGCCGCTGTTTCGCCGGAGGCGGCGGCATCTGCGCCCGAGGTCAGGCCACCGCTCGCGCATAGCGACCCGCCCGGCGATCCCGAGCGTCCTGCCCGCCTCAACTAGCCTCGATCCGGCCATTTGAACGGTTTGCCAGGAGGCGCGCCGACCGATGCCCCGTCTCAAGGACAAGATCGTCCTCATCACCGGCGCGGCCGGTGCGATCGGCGGCGCGGTCGCGGCGGCGGTGACGCGCGAGGGCGGCCGGACGATCGCGACCGATCTTGCGCAGCGTCCGGGCATCGACCACGCGCTCGACGTGGCGGCCGAGGACAACTGGTTGAGCGTCCTCGCCGAGGTCGAGCGAGCGCACGGCCGGCTCGATGGCCTCGTCAACGCCGCCGGCATCGCGCTCCTGGCTACCATCGAGGACACCGACTATGCGGCGTGGCGGCGTGTGCTGGCGGTCAACCTCGACGGCACGTTTCTCGGCTGCAAGCACGCGCTGCCGTTGTTGAAGCGGCAGGGAGGCTCGATCGTCAATCTCTCGTCGATCTCCGGGATCGTCGGGGGACACAACCTCGCGGCCTACAACGCGTCGAAAGGCGGCGTGCGGCTGCTGAGCAAATCGGTGGCGCTGCACGGCGCGCGGCTGCGCCCGCAGGTGCGCTGCAACTCGGTGCACCCGGCGTTCCTCGAGGGGCCGATGGTGGATGACATCATCGCGCAGACCCGCCGGCCCGATGTCGCGCGCGGACAGTTGACCCGCGACATTCCGCTCGGCCGGCTGGGCGAGCCATCAGAGGTCGCCGAGATGTGCGTGTATCTCCTCTCCGACGAATCCGCCTTCGTTACCGGCGCGGAATTCGTCATCGATGGCGGCCTCACCGCGCGTTGAGTGTGTATTTTCGCGCTAAACGGACCCTGGCGTTCGTCGGCTTGTGTAGCCCGCCATTGCGAGGAGCGTTAGCGACGAAGCAATCCAGCCTTCACCCGCAGTTCGTCCATCGCTGGATTGCGCTCGCCGTCGGCTCGCAATGACGGGAAAAGGCCTGCGATTGGCGTCTCACCGCGCCGGCAGTGGATAGCCCGGCATCAACTCGTAAGGATGTTTCCAGCCCGGCAGCGCCTTGATGCGATCGAGCCAGGCGGCGATGTTCTTGCGCTCGGCGGCGATGTCGAAGCCGAATTCGTCGGCCGGATAGTAGAGGTACGCCACCAGCGAGAGATCGGCGATGGTCGGCCGGTTGCCGAGCACGAACGGCCGGTCGGCGAGCCGCTTGTCGACGATCGCGAGATTGCCGTCGATGCGGCCTTTGAGGAACGCCATGACGGCCGGATCGCCCGCGGGCTTCGCGAAGTTGCGCAGGAAGCGGTAGGGCCCGAGAAAGCCGTTGACCTTCTGATTGTCGAAGATGATCCAGCGCAGCGCTTCGAGCTTTTCGTCCTCGCCCTCCGGACGGAATTTGCCCGAATGGTCGGCGAGATAGTTGAGGATCACACCCGACTGGCTGAGTTTCTTGCCGCCGTGCACCAGCACCGGCACTTCGCCCATCTCGTTCACGTTGGCGCGGTATTCCGGCGTACGCGTCTCGCCCTTGGCGAAGAAATCGACATAGATCGGCTGCCAGTCGGCACCGATCAGGTTGAGCATCAGCGCGTTGCGGTAGGCATTGCCGGATTGGGCAAAGCAGTAAAGCTGGTATTCGGCCATCGGGTGTCGCCTTTCATGAACAGCCGTGCAGGTTCCAGTGTGACTATATCGTGCCGTGCGTGCCCTGCGAGGGGCTGACGCGGTCCCACTTCTGCCCTAGTGTTGACCGGTTATCGAGTGCCCGGTGAATGCTACCGGTTGCGGAGTTGATCGCATGAGTCCTCTTTTCGCCACCGCCGCCAAGCGACCTTCCGGCTTGCTGTTGGGCGCAATCGTGGCGTTCGCGCTGTCAGCGATGCCGGGCGCGGCGACGGCGCAAATCGAGCGCAACCCGGTCGATCGTAGTCAAAGCGAGAGCAATGCCGCCCCCGAGGCGCGCCCGGCGGACGACGAGTTTTCGCGCCAGCTCAGCGAGCTCAAGAAGACATTCGCGGATCTGAGCAAGAAGATCGATGACAGCGCCCAGTCCATGGGCCGGACCGGCAACGCCGAGACCGCGCGCAAGGAGATCGAAGATCTCCGCGCGCATGTCGGCGCCCTGCTCGGTGCGGTGGCCGACAACGGCACGGTGTTCGAGCTTGGCAACAAGGCGCTCAAGCGCGCCGAGGACAAGCTCAAGGCGCTCGACCAGGAGACCCGGTATAAACCGGAAGACCGGCAGTATCTGATCGAGCGCTGGCGCGAATTGAGAACCGGAACCGAAGGCGCGATCCGCGAGCTTGAGCGCGCGCGCAAGGATTTTGCCGATCTCCTGCGCACGCTGCAGACCAACGAGGACTTCATCGACGAGCTGTTGCAGGTGCGCGAGCACGAGAAGGCGCTGGAGGTCATCCACAAGCTGACCGACGGCATCAAGGACGCCTCGGACAAGCTCAAGAAGCTCCTGACGACGCTCAAGTCGCCCGGAGCCTGACGATGCGGCCGGCGACCGGCTGGCGGCTTGGCGGGGCAATCGCCGCCGTCGTCGGCGCTCGCCGCCTGCAGCGTCGACAACAGCGTCGGCTACGTCGAGATCAAGACCGTCCCGAGCACGGCTTCGCCGCCGCTCTATCTCGACTCGACCAGGCTCGACCCGTTCCGCAACGGCACCGCCGTGCTTGCGCGAGAAGGTCGGCACCTTGAAGCTGCAGATCGACAACGACGGCGGCCAGCTTGCGCTGCTCTGCAACGTCGTGGTGCAGAAGAACCGCATCACCAGCGTGACGGTTTCGGTGACGAACCGCCAGTTGCGCTGCCAGTGCGGCCGCCCGAGCGTCGGCAACGCGCGCACCTGCATCGCGTAGCGGTTCGAGTTGTTGTTGTTGCCGGGCTTGAGGTTCCGTCCCCGTCAGGGAGGGAGATCGTACGCGACGAAACGGGAAATTTTCCAGCTCCCGTCGGGCTGGCGCCGGAAGATGTCCATGCCGATCTCGTCGCTGGTGGCGGTGCTAGGCGGGTCCTTGCGCTCGACCTTCAGCGTCCAGACCAGCCGGACGATGGCGAGGTCTCCGAACACCAGGACTTCCTTGATGGCGAGACCGTAACTGTATGTCTTGGTCCGGTCGCTGAGCGATCGCTTGAGCTGATCGCAAAGTCCGGTGAAACCAGTCTCGGGTTGTCCGCGGAATTGGGCGACCAGATCGGGCGCGAACAGGTCGCATACCTTGTCGATGCGGCGGTCGTTGAAATCCGCCATCCAATGGGTCAGCGCGGCCCTGATCGCGGTGTCCGCGCCGCCGCCGCTTTGCGCAGCGGCCGGCGTTGATAGGGACGAGGCGAGAAGCGCAACAGAGACGAGTGCGCGGGCGAGACGCATGACCGAGCGCACGGACGTATCACCGCATCGTCGGAATGACGAACTCGGCGCCTTCCTTGACGCCGGACGGCCAGCGCGAAGTGACGGTCTTGGTCTTGGTGTAGAAGCGGATCGAATCCGGGCCGTGCTGGTTCAGGTCGCCGAAGCCCGAGCGCTTCCAGCCGCCGAAGGTGTGATAAGCCAGCGGCACCGGAATGGCGAAGTTCACCCCCACCATGCCGACCTGCACGCGGTTGACGAAGTCGCGCGCGGTGTCGCCGTCGCGCGTGAAGATCGCGACGCCGTTGCCGTAGTCGTGCTCGGAGGGGAGCCGGACCGCCTCGTCGTAGTCCTTGGCTCGCACGACTGACAGCACCGGCCCGAAAATTTCCTCCTTGTAGATGCGCATGTTGGGCGTGACGTCGTCGAACAGGCAGCCGCCCATGAAGTTGCCGTTCTCGTAGCCTTGGAGCTTGAAGTTGCGGCCGTCGACCTTGAGCTTGGCGCCTTCCTTGATGCCGAGATCGACGTAATCCTTCACCTTGTTGAGGTGCGCGCGCGTGACCATCGGGCCGTAGTCGGCCTGCGGATCGTTCGACGGCCCGACCTTGAGGCTCTCGACCCGCGGGATCAGCTTCTCGACCAGAATGTCGGCGGTCTTCTTGCCGACCGGCACCGCGACCGAGATCGCCATGCAGCGCTCGCCGGCCGAGCCGTAGCCCGCGCCGATCAGCGCGTCGACCGCCTGGTCGATGTCGGCGTCCGGCATCACCACCATGTGGTTCTTGGCGCCCCCGAAGCACTGCACGCGTTTGCCGTGCGCCGTTCCGGTCGAGTAGATGTACTCGGCGATTGAGGAAGAGCCGACGAAGCCGATCGCCTGGATCGTCGGGTGGGTGAGCAATGCGTCGACCGCCTCCTTGTCGCCGTTGACGACGTTCAGCACGCCCGCCGGCAATCCAGCCTCGACCAAGAGCTCCGCGAGCCGCATCGGCACCGACGGATCGCGCTCCGACGGTTTCAGGATGAAGGCGTTGCCGCAGGCGAGCGCGGGCGCGAACTTCCACATCGGGATCATGGCCGGGAAGTTGAACGGCGTGATACCGGCGACGACGCCGAGCGGCTGGCGGACGGAGTAGAGATCGATGCCGGGGCCGGCGCTTTCGGTGTACTCGCCCTTCATCAGGTGCGGGATGCCGCAGGCGAACTCGACCACTTCGAGCCCGCGCTGAATGTCGCCTTTGGAGTCGGGAAACGTCTTGCCATGCTCGGAGGAGAGGAGCCTGGCGAGGTCGTCGAACTCCTTCTGCACGAGTTCGAGAAACTTGAAGAGCACGCGGGCGCGCCGCTGCGGATTGGTGGCCGCCCAGGCGGGCTGCGCGGCCGCCGCATTGGCGATGGCTTGTCCGACCTCGGCCTTGCTGGCGAAGGCGACTTTGGCCTGCACGTCGCCGGTGTTGGGATTGAACACGTCGCCGGCGCGGCCCGAGCCTCCCGCGACTTCCTTGCCGCCGATGAAATGGCCGATCTGGCGCATGAATTCCTCCTTGGGCTCGCCGCCAGTTGAGCGCCGAGCGATTGTTCCGCTGTCAGATAGCGCAGGTTGAGCCCTGCGGGAAGGCGGAGCGGCCGAGCGCCGGCGCCCTATTTGGCTTGCACCAGGGGCTGTGCCTGGCGCGCCGCGGCAGGCGCGATGGTGTCGGCAAATTCCGGCATGACCTCGTGCGCGAACAGCCGCATGGACTTTAGTGCCTCGCCGATGTCGATGGTGCCGAAATTGATCTGCAGCGAGGCGTGCTCGAACTTGCCGATGGAGGCCACGACCTTGCGGATGGTCGCCTTGATCTCGTCGGGCGTGCCGACCCAGGCGCCGCCGGCCTCGATCTGGCCGTCGAGCGTGAACGAGCGCAGCCGCCGCATCGACTTGTCGTAGTCGCGATAATCCTTGGATGAGCCGCGCTCCCAGTCGCCGACCGCCTCGTTGAGCGCGCGGAAGTATTCCTCGAACGGCGGGCGCGCGATTTCGCGCGCGAGCTTGGCGTCCTCGTGGCAGAACATATGGAACGCCACCATCACCTCGCCGTCGCCGGGGTGGCCGGCGTCGCGCCAGGACTTGCGATAGAGGTCGATGAGGCCGCCGATCGGCCCGATCGGGATCGCCATCAGCGAATAGCCCTTGCTGCCGGCAAACTCGAACGATTCCGGCGTCTGCGTCGCGGCGATATAGAACTTCGGCCGCGGCTTCTGCGTCGGCCGCGGCAGCGAGGTCACGTCCTCGAACGAATGAAACTCGCCCTTGTGGCTCGCGTTCTCCTTCGTCAGCAGAAGCTCGATTTGTTCGAGCCCTTCGCGGAAACGCACCTGCAATTCATCCGGCGAGATGCCGAAGCGGCGGAACTCATGCGGCAGGAACGCGCGCGCGAAACCCACGTCGAGCCGTCCGCCCGAAATGCCGTCGAGCATTGCGATCTCGCCCGCGAGCTTGAACGGATGGTTGAACACCGGCAGCACTGCGCCGGTGACAAGCCGGATGTTCTTGGTGCGCTGCGAGGCGGCGGACAGGAACACGAGCGGGTTGGGGCTGTAGCCGCCGTAGCGGTTGAAATAGTGCTCGACCGTGCGCGCGTGAGTGAATCCCAGCTTGTCCGCTTCTTCGGCGATCGCCAGCGACTCCGCGTAGTACTCCGCAGCGCTCTTGTCGGTATGGTCGACGGCGGGAAAGAACTGCACACCGAATTGCATGGACGCCGCGCTCCCGTTCCTCGCGTAGAGGATGATTTGATGCGATTATTCCCGGCACTATAGGACCGCGCTTCCGGCAGTCAATCGAACGGGCTGGGCAGCTCTTATGATTGACAGCATGGGACCGAACTCTAGAGTCCACGGTACGACCGCGCACTGTTCGAAAGGCCACAACGATGTCCACCGCCGCCGCCACGCCCGCCGAGATCGACGATTTGCGCAAGGCCTGGAAGGACGCCCACATGGCCCCATTGTGGGAAAACAAGTTCGCGCATCGGCCGCCGGCGCCGCCGGAGCAGTCCTACCACTGGTCGTGGGAGAAAATCCGTCCGCTGATCGCGGGCGCCATCAGCGTGGCTTCGCCCGAGGCGATCGAACGGCGCGTGTTGCAACTGATCCCGCCCGGTGCCGACGAATACGAATGGCGGCAGACCACCAAGACCATCTGCACCAACCTCCAGGTACTGCTGCCGGGCGAGAAGGCGCGTCCGCACCGTCACACCATGAACGCGCTGCGCTTCGTGCTGGAAGGTTCCGGCGCCACCACCATCGTCGACGGCAAGCCCTGCCGGATGGACGAGGGCGATCTGGTGCTCACGCCGGCCTGGACCTGGCACGAGCATGTGCACGAGGGCAATGCACCGATCATCTGGCTCGACGCGCTCGACGTGCCGCTGCACCATTACATGGGGACCGGCGCGTTCCAGCCTGGCCCGGCCGGTGAGGCGCCGGACACGGTCGCGGATGAGGCATTCGCGGTCGCGAACGTGGTGCCGGACGTGGCCTACACCACGAAGGCCTATTCGCCGGTGTTTCGTTATCCCTATGGGCCGGCGGCCGCGGCGGTTGCGGCGGCGCCGCTCGCGCGCGATGGCTCGCGCCGCGTGCGCTACGTCAATCCGCTCAATGGCGGCACAGCGATGGAGCTGATCGATTGCTTCCTGGTGCAACTCGATCCCGGCATGACGACGCTGCCGTTCCGCACCAATGCCAGCTCCGTGTGCTGCGTCATCGAGGGTTCGGGCGAAAGCGAGGTCGGCAACCACACGGTCCGTTGGCGCAAGCGTGACATCTTCACGCTGCCGCAGGGCAACCGCATCGTGCACAAGAGCACCGGCGGGACGGCGCGTCTGTTTGTCGTCTCCGACCGCGATATCTTCGCCCGGCTCGGGCTGCTGAAGGAAGAATACGGCAACCTCGCCGCGTGAGGCGGCGCAACTGCCGGGTGCACGCGGGTTGCCTGCCACGCGCCTCCTAACCATCGGTTAACGTCAACGTTTGGTAACCGTCCCTTAAGCGCGGCGGTACTAGGGTCGTGGCCGGCGTTGCCGGCTGGCGGCAAAGCCCGTTCGCGTATCGGGACGGGGTGACTTCATGGATATCGCAACCAGCGCCGGTATCATCGCCGGCGGGGTCGTGCTGGTCACGCTCATCCTGATGGGCGGCGATCTGCGAATGTTCGTCGACGCGCATGCCGCGATCGTCATCTTCGGCGGCGCGTTCGCCGCGACCTTGATCCGGTTTCCGTTCTCGTCGATTTTCCACGGTCTGCCGCTCGGAGCGAAATTCGCCTTTACGATGCGGCGGACCACGCAGCGCGAGCTGGTCGACGAGATCGCCGGACTGGCCGAGATCGCCCGCAAGCAGGGTCCGATCGGGCTCGAAAAAGTCGAGACCGAGGACCCCTTCCTGTCCAAGGGCATCCGCTTCGTCGCCGATGGTTACGACAGCGACTTCATCCGCGATAACCTCGAGCGCGACCGCGACAACTTCCTGACCCATCTCGACGAGGGCCAGAAGATCTATCGTGCCATCGGCGACTGCGCGCCGGCCTTCGGCATGATCGGCACGCTGATCGGCATGGTGCAGATGTTCGCCAACATGACCGATCCGTCGAAGCTCGGCCCCTACATGGCGGTCGCCTTGCTGGCCACGTTCTATGGCGCCGCCGTCGCCAACCTGTTCTGTCTGCCCATCGCCGACAAGCTGCACCTCAAGCTCGTGGACGAGGATATCAACCGCACGCTCATCATCGACGGTATATTGATGATCCGGGAGTCCAAGAGCCCGGCGCTGGTGCGTGAGATGCTGCTCGCCTATCTGCCGGAAAAGCACCGGCATGGCGAGGCCGAGGCCGAGCCGGTCGCGGCCTGACGAGAGCCGCGCCGGACACCCGCCATGGCGAAGAAAAAGCGAGGCGATGCCCACGGCGGCGGACACGGCTGGTTCGTGACCTTCGCCGACCTGATGGGGCTTCTCGTGGCCTTCTTCGTCATGCTGGTGGCGTTCTCCACCCAGGATCAGGTCAAGCTGCAGATCGTCGCCGGCTCGATGCGCGATGCGTTCGGCGTGCAGGACAAGGTCCGCTATTCCGGCGTGATCGAAATCCCCGGGCTCCCGACGAGGCCGAAGCTCAAGAACGCCGCGCCCATTCCGCCGGACGAAGCTTCGGCGACGCCGAGCCCCGACGATCACGGCCGCCAGCAGAACTACGGCGCCAAGCTCGACAGCGACCGCAACTTCGCGCTCGCCGCCGCGTCGTTGCGACAAGCCATGCAGGACATGCCGGAGATCTCCGAAATGTCCAAACACCTGATGATCGAGGAGACCAAGCAGGGATTGAACCTCGAGATCGTCGATCAGAACGGCCGCTCGATGTTTGCAGAAGGCTCAAAGGAGCCTTATGCGCACACCAGTCGGCTATTGCAGCGGCTCGCGGCGCCGCTCAAGGCGACCGGCTTGCGCCTGGCGATCACCGGCCACACGGCGGCAACTCGTATTCCCGCACGGTCAAGCTACGGGCCGTGGGAGCTCTCCGCCGACCGTGCAAACGCGGTGCGCAGACAACTTGAGGAAGAAGGCGTGCCCGCGACACACATCTACATGGTCGCCGGCCGGGCCGACACGCAGCCGCTGTTTCCCGACGACCCCTATGTCGCGGCCAATCGCCGCGTAACCATCACACTGATGCAGGAACAGCCGCCGGTTCCGCCCAACATCAAGCCGTGACGGTCTTCGGCCGACGAAATCCCGGCGTCCATTCGATTCTCGTTTGATTCTGCCGATTCTCGTTTGCTTCTACGCAAGCGGAAGTGCCGTCCGTCAAGGCATGTTACATGTCATGGTGCGGTGATATAAGGCGCGCCTTCTTCAGCGGTGTGCCGAGACCGACCTCGTCCGATGAGCAAAGTTCCGACCGAAAACGCCGGGGTGGCGGTAGCGCCTGTGGCTGCCGAGACGGCACCGCAGGACAAGGCGAGTCTATGGACGCTGGCGCTCGGCAGCGTCGGCGTGGTCTACGGCGATATCGGGACGAGTCCTCTTTATGCGTTCCGTGAAGCGGTCGTGGCCGCGGAGGCGCACGGCGCGGTCACACGCGAGGTGGTGCTCGGCGTGCTCTCGATGATTCTTTGGGCTCTCATTATTGTCGTTACCATCAAGTACGTGCTGCTGCTATTGCGAGCGGACAACAACGGGGAGGGCGGTACGCTCTCGCTGACCGCGCTCGCTACGCGCGCACTCGGCCGGCGCACCCCGCTGGTTTTCATGCTCGGGGTGATCGGGGCCTCGATGTTCCTCGGCGATTCGGTGATTACGCCGGCGATTTCGGTGCTGTCCGCCGTCGAGGGCCTGAAGCTCCTGTCGCCCGCGTTCGAGCACTACGTCGTCCCGCTGACCATTGCGATCCTGTTCGGATTGTTCGCGGCGCAAAGCCGCGGTACCGCGAAGGTCGCGGCGTTTTTTGGACCGATCATGCTGGTGTGGTTCGTGACGATTGCGCTGGCGGGGATTCTGCACATCAGCGACGACCCCGGCGTGCTGCTGGCGATCAACCCGTGGTACGGGGCGCGGTTTGTGTACGAGCACAGCCATATCGGGCTGATCACGCTCGGCGCCATCTTCCTGGTCGTGACCGGGGGCGAGGCGCTTTATGCCGATCTCGGCCACTTCGGCCGTAAGCCGATCCAGATGGCCTGGCTATCAGTCGTGCTGCCGGCGCTGCTGCTGAACTATTTCGGGCAGGGCGCTCTCGTCCTGGCCAACCCGTCGGCAATTTCCAACCCGTTCTTCCGGCTGGTACCGGATACAATGCTGCTGCCGATGGTGGCGCTTGCGACTGCCGCGACGGTGATTGCGAGCCAGGCCGTGATCACCGGTGCCTATTCGTTGGTAAATCAGGCTATCCACCTTGGTCTCCTGCCGCGGCTCGCGATTCAACACACCTCGGCGTCGCAGGCCGGACAGATCTACATTCCGCGCGTGACCACGGCGCTGTTGATCGGCGTGCTGCTGCTGGTCGGATTGTTCAAGTCGTCGAGTGCGCTCGCTTCGGCCTACGGCATCGCGGTCGCCACCACCATGGTGGTCGATGGCTGTCTGGCGTTCATCGTGGTGTGGCAGCTTTGGCATTGGCCGCTATGGCGCGTCGCACTCGTGGTAGCGCCGCTGATCGTGGTCGACGTGATGTTCTTGTCGGCCAATCTCCTAAAGCTGTTCGAGGGCGCCTGGGCTCCGCTTCTGTTCGGCGCCACCATGGTTATGCTGATCCTGACCTGGCGACGCGGCACCGGCCTGCTCGCGCTGAAAACGCAGCGCATCGAGGTGCCGCTCCCCACCTTGCTCACGAGCCTCGAGAAGAAGCCGCCGCACATCGTGCCCGGCACCGCGGTGTTTCTCACCAGCCATCCGGATTTCGCGCCCACCGCGCTCCTGCATAACCTCAAGCACAACAAAGTGCTGCACGAACACAACGTCATCCTCACAGTCGTCACAACCGACACGCCGCGCGTGCGGGACGACGAGCGCGTGAAAATCACGTCGCTCTCGCCGCACTTCAGCGTGGTGGCACTCAGGTTCGGCTATATGGAATCGCCGAACGTCCCGAAGGCACTCGCCATCGCGCGCAAGCACGGCTGGCAGTTCGACATCATGTCGACGTCCTTCTTCCTGTCCCGGCGCGCGCTCAAGCCGTCTGCCCATTCGGGAATGCCGCGGTGGCAGGACCGCCTGTTCATCGGCCTGGCGAAGTCAGCGAGCGATGCGACGGACTTCTTCCATATTCCGACCGGGCGCGTGGTCGAGGTCGGCACGCAGGTCACTGTGTAAGCAGATATTATAGGCAGATAAGACATTGGAATATATCGGTATTTTACGGTGAACCCGACCTCTGCCTTGCGGCCGCAGCATATCTGGTCAACTATTTCATCCACGGACGGTCTGCCTGCCGCGTTGGCGAGTGATATAAAGCCCGGCCCATATTGCGCTGCAGCAACCGAGGGCTGACATATGACCAACACGGCCGCCGCGCCCGGCGCAGGCGTCGTTTCCTCTCAGGACCAGGACGAAGGCCGCTCCCAGTCAACTTTCTGGGCGCTGACGATCGGCAGCATCGGCGTTGTCTACGGCGACATCGGCACGAGCCCGCTCTACGCGCTACGCGAGGCCGTGACCGCGGCGGTCGGTCACGACGGAACCGTGACCCGCAGTGCGGTGCTCGGCGTGCTGTCGCTGATCCTGTGGGCATTGATCGTCGTCGTCACGCTGAAATACGTTCTCATCCTGCTGCGTGCCGATAACAACGGCGAAGGCGGTACGCTCGCCCTGATGGCTTTGGCGCAGCGCGCGATCGGCAAGCGCACGGGCGTCATCGTGCTGTGTGGCATTGTCAGCGCCGCGCTGTTCTACGGCGACGCGGTGATCACACCGGCGCTCTCGGTGCTGTCGGCGGTCGAAGGCCTCAAGATCGTCACGCCCGCCTTCGATGCGTTTGTGGTGCCGCTGACGATCGTGATCCTGATAGTATTGTTCGCGGCACAGTCGCACGGTACGGCCAAGGTGGCGGCTCTCTTCGGGCCGATCACGGTGGTTTGGTTCATCGCCATCGCGATCCCCGGCATCGCGCATGTGGCGATCAACCCGCAGGTCCTGCTCGCGCTTAATCCCTACTACGGCGTGAGCTTTCTGATGAGCCACGGCGTGATCGGCCTGATCACTCTCGGCGCCGTTTTCCTGGCGGTGACAGGCGCGGAGGCTCTTTACGCCGATCTGGGACACTTCGGAAAAAAGCCGATCCAGATTGCCTGGGTTGCTCTCGTGCTGCCGTCGCTCACGTTCAACTATCTCGGCCAGGGCGCACTGGTGCTCGCCAATCCCAAGGCGATCGAAAATCCATTCTTTCTGATGTATCCCGACTGGGCGCTCCTTCCGATGGTGGTGCTGGCGACGGCTGCGACCGTAATCGCGAGCCAGGCGGTGATCACCGGCGCCTATTCGATCACCCAGCAGGCGATCCAGCTTGGGCTCATCCCGCGGTTCGAGATACGTCACACCTCCGGGGAACATTTCGGACAGATCTACATGCCGCGGGTCAACGCGTTCCTGCTGGTCGGCGTGGTGCTGCTGGTGCTGATGTTTCGCTCGTCGAGCGCGCTCGCCTCGGCGTATGGCATTGCCGTCACCGGCACCATGGTGGTGACCGGCACCATGGCGTTCGTGGTGATCTGGAAGGTCTGGCGCTGGTCGCCGCTCGCCGCCGCCGCGTTGATGCTGCCGTTCCTGCTGATCGATCTCACGTTCCTTGGCGCCAACCTGCTCAAGGTGGCCGAGGGCGGCTGGGTGCCGCTTGCGCTCGGCGGCGTGTTGATGGTGATGATGTATACGTGGCGGCGCGGGAGCCGCCTGCTGTTCGAGAAGACGCGCCGGCAGGAAACGCCGCTGATCGACCTGGTGCGCATGCTTGAGCGCAAGCCGCCTGCGCGTGTTCCCGGAACCGCCATCTTCTTCACCAGCGACCCGGCGAGCGCGCCGACCGCGCTGCTACACAGCCTCAAGCACTATAAGGTTCTCCACGAGAAGAACGTCATCCTCACCATCGAGACGGCGGACACGCCGCGGGTCCCTTCGGCCGAACGCGTGCGGATCGAACCGGTCGGCGAGACGTTCTCCCGCATCGCGCTGCGCTTCGGCTTCATGGAGACGCCCAACATACCGAAGGCCCTGGCGGTCGCGCGCGCGCACGGCTTCACCTTCGACATCATGGCGACGTCGTTCTTCCTGTCCCGGCGCCTGCTCAAGCCGGCGGCGCGCTCGGGCATGCCGCGCTGGCAGGATCGGCTGTTCATCATGCTCAGCCGGACCGCAAACGACGCCACCGACTATTTCCAGATTCCGACCGGCCGGGTGGTGGAAGTAGGGACGCAGGTGACAATTTGAGTGGCACATGCGTGGCGAAACTCTTGATTCCAAATCCTTTGCGCGCGAGTGATAGCGGCACGACCGCGATTTAACGATGGGTATCAGGAGGGCGGCATGGCGGAAGACCCGCGTGTGAAGAATCTGCAGCCGGACGAAGTGGCCAAGGGCCTTCAGGAAGGCCGCATGCTCCTCGTCGATGTGCGCGAACCGAACGAGATCGAGGTCGAAGCCTTTCCCGACGCGGTTGTCGTTCCGCTGTCGCAATTCGATCCGGCCGCGATCCCCGACCCTGCGGGCAAGCAGGTCGTATTCGCCTGTCGCTCCGGTAATCGCTCGGTCACGGCTTCGCTGGCCGCGCAGGCTGCCGGGCTGCCTTACAACGCGCACATGGCGGGCGGCATCAAGCTGTGGAAAGAACTTGGTCTCAAGACCGTGACCTGAGTGTGCGAGGCGTTTTGCTCCGCGCTGTCAATTCCAGGAAATGACCGATGCCGACGTTGCCGATCCGCCGAATTCTGGTCGCGGTGGTCCTGCTGGCCGTAGCGCTCGCACCCGCATTCGCCCAGCCGAAGAAGGAGCGGATCGTCAACATCTACAACTGGACCGACTATATCGATCCGGCCGTCATCGCGGACTTCACCAAGGACACCGGAATCAAGGTCCGTTACGACACCTTCGATTCAAACGATATTCTCGAAACGAAGCTGCTCGCCGGCAAATCCGGCTATGACGTGGTGGTGCCGACCGGCTATTTTCTCGAGCGCCAGATCAAGGCGGGCATCTTCCAGAAGCTCGACAAGGCGAAGCTCCCCAATCTGGTCAATCTCTGGCCGGAGATTTCAAAGCGCCTCGCAGTGTACGACCCCGGCAACCAGTACGCCGTGAATTACATGTGGGGCACGACCGGCATCGGCTACAATGTGAAGAAGGTACGCGAAATTCTCGGTCCCGACGGCAAGATCGATAGCTGGGACATCGTCTTCAAGCCGGAGAGCCTCGCCCGCTTCAAGGACTGCGGCGTGCACATGCTCGATTCCTCCGACGATATTCTGGCGGCCGCGCTCGCCTATCTCGGGCTCGATCCCAACACCACGAAGGACGCCGACCTGCAGAAGGCCGCTGACCTGATGACGAAGATCAGGCCGTATGTGCGCAAATTCCACTCGTCGGAATATTTGAGCGCGCTGGCGTCGGGCGAGATCTGCCTCGTGGTCGGCTTCTCGGGCGACATCAAGCAGGCGCAGAAGCGCGCAGCCGAAGCGAAAGCCGGTGTCGAGATCGGCTACGCCATCCCAAAAGAGGGCGCGCAACTGTGGTTCGATAATCTCGCGATCCCGAAGGACGCCAGGAACGTCGACGAGGCGCTGGAGTTCATCAATTACCTGCAAAAGCCCGAAGTGGCCGCGAAGAACTCGAATTTCATCTCCTACGCCAACGGCAATCTCGCCAGCCAGAAATTCATCGACAAGTCGATCCTCGACGACAAGACCATCTATCCCGACGAGGCGATGATGGCCCGCCTTTACACCATCAACGCGCACGACCCGAAGACCGAGCGGGTGATGAACCGGCTATGGACGCGGATCAAGACAGGGCGCTGAGCGACCCCAATCGACGATATAGGTGCGAAATCTAGCCGCGTCTTACCCTCCCCCCGCGTAGCGGTGGGGAGGGTCGGCGAGCGAAGCGAGCCGGGGTGGGGGGACTTTCGGTTTATCGAAGAAGCCCCCCACCCCCGACCCCTCCCCACCACTCGCACGCAGCCAAGTTTACGCAGGCTGCGTAAACTTGCCTGCGATGCTCGCGGGGGAGGGGAGCGAGGCACCGCCTGCGCTTGCGTAGTGCGGCCTGTGCGTCGCGCTTCACCGCCAGCGGCGGTGCAGCCAGAGCCACTGCTCGGGGTGCTCGCGCACCCAGCCCTCGACCACCGACGTGATGACCTGCATCGTGGCCTGAATATCGACCTTGCCGCTCTCGTCGCGCACCGGGCGGATGTCCTCGGTCAAATCGATGCGGAAGCGGTCGCGGTCGGGAAGCCTTACGATGCGTGCGCCGTGGATCGGGCAATCGACATGTTGCGCCAACTGCGCGATGAGTGGATTGGCCTTGCAGGTACGGCCGAAGAACGTCACGTCGACGCCGCGCACGTAGTGCTGGTCGACCAGCACCGCCACGTGCCCGCCTGCTTCCAGCACGCGCAGCAGCTTCACCGGCGCGTCGAGGCCGGTCGCCACCAAGGTGCCCATGATGCCTTCGCGCGACGTCCGCACCGCTTCGTCGATGGTCGCGATGTTGGGGCGTCGATAGAGGATATGCAGGTCGAGCTTGTAGGCCGCGGCCACGTAGGCCGAGAGCTCCCAGTTGGCGAGATGCGACGTAAAGAGCAGCGCTGGCTTCCCGTCGAGCCGCAACTGGTGGAAGAGGTCGAAGGTGCGCTGACTATAGGTAATGTCCTCGGGACCCGGCCGGTCGGGATCGACGATATGCAGCCGGTCGATATGCGCGAATTCGGCCGCGACGCGGCCGAGATTGTCCCAGACGCCCGCTAGGATCGCTTCGATCTCCTCCGGCGTTTTTTCCGGGAAGGCCGCGATGAGCTGTTCGCGCGCGAGTCGCGTCTCCTTGAGGCGCGGGCCGACGGTGCGCGTCACGGCGGACGCCATGCGGGCCATGCGATGGCGGTCGACCAGGCGGAGCATCTTGATCGTTCCGACGAAGGCGTGTCCCAGCATCGCGTCGCCGGCTGATTTGAGAAACCGGCGGGTGCCGACGGCAAGACTTCGCGACGTGCTCATCAGAAATGGACGATGATCTTGCCGAACACCTGCCGGCTTTCGAGCCGCGCGAGGCCCTGCTCGACATCGGCCAGCGCGACCTCGGTGTCGATTACCGGCAGCATGCCGCCCGCCATCTTGGCGAGGCTCTCGCGGATGTTGCGCATCGAAGCGCCGAACGAGCCGATGATGCGATACTGCTGCTGAAAGAGTTGCATCAGATTGATGGTCGTGGTCGGTCCGGAGGTCGAGCCACAGGTCACGAGCCGGCCGCCGCGCTTGAGGCAGAGCAGCGAGCCGTTGAAGGTTTCCGCCCCGACATGCTCGAACACCACGTCGACACCTTTGCGGCCGGTGAGCTTGCGTACCGCGCCCTCGAACCGGTCGGTGCGGTAGTTGACGACGTGATCGGCGCCGATCGCCTTGGCCTTCTCGGCCTTGGCGTCGTCGCCGACGGTCGTGATCACCGTGCAGCCGATCGCCTTCGCCATCTTGATGGCGGCGGTGCCGATGCCGGAGCCGCCGGCATGCACCAGCACGGTCTCGCCCGGCTCGAGCTTGGCGTTGTCGAACAGCATGTGCTGGACGGTCGAGAATGCGATCGGCGCGCAGGCGGCGTCGCGCATGGCGATGCCGGCGGGCACCGGAATGACGAGGCGCGCGGGCATGTTGACGAGTTCGCGCGCAAAGCCGTCGAGGTGGAAACCCATGATGCCGCCGACATTCTCACACAGGTTGTCGCGGCCTTCGCGGCAGGCCTTGCAGGTGCCGCAGGTGAGCGCGCCGTACATCACCACCGGATCGCCGATCTTGAACGTGCCCGCGTCAGGCCCGACCGACGCGATCTCGCCGGCCGCTTCCGCGCCCACGACCAGCGGCAGCTTGCGCTTGGCGAAGGCCATGCCGCGAAAGCCCCAGAGATCGAGATGATTG
The DNA here is from genome assembly GCA_963763365.1 of uncultured Alphaproteobacteria bacterium. Classification (GTDB taxonomy): domain Bacteria; phylum Pseudomonadota; class Alphaproteobacteria; order Rhizobiales; family Xanthobacteraceae; genus VAZQ01. The sequence goes on along the minus strand of CAVXOE010000011.1, from coordinate 143,354 downwards.
AGCGCAACAGCCTTGACGCGCACCTGTACCTCGCCCGGCCCGGGCGGCGGCGGGTCCGGCAGTTCGGCAAGTTCCAACTTGCGGTCGGCGACGAGGGTGAGCGCATGCATCTTCTTGGTAGCAACCTCCGAGTGGCGTATTCGCCTCACTTGTCGTCCCCGCGAAAGCGGGGACCCACTCCAAGTACACGAGTTATAGGTCCCCGCTTCGCGGGGACGACACAGGAGCAACTGCGTGCAAAGCAAGCGCCCCGTCAATATCAGACCGGCTCGCGCCCGATCACCAGCGAGGCGTTCTGGCCGCCGAAGCCGAACGAGTTCGAGAGCGCGTGGCGCACCTTGCCGTCGCGTGCGACGTTCGGCACCACGTCGAGCGGCAGGCTCGGGTCTGGCACGTTGTAGTTGATGGTCGGCGGCAGCCGCTGGTGCTCGAGCGTGAGCAGCGTGATCACCGCCTCGACCGCACCGGCCGCCGACAGCGTATGGCCGATCATCGATTTGTTGGACGAGGTCGGGATCGACTTCGCGCGTTCGCCGAACACCGCCGCGGCACCGAGATATTCCATCTTGTCGTTTTCCGGCGTGCCGGTGCCGTGCGGATTGATGTAGTCGATGTCGTCGGGCGTCAGGCCGGCATCCGCGAGGGCGTTGCGGATGCAGCCGATGATCGGCTTGCCGTCGGGGCTCGACCGAGTGCGGTGGAACGAATCCGCCATCTCGCCGCAACCCTCGATGACGCCGAGGATCTTTGCGCCGCGGGCGGTGGCGGCTTCCAGGCTTTCGAGCACGATCGCGCCGGCGCCTTCCGCCATCACGAAGCCGTCGCGGTTCTTGGAGAACGGCTTGGCGGCACCCTGCGGAGACTCATTGGAGGTGGAGAGCGCCGACAAAAGCGAAAACCGGATCAGCGATTCCTGCGTCACCGAGCCGTCGGTGCCGATGCAGAGCGCGGCGTCGGTCTCGCCGCGCCTGATCGCCTCGACGCCAAGCTGGATCGCGGTCGCGCCGGATGCACAGGCGGTCGAGAGCGAGATCGGCGAGCCCTTGGTGCCGAACGTCTCGGCGAGCTTGTCGGCGACCGAATTGAACTTGAAGCGCTCGTAGAACGCGCCGAACTGCGGCGAGGTCCGCAGCAACTCGTCATAGGTGATGGCGTCGTTCGCGCCGCTCGCCTTGGCGAGCGCGCGGCGCTGCGTCCACTCGATCTCGACCGGCGCGACGGCGAGGAACAGCGGTCCCGGAAAATCGCCCTTCCGGCCGATGCCGGATTGCTCGATCGCCTCTTGCGCTGCGACTTCGCCGAGCCGCTCGCACAGCGCGGGCGCGGACATCGGCTCGACCGGCAGAAAGTCCACCGTGCCGGCGATGCGGGTCTTGAGCTTTTCGGTCGAGAACCGCGTGATGTTGCGGATGCCGGATTCGCCCGCCGTGAGCTTCGCCCAATTGTCCTTCTGGCCGATGCCGAGCGAGGTGACGACACCCACGCCGGTCGCCACCACGATCGGACGGCCTTTCTTGTCGCGCATCGACGGCATCGCTGCCTCCTCTATTGCACCGCTTCGAGCAGCGCCATGCCCTCGCCGCGCACGACCCCCACGCTGGTGACGACAAGCTGCGCAAGCTTGCCGTCCATCGCGCGCTCGACGCCGGTGTCGTCGCCCGGCGGAAACAGGCTACCACGACTTAACGCGAGCGCGGCGAGCGCCACGTTCATGGGAAACGCGGGCTCGACGCCATGTCCGATCCGTGTGCCCATGGCACGCACCGGAACGTCCGGATGCCCCGCCAGGAACGCGCGCTCCTCGCCGGTTGCCGGTTCGACGCCGCTCGCCCCGGAGATAATCGCGCACTCGCCCTTGCGCAACTTCGGCGCAACCGCCGCCCACATCCGTTCGAGCACAGCTTGGCGCGCACCGGGCTCGTGCTTGGCGCGCTCGGAGAGAACGGCCGCGAGCTTTGCCAGCGGCTTGGCACCGCGCGCCTCGGCGTGGCTGCGCGCTTCGATCACCAGGAAGGCACCAAGCGAGCCGAGCACGAAGCCGCCGTGCGGGCCGCGCTGCCAGACCGGGACAAATTTGTCGCGCAGGTTGGCGCGCTCGAATTCATAGAGCAGCAGCATGTCCTCGCGCTCGCAGTGCTGCGAGCCGCCGACCAGCGCGATGTCGCTGTCGTTTGCCTGAATGCGCGCGAGCGCGACGCGCACCGCGTCGACGCCGGCGGATTCCTCGCCCATGAAGGTGCGCGAGGAGCCGGTGACGCCGTGCACGATGGAGACGTTGCCGGCCAAGAGGTTCGAGAGCTGCGCCAGGAAGAGTGTGGGGCGCAGATCGCTCATCAGCCGCTCGTTGAGGAACGCCTCCGGGTCGGCAGCCTTGTCGATGTTGGTGAGGATCGTGCCGTCGACCGCCATGTCGCGCTCGCCGCCACCGGCCGCGACGATCATGTCGGTACGCGCAAGCATTTCCGCTTTGCCCTTGAGCTTCGCGTCGTCGAGCGCGAGGCCGGCCGCGTAGGTGCCGATCCGCTGCCACGGCTCCATCTGCCGCTGGTCGCCCTTCTTGGGGATCTGCGTGTCGAGACTGAGCGGCGCGAGCGGGTGAACCATGTACGGCGCGAACGTCTCGGTATCGATCTTGATCGTGCCGGCGAGCAGCGCCTGCCAATGTGCCTCCGGCCCTTCACCGAGGCTCGACACGATTCCGATGCCGGTGATCCAGGCTTCGCGCGGGGCGTCAGCCATGCGCCAGCGCTCCCATCGGGAATTCCAGAATGCCGGCCATCTTTTCCATGTGGGCGCGGAATTCCGGACCGGGAAATTCGACCACCCGGAAGGTGATCTCGGCGTTACAGGCGAGCTTGCCGTCGCATTTGATTTCCGCCTTGGTCACGGCGAAGCCCGAACCCTCGTGCAGGAGCTTGGCCGACAGCGACAGCGCCTGTCCGGGCGTGATGAACGAGCGCAGCTTCGCCTCCTTGAGCGCGGCGAAGAACGGCATGCGGGTGAACTTGGTGGCGGCGATGACGAGCCAGCCCGAGGTCTGCGCCATGGCCTCGATCAGCAGCACACCCGGCATCAGCGGATAGCCCGGAAAATGCCCCTCGAAGATCGTCGAGGCGGTTGGAACGCGCGCCTCCGTGCGGATGGTTTTCTCGCCGAGATCAATGTCGACAATGCGGTCGATGAGCTGAAAGTACTCGAGACGCATGCGTGCGCGTCACGCGGCGCCCTTGGCGGCGACCAGTTCGTCGATGCGGGAGCACAGGTTGTTGAGCTGGAAATACTGATCGGTCGTGGCCTTGCCGTCGTTGACCTCCTGCGTCCACTGTTCGAGCGGCATCTTGATTCCGAACGCCTTGTCGATGGCGAAGGCGATGTCGAGAAAATCCAGGCTGTCGATGCCCAGATCGTTGATCGCATGGGTTTCCGGCTTGATGGTGTCGCGCGGAATGTCGCAGGTCTCGGAGATGATATTGGCCACGGTGTCAAAGGTCGAAGACATCGTAAATCCCTGATCGAAAACGCGTTTCGGTAGCCGCGCTCGAATGCTTGCGATTGCGGGACGAATTGCCGTCGATCCTGCCCATCCGCCCGCGACGGGTCGGGTGCCCGTATAGCGAAGAGGGCGGGCGAGTTCAATGGCGGCGGCGGGGAGAAAAAGTTCGATTGTTGAAGACTTTAGATGCGCTCCGGAACGGCTGTCAAAGGCAGCGGGTGTGACATATTCTCGTGCGCAGGACGGTGCGCAACCGGCGCGAGACCGGGGAGGGCGCCGGCAACGATCGCAAAACCAAGGGAGGTTCCATGTTCATTCGAATGGCTCTGGCCGCGGGTGCCGTCGCGGCTTGCAGTGTGTCGGTGCCGGCGAGCGCGCAGGTCATCACCCACCGGGACGTGGGTGTCCGCATGGGGCTCACGATCGCGGTCGCGGCGCTCGACCAGTGCGAGGCGGACGGCAACAGCGTCTCGGTCGCGGTGGTCGATCGCGCCGGGCGGCTGCGCGTGTTCCTGCAGTCGGACAAGGCCAACCCGCACAACATCGAACTTGCGCGGCGCAAGGCCTACACGGCGCGCACCTTCGGGCGTACCTCCGGAGACTGGGCGAAGCGCACCATCGAATTGCCCGAGCTTGCCGCGCAGCGGCAGCTCGAAGACGTCATCGCGCTGCGCGGCGGCGTTCCAATCAAGATCGGCAACGACACGATCGGCGCGGTCGGCGTGAGCGGATCGAGTTCGGAGGGCGACGAGAAATGCGCCATCGCCGGCATCGCCAAGGTGCAGGACCAGTTGAAGTAGCCGGCTGGTTCGCGGTCAAATGACCCGGCTGCGTATCCAGCCGGTGACGATCTCGGCCGCGACGACGACAGCAAAGATCACGAACAGCACCAGGCCGGCTTGGTCCCAGTAAAGGTTGGAGAGCGCGGTATCGAGCGCCATGCCGAGCCCACCGCCGCCGACGAGGCCGAGCACAGCGGACTCGCGCACGTTGATGTCCCAGCGGAACATCGCGATTGCCAGGAATGCCGGCTTCACCTGCGGCCAGTAGCCCTTGAGCAGGATGGCGAGCGGAGACGCGCCGGTCGCGGTGAGCGCTTCGATCGGTCCGTGCTTGGCTTCCTCGATCGCCTCGGCGAGGAATTTTCCGGTGAAGCCGATCGAATGCACCGCGATGGCGAGCGTACCGGCCAGCGCGCCCGGGCCGAACACCGCGACGAAGAACAGCGCCCAGATCATCGCATGGACCGAACGCGTCGCGACCAGGATGAAGCGTCCAACGCCGTTGAGCAGGGCGGAGCGCGTGATATTGCGCGCGACCATCAACGCGACGAGCCCCGCCATTGCGACCGCCAGGATGGTGCCGAGGGTCGCGGTGTGCAGCGTCTCGATCAGCGCAGGCTGCACGACTTTCGGATACCAGGCCCAGTCGATCGGCCACATGCGGGCGAAGAGATCGACGGTCTGCTGCGGTGCGTCGTAGAGGAATTCGGGAATGATCTCGATCGCGCGCAGCGACCACACGACCGCGAGAATGGCGATGAGGTAGAACGCCGATCGGGCGATGCGCACGCGCGGCGAGAAGCGCTGCCATGTTCGGCCGGCGGCGTCCGGCGCGGCTGGCGTCCGTCATTGGAACAGCCTCCGCATCCAGCCCGACAGCACCTCGCCGACCATGACGATCACGATGATCGTGATCACGATGGTGAGGACGAAGTCGTAGTCGAAGCGCTGAAACGCCGTGAACAACGTTGCGCCGATGCCGCCGCCGCCGACGAGGCCGACAAGCGCCGAATTGCGCAGGTTGGAATCAAGCTGATAGGCGGAAAACCCGATGAAGCGCGCCATCACCTGCGGCAGCACGCTCATGATGACGACCGAGAGGAACGGCGCGCCGGTTGCCCGCACCGCCTCCACCGGCCGCATCGACATTTCTTCGACCGCCTCGGCGACGAGTTTGGAGAGGAATCCGAGCGAGGCGACGATCAGCGCCAGCATGCCGGCGAGCGCGCCGAAGCCCACGGCCTTGACGAACAGGATGGCGATAATCACCGGATGAAAGGTGCGGCAGAGCGCGATGAAGGCGCGCGTTGCGAAGGCGATCGGAAGCGGCGAGAGGTTGCGCGCGGCTGCCAATCCCAGCGGCAGCGCCAGTATCACGCCGATCACGGTCGCGATGATCGCGATCTGCAGGCTCTCGATCATGCCGTCGTAGAGCAGGGCGAGCTTGTCGGGCGCGACATTGGGCGGAAACATGCGCGAGAGGAAGCGCCCGCCATGGCCGAGCCCGGCGACGAATCGCGCCCAGGTGATGTCGAGGATTTGCGCCGCGTAGACGACGTAAAGCGCAAGCGCGACCAGCGCGATGCGCGCCGGCCAATTTGGCGGGAAGGCGACACGGCCAGCGGGGGAGGGGACGAGGCTCACTCCAGCCACCCTTCGCCGCCGTAGATTTGCAGCAGGTGCGGGTCCTGCAGTGCCGAGGGCGGCCCGTCGAACACGATCTCGCCCTTCGACATGCCGATGATGCGCTCGGCGAAGCGGCGGGCGAGCCCGACATTGTGGATGTTGACGATCACCGGAATATCGCGCTCGCCGGCGCGGCTCGCGATCAGCTCCATGATCTCGACCGAGGTCTTAGGGTCAAGCGACGATGTTGGTTCGTCGGCGAGGATCAGGTCGGGTTCCTGCATCAGCGCGCGCGCGATCCCGACGCGTTGGCGCTGGCCGCCGGACAGCTGGTCGGCGCGCGTGGTTGCGAAATCGCCGAGCCCCACCGCATCGAGGAGAGAAAACGCGCGCTCGATATCGGCAGCCGGAAATCGGCGCAGCCAGGCACGCCACACCGCCACATAGCCGAGCCGTCCGCACAGGACGTTCTCGATGACCGAGAGCCGCTCGACCAGATTGTATTCCTGGAACACCATGCCGATGTGGCGGCGCGCCGCGCGCAACTCACGCCGGTTGAGGCGCGCGAGATCCTGCCCGCGGAACAGGATCTCGCCCGCGGTCGGATCGACCAGCCGGTTGATGCAGCGGATGAGCGTCGACTTGCCGGTGCCGGACGGCCCGATGATCGCCGTCAGGCCGTGGCCGGCGATCGTCAGCGACACATCCCTGAGCACGGGCTGGCCGGCGCGATATTCCTTGCGCAGATTGCGAATGACCAGCGAGCGATCCGGACCGCCGGCGCTGGCCGGCGGTTTGGCGGATGTGGAGACGTCCATGAAAGGCGGGCTTGCGGCGGATTACTGCTTGGGCGCGGGCTGCTGCTGCGCCTTCTTCGCCAGAGCCTCTGCCTCGCGCTTGGATTCCGCGTCGTACGCGCTCTTGTTATAAGGCGTTCCCGACCCCTCGGCGATGTCGCGCACGACCTTCCAGGTCTCCTTGTAGGTGATGGGGTAGAAGCGGTCGTCGCCGTTGAATTCCTTCTGCATCGACGGCGGGAAGTGGAAGCCGAAGAAGCAGGCCCTGATCTTGCGCACCAGTTCGGGGTTGAGATCGTGGGCGTAGGCGAACGAGGAGGTCGGGAAGATCGGGCTGGTGAAGATGATGCGGAAATCGTCGGCCTTGAGCGCGCCGCGCGCGATCATGCGCTCGAACACGTCGGAGGCGACGCCCGCCATATCGTAGTCGCCCGACAGCACGCCGAGCGCCGATTTGTCGTGTCCGCCGGACATCAGCGGCTTGTAGTCCTCGTTCGGCTTGAGCCCCTCCGGCGGATAGAGCACCAGCGGCGCGAGGTTCCCCGAATTCGATGATGGCGAGGTGTGCGCGACGCGCTTGCCTTTGAGATCGGCGAGCTTCTGGTACGGGCTGTCCTTGCGCACGATCGAGATCAGATGGTAGCCGTGCGGCCCTTTCTGGCTGCCCTTGGCGGCGAACGGCACGGCGCCCGCGAGATTCACGGCGAAGCCGGTCGGGCCGGTGGAGAAGCCGGCGACGTGCAGCCGGCCCGAGCGCATCGCTTCGATCTCGGCGGCGTTCGACTGTACCGGATAGTAGACCACGCGCTTGCCGGTGCATTGCGTCAGATAGTCGGTGAACGGCTTGAAGACGTTCTGGTAGACGGCGGGGTCTTCGACCGGCGTGTAGGCGAAGATCAGCGTCGAGGGGTCTTTCCATTTCTTCGGATCGGTCGGCGCGTCTGCGACGAGATCGTTGTTCTCGTCGCAGTAGAGCGTATCGAGCTGCCCGCGGTTCTTGCATTCCGCGGTCTGTGCGCTGGCGGTGCTGATAAGCGCAAAGCTCGCAATGGCGAGGGCCGGAACTGCGAGCCAGCGGACCATCGGCAACATCGTCATCCCTCCGTGGCGACGCGTCTTCGCGCGTGCGCAGCCTGATCTCGCTGGACGATACGCGCGGCCGCGGGAACCGGCAACGGCGCCGTATGGTACCGTTTTTGCTGCAGTGCAATATGGCGCGCGACGGATTTGGCCGGAACCGATCCGCATTGAAATCGTTTTATTATCGTCGGGGCGGTACGTCGATACGACAGTAGCGCTGCCCCATTCTTGTCGCAATGCAGCATCAAACGGCCCGGCCCAGCAAAACGGCCGGGCACGGCAATTCTTTGCCGCGACAAAAAGGAGTATGTGCTTTGAGACCCAACTTCATGCTTGCAGCTTTATCCAGCATGGCACTGTCGTTTGCCACGCTCGCCATCGTCAACGCGAAGGAGCAAGCGCGTTCCGAATCCGGCATCGCCTCGATCTATTCGTTTGAGGGCGGCCCCGGCACGGCGAGCGGACAGAAATTGAACCCCGAAGCGCTCACCGCGGCGCACAGGACGCTGGCCTTTGGAACGCAGGTCCGCGTGACCAACCGCAACAACGGGAAGTCCGTGGTGGTCACCATCAACGATCGCGGACCGTTCATTTCCGGCCGCGTGATCGATCTTACGCCCGCAGGCGCACGTGCGCTGGGCTTCTCCGGCCTCGCGCCGGTCGTCGTCGAGGTGATGAGTTAGCGGTTCTGCAGGGACTGCACATCGATCGGCGTGCAATTGCGCCGGCCGGACAGGTAGCAGTCCTGATTTTTGCGCATGTCCCCGATCGTGACCGCGAGCCACGCGCCCGCGGTCGCGAGCAGGATCGTGAAGACGAGCGTGGCGACATTCATGATCATGCGGTGCCGGTAGTCGTCCTCGCCGCCGCTACGCTCGTATTTGGCAAGACCGTCGGTAACGTCGGCCGGAACGCCCTGTGACGGCGAGTGCCTGCCGTCGCGCGGCCGGAACGGAATGACGTTGCCGCTCTCACTCGTGCCTTGCGCGCGGCCGGGCGTCACGGCGTCAGCTTGTTCTGATCGTAGGCGCATAATCGTCGCACTGTCGCCGACACAGTTGTTTCAACACAGGTTTTCAGGCTCGGCAGAGTTGGTCAAGCCAAACTACAGCAACCCACTGTTTGTTCCGTCCCTCTGGTATTTTCATGCTCAGAGGGCGCCCGGCCGTCTGGTGCGGAAGCGGCCTCGGTCGTATCGCCTTGTGATCAAGATCGACTTGGATGCACTGCACAAATCCGTCGAGAATTTACGACGTATGAAATTAGGCCATTAAATTTGCCAGCGATCAGGCGCCGGTGCTTGTCGCTGGCCCTGGGATAGGGCAGATTTACAGAAATTTTATAAAACAGCCTCCAGAACGAAAACCTCAGTTGCCTTCTCGTCCGATGACAATTGAGATTGGCGGAACAACAGACCGCCGGATATGGTGGCGGCGTTCATTGCCGCACATGGCCGGCCCGGACAGTGTCCGGGGGGAGAACGCGCGGAAGCGCGAGTGACCGTGAGCAATTTCTTCTCCGTCCTGCTGCAATTCTCCCACCACGATTATTCGTGGATGGCGCAGTTTTTCTCGCTCCTGATCCTGCCGTTCGCGCACGAGGACCTGGCGATGGTGCTGGGCGCCTATGTGGTGGTGAACAAGATCATGCCCGCCAGCATCGTGGTGTTGTGCATCTACGCCGGCATGGTCGTGAGCGATATCGCTCTCTACGGTGTCGGCGCCGGCGCACGTCGTCTCCCTTGGCTGGATCGGCTGGCGGTCGGTGACCGGGTGCGCGGCGTCGCCGAAACGCTCAACCACAATCTGTTCGGGTTGCTCGCGCTGTGCCGCGTGGTGCCGGGCGTTGCCTTCATCGCATTGGTCGCGTGCGGCTGGACGCGCGTGCCGTTCGGGCGGTTCACGATCGCCAGCATGATCTCGTCGGCGCTGTATCTGCCGCTGATGCTGTATCTGCTGATCGTGTTCGGCGACGCCATGGACGATCACGTCGGCTGGTGGGCTTGGCCGCTGCTGGTGGTGGCGTTGGCAAGCATGGACTTGCTGCGACGGCGGGTTTTCTCCTTCAATCCCGTCTCGGGGCGGCGGAAGGATGATGATTCGATTGCCGCGATCGCCGACGGTCGTCCCGCGATGCCGGCGCTCAATGCGAACGTCCGCCGCGTTGCGATGGCGGAACGCATTCCGTCGATGCTGTTCAACCTCCCGCTGATGTTGAGTTGGATCCGCTTCGCGTGGCGTTACGGATCGCTGACGCTGCCGACGGTCGCCAATCCGCGCCTGCCGGGCGGCGGCCGCTCGGGCGAATCGCAAAGCGATTATCTCACCGACGCCGCCATCGGAGCGTGCGACTGGATCGCCGATTTTGTGGTCGTGAACCGCGGTCACGAACCGCGCACGCTCCACGCCGATCTTGATCGCGCCGCGCAATCGGTGCGTGACGCCGGCTTGAGCTTCCCGCTCGTCGCCAAACCCGACATCGGGCGGCACGGCTATGGCGTTCGCCGCATCGAGGACATGCCGGCGCTGCGCGAATATCTCGGCGGATTTCCCGGCGGAGCGCGGCTGATCCTGCAACGGTTCGTCCCGCATGCGGGCGAGGCCGCCGTGCTGTACGCCCGGCTGCCCGGAGCGGAGAGCGGCCGCATTCTGTCGCTTACCTTCCGTTACCACCCGCAGGTGACCGGCGATGGGCGATCGAGCGTGCGCGAACTGATCCGCAAGGATGCGCGCGCGAACTGGAAGGCGCGCCTCTATCTCGGCGGTGACCCCAGTCATCGGGCGCTGGCCGAACAGGATCTCGACCGGGTCCCAAGGTCTGGCGAGGTCATTCAGATTGCGTTGATCGGCAGCCAGCGCGCCGGCGGCCTGTCACGCGATGCGCGCCACTACATCACGCCGGCGCTCGAGGCACGCATCGACGCGATCGCGCGTGGTATGAGCGAGTTTCACTACGGCCGCTTCGATTTGCGATTCGCCTCGACCGAGGATCTCATGCGTGGCGAGAATTTCTCGATCATCGGGATCAGCGGCACTGCGGCCGAGGCGATCGATGCCTGGGATCCGCACCTGCCGATCGTCGAGGCCTATCGCCGCTTTGTCGATCAGCAGCGCATCGTATTCCTGATCGGCGAGAAGAATCGCGCTCGTGGCTTTGAGCCGGTGGGCTGTACCGATGTCCTCAAGTCCGCGGTCCGGCGTTTTGCGCTGATCCGCCGTTATCCCGCTTCGGCCTGAGCCTGTTACCGCCGCCTGGATGCAGGTAGACGCGGGAGCCGCAAGCGACTAAATCAGCCGTCATGCGTGCAAGCTTCTGCCGCCGATTGATCGCGCTTGCGGCCGCCTATGTGGTGGCGCTGGAAGCGCTGTTGCCGGGGCTCGCACTGGCGGCGAGGGAACCCGCGGCTGGTGTTCCCGAACTCGCTACGATCTGCTCGAACGCGCCAACTCCCGCGACATCCGACGGCCGCTTGCCGGTCGAGCATGGGACTCTCTGTCTGCATGGTGTCGCGTGCCTCGCTTCAGGATGTGGGGCGGCGGCTGTCACCGGTGCGCCGGGACCCCGACATTCCTTTGCGTTTGGCGCCACACGGGCGGTCTTTGCGTCGTTTCTCCCGCGTGAAACGGATACGCGCCATGTCGTCACGCCGCATGTTGCACGCGCTCCGCCGCGGGCCTGATCTCCTCGCGCGCCGCAAGTTCAATTTGACCGCCGCCGCACATGCGAGCGGCCGGCATGGAGCAACAACATGAAGCTTTCATATCTCTGTTTCGCCGTCACTCTTGTGGTTTTCCCGGGCGCCGCCTCGGCGGAGGATTTCACCGCCGGATCCATCCAGATCGGCAACCCATGGACGCGTGCGACGCCGAAGGGCTCGATGGTCGCGGGTGGCTACATGACGCTGAGCAACAAGGGCGCCGCGCCTGACCGGCTGGTCGGTGGCACCTCCGCGATCGCCGGCCGCTTCGAAGTTCATCGCATGGCGATGGAAAACGGCGTGATGACCATGCGTCCGGTGGAAGGCGGGCTAGAAATCAAACCGGGCGAGACGGTCGAGCTCAAGCCCGGATCGTTTCACATCATGCTGATGGACCTGAAGCAGCCGCTGGAAAAAGGCCAGAAGGTCAAAGGCACGCTCACCTTTGAGAAGGCCGGCAAGGTCGACATCGAATACGCGGTCGAGGCGATCGGTGCGACGCCCGCGGCGAAGGGCGGCCACGTCGGGCATTAGCGCTGACGCGGAGTAAACGGCGGCTTCTGTTTTCACCAGCCGATGGTCTTGGGCAGCCAGAGCGCAAGCTGCGGGAACAGAAAGCACAGCACGAGCGCGACCAACTGCATGATCACGAAGGGAACGATGCCGCGATAGATGTCGCCGGTCGTCACCTGCGGTGGCGCGACGCCGCGCAGGAAGAACAGCGCCCAGCCGAAGGGCGGCGTCAGGAATGATGTCTGCAGATTTACGCAGATCAGCGTGGCGAGCCACACCATGTCGACATTGGCGGCAATGAAGACCGGCAGGAACAGCGGCACCGCGATGTAGGAAATCTCGATCCATTCGATGAAGAAGCCGAGAATGAAGATGATGAACATCAGAAACCAGATGGCGCCATTGGTGCCGCCCGGCAGAAACGCAAAGAAATCCTGCACCAATTTCTCGCCCTGCAGGCCGCGAAACGCCAGCGAGAACACCTGAGCGCAGATCAGAATGAACATCATCATCGCGGTGATGCGGGTCGTCGTGTAGGTGGTGTCGCGTAACACCGCCCATGACATGCGCCCGCCGATGGCGGTGACCGCGATGGCGCCGAGCGCGCCCATGGAGGCAGCTTCGGTCGGCGCCGCGATGCCGGCGATGATCGAGCCGAGCACCGCGCCGACGAGCGCGAGCGGCGGCAGCACCACCCGCAGCAGCTTGCCGGCCAGTTCGCCCCTGCTTATCAGGTCGCGTTCCTCCTTCGGCACCGGCGGCACCATGTGCGGTCGCACGATGCCGAGCCCGAGCAGGTAGAGTACGTAGATGCCGGCCAGCATCAGGCCCGGAACCATCGCGGCGGCGAACAGCGTGCCTACCAACTCGTTGAGGATGTCCGCGAGCAAGATGAGGATGAGGCTCGGTGGGATAATCTGGCCGAGCGTGCCGGAGGCGCAGATGACACCGCAGGCGAGGCCCTTGTCATAACCTCTCCGCAGCAGCGTCGGCAGCGTGAGCAGGCCGAGCGTTACCACCGTGGCGCCGACGATGCCGGTGGTGGCGCCCATCAGCACGCCGACCACGATGATGCCGATACCGAGCCCGCCGCGCAGGTTGCCGGCGGCGTGCGCGATCACCTCCATCAGGTCTTCCGCCAGCCGGGATTTTTCCAGCATCACGCCCATGAAAACGAACAGCGGCATGGCGATCAGCGTGTAGTTCGTCACCACGCCGAAGATGCGGTTGGGCAGCAGATGAAAGAGCAGGGGGCCGAAGCCGATGTAGCCGAATACGAAACCGGCGGTCGCCAGCGTGAGCGCGACCGGGATGCCCACCATCAGCAGGACGAAGAACGACACCAGCATCAGGATCGCGAGGATCTCGTTCAGCGGCATTATTCCGCCCTCCGCCAGGCCAGGTAGTAGCGGATGGCGTTGGCCAAGGCCTGCACGAACATCAGCGCGAAGCCGATCGGGATCAGGCTCTTGAGGAGGTAGCGGCCCGGGATGCCGCCCGGATTGGCCGATCCTTCGGCGTTGCCCCACGACTGGGCGACGTAGCTCAGCGACAGCCAGATGATGATGACGGAGATCGCCATCAGGATCAGCGCCGAGATGAACTCGACCAGGTCCTTGTTACGCTGCGTGAAGCCGGCGAACAGCACATCGACCCGCACGTGTTCCCCGTGGCGCAGCGCGTACGACATGCCGAACAGGCAGATCGGCGACATCAGGTGCCATTCCAGCTCCTGCGACCACACCGAGCCGGTGTTGAAGACATAGCGCAGCAGCACGTTGCCGCCCATCACGAGCGCCAGCGCGAACGACGACCACGCAGTGATGCGGCCGACGAAATCGATGAACGCGTCGATGCCGTCGGCCAGTCGCTCTGCCGATGTCACACGTCAGCCTTTGAGGATTTTGGCGTGATAGACCGACTCGCTGTAGGCGGACCATTCCTTGAACTTGACCATGTACGCCATGTACGAGTCGTTGACCTTCTTGGTCACCGGATCCTTGGCGACCGCCTCCGCCAGAATCTTGGTGTTGCTTGCGCGCAGCGCCTCGACGATGGAATCAGGCAGGGGCTGCGCGGTGACGCCCTGGTTCTTGATCAGGTCCTCCATCGCCTCGGCATTGTTCTTCTGGCACCAGGCCTCGCTGATGACGTTGCAGGCAGCGCAAGCGTTTTCGATGATGGCTTTGAGGTCAGGCGGCAACGAGTTCCACTTCGCCTTGTTGATGATGAGCTCGCTCGACGTCGCGGTCTCGTGCCAGCCAGTGGTGTAGTAGAACTTGGCGGCGCGTTGCAGGCCAAGCTGGCGGTCGAGATAAGGGCCGACGAATTCGGCCGCGTCGATGACGCCGCGCTCCAGCGCCGGGAAGATTTCGCCAGGCGGCAGGAGGCGCACATCTACGCCGAGCGACTGGTAGACGCGCCCCGCAAGGCCCGGGATGCGCATCTTCAAGCCCTTGAGATCGTCGACCTTCTCGATCGGCTTCTTGAACCAGCCGGTCATCTGCACGCCGGTATTGCCGCAGAGGAACGGCACGAGGTTGAAACGGTCGTAGACCTCGCGCCACAGCACCAGCCCGCCGCCGTCGTACATCCAGCCGTTGAGGCCCTGGAAATTGAGGCCGAACGGCACCGCGGTGAAGTACTGCCCGGCGAACACCTTGCCGGTCCAGAAATAGGCATTGGCGTAGTTCATCTCGACGGTGCCGGCCGATACCGCGTCGAAGCCTTCGGCAGCGGGTATGAGTTCGCCGGCGCCGAAAAACTGGATTTTGATGCGGCCCCCGGACATCTCCTCGATGCGCTTGATGAGGTCCTTGGCGCTGCCGGGGCCGGTTGAATAGAACGCGGCGTTCGGCCCGTAGAAGCTCGTCATTTTCCAATTGAAAGTGGTCTGTGCCCGCGCAACGGCGGGCGCCGCCACGGTGCCGACCGCACCGGTAAGAGCCAGTTTGGTGAAGTCTCGACGTCGCATGGGATTGCCTCCGCGCTGGGGGGTGGAGCCCGACACCGCCGAGAGGCAGCAAACCACATGCCACCGCGTGTTGCATCTAGATTGCCCGGTTTGTGGGCTTTGCCCCCAATTTATGGGGGCCGGTGCCTAAGGGCGCGCCACATGCCGCTGGCTTGACCAGGGCTTCCGTGACCGGGGCTGGCTCTCGATCGTGGTCGCCACTCTCTCCGTTCGTCCCCGCGGAAGCGGGGACCCAGGGTCATGCGCTCGGAGTCGGTGGCTCTGGGTTCCCGCTTGCGCGGGAACGAACGGGGATAGGACGGGGGCCAAATTGGAATTTACGCTCAGGCAAATCGCAGCTTCGCGCGCTCGCGCGCCTTGGCGGCTTCGATCTCGCGGTCGCGCGGCGGGCTGGCGGTTTCGAGCGACGCCAGGAGCCTGCGGGCGCAGTCCGAGACCTCCTCGACGGCGAGGTCGAACGCCGCCTCATTCGCTTTCGATGGATGCGTGAAGCCGCTCAGCTTGCGGACGAACTGCACCGCCGAGGCGCGGATCTCCTCCTCGGTCGCGGGCGGCTCGAAGTTGAACAGCGTGCGGATATTGCGGCACATCGGAACCTCCTTCCGGTCTGGACGCAGCCGGAATATCCCCATCCGCTACGGGCGCGGCAAGCCGGTCAACTGCATGTCCGATCTCCGCATCGATTTCGGCCCCTGGCTCGGCTTGCTCGGCTCGCCTTCGTTGAGATCGGTGCCGATGATCACCTTGCCCATGAGCCGGTCCGACCCAGGGGTGAGACCGTAGCCGACGCCGGCATTCACGTCGAAGCGGCCGATCTTGAAGTCGACGACAGCATAGACGTTGTGCTGCTGTTCATTGAGCGGCAGAAATTTCTGCATCGGCCCGAGTTCGCTGTAGTACTCGACGCCGAGCGAAAAGTTCTCGCTGAACTTGCGGGCGAACCGGGCGGCCGGCGCGAGGACCGCCTCGCTGTCTTGTCCAAAGCCGATATCGACGATCGGATTGATGATGAACTCGTACTCGCCCTTGCGCATACCGAGGATCGGCCGGATCTCCATATTCCATTTGAACTCGGAGAATTGCGGCATCACATAGCTCAATTCGAAATTAACGCCGTAGAAGACCTCCCGCTTCTCCGCGTTGGGACTGACGAAGAGCGTCCGAATCTTGCCGGCGTTGGAATAGGGGGTGCCGTTCTGGTCGATTGCGAAGGGGACGTAGAACCCGATTTCCCACCACTCCGTGACGCCGTAGGCAAATTCCGGCGTGCCGTTCAGCGCGTGATTGGGAACGAGACCACCGGGAAAATCCGGGTCCTTCCGGCCGATGAAGGCGTAGTTCAGATGCAGTTGCGCCGTCCACTGGCCAACCTTGGCTATCTCCGCGTTGTAGACCTGGATTTCATCGACGGCGTGAGCCGCGCCCGCGGTGGCCATGAGAAACATCGCGATAAGAAATGGGCGTTGTCGTCGCAGCATTTGATTCTCATCAATTCGCAAGTCGTGTCCGTGATTATTTGTTGCATTGAAAACGCGCGCCGGTGGTTGCTCCGCGGCCACACTCGTTTAGAATAGTTCTAAATTTTATGGGAGCGCGTGATGATTTCAAACTCGAAGACCACCTGGGGATGGCCCGCCAAGGCATTTCATTGGATCGCCGCCCTCGGCATCCTGGTGCTGCTCGGGCATGGCTGGTGGATGACGCACATGCTTCCCCGTCCCGAGCGGCTCGCCAATTACGCCAGCCACTCCGCAATAGGCTACGACCTGATGGTGCTGATCGTGCTGCGGCTCCTGTGGCGCTGGGTCAATCCGGTGCCGGAATTGCCCGCCGACCTCAAGCCCTGGGAACGCTGGGCCGCGCATGCCGGTCACTTCTTGCTCTACCTCCTCATGCTGGTCGTGTCGGTGACCGGCTGGATGGTAGCGACCACTTTCCGTACGCCGATGACCAAGGACCTGTTCGGCATCAGCTTCCCGGCGATCGTCACCCAGGTTGAGCGCCCGGTGCGCCAGTGGATCGAGGAATCGCACATGGTGCTCGCCTATGTGCTCGCCGCGCTCGTCGTCATCCACATCATCGGCGCGCTGCGCCATCATTTCTTCAAACGCAACGACGTGCTGCGCCGAATGACGTGGGGAATGCGCGGCTGATCTTTACGCCAATTATACACGGTCAAACTTGGAAATCATCACCCTAGCATTCAGGTGCCATTCAGCTATCGGAACGTATGAGTGCCCTTTAGCATAGGCACTGCCAAAGAACTCCTCGCGCACCGTCTCGATCCATCACCCCCCGGAGAATGATATGTCACTCAAGATCGGCTCAGTCGTCGGATTGTTGCTTGCCGCCTGCTTGGCAGTCGCTGGCACCATATCCGCTCCGAGCAACGCTCATGCGCAAAAGGTGATCGACTGTTCTGAACTCGACGTTAACAGCAAGGCGTGGGTGGACTGCGCGCGGAAAAAAACCAAACAAATCCGCTCCAACGTCCAGAAGCACGATGACGAGTGTGATCGCGGGGGCTGCGGCCAGAAAGCCAAGGGGATTCAGAAGAAGGTCGACAAGCAGAGCAAAGGCAATACCTGGCAGGCAATTGACGCAGACGACGACAAATAGCGCCGGCGTTGTTGTGCGGCGGTCGGTGACCCGGATTGCCGCATAAGCGACGCCTGCCTGGGCCAACGGACTCCGCGAGCGGTGCGTCGTGTCGCCAGATTCGAGGTCGGTGAGCATTTCGGTCGGTGACGCCAAGCGCGTCTCCGGCCTGCTGCTCGCACCATCGCGTCCGCGCGCCTGCTACGTACTGGCGCACGGCGCCGGTGCGGGCATGAACCATCCTTTCATGGCGGCGGTCGCGACCGAGCTTGCCGAGCGCGGTATCGCGACCTTGCGTTACCAGTTTCCCTATATGGAGCAGGGCGGCAAGCGCCCCGACCCGCCCAAGGTCGCCCACGCCGCGGTGCGCGCCGCCGTCGCGGAGGCCGCGCGGCTTCTGCCGAAGCTGCCGCTCTTCGCCGGCGGCAAGTCGTTCGGCGGCCGCATGACCTCGCAGGCACAGGCGCTCGATCCACTTCCCGGCGTGCGCGGGCTTATCTTCCTCGGCTTTCCGCTGCACCCCGCCGGCAAGCCCTCGCGCGAGCGCGGCCAGCATTTGTTCGACGTACAAATCCCGATGTTGTTCCTGCAGGGCACCCGCGATGCGCTCGCGGCATTGGACGAACTCGAGCCGCTGTGCGCTGCCCTCGGTCCGCGCGCGACGCTGAAGCTTTTCGCGGACGCCGACCATTCCTTCCACGTGCCGGCACGTACCGGCCGCAAGGATGCGCAGGTCCGGGCCGAGATGCTCGATACGCTCGCCGCCTGGATCGACGGCATCATCGCTGACCCGCGCTGAGCGAGGCTTTCCGCGGGACGAACCCGCATGCTAATCCTAGCTGGAAAGTCCAACCGGGGGACCCGCCATCCATGGCCAAGTTGCAGCTTACATTTGCATCGGGTCTCTACGACCGCATGCAGCCGCTCTACACCGGCGAAGTGCAGCCCGACGGCATCGACCTCAATTTCATCGCCATCGATCAGCCGCGGCCGATCTTCGACCGCATGTCGGCCGGCCAGGAGTTCGACGTCGCGGAATATTCCAGCTCCGAATTCGTGCAACGCTTCGCCAACAAGCAGTGCCCGTTCGTCGCCATACCGGTATTTCCTTCGCGCGCCTTCCGCCACGGCTTCATCGCCGTCCACAAGAAGGCCGGCATCACGAAGCCGAAGGACCTCGAAGGCAAGCGCGTGGGCGTGCCGCTCTTCACCATGACGGCGGCGATCTACATCAACGGCATCCTGCAGCACGAATACGGCGTCGACCTGCGCAAGGTGCACTGGGTGCAGGGCGCGATGAATACCGGCGGCGCTCACGGCAGCCCGAGCGTGCTGCCGCTGCTCAAGCCGTTCCCGATCGAGCAGAACCACTCCAACAAGTCGATGAGCGATCTGCTGGAGGAACGGGTGGTCGACGCCACGCTCGGTACCAGCCTGCCGGAGGCGATCCTCACCAATCCGGACATCGTGCGGCTGTTCCCGAACTACGTCGAGATCGAAAAGGAGTTCTACCAGCGCACGAAGATCTACCCGATCATGCATCTGGTCGCGATCCGCAAGGATGTGTACGAGAAGCATCCGTTCATCGCGACGAGCCTCTACGATGCCTTCGTCAAGTCGAAGAAGATCGCGCTGGAGAAGATGTTCAATCTGCGGGCGCTGCGTTACATGACGCCGTTCCTGATGCGCGACATCGACGAGATCAATGAAATCTTCGACGGCGATCCGTGGCCTTACGGCATCGAGCCCAACCGGCCGACGCTGGAGGCCTTCATGACCTATCTCACCGACCAGTCGCTGATCGCCGCGCCGGTGCCGGTCGACGACCTGTTCGTCCCGACCTATGGCTGATATTCGATGCGAATGCATCTAGTCACGATTCGTCACCCTCTCCCGCGCAAGCGGGAACCCAGCGTTCCTCGCGAAAAGGGTCCTTGCGAGATCCCCGCTTTCGCGGGGACCTGACCGCGAGGCGAGAGCCGTGACTGACAAGCGAACGCACAATCCTACCTCTCCGGACAAAAATAATGGCCAATCTCGACACGCTGATCAAAGACCTCGTCATCGCCAATCGCATCCTCGCCAAGGAGGACGTGGTCGACGCCTACGGCCATATCAGCGTGCGCAATCCGGACAACCCGAAGCACTTCTTCCTCTCGCGCTCGGTTTCGCCGGAACTGGTCGAGCCGGGCGACATCGTCGAACTCGGCCTCGACGGCCAGCCGGTGCGCGACGAGACCCGCGCGCTTTATCTCGAGCGCTTCATCCATGCGGCGATCTTCGAGGCGCGGCCCGACATCCACTCGGTCGTGCATGCGCATGCCGAGGACACGCTGCCGTTCGGGATCGCGCAGGCGACGCCGCTGAAGCCCGTCATCCATTCCGGCAGCTTCATCGGCGCCAACGTTCCGGTCTGGGACATTGCCGACAAGTTCGGCGACACCAACCTGCTGGTCACGAATATCGAGCAGGGCCGCGATCTGGCGAAATGCCTTGGCCCCAACAGCGTCGCGCTGATGCGCGGGCACGGCTTTGCCTCCGCCGGCCGCTCGCTGATCGAGGTGGTGCGGATGTCGGTCTACCTGCCGCGCAACGCCCGCGCGCTGCTCAAGGCCAAGCAGCTCGGCGGCGAGATCAAGTATCTGCGCCAGGGCGAGATCGATGCGCGCAACGCCGGCTACAGCCCGTATTCGACCGAGACTTGGCGCGCCTGGGAGTTCTGGGCGACCAAGTGCGGCTGCGGCCACCTGCTGACCAAGCCCGACGCGCACGCGCACGGACACAAGAAATAGCGCCGGAAGGCGGCCCGGAGCGTTTCCGGCCCGCAAGGTCCCGGCAATGCGAATTGACGATTGATTTCACGTCAATCCGCTGTCATTTGTGATGGCAAGTTAGACTTGGCATCCGAAGACACTGGCGCCGCCATGCCGGAATTCGCCGCGATAACACCCCGGCAGATCGAACTGATCCGCCATTCGTTCGATGCGATGTGGCCGGTGCGCGGCAAGCTCGCGACACTGTTCTACCGGCGCTTCTTCGAACTGGCGCCCGACGCGCGGCCGCTCTTTCCGCAGGAGATGGAGCGCCAGCATCTCAAGCTGATGGACATGATCGCTGCGATCGTCGGCGCGATCGAGAACCACGACCTGTTTCAATCGATCATTCGCCATACCGGCCGCGATCACGCGCGCTTCGGCGCGAAGCCCGCCCATTTCGCAGCCTTTGGAGAGGCGCTCATCGGCGGGATGGAGCAGCAGTTCGGTGCGGCCTTCACAGCCGAGCACCGGGAAGCCTGGACCAGGTTGTACGATGCCGTGCAGCACACCATGATCGGCGGCGCGACCGGCGCATGAACGGGCCGAACATGGAGCTGCGAATTCGATCGATGGCGCCCTCCGAGATCGCGCTCGCCGCCGACTGGGCGGCGGCGGAGGGCTGGAATCCCGGCCTTGCCGATGCGCCGTGCTTTGCCACCGTCGATCCGCAAGGCTTCCTCATCGGCGAACTCGACGGCACGCCGGCTGCCACCATCTCCAACGTCAACTACAGCGACGACTTCGCTTTCCTCGGCTTCTACATCGTGCGGCCCGACCTGCGCGGGCGCGGTTATGGGATTGCGATCTGGCGCGCAGCCATTGCCCACGCCGGCCGCCGCGTTATCGGCCTCGATGGCGTGATCGCGCAGCAGGACAACTACCGCAAGTCCGGCTTTGCGCTCGCGCATCGCAACATCCGCTTCGGCGGGACGGTCGCGGCAGCCGCACCGGCGCCGGTCGGTGTGGTGCGGCTTGCCGATGTGCCGCTGGCGGCGATTGAAGCCGACGACGCTACGGTCTTTCCGGCGCCGCGGCCGGCGTTCTGGCGCGCCTGGATCGGTGCGCCCGGTCATCGCGGGCGGGCGCTTCTGCGCGACGGCCGGCTCGCGGCCTGGGGCGTAATCCGGCCGGCCCGGCAAGGCTGGAAAATCGGCCCGCTGGTGGCGGACGATCGCGCGGGCGCCGAGATAGTGCTCGATGCACTCCTCGCAGACGCCGGCGGCGGCGAAATCTTTCTCGACGTGCCCGAGCCCAACCATGCGGCGGTCGCGCTCGCGCAGGGCAGGGGCCTTGCGCCGGTGTTCGAGACCGCGCGCATGTATACCGGCGCCGTGCGTCCGTTGCGGCTCGACCGCGTCTTCGGCGTCACCACGTTTGAACTGGGGTAATGATTTCGGCGTCATGCCCGCGGAAGCGGGCATCCAGGTCATCTCCGCAGATGCGACCCTATGGATCGGATTCCGGCTCTTGCTGCTCGGCCGGAATGACAGCAATATCCAAGACGGAGCGCGGTCCGATCACATCCGCACGAACGTCGTTTTCTCTCCTTGCTCGCTCTTGACGACGATCTCATCGGTCTTGAACAATTCGATGGTGCTGATGGTCGTGCGGTTGCGGACGCTCTCGCGCACCGTGCTGTCGACGTTGAGCGTGACGGACTTTCCCTTGATCGTCCAGGTTCCGCGGATGGTGCCGGTGACGCCTTGGCCGAGCGTGTTGCTGATGAAGCCCGTCGGCCGGACGTAGGCGGTGAACGTGCCGTCGCCGTTGAAGGTGATGTCTTCCTTGGTATCGCCGACCGTGCCCTGCCAGCCGCCGACGATCCTGGCCGGGTAGTCCGCCTCCGCGACCTTGCCCGCCGGCGAACATGAGATCAGCGCGCACGCGACCAGCGCCGCAAGGGACACGCGAGCCGCACTTATCGCTCTTTCCAACGTTCCCCGCATGCTCGTATCTCCACACCGGACGCCGCCCTACGGCACGATACGGTAAGCGCTAATCCAGATCGAGCCGGAACGGGTGGCCCTCGTAGGCCATCACGCCGCGGCCGATCCTGTCGATCGCCTCGCTCATGCGGCCGTCACGTCCGAGCGCGCGGTCGGCGAGCGCCACGAAGCGGGCGTTGGGCGTGGCGGTCGGCGAGGCGTCCCGGATCGCTTGCGCGATCACCAGTTCGCTACGGCCGGGATTGAGCGCGCAGGCGGCGACGTAGGCGCCTGCGGTCGAGCGGCTGATGCCGGCGAAGCAATGCACCACCATGGGATTGGCACGGTCCCAGCCGCGTACGAAGTCGATGAGCCGCGTGATGTGTTCGTCGGCGGGGGGGATATAGCCGTCCATCGGCTCGACGATGTCGTCCATGCCGAGGATGAGGTGGTTCGGCGGCGCAAGTCCCGCCGGCCACTGCACACGGTCCGTTTGCTTGAGCAAGGTGACGACGTGGCGCGCGCCGGTCCCTTCGACGGTCTCATAAAGGCGTGCGAGCGAACAGACGTGGATCATCGGAACCGGAATCGGCGGTGAATGTGCGCCGTATATAGGACGGCAGGCGGCAGCGCGAAAGCTCAATCGCCCGCGAGTTTGGCGAAGCGCTCGAGGTAGCGCTGCTCGGCGATCTCGACCGGCCAGGGTGTCAGGTAGTCGCGCTCGATCACCGCGGAAAATTTCGGCGGCCGGCCGAAGAATTTCTTTGCCTCGGCGGCGGAAAATCCCGCGAGGCGCGTCGCTTCGAGATAGGCGGCGCCGCGGTCGGCCGCCTTGATCTGCGCGGTGAGTTCGGCCGCCAGCACTGCCGGTAGCCCGAATCGCAGGTGGATCGCGGCGAGCAGGCGCGCCTCGACCGACTTGTAGCTGTCGCCGATGACCGCCTTGAACGGCGAGATCATGTCGCCAACGACATATTCCGGCGCGTCGTGCAGCAGCACGGCCAGGCGATGGCGGCGATCGAGCCGCACCCGCCCGCGCGCGATGAACTCCACCAGCAGCGAATGCTGCGCCACAGAAAATATCTGTGCGCCAGCGGTCTGGCCATTCCAGCGCGCAACGCGGGCGAGCCCGTGCGCGATGTCCTCGACCTCGATGTCGAGCGCCGAGGGATCGAGCAGGTCGAGGCGGCGGCCGGACAGCATGCGCTGCCAGGCGCGCGGCGAACGAGATGCGGAGGCAGGCGTCGGCTTGCGGGGGGCCATCGCGGTCAATGTGCCACAACGGCGGAACGCGCGGGAACAGGGTGTTCGGGGCGAAATGCTTCGGACGCGCGAAATTCCGATCCGCCTGGGAGGTTACGAGGAACGGCGCGGGCGATCCGACAAAGTCTTGTGACGGTGGCAGTCGACGAGGTGGTCGTTGACCATCCCGACCGCCTGCATGAAGGCGTAAACGATGGTCGGCCCGACGAACTTGAAGCCGCGTGACGCCAGCTCCTTGGACATCTGACGCGAGAGCGGCGTTTCAGCCGGCACCTGGGCGGTGCTGCGGAACTGGTTCACCTTGGGTTTGCCGTCGAGAAAATTCCAAAGCAGCGCCGAGAAGCCCGGGCCCTTCTCCATCGCGTCGAGATAGGCGCGCGCCGAGAGCACCGTACCCTCGATCTTCAGCCGGTTGCGCACGATGCCGGCGTCCTGCATCAGCTTCTCGACCCGCGCCGGGCGATACCGCGCAATCTTCTGCGGATCGAAGCCGTCGAACGCGCGGCGGAAGTTGTCGCGCTTGCGCAGGATGGTGATCCACGACAGGCCGGCCTGGAAGCCGTCGAGGATGAGCTTCTCGTAGAGCGCGCGGTCGTCGAATTCCGGCACGCCCCATTCCTCGTCGTGATAGGCGACGTAGACCGGATCGTCCTTCGGCCACGGACATCGCTTGAGGCCGTCGGCGTGGAGCAGTGGCGCGCTCATTCGGCGGCCCTCGCGTCGCCCGGAAAATCGAAGCTTGCCCAGGACGGCTTGACGAGGCGCAACGCGGTGGTGCCGGCGACGAGCGGTGCGCCGGCGGCGAGTGCGTCCGCGACCCGGTCGAGGCGCAGCATGGCGAGGCCGTGGCCGTGCGCGGTGGAGCCGAGCGTGCCGACGCTCTTCTCGCCGGCGGTGACCGGCGTGCCGGCGTCGGGTGCGAAGCCGTCGTAGGCGATCGGCACGACCCGCGAGCGCGCCAGGCCGCGATGCTTCATGCGCGAAACCACCTCCTGGCCGACGAAGCAGCCCTTGTCGAAATCGACACCGGCAAGCTGGTCCATGTCGGCTTCCTGCGGAAAGGCGTCGCCGTAGATGAAATCGAGCCCGCCCTGCGGCACACCGAGCGCGATGCGGTGGGCTTCGTAGTCCGCGACCTCAACGAACTCGGCGCCGAGATCGGCCGCGGCTCGTTCGGCAAGATGCGGCGGCAACATGCAACGTGCGCCCAATTCCGGCAGGCGCGGGTCGCCATAGCACAAGCCAAATTCAGTCTCCGCGCTGCCGCCCCAGATCGCCAGCACGCCCAGTGCTTCCGACAGATCTTCGACCATGACCTTTGCGCGCAGCTTGTAGAGATTGAGCCGTTGTACCAGCGTGGACGCGAGTGCCCGCGGACAGTCGAGGAAGAGGCCACCGCCGTCCTGCGGCGCCGCCCCGGCGATGAAAAAATCGGTAACGATCTTGCCCTGCGGCGTCAGCAGCGCCGCGTAGCGCGCACGGCCGGGTGCCACCGTCGCGGCGTCCACCGTCACGATCCCATTGAGGAGCTTGGCCGCGTCGTCGCCGGCGACCTTGACGACGCCACGGTCCGGGAGGAGTGCTGCCTTCATCATGGGTACTTGATCATGGGTACTTGCCAGATGTCGCCGGCAAACGTAAGGCGCTGGATGGGTGGTCACAAGAGCAGCATCTTGGAATGGCAAAAACCTACGACCTGATCCTCAAGGGCGGCATCGTCGTCAATCATGACGGGGAGGGCGCCCGCGACCTTGCCGTCACGGGCGGGCAAATCGCGGCGATCGGCGACCTGTCGCAGGCATCGGCGGGCGAGACGGTGGACTGCCGGGGCCTGCATGTGCTCCCGGGCGTGATCGACACGCAGGTGCATTTTCGGGAGCCCGGTGCGACCCACAAGGAGGACCTGGAAACCGGCTCGCGCGGCGCCGTCCTGGGGGGCGTCACGGCGGTGTTCGAAATGCCCAATACCAATCCGACCACCACCAGCGCCGAAGCGCTCGCCGACAAGGTCCGCCGCGCGCATCATCGCATGCACTGCGACTTCGCCTTCTTCATGGGGGGCACGCGCGAGAACACCAAAGACCTGCCGGAGCTTGAATTGCTGCCCGGCTGCGCCGGCGTGAAGGTGTTCATGGGATCCTCGACCGGCTCATTGCTGGTCGAGGACGACGAGGGCGTGCGCAACATCCTCAGGGCGATCCGGCGGCGGGCATCGTTCCATTCCGAGGACGAATACCGGCTCAACGAGCGCAAGGGCCTGCGCGTCGACGGCGATCCGCGCTCGCACCCGGTCTGGCGCGACGAGACCGCGGCGCTGCGATGTACGCAGCGCCTGGTCCGGCTGGCGCGCGAGACAGGAAAGCGCGTGCACGTGCTTCACATCTCGACCGCGCAGGAGATGGAATTCCTCAAGGACCATAAGGATGTCGCCTCGGTCGAGGCCACGCCGCATCATCTGACGCTGGAAGCACCGGGCTGCTACGAGCGGCTCGGTACGCGCGCGCAGATGAATCCGCCGGTGCGCGATGGTGTGCATCGGGCGGGCATCTGGCGCGGGCTTCAGCAAGGCGTGGTGGACGTGCTCGGCTCCGACCATGCGCCACATACGTTGGAGGAGAAGGCCAAGACCTATCCGCAGACGCCGTCCGGCATGACCGGCGTGCAGACGCTCGTTCCGGTCATGCTCGATCACGTCAATGCCGGCCGCCTTTCGCTTGCGCGGTTCGTCGATCTCACCAGCGCGGGGCCGGCGCGTTTGTTCGGCATCGCCCGCAAGGGCCGCATCGCGGCGGGTTACGATGCCGATTTGACGGTGGTCGACCTGAAGCGGCGTGCCACCATTACCAATGCTTGGATCGGGTCGCGCGCGGGCTGGACTCCTTATGACGGAATAGACGTGACCGGCTGGCCGGTGGGCACATTTGTTCGCGGTCACCGTGTCATGTGGGACGGCGAATTGACGGCGTCTGCACATGGCGAAGCTGTGCAATTTCTCGAAGCGCTTCCGGCGCGCTAGCGAAGATCAACGCGGCAGGGCTCCACCATCGCGGCGTGTCGCCGCAGCGGCAGAAAGTTCCGTCTCCAATGGACGCGCCGTGGTATTCGCACTCATCGTCAAGAGTTGCGTCCGCGCACGCATGCCGGGCCGCGTTCTGGTCGTGGACGATTCGTCCACTATGCGCAGCATTCGTTCAGGTAGTTGGCGGGCACGCCGCGGGATTATTGCCGGGTCATGGTGAGGGAGAATTCGCCCTTGCGGATGCGTGCGGCCAGACCTTCCGCGAACTTCGCGGCGGCTTCCTCGCCATAGGTCGTCACGAATTCGGCGAAGGCCGCGAATAGACAGGCCTGTGCCAGGCAGTCGCCGTCGATCCCCTCGATGCGTGCCTCGATCCATGCTTCGTGCAGATAGCCGAGCGCAACTTTCTTCTGTTCATGTTCCGGAGCGGCCTCCGGAGCGTGGATTGCCTGCATGATTGTGTCCGTGCCGATTTGCGTCGCCAAGTCCCCAGGGTCGGCCTTCCCAAACGCGCGGCAACCTATCATGTGAAATGCGGCGGGCGAGCCACATGTTGCAGAAAGGTTAACATGCGAGGGGTTGGCAAGCCTTTGTTTGGACTTGGGGATTGCTGGTCCGCGGCGGAGAATCAGGGCAAGGATGGGGCGCCGACGCAAGGATGCCTTGATTGCAGCCGCAATTGGGTTTGTCGGCAGGTGGCTTTGGAGTTGGGCGGGGCGGTGAGGTTTTCTGACTTGCATCTGACGTTCGTGGGGCGTTGGCGCCGTTCTCAGAGGGACGAGCGACATTGGCGACAGGGCCTGCGCGCCGGTGCCGTCACGCTCGTGGCCGCGATGCTGCTGCTGTCGGGCATCGCCCGGTCGGCGGCACAGGACGAGCCTGCGCTCACGGCCGCTTGGCTGCGGCAGGCGCGCGTCGCCGGCGCCAAACTGTCCACCGACATGAACGCCAGCGCGATCGAACGCAACCTCGCAGCGCTCGTGCAGCAAAACGTTTCGGTGGTGGAAGCCGATTCCAATTTCTCGCACTTTCTGAACGAGCAGGATTTTGCCGACGAGATCAATCTCATGCGCCAATACGTCAAGGCGGCGCATCGCCTGGGGCTGAAGGTCGTCTGGTACGTCGCCACGCTCGAAATCCTCAGCGAGAAGACCGGGTCGTCTCAGAAAACCATGTCCGGATTGCACCCTGACTGGCTGCAGCATGGCATCGACGGCACGCCCAACGTCTTTGTCGGCCGCGCTCCCGGCACGCTCGGCTCAGTGCACTGGGTCGATCCGGGGACCGAGAGCGCGTGGATGTCGATCCATTCGCCTTATGCCGATGTGTTTACCGACCGCATCAAGCAGATCGCGGCGACCGGGGTCGACGGCATCTGGCTCGATGTGCCGCTGTTCAGCGAACTGGGCGCGGCCTGGCCGGATGCCGGGCCGGGCGCGGCGGCGAAGTTTCAGGCCGACACCGGCCTGCAGGTTCCGCGTCGCGTCGACTGGGACGATCCGACGTGGCGCCGGTGGATTGCGTGGCGCTACCAGGAAATTTCGAGCTTCCTGCTGCGCGTGCGCGATGCGGCGAGGTCGGTGTCGAACGATGTCAGCATCATCGTGGAGACGGTCTCGCTCGATTACGGACTTGCGACGTTGGTCGGCCTCGACGGCAGCATCCTCAAAGATGCCGCGAACATCATCCAGGCTTGGGAGGTCGATGCGGTCAGTGACCAGACGGCGATGCGCGAGGCGCAGCCGGACGACTGGATCAGCCTCATCGGCATGGCGAAATTCGCCAAGGCGGCGTCCGGACGCAAGCCGTCCTGGATGTTCGTCTATGGCGACCGGCCCGACGACAGCCTGCTGGTGATGGCGGAGGCGCTGGCGGCCGGAAACAATCCTTTCGAGACCAAGACCCCGAAGATGACGACGACCGCCGGCGTTGCCTACCGGCGGCAGATTTACGGGTGGGTCAAGCAGGAGGAGCGCAGGCTTTTCGAGAGTCGCTCCGCCGCGAAGGTCGCGGTCTACTTCTCACCGGAGAGCCGCGATTACCTCGACAAGGCCAAGGGGACCGGTCTCTACACCGTCCCCCGCAAGGACGACGTGCTCTGGTGGTCGAACCTGCCGAACGACAGCCTCTATCTGCAAACCTACCTCGCCGAGTACCGCGGCATCATCAAGTGGCTGGTGCACAATCATGTCCCCTTCGACATCGTGGTGCGGCCGCGGGCGGAAGAGTTGTCGCGATACGACGCCGTGATCGCGCCCGCCCTGGCGGCGCTTTCCGATCAAGCCGCGGAACTGCTGGACCGCTATGTCGAGCGCGGCGGACATCTGGTCGTGACCGGACCCGATCCCGGCACGCTCGATGAATTCGGCAACGCCCGCGCGGCGCCGATCCTGGGCTCGCTCGATGGCCGCGAACGCCCGCGCCAGGTGGACGCGCCCGCAACGCCCGCGCCTCGCGGGACGGCGTTGCACTCGCCGCAATGGCTGGGGAAATCGTATCTGACGTCCACCTCGCCCGACGCGAGTGGGGCGATCGGGGCACTGCTCGGCACGCGTCGGCAACATTTCCTCGAAACGGATGCCAACGCCAATGTTCACATCGAGGTTCGCACGCTCGGCGACGAGACGCTCGTGCACCTCATTAATCCCGAGCGCCTCTGGAACAAGCAGGCGCCCGAGCAGCGCGAGGTCGGCGTGAGCCTCGCGCTCCGGCCGGGCGTCGCCGTGAAGGACGTGCGGGTGACGGTGCCCGGGCCGGCAGCGAGAATCCCGCAAGGGGCGACGCGACTGCCGTTCAACATGAGCGGAAACCGCGTCGTGTTCCGGGTGCCGGTCAAGGCTTATTCGATGGTGATCGTCTCCACCCAGCCCTAAACGCGCGGCCGGAATTTGCCACAGTTGAACGGGCCCGCTGCCGTATTTTGGCATCGCGGGGCCAAGATTCCTCCGCATTAATCAATCAGCCTGTTCCTGGGTTAGGGGAACTGTTTCTTCAGTCGGTCGGGGGTCGCTCTCTCATCTGGATTTGGAACGTGCAGGCTCGCGCCGCTGCGGTCCTTGGGGAAGGGCCGCGGACCCTTGGGGAAGGGGCGCATGTTCAGCCAGCGTCAGTGGGACTTCCTCCGCCAAAATCGAAGCCGGTGGGCGCGGAGCGATTCCATGGTCGCACGACAGGATCGAGCCACAACGACGGAACGCCTGGATACGGCGTTGTCGGATCTCGGCATCATCCGGCCGCAACAGCGTGCCGCGAACTCTGCGCCATCCCGCCGCCCGGACTCCTTCGCCGAGACCTGCCTGTTCGCGTGCAAGCTTGCCGGCAGTGCGGTCGTTGGCGCGACCATCACGATCGCGCTCTGGGGCCATTTTCATCTGTGGTCGAGCAAACGCGTGCTGCCGGGAGTGCAGAACTTCCAGACCGCCGCCGCCGGCGAGTTGATCCTCTATCGCACTCCGCCGCGCGAGGAGCGCTCGCACGGCTGGGAGGCCGACGTGGGCTCGTTCGACCCCGCTCTGGTCTCGCACGCCGTGATGACGACCGGCGCGGCGGCGCCGGCACCGCAGCCCGACAAACCTGTCGCGGCCACGTCGGTCAAGTTCGCCGATGTGACGCCGCCTCCGTCATCGTCCGCCTCGCCGCTCTCCGCTCCCATGGGCAAGCTGCCCGAGATCAAGAGCTGGCTCTATCAGCTTCAGGGCATCAATCCGGCCCTGATCGCAAGTTCGTCGAGCGATCTGGTGGTGATCGATTCCAGCGGCGAGGACGGCCCGTTCACCAAATTCGATGTCGAACTGATGCGCCGCAAGCCCGACGGCTCGCGCCGCGTGCTGCTCTCCTATCTCAGCATCGGAGAGGCCGAGAACTATCGCTGGTACTGGCCCAGCCGCTCGACGACCTGGCTCGGGCAGCAGAACCCGCGCTGGCGTGACAATTACAGCGTGCGCTTCTGGCACGAGGGCTGGCAGAAGATCATTTTCGAATACGTCGATATGATCGTCGCCGCCGGCTTCGATGGCGTCTATCTGGACAAGGTCGACGGCTACGAGGAGATGGGCCATCACGAGGAGATGGTCGACTTCGTCGCCCGCATCGCCGAGCGTGCGAAAGAGAAGCGTCCCGACTTCCTGGTCGTCTCGCAGAACGGCGACCTGCTCATCCCCAATCCGAAATTCCGCGCCGCGATCGACGCCTTCGCGCGCGAGGACCTGCTGTTCGGCGAAACCGCCGAGGGCGTGCGCAACAGCACGACCAGCATCCGCGAGAGCGTGGAGCGGCTGAAAATGCTCACGGCGGAGGGCAAGCCGGTGTTCGTGGTGGAATATCCGCGCAGCGAGGAGCAGGCCGCCGCCGCGACGCGCGAACTCGCCGAGCAGGGGTTTGTCGGGCTGGTGGCGAAGCGTTCGCTCGACGCTCTGGACCGCTGATCCCGCGACGCCGGACGCTGAGACGGGCTCGCTTGTCGTCCCCGCGCAAGCGGGGAGCCAGCACTTCAGCGATTTCGAAAGAGCTGGATTCCCGCTTGCGCGGGAATAACCGGAGTGTGTGGCTACGATCCAGGGTGAGCGGCGCGATCCAAACGCAGCGGAGAGATCAATTGGCGTAGCGCGCCGTCATATCGCGGGCGATCTTCGAGCCTTCGTCGAGGTAACGGCGGATCACCACGTCGGCCGCCGGCGTGCAGGTGCGATAATTCTGCTGGTAGCCGCGATAGCCGCGATTGAACGCCGCGGTCAGCTTCGCCTTGCGCTCGCCGCCCTGCGCCTCGGCCTCGACCAGCGCCTGCATCTCGTTGCGCCACTTCGGGCCCTCGTTCGCGCCGCAGATGCCGCGCAGGTAGTGCAGCGCGCCAAGGATCTCGGCGAGCCGCGTCAGGCTGCCCTCGAACTGGGTCGCGGCCGTGTTCTGCGCGAACGCCGGCGCGCCCGCGAGCGAGAGCGCGATCGAAGGGACAATCAACAGGCGTCGCATCATGGCAGAGCGGACATATATGGAGGTGCGGCCGATCGCAACCGGGACGCACTATCGTGGTTCAAACGGACAGAAAAAAGGCGCCGTCCGGCCTCCGGGGCCCGGCCCTATCCCGCCGCCCGCAGGCGCTCGAACGCCGCTGCCACGATCTCGGCAAGGCCCGGCGTGGTCGGCAGGGCCGCGAGTTCGTCCGGCCGCAGCCAGCGGGCTTCGCTGAGTTCCTCGTTGAGCACCGGCTCGCCGCCGGTCCAGCGCGCGGCGAAGCACAGGATGACGAAATGGCGCTCGACCCGGTCCTCGGCGTCGCGCACCACGGTCTCGCGGAAGCCAGCGAGCGCGACCGGCTCGATCACGAGGCTCGTCTCTTCCAGCACCTCGCGGGCGACCGCCTCGACGAGCGTCTCGCCGACCTCCACCACACCGCCCGGCAGGGTATAGACGCCGAGCGCCGGCTGCGCGCGCCCGCCGCACCACCAGCAGCGTGTCGCCGCGCACGATGGCGGCGCTCACCGCCAGAAACGGACGCTGGGGATATGATCGGGATTCCGCCAAAGCTGCGCTCCAGGATGACCGGCTGCTGCTATGGTTAGCCGCTAACAGGGCCCCCGTCATGTGCGGACGCTATCTGATCACCTCGGCACCGGAAGCGTTCCGCCGGCTGTTCCGCTATGACGAAAATCCGAACTTCCCGCCGCGCTACAATGTGGCGCCGACGCAGCCGGTGCCGATCGTGCGGCTCGTCGACGGCAAGCGCCAGTTCGCGCTGGTGCGCTGGGGATTGCTCCCGGCCTGGGTGAAGGACCCGCGCGGCTTCTCGCTCCTGGTCAATGCGCGCGGCGAATCCGTCAACGACAAGCCGGCGTTCCGCAACGCCATGAAGCGCCGCCGCTGCCTGTTTCCCGCCGACGGCTTCTACGAGTGGATGGAGCAGGGCAGGGAGAAGCGGCCGTTCGTCGTGCGGCCGAAGGACCGCCAGCCGGTCGCGTTCGCGGGATTGTGGGAAAGCTGGATGGGGCCGAACGGCGAGGAGGTCGAGACCGCCACCATCGTGACCACGCCGGCCAACCGCACCTTGACGCCGATCCATCACCGCATGCCGGTGATCGTGCCGCCGGACGCCTTCGACTTCTGGCTCGATTGCGCCAATGTCGATGCGCTCACGGCCGCCGCGTTGTTCGTGCCGGCGCCCGAGGACGCGATGGACGCCTGCGAGATTTCCACCGCCGTCAACCGCGTGGCCAACGACGGCCCCGAGGTGCTCGAGCCGCCGCCGGCGCAGACGGCCGAAGCGCCACCGCCGGACAAGCCGGCCGCGCGCGCCAAAAAGAAGGACGAGCGCCAGCCCTCGCTGTTCGATTAGCTCAATTGCACCCCTCATCCCGGCCGAAGAGACAACCCCATGAGTCGTCCTCCCTTCCCGCCGTTCACCGCCGAGACCGCCGCGCAGAAGGCCCGCATGGCCGAAGATGCCTGGAACACGCGCGAGCCCGCTCGGGTCGCGCTCGCCTATACGGTCGACAGCCGATGGCGCAATCGGTCCGAGTTCCTGCAAGGCCGCGATGCGATCGAAGCCTTCCTGACGCGCAAATGGAACAAGGAGCTGGACTATCGCCTGATCAAGGAGGTCTGGGCATTTCGCGACAACCGGATCGCGGTGCGCTTCGCCTACGAATGGCACGATGACAACGGCCACTGGTATCGCAGCTACGGCAACGAAAACTGGGAGTTCGACGAGCAAGGCCTGATGCGGCTGCGGATCGCCAGCATCAACGATCTGCCGATCGCGGCGGGCGAGCGGAAATATCACTGGCCGCTGGGCCGCCGGCCGGACGACCATCCGTCTCTGAGCGAACTCGGCCTATAGCACGGCCGGCGCTACAGCACCTTGCCGGGATTTAGGATACCCTTGGGGTCGAGCGTGCGCTTGAGCGTGCGCATCAGGTCGTAGGCCACCGGGTCCTTCACGCTCGGCAGGAGATCGCGCTTCATCACGCCGATGCCGTGCTCGGCCGAGATCGAGCCGCCGAATTTCTTCACCACCGCGAACACCACGTCGTTCACGTCGTGCCAGCGCTCGAGGTACTCGGCCTTGTCGGCGCCGAGCGGCTGCGCGACGTTGTAGTGGATGTTGCCGTCGCCGAGATGGCCGAACGGCAGCGGCCGCGCGCCGGGAATGAGCTTGACCACGGCCTCGCTCGCTTCCTTGATGAAGGCCGGCACCGCGGCGACCGGCACCGACACGTCGTGCTTGATCGAGCCGCCGGTGTGGCGCTGCACCTCGCCGAACATCTCGCGGATGCGCCAGAACATCTTGGCCTGGTCGAGGCTGTCGGCGATGGTGGCGTCTTCGATCAGGCCGCGTTCGAGGCCTTCGGCCAGAATGCCCTCCAGGTTTTCGCGCAAGCCCGAGCGCGCCTGCGACGACAGCTCGATCAGCACGTACCAGGGATGCGGCGCGCTGAGCGGATTGCGGCAGCCCGCCGCGTGCTCGATCACCATCTCGACGCCCATGCGCAGCATCAGCTCGAAGCTCGTTACGCCGCCTGCGGTGCGTTCGGTCGCGACGCCGAGGAGTTCGAGCGCCGCTTCTGGCGAGGGCACGCCGACGAACGCGGTCTCGACCGAGCGCGGGCGCGGCACCAGGCGGAGCACTGCTGCGGTGATGACGCCGAGCGTGCCTTCGGCGCCGATGAACAGGTTCTTGAGGTCGTAGCCGGTATTGTCCTTCTTGAGCTTGTTGAGGTTGTTGAGCACGCGGCCGTCGGCCAGCACGACTTCGAGGCCGAGCGCGTGCGAGCGGGCGATGCCGTGCGCGAGCGCCGCGGTCCCGCCGGCGTTGGTCGAGAGATTGCCGCCGATGGTGCAGGTGCCTTCGGACGGCAGGAGTTGCGGGTAGAGCCGGTCGACGGCGGCAGCGGCCTCGCGCGCGCGCTGCAAGGTGACGCCGGCCTCGCAGGTGATGGTGTTCGAGGTCGGATCGACCTCGCGGATCTTGTCGAGGCGGTTAAGCGACAGCACGACCTCGCCGTGGTGTGGCGTCTGACCGCCGACCAGTCCGGTGTTGCCGCCCTGCGGCACGATCGCCGTCCCGGTCTCGTTGGCGAGCTTGACGATCGCCGACACCTCGGCGACCGAGCCCGCACGCAGCACCACGGGCGTGTGCGCGGGATACATATCTCGCATTTCGAGGAGGTATGGCGCCTGCGCCTGCGGATCGGTGATGGCGTTCTTTGCGCCGACGATCGCGATGAAGCGGTCGAGCAGCGCGGAGGAGAGCGCGGCGGGCGGCTTGGTGATGATTTCGTTCATGGGGTCCGGCCTTGTTTGTCCCAACTCTCTCGCGGCGCGGCGGCGCGCGCAAGCCGGTCGTTGATCGCTTCGCCCAGGCCGCTCTGCGGCACCGGCATCACGGCGATTTGGCTGACGGCCGCATCGAGCGTGCGCAGATGCGAGAACAGGTTGGCGGCGGCCTCGATGAGATCGCCGCCCGGCGACAGGTTGAGCACACGCGCGGCATGTTCGGCGTTGGCGGGAAGCACCGAGCCGAAAGCCAGCAGCCCTTCGCCGTCCTCGATGCTGGTCGCCTCGAGCCGCAGCCGCGCGCACGGCGCGTAGTGCGAGGCGAGCTGGCCGGGCGCGACCGGGGCGGCGTCCGATGAGGCTGGCGGAGAGCCGAGCGGCCTGCCGATCACGCGTTCGATGTCGGTGCGTGCCAGTGCGCCCGGCCGCAGCAGCACGGGTCCGTCGAGGCAGGCGACGATGGTCGATTCAAGCCCCATCCGGGTCGGGCCGCCGTCGACGATGAGCTCGATGCGGCCGCGCAGATCGGCCAGCACATGCGCGGCAGTGGTCGGCGAGACGTGGCCCGAGCGGTTCGCCGAGGGCGCCACGATTGGCTTGCCGAACGCCGCCAGCAGCGCATGCGCGAGGGGATGATCCGGGACGCGGATGGCGACGCTGTCGAGGCCGGCGGTCGCGAGATCGGCCACCGGGCAATCCGGGGTCTTGGGGAGCACCAAGGTCAGCGGCCCGGGCCAGAACGCAGCCGCGAGCCGCTCCGCCACCGAGTTGAAGCGCCCGAGCGCATGCGCGGCCGTAAGGTCGGCCACATGCGCGATCAGCGGGTTGAAGGCGGGACGGCCCTTGGCCTCATAGAGCCTCGCGACCGCGCGGCCGTTGCTGGCGTCGGCACCCAGCCCGTAGACGGTCTCAGTCGGGAACGCGACGAGCCCGCCGGCGCCAAGCACGCGCGCGGCGAGTGCAACGGCCTGGCCGCTGTCCTTGACTGCGTCGATTGTCCGGGTCGGCGGCTCCGCGGCCATCCTGATTCATTCCACGGGCACTCGCGTCGCGGTGCACGATTCTATGTGTGCTGCGATCAAGAGCTGCCTGAGCTGAGGCGGTCATGCAAGCCGGCAATTCGGTAGCAATTGACCTTCTGACCTGGAGCTCCGGGCTCGCGGCTTCGCTTCGCTCCGGAGAGGCAACGGTGAGTTTTCAGCAACGCTAAAGCGACCTCGCGATCTCCTGCCAAGTCACGCAACGAACTTGTGCATCGGTTAACCATGTCATGACTGCGTCACCCGCCGCGCCACAAATTCGTCTAACCTTCGCCACGATGCGGCAACCCCTCTGGAGAGGAAACGCACTATGAAAAGCAGTCTGATGGTTGCGGCTGTCATCGGATCCGGCGCACTCGCGCTGACCGGATCGCTTCCCGCGACAGCAATGACGGTGGCCAAGCTCGCGCAAGTGAGTCAGGCACAGGCCCAAGTCGAGACGGTCGGCTGGTCTCGCCGATACCGCCCCTTGTCCTGGTCCTGGTACTTGGCACACCGAAACTCGTTCTCGGGGACGCTTCTGTACTTTGGGCCTCGCTACGTCTACGGGAACAAGAAGGCCGGCTGGTAAGCGCCGACGTCTGCGCCCGGTCCGGAAGCGGCACGCGAGCCGGGCGCCAGTTTCCTTACAGCGCAACATACGCGCACCGTGCGCGAACTAGCACGACTGGGCCCGTCGACTTTGCGTCGTCGGGCCCTCTTGATTCCGATTGCACCTTCGGCAGGCCGGCCGTTCCCGTCTGCATGGAGCGTACGGAACATAAGCAGCCCACTTCGAACGGCCGCCAAAATCGAACGCGATGGGGGAAATGGTCGGAGTGGCAGGATTTGAACCTGCGACCCCCTCGTCCCGAACGAGGTGCTCTACCAGGCTGAGCCACACTCCGACTGATGGCCGGTCTTATAACGACGCCCCCCAGCTATCGCAAGCACGAGTCCGGCCGGAAGTTCCGCGTCCGTGCCGGGGCCGCGGTGGCGCGTATCAATACGCCGGCGGGCCGAAGCGGTAGTTGAATCCGACGAGGAAGACGCTGACGTCTTCGGAAACGCTGAAGGGGAACGAGGTCGCGCCCGCGGGGATCGCGAGGACGGCCGGAGCCCCCGTCAAGCTATAGGTCACGTTCCGGTGCCCGAATCCCAGATAGGCATATTCGGCGAACATCGACCAGCTTCCGGCGAAGATCCACTCGACCCCGATGCCGGCGGTCCAGCCGATCGGCGTGGAGCTTGCGGTTGCGAGCTGGGTGTTGAACTGGTCCCAGCTATAATTGTGATGCATCGTCGCGAGGCCGACCTTGGCGTAGATCATGGCGGCAGGGACGAAGGTGATGCCGGCCCGCCCGGTCAAGGTCCCAAACCACGGGATGCTGCCGTTGTTGCGGAAGCTCGGATTCGCCTGCCAGATCGTGTTGCCCTTCATCGTAGAGCCGTCGAACATGCCCTGGATACCGAACACGAAGCTGCCGACCTGGTAGTCGCAGCCGCCTTGCACGCCGCCGATCAGGCCGGCGGTCTGCTGCGTCCCGAGATCGGCGCCGCCGATCCCGAATCCGAACTGGTTGGTCGTGTCGGTGATGCTCGCCCCGCTCCATCCCATGCCGACGTTGCCGCCGACGTAGCAGCCCGTCCAGTATTGCGGCGTGCGATAGACCGTTGTCACCGGCGGCGGCGCGATCGGCAGATCCGCGGCCGTCGCCGCGTCGCCCAGTACGGCGATCAAGGCGATGCCGGCAAGCGATAACGCCTTCATGTTGACGCCTCCCCACTACGCAACCACGGACGGTTACCGGCGTTCATGTTAGCCCGCGCGCAAGGGAGAGTCCGTTGCGGAGCGGTCACAGCAAAATGGAATCGGGAAGCTGCTCGCCGATGCCGCGATCCACGAAAATCGAGCGCAAACGCCAAGATTCGGGCGCGCAGCGCGCTCGTCTGCGGCGAAATACCCTTGTACGGCGCCGTCGAGGCCGCATACCCTTGGCAACAAAGACAATCATCAAAATCGCTTGGCGGCATCTTTGTGTCAAAGCCGGGCGTGTCAGGAGAGGGACCTCATGAATTTCTGCGCGAACTTTTTGCGTTTGACCGCCGGCGCCCTGGTGGGACTTGTGCTGGCCGGGACCGGTGCGGCGCAGGCGGCCGACTATCCGAACAAGCCGGTGCGCTGGGTGGTCGGTTATCCGCCGGGCGGCACCACCGATATTCTTGCCCGTCTGATCGGCTCCTACCTCTCCGAAAAGCTCGGCCAGCAATTCGTGATCGAGAACAAGCCGGGCGCCGGCAACAATCTCGCGGTCGAGGCGGTGGTCAATGCGCCGGCCGACGGTTACACGGTGCTGCTGGTCAATCCGGCGAACGGCATCAATGCCACGCTCTACAAGAAGCTGCCGTTCAACTTCATTCGCGACATCGCTCCGGTCGGCGGCATCTATCGCGTGCCGAACGTGATGGAAGTCAATCCTGATGTTCCCGCGAAGACGGTGGCCGAATTCATCGCCTATGCGAAGGCCAACCCGGGCAAGGTGAACATGGCGTCGTCCGGCAATGGCACGTCGGTCCATTTGTCGGGCGAACTGTTCATGGCGATGACCGGCGTGAAGATGACGCACGTGCCTTACCGCGGCTCCAACCCGGCGCTCATAGATATGCTTAGCGGTCAGGTGCAGGTGCTGTTCGATAACCTGCCGTCCTCGATCGCCCACATCAAGGCGGGAAAGCTGCGCGCGCTTGCGGTGACGACTGAAGTACGTTCAAGCGCGCTGCCGGACGTTCCAGTTCTGACCGACACCGTGAAGGGTTATGAGGCGAGCGCCTGGTTCGGCATGGGCGCGCCCAAAGGTACGCCGCCCGAGGTGATTGCGATCCTCAACCGGACGATCAACGCGGCCCTGGCCGATCCAAAGATGAAGGCCAAGCTGGACGAACTCGGTGGCTCGCCCATGGCGGGCACGCCGGAGGATTTCGGCAAGATCATCGCAGCCGAAACCGAGAAGTGGAAAAAGGTGGTCGAGTTCTCGGGCGCAAGCGTGGATTGACCGCAAATTGCCGCGTTCGACTCATTCCCGCGCAGGCTGGCGCGGGAATGAGTGAGCTGAAGCTGTCACTGTACCTGCACGTTCGCAGCCTTGACGACCTCCTGCCACTTGTCGCGCTCGCCGGCGATGAACGCGGCGAATTGCTCGGGCGTCATCGGCGAAGCGACCGCGCCGACCTCGGTCAGCGTTTTTTGAATCTCGGGCGCCTCGAATATCCGCTTCACCTCGGCGGACAGCCGGTCGACGATCGGCTTCGGCGTGCCGGCTGGCGCGAACACGCCGTGCCAGGAGGTCGCCTCGAAGCCTGCGAGCGTGTCGGCGATGGTCGGAACGTCCGGTGCGGTCGCGCTGCGCTCGCGGCTCGTCACGCCGAGCGCGCGGATTGCTCCGCTCTTCACCTGCGGCCAGGCCAGCGTGATGTTGTCGAAGGCAAGATCGATGTGGCCGCCGACCAGGCTGTTCATCACGTCGCCCGAGCTGCGATAGGGCACGTGCGTCATCGTGGTGCCGGTCTTCATCTGGAACAACTCCGCGGCAAGGTGCGTCGAGGTGCCGGCGCCCGAGGAGCCGTAGCTCAGCTTGCCGGCGTTCTTCTTCAGATGCTCGACCAGTTCCGCAACCGACTTCACCGGCAGCTTCGGATTGACCACGAGGATGTTGGGCAAACGCGCGATCAACGATACCGGCTGGAAGTCTTTCGCCGCGTCGAAGGTGAGATTCTTGTAGATGAAGGGATTGATCGCGTGGGTGCTGACGGTGCCGATCAGCAGCGTGTAGCCGTCCTTCGGCGCCCGCGCCACGGCGGCCGCCCCGATGTTGCCGCCGGCGCCGCCGCGATTGTCGACGACGAACGGCGTCCCGGTCTTCGCCTGCATGCCCTGCGCGAAGATGCGGCCGAACATGTCGGTGGTCCCGCCGGCGGTAAACGGGACGACGACGGTCACCTGCTTTTCCGGCCAGTTTGCTTGCCCGTGTGCGATACCAACGATGCCGAGGGTCAATAACGCCGCAGCCGCGGTTGCCTTGCGCATCAATGTTTTCTCCCGGACTGCCGGGGCGTGGGGATCGCGCCACTCGCGCCACGGCGATGTGTTTGACGGAGATTGACAACAATGGCGCAAAAATCACAAGTGTTCAGGGACTGCCGGAGGATTGGCTGGGCAACAT
The DNA here is from genome assembly GCA_963763365.1 of uncultured Alphaproteobacteria bacterium. Taxonomy (GTDB): domain Bacteria; phylum Pseudomonadota; class Alphaproteobacteria; order Rhizobiales; family Xanthobacteraceae; genus VAZQ01. The sequence goes on along the minus strand of CAVXOE010000011.1, from coordinate 103,264 downwards.
GCGCGAGGACACAAAAGCCAAGCTGGCCGCGGTCTCGACTGCAACGCTCACGACCGTCCTGTTCAAGCGCGGCCTGCGCAACGTCTTCATTGGCGGAATTCATCCGCTCAATCCGGCGGCGCCGCGCATGGTCGGACCCGCCTATACGATGCGCTACATCCCGGCGCGCGAAGACCTCGATCATCTCGGCGTGTTCGAGGATCGCAGCCACCCGCAGCGCAAGGGCGTGGAGGAGTGTCCGCCCGGCCATGTCTTCGTGATCGACAGCCGGCGCAATCCGTCGGCGGCCTCGGCGGGCGGCATCCTGGTGACGCGGCTATGGAAGCGCGGTGCCGCCGGCGTCGTGACCGACGGCGGCTTTCGCGATACGCCCGAGATCGCCAAGCTGCCGTTTCCCACCTATCACGCCCAGCCCGCGGCGCCGACCAACCTGCTCAAGCATCACGCCGTCGATCTCAACGTGCCGATCGGCTGCGGCGAGGTGCCGGTCTATCCCGGCGACATCGTGGTCGGCGACGGCGAGGGCGTGGTGGTCATCCCGCAGAACATCGCGGATGATGTCGCGCAGGAGGCGTACGACCAGACCGCGTTCGAGGACTTCGTGCAGGAGCAGGTCGAGGGCGGCCGGATGATTTTCGGGCTCTATCCGCCGACGCCCGAGACGCGCGAGGAGTTCAAGCGCTGGAGGGCAGACCGGAAGCGCTAAGGGAGATGCGTCGCCAGCCAAGCGACCGGCGGCGAAGCGTCAAAAAGATAATCGGGAGGACGTGAGTGGTCATCACCAGAAGGAAGAAAGCCGAGGACCTGCGCAGCCATCGCTGGCTCGGCGTCAACGACATGCGCTCGTTCGGCCATCGTTCGCGTCTCAAGCAGTTCGGCTACGACGGCGACGACTGGGACGGCAAGCCGGTCATCGGCATCGTCAATACCTGGAGCGACATCAACGCCTGCCACGCGCATCTGCGCGCACGCGCCGAGAACGTGAAGCGCGGCGATCTTGCAGGCGGGCGGCTTCCCGATCGAACTGCCGGCGATGTCGCTCGCCGAGCCGTTCGTGAAGCCCTCGACCATGCTCTATCGCAATTTCCTCGCGATGGAGGCCGAGGAACTGCTGCGCTGCCATCCGATCGACGGCGCGGTGCTGCTCGGCGGCTGCGACAAGACCACGCCCGGCCTGATCATGGGCGCGATCAGCATGGGCATCCCGGCGATCTACGTGCCCGCCGGCCCGATGCTGCGCGGCAACTGGCACGGGCAATATCTCGGCTCGGGCTCCGACGTCTGGAAGTACTGGATGGAAAAGCGCGCCGGCAACATCACCGACGCGCAATGGGAGGAGATGGAGGGCGGCATCGCGCGCTCGTTCGGCACATGCATGGTGATGGGGACGGCCGCGACCATGATGGCGATCTCGGAGGCGCTCGGCCTGACGCTGCCGGGCGCATCGTCGATCCCGGCGGCCGATTCCAATCATCCGCGCATGTGCGGCGCCGCCGGCCGGCGCATCGTCGACATGGTGTGGGAGGACCTCACGCTCGACCGCATCCTGACGCCGGCCGCGTTCGACAACGCGATCAAGGTGCACATGTCGCTCGGCGGCTCGACCAACGCCATCATCCATGTGGTGGCGATGGCGCGCCGCGCCGGCATCAAGCTCGACATGCAGCGTTTCGACGAGCTGTCGCGCGAGATTCCGGTGCTTGGCGAATATCCGCCCGTCGGGCAAATACCTGATGGAGGATTTCTTCTATGCCGGCGGCCTGCGCGCGCTGATGCTGGCGCTGAAGGACCGGCTCGATCTCTCCTGCCTGACGGTGACGGGCGAGAGCATTGGCGAGAACATCGCCGGCGCCGAGGTCTACATCCCGGATGTCATCCACTCGCTCGCCGATCCGATCTATGCGGAAGGCGCGACCGCCGTGCTCAAGGGCAATCTCGCGCCGCGTGGCTGCGTGATGAAGCCCGCCGCCGCCGACAAGCGCTTCCTCAAGCACCGCGGCAAGGCGATCGCCTTCGAGGACTACAACCACATGGCGCGCGAGGTCGAGCGCGACGACCTCGATGTCACGCCCGACCACGTGCTGGTGCTCAAGAACGCCGGTCCGAAGGGCGGCCCCGGCATGCCCGAATGGGGCATGCTGCCGATCCCGAAGAAGCTCGTGCAGGCCGGCGTGCGCGACATGGTGCGCATCTCGGACGGCCGCATGAGCGGGACGAGCTACGGCGCCTGCATCCTGCATGTGTCGCCGGAGAGCTATGTCGGCGGGCCGCTCGCCTTCGTGCAGACCGGTGACGAGATCGAGGTCGATGTCGATGCGCGCCGCATCCATCTCGCGGTCTCCGAGGAAGAGCTCAACCGCCGCCGCGCCGCCTGGCAGACGCCGCCGCCGCGCTATACCCGCGGCTACGGTGCGATGTTCTCGCAGCATATCGGCCAGGCCGACGAAGGCTGCGATTTCGATTTTCTCGAGGGCACCGCGCCCACCCGCGAACCGGAGATTCACTGACCATGAAGATCGTCACCTACCTGCGTTCCGGCGAGGAGCGACTGGGCTTCTTGCAGGGCGAGAGCGTCATCGACGCGCTTGCTGCGACCGACGACAGCGCGATGTTCGCAAGCGCGCTTGCCTTCATCCAATCGGGCCGCGATGGATATGAGGCCGCAAAGGCCATGCTGGCCAATCCGCCCAAGGCAGCGATGATCGCCCGATCGAGCGTTACGCTCGCTGCGCCGCTGCGACCCTCGACAATCCTGTGCAGCGGCAGCAACTACAAGGACCACAACGCCGAGAAGGCGAATACGCCGATCAGCGGCAAGGAGCCGGAGTTCTTCGTCAAGACCGCCGATTGTGTGGTCGGGCCCGACGAGCCGATCGTGTTCGATGCGCTGATGTCGAAGAAGCTCGATTGCGAGGCCGAACTGGCGATCGTGATCGGCAAGCGCGGGCGGCATATCCCGGTCGAGCGCGCGCTCGATCACGTCTTCGGCTACACCATCGTCAACGATGTGACCGCGCGCGACCGTCAGGTGCGGCGAACGCCGGAAGGCATGACCTGGTACGAACTGGGCAGCGGCAAGGCGTTCGATTCGAGCGCGCCCATCGGCCCCTGCATCGTCACCGTCGACGAGATCGGCGATCCGCAGGCGCTCAAGCTGCAATCGCGCGTCAACGGCGAGCTTCGCCAGTCGAGCAGCACGTCGAACATGATCTGGACCTGCGCACAACTGATCCATTTCTTCTCGCGCAACTTCACGCTCAAGCCCGGCATGGTGATCATCACCGGCACGCCTGCCGGCACCGCGTGGTCGGCCGACAAGGAGCTTGGCGGCAAAGGCGTGACGCAGCCGGGCCTGGTGCCGGCGACGCGTTACTGTCTGCCGGGCGACGTCGTCGAATGCGAGATCGAAAAGATCGGCGTCTTGCGCAATCCGGTCGCGGAGGCGAACCAAGCAGACGCGCGAGTCGCCGCGGAATAGGCTGATCGCTACCGAATTGATCGTTACCGAATAATGAGAGCGGACCAAGTCCGCCGCCGTTCAGGGAGGAGTGTGCATGAGGCTTTGCAGATGGCTGGCCGGGATCGCGGTCGTGCCGCTCGCGGCGCTCGCCGCGACGGTTGCGCTGGCGCAGACACAGACCGACACCGACTTGGCCCACCCGCAACATCACCATGATCGTGGCATTCCCGCCCGGCGGGCAGGCCGATCTGGCGGCGCGCCCGGTGGCGGCGGCGCTGGAGAAAATTCTCGGCAAGTCGGTCGTGGTCGACAACCGCGCGGGCGCGGGCGGCATGCTCGGCAACGCCGCGGCTGCACGTGCTGAGCCCGATGGCCACACGCTGCTGATGGCGCTGTCCTCGATGATCTTCCTGCCGGAAGCCGAGCGTCTCTACGATCGCAAGCCGTCATACGAACTGGACCAACTCCTGCCGATCGCCCGCGTCCTTGCCGATCCCGGGGTGCTCGGCGTGCGCAAGGATTCGCCCTACAAATCAGTTGCCGATCTCGTCGCCGACGCCAAGAAACGCCCAGGTCAGATTTCGTACAGTTCGTCCGGAAACTACGGCGCCTCGCATGTGCCGTTCGAGATGTTCCAGCAGGCCGCCGGCATCAAGCTCCTGCACGTGCCCTATCGTGGCGGCGGACCGGCGCTGACGGCGTTCATCGGCGCGCAAGTCGACATCACCGCGCAGGCGCCGGGCGTGATCAACCCGCACGCGCGCGACGGCAGCGTGCGGCTGCTGGCGCATTGGGGCGGCAAGCCGACGCCGGAACTTGCCGGCATTCCGACCATGATCGAGCTCGGCTATGCCGGGGTCGAGTATTACATCTGGGCCGGGTTGTTCGCTCCCAAGGGCACGCCCGCGCCGGTGGTGACCCGGTTGCGCGAAGCCATGCGCGAGGTCATGACGAACCCGCAAGTCGCCGCGATCTTCGAGAAGGCCGGCAGCCCCGCGGCATATATGGATCAGCCTGAGTTCTCGGCCTTCGTCGAGGCGGACGCCAAACGGCTGATCCCCGTCGTCAAAAAAATCGGAAGACTTGACGAAAAATGAAATCGCGCTGTTGATCGCGGCGAACCCAGTCGGCTAGTGGTCCGATTCTAACAGTCGCATCCCGTTAGTCGTGGATGTTGGTCCGAATTGATTGCGAGTGACGCAATTCCTGGTGCATTTGCGCCGGAACCCACTAAGATTTCAGCCGCAGATCGATGCGAATGTGATCTGCGGCGGCCGGGAACACAAACGGACACACGAAGCTCGTGCGCTTCGCAAGGATCGATCAATGGACCGTCGCAAGTTCCTGACCGGTGCGATCGGATTACCGATCGTCTCGACACTGACCTTTCCCTCACCGCTGGTTGCGCAGGCGTCCTGGCCCAACCGAACCGTCACGATGGTCGTGCCGCTTGCGCCTGGCGGCCAAGCCGATCTCGCGGCTCGGCCGGTCGCCGCGGCGCTCGAGAAAATCCTTGGGCGGCCCGTCATCGTGGAAAATCGGACGGGTGCCGGCGGATCGCTCGGCAATGCCTCGGTCGCGAAAGCGGAGCCGGATGGCTACACCCTGCTGATGACGATCTCCTCGTTCGTCGTTCTGCCGGAAGCGGACCGGCTCTACGACCGCAAGCCGCTCTACGAGGTGGACCAATTCGTCCCTGTCGCGCGGGTGCTGAACGATCCGAACGTGCTTGCCGTGCTGTCGACGTCGCCGTGGCGGACGCTCGGCGAATTTGTTGACGATGCAAAGAAGCGCCCGGGCGAGATCGCCTACGGCTCGTCGGGCAACTACGGCGGGACCCACGTCGCGATGGAGATGTTCGCGCATGCGGCGGGCATCAAGCTTCTCAACGTGCCCTACCGCGGCGGCGGCCCGGCATTGATCGGCCTGGTGTCCAATCAAGTGGCAGCAACTGCCCTGGGGCGCGGTCCGCTGGCGACGCACGTGGAAGCTGGCACTGTCCGTATCCTTGCCAGTTGGGGCGCCACGCGCACGCCCGAATTGCCGACCGTCCCGACGTTCCGCGAGCTCGGCTATCCCGACGTGGAGTTCAACGTCTGGGCGGGACTGTTTGCGCCGAAGAACGTGCCGGAGCCGATCATCGTGCGCGTGCGCGCAGCGATGCGCGAAGCGATGGCGAACCCGCAGGTGGTTTCGATGTTCGAGAAGGCCGGCAGTCCGGCCGCCTATCTCGACGCACCGGAGTTCGCCAGGTTCGTCGAGGCCGACAGCGCAAGGCTCGTTGCGGCGGTCAAAAAGATTGGCAAAGTAGAATAACGAAGCGGGGGAGGGGGAACATGAAAGTCGGACTGTTCGATCACGTCGAGGCCGCGGACCGGCCGCTGGCCACTTTGTTCGATGAGCGTCTCACCTTCGCCAGGGCGGCCGACGAAGCCGGTATCTATTGCCTGCACGTGGCCGAGCATCATGCCACGCCACTCAACATGGTGCCGGTGCCGGGCGTCTATCTCGGCGCAGTCGCGCGTGCGACCAAGCGCATGCGGCTTGGGCCGCTGGTCTATCTCCTGCCGCTCTATTCTCCGCTGCGGCTGATCGAGGAAATCTCGATGCTCGATCACCTGAGCCACGGCCGGCTCGAGATCGGCGTCGGCCGCGGCGTGTCGCCGTTCGAACTCAAGTTCCACAAGGTCGAGCACGAAGATTCGCGCGAAATTTTCATCGACGCATTCAAGTGCCTGAGCGCCGGACTCGTCACCGACAAACTCAGCTATGAGGGGCCGCACTACAAATATGAGGACGTGCCGATCGCGCTGCGGCCGCTGCAAAAACCGCATCCGGCGTTCTGGTACGGCTCGTCCAACACCATCGGCTCGACCTGGGCGGGCGAGCACGGCATGCACTTCGTGAGCCTCGGCCCGACGCCATTCGCCAAGACCAATATCGATGCCTTCCGCGAAGCGCTGGCGAAGCGCGGCGGCCCGGCGCAGCCGAAGGCCGAGTTTCCGGGCGGCACCGTGATCGGCGTCCAACGCCATATCTTCGTGGCGGACACCGACGAGGAGGCCAAGCGCTTCGGCAAGCCGGCGATGGAGTTGCACCTTGCGCAGCTCAATTGGCTGCGCGCCCAGCACGGCGTTACCGGGCTCACCTCGCGGCTCAACGTGCCGCGCGGCGCCACGTTCGAGGACGGCGTGGCGGACGGCACGGTGATCTACGGGACGCCGCAGCGCGTGTACGAGGAACTGGAACGTCAAGTGAAGGAGCTCGGGATCAACTACCTGCTCACCTATCTCTTCCTCGGCGCGATGTCGCTGCCCGAGGCGCTGCGTTCGCTCGCGCTGTTCTCGACCGAGGTGATGCCGAAGCTCGCGCGGCTGTGAATCGTTCAGCGGGTTCCCTCGTCCTGAGGAGCGTCGCGCAGCGACGCGTCTCGAAGGATGGCGGCGGGCGCCGTCCTTGCGGCCATGCTTCGAGACGCGGGCTTCGCCCGCTCCTCAGCATGAGGGCCGTAACCTCGGCACCCGCAAACGACCGGACGCTGGCCCTTTCGGCCGGATTGTGCGACATTCGCGTCAACGCGATAAGAGGTAAGCACCATGACACATGCCAGGGTCACCGGCGTCCGTAGCATCGAGCTCGGCGTTCGCGATATCCAGCAATCGGCGGATTTCTACACCAAGGTCTGGGCGCTCGAAGAGGTCGCCTCCGAGGGCGATTGCATCCACTTCCGTGCGACCGGCAGCGAGCACCATATATTGACCATCCGGGAGCGGCCGAAGCCTTCGCTGCTGGGGGTCCACTTTTCCGCGAATGACCGCGCAGGCGTCGACACTTTGCAGGCCAAGGCGAAAGGCTACGGCGTCAAGGTCGGCGATACGATGGAGCTCCCGGCGGGCGCAGGCGCCGGCTACGGTTTCCGCTTCTTCACGCCCGACGGCTTGCCGATGAGTATCTCATGCGGCAGCACGCAGCATCCCGACGTGGTGCTCGATCGCTCGCGCCCGACCAAGATCAGCCACGTGGTGCTCAACAGCGCGAAGACCGACGACCAGGTGCCGTTCTTTGTCGACGTGCTCGGCTTCAAGGTCTCCGACAGCTCGCACATGATGGAGTTCCTGCGCTGCAGCGCCGACCATCACAGCATCGCGGTCTTCCGCAACAACGGGCCGTCGCTCAATCACGTCGCCTACGAACTACCCAATATCGACGGACTGATGCGCGGCGCCGGACGGCTCAAGAAGAACGGCTTCGACATCGAATGGGGGGTCGGCCGGCACGGGCCCGGCAGCAACGTGTTCTCCTATTTCATCGAGCCGAACGGCTTTGTTGCCGAATACACCACTGAACTTGATCAGCTCGATGACGCCTCCCACACGCCGCAGGGACCGGACTACTGGCAGAATACGGTGCCGACGCCCGATCGCTGGGGCACCGCCGGCCTGCCGTCGAACCGGATGCGTTTCGCGATGTCCGGCGGCATGTATCTCGGCGAGGAGCCACCCGAGGGCGTGCGCTGTGAGGACATCATCGGGCGCAAGCTCGGTTAAGAGCGCCCCGCCTGGACGGAATCACTCGCTGTCCGTTCGTCCCCGCGAAGGCGGGGACCCAGAACCACAAACACGGAGTGCGCGGCCGCTGGGTTCCCGCTTTCGCGGGAACGAACGGAGAGACTATCGATGAGCGACGACATTCCCTTCGACCGGAGCTTCGACCTCGCACCTGACAAGGTGGACGAGGTAGCGCCCGGCGTGCGCCGCATCCTGTGCAACAACCCGAGCCCGTTCACCTTCAAAGGCACGGTGTCCTATATCGTCGGGCGCGGGCGGGTGGCGATCATCGATCCCGGTCCGCTCGATGAGCCGCATATCGCGGCGCTGCTCGACGCGGTGCGCGGCGAGACGGTGACGCATATCTTCGTCACGCACACCCATCGCGACCATTCGCCGGCGGCAGCCCGCATCAAGGCGGCAACCGGCGCGCCGGTGCTGGCGGAAGGGCCGCACCGCGCTGCGCGCACCCTCAATGTGGGCGAGGCGCCGCGTCTCGACGCCAGCAACGACACCGATTTCAAACCCGACCGCGCGCTGGCTGACGGCGAGATCGTCACCGGCGACGGCTGGTCGCTGGAAGCCGTCACGACGCCAGGCCACACGGCAAACCACATGGCGTTCGCGTTCCGCGAAGCCAATCTGGTGTTCTCAGGCGATCACGTGATGGCGTGGTCGACGCCGGTGGTCGCGCCGCCGGACGGCGCCATGAGCGACTACATGGCGTCGCTCGAAAAGCTCGCCGCGCGGTCCGAGCCGATCTATCTGCCCGGCCACGGCGGCGCGGTGCGCGACGCGCCGCGGTTCGTGGCGTCCTACATCCGTCACCGCAAGGCGCGCGAGGCTTCGATCTTGCACCGGCTCGGCAAGGGCGAGGCTGATATTCCGACCATCGTGCGTGCGGTCTATATCGGGCTTGATCCGCGGCTGACCAAGGCAGCGGGGCTCTCGGTGCTCGCTCACCTCGAGGATCTGGTCGCGCGCGGACAGGTGCTGACCGAAGGCGCGCCCGCGATTAGCGGGCACTATCGGTTGCGCTGATCCTTCTCCTTCTTGTTGGTCTTGGCCTTGGCGATCGGCGATGTCTTTTTCGGCGGTGCCGGCGTCTTGGGTCGTATTTGTTTCTGCGCAGCGATCGTGTCGTCGATTTCGTTCATCAGGCTGCGGATGCGCGCCGCGTTGGCGCCGAAGTCGAAGCTGCCGTAGCGCGACGACGAGCGGATGTCGATGCGGGTCCCTTCGCCGTCGGCCCGGACGCGGATGATGACGTCATCGCGAAAGCCCATGATCGGCGTGCGCGCGACCGCTTCGATGCGGCCCTCGCGGCGCGCGGCCTGCGGGGCGCGGGCATCGACGATGCGCCATTTGCGCTTGTTAACGACCGCGTAGGCGGCATCGTAGGTCACCTGCGGCGTGGCATTTACCGTCAACGGGCCGATGTCCGGGTAGGCGCGGCGCTGCTGGTCGGCGGCATAGAGCCCGGCATAGGCAACCGGATTTGCGTCGCGCGGCCGCACGCGTGCCAGCGCCTCGTAGCGCGGCGGATCGAGCGGGTCGGTGGTGATGTCGTAGATCAACGGCAGCTTATAGGCGCGGATGCCGATGTAGGCCGGGTAGGCGAGGAGGACGAGCGATATTCCCATCGCCGCGAGTGCCGCGCCCATGCCGGCGAGACCCTCCATCCAGATCACCACGAAGGCCGCGAGCGCCAGCAGAAGTGCGATGCCGGCGATTGCCAGCGCGCCCGCGAAGGTCGCAATCGCCGGCTTGATCTCAAGCAGACCCGACCGCACGATGATGATCGCGAGAAGCGACGCCACGAACGCGAAGCCCGCGGTTCGCCGTGCCCAGATCGCAAGCTGCGAGGTCGGCTCTTCGTGGATGTATCGGCGCGTCATCTGCGACCCTTATGATGCTTGGCAGATGCGCTTGAGCGCCGCCCACTCCGCCTTGTCGAGCAGCGGCTTGGCCGGCGCGGAACCCGCGAGCGAATTGATGAAGGCGACACGGTTTGGTGTGTCGGGATGATCGAGCAGGAGCTTCGGCCCGGGATGCGTCGTCCCGGCGATCCGCGTCAGGATCGTGCCGAGCGCGCGCGCATCGCCGCCGATCTTGTGCATCAGTGCCACGCCGTAGCCATCGGCCGCGGTTTCCACATCGCGCGAGTAGCTTGTCTGCAGGATCGTTTTCCCCGCAAAGATGACCGCACCGCCGCCGACGAAATCGCCGAGCAACATGCCGAACAGGAACGACAGGCCGGCGCCCTCCAGCACAGTGCGAGTGCCATCGCGATGGGCGACATGGCCAATCTCATGCGCCAACACGCCGGCGAGCTCGTCCGGCGTCTCGGCTTTGTCGATGAGACCCTCGAATACGTAGACGTGGCCGCCCGGCAGGGCGAAGGCGTTGGCTTCGTCCCGACGTACCACGGTTGGATTGAGCGGTAAGGGCAAGGCGGCTGCCGCCTCGAGTTGGCCCATGAGCTTGTCGAATGCTGCGCGTCCCGGCTTATTGGCCTCTTTATTTCCGCATTCGAATGCGGCACCGGCGTGGCGGGTATCGATGGAACGGCGGATCTGGGCGTCGATCGCCGTCCCGAATTTGCGCTCGACCGAGTAGGGGATCAGGGGTGCGAGGCGCGTGGCGATCTCCGGCACCCCGATGACGGCAACGAGAATAAGCGACGCGGTCGCGGCGACGCTCCAGGCAATGACCTTGGCCCGATCACGGCGCTCCGCATGGCCGCTGCGGTCGATCGGGATCGAAAGTTCGTCGATGGCTGTGGCCAGCCGCGGGTCGCGGATTTCAAGCCGCGCCAGGCTGGGATTTCCGGTCTTTGCGAGCCGCAAAAGCCCTTCCGGCGCCGACCGCGCCTCGATCCCGCCGTAGGGCCATTCGGCCAGCATCGCGCCGTCCGGCGCGCGGATTCGCATCACGTTCGCGCCGAGTTCGACCGTCACCTCGCGACGCGCGGTGGTGATGCCGTCGAAAAACGTGCCGGTGCCCGCTACAGTCATTGCGCGTTCATATTCCGCCGACATTCAAGGCATCGGCAAGGCCCTCGCCGACCGGGGAGCTTGCCTCGCCAGCCGCGGACACCCGTTCGATTACACTGAGATTGGAAATGTCGAGCGTCTCGACGATGCAGCGCCAGAGACCGAGCTTGACGGTCGCTCGATAGATCGTCGAATAGCCGAGCATCATCGCGACGTAAAATCCGATTGCGGCGGCGGTCGCGAAAATCTCGCTCCACAGCGAGTCCGATCCCTTCACAATGAAGCCGACGACCAGAAGCCCTACGATGCCGACGATGACGCCGGCAACCGTGAACAACAGCGCGTAGCCGAGAAAGCGTCCGTAGACGCCAAACACCTGCGCAGTGCGCAGACGCGAGGTCACCGCAAGATCGCCAAAACGTAGCCCAGAAGCCCACCAGCGCCACAGCATCGTCTGGAAGATCGGAAAAAGGACCGCGATCGACAGCAGCGCCCAGAGGATTGTCACGCCGCCGATCGCGGCCGCGCCGGCCAGCCCGTGCGCGAGCAGCCAGGCCCAGAATTCCTCGCCGCCCGCGTCAGCAGCCTTTTCAAGTTCGCTCCAATCAACGCTGCCGAGGCTCGCGACGAGACCGACGGTCAGCGGCACCATCAGCAGGACCCACAGCAGGATTCCGCGCAGAAAGAGCTGCGAGGCGCTGCCTTCAAAGCGGCCGGGCAAGTCGCCGAAGAATGTGTGGCGCATCTTGAACCGCTCGAGGCGTGATTGCGCAGCCGGATAGGCAAGGCCGAGCGACAGAACGATCAAGGTCCACCAGAACAGCGCGCAAATGGCGTAGCGCCAGGCTGCGCCGGTCTGGTGGAAACGCACGCCGCGATAGATCGTGCGGGTAAGGCGGTAGCGCCGCGCTCGGTAGACCGCGTAATGGCCGAGCAACGTCAGCAGCACGAAGCTGAGCAGGCCCGAGGTATCGCCGAGCGTTCCGCCGCCCAGCGCAACGAAGAAGAACAAAGAGTAGAGCGGAATGACGATCGTGAGCGCGATCAGGAATCCGATGAGCAGTTCACGCGCGGTGCCGGAATATTCGAAACTGTCGCCTGCGAGCTCGGTGCCCGACCACAGGAAGCGGCGGATGTCGGTCGCGAGCCAGAACCGGTAGATGCCGAGCGTGAACATCAACAGCACCGCGCCGCGGATCAACAGCCGCCAGTAAGCTTCGCTGTTGCCGAGGAAGCGCACGACCGGGATGGCCGGCGGGGCAACAGGAGGAAGCGGCGGCGGAACGGCCGCGTCGGGCATGGACATCGGTGGCCTTTAGAGGATCGGGTGGCTCCGCCGGCACCATACCGCGACAAGCGGTCGAGAGGCGATAGGGCGCGCCCGACCAATTCCGATGGCTACGCCGCGACGCCGGGCAGGACGTAGTCCTTGAAGCGGTTGCGCAGCTCGGTTTTTAGAATCTTGCCTGTCGCCGTATGCGGTATTTCCTCGACGAATGCGACATCGTCGGGCATCCACCAGTTGGCGATCTTGCCGCGCATGAAGGCGAGGATTTCCTCGCCGGTCGCCGATTGGTCTTTCTTCAGCACGATGACGAGCAGAGGCCGCTCATCCCACTTCGGATGCTTGACGCCGATGACGGCCGCTTCGGCGACCTTGGGATGGCCGACCGCGAGGTTTTCCAGATCGATCGAGGAGATCCACTCGCCGCCCGACTTGATCACGTCCTTGGCGCGGTCGGTGATCTGCATGTAGCCGTAACGGTCGATGGTCGACACATCGCCGGTGTCGAAGAAGCCGTCGCGATCGAGGATGCTGAAATCGTCCTCCTTGAAATAGGCGCGGGCCACCGCTGCGCCCCGGACCTTGAGACGGCCGAATGTCTTGCCATCGCGCGGCAGTTCCTTGCCGGCGTCGTCGGTGATCTTCATCTCGACGCCGAACGGCGGATGGCCCTGTTTCATCTGCACGTCCAACCGCTCCTCGGTGCCGAGCTTGGCGTATTCCGGCTTGAGCGACCCGAGCGAGCCGAGCGGGCTCATTTCCGTCATGCCCCAGGCGTGGCACACCTCGACGCCGTACACCTCTTGGAACGTCTTGGTCATCGCGCGCGGGCATGCCGAGCCGCCGATCACCACCTTGCGCAGATGCGGCAGCTTCGCGCCCGTTGCTTCGAGGTGCTGCAGCAGCATCATCCAAACCGTCGGCACCGCGGCCGAGAACGTCACGCGGTAGTCGTTCAGCAGTTCGTAGATCGACGGTCCGTCGAGCTTGGCGCCCGGCATCACCATCGTGGCGCCGGTCATCGGCGAGGTGAGCGCAAGTCCCCAGCAATTGGCGTGGAACATCGGCACGACCGGCAGCACCGCGTCGCGGCAGGCGACGCCCATGGCATCGGGCGCCATCGCCATCATCGAATGCAGCACGTTCGAGCGATGCGAGTAGATCACGCCCTTCGGGTGGCCGGTGGTACCGGACGTGTAGCACATGCCGGCTGCGGTGCGCTCGTCGAAGCTCTTCCACGCGAAGTCGCCGTCGACTTCGCCGATCCATTCCTCGTAGGGCACGGCGTTGCGAAGCGGTGTCGCCGGCATGTGGGCGGCGTCGGTCAGCACCACGTAGCGCTCGATCGAGGTGAATTTATCGGCCAGTTTCTCCAGGAGCGGCAGGAACGTGAGGTCCACCATCATCACGCGGTCTTCCGCGTGGTTGATGATCCAGGCGATCTGGTCGGGAAACAGCCTTGGATTGACGGTGTGATAAATCCCGCCGATCCCCATGATGCCGTACCAGGCCTCGAGGTGGCGCCAGGTGTTCCAGGCCAGCGTCGCCACCCGGTCGCCGAGCTTGATGCCGTCGCGCTCAAGCCGTTGCGCGACCTTGAGAGCACGCGCCCGAACGGCGGTGTAGTTCGTGGTGTGGATGGGACCTTCCACCGAGCGCGAAATGACGGCGCGCTCGGGATGATTGGTGGCGGCGTGGTCGATGACGCGATGACACAAGAGTGGCCAGTCCTGCATCAAACCGAGCATGGCGTTTCCTCGATGGTGTTTTGGTTTCTGACGATTTTGGCCCAGATTATCGGGCCCTGAGGGCGCGTTCAACCGATCCGGGATGTGCCGGCTGCATCAGATACGGCCGTGCGCGCAAAGAGATGCAAGGCAGGACTTGCGTTTCCCGGGCGCCGCACTGGGCGAGCCTCCTTGAGGCGCGATGCTCCCGGGTGCGCCACCTTGTCCATGCCAAATTAGTCCCGTGGCGCAACATGCCATTATCCAAATCGCGCCAGCCGGAAACGGGAAATATCGTGCGGCGTTCTGCCTTGCAGGACCAAGTCCGCGAGGATTTCGCCGATCACCGGCGCGAACTTGAAGCCGTGACCCGAGCAGGGCGAAGCAACGATGATGCTCTCGCTGCCCGGCAGGCGATCGATGATGAAATCGCCGTCCGGCGTCATGGTGTAAAGACAGGTTTTCGCAGCGAGCATGCGGCCGTCGGCGGCCGGGATGTGTTCGCTGAGCATGGTTCGGATCTGCGCCTCGTCCGCCACCGAGACGGTGCGGTCGTAGGAGTCGGGATCGACGGTCTGGTCGCGGTGGTGGTGCTTGGCGACCTTGATGCCAACCTTGCCATGCGGCGGGATGCCGTAGTGCATGCCTTGCCGGCCCTCGATGATGAACACCGGGAACCTGCCGGGCTCAAACAAGTGAACATCCTTCGGCTCAAACCATCCCGTGACCTGGCGCGTCACCCGCAGCGGGAGTGAAGGCAACAGCGATTTCGCCCAGGGGCCGGCGGTTAAGATCACCTGTCGAGCTTCGATGACGCCGCGATCCGTCGTGACCCGTGCCACTTCGCCCCAGGGCTCAATCGACCTCAGTGTCTCGTTGGTGTGGACCTGGGCTCCTGCCGCGGCGGCGAGTGCGATCATCGCCGCGATCGCCGGTTCGACTTCGACGAATCCGCCGTCCGGCTGAATGACACCGACATAATCGGACGGCAGCCTGAACGCCGGAAACCTTTGCATCAATTCGCGCGCGCTCAGGACTTCGTGCACGAGCCCGTGCCGATGTGCGGAGGCAAGCGTGCCGCGCACCAGGATGCTGTCGGACGCCCCGATCTCCGCGATGCCGGTGACATGGAGCAGCGGCCGGCGTGCGGCCGCTTCAAGCTCACGCCACAACGTGTAAGCGTGGCGCACCAGCGGCACATAGGACGGATGTTCGAAATAGCCGAGCCGGATAATGCGGGTCAGTCCATGCGACGAACCGCGGTCGTGCCCCGGCACATAACGGTCGAGGCCGAGCACGTGTGCGCCGCGGCGCGCAAGAGTGTAGAGCGCGGCACTTCCCATCACGCCAAGTCCGCACACGACGACATCGAACCGAGCCATGAACCAACCGTTTGAGCTTTGTTGCGGAAGCTTATCGCGAATGAGTGGCGTGTGCGAAAGCCAAGATTGAGCTTTCGCAAACGTTGCGGTGTCGGGCCGTATACATTGCTCAGTCGATGCTCTCGGAGCATGACAATTGCGAGCGCCCGCCGGTGTCAAATCTGCCGAAGTTTCTCCGACCGATCATGGTCGCCTGGCCGGCCGCGGGCCTTCTCATCGGATTCGTGGCCCTGTTGTCCGGCTGGCCGCGTGGCGCGGGATCGATCTGGACGATTGCCACGCTCCCGGTGCTCGCCATCCTCCTGGCCGAGATCGTCGTCAGCCTGCGGCGCGGCGACATTGGCTTGGATGTGATCGCCGCGCTGTCGATGATCGCGGCGCTCACATTCGGCGAATATCTCGCCGCCGCCGTGGTCGCCTTGATGTATGCCGGCGGGCAATACCTGGAGAGCTTCGCCGAGCGTCGCGCCGGCCGCGAGATGACCGCGTTGCTCGCCCGCGTGCCCCGCAGCGCCATGCGCTACCGCGATGGCACGCTGGAAGAGGTTCCGCTCGCGGCGATCGAGCCCGGCGACCGGCTGGTGGTGCGCAAGGGCGACGTGGTGCCGGTCGACGGCACGGTCGCCGAAGGGCTCGCGGTGCTCGACCAGTCGGCGCTGACCGGCGAAGCGATGCCGGTGCAGCAGAAGGCGGGCGATGCCGTCATGAGCGGATCGATGAATGCCGGCGAGGCATTCCAGCTTTCCGCCGCGCGGCGCGCCGCCGAGAGCACCTATGCGGGCATCGTCCGCCTGGTCGATGCCGCGCAGCGCTCGCGGGCGCCGATGTCGCGCCTCGCCGACCGCTACGCCATGGTGTTCCTCGCGGCGACCGTCGCGCTCGCGGCGGCGGCCTGGCTCTGGAGCGGCGATCCGATCCGCGCGGTCGCCGTGCTGGTGGTAGCGACGCCATGTCCGCTCATCCTCGCCGTACCGGTCGCGCTCGTGTCCGGACTGTCCCGCGCCGCCAAGCAGGGCATCCTGATCAAGGGTGGCCGGGCGCTCGAAACGCTGGCGCAAGTGCGCTCGCTGGTGATCGACAAGACCGGCACCTTGACGCATGGCCAGCCGCGCATCGTCGCGCGTCAGGTTTTTTCCGGACTGCCCGCCGACGAATTGCTACGGCTAGCCGCTTCGCTCGACCAGGCGTCGAAACACATCATCGCGCAGACCATCGTCGAGGAGGCGCGAAAGCGCGGCCTTGCGCTCGCGCTCCCCGCCGACGTGGTCGAGACACCGGGCGAGGGCATCGAAGGGCACGTAGACGGCCATCATCTGGTCGTGGGGGGGCTGCGTTTCGTCGCCCGCAAGCTTGCCGCGGCGGACCGGTCGGAAGCCCGCGTGCAGCGTCGGCCCGGCGCCGCCGCGGTCGCGGTCGGAATAGACGGCAGGCTGGCAGGCGTATTCCTGCTGAGCGACGAGTTGCGGGCGGGAATCGAGGCGTTGCTGCGCAACCTCCGGGGTCTGGGCGTCGAGCGCATCGTGCTCGCCACCGGTGATCGGCGCGACGTGGCCGAGATGGTGGCGAGGGGGCTGTCGATCGATGCCGTGCGGTCGGAACTGACCCCGGATCAGAAGACCCTGGTGGTGCTGTCCGAGCGCAAGAATGGCCCGGTCATGATGATCGGCGACGGCGTCAACGATGCGCCCGCGTTGGCGGCGGCCGACCTCGGCGTGGCGATGGGGGCGACCGGCGCGGCTGCGTCCGCCGAGGCCGCCGACGTCGTGCTGCTGGTCGATCAGCTCGACCGGGTTCTGCCGGCCATTACGATCGCGCGGCGGTCGCGCTTCATCGCGCTGGAGAGTGTGTTTGCCGGGATAGGGCTCTCGGTGGTCGGGATGATCGCGGCGATGCTCGGCTATATCTCGCCGGTGCAGGGGGCGGTCTTCCAGGAGGTGATTGACGTGGCGGTGATCCTCAATTCGTTGCGGGCGCTCTTTGACGGGCGCACGGCCGCATAAGGGATCATCCTGAGTTCCAAGCCATGCACAGAATCGCTACCATTCATATGGTTCAGGATTCCTCCGAAGAATCCGATCGCAGTGCGGGGAGAGGGCGCATGAAAGCGCGAGTGTGCAGGCTCTTCATTGCCGCCGCAGCGGCGGTCGGGATGATCGATGTCGCGGTTGCGCAGCAGGACCAAAGCCTCGGACAAAAGGAGTTCCAGACATCCTGCGCATCCTGCCACGGAGAGGGGGGCAAGGGAGACGGACCGGTCGCAAAGTCCCTTATTAAGCAGCCGCCGGATTTGACCAGGCTCTCGGAAAACAACAATGGCGTGTTCCCGGTCTCCCGCGTCTATGAGGTGATCGACGGAAGAATCCAGACCATGGTGCATGGCACCCGCGACATGCCGGTATGGGGCAGCGTCTACATGCAGGGCTTGACCAATCCTGGATCGCGCGACTTCGCGTCGAAGGAAATGGCCGAAGCGATCGTACGTGCGCGCATCCTGATGCTGGTCGAATATATCTCGACGTTGCAGACCAAGAAGCGCGGCAGCCGCTAGTGTCCCGATTCCGAAGTTCGCCTCATTCCGAGGCGCCCGCGTTTACGAACTTCGGAATCGAAGGACATTAGCAACTTATTGATCTTGTGGCTTTGGTTCAGAAGCCCGCATTCCGAACTCGCCGCAAGAATGATGCGGACTTCTGAACCGCCACACTAGGCTAGCACTACTGCGTCAGAAACATCGAGACATGACTGTCGCGCTCGCGGTCATCGTTTTGTGCCCCTCCCGAGCGTCGTTCACGAATTCGCATCGAGGCATTTCGCTTATTGATCTTGTGCTTTGGTTCAGAAGCCCGCATCCGAACTCGCCGCAAGAATGATGCGGACTCTGAACCGCCGCACTAGGCTAGCACTACTGCGTCAGAATCATCGAGACATGACTGTCGCGCTCGCGGTCATCGTTTTGTGCCCTCGCCCCTTGCGGGAGAGGGCAACCGCAGCGTGTCGACTACAAAGAAGGGGTGAGGGGTCTTCGCGCCGTTACCCCTCACCCATCTGAGTGTGCTGAGATGCCGGTGCTGCCCTCTCCCGCAAGGGGAGAGGGCACAATCACAGCGGCCCTCGACTCCGCGACAATATTCTGTGCCCCCCTGCGTTGCCGCGAATTGACGCGATGTGCCAGCAAGAGACTCGTGCACCGCAGCAAACAAAGAGGCCCCCAACTGAGAGGCGGCCTCTGATCGTCTACTAGATTGCTTCGCTTCCTTTGCGGCCGCAATTGGTCGAGGTGCTAGCGTTGGTGCTGTAATCGTTCATGGGCGTTGCTCCGCTACGCTCGTCGCCGCGGGCCGCAAGTCAGCAGTAATGATTGTTGTCATCGGTGATGGGGAGTGGTCCATCGCTCGCTGACGCAGCCGCAGGGTCAGCAGCAGAAGTAGCCGGGGTGTAGGCCGTAGGTGAAGATCGTTGGGTTAGCCCCTCTCTCCGCGCCTGCGGCAACTTCCAGTGCCTCGTCGGAAACTGTATAGGTGAGGATATCTTCTTCAATCAGGTCGAGGTTGGTAGTCTCGCTGGAATGGTCCACAACATTGCCCTGTAGTTTGCTGAAAAGTCGCCCACCAATTGGTACCACTTTGGAACAGAAGTTCCAGCGGATAGTTGCGAACTGGACTGAACAGCGGCTGTGCGCGTCCGTGCCGTCCGGTTTAATAGCAGCGGCCGCCTCGCGCGACGGATTAGCTCGCCTTGCGGAATTGCTCCGCCGGTTGATTCTCCAGCACCAGCAGTGCGGACGCCGTGTTGGAGATCGGGATGTGGTAGTTGCTGTGCACCTTGGAGACGCTGCCGGTCAGCGCGCCGCGCATGGCGATCCAGTTCAACAGCTCGACGCCTTGCGAGCCCGCCTTCTCGACGATCTGCAGGCTGGAATAGCGCGCGAGCGCGGCGGGATCGCTCACCAGCTTGTCGAGGCACATCAGGTCGAAGTCCTTGTTGATGAAGCCGGCGCGTTCGCCGTCGAGTTGATGCGATAGGCCGCCGGTGCCGAGCACGAGCACGTTGAGAGGAGCGGCGTAGGTCTCGATGGCGCGGCCGATCGCCTGTCCGAACTTGAAGCAGCGCGCGGGCGACGGCAGCGGATGCTGCACGGTGTTGATCGAGATCGGAACGGTGCGCACCGGCCGTGCATTCGGCTCGGGCCAGAGCAGCGACAGCGGAATCGTGAAGGCGTGGTCGACCAGCATTTCCTGGCACATCGTCACGTCGAATTCGTCCGCGACCAGCGATTCGATCAGGTGCCATGAGAGCGCGGTGTCGCCCGGATAGGGTTGTGCCACCGGCAGGCCCCAGCCTTCGTCGGCGTGCTTGTACTCGGTCGCGGCGCCGACCGCGAAAGTCGGCATCTTGTCGAGAAAGAAGTTGAGGCCGTGGTCGTTGTAGAAAACGACCACCACATCCGGCCGGACTTGCCCCAGCCATTTTTGCGCGGCGTTGAAGCCGTCGAAGAACGGCTTCCAATAGGGCTCGCGCTGCAACCCCTTGGCGATCGCGTTGCCGATCGCTGGAACATGCGTCGTGCCGATGCCGCCGACGATCCTTGCCATGGTTCACGCTCCCGCTGCTTGAAGTTTCGCCTTGAACGCCTCGACCGACATGCCGGTCTGCTGCGCGCCGAGGTCCTGGACGTTGAGGCCGAAGATGCCGGCGAGCTTTGCGAGGTAGTAGACGTTGCCGCCGGCTTCGATCATCTCCAGGACGTTGCGATGCTTGACGGCGAGGCGTTGTTCCGGCGTAAGGCCGAACCGAGCGCAGTAGCCGTCCTCGTCGCGCAGGAACTCGGCGCGGTTCGCCGCGCTGTTGAACGAGAAGCACATCCTGTTGAGCGCGTAACCCTTGCGTGCCGCTTCGCCATCGAAGATGGGCGTGCCGGGTATCTGGCGATGATGCTCCATGGCCATCCTCCGCTGATAGTCGCATCTGCAACAAATCACGCCGGGCGCGGGGACTGCTTGATCTCGATCAAAATTGCGCTCTGGGCCCGCCGGCCAGGCGACGTCAAAATCCGTCGCGCCGTCGTCGCGCTAACGAACGGGTAGCAACAGGCGGGAAGAAATCTCTCACTCTCGCCCCAGCGACGGATCAACCGTTCTGAATTCCCGGCTGAGTTTGAAGTAATTTTCTTCTATTTGCGCCGCAAAATTGGCTTCTATATAGAAAATACTTCTATCGAAGTTGGAAAGCGCGCCATGCGGTACTTGCCAGTCTTTCTCGATCTGCGCTCGGCCACCGTAGCCCTCGTCGGCGCCGGTGAGGCGGCCAAGAACAAGCTGCGTCTCCTGCGCGCCGCGGGTGCCAACGTGCGCTGGTTCACCGACGACGCGGACATCGCCGGTGAGGTACTGCTGGCAAACGGTCCCTCCGGCCATTTGGAGGTGACGTTCACGAATCCGCTGCACGCTGACTTCGGCGAGTTCAGTGCGGTCGTGGCGGCCGCGGGTGATGCGCGCGATCACGAGATCGCGGCGCTCGCGCGTGCCAGGAACATTCCGGTCAACATCGTCGATCGGCCCGATCTGTCGACCTTCATCTTTCCCGCCATCGTCGACCGCGGCGAAGTGGTGGTCGCCGTCGGAACGGGCTGCGCCTCGCCGGTGCTGGCGCGCCGCGTACGCGAGCGGATCGAGGCCGTGCTGCCGGCGCGCATCGGCGACCTTGCCGCGCTGATGGGCCGGTTCCGGAGCCGCCTCGCCAAGACGCGTCACGCGTCTTGGTCGCCGCGGCGATTCTGGGAGAGCGTCGTGGACGGCCCCATTGGCGCCGCCGCGCTGGCGGGGCGCTGGCGCGATGCCGAGCGGATGCTGACCCGTGCGGTCGAGGCAACGAGCAGTCCGCAGCAGAAATCGGGCATCGTTCACCTCGTGGGAGCGGGACCAGGCGACCCGGATCTTCTGACGCTGAAGGCTTTGCATGCGCTGCAAGCGGCCGATGTCGTGCTTCTATGACGAACTGGTCACCGGCGAAATTCTCGACCGCGCGCGGCGCGATGCGCAGCGGGTCTTTGTCGGCAAGCGGCGAGGCGAGCCAGGCATCGGCCAGGACGAGATCAACCGGCGGCTCGCCGAAGCGGCGGGCCGGGGTCTCAGCGTCGTCCGATTGAAGGGCGGCGACCCGTTCATCTTCGGCCGCGGCGGCGAGGAACTCGAATATCTGCGAGCAGCCGATGTGCCGGTCGTGGTCGTGCCCGGCGTGACGGCGGCGCTCGGCTGCGCGGCGGAAGCCGGGCTCCCGCTGACCTTCCGTGATGAAGCGTCGCGGCTCGTCCTGATCACCGCGCATCGCGCCGAGGAAGCAACCGCAATCGATTGGTCAGGATTGGCCGCTCCGCAGACCACCGTCGTTGTCTACATGGGGCTTGCCTCAGCCGCTGCCGTGCGCGCCGGCCTGATTGGCGCCGGCCGCGATCCTGCGACGCCTGCCGCCGTTCTGGCGCGCGGCACGCGGCCCGACGCGGACACGGCAGTCGGATCGCTAAACGACCTGGCGACGCTCGCGGCGCAAGCTGGCGAAGGCCCAGCGCTCCTCGTCGTCGGACAGGTCGTCGCCCGTTCCGACGCATGGCGCGAGCAGGCCGCTGGATTTGCGAAACGCATGGGGATCGCCGCATGACCTCGCCGTTGCAACAGAAGCTGAAGATCGCCGGCCCGGTGGTCGTCACCGCCAACCGGCTCGCGGACGGCGCCGTCGTCTACCGCTCGGCCGATGGACAGTGGACGACCCGTCTCGAACAGGCTGCCGTGGTGCGCACCGCGCCGGCCGCGAGCGAGTTGCTTGCCGCGGCTGCCGCCGACGATGTTGGCGCGGTCGGTCCGTACGTCGCGCCGGTCGAACTGCGGCCCGACGGCGAAATCCGTCCGGGGAATCTGCGCGAGGCGATCCGCCAGACCGGCCCCACGATCGATCTGCCGGTCACCTTCGGAATTTGAGCCATGTATGTCTATGACGACTTCGACCGCACCTTGGTGACCGAGCGCGTCTCCGAGTTTCGCGACCAGGTTGCCCGGCGGTTGAACGGCGAACTGACGGAAGACGAATTCAAGCCACTGCGGCTGATGAACGGCGTCTATCTCCAGCTTCACGCCTACATGCTGCGCATCGCGATCCCGTATGGCTCGCTGTCGTCCGAACAAATGCGCACGCTTGCGCACGTCGCCCGCCGCTATGATCGCGGTTACGGCCACTTCACGACGCGACAGAACATCCAGTTCAACTGGATCAAGCTCGCGGAGCTGCCGGACGCCATGGCCGACCTCGCGCGCGCCGGCCTGCATGCCATGCAGACCAGCGGCAATTGCGTACGTAACATCACCACCGACCAATGGGCGGGCGTCGCGCCGGACGAGATCGAAGACCCGCGCATTTGGGCGGAAATTCTCCGCCAACACCTGACGCTGCACCCGGAATTCTCGTTCCTGCCGCGCAAGTTCAAGATCGCAGTGACGGCGGCCGCGCATGACCGCGCCGCGATCAAGGTGCACGACATCGGGCTGAGGCTTCATCGCAACGGAGCAGGGGAGGCCGGTTTCGAGGTGATTGTCGGAGGCGGGCTCGGCCGCACCCCGTTCATCGGCAAGACCATCAAGCCGTTCCTGCCGCAGCGCGATCTCCTGAGTTATGTCGAGGCGATCCTGCGCACCTACAACCAGTTCGGGCGGCGCGACAACATCTACAAGGCGCGCATCAAGATCCTGGTGCACGACCTAGGCGCCGAAGCCTTCGCCAAGGAGGTCGACGCCGAATGGCAGCCGATCAAGGACGGCGTGCTGGCGCTCGATCCGGCGTTGATCGCGAACGTGGCTGCGCGCTTCCGCTATCCCGTCTACGCAAAGCGCGATGACAATCCGCGTGAATTGACGGCGGCGCGCGCGGCCGACCCGCGCTTTGCCGCCTGGCTCGGCAATGCGGTCGACAACCACAAGGTGCCGGGCTACGCCATCGTCACACTTTCGCTCAAACCCGAAGGCGGGCCGCCCGGCGACGCCACCGCCGACCAGATGGACAAGATCGCCGAGCTTGCCGATCGTTATTCATCGGGCGAAATCCGCGTCGCGCACGAGCAGAATTTGGTGTTCCCGCATGTGGCGCAAAGCGACCTGCCTGCGCTGTGGCGCGAACTCGACGGCATCGGCGTTGCGACGGCGAATGTCGGGCTCGTCTCCGACATCATCGCCTGCCCGGGGCTCGATTATTGCAGCCTCGCGAACACGCGCTCCATTCCGGTCGCGCAGGAATTGACCCGCCGCTTCCGCGATCTCGATCTCGCGCGCGACCTCGGGCGGCTGCACATCAACATCTCCGGCTGTATCAATGCCTGCGGCCACCATCACGTCGGCCATATCGGCCTGCTTGGCGTCGAGAAGAACGGCGAAGAGTTCTTCCAGATCACGCTCGGTGGCCGGGCCGACGAACAGGCCGAACTTGGCGCGCTGCTGGGGCCGGCGGTGCCCTATTCGGACGTGGCCGACGTGATCGAGGACGTGGTCGCCGCCTATCTCGAACTGCGCGAGCGGCCGGGCGAAATCTTCCTCGATACGGTCAAGCGGATCGGCGTCGAACCTTTCAAGGAGCGCGTCTATGCGACTCGTTAAGCGTGGGCAGGTGGTCGAAGACCGGTTTGTGCGCATCCTGGATGACGCACCGGTACCCGATGATGCGGCCGTGCTGGTTCCCGCGGCCCGGCTTCTTGCCGACACCGCCGATTTCATCGGCCGTGAGGCGCCGACCGGCGTGATCTGGCCGAACAACCGCAAGGTTTCGGAACTCGCGCCCTACCTCGACCGGCTCGCGCTGGTGGCGCTGGTGTTTCCGAGCTTCCGCGACGGCCGCGCCTATAGCCAGGCGCGGCAGCTCCGCGAGCGCTACGGCTTTCGCGGCGAGTTGCGTGCCACGGGCGACGTGCTGCGCGACCAGTTCCTGTTTCTTCTGCGTGCCGGGTTCGACGCCTTCGAGGTCAAGAAGGATGCCGATGCAGCGGCGTTTGCCGAGGCGGTCGGCCGCTACACGGTGTTCTATCAGCCGGCCGGCGACGGCCGTCCGGCGGCTTTGCGGCAACGCTTGATCCACCCGCTCATCTCGCACGGCGATGCGAGACACGTCGCGGTGGGGTGACCATCGCGGCCTAGGATGCCTTCGCGGGCGCTGGCGGCTCGTTCGACTGGTAGAAAACCATCCCCGAGGTCGGATCGACCCAGGCCAATTGGTCTTTGACCGCCTTCACGCCGGGAATGTTCTCCGCCGCGACGATGACCGCTTGGCGTTCCCGTTCGTCGGTGATGGTACCCCAGAGCTCGACCACTGCGTTGCGCACCACGACGTCGATCAGCGCGATCGGCGCCCATGACTGGCGCTTGAGCTCCGCCAGCAATTGCTCGCGAATGACCTGGTCGCTCGCCTCGGTCGGTTTGAGCTCGCGAGCAACGCCGGCGAGTGCATGAAGCAGATTGGCACGACTGACGATGCCGACGATTTCCTGACCACGAACGACCGGCACGCGCTTGATGCGCCGCTTCTCCATCAGCCGCACGACATCCTCGAGCGGCGTTTCCTCGCCGACCGTCAGCGGATCGGCCGTCATGACCTCGCTGACCTTGCGAGCGTGCGCCCGCGTGTATTCCTCCGCGAGCTTACCGGGCCCGACGAGGAATTCGAGCCAGCGCGGCCGCTTGTGTTCGGTGCCGGTTTCGGCGCGTCGGAGCAGGTCGCCTTCGGTGATGATGCCGGCCAATCGTCCTTGGCTGTCGACCACGGGCAGGCCGCTGATGTGACGCTGCAGCATGATCCGCACGGCCTGCGGGATCGTGCTGTCCGGCTCGATCGACACGACCGGGGAGGTCATCACATCTTTGACTTTCATGGCCGATGCTCCAGTTCCACCATCGACGAAATCCTACGCGGCTGCGAAACAACGTGCGCACTTTATCGTTGCATACTTGAGAGTTGCATACCTGAGAAGCAGCGTTGTCAACCGTTACCAACGCCGCAAGATGCCTGAAATTGAGATGTTCACCCTAAGGAATATCCCGGAGATGCACATTGGGTTGAGGCAAATCAATGTCTCGCGACACTCCTGTATTCATGTTGCCACGGTGAGCCCGGATATCTGCGGGCGCCCTTTTTATGGGAGAGGAGCCGTGCTGTGACCAGACCCATTCCCGACAAAGCCGAGATCGCGCTCGAATATCCCAACAAATTCTATATTGGCACCTTCGAGCGGACCGCGCGCTTCGGCGCGCATCTCGACAAGGCGGGCGTTTCACTCACCCTGGAGCGCACCGGCGATGCAGCGGAAAAGAAGGCGGTCCGCATGCACTTTCACTATGCACTATTCGCCGAAATCCTGCAGGAGCTGGCGAAGACTGCGTCCGCCATGCCGGAGCACGATGCGGACCACCGCGAGGCGCTGCGAGACGGCGCAAAGGCACTGTATGAATTGCTCGCGAGCAAACATTCCTCGTCAAAGAAACGGGGCGATCGGATGACCCCCGACGAAGAGGTTCTGCTGCTGCATATCCTGGAGTGAGGCCCGCGCGCGAAAGATCCCGCCACGAAAATCAGGATCCGAAAATCAATATCCAATGTCTCTGCGCTTCGAGCTTGCCTATCTGTTTCGCTACGCGCCGTGGGATCGGTGGCAGGGCAAGCCCCTGCGGCGCCTGCGCGAGTTGCTGGAGGGCCCGCACGCTCCGCCGCCCGGGCGGGCACTCGATCTCGGCTGCGGCATGGGGCGCGCGACGATCTACCTCGCGCAGCTCGGATGGCGTTCGACCGGGATCGATGCGGTCGAACGTGCGCTGCGTGTCGCGCGGCAGCGGGCGGAACGCGCCGGGGTTCACGCCGAATTCGTACGGGGCGACATTACACACCTTGAACATGCCGGAATTGCCGGTCCCTTCGATCTGTTCGTCGATCTGGGCTGCTTTCACATTCTGTCGGACCAGGAACGCAGGCTTTATGGCGAGAGCATCGCGCGCGTTGCCAGCGCGGACGCCCGGTTGATCCTGTTTGCGTTCGGTCACAACAAGCTGCCGTGGGGGCCGCGTGGCGCCGAGCGGGAGGATATCGAGCGAAGTCTCGCCCCGGACTGGACGATCGCGTGGAGCGCGCCGGAGAGCGAACTGCCTTACCGGATTCCGCGCGGCGCATCGGCGACGTGGTACGTGTTGCGGCGGTCCGTGCCGTTGGCCTAGGGCAATGGACGGAGGCGCGTTGCGCGGTATGGGTGCTATCCGCCCTTCTTGAATCCGGCCCAGGACCGCAGCATGTTCCAGACCCGCCGCTTTCCGGCGTGCGGATTGGTTTCCTCGACCCGGTCGTGCGTGTTTCCCATTGCGTGCCGGTAGCGCAGCACGGCCCAATCGACCGGATGCCACTCGCGCCAGACCTGCTCCGCCTCGCTCTCGAGCAGGCCGCTGACAATCTCCGGCGGCCGGTGAAAAACCTCTGGCAGGGCAGTGGAGATGTCCGAGTCAGCAAGAATGTTCCATTTCGAGTGCCCGCCCATGACCGGGGAGGGGATGGAGTAAACCACGCGGCCGATGTTGGTCTCGCGGATGCAATAGGCGCACATCGCACAGGGTTCGACGTTGGAGTAGATCGTGCATTTCGAGAGCGCCCGTGTGCCCAGGGTCCGCTGAGCTGACGAGATCGCGATGATCTCCGCATGCCGAGTAATATCGGCATCGCGCATGGCCCGCGTTGTCGCCTCCGCGACGATCTCGTCTCCGTTGCAAATGATGCACGCAAAGGGGTTTTCGCCCTCACGCGTCGCTTGCCGCGACAATTCGATGCAGCGCGCCTGCATACGGATATCGCGGGCGTCTGTTGCCGGGCGCGGGTTCAAGTCTTGTTTCCACCATTTGCGTGCAAGGCGGCTCGCGGGCGAGACCGCCGCGCGCTACTTTGATGTGCCTCAAGCACGACATTCGACTGTTCGGTATTTGTTTTCAACTGCCAAAGCACCAACGTTGGATCCTTCGGTTGCCGTCAATCGAGTTGTCGAGGAATGCCGCATGTGGGCCATGCAACTGAATAGCCCGCGTACACCACTGGTTCGGGCGGAACTGCCGGACCCGCAACCCGGCGTCGGTGAGGTTCGCGTCAGTGTCGCGGCGTGCGGCGTTTGCCGTACCGACCTGCATGTCGTCGACGGCGAACTCCCCAATCCGAAGCTGCCGATCGTTCCCGGCCATGAAATCGTTGGGCGAGTTGACGCCATCGGCCACGACGTGACGGGACTTGAGATTGGCATGCGGGTCGGCATTCCCTGGCTGGGGCACACCTGCGGGGTTTGCCCGTACTGCGCGCAGGGCCACGAAAATCTCTGCGATCGTCCGCTGTTCACCGGATATACCCGCGACGGTGGCTACGCGACTTCGGCGGTTGCGGATGCCCGCTTCGTGTTCGCGCTGCCGGAACCGGGAGACGATGTCGCCACCGCGCCGTTGTTGTGCGCGGGTCTCATCGGCTGGCGCTCGCTGCGGATGGCCGGCGAGGGCCACCGCGTGGGACTTTACGGCTTCGGTGCGGCCGCGCACATCATCGCCCAGGTCGCGCGTGCGCAGGGCCGCGATGTGTTTGCCTTCACGCGCCCGGGCGATCTCGCCGGGCAGGACTTTGCCCGGACGCTCGGGGCGTGCTGGGCGGGAAGCTCCGACCAAGCGCCGCCGGAGCTGCTCGACTGCGCGATCATCTTCGCCCCGGTCGGGGCGCTCGTGCCGGCGGCTTTGCGCGCGGTACGCAAGGGCGGCCGCGTCGTGTGCGCGGGAATTCACATGAGCGATATCCCAAGCTTCCCCTACAGTTTGCTCTGGGAGGAACGGCAGGTTGTTTCGGTCGCGAATTTGACGCGCAACGACGCGAGCGAGTTCTTCGGCGTCGTCGCGACGACGAACATCGTGACCACGACGACGGTCTATCCGTTGTCCCAGGCCAACGAGGCGCTGTCCGACCTTCGCTCGGGCCGTCTTGAGGGCGCGGCGGTGCTGGTCCCGGACGTTCGTCAGGGCTGGCGAGATACGCGATTAGCCTGAAGTCGCCGGTTCGCGGCGATCCGCCGCTACGGGTGCCGCCGTCGCCTCCGCGGCGCCGACGCGGGCTTCAGCTACGATCTTTTTGAGCTCGGGCAGGCAGGAGCCGCAGTTCGTGCCGGCGCGCAGGACTTCGCCGATTTGTTCGACGCTCGTCGCCGCGCGCGATGCGAGCGCTTCGCGGATGGTGATGAGCCCGACACCGAAGCACGTGCACACGACCGGACCGATCGCGCGTGCGCCTGCCGACGGCCGCCCCGACAGCAGCGCCCGGCGCTCGTGTTCGCCGAGCGTATCGGCTTCGAACAAATTCTTGACGGTCTGCCACTGAGGGGCGGCGTCGGCGGGCCCCACGAACAGGCATCCATCGAGCCGCCCATCGACGAACGCGGCCGCGCGGTAGACGCCGCGCTGTTCGTCGATGTATTCCGCAAGTTCGCAGTTCGGCCCGAACAAACTAGCAGCATGCTGGCGCCAGACACGCGGAGGCTCGTTCGTTGCGATCAGAGTGCCAAATCCCGTCGCGAGTGTGATGTGCGTCCACCACGTGCCGGCAAGAAGCTCCGGCCGCTGCCGGGTGAGTGCGAAGCCGCGACAATTGAAACCGACAGGGGAGACGGCTGCCGGCGTAGCCTTCGCTTCCGGCTGGCCGGAGAATGGATCGGTGACCGGGGCCACGAGATCGCCAACCCGCGCGGACGACGCAGTCGCGTCGCTCCAGTGTATGGGTACGAACAGCGAGCCGCGCTGTTGACCGTCGTGCACCACGACCTTCAGCACACACGAGCCGTGCTCGGTGGATACCTTGGCAAAGCTACCGTCAGCGAGGCCGGCGGCCTTGGCGTCGGCGGGATGCACCTCCACGAACGGTTCGGGCGAGTGGACGCCAAGCTTTGGGCTCGTGCCCGTGCGGGTCATGGTGTGCCACTGGTCGCGCACGCGGCCGGTGTTGAGGTGGTAGGGGAAGCTTGCGCTTCGCTTCGCCTTGAGCGCCGGCCGCTCCGGCGCGATGAAGCGCGCCTTGCGGTCTGGCGTGTAATAGCCGCCGGCGGCGAAGAAGCGCGGCTTCGGCCGCGGTTCGCCGGCGGCAACCGGCCATTGCACCGGCGTCAGCGCGTCGAACGCTTCGTCCGAAACAGTGGCGAGCGCGCCGATATCGAAATCGCGCTGACCGCCATTCTCGAAGCCCGACAGACGAGCATGCTCGCGGAAGATGTCGGCGGCGGACCGGTACTGAAAGGCTTGCCCAAAGCCGAGACGGCTCGCGACCTCGGTGACGATCCACCAGTCCGGCTTGGCTTCCCCAGGGAGCGGCATGAACGGACGCTGGCGCGAGATGCACCGTTCGGAGTTCGTGACAGTGCCGTTCTTTTCGCCCCATGCGGCTGCCGGCAGCAGGATCTGCGCGCCGGAATTCACCGTGTCGTTCGACAGCACATTTTCCGAGACGACGAATAGTTCGAGCGTCTGCATGGCCTTGCGCATCGCACGCGCGCGCGGCAGCGAGACGGCGGGGTTCGTTCCCATCACCCACAGTGCCTTGATGGTGCCGCTCTCGATCGCCTCGAACATCTGCACCGCCTTGCGGCCTTCGCCGGTCACCATGCGCGGCGCGGCCCAGAAGCGGCCCACGCGATCGATCTCGTCGGGTGTGAACCCCATGTGCGCGGCAAGCTGATTGGCGAGCCCGCCGACTTCCCGGCCGCCCATGGCATTGGGCTGCCCAGTGAGCGAGAACGGCCCCATGCCGGGTTTGCCGATACGGTCGGTGGCCAAGTGGCAGTTGATGATCGCGTTGACCTTGTCGGTTCCTTGCGCCGATTGGTTCACCCCTTGCGAAAAGCAGGTGACGACCCGCGGCGTGTTGCGGAACAGCTCGAAGAATTGCGACACCGCCGATTTCCGCAAGTGCGTCGCGTGCGCGGCAGCGGCGAGGTTCGGCACGATTTCGCGCGCGCGGGCGAGCACGTTCTCAAACCCGGTGGTCTGGGAGTTGATATATTGAAAATCAAGCGACTGGGTGTCGGCGAGATGCACGAGCAGCCCGCAAAACAGCGTGGCGTCCTTTCCCGGTGCGATTGGGAGAAAGAGATCGGCATCCTCGACGGTCGCGGTCCGTCGCGGATCGACCACCACGATCTTGCAGCCGCGCTCGCGCTTGTTCTTGACCATCCGCTGGTAGAGCACCGGATGGCACCAGGCAGCGTTCGAGCCCACCAGCACGATCAGATCGGCTTCGTCGAGATCTTCGTAGTTTCCGGGAACGGTGTCGGAGCCGAAGGCGCGGCGATGGCCCGCGACTGACGAGGCCATGCACAGCCGGGAATTGGTATCGACGTTGGCCGAGCCGAGAAAGCCCTTCATCAATTTATTGGCGACGTAGTAGTCCTCGGTGAGAAGCTGTCCCGAAAGGTAGAACGCGATCGCCTCGGGCCCGTCGCGATCGAGAATACGCTTGAATCCATCCGCAACGCGGTCGAGCGCGTCTGGCCATGCGAGGTGCCGAAATTGGCCATCTGGCGCGCGCTGCATGGGATGCAGCAGGCGCCCGGAGAGCCCGAGCGTCTCTCCCAGCGCCGATCCCTTTGAACACAGCCGGCCGAAATTCGCAGGATGAGTAGGGTCGCCGGCGATGGCCGCTCCGCCCAGCCCGTCAGGGCGCGCGAGCACGCCGCATCCCACTCCGCAGTAGGGGCAGGTCGTGCGAACCGGCGGTGGATGCTGCGCCGGTGCGTTCATCGCGCCGTGCGCCTGCGGGCCACTCGACGCCGCGCCATGGCGGGCCTCACGCCGCAATCCTGGTGATGTCTTCCGCGCCGAAGACCAGGTCGTCGCGCACACGCGCGATCGAACGGCCGGAACGCATGAGGTCGAGATACCGCAGCCCATCGGACGTATCGCCGAACAGCACCGCCCCGGTCAGCCGGTCATTGGCGACGACGAGCTTTTTGTAAACGCCGAGGCCGGGGTCGTTCAGCACGATCTCGTCGGAGCCGGCCGTGGCGCCCATGAAGTCTCCGGCCGAGAATACGCTCACACCCGAGACCTTCAGATTGGTCGCCAGTACACTGCCAGGATAAGTCGCGTCCTCGCCCGCCAATCGCCGCGCCAGCGTCCGCGCCTGCTCGTAGGCCGGCTCGACCAGCCCATAGCAGACTCCGCGATGCTCGGCGCATTCGCCGATCGCGTGGATGCCGCGCACGGCGGTTTCGATATGGTCGTCAACCACGATTCCGCGGTTGACCGCGAGCCCCGCGTCGCGCGCGAGGTCGGCGTTAGGCCTGATACCGATGGCAACGACGACCGCGTCGGCCGGAATGACCGAGCCGTCCTTGGTCTCGACGGCCTCGACGCGGCGATCACCGACAATGCGACTGGTTTCGGTTTCGAGCCGTACCGTGATGCCCTTCGCCTCGACCGCGCGCCTGAGCATAAGTGCGGCGCGCTCATCGAGCTGGCGCTCCATCAGCCGGTTCATGAGATGGATGACGGTCACCTCGGCGCCGGCTTTGGCGAGCCCGTACGCGGCCTCGAGGCCCAAGAGTCCGCCGCCGATGACGACGACGCGCGCGCCGGCGGCTTTTGCCAGCGTGATCGCATTGACGTCGTCGATATCGCGGAAGGTCAGGACACCCGGCAACTCCATGCCCGAAATCGGGAGCCTGATCGGCTGCGAGCCGGTCGCAAACACCAGCTTCGAGAATCCAAGCGGCGCCCCGTTTGCCAGTGTGACGGTTCGCGCCACCGAATCGACCGCGGTGGCACGGACGCCATACCGTAAGGTCACGCCGCGATCGCGCCACCAGCCTGCGGCCTTCAGCTCGATGTCGGCGAATTCAATTTCGTCGGCGAGCAGCGACGACAGCAGCACCCGATTGTAGGCGAGCCGCGGCTCCGCGCCGATCACCGCGATGGCGTACCGCCCGAGTGCACGCTTCTGGAGTTCCTCGACGAAGCGCGCCGCGGCCATGCCGTTGCCGACAACGATGAGTGGTTCGCTCATGACCTCGCCTTCACCGAGGGCGCACGGTTCGCCCGTATCAAGGAAGGGAGGTTCAAGTTGTATGCCACTTCAGGCGATACAAAATTACTTTGTTATTTCAATACATTAAGTCGAAGGGGGCTGAAATCGTGAGGCCTCGCCAAACGTTGTTCATTGCACAATACACGCGCGCTTCGCCCATGCTTTGTGCATCGCAGCAAAGCGAGCAAAAAATGTGCGGGCAAGCGAATGCAGCGGGGAACTGCCTCACGCGGCATTCAAGTCAACGGAAGCTTGGCTCACGGGCCCGGAATGCGGGCCTGCGTTTCCTTTTCGGCGAGCGCCTTCAGGTTCGCCAGACCGTCGGCGAAATCCTTGCCGATCATGTTGTCCATGTTGATGAACACCTGCATGACCTTGGAGATGAAAGGGGCAGGGCCGTACATGGCCCAGTTCACGTTCGTGCCATCGCCGCCCGGAACCATGGTGAATTCGGCGGTGTTGTGGCCTTCGAACGGACTGATGAAATCGAGCTTGATGACGATCTTGGCGGGCGGCGACGTATCGATGATCTCCATCCGCCCCTTGCCGACATTCTTGTCGCCATCCCACTCGTAGACCGCGCCCTTGCCGGCGGCTGCGCCGCTGAAGGTGCGCTTCATCGCCGGATCTTTTTTCTCGTAGGGCGACCAGGCGCCCCAGCCGCGGAAATCGTTGATGAGTGCGAAGATTTTCTCGGGCGGCGCTTTGATGTAGAGCGCGCGCTGGACGTGCAGCATATCGGGCTTGGTCGCCGCATAGAGAAGGACGGCGGCAACCGCGATCAACAGAACGACGACAATGATGCCGATGAACTTGAGCATTGCACCCTCCGCGGAATGAACTCCCGTCAGATTAGCACCATCAGGCCTCGACCAGAGTCTTGAAGCCGCCGTAGATCATGCGCTTGGCGTCGAAAGGCATCTCCTTGGGATTCATCATTTCGGCGAGACGCTTGTCTTTCATGACCTTGGCGATGACGCGATCGCGCTGCGCGCGTGACTTGTACACGATCCACGAGAATACGACAGTCTCGCCGGCCTTGAGCTTCACGCTGCGCGGGAACGACGTCCATTTGCCGACCTTGACGTCGTCGGCGACGGTTTCCCGGAACTCGAGAGCGCCGTGCTCGCGCCAAACCTTGCCGGCCTTCTTCGCCATGCGGCGGTAGGCGTCCAGGCTTTTCTTGGGGACCGGCACGATAAATCCATCGACATAGGCCATGTGAATCTCCGTTGACGTGAGCTCCTTGACGGTCGGCGAAACTTGTTGATCGTCGGCCGCCCTTTGAATGACGTTGAGAGCCGTCAGTTTGGGCGAGCTTTAGTCAGGTAGTTGGCAAGCTGATCGAACGTTCCGGTCCAGCCCTGGTTCATGCTGGCGTGCGACGTATCGAAGGTCTTGCGCTCCTCGTCGGTCGCGTCGTGCGGCGACCAGCGGACCGTGACTTTCGTCTTGCCGCCCGGTTGCTCCTCGAACGTGAACGTCGAGAGCATTTCCAACGGCCAGGTCGGGGTCATCGGGTGCCGCGTCGTACCGCCGGCCTCGTCCGAGAATGAGTTGATGAGCACGATGCGCTCCGGCGCGACGATCTCGCGATAGACCATCTTGCCCCATATGGCGGCGCCGTCGGGCGCTTTCAGTCCGTAGTGATAGCCACCGCCCGGCCGCAGGTCCATTTTGGAGGCGATCACCGAAAAGCCCTTCGGGCCCCACCAGTGCCGCATGTGCTCCGGATCGGTGAACGCCTTCCATACCAGATCGCGCGGCGCATCGAACACCCGCGAAATAACGAAGTCGGCAGCTTTGGTTTCGTTCGTCGTCATTGTGTTGGTCCCATCGTCTAATCCCCTCTTGTGATCCGGACCCGACGTTCCGGTCGACCTCCCGAAGACAAGCTTGGCCTTTGCTGGCGGTCGTCAGGGATTTTTCGGTCCTGCAATGATCATCCAGCCCACACCGAACTTGTCGGCGACCATGCCGAAGCGCTTGGCGAAGAAACTCTCCATGAGCGGCATCTGCACCTGGCCACCTTGCGAGAGCGCGTCGAACATCCGGTCTCCGTCGGCCGGGTCCTTGGCGTCGAGCGAGAGCGCGAAACCTTTGAACTCCGGCTTATTCTCGACCCGTCCGTCGGACATCATCACCTGCGTGCCGTTGATGGTAATGCAGGCGTGCATGATCTTGTTTTCATGGCCGGGCGAGCAGGTTTGGTCCGCGGGCGCCTCCTTGAAGCGCATCATCATGCCGACCTCGGCGCCGAGATGCTTCTTGTAGAAATCGATCGCCTCTTCGCAGCGACCGTCGAGGAACAGATAGGGTGTCACTGGCATCGCAACTTCCTTTCACGCGTGTTTCGCTTTTTGAGGTTACAGAAGACGAGATGGTTCGGATCGGTCCACGCCGTCCACACCAGGTCGCGCGGTGCGTCGAACACACGCGTCACGACGATGATGCGCCGGTCCTGCTCGAGATCGAGGCTACTTCTTGCGGCCACGTCTCTTCTCCTTGGCTTGCAGTTCCTTGAGGTAAACCTCCAGGCGGTCGAAGCGTTCGTCCCAAAGGCGGCGATATTCCTCGAGCCACTCGTCGACCCCCTTGAGGGCCGTGAATTCGATGCGGCACGGCCGCCACTGGGCCTCGCGGCCGCGCCGGATCAGGCCGGCGCGCTCCAGCACTTTGAGATGCTTCGAGATGGCCGGAAGGCTCATGTCGAAGGGTTCGGCCAGTTCCGAGACCGGCGCCTCGCCGGTGGCGAGCCGCGCCAGAATGGCGCGCCGCGTCGGGTCGGCGAGGGCCGCGAATGTGGTGCTGAGGGGATCGGGCGACATGGCTTAATGAACCGATCGGTTAATTAACCTTTCGGTTTAATACAAGCCGAAGCATAGGCTGTCAAGCGCTCGCCGCGGTCCCGCGCCGTGTCTGCGATCGTGATCTGAAACCTGTGTCCTTGCGGAGACGCCGCGCGCAAAGCGCCCGGCGCAAGCGAACGTGTCATCGCGCCTTAGGGGCGCAGGGAGGGCTGCCCGTCCTGGCGGAAATACACGTCGACCTTCATTCCGACGGCGAGCGGGCCCGGCTCGGTCAGATCGACCAGCACCTCGATGACGTCGACATCGGTCACGTTGCGCTGGCCACGCGAATTGCGCCCCTGTTCGACCAGCGGCGCGATGAACGAGACGGTTCCCACGAATTCACGCCCGCGAAACGCGGCGGGCCGGACCATGACCGATTGGCCAATCTTGATTTCGCCGAAGTCGCGCTCGTCCAGCTCTGCGCGCACACGCAATGCCGATATGTCGCCGAGCAAAACGAGCGCCGTACCTCCGGGCGATGCGACCTCGCCGGGTTTGGCATTCATCTGCAGGATTCTGCCGGCGATCGGCGCGCGGATCGTCATCTTGTCGAGCGCCGCTTGTGTGGACAGAAGTTCGGCGCGCGCGACATTGAGCTGGCCTTCGGCCTGCGTCGGGTAAGGCGTATTGGTGTCGTTCTCGACCCGGCGAAGTTCGGCCTTTTGCTGCTTGACGCGGTCATGGGCGCGCGTCAGCGCGGTGCGTGCGGCCTCCACGTCGGCGTCCGCCGCCTTGTTGACCCGCCGGTCGAGCGCCGCCTTGTCGAGCGTCGCGCGTGCCTCGAGCGCGGCCTTCTCCGCGTCGAACACCGAGTCTTCGGCGCGTCGCCGCGTCGCTGCGCGTGCCGACGCGTTTTCGTCGTTGCGCACCCGTCGTCGCATTGCAATCTGTGCCTCGGCGGTCGCGATCCGCGACTGCAACTCGGTGTCGGTCAGACGGATCAGCGGCTCGCCGGCAAAGACCTCGTCGTTGGCCTTGACCAGCACTTCGCCGACGACGCCGACCATGGACGCCCCGATCTTGATCTCGCCCGACGTCGGCTCGACCCGGCCGGGCGCGACGGCCTGCCAGCGCTTGTCGTCGGGGGTTGCGTCCGCGGACTTTGGCGCGCGCGACGCTTCCTCGGCAAGCGTCGTCGCAACGGGCAGTGCGAGACAGGCGAGCGCGGCGGCCCATAGAAGTGCGACCAGCAGCTTTGCCTTACGATTTGGCGTGACCATGGACTGCACAACCTCCCTCGCTTTTTGCAGTGAGCTTCGCGGCTCCCGGCTCTTCGCTCACGATGCGTCCGTCCTCAATGTGAACGACGCGATTGGCGTACGGCAATATACGCGGATCATGTGTCACGACCAACACCCCGTGCGTCGCGTCCTTGGCGATTTCCGACAACACCGTCATGATCGCTTGTCCGTTCTCGCTG
The DNA here is from genome assembly GCA_963763365.1 of uncultured Alphaproteobacteria bacterium. Taxonomy (GTDB): domain Bacteria; phylum Pseudomonadota; class Alphaproteobacteria; order Rhizobiales; family Xanthobacteraceae; genus VAZQ01. The sequence goes on along the minus strand of CAVXOE010000011.1, from coordinate 66,501 downwards.
TCGAGCGCGGCCGTGGGTTCGTCAGCCAGTATGACGGACGGACTTCCCACAATCGCGCGGGCGATGGCTACGCGCTGTTGCTCGCCGCCGCTCAGTTCGCGCGGATATGACTTCGTCTTGTGGGAGAGACCGACGCGGGCCAAGGCATTCCGCGCCTTTTCCGCGGCCTTGCGTGAGTGCTCGCCGCGTACGTCCAATGCCAGCCGGACATTGTCGAGCGCGGTGAGCGTTGGAAACAGGTGATAGGACTGAAAGACAAATCCAACATGATCGCGCCGGAGCTTGGCCAGATCCTCCGGGCCGGCACCGTTCGTGTCATGACCGCGCACGCGGACGATCCCGCTGGTGGGCGTCAGCATGCATCCGAGAATGCATAGCAGCGTCGTCTTGCCGCTGCCGGACGGTCCCATGAGCAGGGTCAACTGACCGCCGCTCAGCTTCAAATTGACACCTTTGAGGGCTTGCACCGTGCCGGCGCCGCTGCCGAGTTGTTTTACAACATCGACCGCTTCGAGAAGCCCTTCGCTCATCGTGCGAACACCACGGCCGGGTCAATTCGCATGACTTGCACGATGGCCGCGATCGCCGAAGCGATGCACATGACCAAGGTCAGCAGAAACAACGCGAGGGTGAGGCCGGGAGTCACGAGGATGGGCAGCGCCGATTCAGCCGTCATCCGGACGATCAGCACACCGGCCGCGGCGGCGAGCGAATACCCGATGACTGCACTGAGAACCGCCTGCCATATGATGACCTTGTAGATATAAGCGCTCGACGATCCGATGGCGCGCAGGGTCGCGAATTCGCTCAGATGATCCTTTGTGCTGGAATACAGCGTCTGCGCGACAATGACGGTGCCGACGATGATGCCCAGTAGCGCGCCGGCGAACAGCGCTGCACCGGCACCGGTGTCGAACAGCCAGAAGGCACGGCTGCGGTCCCGAAATTCGGCGGGCGTCAGGACTTCGACGTCGGTGAGGCTCGCCTGCAGCCGGCCGCGTACCGTCTCGACCGGCATGCCGGGCGCGACCTTGATCAGGAAGTACGTGGCTTTGTTGGGCGAGACGCCGGTATAGGCCCTCGCCCGGTCGAGCGTGGTGAAGACATAGGGCGTCGTGGTGAACGAGCGAATGCCCTTGGTCACCGCCGTCACCTCGACTTTTTGGCCGCGGATTTCGGCGGTCGCTCCGAGCCCGGAGATTCCGAGCCGCTCAAAATAGGTCTGGTCGACCGCGACGCCGTTGGGAACCGTGAGCGCGTCGACGTTGCCCTGCACCAGGTTCCAGGGCGGCAAGCCAAGCTCCCGGATGTCCGAGCCCACCAGGAACACCGGCGTCGTGCCGCCTCCCGGAACGCGCCATTCGGCAAAGCCGATGACGACCGGCGTGGCATCGGCAACGCCCTTCACCGCCAGCGCGCGAAACCGCTGACGCTCGTCCAGCAACGATGGGTCCTCGAAGCATTTCGTCCCCTGCGGCATGACCCAGAGATCTGCCGGGGCGTGCTCGATCATGGTCGTCACCATGTGCCCGAAGCCGAGATAGAGGCCCATCTGCACGGTGACCAGCACGATCGAAAAGACGATGCCGATGATCGTCGCGATCAGTCGCAGCCGATCGTGCAGCAAATTCCGCGAAGCAAGTTTGAAGATCAGCGACATGGCTTATGTGACGGACCTATCTCTCGGTGCCAATCAATCGCAAGCCGAACGGGAGGCTCTGCATTGCGGAGGTCGTCACCTAACTCGGGAGCAGCGTGTTGCCGGACACGGTCGCGACTCTGGCGACCAGCAAAGGGACGCCCGGCAGGGCATACTGCATCCGGGCGACAAATACATTGTGCCTTGGAATCTTGCCATAGGCGCCCGCGGGAATGGCCGTCGAAGTGGCCGCCCATAGGCCAGGCCGGAAGAGCCGCGCGCGAGCCGGTTGCGCCATCGGGAAGTGGTGGCGGCGGCGGTCTCTGTGGACAATCCGGACACGCCAGATGTCTACCGCGTTACCCGGTCGGCGTCCCCCCGTGATCGGATGCCGCAGGGCGCAGGCAGGATGTTGTTGGGTCAAGCCAATGCTTCGGCTGCTGAATCTCCCCGAAACGGCCATATTGTCGATCAATTGACGCCGGACAATTCAATATCGACGCAGTCAAGGGGATTTTGGGGCATGCATCGTACAGCACTCATTCTATTGAGCTTTGTGACATTCGCGTTCACCGCGCTTCCGGCTGCGGCTGACCCCACGGCCGCAGGCCTGTGGCAGAAGGTCGAAGACGGCAAGTCTGTCGGCTGGTTCGTCTTCGTCGAGCGCGACGGCGTCTTTGAGGGCGCGATCGCAAAGATCTTTCCCACGCCGGGAGACGACCCCAATCCGCGCTGCACGAAATGCCAGGACGACCGCAAGGACCTCCCGATTGTCGGGATGTCGCTGGTCCGCGGCATGAAGCGCCTCGGGTTGAAGTACGAGGGCGGCAACATCGTCGATCCGCGCGACGGCAAGATCTACAACGCCATCATGTCGGTCAGTCCCGACGGCAGGAAGCTGACGCTGCGCGGCTACCTTGGAATTCCGCTGCTCGGGATGGACGAAGTCTGGGAGCGGCTCCCGGACAGCGCCGTTTCGCAGCTCGATCGGTCGGTCGTCTCCAAGTATCTCCCGGCGGCCGCCCAGCGCGCCAACGCTGCCGCCCCCAAGGCAAAGGCTGCTGCGGGCCGCTGACGCGTAACGGCGCCGCGGGCGACTGCGTAAGCCGTCCACAACCGGATTTGCTCAAAATGCGCCGCGGACCCTGGCTCAGGGTCCGCGGCGTTGCTTTTTCGGGCTTCGGCGGCGAGGAACGATTCTGCCTATCAAAGGTGCATTTGCTGATCAGATAGGCAATTAGCGGTTGGGCTGACGCAAGTCGTTGGTCACCGAAGCGGAATTGGCACCGCCGGCGTCAACGCTCGGGCCCGCTGAAACACGGAAAACCCAGATCAGGCAGCCTGTTCGATGGAGCAGGTGGACGGCGGATCGACGGGCGCAGGCACCCTCGGGGCGACGCCCGGCTTGGCATTCGCCTTGCTCTTTGCGGCGTAGACCAATCTCATCGCGAGGTTTTCCCAATGCTGCCAGCGATCTCGAACTCCGGGCTTTGCCGAGCTGCCAAGCCGGCCCTGACATGCGTCCTGGGTGTGCTCCTCTGGTCGACCACCGCGCTCGCGGCCGACAAGGTGACGTTCCTGACCAGTTGGTTTGCCCAGGCCGAGCACGGCGGCTTCTACCAAGCCAAGGCGGCCGGCATCTACGAGAAGGCCGGCCTCGACGTCACGCTCAAGATGGGCGGCCCGCAGGTCAACGGAATGCAGCTTCTGCTTGCCGGCGAGACCGACGTCATGATGGGCTACGACCTGCAGGTCCTCAAGATGCTGGAGCAGGGGCTGCCGGTGATCACCATCGGCACGTCGTTCCAATACGATCTGCAGGGCATGATGACCCACGACAACGTCGCGAGCCTCGCCGATCTCAAGGACAAGACCATCCTCGTCGCCACCTCCGGCCGCACCACCTGGTGGCCGTGGCTTAAATCGAAATTCAAATACACCGACGAGCAGACCAGGCCCTACACGTTCAACCTGCAGCCGTTCTTCGCCGATAAGAACATCGTCCAGCAGTCCTATCCGTCGTCCGAGCCGTTCCAGGCCAAGCAGCAGGGCGTGCCGGTGAAGTTCTTCCTGTTCGCGCGCGACGGCTATCCGCCCTACGGCACCACGATGGTCGCCAGCCGCGCCTTCGTCGACAAGAACCCGGACGTGGCGGCGCGCTTCGTGAAGGCCTCGCTCGAGGGCTGGGTCAGCTACCTCACCAATCCCGCTGCCGGCAACGTGCTGATCAGGGCCGACAATCCGAAGATGAGCGAAGAACAGATCGCCTTTGGCGTCGAGCAGATGAAGGCGCTCAAGGTGCTTGAAGGCGGCGACGCGCAGACCCTGGGGATCGGTATCATGACCGAGCCGCGCTGGAAGGCGACCTACGACTTCATGGTGGGCGCGGGACTGCTCAAGCCCGAGGTTGACTGGAAGCAGGGTTTTACCGACAAATTCGTCAAGACCCTCAAGCTCTCCATGTAGCTCAGGTCCAAGCCGGGTCGTGTTGGCACTGAATGAGACTTTGCCGGCCGAGATGGCCGGGTCGCGCGCGCGCCTTGGCGCGCCGGTGGTGGAAATCCTCTCCGCGGAGAAGATTTTTGCCAACGGCACGCGTGCGCTCGCGCCGATTGATCTCACGATTGCCGACGGCGAATTCCTCACGCTGATCGGACCGTCGGGCTGTGGCAAGAGCACGCTGCTCAAGCTCGTCGCCAACCTGATCGAACCGACCGACGGACGGATCCTGTGGTGGTCGGGCGCGTTCGATAAAGTGGGCGCGCACGGCCGCTCGCTCGCCTTCGTCTTCCAGGACCCGACGCTGATGCCCTGGGCGCGCGTCGAGACCAATGTCCGCCTGCCGCTCGACCTCGCGCGCGTGCCGAAGAAGGAAGGCAACGAGCGCGTAGCGCAGGCGTTGTCGCGCGTCGGCCTCGACGGGTTTTCCCGGCACTACCCGCGGCAATTGTCCGGCGGCATGCGGATGCGGGTGTCGATCGCGCGCAGCCTGGTGACCGAGCCCAACCTCCTGTTGATGGACGAACCGTTCGGCGCGCTCGACGAATTTACCCGCAACCGTCTCGACGCCGACCTCGTCAAGCTGTGGTGGGGACGCAAGCTGACCACGGTGTTCGTCACCCACTCGATCTACGAGGCGGTCTTTCTGTCGACGCGCGTCGTGGTCATGGGTGCGCAACCCGGTCGCGTCTTCAAGGTCATGCCGATCGATGAGCCGCACCCACGCGACGAAGGCTTCCGCAACTCGCCGCGCTTTGCCGAATACTGCCGGGCGCTGTCCGGCTACCTCACCGAAGTGTCACTTGCCCAGTTGCGGATCTAGGACATGCGTTTGAAAGTGACAGCGATATATGTGGGCCTCGCCGCGGCCGAACCCTCCCCCCGCGAAGCGGTGGGGAGGGTCGGCGACGTGAGCTACGCGAACGAGCCGGGGTGGGGGGTGGTGCAACGAATGCTATTGCCCCCCACCCCCGACCTCTCCCCACCGCCAAGGCGCGTCGAAGACGCGCGTAAACGCGCTAATGGCGGGGGGAGGGGAGATGGCAGCACTGTCTCTCACCCTTGGAAGCGGACGGGGATGGCGTGATGCGGCCGCTGGTGCAGTCGGAAACCGCGATGACCATCCTGGCGCCGCTGGCGGTCGGCGTGGTGATGGTCGTCGTGTGGGAGATCGTCTGCCGGAAGGCCAACATCCCGATCTTTCTGTTCCCCAAGCCGAGCGACATCGCTGCCAAACTTGCGAGCGAGTGGCCGTCGCTGCTCTCCGCGCTTTGGATGACGCTGCGCGTTGCGCTGCAGGCCTTCGTGGCGGCGATCGTCATCGGTACGTTCATCGCGTTCGTGTTCGTGCAGAGCCGCGCGGTCGAGATGAGCCTGTTTCCTTACGCTGTGCTGCTGCAGGTGACGCCGATCGTGGCGATCGCACCGCTCATCATCATCCTGGTCAAGAACACCCAGGTGGCGCTGACCGTGTGCGCGACGGTGGTGGCGATCTTCCCGATCATCTCCAACACCACGCTCGGCTTGCGCAGCGTCGATCCGGGGCTGCTAAACCTGTTCCGCATGAACCGGGCGGGACGGTTGCAGACGCTGTGGCGGCTGCGCATCCCGAGCGCGCTGCCGTACTTCTTCGGCGGCCTGCGCATTTCGAGCGGGCTGGCGCTGATCGGTTCGGTCGTCGCCGAATTCGTCGCCGGCACCGGCGGGCGCAGCGCTGGGCTCGCCTACGAGATCCTGCAATCGGGCTTTCAGCTCGACATCCCGCGGATGTTTGCCGCGCTCTTTCTCATCACGCTTGCGGGCGTCGCGCTGTTTGCCGTCATGGTCGGACTGTCCAAGCTCGCACTCGGCCAGTGGCACGAGAGCGAGGTGGCAGCGGAGACATGAGCACGACCCTGATCCAGGGCGCGGCGGGAATTTTCACCGGACTTCCAGGCGACGCGATCCGCGCCACCGGCTCAATCCGCATCGCCGACGGACGCATTTCAGCGATCGGCGCGCTCGAACGCCAGCCCGGCGAGCGGGTGATCGACGCATCCGGCTGCGTGATCTATCCGGGCCTCGTCTCCACCCACCACCACCTCTTCCAATGCGTGCTCAAGGGCGTGCGGTCCGGCATCGACGCTCCGCTGCTCGCCTGGCTGCGCGCCGTGCCGTATTCCTACTGGCACAAGATCGACGAGGAGGCGCTGCGTACGGCGGCGCGTATCGGCCTCGTCGAACTGATGCTGTCCGGCACCACGCTGGCGGCCGACCACCATTATCTCTATGCCGACAGCTACCGCTTCGATCCCTCGCACGTGATCTTCGAAGTGGCGCAAGAGCTCGGCATCCGCCTGGTGCTCTGCCGCGGCGGCGCCACCAAGGCGCGCGTGTTCGACACGCCCGATCTCGTTCCGACCCCGGCCGAGCCGCTCGACGTGATGATCAAATCGGTCGAGGCCTGCGCGCAGCGCTATCACGACCCGTCACCCGCCAGCATGCGCCGGGTCGCCTTCGCACCGACCACCCCGCCGTGGTCGCTTGAACCGGAGGAGCCAAGGGTCATCGCGGCGGAAGCGCGCCGCATGGGGCTGCGCCTCCACGGCCATCTGTCCGAGACGATGGCCGATGTCGATTTCTGCCTGTCGACTTATGGCAAACGACCGGTGCACTGGCTCGCCGACCACGACTACCTCGGCAAGGACGTCTGGCTCGCGCACCTCGTCCATATCGACGACGATGAAATCCGCATGCTTGCCGAGACCGGCACCGGCATGGCGCACTGCCCGCAATCGAACTGCCGGCTCGGCTCCGGTATCGCGCCGGCCGAGAAGCTCGCGGCGCTCGGCGGCAACGTCTCGCTCGCGGTCGATGGCGCGGCCTCGAACGAATCCGCCGATATGATCAGCGAGATGAACAGCGCCTGGCATACCCACCGCGCCGCCAAGGGGGCAGGAGCGGTGACGATCGAGGAGATCGTGCGCTGGGCGAGCGCCAACGGCGCCAAGGTGCTGGGCTTCGACGACGCCGGCGCGCTTGCACCGGGCAAGCTCGCCGACCTCGCGATCTTCGATCTTTCGCACCCGCGCTATTTCGGCCTGCACGACCCGCTGCTCGGGCCGGTGGCTGCCGCCGGCAGCGCGCATCTGCGCCACCTGATCGTCGGCGGGCGTGTCGTGGTCGACAATGGCGTCATCCCGGGAATTGATCTCGCGGCGCTGCGCCAAGAGGCATCCCGCGTGGTCGCGCGCCTCGCCGCCTGAGCGACCGGGACGCGAACTCCTGCGCCTCCGGCATGACTGGCCGGGCAACCGGCCCCTACCTGCCAGACGATCGAGGTGCAGTTGCCGGTCGTTGGGCCGCGATTTGACAGTGCGTCATGGCGTCATCTACGTCCCTGCGATGACCGGTGGCGATCAGCAGGTGGCGGACGGCGCTGGCGGGCAGGGGGCCGCTGCGAGGCGCGCAATCGCGAAAGCCGCCCTGTTCGCGGCCAAGGTGATCGTGACCGCGCTATGCTTCTGGTACCTGTCGCGGCGGATCGATGTCGCGCAGCTCTTGCAGGTTCTTCCGGTGTTCGACGTCCGTTGGGGCGTTGTGGCCGTTCTGGTCGCGATGCTGCAAATTCCCCTGCTCGGGCTGCGCTGGTGCGAAATCCTCGATGCGCTGGCGCTGCGCAACGCAAGACTGACACGCACCGCGGTGATCGGCATCACCGCCATCGGCGCATTCTTCACGCAGGTGCTACCGAATATCGCCGGCGAAGGAATGCGCGTCTGGCTGGCCGCGCGGCTCGGATGCGATTGGCGCAATGGCGTGCTGAGCGTGCTGATCGATCGCGGCGTCGGTGTCGGTCTGATGGTGGCGTTCGCCTTCGGCATCCTGCTGGTGCCGTCGGCTCTGACCGCGCTGGCGGGCTATCGCGATCTTGTGCTTGGTGTGTACGGGGCGTCGCTTTTGGCTGGCGCGCTGGGATTGATGTTAACTCCGGTTATTGCGCCCGTGCTGGAACGCTGGCGATACAGCCACTGGCTCGGCACATTGGCGACCGCTGCCCGCCGCGTTCTGTTCGGGCCCCGCGGCTTGCCGATCCTTGGCATCGGGTGCGCGGTGCATGCACTGACCATTGTCATCATCTGGTTACTTGGGCAAGCGCAGGGTCTGACACTGCCGATGCTCGATTCGGCGGCGTTGTTCGTGGTGATGGTCGGCATTGCACTGATCCCGGTTTCGGTCGGCGGCTGGGGATTGCGCGAACTGGCGGTCGTGGCGCTGCTCGGCGATCACGGCGTCGCACCGGAGCGAGCGCTGCTCTTCTCGGTGTGCTTTGGCCTGGTGTTCGTCATCGCGGCCCTTCCCGGGGCGCTAGTCTGGATGCTCTATTCAATCCCACAGTCGCTAGTGAAATAATGCCCGGATCGTTCAATCAGGTCGGCGCTGGAAGCGGCAGGCTCTCCCCATGCGCATAGCGATGATCGGCACCGGCTACGTGGGGCTCGTCTCCGGCGCCTGCCTTTCGGATTTCGGGCACGAAGTGACTTGCATCGACAAGGATGCCGCGAAGATCGCGCAGCTTAACGGCGGCACGATGCCGATCTTCGAGCCGGGTCTCGATATGTTGGTTGCGCGCAACGTCGAAGCCGGCCGTTTGTCGTTCACCACCGAGTTTGACAGCGCGATCCGCTCGGCCGACGCGGTATTCCTCGCTGTCGGCACGCCGTCGCGCCGCGGCGACGGTTTCGCCGACCTTACGTTCATTTACGAGGCTGCGCGCGACGTCGCCGGCAAGATCGCGGACTTCACCGTGATTGCGACCAAATCGACCGTGCCCGTGGGGACGAACGACGAGATCGAGGCGATCATCCGCAGGGCGCGGCCTGACGCGGACTTTGCGGTCGTGTCGAATCCCGAATTCCTGCGCGAAGGTGCGGCGATCGAGGACTTCAAGCACCCGGATCGCGTGGTCGTCGGCGCCGACGACGAGCGCGCACGCCGCGTGATGCGCGAGATCTACCGCCCGTTGTTTATCAACGAGACGCCGATTCTGTTCACCGGCCGCCGCGCGGCCGAACTGATCAAATACGCCGCCAACGCGTTCCTCGCCACCAAGGTCACGTTCATCAACGAGATGGCCGACTTGTGCGAGAAGTCCGGCGTGGACGTGCAGGAGGTGGCGCGGGGCATGGGGTTGGACCGCCGGATCGCTCGACAGTTCTTGCACGCCGGGCCGGGCTTCGGCGGTTCCTGTTTCCCGAAGGACACCGAGGCCCTGATGGCGATCGGCCAGCGCCACGGCACCCCGCTACGCATCGTCGAGACCGTGATCGGCGTCAACAGCGCGCGCAAGGCGGCGATGGTGGACAAGATCGTGGCCGCCTGCGGCGGCTCGTTGCGAGGAAAGACCGTCGCGGTGCTCGGGCTGACCTTCAAGCCCAACACCGACGACATGCGGGAGGCGCCGTCGCTCGTGATCGTGCCGGCGCTCATGGCGCAGGGCGCGCATGTGCGCGCCTATGATCCGCACGGGATGACCGAAGCGAGCCGGCTCATTGCCGGGCTCGACACCGCCTCCGACCCTTATGCCTGCATTGCCGATGCTGACGCGATGGTCATCCTGACTGAATGGGATCAGTTCCGTGCGCTCGATCTCGACCGCGTCAAGACGGGCATGAAGAATCCAGTGGTCGTGGATTTGCGCAACATCTACCGGCCGGACGACATGGCGGCGAAGGGCTTCATGTATTTTGGCGTCGGCCGCGGGTGATCAGAGGCTCAGCCGCGCCCGTAGACATCGTCGAAGCGCACGATGTCGTCCTCGCCGAGGTAGCTGCCGACCTGCACCTCGATCAGTTCGAGCGGGATGCGCCCTGGATTGGCCAGCCGATGAATGCTCTCGAGCGGAATGTAGACCGATTCATTTTCATGCACGTTTTTGGTCTCGTCGCCGATCGTGACCTCCGCGGTGCCCTTTACCACCACCCAGTGTTCCGACCGGTGGAAATGCTTCTGTAACGAGAGCTTGCTGCCGGGCTTCACGACGATGCGCTTGACCCGGTAGCGCTCGGCAAGGTCGATATCCTGATAGTAGCCCCAGGGGCGATAGATGCGGCGGTGCTCGACCGCGGCGCTGCGGTTCTGCGCCTTGAGCTCATCGACCAGTGCCTTCACGCCCTCCGCCTTGTCGCGCGCCGTGACCAGCACTGCGTCGGCAGTCGAGACGACGATCACATTGTCGAGCCCGACCACCGTGGTCAGCACCGTTTCGTCCGAGCGCACCAGGCTGTTGCGGCTATCGAGCAGCACGGCCGGGCCTTCGACTGCGTTGCCCTTCTCGTCGCGATCGAGCACGTCCCAGACCGCGCTCCAGCTTCCGACATCGGACCAGCCCAGATCGGCGGGGATGACGGCGGCGCGCTGGGTGCGTTCCATCACGGCGTAATCGATCGATTTCTTCGGCGCACGCGCGAACGGCTCGTCGGCAAGCCGCAGGAAGTCGAGATCGCGCGCGATCCCTGCGACCGCACCTTTCGCGGCATCTGCCATCTCCGGCTCGAAGCGCTCGATCTCGCTGAGCATCGTGCCGGCACGAAACAGGAAATTGCCGCTGTTCCAGAGGTAGTGCTCGGCCACATAGCCGGCCGCGGTTGTTGCGTCGGGCTTTTCGACGAACGCTTCGACCGCCTGAACGGCGCTGCCGTCGAGCGCCGCCCCTGGACGGATATAGCCGTAGTTCGTCGCCGGATGCGTGGGCGTAATGCCGAAGGTGACGATCCTGCCCGCCGCCGCGGCGGCCGCCGCCTGCCGGCAGGCCGCGCGAAATTCCTCCGGCTTGCGCACGACATGATCGGCGGCCAACACCAGCACGATGGCGTCCGGATCGCGCGCGACGGCGAGCACGGCGGCAACCGCGACCGCGGGGCCGGAGTCGCGGCGTACCGGCTCCAGCACGATATCGGCCTCCATGCCGCTCTCGCGCAGCTGCTCGGCCACCACGAAGCGGAAATCGGTGTTGGTGATCACGATCGGCCGAGCGAACAGCTCCGGGTCACTGACGCGTGCGAGCACCTGCTGAAAGGTCGAGCTTGGTCCGACCAGCCGCACGAACTGCTTGGGCATGCTCTCGCGCGAGACCGGCCATAGCCGCGTCCCTGCGCCGCCGCACATGATCACCGGAACGATTTGAGGCAACGGCATGCCAAGATTCCTTGTCGCAAACGTACCGTCGTCAGAGCCGCCAGATTTCGATGCCGTCCGGCCGCTCGAGCGGATCAAGCGTGCCCTTGACGTCCATGACGAGGCCGCGGCCGTTCTTCAGGAGCTTCGCCACCAGCGGCCAGCCGGCGACGCGGTAGGCCTCGTGGCCGACGGCCAGCACGATCGCGTCGGCCGGCGCGAGCTCGTGTTCGGCCTTCAGGTCGACGCCGTATTCGTGCGCCGCCGCAGCCTTGTCGGCAAGGGGATCGTGGACCTGGACGTCGAGGCCGTAGGAGTTGAATTCGTTGATCATCTCGGCGACCTGCGAATTGCGGATGTCGACGACGTTCTCCTTGAAGGTCAGTCCCAGCACGGTGACGAGGCCGGCGCGCGGACCCGCCCGGTGGAGGCGGCGGATGCATTCGCGGGCAACCCGCAGGCTGACCGAATCGTTGATCCGTCGGCCGGCGAGAATGACATCGGGCTGATATCCCGCTTTCTGCGCACGATAAGTGAGGTAGTAGGGATCGACCCCGATGCAGTGCCCGCCGACGAGGCCGGGAGTGAAGTTGAGGAAATTCCATTTGGTCGCCGCCGCCGCCAGCACGTCCTTGGTGTCGATGCCAAGCACGTGGAAGATGGCGGAGAGCTCGTTCATGAATGCGATATTGAGATCGCGTTGCGAGTTCTCGATGACCTTGGCGGCTTCCGCGACCCTGATGGAGGGCGCCTTGTGCAGCCCGGCGGTGACGACCGAACCGTAGACCGCAGCGATGATGTCCAGCGTGCGCTCGTCCTGGCCGGCCACCACCTTCTTGATGGTTTCGAAGCGATGCGCCTTGTCGCCGGGATTGATGCGCTCGGGCGAATAGCCGACGGTGAAATCGCGCCCGCCAACGAGCCCCGACGTGCGCTCCAGCACCGGTACGCAGTCCTCTTCGGTCGCTCCCGGATAGACCGTCGACTCGTAGACGACGATGTCGCCTTTCTTCAGCGCCTGCCCGACCGTGCGTGATGCCGCCAACAACGCGGTGAGATCGGGGCGGCGGGCCCGATCGATCGGGGTGGGAACCGTCACGATGAAGAAGTCCGCGTCGGCAAGCTTGGCCGAATCCGCGGTGAGATGCAGGCCTGGACGCTGCAGATCGTGGGTCTCGACTTCGCGCGTGCGGTCGTGACCTTGCTTGAGTTCCGCGATGCGGCTGGCGTCGATATCGAAGCCGGTGACGGCTGTACCGTCGCGGGCGAAGGCGACCGCCACCGGCAGGCCGACATAGCCAAGCCCAATCACCGCAAGCTTACGACCGTGTGGCACAGTACGCTCAATTCCTCACGCGCCCCGAAGGAGCGAGGCTGTCTTTACCCCGCACATGGCGGCGCTCGCAATCGATTTGCCCGGATATCGTAAGCAACGGCGGGCTGCTGGTTTCAGGGCGAATTGTGATGGCCCGATTGCAATAGCCGCCGATACAGGCCGACGATGTCGCGGCCGATCCTTTCGCTGGAAAACTCCTGCTCCACCAGGGCCCGGCCCGCCCGGCCAAAGCGCTCTCTGAGATCGCGGTCGCTGGCGAGCCGGTCGATGGCATCGGCGAGCGCTTGCGCATCGTCCGGCGGCACCAGGAGTGCATTGAGCCCGGGCCGCGCGATCTCGCGGCAGCCCGGCACGTCGGTCGCCACCAATGGGCGCCCGCAGGCCGCGGCTTCAAGCAAGGTCTTGGGCAGTCCCTCCCGCCGCGACGGCAACGCCGCGATGTGCGCTGCGGCCCAGAACGCCGCGATGTCGTCCACATGGCCGAGATAGGCGAGGTTGGGCCGGTCGGACCAGGTGGCAAGCTCGATCGGGGGGATGGAGGTCGGGTTGGCGGGATCGGGCAGGCCCGCGATCCGCAGGTGAATGTCCCGTCCGCGGTGGCGCAGGATGTCATGGGCGGCGATCAGCGTCCGGATGCCCTTGTCTTCGACCAGCCGTCCGGCGAACGCGACGGTGATCGGGCCCGACGGTTCGGGGGAGGGGCGCATCGCGCTGATGTCGACGCCGGAGCCGGGGACCAGCGAGATGCGGTCCGGCCGGACACCGAGGCGCTCGATCTCGGCGCGGTCGTCGGCATTCTGTACCAGCACGGCCGATTGCGGGCGGTTGAGCAGCGCGCGCAGCAGAACTGTCACGAGCGGCCGTGCCATTCGTGACTTTCGGCTGTTGCCGAGGAAGGTCGTTCCGAGACCCGTGATGGCGTTGAGGCAGATGATCGGCAGTCCGGTTGCGGCCAGCGATCCAACGACTGCCGCCTGCACGGCGACGTGATGCGCGATATCCGGTTTGAGCTTGCGGTAGACGCCGCGGACCTCGCGCACGATTCGCGCAAGGTCGCGCGGGTTGAAGCTGCCGCGGCGCCAATTGAGCGGATGGAGATGAAATCCTTCGGACTCGATGGCGGCGCCATGGCGATCGACGCGGGTCGCGACATGCACCTCGAAACCGGCATCCCGCGCGGCGCGCGCCATCGGCAGGCGGTGCGAGATGAAATACCAGTCTTCGGTGACAAGATAAACGAGCCGCGGCTTCACCCCGTTGCGCGTCAGCGCCGGCGCGACGCTTGCGCTCGCGTCCGGCAATTCGGCGACCACGCCGACGATGTGATAGAGGCTCGTCGCGCGCGCCGGCTCGTCGATGAAGCGGTCGTCCGCGCCCAGTTGATCGAACCAGGTACCGGGCGTCGGGGTTGCGAGAAAGCGCCGCAGTCCCCTGATCGCGGCGGCAAGTCGCGCGTCGTCGTCGGGCCGGCGATCGATGCTGTAGAGGCGGACGCGTTCGGCTTGCGACCACAGCCGTGCCACCGGATCGTGCAGGCTCCCGTCGGTCAGCACCGCATTGACGACCACTCCGCGCCGAGCATCGAGGCCATGTGCGTCGGCAAATGCGATCAGTCGCGATATGGCCTGCGGCTTCGTCCGGCCGGTGAGCGCCGCCCAGCGGTCGAGCAGGTATGCCCATTCGTAGTGATGGCCTGGCTCGGCGATGCGCCCTTCGATGCCGGCAGCCGGCGACCAGTCGGCAGCGAAGAATTCGCGCAAAGCGCCGCTCGCGGGCTCGACGAACTTATCGAGACAGAGCGTCGCGATGCCGTCCGCCATGCGACGCCAGGCCGGATCGTCGTCGACCGCGATCCAGGCGAGCGCGCATTCGAGGAGATGCATGTGCGGGTTGGCGCGCTGCGGCAGGCGGTGATGGCGATCCTCGAAGTAGCCGCCCTGCGAATGCGCGCACGCCCGCTCCAACGCCTCGCGCAAAGCCACAGCGTCGCGGCGCCAGCCGGCGTCCTCGCCGAACACGCGATGGCCGTGCGCAAAGGCCAGCAGCACGAAGGCCTGGTCGTAGAGATCGAACGGCGCGTCGCGAACCTTGCCGTCGAGCCCGACCACTGACGCAGCCATCTTGTCCGCGCCGATGAAACGCCGGCGGAGATAATCCAGCGCATGCGACGCGGCCGCGCGCCAGGGTCCCTGCCAGCCGAGCCGGCCGGCTTCGCAAAATACGAACGCTTGCCGCGCGATGGTGCGCGCCCGATGCGGGCCGGGCGCCGGACTGCCGTCGAGATTGATCGCTTCGTGGAAACCGCCGCCCGCGCGATCGGCGCCAACCTCCCACCAGAGCGGCAGCGCGATGTCGAGGAGCCAGCGGCGCAGCGCTGCAGCCTCGCTGGCAAAGTCGCTCATGGGGCCGGACCCGGCCGGACCTTCGCCACCATCCATGGCGCCGTCCACTGGCGTGATTGGCTCATTGCGGGTCGGCAATACTGGTTCTTTGGTGGATTGGCTATATGGTGCGGGAATATTCGCCCCGCGTGGCGGCGGGCAAATGCGTCAAGGACGCGAGGAACAGAAGAGAATGGCCGTGGAGCAGGTTCTCGTCACCGGGGCTGCGGGCTTCATCGGGATGCATGTTGCGCAGCGCCTGCTGGCGGACGGCTACGGCGTGGTGGGTGTCGATAACCTCAATTCCTATTACGATCCGCGGCTCAAAGCGGCGCGGCTGAAGAACCTCGCAGCGTCAGCCAATTTTCAATTCGAGAAAATCGACATCGCGGACCGAAAGGCGATGGCGGAGCTCTTCGCCGCGCACGAGTTTCCCTATGTGGTGAACCTCGCGGCGCAGGCTGGCGTGCGGCATTCGCTCGTCGATCCTCACACCTATGCGGATGCCAACCTCACCGGCTTCCTCAACGTGCTCGAAGGCTGCCGCCACCACGGCTGCCGGCACCTCGTCTATGCGTCCTCATCCTCGGTCTACGGCGGCAACACACGCGTGCCGTTCAACAGCTCGGACAATGTCGACCATCCGCTGAGCCTCTACGGTGCGACGAAAAAGGCCAACGAGCTGATGGCGCACTCTTATGCCCACCTGTTCAGGCTGCCGGCGACGGGACTGCGCTTTTTCACGGTCTACGGGCCCTGGGGGCGGCCGGACATGGCGATGTGGCTGTTCGCCGAGGCGATCATGGCCGGGCGCCCGATCAAGCTGTTCAACCATGGCCGGATGCGGCGCGACTTCACCTACGTGGACGATGTGGTGGAGTCGGTGGTGCGGCTCGTGCGTCACCCGGCGGCGCCCAACCCGGACTGGTCGGGGGCGGCCCCCGATCCGGCCACCAGTAACGCCCCCTGGCACGTCTACAACATCGGCAACAGCAGCCCCGTCGAGGTGACGGAGGTTGTCCGGTTGATCGAGGAAGGCATCGGCAAACCCGCCCTGCGGGATATGCTGCCGATGCAGCCGGGCGACGTTCCGGAAACTTGCGCGGACGTGGCCGACCTCGAACGGGCGGTCGGGTTCCGGCCGAAAACGCCAATCGCGGAAGGAGTTAGGCGTTTTCTCGATTGGCTGCGGGAATATCGCGCGCAGTAATCGGGCATAGCCGGCCATAATTGAGGCTTTTCGTTTGTAACTCTTTGATTCGAAACGTGTCCATTTGCCCCGAAGGGAGCATCGCCAGTCACTACGGGGCGTGCTAGGGAGGTTGTGGGATTTTGACCAGGGGGACTGGGAAAACCATGGTGCAAACCGCGAAAGCTCGCGCGGACCGAGTTCTGCGCGTCGGCGTGGTCGGCGTCGGAGTGATGGGCAGTAACCATGCCCGCGTTCTCGCCGATCTGCCGGGGGTGAAGCTTGCCGGAGTGGCCGACCCCGATCCCAAGCGGCGCGACCGGGTGGCGAACGCCGTCGGATGCGAGACATTTTCCGGGATTGATGGCCTGATCGCGGCCGGCGTCGATGCGGTCACGATCGCTGCGCCAACCCACCTGCATCAAGACCTGGCGATCAACTGCATCGGGCGCGGTCTGCACGTTCTGGTCGAGAAGCCGATCGCCTCCTCGGTCGAGGAGGGGCGGGCGATCATCGCGGCGGCACGCAATGCCGGCGTGACCCTGATGGTTGGGCACGTCGAGCGCTTCAACCCCACGGTCGAAGCGATCAAGGAGGCGATCCGCGACGAAGACATCCTCTCGATCGCCATTACCCGGGTCGGTCCGTTCCCGCCGCGCATGTCGAATGTCGGCGTGGTGATCGACCTCGCAGTGCACGACATCGACCTGATCCGCTGGTTCACGGAATCCGACATCGTCGAGGTGCAGCCGCAACTGTCGAGCGCGGTGGCCGAGCGCGAAGACATCGCGCTGCTGCAGTTCCGCACCGCCTCGGGCGTGCTTGCTCACATCAACACCAACTGGCTCACCCCGTTCAAGGCGCGCAACGTCACCATCGCGACGCGCAACAAGTACATCATGGGCGACCTGCTGACGCGGCAGGTGACCGAATGCTTCGGCTTCCAGCCTGACGGCAGCTATTCGATGCGGCACCTTTCGGTCGGACACGCCGAGCCGCTGCGCGCCGAATTGCAGGCCTTCGCCCATGCGATCCGCGGTCGCCAAGTGCCGGCGGTGACCGGCGAGGAGGGGGTTGCGAGCCTCGAGATCGCCATCCGCTGCCTCGACAGCAAGCCGATCGCGAGCGTGGCGCAACGCCGGCCCGTACCTCGGCGGCTGCGCGGCTGAGCCGGCCCGTTACGGCGCGCCCAATCGACCCCGTGGCCACGATGAACAAGCCCGCCCGCCTCGATCCCGCGCCTATTCCGTTCATCGACGTCGTGGCGCAGCGCCGCCGCCTCGGCCGCGCGGTCGACGATGCGATCGCGCGCGTGCTCGGCCACTGTCAGTTCATCCTGGGGCCGGAGGTGCGCGCGGCCGAAGCCGATCTGGCGGCGTTCTGCGGCGCGCGACATGCCATTACCTGTGCGAGCGGCACCGACGCGCTCGTGCTGCCGCTGATGGCCAAGGGCATCGGGCCCGGCGACGCGGTGATCTGCCCGACATTCACGTTTACGGCGACCGCCGAGGTCGTGGCGCTGGTCGGCGCGACGCCGGTGTTCGCCGATGTCGAGGAGGGCACGTTCAATCTCGATCCGGACAGTTTTGCCCGTGCTGTAACCACCGCGCGCAAGGCGGGGCTCACGCCCAAGGCCGTCATCCCCGTGGACCTGTTCGGCCAGCCGGCCGACTTCGACCGCATCAACGCGGTGGCGCAGGCGGAAAATCTCTTCGTGCTCGACGATGCCGCGCAGGCGTTCGGCGCGACCTACAAGAACCATCGCCTCGGCACGGTAGCGGCCGCGACCGCGACCAGCTTCTTCCCGGCCAAGCCGCTCGGCGTCTATGGCGACGGCGGCGCGGTCTTCACCGACGACGCCGAGCTTGCGCAGGTGATGCGCAGCATACGCATGCACGGCGAGGGCGTGAGCCAGTACGACTGCGTCCGTATCGGCATGAACGGCCGCTTCGACACCATCCAGGCCGCGGTGCTGATCGAGAAGCTGAAGATCTTTCCCGAGGAGATCGCGGCGCGCGAACGCGTGGCTCGCCGTTACACTGCGGGCCTGGCCGACGTCGCGACCGTGCCGCGCGTGGCTCCGGGTTGCACGTCGGTGTGGGCGCAGTACACGATCCGCCTCGCCGCCGGCCGGCGCGACGCATTGGCGGCCGCCCTCAAGGCGCAGGGCATTCCGACCGCGGTCTATTACGTCAAGCCGGTGCATCAGCAGGACGCCTATCGGCAGTTCCCGGTCGTCGAAGGCGGCGCCCCGGTCGCCGAAAAGCTCGCCGGTGAGGTCATCAGTCTGCCGATGCACGCTTATCTCGACGAGCCGACGCAGGACCGGATCATCGCAGCGGTGCGGCGCGCGTTGAGATAGCCGCAATTGATGGGGCGATCTCGTTCAGCGTCATGGCCGGACTTGTTCCGGCCATCCACGTCTTTACTGTGCGCTTGATTCCCCAAGACGTGGATGCCCGGCACAAGGCCGGGCATGACGGAGCAACCGAGCCCGGGCGATGCTGGGACGCATCTTCACTGTCGGCGGCCTGACGCTTCTCTCGCGCTTCACCGGGTTCGCGCGCGACATCGTGCTCGCCGCCGTGCTGGGCGCGGGCCCTGTCGCAGACGCGTTCTTCGTCGCGCTGCGGCTGCCCAATCATTTCCGCGCGATCTTCGCCGAGGGTGCGTTCAACGCCGCCTTCGTGCCGGCCTACGCGCGCATCCGCCAGCAGCACGGCAACGATCCGGTGGCGCTGTTTGCCGACCGCATCTTCACGCTGCTGTTCATCAGCCAAGTGGTGCTGCTGGCGGTCGCGCTCCTGTTCACGCCGGGCGTGATCGACCTGCTTGCGCCGGGGTTTGCCAAAGATCCCGGCCGCTTTTCGCTCGCGGTCGACCTCACGCGCATCACGTTTCCCTATCTCCTCCTGGTCTCGCTGGTGACGCTCTACGGCGGCATCCTCAACGCGCTCGGCCGCTTCGCTGCCGCCGCCGCGGCGCCGATCCTGCTCAACATCTCGATGGTTGCGACGCTGGCGGTGGCGGTCATCTTTCCGACGCCCGGGCATGCGGCGGCCTGGGGCGTGCTGCTCGCAGGCTTTCTGGAGGCGCTGCTGGTCGGCGGCGACGCCTGGCGGGTCGGTGTCTTGCCGGCCTTCCGCTGGCCGAAGCTCGACGAGGAGGTGAAGACCTTCTTCAGGCGCTTTGGACCCGCCGTCCTGGGCTCGGCCGGTACGCAGATCGCGCTGTTTGCCGACACCATCATCGCGAGCTTCCTCGCGGCTGGCTCGCTTTCGGCGCTCTACTACGCCGACCGGCTCAACCAGTTGCCCATTGGCGTAATCGGGATTGCGGTCGGCACCGTGCTGCTGCCCGAAATGGCGAACCGCATTGCCAACGGCGACGAGCCGGGCGCGCGTCACGCCCAGAACCGCGCAATCGAACTCACGCTGCTGCTCTCGATCCCGTGCCTGGTCGCATTCCTGCTGGTGCCCGACCTCATCATGCAGGCGTTGTTCGGGCGCGGCGCCTTCACCACGGCCGACGCCAGGGCCGCGGCTGGAACGCTTGCGGCCTATGCGATCGGTCTCCTCCCGTTCGTGCTCCTGCGCAGCATCACGGTGACGTTTCTCTCCCGTGGCGACACCCTGACCCCGGTCAAGGCGCTGGCGGTCGCGGTAGCGGTCAACGTCGCGCTCAAGGTCCTGCTGATGGACCGCTACGCGCAGGTCGGTCTTGCCTTTGCCACCTCGATCGGGGCCTGGATCAATTTCGGCCTGCTGATCTGGTTCGCGGTACGCCGCGACCTGCTGGTGATCGACGACCGCCTGAAGGCAGCGAGCGTCAAGCTCGCCATCGCGGGCGTGGCACTCGCGGTTGCGCTCGTGCTCGGCGTGCGATTCATTCCGACGATGTTTGCGGGCTGGCCGACGCTGCGCGCCGAGGTGACGCTCCTCCTGCTCGGCGTTCTCGGCGCCATCGTCTATTTCGGCATCGTGTTCGCGCTGTTCGGCAAGCAGTGGCTCGCGATCCTGCGACGGCGCCCGCCGCGAGGCGCGCCGGTGCCTCCTCCGGATCGCGGGCCCGACTGATCAGCCGCGCCCCGTGCGCTCGGTCGGTGTCAGTGTGACCAGCCGCTCTCCGCCATTGCGCCGCGTCTTGACCTCGATCGCGCGGCCGATCTTGTCGCCCGCCAGCATGCGGATGAGATCGTCCGCGCCGGTGACCGGCGCGCCATCGAGCGTCAAGATGATGTCGCCCGAGGCGAGGCCGGCCCGGTCGGCCGGGCTGTCCGGTTCGACGCTGGCGACCATCACGGCGCTGTCCTGTGCGAGGCCTGCGGTATGGCGCAGCCGCCGCGACACCGCGAACTGCTGGGCCGCGATGCCGATATACGCGCGTCGCACCCGGCCGTGCCGCACCAGTTCGCCCAGCACGAAGTTCGCCGTGTTCGAGGCGACCGCAAAGCAGATGCCCTGCGCACCCACGATGACGGCCGTGTTGATGCCGACCACCTCGCCGTGCGAGGAGACCAGCGGTCCGCCGGAATTGCCCGGGTTGAGTGCTGCGTCGGTCTGGATGACGTCGTCGATCAGGCGACCCGACTGCGCGCGCAACGAGCGTCCGAGCGCGGAAACCACGCCGGTCGTCACCGTCGATTCGAAGCCGAGCGGATTGCCGATGGCGATCACCAACTGGCCGCGCTTGAGGCGCTTCGAATCGCCGAGCGCGGCCGAAGGCAGCGTGACCGGCGCGTCGATCCGCACCAGCGCAAGGTCGGTGTCGGGGTCGTCGCCCATCACGCGGGCGGTGAAGCTGCGCCCCTCGATCGTATTCACTTTGACGCGGGAGGCGCCGCCGACGACGTGGCTGTTGGTGAGCACCAAGCCGTCCGGCGCGACCACCACGCCGGAGCCGGTGCCGCCCTGCCGCTTCTCGTCCGTGCCTTTGAGCACGTCGAGCCGGACCACCGCCGGGCCGACGCGGTCGACCACGTCGATGACGGCACGGGAATAGGCATCGAGCAGCGCCTGGTCGTCAGGCGTAGCCGCGGGCGGCAGTTCTGTGACGTGGGGGTCGGTTGTATCGAGCATGTGTGACATCTGGGTGAGGCCGTTCCCGCGGTGCCGGCACAGCCGTGCAGCGCTGATCGCGGCCGGTGGACTTGAGAATCAATCGCAGATATGGGGTGCGTGGGAGCGACAGGGAAGAGGAGGCGGCGCGTTCACAAGCGCGCGACCTGGTGTGGCGGTTCAGAAGTCCGCATCATTCTTGCGGCGAGTTCGGAATGCGGACTTCTGAACCAAAGCCACACCAGATCAATAAGTTGCTAGTGTCCTTCGATCCGAAGTTCGCAAACGCGGGTGCCGCAGAATGATGCGAATTTCGGAATCGGGACACTAGCTCGGCAGGGATTTTGCAGGCCTCTGTCTAGACGAAAACTCCCTACATATATCGATACGACTCGCCAGGAGCGCTTTCACTATCCCCATGCCACAATCTATCCGCGCTATCTCGGTCGCCGCTCTGCTTCTGATGGCGGCGCTGCTGGCAGGCTGCGGCGAAGGCGCCAAGGCGCCGGCCGCGCCGCCCCCGCCCGGCGTCACGGTCGCTTTGCCGGTCAAGCGCACCATTGTCGACAGCGACGAATATGTCGGCCGTTTTGTCGCGGTCGCGACCGTTGAGGTGCGCGCGCGCGTCTCCGGTTATCTCGACAAGGTGCATTTCGAGGATGGGCAGATCGTCAAGGAAGGCGATCTGCTCTTCACCATCGACAAGCGGCCGTTCCAGAACGCGCTCGACCAGGCGAGCGCCAATCTGGCGATTTCGAAATCGAACGTCGCCTACACGCAAGCCGATCTGGCGCGCGCCCAGCAACTGGTGCGTGACCGCACCATCACCGAACAGGTCTACGATCAGCGCGCCCAGGCCTTTCGCAATGCGCAGGCCGCAGTCACCGCGAACGAGGCGCAGGTGCGCCAGGCCGAGCTCGACCTGACGTTCACCGAACTTAAGGCGCCGGTCACCGGCCGCATCGGCGACCGTCGTGTGACACCTGGCAACCTGGTAACCGGCGGTACCGGCGGCAATACCACGCTGCTCGCCACCATCGTTTCGATTGACCCGATCCGCTTCGAGTTCACCTTCGACGAAGCCTCGCTGCTGCGCTACGAACGCCTTGCGCGCGGCGGCAAGGACGTCACCGGCCGCACCGCGCCCAGCCAAGTGAGGTTGAAGCTCATCGACGAGCCGGACTTCTCCCATATCGGCCGGATGGACTTCATCGATAACGTGATCGAGCGCGGGACCGGCACGATCCGCGGTCGCGCGCAGTTCGCCAATGCCGACGGCCTGTTCACGCCCGGCATGTTCGCGCGGTTGCAGCTTGCCGGGTCGGCACCTTACGAGGCGCTGATGGTTCCAGATGCCGCGATCGGCACCGAACAGGCGCGCAAGTACGTGCTCGTGGTCGGTTCCGACGATGTCGCGCGGCAGAAATTCGTGACGCTCGGCGACGTGGTCGACGGATTGCGCATCATCAAGAGCGGCATCGAGGCGAACGACCGGGTCGTCGTCAACGGCCTGATGCGGGTACGGCCGGGCAGCAAGGTCACGCCGAAGGATCAGAGCACGCCCTCGCAGGCTACCGCCCCGCAGGCGAGCTCCAAGTAGCGGCCGCCGACGATGCGCCTGTCCCACTTCTTCATCGACCGGCCGATCTTCGCCTCGGTGGTGTCGATCATTGTCGTGATTCTGGGCGCGGTCGCCTATTTCCGGCTGCCGGTCGCGCAATATCCCGAGATCGCCCCGCCGGTGATCCAGGTCGCCGGGCAATATCCCGGCGCCAGCGCCGACGTGGTCGCCGCCACCACGGTCGCTCCGATCGAGGAACAGATCAACGGCGTCGAGAACATGATCTATATGTCGTCGAACTCGACGGCAGACGGTCGCTTCTCCATTTCGGTAAGCTTCGATCTCGGCACCAACCTCGATATCGCGCAGGTGCAGGTGCAGAACCGCGTCGCGATTGCCCAGCCGCGCCTGCCGCCCGACGTGCGCGCGATCGGCGTGACCGTGCAGAAGAGCTCGCCCGACCTGATGATGGTCGTGCACCTCATCTCGCCGGACAAAACGCGCGATACGCTGTTCATCTCGAATTACGCGACGCTCGAGATCAAGGATGCGCTCACCCGCGTCGACGGCGTCGGATCGATCACGGTGTTCGGCAGCCGCGACTATTCCATGCGCATCTGGCTCGACCCGGATCGGATGCAATCCCTCGGCCTCACCGCGGGCGACGTGACGCTCGCGCTGCAGGGCCAGAATATCCAGGTGGCGAGCGGCGTGCTCAACCAGCCGCCGGTGAGCCAGCCCGGGGCCTTCCAGATCGCGGTGAAGACGCTGGGACGCCTCGCCAACCCGGAGGAATTCGCCAACATCGTCGTCAAGCAGACGCCGACCGCGGTGGTGCGGCTCAAGGAGATCGCGAAGATCGAGCTGGCGGCACTCGACTATACGTCGAATTCCTACCTCAATGTCGAGCCGGCGGTCGCGCTCGCGGTGTTCCAGCGGCCGGGCTCGAACGCGCTCGACACCGCCCATCGCGTACGCGAGACGATGGAGCAGCTGTCCAAGCGGTTCCCGCCGGGCGTCGGCTATACGATCATCTACGACCCCACGCAGTTCATCCAGCAGTCGGTGGATGAGGTGCAGAAGACCATCTTCGAAGCCATCATCCTGGTGGTGCTGGTGGTCATCTTGTTCCTGCAGACCTGGCGCGCCGCGGTCATTCCGCTGATCGCCATTCCGGTCTCGCTGATCGGCACCTTCTTCCTGATGTCGCTGTTCGGCTTCACGCTCAACAATCTGTCGTTGTTCGGGCTGGTGCTGGCGGTCGGCATCGTGGTCGACGACGCCATCGTCGTGGTGGAGAACGTCGAACGCAACATCGAGGCCGGGCTCACGCCGCACGATGCGGCGGTGAGAAGCATGGACGAGGTCGGCGCCGCGCTGATCGCGATCGCGCTCGTGCTCTGTGCGGTGTTCGTGCCGACGGTGTTCATCACCGGAATTTCCGGCCAGTTCTATCGCCAGTTCGCGCTCACCATCGCGGGCGCGACCATGATTTCGCTGCTCGTGTCCCTGACCTTGTCGCCGGCACTGTGCGCGCTGTTGCTCAAGCCGCATACCAGTCACCCGCCGCCGTTGTGGCTGCGTCCGCTGCATGCGTTCTTTCGCATGTTCAACGAGAGCTTCAACGCCGTAGGGCGCGGCTACGGCTGGCTCTCGGCGCGCGTGGTGCGCTACTCGGTGATCACGCTTCTGGTCTATGCCGGCATTCTTGCCTTCGGGTTGAATGAGTTCCGCAAGACGCCGGTGGGGTTCATCCCTCCGCTCGACCGCGGCTATTTGATCAGCGTCATCCAGCTTCCGGCCGGCGCGTCGCTCTCGCGCACCGATGCGGTCAATAAGCGCGCGGTCGAGCTCGCGATGCAGATTCCCGGCGTTGCGGGTGCGGTGAACATCGTCGGCTTCTCGGGCGCGACCTTCACCAATGCGCCGAATGCCGGAGCGATCTTTGTCGTGCTCGATCCCTTCGAGCAGCGCGCCGGCGACCCCAAGAAGAGCGCGAATGCCATCGTCGGTCAGCTTTACGCCAAATTCGCCGCCATCCAGGACGCCTTGATCGTCGTCATTCCGCCGCCGCCGGTGCAGGGCATCGGCAATGCTGGCGGCTTCCGCATGATGATCGAGGACCGCGCCGGCCGCGGCTCGGAGGCGCTGCTGGCGGCCGTCAATGAGGTGCTGGCCAAGGCGCGGCGGGCGCCCGAGATTACCCAGGCCTTTTCCTTGTTCGAAATATCGACGCCGCAGCTCTACCTCGACATCGACCGCACCAAGGCGCAACTGCTTGGCGTCAACGTGTCCGACGTGTTCGCTGCGCTGCAGATCTACATCGGATCGCTCTACGTCAACGACTTCAACCTGTTCGGCCGAACCTTCCGCGTCACCGCGCAGGCGGCCGACACGTTTCGCAAGAGCCCGCAGGACGTGCTCAAGCTGCGCGTGCGCAATTCGAGCGGCGGCACGGTGCCGCTCGCATCCTTCACCACGGTGAGCGACATCGCCGGGCCTTATCGCGTGCCGCGCTACAATCTCTATCCGGCCGCCGAGATCGACGGCGTCGCAGCGCCCGGCTATTCGCAAAGCCAGGCGATCGCCGTCATGGAGAAGATCGCCAACGAGGTGCTGCCGGACGGCTTCAGCTACGAATGGACCACGCTCGCGTTCCAGCAAGTGCGCGCCGGCAGTACGGCGATGTTCGCCTTCACCTTGGCAGTGGTGTTCGTGTTCCTGGTGCTGGCGGCGCAGTTCGAGAGTCTCACGCTGCCACTGGCGATCGTGCTGATCGTGCCGATGTGCCTCGTCGCTTCGATCACCGGCGTGGTGCTGCGCGGCCAGGACAACAACATCCTCACCCAGGTCGGCTTCGTTGTGCTGATCGGCCTCGCGGCCAAGAACGCAATCCTGATCATCGAGTTTGCGAAGCAACTCGAAGACCAGGGCCGCAATCGTTTTGATGCGGCGGTCGAGGCCGCCAAGCTCAGGCTGCGCCCGATCCTGATGACGTCGTTCGCCTTCATCTTCGGCGTCGCGCCGCTGGTCTGGGCGCAGGGTGCCGGCGCCGAACTGCGGCAGGCGCTGGGGACCGCCGTGTTCGCCGGCATGATCGGCGTGACGTTCTTCGGTCTGATCTTCACGCCGGCGTTCTACGTGGTCTGCCGTTGGATCGCCGCCAAGACGAGCCGGCGCAAGCCGGTCGGCGAGCCCGCGGCGCATCCGGCGGAGTAGGGGAATCGTTCACAGAATCGTGAACCGGGAGTGGCACTGCAGCCGTTCTTGTTTGGAGGAATATCAAATTAGGTTCGATGCGGGATTTGAGCCCACCAGCCGCGCCGTCCGGCGCGGAGCAAAATTCCACGAAGGGAGCGACAGAATGATCCGTACCGTGCTTGCCGTGACCATATTCGCGTTCGGCGCCACCGCCGTGCTCGCGCAGAACGACCCGATCGCGGCCCGCAAGGCGCTGATGAAGACGAACGGTGGTGCCGCCGGGCAGGGCGCCAAGTTCATGAAGGGCGAGGAGCCGTTCGATCTCACCAAGGCCCAGGCGATCTTTGCCACCTACCAGGACGTAGCCGCCAAGGCGCCGGCATTGTTCCCGGATAATTCCAAGACCGGCGGCGACACCGCTTCCCTCCCGGCGGTCTGGGAGACCAAGGCTGATTTCGACGCCAAGCTGGCGAAATTCGGTGTCGACGCCAAGGACGCGGCGGCCAAGGTGAAGGACGAAGCGAGCTTCAAGGCGATCTTCCCCGAGGTTCAGAAGAATTGCGGCGGGTGTCACCAGACGTACCGTAAGAAGACGTCGTAAGGCCTCTGCGCGCGGCGCCCCCGTCGGCGCCTGTGTCACGATCATTGGGCGGTCGCCGGCTGGCGGCCGCCCTTTGCTTTAACCGTGCGTGAGGCCGCAAATTCGCGATGCCGCCCGCTCCACGGCTGCGGTCTCTTTTGTTTGAATCTGCTCTAATATCGTGCCACAGCGATCCGAGCGACGGAGGACGACGATGCTGCGCAAGCTTGCGATTCTGGTGGTCGCCCTTCTGGTCATCGGCTTCGCCGCGTTCTGGTACGTCACCATGCCGGCGACCGTTCCGGCGAGTGCGCTTGCCGCGACCTACACACCCAATCTCGAGAACGGCCGGACGATGTTCTTCGCCGGTGGCTGTGCGTCCTGCCACATGAGCCCCGACCAGGAGGACAAGACCCGGCTGGGCGGCGGCCGCGGGTTGAAGTCGCCGTTCGGCACTTTCTACGCGCCGAACATCTCGTCCGATCCGAAGGATGGGATCGGCGGCTGGAAGGAGGCCGATTTCGTCACCGCCATGTGGAAGGGAACGTCGCCCGACGGGCAGCACTACTACCCGGCCTTTCCGTACACCTCTTATCAGCGCATGCGGCAGCAGGACGTGCGCGACCTCTTCGCCTACTTGAAGACATTGCCGGCGATCTCCGGCAAGGCACGCGACCACGACCTGCCGGCGCATTTCAAGATCCGCCGCCTGCTGGGTGGCTGGAAATTCCTCTATCTCGACGGCGATCCGTTCACGCCCGATCCGAACCGGCCGGTGAACTGGAACCGCGGCGCCTATCTGGTGAACGCTCCGGGCCACTGCGCCGAATGTCACAGCCCGCGCAATGCGCTCGGCGCCATTATCGAATCCCAGCGCTTCGCCGGCGGTCCGGACCCGGAAGGCGGCGACGGCTCGGTGCCCAATATCACCGAGGCCGGTATCAAGGACTACTCCGAGAAGGACGTCGAAAAGATCCTGACCACGGGCGATTTGCCGAACGGCGATTCCGTCGGCGGATCGATGGGCAAGGTCGTCGGCAACGTGTCGCAAATCCCGGAAGCTGACCGTGCCGCGATGGCGACCTACCTGAAGACGCTGCCGCCGGTCGAGGGACCGAAGCACTAGTGCAGATTTCGAGTCGAATCGAGCACGGTCGTCATTGCGAGGAGCCTCAACGGGGCGACGAAGCAATCCAGAATTTGCCTAATGACGCTGGATTGCTTCGCTGCGCTGGCAATGACGGGGTGGACCAGACGTTTCCATTCAAGTGATGCAAGTGCTGGCACACTCGTCGAATCCGGCCGTTCGCGTCGGGGCCGCTGCGTGCGGGAGCATGGCGCGCCTGCATGACTCTAGGCGGCTGTGACGGGCGCATGCCGGAGATGAACTTACTCAGGGCGATTCTGCTCAAGCTCATCTCGGCGTTTCTGTTCGCCGTCATGTCGGTGCTGGTGCGCTATCTCGGCGAAAGGTATCCGGTCGGACAGATCGTGTTCTTCCGCTCGCTCTTTGCCGTCCTGCCGGTGGCGGTCATCTACGCTTGGCGCCGCGAGCTCGCGACGGCGGTACGTACCACGCGGCTCCTCGGGCATGCCGGGCGAGGCGCCATCAGCATCGGCGGCATGTTCCTCAATTTCTCGTCGCTGGCGCGTCTGCCGCTGGTCGACGCCACCGCCATCCAGTTCGCGGCGCCGTTCATCACCGTGGCGATGTCGGCGGTCGTGCTCAAGGAGCGCGTGCGCGCCTATCGCTGGACGGCCGTGATCGTGGGCTTCTTCGGCATCCTGGTGATGCTGGCGCCGTACTTCGAGCCCTCGCAGCACGCCGCCATCACGGCGGCGACCACGCTCGGGCTAGGCTTCGCGATCGCGGGCGCGTTCTGCAACGCGGGCGCGGTGATCCAGACGCGCCGCCTGACCGAGACCGAGGCCACTTCGTCGATCGTGTTCTATTTCTCGATCATCTGCGCGCTGGCCGGCCTTGCCACCTGGCCGCTCGGCTGGGTCAAGCCGACCTGGATCGAGTTCGCCGCACTCGTCACGACCGGGCTCTGCGGCGGGCTCGCCCACATCCTGCTGACTGAAAGCTACCGCTGGGCGCCGGCTTCGCTGATCGCTCCGTTCGACTACACGTCGATGCTCTGGGCCTTCGTGCTCGGTTATCTGGTGTTCGCCGAGGTGCCGACCGTGTTCGTCTTCTTCGGCGCCCTGATCATCGCGGGCGCCGGCCTATACGTGATCTGGCGCGAGCGGCGGCCCGGTCTCTCTCGCCCGCGCAGCGGGCCGCCGGGCGGAACGTAGCGCGGCAAACGCGCTTCCGGTCGCGCAGGCGTGCCGCTTTTCCTTGCGAACTGTGAGGTGGTTCACATATGGCGCCCATCGTTTCGGCCTAAGCGTTGCAGTGCACGCAAACGACTAAAAGTGGAGGCCGTCATGCGTATCGCCATCACTGCAATGCTTGCTCTCGCCGTTCTGGCCGCGCACATCGCTCCGAGCTTCGCCTGCCCGAGCGGCTACGTCCCCTGCGGTACCCGCTCCTGCTGTCCGGCGCGATGAGCCGCCGTCACGTCGGGCGGACGACACCGCCGGCTTTCGGATCGTTCCTTGGTGGAAGCCGAAGCATCTGGCTCGCCTCGTTGGCGCTGCCCGTGGTCGTAGTCATTCCGGTGATCTGGGCCGTTGTCCGCCCACCGCCGGCGCCACCGGTCCAGGACATCGAGAACGTGGTCAAGACCTACTACGGCTTCGATCCCCTGACGCCGCCGAGCCGGCTGCGCAGACCGGGCGCGATCTATCACGTCGAGGGCAACTCGGTGAGGAAGGTTTGCGAGGCCACCCCTGAGATGCTGGACGGGAAGGTGTCCGAGTCGGACACGGTCAGCCGAAGCCGCAGCAGGTTGGAGAGCAACGAGTTCTCCCTGAGCGGAGGCTTCGTGAACTCGTTGAATGGGAAATTGGGTGGCACCCGCGTCGCGTCGATCGAATACGGCATGAAAGACGTCATGATCAGCGAGATCGCCGAGGCGACCCTGGGCAAGATCGAGCGGCTGTTGATGAGCGAGAAGGACTGCGAGGACACGGTGAATGCGTTGTTGATCGCCGACAAGAAGGTTTGCTCGGGCTATTCGTCGCTGACCGCGTCGATCGTCTACAAAGTGCGCTTTGAACGAAGTTCGGAGGTCGCGGCGCAGGCGAAGCTTGCGGATGTCATCAAGGAGGCCATCGAGGAGGCCAGCGGCGGCAAGATCAGCGCCCGCAACGCGGAGGAATTCTCCGGCGAGAAACTGGTTTACGGAATTCTCCTGTCCTCGCGCTGTATCGTGCTCGACACCTCGCCCGGCCGAACCTTGGGCGCCGGACCGCCATCATCGCCCGCTCCAGGCCCGAAGACGTAAGCGCGCAACAGGATTTTCGGCGGGAACGAACGTTCCCGTCCGAGTTTCGGGCTGGACCCTCGCAGCAGCGAGGGGGACGGAGCGCCGGCAGGCGCCGGCCTGTTCGTAATCTGGCGCGATCGTCGGCTCGGCCTTGCGCGCACGCGGAGCGGGCAGGGACCGCCGGTCGGGGCATGAGAGAGTGTCTCACAAAATTCGCCGCGCATTCCGGTTATTCCCGGGCAAGCGGGAATCCAGTCTTTCGATCCGGACCTTTCATCTTGCGCTGGCCCGCCGCTTGCGGGGACGAGTGGAGAGGGGGATTGCGCGCGGGGCTTATCTTTGACGGGTGTGAAGTAGTTCACACGTGGCGCCCTTCATTTGGCTCTAGCGTAACGCTGCACGCCAACAACTGAAGGGGAGGCTGTCATGCGTCTTGCCATCATTGCAATGGTTGCTCTCGCCGTTCTGGCCGCGCACATCGCTCCGAGCTTTGCCTGCCCGGACGGCTATGTCCCCTGCGGTACTCGTTCCTGCTGTCCGCGATGAGCCGCGGTCACGTCTGGCGGACGACACCGCCGGCTTTCGGATCGTTCCGTAGTGGAAACCGAAACCGATACATTTGGCTCGCATTATTGGCGTTGCCCGTCGCCGTGATCAGTCCGGTGATCTGGGTCTTTTCCCGCCCACCGCCGGCGCCACCGGTCCAACACATCGGGACCGTGGTCAAGGTCAAGGCCTACTACCGCTTCGATCTCTTGACGCCACCCAGCCGGCTGCGCCGACCGGGCTCGATCTACCACGTCGACGGCAGTTCGGTGAGGAAGGTCTGCGAGGCCACCCCTGAGGTGCTGGACGGGAAAGTGGATGTTTCGGACACGATCAGTCAGACGCGTCAGAGTGAGGAGAATAGTCAATTCTTTCTGAGCGGAAGCTTCGTGCACGCGTTGAATGGAAGGTTGGTCGGCGCCCGCGTCGTGACGATCGAATATGGCATGAAGGACGTCGTCATCAGCGAGATCGCCCTGGCGACCTTGCGCACGATCGAGCGCGTGTTGATGAGCGAGAAGGATTGCGACGACGAGGTGAATGCCTTGTTGAGCGCTAACCGGAAGGTCTGCTCGGGCTATTCGTCACTGACTGCATCGATCGTCTACAAAGTACGGTTTGACCGCAGCTCGAACGTCGTGGCGCAGGCTGAGCTTACGGTTGTCATCAAGAAGGCCATCGAGGACACCGGCAGCGGCAAGATCAGTGTCCGCAACGCGGAGGAATTCGTCGGCGAGAACCTGATCTACGGCATTCTCCTGTCCTCGCGCTGTCTCGTGATCGATACCTCGCCGGGGCGAGCCTCGGGCGCCGGAACGCCGTCTTTGCCCGCGCCAAGTCCGAAGACGTGAGACGCAGCCAAGGGCGTAGCTGCTTCGCCAGTGGCCGTCGCCCTTCGAGGCTCGCCTTCGGCGAGCACCTCAGGGAGACGGTCGCAGGGCGGAGTGCGCGGCCTAAAACGCCTTGAAGGTGATGATGGTGCGGGTGTCCTGGATGCCCGGAATGGTCTGCACCTTCTCGTTGACGAAATGGCCGATGTCGGTGCCGGGCTCGATGTAGAATTTGACCAGCAGGTCGAAGTCGCCTGCGGTCGAATAGATTTCGGAGGCGATCTCGGCGTCCGCGAGGTGGTTGGCCACCTCGTAGGACTTGCCGAGCTGGCATTTGATCTGCACGAAAAACGGGACCATGCGCTCCTCCGGGCCGACGCGCGCCGGCCGTCCGCAATCCAGCAAAATCGCGCCGCATTGACAAGGCGTTGCCCCCTCCGTCGAGTGTTTCCTTGGCGCGACGCGGGCGTTGCGATCCTTTCGCACAGAATCCCGCCGGCGCCGCGCCCCCTTGCAACGGCTGATCCGGGCTCGTAGGTTTGCGCTGCAATCTCAATGGGGTGTCCGGCGGATACGCCGCCGGGCTGAGAGGCTTTCGGCCAACCCATCGAACCTGATCCGGATCATGCCGGCGGAGGGAGCTTGAGATGCACGCGCCCAACGTGCCCCCGATCACGTCCGAATTGCCCGGAATCGCCGGCGATCTGCTTGCACGCATCCGCGCGCGGCACCCGCGCGTGCATTGCATCACCAACGCGGTGGCGCAGAACTTCACCGCCAACGTGCTGCTGGCGGCCGGCGCCATCCCGTCGATGACGGTGGCGCCGGACGAGATCGCCGAGTTCGTCGCCCGGGCGGATGCGCTCCTGGTCAATCTCGGCACCTTCGACCATGAGCGGCGCAGGGCCACGGAGATCGCCATTGCGCAGGCGGGCAAGGATCACCGCCCCTGGGTGCTCGATCCGGTCTTTGTCGATCGCTCGCAGCCACGCACGGCCTTCGCCCGGGCACTGGCTGCGCAGAAGCCCAACGCGGTCCGCCTCAATGAGGCGGAGTTCTCCGCGCTCGCTGAAGCGCCGTCCGACGACGAGACGTTGCGCCGCTATGCCCTCGACCGGTCCTGCGTTATCGCGCTTACGGGCGCGACCGACCAGGTGACCGACGGTACGCGGCTCGTCCGCATCGGCAACGGCGATCCGCTCATGAGCCGCGTCACCGCCATGGGCTGCGCCGGTACCGCGCTGGTCGCCGCGGCGCTCGCGGTCGAGAGCGATACGCTGGTCGCGACCTCGGCGGCGCTCGTGGCGTTCGCAGTCGCGGGCGAAGTGGCGGCGTCGCGCGCGCGCGGGCCCGGGAGCTTCGCGGTCGAGATCGTGGATGCGCTCTACGGACTTGACCATGCGACCTTGCGCCAACGGGGGAGGGTGACGTGACGGCGGTCGACGTACGGCTCAATGCGATTGTCGATCCGGAACGCTCCGGCGGTCACGATCTTGCCGATCTCGCGCGCACGCTGGCCGAGGGCGGCGCGACATTGGTTCAACTCCGCGACAAGCAGAGCGACACCCGCGTCATGATCGAGCGCGCGCGCGCCATCAAGGCGGCGCTCGCGCCGTTCCGCGTGCCGCTGGTGATCAACGATCGCGTCGATGTGGCGCTGGTGGCAGGCGCCGACGGTGTGCATGTCGGGCAGACCGACATGCCGGTCGAGGATGCGCGGCGGCTGCTCGGGCGCGCCGCGATCATCGGGCTGTCGATCAAGAGCGTGGCGCTGGCG
The DNA here is from genome assembly GCA_963763365.1 of uncultured Alphaproteobacteria bacterium. GTDB lineage: Bacteria > Pseudomonadota > Alphaproteobacteria > Rhizobiales > Xanthobacteraceae > VAZQ01. The sequence continues at coordinate 33,373 of CAVXOE010000011.1, read as the reverse complement.
GAGGCCGCGCCAATCGATCTGCTCGATTACGTCGGCGTTGGCGGCGTCTATGCCACCACCTCGAAGGACAATCCCAATCCGCCGATCGGCGTCGAGGGACTTGCGCGCATTGCGGCAGTCTTCCGCCGCCGCGCGCCGAAGTTTCCGCTCTGCGCGATCGCCGGGATCGACGCCGGTAACGCAGCAAATACGATCCGCGCCGGCGCCGGCGGCGTTGCGGTGATCTCGGCGCTGTCGATGGCGCGCGATGCGCTGGCAGCCGCGCGCGAACTGCGCTCCGTGGTCGACGCCGCGCTCGCCGAGCGGGTCGAGGCATGAGCCGCGTCAAGGTGGTCTTGCAGTCTCCCCTCCCCCCGCGAGCGGGGCGAGCGGTGGGGAGGGGTCGGGGGTGGGGGGCCTGTAGAACTCAACCGCCCCCCACCCCGACCACCTACGCTGCGCTTCGGTGGTCGACCCTCCCCACCGCTTCGCGGGGGGAGGGTTGCTGTGGCACGACCTCCCGCGAAGCAGGGGCGCGGCGTCCATGACCCCGATCGCCGTCACCATCGCGGGCTCGGATTCGGGCGGCGGCGCGGGCATCCAGGCCGACCTCAAGACGTTCTCGGCGCTCGGCGTCTACGGCGCCAGCGTCGTCACCGCGCTGACGGCACAGAACACCAGGGGCGTGAGCGCGATCCACGATGTCCCGGCCGCGTTCGTCAGCGCGCAGATCGATGCGGTGTTTTCCGATCTCGCCGTCGGCGCCGTGAAGATCGGCATGGTCTCGCAGCCGGGCGTGATCGAAGCGATCGCCGCCGGGCTTGCGCGCTGGCAGCAGCGCAACGTGGTGCTCGATCCGGTGATGATCGCGACCTCGGGGGATCGTCTGCTGTCGCCCGATGCGATCGCCGTCCTCAAGCGCGAACTTATTCCGATGGCGCTGGTGCTGACGCCGAACCTGCCGGAAGCGGCCGCGCTGCTCGATGCGCCGCCGGCACGTTCCGAGACCGAGATGCGCGTCCAAGCCGAGCGCCTGCTCAAGCTCGGGCCGCGCGCGGTGCTGATCAAGGGCGGCCACGACACGAGCGCCGAGAGCATCGATCTCCTGGTCGAGCCTGATGCGGTCACGCGCCTCGTCGCCGACCGCATCGCGACGAAGAACACCCACGGCACCGGCTGCACGCTCTCGTCCGCCGTCGCGGCGGGGCTCGCCAAGGGCTTGGCCCTCGCAGCGGCGGTGCGCGCCGCCAAGACCTACGTCACCGACGCGATCGTTGCCGGACAACGCCTCGCGATCGGTTCGGGCCACGGACCGGTACACCACTTCCATGCCTGGTGGTGATCCAAACGAAGGAAACGACAAGGAGGACGCAATGACCGACATCACACGACGAACGCTCGCCCGCGCCGGCGGACTGGGGCTGATCGGAACATTCGCGGCGCCCGCGGTTGCGCGTGCGCAGACCCGGCGCTGGCGCATGGTGACCTCGTGGCCGAAGCGGCTGCCCGGCCCCGGCATGTCGGCCGAGCGCGTGGCCGAGCGCATCGCCACGCTCTCCGGTGGGCGCTTGCAGATCACCGTGCACGCCGCCGGTGAGGTGGTGCCGGCCTTCGAGGTGCTTGACGCGGTCGGCGGCGGCGTCGCCGAGATCGGCCACACCGCCGCGTTCTACTGGCAGGGCAAGCAGCCGGCCACGAACTTCTTCACCACCGTGCCGTTCGGGCTGACGCCGAACGAGCACGTCGCCTGGATCGATGCCGGCGGCGGACAGGCGCTCTGGGACGAGCTCTATGCGCCGTTCGGCGTGAAGCCCTTCATGGGCGGCAACACCGGCGTCTGCATGGGCGGCTGGTTCCGCCGCGAACTCAACAGCGCGGATGACGTGAAGGGATTGAAGATCCGCTCGCTCGGGCTAGGCGGCGAAGTCTACCGCCGCCTTGGCGCCACGCCGCAGACGACGTCTCCCGGCGAGATGCTGACCAGCCTGCAGTCCGGACTGATCGACGGCGCCGAATTCGTCGGTCCTGGCACCGACATCGCGCTCGGACTTTACCGGGTGGCGAACTTCTACTACGCGCCGGGCTTCAACAAGCCCAACGGCACCGGCGAGTGCATCGTCTCGCTCAAGGCCTGGGAGGGACTCGATTCGGAAATGAAGGCGATCGTGCAGCACGCCTGCGCCAACGAGGCCGCCTACGCTCTGTCCGAGATGGAACGGCTCAATGCCGAGGCGCTCGCCGCGCTCATTGGCCAGCACAACGTAAAGCTGCGCATGTTTCCGCAGGGGCTCATCGTGGCTGCCCGCAGGCAAGCGAGCGACGTGCTGGGCGAACTCGGCGCCAAGAATGCCGCCGCGCGCAAGGTGCACGATTCCTATCTGGCGTTTCGCGAACGCACCGCGGCCTGGTCGCGCATATCGATCAAGGCGGTGCTGGAAGCGCGCGAGGGGTAGTCGTGCGACTCGTGTCCCGGGCGCAGCGCAGCAACTCTTGATGATGCGCCGCAGACCCGCGATCGCCAAAAGGTCGGTGTTTGTTGCGGTCCCGGATCAGCGGTGCATCACGTCGTGCCGCACCGCGTCCTAAACATAAGTTGTAGCGTGAATAGCACGCCGCAATTCCATCTCGGTTCTTGAGCGGCGCTGAACTCTGTTGCGAGTACGGGCGCAGGGTTGGTGCCTCAATCAGGACTCATTTGAGATTCGTAACAGAGGTGCACGATTCGCTGGTATTTCAGTCGGGTATTTGTCCAGGCACCGTCATTCGCGTGCACCTCGTCGAGGTGCCTGTCTTCCACTGTGAGCGTTTGAGTTTGCGGGGGCGCTGAACGCGTGATGCGCGGTTCGGCTGGTTCTCGATTCTGATTCCGTCACCGGACAGGGGCGTCCGGTGGGGAAAATCACGAGGCCACAAGAGGGGCCAAGAGCCTAAAGGGGACACAAGATGCGACACATCACTCGTTTGGCGATCATCGCGGCGATGATCGGCCTTCCACTTGCCGCGCAAGCGGCCGACGTGCCGGCGCGGCCGGTCTACCGGCAGCCACCACCGCCACCGGCGATCATGGCGACCTGGACCGGTTGCTATGTCGGCGGCAACCTCGGCGCCGGCTGGTCGGACAAATCGTTCCAGGACAACGTCAATGACTATGGCGGCCACACCGCAAGCGGCTTCGTCGGCGGCGGTCAGATCGGCTGCGATTACCAGATCGGCAGATTCCTCTTCGGCATCCAGGGTACGGGCGAATGGACGAACGCCCATGGCAGCAATACCTGGCTGCTGGGCGGGAACGTCAACACCACCGACGTCCGCTGGTTCTCGACGCTGACGGGACGGATCGGGTTCGTGCAGACCGCGAGCTTCCTGCTCTACGGCAAGGGCGGCGGTGCCTGGGTGGGCGATAATCACCAGATCGCGAACGCCGCCGGAACGGTGCTGTGGACCGCCAATCCCACGCGCGGCGGATGGACCGGCGGCGTCGGCCTTGAATGGATGTTCGCGCCGAACTGGTCGACCTTTATCGAATACGACTACCTGGGCTTCGGCTCCAGCACGTTCGCATTCACGCCTGCCGCCGGCGGCGTCTATTTCCCGATCAGCGTCAAGCAGAACATCAACATGGTCCTGGTCGGGGTGAACTACCGTTTCGGCCAGCCGGTCGGCGCGGTCGCGCCGCGCTACTGAGCGCGTCCATCGATCGCGTACGAAAGAAGCCCCGGGCGGTTCAGCCCGGGGCTTGTCGTTTGCGCGACGCAGTGGTTGCAACTCACATCTTGAACTTCACCACCTTCTGCCGCTGTTCGCCGAGCCCGTCGATGCCGAGCGTCACCACGTCGCCCGCCTTGAGGAACTGCGGCGGCTTCATGCCGAGGCCGACGCCGGGCGGCGTGCCGGTGATGATCACGTCACCCGGCTCCAGCACGAAATACTGCGAGCAGCACCAGACGATGTGGCGGCAGTCGAAGATCATGGTCTTGGTGTTGCCGCGCTGGCGCTTGGCGCCGTTCACGTCGAGCCACATGTCGAGACCCTGCGGGTCCTTGATCTCGTCCTTGGTGACCAGCCACGGCCCGAGCGGGCCGAAGGTTTCCGAGCTCTTGCCCTTGGTCCATTGCCCGGCGCGCTCGATCTGGAACTCGCGCTCGGACACGTCGTTTGCCAGGCAGTAGCCGGCGACAACGTCGAGCGCCTTGGCCTTGCTGAGGTAGCGCGCGCGCTGGCCGATCACGATGCCGAGTTCCACCTCCCAGTCGAGCTTGGTGGAGGCCTTCGGAGCCATGGTGTCGTCGTTCGGACCGACGATGCAGGACGGCGCCTTGTTGAAGATGATCGGCTCCTTCGGGATCGCCATGCCGGCCTCGGCGGCGTGGTCGGAATAATTCAGCCCGATGGCGATGAAGTTGCCGGTGCCGCCGACGCAGGCGCCCAGCCGCGGGCTGCCTTTGACCAGCGGCAGCTTGTCGATCGGCGCCTTGCGGATTTTGGCGAGGCCCTTGGGCGAAAGCGCGTCGCCCGCAATGTCCGGGACGATCTTGGACAGGTCGCGGATACGGCCCTTGGCGTCGACGATACCGGGCTTTTCGCGGCCGGGCGGGCCATAGCGGACGAGCTTCATGGCAGTGCTCTCTCTTGCTCAGGTTGAAGGCGGATGCGGTGCGCGATGTGCAGATAAGCAATCATGCGTCGGAGCCTCGGCCAGGGCAAGGCGGGTGGGAAGTGGCCGATAAGCTGCTGATTTTTAAGGCTTGGGCGGACAAAGCGGCACTGTTGTCTGTCCATTCTGGCGGTTGTTCGGCATGTTGCATATACGCCACGTAAACGAACCATCGCGCCATTATTGGGCAATTTCAGCACTTCTGCATTTGCAATCTCGATCGCCTCCAGACAGGATGGCGTCAACCCCGTGCGTTCTGCTGCAAACGACATGGGTACAGAGACTCACGATGGCTGATCGCCCGCGCGGTGCCGTTCGTGACCAAAGTTTTCTCGCGGGGGGTGCGACGAGGCCGGCTCAACGCCGGCCTTGTTCGCTTTTGGGGCTTCGGTTTAGCGTTCGCTCTGGCGGATTCGCGTCGGCGCGCTACATCGCGCCTGGAAATGCACCGCCGTCGATCAGCAGGTTCTGTCCGGTGATGTAGCCCGCCTGCGCCGAGCAGAGGAACGCGCAGGCCGCGCCGAACTCGTCCGCCGTGCCGAAGCGCTTGGCCGGAACGGTGGCCATGCGGTCGGCCTTGGCCTGGTCGAATGAAACCCCCTTGGTCTTGGCATTCGCCGCAATATTGGTGGCGAGCCGCTCGGTATCGAACGTGCCCGGCAGCAGAAAGTTGATGGTGACGTTCGAGCCGGCGACCGAGCGCGCCACCCCGGCGAAAAAGGCCGTGAGGCCCGCCCGCGCTCCGGAGGAGAGGTCGAGGCCGGCGAGCGGCATCTTCACTGAGCCCGAGGTGATATTGACGATGCGGCCGAATTTCCGCCGCACCATCGGGTCGATGACTTTCTGCGTGAGTTCGACTGCCACCACCATGTTGGCGATGACCCCGTCGATCATCATTTGCCGCGTGAGCTGACGGAAATCCCGGAACGGCGGGCCGGCGTTGTTGTTCACCAGGATGTCGGGCTCCGGGCAGACTGCAAACAGCGCGGCCTGGCCTTCCGGCGTCGCGACGTCGGCCTGCACGGGAATAATCGTGGCGCCGGTCGCCTGCCGCAGTTCGCCGGCGGCCGCCTCGAGTGCCTTGCCGTCACGGCCGTTGATGACGACCTCGCAGCCGGCCTGCGCCAGCGCCATTGCGCAGCCGCGTCCGAGGCCGCGGCTCGATGCGCAGACGATCGCCTTGCGGCCTTTGATCCCCAGGTCCATGCCGATCTCCCTCTCTGAGCGGGCAGGTCTAACCAGATGTTAAGGTTAAGGCTAGTATTAATCCGGGTTAACCTTAATACAATACTAGAGGCTTTAAATATAAAAATCGAATGGAATCAATAAGTTGAGTATCTAACCTATGATTCGCAAGCATTCGCACCGAGCAATGCTTTGCGGTGTGGCGAAAACGTCACCCCCGCCGCCGCGATCCCCGGTAGGAACGCATCATCGCAAGCCTTTTGGAGGGGGTCCCCATGAGAAAGTTAGTGTTTGGAGTGGTCGCGCTCGCGACGCTCGCTACAGCGCCCGCGCTCGCCGCGGATCTGCGGGTCCGGCCCGCGCCGGTCTACAAATCGGCACCGGTGACGCCGTACTACAGTTGGACGGGATGCTATGTCGGCGGCAACGTCGGCGGCGCCTATTCCTACAAGAGCTTCAATGATCCGACCGGCTTCTATGCGCCGAGCTTCGCCGGCCAGGATCTCGGCTGGCATTCGGCCGCCGGGTTCGCCGGCGGTGCGCAGGTCGGCTGCGACTACCAGATCGGCTCCTGGGTGATCGGCGCGCAGGGCATGTTCGACTGGTCCAATCTCAAAGGCAACAACCAGCAGCCGGCGGGAACGCTCATCAACCAGACCAGCATTCCCTGGATGACGACCGCGACCGGCCGCCTCGGCTACACGGTGCTTCCGAACCTGCTGCTCTACGTCAAGGGCGGCGGCGCCTGGGTGAAGGACAACTACACGGGCTACGATCCGGTAAACGGCATTCAGGCCTCCGCGAGCCTGACGCGCAGCGGCTGGACCGTCGGCGCCGGCTACGAGCAGCTCTTCGCGGGCGGCTGGTCCTGGTTTGCCGAATACAACTACCTCAACTTCGGTACCCACACCGCGACGTTCAACCAGATCGCACCGGTGGCCTTCCAGTATCCGATCAATGTCCAGCAGGACATGCACATGATCCTGGTTGGCGTGAACTACCGCTTCGGACCGGGAGCCCGCTACTAAGAACGCGCCAAGCGTCAAGACGATCGAGCGGCGATGAAGCCCCGGATGACCTCCGGGGCTTTCATCGTTCTGCCGGGTTTGTTTGGTTGATTGATACGACGGCCGCTTGGGGCGAACGGCCGGCCAAAGAGTGGCAGATTGGTGACAGCGGAACTGAATACCAATCACGGCTGAAATTGGGGATTCTGAATTCAGTCGGACTGTTGCGGGAAAGCCACGGACTCTACGGCCCGGCTGAGCTAAATAGCGGTCTGGGCGTAACTACAAAGGGGATAGTCAAAATGAAGAAGCTTTTGCTTGTTGGCGTTGCTCTCTCGGCACTTGTCGCGGGCCCCGCGATGGCGGCCGATCTGCCGGTGCGTGCGCCGGTTTATAAGTCCGCGCCCGTCATCAGCTACTACAGCTGGACCGGCTGCTACGTCGGCGGCAACGTCGGTGGCGTTTGGGCGACCAAGGAGTGGTACGACGACGCTACTCCCGGATTCGTTGGACAGTCCTACGGCAGCCAGACCCAGAGCGGCTGGCTCGGCGGTGTGCAGGTCGGGTGCAACTATCAGGTCGGCAGTTGGGTGTTCGGTCTCCAGGGTGACTACGACTGGACCAACGCCAGCAGCAGCAATGGCAACGCACTGTTCATCGGCGTTACCGACTACGCGAAGATCAAGTCGATCTCCTCCGTCACCGGCCGCGTCGGCTATGCCTGGGATCGGTTCCTCGGCTACGTGAAGGGCGGCGGCGCCTGGGAGCAGGACGAATACACGATCACCACCCCGGTCGCCATTGCGACCACGAGCGACACCAGGAGCGGCTGGACGGTTGGCATCGGCGGTGAATATGCCTTCACCAACAACCTGACCGGCTTCGTCGAGTACGACTACTACTCGTTCGGAACTCACACCGTGAACTTCAACTTTGTTCCGGTGTTCCCGGTCGACATCAAGGACAACAAGAGCGTCGTGAAGGTCGGCCTGAACTGGAAGTTCGGCAAGGGCCCGGTCGTCGCCAACTACTGATCGCGCGCAAGCGCTGGATACACGAAGCCCCGGGGCCATGCCCCGGGGCTTTTTCATTTGCGGACGAGAGCGTGTGATTCGGATGGAGGCTTTCGCGCCGCCGCTGGCGCTTCATGGCGAATTTGATCCGTGCAATTGCGTCGTGCGCTGTCGGCAAAAAATGGCGAGTTCTTGGCAATCGTAGATTTGTGCCACCACGGGACACCTATTTCGATCGATTAACCTGCGCTGTTGCTCGCAAGCCACGGACTTTGCGCCCCCCTCGCGTTAAGATTTTGTTTACCAAAACCATAACGAGGGGGTGTCAGTGAAGAAGTTTCTCCTTTCGGTGACTGCGCTGTCCGCGCTTGTCGCGGGCCCCGCGATGGCGGCCGACCTGCCGGTGCGTTACAGCCCGCCGCCGGCGATGGCGCCGGTCGTCGTCAGCTACTACAGCTGGACCGGCTGCTATGTCGGCGGCCAACGTCGGCGGCATGTGGGTCAACAAGGACTGGACCGACCGCATCCGGGCGATCCGTCATCTTCGGGCAGTCGTTCGGCAGCCATAATGCGAACGGCTGGCTCGGCGGTGTGCAGGCCGGGTGCAACTATCAGGTCGGCGGCTGGGTGTTCGGCATCCAGGGCGACTACGACTGGACCAACGCCAGTCGGATCGCAACGCCATCTGGCTTCTTACCCGGCTTGGCGGCACCATAGCTCCAAGCGTCAAGTCGCTTGCGTCCGTCACCGGCCGCGTCGGCTATGCCTGGGATCGCTTCCTCGGCTACGTGAAGGGCGGCGGCGCCTGGGAGCGGGACAACTACACCATCACTGGCGCCTCCCGGCGTCCCGATCTCGGCGACCGCCAGCGAGACCCGCAGCGGCTGGACGGTCGGCATCGGTGGTGAATACGCCTTCACCAACAACCTGTCCGGCTTCATCGAGTACGACTAGTACGGCGTTCGGCACGCAGCACCGTTAACTTCACGGCCGCTACCGTCGTTGGCCGGATTTCGCGATCGACATCAAGGAAAACAAGAGCGTCCTGAAGGTCGGCTTCAACTGGAAGTTCGGCAAGGCGCCCGGTGCCGGTCTACTCGAAGTAACCGAGGTCGCGCGACTCAAGATCTGGAGCCTCGGGGACATCGTCCTCGGGGTTTCGCATATCTCGTCATGCGCGACGCTGTGTGCCGCCGGCAGGCATCGCAGCCAGCTTTTTCAGACACCGAATTTAACTTCGACTGTTGCGCGGATGCAGCGGAGTTGGCCGCGCAATTGCGCTATCAAACGCCTCGGGCGAAGCAGTAACCGGAGAATAGTCGAATGAATCGGCTCTTTCTTGTCGGCGTCGCTCTGACGGCGATTGTTGCCGCGCCCGCGTCGGCGGCCGATTTGCCCGCGCGCTCAACGCCCGTCTACAAGACGCCCGTGATCGCGAGCTATAGTTGGACCGGCTGCTATGTCGGCGGCAACGTCGGCGGCATGTGGGTCCATAAGGATTGGACCAACGCTCCGGGCGGGTTCTTTGTGCCAGGTTCGGCCTACGGCAGTCATGACGCAAACGGCTGGCTCGGCGGCGTACAGGCTGGATGCAACTATCAGATCGGTGGCTGGGTATTCGGTATCCAGGGCGACTATGATTGGGCCAATGCGGAGGGCAACAGCCCCGACGCGCTCAACACCGCGTTCTTCGGCGTACCTTACACGGACAGTTCGAAGGTCAAGTCGCTCGCGTCCGTCACCGGCCGGATCGGATACGCGTGGGACAGGTTCCTGGGCTACGTGAAGGGCGGCATCGCCTGGGAGCGTGACAACTACGACATCGCCCCGGGTGCTGCCGGCTTCCTGCCGGCATCGGCGAGCGAGACTCGCGGCGGCTGGACGGTCGGAATCGGCGGTGAATATGCCTTCACCGGCAACCTGTCGGCCTTCGTCGAGTACGACTGGTACAGCTTCGGCACTGAGCCGAACCTCTTCCTCACGCCTGCCGGCTTGGCGTTCGACTACATCAACATCAAAGACAACAAGAGCGTTCTGAAGGTCGGCGTGAACTGGAAGTTCGGCAAAGGCCCGGTCGTCGCCAACTACTGATCGCGCGCAAGCGCTGGATACCGAAGCCCCGGGGCATGCCCCGGGGCTTCTTCATTTGCAGACAGAACGTGACGCGGGAGGAGGCTGACGTGCCGCCGTCGGCCCTTCATGCGCGAATTTGATCGCAAATGCGTCGCGCGCTCTCGGGCAAAAATGGCGAGTTGTTGGCAATCGCAAAATTTGTCCCACCGCGGGACACTTGTTTTCGCTCGATTAACCTGCGCTGTTGCTCGCAAGTCACGGACTTTGCGCCCCCTCGCGTTAAGCTTTCGTTTACCCAAAACCAAAACGAGGGGGTGTCGAATGAAGAAGTTTCTCCTTTCGGCTGACTGCGCTGTCCGCGCTTCTCGCGGGCCCCGCGATGGCGGCCGACCTGCCGGTGCGCTACAGCCCGCCGCCGGCGCTGGCGCCAGTCGTCGTCAGCTACTATAGCTGGACCGGCTGCTACGTCGGCGGCAACGTCGGTGGCATGTGGGTCAAGAAGGACTGGACCGACCGATGCGGGCGATCCGTTTCGTCGGTCGGTCGCTTCGGCAGCCACGATGCCAACGGCTGGCTCGGCGGCGTGCAGGCCGGGTGCAACTATCAGGTCGGCGGCTGGGTGTTCGGCATCCAGGGCGACTATGACTGGACCGGTGCGAGCGGTCAGAGCGCTGACTTGCTCATCTTCCCGGCGGCGTGCACCGATTGGCTCGAAGCGTCAAGGTCGCTGTCGTCGGTCACCGGCCGCGTCGGCTATGCCTGGGATCGCTTCCTCGGCTACGTGAAGGGCGGCGGCGCCTGGGAGCAGGACAAGTACACATCGTGGACCTCTCCCGGCGGCACTATCATCGGTGACGGTCAGCCAGACGCGCAGCGGCTGGACGGTCGGCATCGGTGGTGAATACGCCTTCACCAACAACCTCTCGGGCTTCATCGAGTACGACTATTACGGCTTCGGCACGAAGTCGGCCGTCGCTTCGTCGAGCCAGTTCGGCGGCTTCGGATTTCGCCGACATCAAGGAGAACAAGAGCGTCCTGAAGGTCGGTTTCAACTATAAGTTCGGCAAGGCACCGGTGCCGGTCTATTCGAAGTAACCGGGGTCGCGCGCGACTTAAATCTGGAACCCCGGGGACATGTTCCCCGGGGTTTCTCTTATCTTGTCATGCCCGCAGTCAAGCTTCGCGGCTGCGTAGTCTTTGCGCCGCGGATCCACGGCTTTCTCCGACATCACTGAAAGCAAGCGTGGATGGCAGAAATCGCCTTCGTTTCGTTCCACCTCTGTCGCTGTTGTGGCTGGCGCCGGGCGAAACTGTGTCGTTCGGGAATAATGCAAACGTTATCTGAGTACGAAAATACCGACCGATCTCGATTCATCTGGGGTGTTGCGCAAGAGTGACGGACTCTGCCGCGCTTCGTCGTGTATTGATCCACCCATCGAGTGCACATGGGTCGGAGGGCGTTATGAAAAAGCTTTTGGTCGCAGGGATCGCTCTTGTTGCTTTCGCTTCGGGTTCCGCATTCGCGGCTGATCTTCCAGTCCGTCAGGCTGCGCCTGTCTACTCTCCGCCGCCGGTTGTCATTCCGTATTTCAGTTGGACCGGATGCTATCGTCGGTCTCAATCGGCGGCTATGGCTGGAGCAAGGATCACACCGTCGATGCGGCGGTCAGCAACGGCCGATGTCTTCGGCAGACGCCGGTTCGCTCGGCCTGAGCGGTGGATTTGGCGGCGGTCAGGTCGGCTGCAACTATCAGGCCGGTCCCTGCGGTGTTCGGCATCGAAACCGACTTCCAGGGCTCCGGCGCGAGCAAGAGCTCGGCCCGACTAGCGCTCGTCCGTCCCGGCAGTCCGCACGGTCACCGCCAGCGACAAGGTGAAATGGTTCGGCACGCTTCGCGGCCGGGTTGGCTACGCGGCTGATCGCGTGCTGCTCTACGTCACTGGCGGTCTTGCCTACGCGAACAATAGCTTCGACTTCACTGGGCGTCGATCCCGCTCGGCGACTCGTTCACGATTCTCCAGCAGCACGACCAAGACCGGATAGGTCGTCGGCGCCGGCGTCGAATGGGCGGTCGCCGGACTCGTGGACCGTCAAGGCCGAGTATCAGTATCTCAGCTTCGGCTCGAGTCGGACCGTTCACCGTACCGGTGCTGAACGGCGGCGTTCCGAATCGGCGTGTTCGTGACCACGTCGTCGTACAAGGCGACTTCCAGACCTTCCGGGTCGGCTTCAACTATCTGTTCAATGCCGCCCCGGCTCCGGTCGTCTACGGCAAATAAAGTGCGCTGAGGCGCATCAGCGTGACGCCCCGGGAAGCATGCTTCCCGGGGTTTCCGTTTGTCGAATTCGATGGATTGAGGCGCGCAACCGAGCCAGCGCCCTTGCCGGACACGTCATCGCGGCCTACCGTCGCGCACAATGGCCCTATCGCCCGACACTCAAGTTACCGACCGCCGCCGACGTCGATGCCGCGGCGCGGCGGCTTGCCGACGTCGCCTTGCGCACGCCGCTGGTGACGTCGCCGGTGCTCGACGCGCTCACCGGCGCGCGCATTTTCCTCAAGGCCGAGACGTTGCAGCGCACCGGCTCGTTCAAGTTCCGCGGCGCCTACAACAAGTGCTCGTCGATCCCGCAGCAGGACCGCGCGGGCGGCGTGGTGGCGTTCTCCTCCGGCAATCACGCGCAAGGCGTCGCGGCGGCGGCCCGCATCCTGGGCATGCCGGCGGTCATCGTCATGCCGTCGGATGCGCCGCGTCCCAAGCGCGAGCGCACCGCCGCGCTCGGCGCCGAGGTCGTGCTCTACGATCGCGTGAAGGAAGACCGCCAGGCGATCGCGCAGGACATCGCCGCGCGGCGCACCGCGTCGCTGGTGCCGCCCTATGACGATCCGCTGGTGATCGCCGGGCAGGGCACGGTCGGCCGCGAGATCATCGACGATCTGGCCGCGCTCGGGCTCACGCCCGACGTGGTGGCGGTCACCGCATCCGGCGGCGGGCTCACGGCCGGAATCGCGCTCGCCGTGAAGGCGCGCGCGCCGCATGCGAACGTCTATACCGCCGAGCCCGAGGGCTTCGACGATCACGCCCGCTCGTTCCGGAGCGGCAAGCGCGAGCGCAACGCGGCGCTCACCGGCACGATCTGCGACGCGCTGATGGCGCAGACGCCGGGCGAGCTGACCTTCGCGATCAATCAGAAGCTGGTCGGGCAGGGCGCGGCGGTGAGCGACCAGGAGGTTGCCGCGGCGGTGGCGTTTGCCTTCCGCGAGCTCAAGCTCGTCGTCGAGCCGGGCGGAGCGGCCGCGCTCGCCGCGCTGCTCTCCGGCAAGATCGACGTGAAGGGCAAGATCGCGGTCGCCGTGCTCTCCGGCGGCAATGTCGATCCCGAGCTGTTCTACCGGCTCGTGGCGTAACACCACCTTTTCATGTGGCGCGGACTGCTCCCTCTCCATAGGCAGAGGGGTGGGGTGAGGGGTTAGGTCTATCGAGATTCTGTAACCCCGCTCACCCCACCCTCTCCCCGACGAGGAGTCGGGAGCGTAAGATCGTGGATGCCCGCGACAAGCGCGGACATGACGGAATGCGGAGTGCGGCCGCGCATCGCCGCGTGCACACCGTCAGGTGAACAGCGCAATCCGCTCTTCGTCCGACAGCGCCTTGAGCGCCGCCAGCGGATCGTCTTGCGTGGGCTGGGACCTTGCGTTGGCGGCTGGCCGGAGTTCGGCGATCGCGGGCTGCGGCGGATCGCGGGGCACTTCCGCACGTTCGGCCGGCGCGGGCTCCGGCGGTGCGGCAACTTCCACGACGAACAGTTCCTGCTCGATCTCGCGCAACACGTCGACCGGCATGCCGGCGATCGCGAGCACATCGTGCCGGGCCGGTGCGCTTGCCTGCGGCGCGGACGGCGGATCGGGCCGGACATCGGCCGCGTGCGTTTCAATGCGCTCGTCCGTATCCGACGCGAACTCGACCGGGGAAACGTCATAGGCCGCGGTGGCCGACACGGACGGCGCGGTGGTCGCAACGGGCGTTGCTGCAACGTCAATTGCATCCGCCGCACCTGGAGCGGCCGCATCTGCGTCCGCGATCGGGTTCGCGCGGTTGGAGGCTTCGGCTGGCTGCTGGCGCCGCCAGGCCGAATTCATTCGGCGGGACGAGATCGTCCAGGTCGAGGAAGTCCGCTGATGCGTGGGCGGTATCCTGCGAGCGCGCGGGCAAAGCGTGCTCGATCACAAGGTCGATGGTGGCGACCGGCGTCACGGGACGTGGCGCCGGAGCAGGAGCGAGAGGCGGAGTGATGTTCGGCTCACCGGCGGAGGCCGGCGGCACCATGTTGGCGGAGATGACCGGTGCGATCGCGGTCGGCTGCGGTATCTCGACCGCGACGGGCGCGGGATGCGGGATGTCCTGCGGCGCAGGTTCAGCCACGATCTCCGCGGGTACATCGATGACTGCGGCCGGCGCCGAATCGGGCTCGCGCTCCGCCGCCGGGGGTCGACCGTTCGACGACTGCGCCCATCGGCTCCACGGCGAGCGGCGTTGTCTCGATGCCGATGTCCGGCGCAATTGGTCGCTGCCGCTTCCGCGCGATCGGATCGGCATGTCTGCGCTGGTTCCCCGGACCGAGATGTCCGACTCCAGGCGCGCGGGGGAGGGCGGGTGAGGGGCTGCCTCCGAATCCGGTATCGCCTCGACGCCGGCCACGCTCGCCAGCATGGCGTCGATCCGGCGCTCGAGATATCCGAGCACGTCGGCAAGCTTCTGGGCGCGGTCATCGTCCGGGTTGCGCAGCGCGGCGGCCGAGAGGATCGACGATGCAAGCTGTTCGATCTGGTCGCAGGTCGCCGGGTCGAACCCGCGCTCGCGCATGGTCCAGGCGACGTCCTTGATGCGTTCGGCGGTCGCAAAATTGTCGTTTGCGTTGCGAGGCGGTGTCGCCGCCTTTGCGTCGGCTGGGCCGTCGTGTGAGCGCGGTTCGTCCGTGGTTGCGGCGGCTTCGATTCGCGTCGTCGGCGATGGCGCGCGCCATCTCCAGGAGTTCGGCGCGGAAGCTCTGGTAAGCTTCGCTGCTGCGTTCGCGAATCAGGCCTTCGATGCGCGCGATTGCGGCGAGCACCTGCGTGGTGTCGGTGTGGTGGGCGCGCTGGGCGTGTTCACGCAGGAACCAGCGGCCGCGGGCACTTTCCATGACGGTCGCGTAAATCACGTCGTAGTCGTCCGCATCCGCGGCGGGTGGCGGCGGCACAGTCGACAGCGCAAGAGATTCATTCGACATGGTGGCAGCAGGACTGGCGGCAGCAGGACTGGCGGCAGCAGGGACGGGCAAAATGAGTCATCCGCAGATTTGTCTGGCAAGTTAGCAAGTGCGGCGGGCCGAATGTCGCGCAATCGCCAGATACCCACAGGCAAGGAATTCGCATGGCGCCTCGCCGCGTTTTACGCAGCGCTGTTTTGTGCTTTGGGCGTGCAACTGCCGTTCCTGCCGGTCTGGCTCGCCGCCAAAGGCCTCGACGCGCGCGACATCGGCATCGTGCTCGCGGTTCCGATGATCGTGCGCGTCCTGGCGATCCCCGTGGCGACCCGGTTCGCCGACCGGCACGGCGCGGTGCGCGGCATCATCGTGGTCGCGGCGGTGGCGTCGGTGGCCGGCTACGGCATCATAAGCCTGGCCGGTGGCTTGGCCGGCATCGCCGTCGCGTTCGCGCTGGCGTCGGCCTTCTACACGCCGCTCATGCCGCTGGCCGACGCCTATGCGCTACGTGGGCTCGCGTTGCACCGCCGCAGCTACGGGCCGGTGCGGCTATGGGGCTCGGCGGCGTTCATCGTCGGCAGCTTCGGTGCGGGCCTCTTGCTCGACCGTATAGCCGCCGGCAACACGATCTGGCTCCTGGTCGCCGCGATGGTCCCCGTGGCGGTGGCGGCCTATGCGCTGAGTCCGCTCGATGTCGGGGTGCCCGGCAGGGCGGGCGCACCCGCAAGGTCAACGGCCGTGGGACGTCTCCTGCGCAACAAGGGGTTCCTGGCGGTCGCCGCGGCCGCGAGCCTGATCCAGGCGAGCCACGCGGTCTACTACGGCTTCTCCACCCTCGACTGGCAGGCCTTGGGCCTCGACGGCGCCGCCATCGGCGCACTGTGGGCGCTCGGCGTGGTGGCGGAAATCGTGCTGTTTGCGTTCTCGGCGCGGCTGGCGCTCGGCCCGGTCGCCTTGCTGCTCCTGGGAGCAGCGGGCGCGGTGATCCGCTGGGGCGCCATGGCGTTCAACCCGCCGGTCGCTGCTGCTGCCGCTTCTGCAATGCCTGCACGGCCTCTCGTTCGGTGCGACCCATCTCGGCGCCCTCGGCTTCATGGTGCGGGTCGCGCCGGTCGAGATCGCCGCCACCGCGCAGGGCTATCTGGCGGTCGCGCAGGGGCTCGTGATGGCGGCCGCAATGGGGCTCGCGGGCGTGCTCTACGCCCGCTACGGCGTTCAGGCCTATTGGGCCATGGCGGTCGCCGCCCTGGTCGGCGGCGTCTGCGCGCTCGGTGCGCTGGGAGCGCTCGGCCGGGCACGGACCTGCTGAGTCCGCGTTGGCTCGGGGCAAGTCTGATACATCGCGGCGAGTTCGGGGCCGCTCAGGATCATCAAGCGCCGTGTCAACCCGCCGCGGCTCTTGATCCACGTGCGCACGTGCTCGGGATAGATATCCATCAGGAACTTCGTCGCCGTCTGGCTGGTCACCGGCTGGCCGCGCTGATCGGGATTCCAGGCGGCGTGGAAGCCGAGCCTTGCCCGCGAGGTGACGCAAATCCGCTCGCGCGGAATGACGCCGAGCACCATGGTGCAGGCGGAGAGGCATGGCCCGTCGATGGCGACGCGCTCGCCTGATTTGCGCAGGACCATCAGGTTCTCGAGATAGGGGCCGATCTGACCGCCCGGGTCCGCCTTGATCCGCACCAGCGCGGAGGCAGACGAAATCGACACGGCCGCGAAGATCGCGCCCAATAGCAGCGCCGTAACGCGCATGAAATATCCCCCCTGCTCAAGCCTTGACGGCTTTCCCCAAGTCGGAAGGTTTCCCCGTAGCGTCCTTTGAAGCCAGAAAATGTGAGGTAAATGTGGACGAACCCCATGCCCGAGTGCGGGCTTCGGGGAATATATTACCGGCGCGGCGTCCTATTTTGAGACTTTTCCGCCCGAAAGTTCAGGGTCGCCGCGGCTACAGCTTCCCCCTCATTAAAGTCGGCCCGACTCACTCCACCTTGATGTTCGCGGCCTTCGCGACGTCCGCCCATTTCTTCGCTTCCGAGGCGATGAAGGCGGCGAAGTCCTGCGGGCTACCGATCCTGGCTTCGGCATTGAGTCGCGCAAGGCCGGTCTGCGCCTCCGGCGAGCGCAGGATCTCGTTGATCGCCGCGTTGAGCTTGTCGACGATTGCCGGCGGCGTATTGCCCGGCGCCAGGATGCCGGACCAGAACGCGGCGAGGAGAGTGGGGTAGCCGCTCTCGACCGTCGTCGGCACGTCCGGAAGCTGGCGCGAGCGCACCTCGGCGGCGACCGCGAGCGGCCGCAGCTTTCCGGCTTCGATGTGCGGCAACAGGATCGGAAACGTCTCGAAGATCATCTGCACCTGCCCGGCCACCAGATCGCTCACCGACTGCCCGGCGCCGCGATAGGGAATGTGCACGAGGTCGATGTCGGCCATCAGGCGGAGCATTTCGCCCAGCATGTGCGGCTGCGTGCCGTAGCCCGAGGACGCGAAGGTGACCTTCTTGGGATTGGCCTTGGCATAGGCCACAAGCTCCGCCATCGATTTCACCGGCAGCGCCGGATGCACGGCGAGCATCTGCGGGCTGTAGATCACCATCGCGATCGGCGCGAAGCTCTTGAGCGGATCGTAGTCGAGGTTCTTGTAGATCGCCGGCGCGGTGACGAGAGGACCGGGCGAACTGAACAGCAGCGTGTAGCCGTCCGGCTCCGCAAGCGCCACGGACTTCGCTCCGACAGTGCCGCCGGCGCCGCCCGGCCGGTTCTCGACGACGAACGGCTGTCCGAGCGCGCCCTGAAGCCGGTCGGCAATGAGCCGCAGAATGAATTCGGTCGGTCCGCCCGGCCCGAACGGGATGACGATCTTGACCGGGCGGTTGGGATAGGGTTGCGCATGTGCGGCGAAAGCACCCGCACCAATGATAACCGCAACGAACACCGGAAACAGCAATCGCCTGTGCATCATGTGAATGCTCCTCGGCTGCGCGTTCCTGTCGCTGCGATGGTCGTGGTGACTCAATCCATCTTCGCGCCGATCAGCTTGACGACCGCCGCCCACTTCTCCGAGTCGTCCGCGATCCGTGCCGCGAACTCCCGCGGCGAGCCGGGGCGCGCATAAAATCCAAGCTTCAACAGGCTCGCCTGTGTCTCCGGCAACTTGAGGCCCTCGTTGATCGCCGCGTTGAGCTTGTCGACGACGGCGGCCGGCGTGCCGGGCGGCGCGACGATTCCGATCCAGCCGCCTTCGGACGGGTAGCCGGTGAGGCCGATCTCATCCAGCGTCGGCACGTCGGGAAGCTCGGCGAGCCGCTTCGTACCGGTGACCACCATCGGCTTGAGCTTGCCGTCCTGGATGAACGGCATCAGGACGGCTGTGCCCTCGGCGGTGAGTTGGATCTGTCCGGCGAGAAAATCGGGAATCGCCAGCGCGGTGCCGCGATAGGGAATGAAGGGGATGTCGAGGCCCGCTCGCGCGCGAAAGAACTCACCGATCAGATGCGGCGGCGCACCCAGCGACGCACCGAACCGGAGCTTGCCCGGGTTCGCCTTGGCATAGGCGATGAGTTCCTGCGCGTTGTTGACCGGCACGCTTGCGGCGACGCCCAGCAGGTTTGCCAGCGTGACCAGCATGGCGACAGGAGTCAGGTTCCGCGCCGGCGAAAAGTCGATCGACTTGTAGAGTGCCGGGTTGATGGCCAGCGATCCGGTGCTGCCAAGGAGCAGCGTGTAGCCGTCGGGCTCCGCGCTCGCGACCACCTTCAGCCCGATGGAGGTCCCGGCGCCCGGTCGGTTCTCGACCACGACGGTCTGGCCAAGCGCCGTCTGCAATTGCTGCGCAACCTGCCGGCCGACGATGTCGACGGTTCCTCCGGCCGGAAATGGGACGACGAGCTTGATCGGCCGGTTCGGATAGGGCTGGGCCTGCGCCGTGCCGCAGGCTTGCAGGCAAACACCGACGATGGCCGACAGCAAGGCGAGCCTGCCGCGCATGGTCTCCTCCCAACGTTCCGGCGCCGGCTCTGGTGGCCGGTTGCGGCGATCTTAGCTCGGGATGCGCGCCCGGCGTAGCGCCGTTTTGCCGCCACTCAGCCCCACAGCGCGGGCGTCGGCGGATGGACGCGGCTGTCTTCGTAGACGAGCCCGTCCGGGCGGTCGCGCGCGAGCAGGAGCGGCCCGTCGAGATCGACGAACGCGCGCACGCTGCGCGAGCAGCATCGCCGGCGCCATGGCGAGCGAGGTCGCCACCATGCAGCCGACCATGATGGTGAAGCCGAGCCGTTCGGCCTCCTGCGCCATCGCCAGCGCCTCGGTGAGCCCGCCGGTCTTGTCGAGCTTGATGTTGACGGCGTCGTATTTGCCGACGAGCGCCGGCAGCGAGGAGATGCCGTGCACGCTCTCGTCGGCGCAGATCGGCAGCGGGCGGCTGACATTGACCAGTGCACCGTCGTCGTTCGCCGGCAGCGGCTGCTCGATCAGCGTCACGCCGGCCTTGGCGCAGGCCGCGAGATTTTCCGCGAGGTTGTCCGCGGTCCAGCCTTCGTTGGCATCGACGATCAGTCCGGCATGGGGCGCGGCGCCGCGCACGGCCGCGATGCGTGCCGCGTCGTCCGTGCCGCCGAGCTTGATCTTCAGCAGCGCACGGCCGGCGGCCTTCGCGGTTGCCGCCGCCATCACGTCGGGGCTCGCGAGCGAGATCGTGTAGGCGGTGGTAACGGCGTTCGGCATGGCAAGACCGGCGAGTTCGTGGACCGGCCGGCCCGCACGTTTGGCTTCCAGATCCCAGAACGCGCAGTCGAGCGCATTGCGCGCCGCGCCGGCCGCCATCTTGGTCTGCAAGGCTTCGCGGGTGAGGCCAAGAGCGATGGCTTCCTGCATGCCGTTGATCGCGGCGACCACGCCGTCGACGGTCTCGTTGTAGCGCGCATACGGCACGCATTCGCCGCGTCCGCGGTACTGCCCGTCGGAAAGCTCGGCGACCACGACCTCGGCCTGCGTCTTGGCGCCGCGGCTGATGGTGAAGCTGCCGGCGATCGGCCAGCGTTCGACCTGCACGGTCAGCGATGGGGCCTTATGACTCATCTGGTCATTATAACGCACCGCCGCCGGTTCCGTTGCCGGTGAAACAGGCGTCGGCTAAGACAGCCCGGTGAAAGCCGGAGTTCCGTGATGCCGCGCCCTGGCGACTGGGTAAATGCCGCTGGTCTTGCCGTGCTGGTCCTTGCCGGCTGCGTGGTGCCTTCGCACGCGCAAACCGCGGGCCCGGCGCCGGCGATCTACACCTATCAGGGCGCCGACCGCGAGCAACGTCTCCTCGAGAAGGCGCGCGCCGAAGGTACGCTGACGTTTTACACCTCGATGGCGACCACCGAATCCGGTCCGCTCGCGCAGGCGTTCGAGAAAAAGTACGGCATCAAGGTCCAGTTGTGGCGGGCGCTGAGCGAGAACGTGCTGCAGCGCGCGCTCACCGAGGCGCGCGGCGGCCGGCGCGCCCTTGACGTAGTGGAGACCAATGCACCCGAGGTCGAGGCGCTCGGGCGCGAGCAGGTGACGGCGGAGTTCTTCAGCCCGTATCTCGCCGATCTGCCGGACTGGGCGAAGCCGCCGCACCGCCGCTGGGCAAGCGATCGCGCCAATCTCTGGGTCACCGGTTACAACACCGGCAAGGTCAAGCGCGACGACTTGCCCTCGACGCTGGAAGGCTTCGCCGATCCGAAATGGAAGGGCCGCATCGCGCTCGAGGCGACCGACAGCGACTGGATGTACGGCGTCGTCAATTTCATGGGCGAGACGCCGGGGCTTGAATTCTTCCGCAAGCTCGCGGCGCTCAAGCCCGAAATGCGCAAGGGCCACGTGCTGGTGGCGCAGCTTCTCGCCGCCGGCGAGTTGACCGTCTGCCTGACGGTCTACAGCGGCAACGCCGACTCGATCAAAAGCAAGGGCGGGCCGATCGACTGGACGGCGGTCGAACCGCTGGTCGGACGCCCGCAGGCGCTCGGCGTGGCAAAGAACGCACCGCACCCGCACGCAGCACTGCTGTTTGTCGATTTCGCGCTCTCCCCGGAGGGCCAGAAGCTGCTTGCCGACATGGGCCGCGTGCCGGCGAGCCGGACACAGAAGACGCTGCTCGATCAGCACAAGCACGTCATGGTCGATCCGATCAAGTGGACCGACGAAGCGCCCAAGTGGGAAAAGATCTGGAACGAGCTGTTCTTGAAATAGCTCATACCGTGCTGTTCTTGACGTAGCTCAAGCGGCTTTCTCCGACCTCATGCTGAGGAGCGTCGCGCAGCGACGCGTCTCGAAGCATGGTCGCAGGCTCCGCGTCTACCGCCATCCTTCGAGACGCCCGCCTTCGCTCCGCTTCGGCGGGCTCCTCAGGATGAGGGCCGCGCGAGAGGAAGCGCTGGTCTAAAACGAAGCGGGCGCGCTCATCGCGCGCCCGTCCGGTTTCCCGTCGTCGGTCAGTAAACTTCAGTCGAAGCGTCCCGCGGCGTGTGCGAGCATGGTGTAGACCTTGCCCGTTTCCGACGTGAGATAGGTGCGCGCCACGACCTGTCCGCGGTCGTCGCGCGAAACTTCCTCGAGCAGCCGCTCGAATTCCGCGATATAGCGATCCACCGTCCGCATGAATTCGCGGTCGCCGCGATACTTCCGGCGGATTTCCTCGAACGCCTGCTGGCCCTGCATGGTGTAGAGCTTGCGCGTAAACACGTTGCGCTCGCCGCGCTTGTAGCGGTCCCAGAGGTCGGCGGCCTCCTCGTGATCGATCATGCGGGCGATATCGACGGCGAGCGAGTCGAGCGAGTCGATGGTGCTGCGTTCGCCGCGCTCCGGTGCCCCGCCGCGCTCCGGCGCGCCGCCGCGCGGTGGCTCGCCGCGTGGTGGCTCGCCTCGCGGCGGCGGTGCTTCCGCCTCCTCGCGCGACGCCCGGGTGAGGATGTCGGACAGCCAGCCGGTGCGTCCGCCGCCCTGTGCCTGCGGGCTGAGCGCGGGCGCCTCGGCCCGCCGCGCCGGCGAAGCCGGGCCGGGGCCGACGCCCATCCCGGTCATGTCGGGACGCGGACGCGGCGGTTCCGGCGGCCGGCTGCCGCCATTGGTCAGCGCCGGCTCGTCGCGCATGACGCGGCGCGACTGCGGCGGTCCGGCATCGACTGTCTCGATCCGGCGCGGGGCCACCGCTGCCGGTTCGACCGCATCGAGATTGCGGCCGTGGCGGGCCACGATGCGGTTGAGCTCGGCCAGCGCCTCGATCTGATCGACGATCACGCGGCGCATTTGCGCGGCGCTCTCGGCGGTCTCCTGCGGTAGTTCGAGGATACCCTTGCGCAGCTCGGCGCGCGTCGCCTCGAGCTCGCCCTGCATCTCGGCGGCCATCTGCTTCAGCCCGCCGATCACGTCCGCGAAGCGCTCGGCCGCTTCCGCCAGCATCGCGTGCGACTCGCCGGTCGACTGCTCGTAGACGCTGCGCAACGCCTCCGAGGTACGCTTGCGTTCCTCTTCGGTATTCGTGCGGATCGCCTCGAAATTCTCCGCGATCGCACGCGCGCCGCCGGTCGTCGATTCGGCGACCAGACGGGCGATGTCGCGCGCCCGGTCGGAGGCACCCTCGAGCGACTGGTCGAGCAAGGTCGAGAAGCGCGCGAGGCGCTGTTCGAGATCGTTGCCCTTGCTATCGAGAGTGGTCACCAGCGCATCGAGCTCGGTGCGCCGTTCCATCAGCGCCCCTTCGGTGCGCCGGTTGCTGCGGTCGACAAGCGCGACCGCCTCGGCGAGCGCGCGGCCATGCGAGTCGAACTGGCCGGCAAGGCCTTGCAGGTCGGTCAGCGTCTGCGTCGTGACCGCCCGGAAGCTCGAAATGCTCTGGTCGACCTGGCTGTTCGCCACGCCGGTCTTGGACGCGACGTCGTTCATGGTGGTGACGAAATCCGACACGCGCGTGACCAGCGTCTGCTCGATCTCGCTCATGTTCTCGTGCGCGCCGCTCAGCACCTCCTGCAACAGGATGTTGGCCTCGCGCAGGCGCTCGAACAGCGCGGTGGTGTCCGAGCGCAGCATGCCGTGGGTTTCCAGCATCTCGGACACGGCGGCCGACGCCGTCTGCTTCGACTGCTCGACCGCGGCCTGCGTGGTCTCCTGCAGTTCGCGCAAGGTGCGCGCGATGGTCTTGGCGGCGCCCTGCGTCGCCAGTTCGGCGCTGTCGCGCAGGTCCTTGACGGCCTGGTGCACGGACGCGCTGGTCGCCTGCGTGGCGGTGCTCTGAGTGGTCTGCAGTTCCTTGAGCGCGCGTGCGACCGCGCCGGTGCCGGATTCGGTCGCCTCGTTGATCAGCCGCGCGATGTGCTCGCTGTTGTCCATCATGGTCTGCGTGAAGGTGAAGCCCTTGGCTTCGATCGCCTTCACGGCATGGTCGGTGACGCGGCTCACTTCGCTCGAGAACTCCTGGCTCTTCGCCGTCAGCGCGGTGAGCAGGATGCTCGACTTCTCGTCGAGAATCTTGGTCATCTCCCCCGAGCGCTGGCTCAATGCCGTCGCGATCTCATCGGCCTTGCCGACGAAATTGCGCGCCACCTCGCCGCTGACGCCGAGCAGCGTGCGCTCGACCTCGCCGGCGTTCTGCTTGAGCACGTTGCTCACGCCGGTCGAGATGCCGGTCAGGCTGCGCTCGGCGTCGTGCGCGCTGGCGCGGATCGACGCCGTGGTTGTGGTGGCAAGCTGCGCGAGCGCGCGTTCCGCCTCGCCGGCATTGGTCTTGATCGCCTGATTGAGCGCATCGAGGCGCGTGGTCAGCATCGTCGAGGCGGTCGCCGTGAGATTGCCGATCGAGCGTTCGGTTTCGCCGGTGTTGGTCTTGATGGTCTGCGACAACTGCTCCATCCGACCGGTGATCGTCTCGACGGAGGAGGAGGTCAACTGCGCGATCGAATGCGTCGCCTCGCCGGTGCTGGTCCGGATCGCCTGGCTGAGCTGCTCCATGCGCGAGGTGAGAAGCTCGGCCGCGCTCTGGCTGCGGGTCTCGATTTCCTTGGTTACCGTCTCGGCGCGCCCGAGCAGCAATTCCTCGAACCGGCCGATGCGGGTGTCGAGATTGGCCGCCACCTCCATGGCGCGCGCGCCCATGGCGCGGTCGATGTCGTCGATCTTGGCGCCGAGGTTCTCGGCGAGCTTGGCGCCGCGCACGTTGATGACGCCGGTCACGTCGGAAATCCGCTTGTCGAGCGCGGCGACGACTTCCGTGCCGCTTTCGGCCAGCGATTTCGCCATGTCCATGACGCGCGCGCCCAGCGCCTCGTTGAGCGTCGCCGTGCGGCCTTCGAGCGCGTCCTGGAAGCGGATGAACTGCTGATCGAGGCTGGTGGTGACCTCGGCCGCCTTGGTGGTGACGCGGGTGTCGAAATTGTCGAGGTAGTCGCGCATCGCGCTGGCGATTTCCTGACTGCGCTCGCCCAGGCGTTCGACCATTTCGCCGCCATAGGTTTTCACCGTGCGGTCGAATTCGCCGAGGTGGCGCGTGATGAGATTGCCGAGCGTCGTAGAGTCGCGGGCAATCCGTTCGGCCAATTCCGCGCCGCCGTGGTTGAACATGTCCTCGAACGATTGCAGCCGCGCCGCCAGCATTTCGCGTACGGAATCGCCACGATTGCCCAGCACGTCGGCGAGCGTCTCGGCGCTTTCACGGAACGTGTCGGCCACCCGGTTGGCGCGCTGCACGATCGTCTCGGTGATGCGGGCGCCGGTCTGTTCGAGCTTCGACACCACGTCGCCGCCGCGCAGGCTCAGATCGAGCACGAGCGAGTCGCCGGTGGTCTTGAGGGTCGAATTCACTTCGTCGACGCGGCCCGCAATGGTCTCGGTGAGGCGGTCGCCGGTGTCGACGACGAGGTCGACCAGCTCCTGCGAACGGTCGGTCATCATGTCGAGGATGGCGCCCGACTTCTGCGCGAAGCCTTCGGTCACGCGGTCGAGCCGCACCGACATCATGTGCTGCAGGTTGGCGGCGATTTCGGTGAACTCGTCGCCGATGTGATCGGTCTTGAAATTCAGCGTGGAGGTGAGCCGGTCGCTGGCCGCCGCGATCGCCTGGCTCGTTTCGGAGCTGGTGACTTCCAGCCGGTCGAGCAGGTCGCCGCCGCGCGCGCCCAGCGCTTCGATCATGCTGTCGCCGGCCGTGCCGAGCGCCCGCGTGATGTGCTCGCCCTTCTCGGCGAGCGCGTGGGTGATGCGGCGCGAGGCTTCGTTGACCTGTTCGGCCACCAGTTCGCTGATCTGCGAGACGTCGCTGCCAAGATCGAGGTGGATGCCGTTGATGGCCTCGCGGATCTGATCGGCCTGTCCGACCAGGGTATCGCGCTGCTTGCCGAGGTCCTGCAGGAGTGCGCGGATGCGGACTTCGTTGTCGTTGTAGGCGTGTTCGAGCGCGGACACCTCGTTGGCGACCAGGGTTTCGAGCTCGGCGGCGCGCGCGAGCGCGCGCTCGATGCCGTCACCCATGGCGGCGACCTCGCGGCGGATCGCCTGGCCGACCGTGACGATCAATTCCCGTGCCACCGTCTCGGGTTCGGCAAGCCGCATGGCAACCTCGGCCATCGACTGTGTGATCAGCCGCAGCTCCTGCGAGCGCCACGCCATGTGCGCAAGTACGAAGAAGAAGATGATCGGCGCAAAGAAGATCGCCGCAAGCGTGGCGAGGATCGGTGCGCTCATGCCGCTCGGGCCGAGCGACGCCTTCAGGTCGGGAAGGTACATCCAGCCGAGCAGAATGCCCGCCAGCACCCAGACGACGGCGAACACGGTGGCGACCATGTAGGAGGTGCGGGCCGGGCGGCGCTGGATCGAGCGCAGGATTTGACCGATCGATTCCCGGTCGTCGTTGGCCGGGCGGCGCATGCTGCCGACATCTTCGGGGCCGCGAACTTCATCGTCGAACCCCGGATCGCGCGTGGCCGAACCCGATCGTGCGCGCCACGTCGGCTCGGCAGGAGGTTCATCCGGAAAATGATCTATTGCCGGCGGCGCGGGAGGCGTGGCGGCCGCTTCGGTCGCAGGATCTGGATCCCGAACATTCAGCGCGTCCTGGATCGCCGACAGCGCCGCCTCGGTCGGATCCTTCATCTTCTTCGGAGTGTTCGCCATGTCGGTCGTCGCCTCGTCTTACGCAGTACCTCGACACGGCGGGATACGCCCCAGACCGTGCCACGAGCACGTGAGCCGCGAGATCCCCACTGGATCCCCCTACAGTGCGGCCCAACAAGCCCCGCGCCGCGCGGACTTGGCACTGCCGCGAGGCTATCCTATCGGCTTGGCAGACCAAAGAAAACTGGTTGTTAAGGTGTCTTTAATCATCGTTAATGCCTGCCGCCTGGATGCCACAGGCCGGCCCAGCCCAAGGCCGCCGCCATTTCTGCGCGCCTAGCGCCCATTTGTCGGCCGATATTGCGGCTGACGTGCGGCCGGTTGCTGGTCGTTGGGCCGTGCCGGACCGCGTTTTTGCCTGCCACCGGGGCGGTCCGCAGCCCTGGAAGGGGTGCGCTTTTGACGCGCCGAGGCGACAGGCCGAACGTGGAACTTTCACCATCCGCACTCCCGGAAGGCACTGGCATGTCCCGCGGCGAGGGTGGGCAGGGCAGGGGCGCTGCCTTAACCATGCGCGAAGCAAATGGCGTCGGCCGGGACCGAATTGCCTAATATTTACCGGGTTTTGGGTGTGTTGGGTCACCCTTGGACCCGCGTGGCTAATGCCACCGGGGGGAGAATAGACATGCTTGCGTTATCTGTAGCGCCCATCAACCGCACATCACGGCGCGCGAGCGCCGAGCCGGCCATCGATGCCGCTCACCTCAAGCGCATGACGCTGGGAGAGCAGAGCCTGGAGGCCGAGGTATTGCGGCTGTTTGATCGTCAGGCCGAGATCCTCCTGGCGCGGATGAGCGATGCCCCGCCCGAAGCCATCATGGTGTTTGCGCACACCCTCAAGGGCTCGGCCCGCGGGATCGGCGCCTGGGTGGTCGCCGCTGCGGCCGAAGCCGTGGAGGGAGCGACCGACGGCACCGGGCCGCAGAGCCTCGCCGAAGCGCTCGACCGGCTGGCGTCCGCCATCGGCGATGCACGGATGGCGATCGACCGGCTGCTGTCGCCGCGCTAACGGTTCCTACCATCGTATCTGTTGGCGCGGAATCGACCCGCCGCAGTCATGCGGTGCTCTGGCGCGCGTCCACGCAAGCCGCTATATGAGCGCGCCGGCCGCCCTTCCGACCTCCCCACCTTTCATGCCCAAAATCACGTTCATCGACTTCGAAGGCACCTCGCGCACGGTCGAGGGCGACATCGGCGCGACCGTCATGGAGACCGCGATCAAGAACGCGGTTCCCGGCATCGAGGCGGAGTGCGGCGGCGCCTGCGCCTGCGCGACCTGCCATGTCCATGTCGACGAGGCCTGGCGCGCGGCCGTTGGCGAGCCGTCGCCCATGGAGGAAGACATGCTCGATTTCGGCTACGACGTGAAGCCGAACTCGCGGCTGTCTTGCCAGATCAAAATCACGGCCGAGCTCGACGGCCTCGTCGTGCGCACGCCCGAGCGGCAGGCGTAGCCGCAAATTCATTCTGTTCGCATGAGGCCGCGCAGCCGCTCGATCAATTCGGGCGGCAACGGCCGCGCCCGGCGCGTCGCGCGATCGATCAGCACCATCGTGGTGCGCCCGGTGGCGGCGCATACGCCTTTGCAAAAGAGCGCATGCACGAAGCGGTATGAGCTCCGTCCGATCTCTTCGACCGCGGTACCGATCTCGACGCTGCCGGGCCAATTGAGTTCGCCCAGGAAATCGATCTCAAGCCGCGCGACGACCGACGTCGCGCCGGGGACTTGCAGGCCGTTCTCCTTGTCGTAGATCAGCCCGACGCGGCCGGATTCGAAATAGGTCGCGAATACCGCATTGTTGACATGTCCCTGATGATCGAGATCGCCGAGGCGGACGATGTCGTCCACGCGGATCGGGAAGTCTTCGAGGCGCGGCGTTGGCTTCGCGGACGGCAAGGTAATCTCCGAGGGCGTCCCATAGCCGACGACGGCTGCACGCCGCAAGCACGGCGCGCAAGGCACTGGGCGCATGCCGCGGAAGCAACCCTCTTTTTCAGTGGTGGGGTCTTTTCGCGATGGGAAGTGCCGGTTACACACGGGCGCCGACGCCAGAATGGGATGAAGGCAGTATGAGTGAACCGATCAAGACCGATGTGCTGATCGTCGGCGCCGGCCCCTGCGGGCTGTTCGCGGTGTTCCAGCTTGGCCTGCTCGACATGAAGGCGCATCTCGTCGACATCCTCGACAAGATCGGCGGCCAATGCGCGGAGCTTTATCCCGAGAAGCCGATCTACGACATTCCGGGCGTGCCTTACGTCACCGCGCAGGGCCACGTCGAAGCGTTGATGGCGCAGATCAAGCCGTTCTCTCCGACGTTTCACCTGCAGGAGATGGTCGAGAAGGTCGAGAAGATCGGCGACCCGCTGTTCCGCGTCACCACCGACCGCGGCAAGGTGTTCGAGGTCAAGATCGTGGTGGTGGCGGCGGGCGGCGGCTCGTTCCAGCCCAAGCGGCCGCCGATTCCCGGCATCGAGGCCTACGAAGGCAACTCGGTCTACTATTCGGTCCGGCAGATGGAGACGTTTCGCGGCAAGCGCCTGCTTGTAGTCGGCGGCGGCGACTCCGCGCTCGACTGGACGCTCAATCTCGCGCCGATCGCCAGCCACCTGACGCTCTTGCACCGGCGCAGCGATTTCCGTGCCGCGCCCGACAGCGTCAACAAGATGATGGCGCTGGTCGGTGAAGGCAAAATCGACTTCGTGCTGGGCCAGGTCTCGTCGCTCGAAGGCGACGCAGGGCGCATCGCCAAGGCCATCGTCAAGCGCAACGACGGCTCGAATTTCGAGATTGCCTGCGATGCCATCCTGCCGTTCTTCGGGCTCACAATGAAGCTCGGCCCGGTCGCCGGCTGGGGGATCGAGATGAAGGACGGCGAACTGATCCCGGTCGATACCGCGGCGTTCGAGACGAGCGTGCCAGGCATCTTCGCGATCGGCGACATCAACTGGTATCCCGGCAAGCTCAAGCTCATCCTGTCGGGCTTCCACGAGGCCGCGCTGATGGCGCAGAAGGCGCACCGCTACGTCTATCCGGACAAGCGCCTCTTCCAGTACACGACCTCCTCGACAGTTGCAGAAGAAGCTCGGCGTGGCGTGATGCAACGTTCGCCGTCCTGCTGCCGCCTGGTTTGACTAGCCGGAGAGGAGCTTTGACATTCGAGTGCTGGACGTGGGTGTTTGCGTATCCGCCGGTTGGGCTTGCGCCTGATATCCGGCAGATCGATAGAACTGATACGCGGTTCGGGTGCTGGTCAGCGTGACGCAGGCGTTACCCCGTCTTAGAGCTTCCGCTTCAAGCTCCTTCAATAGCTCCTTGCTGACACCCCGGAACCTTGCGGCAGGCGAAACGTAATTGAGCGTAATTTCGCCGGTCGATGTCACCGCGCCGACCCCAACGATGGCGCCGCTATCGATCGCGACAAAGACGTGAGCATCTGGATTTGCGATCCACGCCGCCACGGTGCTTGGCCTTTTGTTGGCGAGCCACGGATCGAGCAGCTTCGGATCGTTGCGGTGATCCGCTTCACAAAGCTCTGTAATCGACCGCCGCAGGACATCGCAAGCCTCCGGGGCGTCCTCGACGGTGGCTTTGCGGATGAGCATGCGCGTTAACGCACGGGCGCAGGCTGCGGCGGCTCTAACGCGGGTGGCGGCTGCGCTGGCGCGGTTTCAGGCTGTGCTGGCACCAGCGGCTCGGTGAACACCGGGACGGTGCTCGCCGGCGGCAGCGTCAGCGCTTCGCGCACCGCCGGCAGCGCCGCGTCCGCCATGGCGGCGTGGCCCTCTGCGGTCGGGTGGATGGCGCCGCCATAGACCGCGGCGAAAATGCCCCAGATCGCGTCGTGCAGATCGATCGGCTGCAGGATCGACGGCAAACCTTCCGGATAGGTCATGGCGGTGAGGTAGCTGTCATTGGCTGTGCG
This sequence comes from uncultured Alphaproteobacteria bacterium, assembly GCA_963763365.1. Lineage (GTDB taxonomy): Bacteria > Pseudomonadota > Alphaproteobacteria > Rhizobiales > Xanthobacteraceae > VAZQ01. The sequence continues at coordinate 3,167 of CAVXOE010000011.1, read as the reverse complement.
CACCCAGCGCGCGCGCGGCGCATAGGGACGGTATTCGCTCGCCACGTAACCGCAGACCATCGGGTCGGAGGCGCCCTCGATCAGGCTGTTCTTGAAGGTCTCGCCTTTCTGCGAAAAGCACTCGCGATCGAACGGGGGATCGTCATCCGACCGCGCGCAAACACCGTGGTTGGCAAAGGCTCCCTGGTGGCCGTCGACGAACGTCATGCGGTCGGTCGACGGCTCGCGGCACGATTGGTCGGCCTCGCAGAGCGCAAGCGCCTTGATGCCGGGCAGAAATCGTCCCGAGACGAATTCCACCGTCTGTCGCAAGCGATTGCCGTTGGCGCCGAAGGCCGGATGCACATCGAAACCGTCGCGTCCGCCAGGACAGGGCGTATCGGGCGCTGCGAGCGCGGGGTTGCCGTAGGAGACGAACACGACCTTCGCGAGGTTGCCACCGACCAGCGGCTTGAGCGCGGCGCGCACGTTGGCGAAATTACCGGGCAAGTCGCCGTCGAGGACGCGTTGCGCATCGTCGACCGATGCGATGACGCCGCCGCGCCGCAGCAGCGTGCGTTCGGTCGCCGCCTCGACGATCACGTTGGCGATGAGGCCGGAGAAGTGAATGTCGTTAGCTCCGATCGTCAGCAGCACGAGATCGAGCTCGCGTTCCGGCCGCTGCTGGCGCGCCAGAGCCATGAGTTCGCTGAGCTCGACGATCTGAGCGCGCGCGAGCGCCGGACAATTCGTGCCGGTGCCCGGACTCGGACATTCGCGCGCCCGCTGATGGTCGAGCAAGCCGACGTTGATGGTCGCGCCCGAGCATGCGAGCGGAAGAAAGGTGACCGCGATGTGCGGATATTCCACTGCGAGCGCCAGCGCCGTGCGCATCTGGTAGCCGTAGAGCGAGCGATGACACGGCCCGCTCATCCAGCGCGCGCTCTGCCGTGCCCAATCGGCGACGCCCGTGTCTTCGCCCGCCGTCGTGCCGCAGGATCTGTTGCCATTGAAGCCGGCACGTCCGGGCCGGAAGTATTCGCCCCCGGCAAGCCGCCGGAAGCAGAAGCCTTCGTCGGAGAGCCGTACCGCGCGGTCGGGATTGCCCTCGCCGGCGGCGATCGAAGTCGCCGAGCCCCGCGATCAGCACGTCGCGTACCTGAATCTCGGTCGTCACCCGCTGGGACGTGCCGTCGGTCAGCATGACGTCGACGGCGGCGACCGTCGGCTTGCCGTAGCGCACGCGGAGCTTCACCTCCTCGACACAGTTGGTCTTGATCGTTCGTGCCGGGCCTTCGCCATCGTCGAAGCTCCAGACGCAGCCCTCGTTCGCCGGCAGGATGCCCTCGATCGTGACTCCGATGCGGTGGTCGGCGGGACTGAGATACGCTTCGCGTTCACCGTCGCGATCGCAGAATTCCAGGAGCCTGCCGCCACGGTCGACGCACAGTCGCTCGACCGTGTCGCGCGCCCAGCCGCGGCCGTCGCTCGCGGTCGCCAGCCGCTGCTCGGTCGCCAGAACGCTGTCAGCGCGGGCTTCGACGTGGCGGCGGAAGTCGGCCTCGCTGCGGAACAGGCGGAACCGGTTCTTCACCTGCCATTCGATCCGGGGGCCGTCGGGCTCGGCGTGGGCAGTACCCACGCCGCATACTCGCGCCGAGCGCAGCGATCAGGGAGAGAACAACGATTTGACGCATGCTCATCGATCGAGACGGAGGCTGCCGGGAAGGCCCAGCAATACCATGCGGGATGGGGCGGAAATGTGAGGGCTGCGCGCCGGCTTGCGCGGGAGCGGGCGGCGCGGAAGTGCTCCCCGCCGTGTCGTCTGCAGATGATAGGAGGGCCGCGGCCCACGCTCGAAAATCATTGGGCAGCGCGACCACTCGCTCGCGCGTTGCCTGCTCGCTGCGCATTTGTCGCACCTCCCGCGCATGTCTTGATCGCCGTGAATGGGTGACGAAATTGACCCCGTGGGTTGCAGCGATTACCGTTGCCGCAAAAGATCACCTTGGGAGGATACCTTGCGAAAACTGCCGATCGGCTTGAGCGCGATGGTGATTGCCGCGTGCTCGTATTCCGCTGCGCTTGCGCAAAACACCGTCAAGGTCGGCGTCGTCCTGACGTCGTCGGGCCAATTCGCCGATGCCGGCGCCCAACTCGACAACGGCATCAAGACCTACATGAAACAGTTCGGCGACACGGTTGCCGGCAAGAAGATCGAGATCATCCGCAAGGACACCGGCGGCGCGGCGCCCGACGTGGCCAAGCGCCTCGCGCAGGAACTCGTCGTGCGCGACAATGTCGATGTTCTTGCCGGCTGGGTGCTCACGCCGAACGCGCTCGCCGCCGCCGATGTTTCGTCGCAGGCGAAGAAGTTCATGGTGGTGATGAATGCCGCCACCTCGATCGTCATCACCAAGTCGCCCTACATGATCCGCACCTCGGTGACGCTGCCGCAGATCATGGATACGTTTGGACGCTGGGCGGCAAAGAGCGGCATCAAGCAATGCTACACCATGGTGACCGATTACGGTCCCGGTCACGATTCTGAGGCAGCCTTCACCAACGCGTTCAAGGAATCGGGCGGCCAGATCGTCGGCTCGGTCCGCTTCCCGGTTGCCAACCCGGACTTCTCCGCGTTCATTCAGCGGGCCAAGGATTTGAACCCCGAATGCATTTTCATCTTCGTGCCCGGCGGCGCGCAGCCGGCCGCGCTCGGCAAAGCGTTCGCGGATCGCGGCGTCGATCCCAACAAGACGAAGATTTTGGCGTCGGGCGAAGTGACCGCCGAACAGGCGCTTGCCAACATGGGCGACGCCAGCCTCGGCATCATTTCGGCGTGGCACTACGACTATAAGAGCAAGACGCCGCGCAACGTCGAGTTCGTCAAGCTGTTCAACGAGATGCACAAGCGCAATCCGGACTTCTTCTCGATCGGCGGCTATGACGGCATGCACGCGATCTACGAGGCGCTGAAGAAGACCGGCGGCAAGGCGGACGGCGACAGCCTCGTCGCGGCCGCCAAGGGTCTCGCGTGGGAGAGCCCGCGCGGTCCGATGTCGATCGACCCGCAGACCCGCGACGTGGTGCAGACCGTCTATATCCGGCGCGTGCAGAAGGAGGGCGGAGAGCTCACGAACGTGCCGTTCGACAAGGTCGAAAACGTCAAGGACCCGTCGAAGCGCTAA
>CAVXOE010000010.1:0-164114 GCA_963763365.1 uncultured Alphaproteobacteria bacterium | reverse complement strand
TCGCCGCTCCGCCGCCATGGGTAAGGGCACCGAGATTGCGCGAGCAGATGCCCAGCGTGAGCAGATTGTCCTTGTCGGGCATCCAATCTTTCTTGACGCGCGCCAAGCCGGCGACATCCATCGGCGCATCGTCGGCAAGGCCGACGGGCGTGCCATAGGCGAACCGTCCTCGGATGCCCATGTCGCGCATGGCCGACAATTCGGCGTCGGCGTACTCGGGGCTTCGCGTGTTATGCGACCAGTTGTGCACCGTCGTGATACCGGCGGCGATCGCATCGCTGGCCGCGAGCCGAACGGAGCGATAGCCATCCTCAGGTTCCATCAGCGGACCGAGGCGGGCGGTCACCGGAAAATAGCCGAGCGCGGGAACGTCGGCACGGACGAACGGGCGGAACAGCGCGTTCCACATGTGGAAATGCGTGTCGATGAAGCCAGGGATGCAGATCATGCCGGAGCCGTCGATGACCTGCGCAGTTGGTGCGTCGGTCTTCTGGGCAACCGCGACGATGGTACCATCCCGGACATGCACGTCGCCGGCGGCGAGATCGGGCACGGCGGCATCCATGGTGAGCACTGTGACGCCGCGGATGACAAACTCGCCGCGTGCCGGCAAGGGCGCGCCCGGAGCTCCGGCATTGCGCGTGGCCGGCTGCGCGAAGAGCGCTCGCGGTGCGAGCGCCGCCATTCCTATCGCCGCGCTCCCCTCCAAGAGCCTACGCCGGCTGAAAGTCATGCCCGTCATATGCATCTCTCCCATAGTCCGACGCGCGTACGTCGCGCCTGAGCTGTACCCTTGCCAACTTAGGAACCGTCGGCCGAAGACAATTTAGCTTATCGGGCCGTTGCCCGCCTAACAGAGTTTTTGTCCACGCAAACTGCCACACGACCATTACGAGCCGGGCACTTGATCAAGTCGCGTTGCGGCATTCTCGGAATTTCAATGTCGGAGACGGTCCAAACTGCGACATCGCGGTCTGTCTCAGGCGGAGTCCGCTCTTGGTTCATTCACGACCGAGGCATCCAGCTCCAGAGCCTGCCCGATGTCCGCGATAGCGGCCGAAATTTCGTGGCGCAGCGAACCGCCGCTTTGGGCCCAACAGCAAATTCATGCGCCGCAGCAAACGCGTCCTTACTCGATCACCTCGTCGCCTTGCTGGCAGCCGTGGCGGCTGGACTGCTCTATCTCCTGTCGCTCCGCTTTGTCGGCACGCCTTGGCTATCCGCCACAATTCTGCTCGGCGGCCGGGCAACAAATGTCCGATTGCAGAAACCGGGCCCTCTTCAGCATACCCCGCCAATTGGCGGGGCTATTCGACGAATCTCCGGAACAGAAGAACCCCAAGCAGGAAGGTGTTCGACGTGCCCTGCGCACAAGACGCCCTCAAGAAACGTCGCGAATTCTAGTGCCTGACACGATTTAATTACTGCACGCTCGGCCGATCCGTCCGAAACTCGCGCGACCCTGATCGCATCGCCGAGTGATCGGCCCCCATCGAGTGGTCCGGATGGAATGTTAGTTAAGAGTTGGCCGCTGCGCCAGCGGGAGCGTGGCCGGCGAAGCCGATCGGCGTAGCGCAGCCGGCCATGCGGCAAAGGCAGGCACGAACACTTCCGGTGCGGGCGGCTTGTAGCCGAGCGCTTCATGCGGTCTGACCGTATTGAAGTGACGCCGCCAGCTTTCGATGACGATCTGAGCCTCCCGCAGCGAGTAGAAGATTTCACCATCGAGCAATTCGTCGCGCAGGCGCGCATTGAAGCTCTCGACGTAGCCATTCTCCCAGGGGCCGCCTGGTGTGATGTAGGCGGTCTTGGCACCGACCGCTGTGATCCACGCCTGCACGGCCTCGGCCACAAACTCTGGTCCATTGTCTGACCGGATGTGGCCAGGCACGCCACGCAGGATGAAGAGATCGGACAGCACATCGATCACGTCGATGGCCTTGAGCTTGCGGGTGACCCGGATCGCCAGGCATTCGTGGGTGAACTCATCGATCACATTGAGCATCCGGTATTTCCGTCCATCGTGGGTCCGGTCCTCGTGCGCCCCGGTCGGTCGCCCTGTTCGCTGGAGATCCTGGCGCTGAAGTGGATCCGGCGGTTTCGACCGCACTGCGCGTCGCTGCAGGATGGTTAGAGGATGCTGGTTACCGAGTTGAACAGGCGGCGCCGCCACATTTCGAAGAAATTGCGCGTCTGTTCTTTACACTGATCCGTAGCGAGGAGCGCTCCAGCACGACCGGCGCGATTGAGCGTCTGGGCGACGACGAGTTGCGGCGGGCCCGCGCATCGACAATGGCCTACGCCTCGGAACTGAATTACGAGGACTACATTAAAGCGTTCGGACGCCGCGCCGCCATCCTTCGTGAATGGCAATTGTTCTTCGAGCGCTATCCGCTGCTGCTGATGCCGGTGTCGTCATTGCGCCCGGTGCCGTTTGATTATGACCAGCAGGGCGACGAGGCTGTAGCACGCATGCTAACGTCGCACCATCCAATGCTTGCGATCTCGATGCTTGGCCTGCCAGCCATCGCGATCCCTACCGGCCAAGCCGACGGCGTACCTGTTGGGGTGCAACTCGTGGCCGGCCGATTTCGGGAGGATATCTGTTTGGCGGCAGCCGAGGTTATCGAAGCTAGATATCCGAGCGTTCGTGCTGACGACGGTCTCCGTTTCCGGGAAACGGGATTCCGAGGGCCAGAGACAACTCGCCCGAAATCCCCTCGTGGACCGAATTGGTCTCTGCAGAGACGAAACCGAGGGCGGCAAAGCCCGCCAATTGGGGGCCTTTCGGCGGCCGCCGGGAAATCTCCGCTTTCGTCGGACTGCGTGGTGGGGCTGGAAGGATTCGAACCTCCAACCAGAGATTATGGGGCCAGCCTTCCGGCGTCTCGCGAAACTGAATTTTCAGGTTCACCGAAGTGGCCTCGCCGCAGACTTTCGACTGGACTTCCTGCCCACGAAGAGCGTGCATGCGAAATAGACAAGGCCCGTTGAGGCCTCGGTGCCCACGCCCTTGAGCCCGGCTTTGCCCGGGCCTTGAGGCAGTGGAAGCGCGCGAACGGCGCGTCAGCACCGGAGGTCCACGATGAAAATAGCCCGAAAGCGAGCACACTTATCTGCTCGCAGCGCGGCGACGACTATGGCCGAAAATTCAACAGGGCACAGTGAGCTGTCCCAACGAATTGCGGCCTTGAATGGGTTGACGGCGCAGCAACTGCGCGACGAATGGCGCCGGCTTTATCGGAGTCAACCTCCACGGTTGAGCCGCGATCTGCTGATCCGGGCCATTGCCTATCGCATGCAGGAGCTTGCTTACGGCGGGTTGAGCAAGGCGACCCAGCGCAAGCTCGACGCATTGACGAAGGAGTTGGAGGTCAAGGGAAGCATCGTCATCACGCCCGATTCGTCCCTCAGGCCGGGCACGCGGCTGGTGCGCGAGTGGCGCGGCAGAACGCACACGGTGGTCGTGACGGAAGACGGCTTCGAATACGCGAACAAATCCTTTCCGTCGTTGACCAAGATCGCGCATGCCATTACCGGGGCACATTGGTCAGGACCCCGCTTCTTCGGCTTGATCCGCAAGCCTGCATCGAATGGGAAATCGGGCTCGGATGCGACCGGATCGCCCGGTGCGGAGGAATTGGCCAATGGCTAATCGATCAGCACCCAATTCCAGTCGTAGCCCGGCAAAACTTCGTTGTGCGATCTATACCCGCAAGAGCAGCGAGGAAGGGCTGGAACAGGACTTCAACTCGCTCGACGCCCAGCGCGAAGCCTGCGAGGCCTTCATCGCCAGCCAGAAGCGCGAAGGATGGGTCCTGGTTGGGGAGATGTATGACGACGGAGGTTTCTCGGGCGGAACGCTGGAACGGCCGGCGTTCCAGCGGCTCCTGTCGGATGTGAGCGCGGGTAAGATCGATGTGGTGGTCGTCTACAAGGTTGACCGACTGACCCGGTCGCTGTCCGACTTCGCCAAGATCGTTGACATTTTCGACAAGCACACCGTTTCCTTTGTGTCGGTCACCCAGCAGTTCAACACCACGTCGTCGATGGGGCGCCTGACGCTCAATATCCTCCTGTCGTTTGCTCAGTTCGAGCGCGAGGTCACCGGCGAGCGCATCCGTGACAAGATCGCGGCTTCCAAGAAGAAGGGCATGTGGATGGGGGGACAACCCTCGCTCGGCTACGACGTCAAGGACCGGAAGCTCATCGTCAACGCGACAGAAGCCGAGACAGTCCGACATATCTTTCGGCGCTACGTCGAACTCAAATCAGTCCAGGAATTGAAGGAGGACCTCGATGGCGCCGGGATTGTCAGCAAGATCCGGACGGCCTCCGACGGCAGTCGATATGGCGGCCAGCCGCTCGCCCGCGGTGCGCTCTATCTCATGCTGCAGAACCGGGTTTATCGCGGCGAAATCGTCCACAAGGACAAGAGCTATCCGGGCGAGCACGACGCTATCGTCGACGAGACGCTTTGGAACAAAGCGCAGGCCGTCCTCTCGGAGAACCGCCTCGACCGCGCCAACGGGAAGGCGGGCAATGAGCCAAGCCTGCTGACCGGGATTTTGTTCGATGCCCACGGCGGCCGGATGAGCCCGACGCACGCGAATAAGAAGGGGACCCGTTACCGGTATTACATCTCGCGCTCATTGCTGGATGGGTCCCCGAAGGCCAAAAGTGCCGGCCAACGGATCCCCGCAGTTGCCCTTGAATCCCTTGTTGTCCGTCGCCTCCGCGATTGGCTGTCGGAGCCCGCCGCGATCCTGCAGGTCGTTCAACATTCCGCTTGCGACGCCGTAACCCAAAAGCGGTTGATTGAGCGCGCCGGACATCTTGCTGCCGGCGATCATGCCCTTGGGGTTCAGGGCCTCCACACATATTTGCGCTCATGCATCGTGCGCGCCCAGGTTCATGCGGATCGCATTGATATCACGCTGGACCAGGAAAGGGTCTGTCGGGGGCTTGACGGAGCAGCCGAGCAAACTGAGCCGATCGAGAAGGCCCAATCCGAGGCCGATCGCCAAGTGACGACCTTATCTATTCCTGCTCGCCTCAAGCGCACCGGCAAGGAGATGAGGATCATTGTGGACGACGGGTCGGAGCCCGGAGCTCCCGACACCGGCCTGGTGCGTCTTCTCGTCCGTGCCAACGCAATCCGGAACCGGTTTCTCGCGGATAGGAGCCTGACCTTCGAGGATGTTGCCAAATCCGAGGGCGTCGTCCCGTCCTACGCGACGCGGCTCTTCCGTCTCACGATATTGGCGCCTGACATCGTGAGCGCGATTCTCACCGGCAAACATCCGCCTGAATTGACAGCGCGCCGTCTCATGGACGACACAAGGCTACCGCTCGATTGGAACGACCAGCGGCGACGTCTCGGATTTGAATCAACTCATTGACGGCCGTAGCGCACGAACTATTCCGCGACCCTTCTCTCGTTGCGCGTCTCACTCTCTCACCACGAATTTAGCTGCCGGGCGAGAGACTGCCGTACCACCAAAATGGGCTAGCGAGACTCGCGCGCGGCGAGCGCGGCAAATGTCGCACGAATTCGTCTCGGCGCGAACGGCGTCGCTGCTGTGCGCGCCGCAAAACCCCGGAATCTACGGAGGAATTCGCGTTCGCCGAATGACAAAAACGCAATATATATCAGATACTTAGTTCGTGGCGGAGAGAGCGGGATTCGAACCATGAATCTGGCTCGCCGTACCCATTTGAAAACTCGAGAGAATTCAGTGGCTTAGGTAGCAGAGACCCAACCATCGAGCAAAAAGGCTACGCCCCCACGTGCCTTCAGGCGGCCTTCGCCCGTTCTCGGTCATTGATCCCTGCGACGGCGAGTGTCGCATCGGTGATGAGCGATTCCAGGTCGGCAACGGTGCGTCCTCCAGCAGCGGACCACAGCGCCGACAGTGCGGCCTCCGCCTGCGGAGCGAAGACGCCGCGGTCGACCAGGTCGCGGATCTGTGCCGGCGTCGCGATCGAGACTCCTGCCGCGAGTTCGCCGAGCGCCGCGAGCCTCGCTGCCGCACCGATGCCGATCGCCTTGGCAATGAGCGGCAGCGCCTCCTCGGGGAAACCGCCGGCCGCGAGCACGCGCGCCATGCGCAGCGACCGCTCGGCCTCGCCGCGCAGTTCGGCGGCGCGCTTCTCCGGGTCGAAACTCGGATCGGCGGCGGCCGCAAAGTCCGGCGACTGGTGCAGCACGCGGGACTGACCCTCGGCCAAGCGTAATCATGCCGCTCGCAGCCAGTCGCCGCATGGCGAGCCAGGTCGGCCGGTCGATCACCTCGACGGCGGGACCGACCTCACGGCGCGCCTCGTGCCGTTTCGCCTCGGCCGCGAGCGCTTCGCCGTCGAGGTCGAGGACGGCCAACAGGCGGACGCGGCCATCGCCGCCCGTGCGGGCCTCGATCAGCAGCGCCCGCTCGCCATGGCGACGCCGCAACTCCTCGGCGACGGCTTCTTCCGGCGACAGGATGCGCGGCGCGACGCTCGCCTGCGCCTGCATCATCGCCTGCATGCGCTCGATCATGGCCGCCCGGCCGGACGGCATCTTGAGCGCGCCGAGATCGCCTTGGCCGTCGAGCACGCCGTCGGCCAGCGCTTGCTTGTGACCGAGAAGGTGCAGAATCTGGTGCTCGATCGAATCTTCGCAGACGAGATTGACGACCGTCACCGAGCGCGTCTGGTTCTTGCGCCAGGCGCGTGCGATGCGCTGTTCGAGCTTCGCCGGGTTCCACGGCAGGTCGACGTTCACGACCGCGCTCGCGACCTGCAGGTTGAGCCCGACGCTGCCGCTGTCGGTGGAGAGGAACAGCCGGCAGGCCGGGTCCTGCTTGAAGCGGACGATCTCGGCGCGGCGGCGCTGCTGCGGCACCGAGCCGGTATGCCAAGCCACCTCCACGCCCAGTTCCGCCGCCAGTTCCCGCACCAGTTCCAGCATCCGCTCCCACTCGGAGAACACGATGATCTTGCGATCCGGCTCTTCGAGCAGGTCGCTCAGGATGCCTTCCAGCTCTTCGAGCTTGGGGCTCACGCGGCAGGTCGGATCGAGGATCGCCGGCGTGTCGCAGATCATGCGCATGCAGGCGAGCAGCATTTGCAGGCGTTCGAACTCCTTCGGCAACAACGGGCGGCGCTGCGCCATGCGCGAGGAGACGGGCGGCCTGGCGTCTGTAGTCGTCGTAGCGTAGCCGTCTGCTCCTCGACCATCGGCACGAAATAGGTCTTCACCGTGCGGCCCGGGAGTTCGGACTCGACGTCGGACTTGCGGCGGCGGAGCATCACCGGTTGCAGCCGGCGGCGCAATTCGGCGAGGTTCTTGTAGTCGACCGGCCGGCCCCGCTCGTCGAGTTCATAGAAGTCGCGATTGAAGCGGAACAGCGGCCCGACCAGTTCCGGGTCGAGGTACTGCACGATCGAATAGAGCTCGTCGATGCGGTTCTCGACCGGCGTGCCGGTCAGCACGAAGGCATAGGGCGAGCGCAGCGACTTCACCCGCCGCGCGGTCTTGATCTGCCAGTTCTTGATGCGCTGCGCCTCGTCGAGCACGACCACGTCGGGATGCAATATCTCGTTGATGTCCGCGGCGTCGCCGAGCACCTGCTCGTAGTTCACGATGGTGAAGAATGTGGGCTCGCGGTAGGCGGCAAGGCGCGCCGGCCGGGCGCCGAACACCGAACGCGCCGGGCGGTCGGTGAAGCGCGCGATCTGCTCCTCCCATTCCGCCTTGAGCGAGGCCGGGCACACCACCAGCACGCGCTCGATGCCCTTGCGGCGGGCCAAGAGCTCGCAGGCGGCGATCGCCTGGACGGTCTTGCCGAGGCCCATCTCGTCGGCCAGCAAGGTCCGTTCGCCGAATGCGAGATGCAGCATGCCTTCGCGCTGATAGGGCAGCAGCGGGTGGCGCAACAGATCGAAACTCGCAGCGCCGTCCTTGACCTCGGCGAGGAATGCCGCGCGCGCCTCCTCGCGCGAGCGCTCCCGGCGCAGCCGGTCGAGCCACGGCGTGAAGTGGCGCGACACCCGAATCCGGCGGCGGATGTCGGCGGGCGCAACGCGCCACGCGGAAATAAGCGCCTCGACCTTGCTCGGATCGCAAGCAAGAGTGCCATCCGGTTCAATGAACGCAGCGAGCCAGCGCGCTCGCCGCGCTCGCATGGCGGCGGTCGCCCGTGGGCCACATCAATGCCGGCGTTGCGGCGCCGCGGCGATCCAGGAAGACCTCGATGCGCGGAGTGCCCCGCGCCGCGGCCTCACGGAACGCCTTGGCGCTGCGCTGGCGCAGCGCCGCGAGCACGCCCTCGATATGCTTGCAGGTCCCGAGGCCATTGGCGCGATGATCGATACAGCCGCAGGAATTGCTGCAAGCCGTCGAGGTCGCGGATTTCCACCTCGTAGAAGCCGCCGCTCCCCGACTGCACGCGGAACGTGCCGAAAAACGGCTGCTTGGGTTCCAGCGCCTCGATGGCAACGATCTCGGTGCGGCCCCGCCAACGGCGCAGCGCAATCTCGTCGTCGTCGGTGGTCCGCCACCCCTGCAACGGCGGAGGTCGATCGAGCACGGCGCGGGCCTTCTGACGCCCACGACCTTTCTCTCCTCGCTCCCGACGGGCGCGGCTCATGCCCGCTCTGCGAATCACGTTGCCAACGCATGGGGCAACACTAGGCGGCAACTGGGCTCCGTCAATTACGACGCCAGTCGCGGAGCCAGACATTCCACAGTCCAAATCCTGAGCCGCCAAGACATTTTTGACGTAGCTCGCGCCAATCCCGACTACATGAAGGCCCAAGAACCCGCGGAATTCAGCCAGTTTTCCTCGTGGGAGCATCTGTCTCGCGCGAAAACAGGTCGTCGGCGTGTGTCACGTCGTAGCCCAGCGCCCGGTAGCCGGCCTCTCGCCTGCCGGCCATTTTGGCGAGCAGGGGTTCAGTCGGCATCGACGTAGTCGTAGATCACGACCTCCCGTTTGGCCGCGTGGAGCCGGTGAAGCCTGCCCGCATACTGTGCGAGGGTTCCGCGCCAGGATATGGGCATCGTGAGAAACAGCGTATCGAGGCGTGCGTCGTCGAAGCCCTCACCGAGGTAGCGGCCGGTCGCCACGATGACGCGCTCCTCGCCGTCCGGCACGGACGCCAGGGCCGCGGTCGCCTGATGGCGTTGCTTGGCTCCCATCCCGCCTTTCAGGACGATGACGTTCTTGGCGAACTTCGTGAGCCGCTCCGCAATCGCCTGGAGGTGGTCCTTGCGCTCGGTGATCACGACCGGGGATCGCCCGGCTTCGAGAGCAGACAGGATGTCGTCGAAAATCATGTCATTGCGGGCCGTCGTCGCGCGTCAAGAAGACCGTAAAGCTCCTGAATTGAGCCCGGCGCATCGGACTTCTGCCGCTCCGCACGGAATGCAGTCTTCTTGACCACCACCCGGTGTGAAAATGGCCTTGCCGCCGCCTGTTTCCTCGCATCGACGCGGTAACGGATCGGACCGCATTGCATGAAGATGATGGGGTGGTGGCCATCCTTCCGTGTCACGGTCGCAGACAGGCCGAGCACATATTTCGCCTTGGCGGCGCGAGCCACGGCCTCGAAGCTGACGGCGGACAAATGGTGGCATTCGTCCACCACGAGATGCCCGTAGTCGGCCACGACGATCGGAAACCTCGCCCTTCCTCACCAGGCTTTGGATGGTGGCAACATCGATGAAGCCTGTCGGCCGCTTCCGTCCACCGCGGATGACTCCAATACGATCCGCGTCGATGTCGAGGAAGGCGCGCAGCCGCGCCACCCATTGATCCAGCAGTTGCTGCCGATGCACCAGGACCAGCGTGTTGGTGTTTCGCTCGGCTATCAGTCTGCAGGCGACCACGGTCTTGCCGAAGGCCGTCGTGGCTGCGAGCACGCCGGTGTCGTGCGCCATCAGGGCATCCGCGGCCGCCTGCTGCTCCTCGGTGAGCGTACCAAGAAAGCGCGTCCCGAGGGGCGTGCCGCCATATCGCTCGTCACGCAGTTCGGGCCGGATACCGTTGGCAGTGAGAAGGTCGAGAGCAGCATCGACACAGCCCCGCGGCAGCGCAATGTGCTTGGTGAAGAGCTCCGCACAGGAGATCACGCGTGGCTTGCCAAAGGTCGGCAGCCGCATTGCTTGCGCGGCGTAGAATTCAGGATTCTGAAACGCCGCGAGACGGATCAGACGATTGACGAGCGCTGGCGGCAAGACGCTCCGATCGATGTACACCTGATTGCCCAAGACCACTTCGACCCTCTCCGGCATCACGCCGACGATCGGTTGCTCGGCTTTTCGCCGCGACGGCGGCGCCATCCAGGGCTCGTCATCATCGTCGTCGAGAGGAAGGCGTACGCCCACGATCCGCCCTGCAGCCGACGCCTGGTCGACCAGGTTGGCGACCTCGGCTCGGCTCATGCGCCTGAGGCTCGACAGGAAGGCCCACTGATCGTCGTACGGGCGCAGTTCGTCGTCGACAAAGACACTGTTGCCCTCCTGCCGAGGACCGTTCTGCAACGGCAACGCGATCAGATTGCCGAACCCGCCGGCAGGCATGGTGTCCTGGCTGGGAAAGAACCGATCATACGATTCAAACCCCAAATCGGGGCAGCGCTCCATCGTCTCGGTCACCAGATGGGCACCGAGCTTGCGCGCCTCGGATGCCGGCACGGGTTCCGAGAAGAAGATCCAGACATGACCGCCATTGCCGGACCGGGAGCGCTCAAGCGCTGCGGGCACACCCTTCTCCCGGCATGTCGCCAGGAACGCCAGCGCATCACGCTGCCAAGAGTGCCTTGTCGAAATCGGCGGCCAAGAACCAGCAGGTCTCGTCCGCCAGGAGCGGATAGACGCCTGCGACGAACGGACTCCGTCTTTCCGGATTGGCAACGTCTCTCCCCTGCAGATGGCCTCTCACGACCTCATCGCCAACAGGCACGAATGCCTGGTTCGGGCAGTTGCTGCACTTGATCCGCGGTTTCTCGCAGATGCCGCGAACCCATTCGTTGTGGCACGCCGGCGCGTAGCCTGTCTTGCCGGTCTTTGAGTTCTCCCACCTGCGGGGGAAGACATCGTCGCGACCCCGGAAGAGCGAACGAAACAAGGCGACCTTTTCGGCATTAGAGAGTGACCGTCGGACTCGCAACGGCGTCTGCCATTTGAGAGGTCGTCGTGGGCTGCACCTCAGATCGCTGCGGCTGTCTCTTCAATTGCTCAAGTGCAGCGAGAACGATTCGCACGCTCGCGATCAAGTTCGGCGAGACGCTTTTGGAGATCTGCGATCTCCTTGCTGGGAGAGTCGTCCACCGACATGGGCTCTCACGCCTCTATTCACTGCAGAGAATGCACTAATAACTCGTGCGGGAGCAAACCAACCGGAAGTGCTCGTACCTGCAGCGGCCCGCTACGATGTTGGTGGGGACGCCATACCCTCGTCCCGGTGATGCCTACTCTCTCGTTCGCACGTGCGGCTCGCCCACCAAAAATGCGCCCACTCGGCAAGAGACTGCCGTACCACCAAATTGTGCGAACGAGACTCGTGCGCCGCGACCGCGGCAAATGTCGCGCGAATTCGTCTCTGCGTGAAAACCGCCGTCGCCAGACTCGCGCAAAGTCCCGGAACTAGCGGAGGAATTCGCAAGGCGAAAGTGACAGAAACATAAGATATATCAGATACTTAGTTCATGGCGGAGAGGGAGGGATTCGAACCCCCGATACGGTTACCCGTACGCCGCATTTCGAGTGCGGTGCTTTCAACCACTCAGCCACCTCTCCGTGGCCGCGAAGGGGCGCGAAGCACCCTGACGGTCGCCCGCTATGTATCCAACAGCATGAGCCGAGACAAGGGTTGGCGGCCGGCCCACCGGGCGCTCAATCGTCGCTATGGAAGCTCGCGGCCCGCGGGAACCCTCCATTTCTGGAGCAAACGCGCGGATAAACTTCGGCGGCGCGGGGACCGGCGCCCCGCCGCGCGTCTCACTTCAGCGTCTCGTTGATCCAGCCGATCACCAGGTCGGCGATCTGCAGGTTGTTCTTGTCCAACATCAGCATGTGGCTGTTGCCCTTCTGGCCCACCGCCGGCAGCAGCAGAAACTTGCCAGTGCCGCCCACCGCCTTGAGGGCGTCGACCGTCGCGACGCAGCCGTTGCGGCGCTCGTCGCCGTTCGGGCCGACCGCGCCCTCGCTGTTGTCGCCCCAGACCGAGAGCAGCGGCACGCGGGAGAAAATCTTGGTGACCTCTTCTCCGGTCACCGGCGCGCAGTTGCCCTCGACGTTGATCAGCGCGCGCATCTTGATCGCCTTCGTGCGCACGAGGTTCATGCCGTAGGCACCCGATTGCGAGTGCACCATGACGATGGCCGGGCCGATCTTGTCGAGCAGCGCGCCGAGCGCGGTGACGGTATTGGCGCCGGCGCCCGGCAGCGTCGCCTCGGTGTTGGGCACGAGTTGCGAGGTGTACTGGTCGAAGACCTCGACCGGGAACTGCGAGCCCGGATAGGGCGTCGGATACGTCTTGCCGATGCGGAAGAAGTACCAGGCGCGCTCGCGCGGCGCGATCTGGATGTCGGGCAGCGCCTTGGCGTCGGCCTCGCCCGCGCGCGTGCGGTTGAAGACGGTCGGATCGAAGCCCGAGCGGCCGCGGCCGGCGTGATCGACGACATAGACCGGGAAGCCCTTGCGGGCAAAATAGGTGGCCCAGCCTTCGCGCCCGTCCGGCGTGGTCTCGTAGGTCGCGCCGGTGTGGCCGGAGCCGTGCACCATGACGATCGCCGGTCCGGTGATCGTCTTCGGGATGCGGTACTGCACGTACATCTGGTTGACCGTGATGGTGCCGGCCACCGACGGGCCGACAATCGGCGTGCCGGGATGGCTCGATGAGGTCTGCCGGCCGTTGACGAAGAAGCTGCCCTCGTCCTGCAGCTCCAACGGTCCGCCGAGCGAGCCCGCCATCGAGGTTCCTCCTGTTGCGAGCAGCAAGCCGATCGACAGCATTGCGGCGGTGAGATTGGTGCGATGCATGGCGCCCTCCCTGGGCTTGTGGCGGTGACGGTTGGTTCTTCTTGTACGCGAGAGCCTAAAGCTCGCGCCCGAGCGCGCGGTCGAGCGAATACGGCCCGCCGCCGCGCAGCGCGATGGCGAAGGCCACGAGCCCCCACATCAGGGTGTATTCGTAGCCGCGGTTGAGCCACGAGAACCCGTTCCCCCAATAGAGATAGAACGTCAGCACGCCCATCTCGATCGCGATCGCCGCGGCCCAGAAGCGGGTGAACAGGCCGAGCGCGATGCAGATGCCGCCGCCCAGCTCGACGACGGTCAGGAAGACCGATAGCGGTATGCCGCCATCGAAGCCCGACCGGGCGAGGGTTTCGGCCTGCCCGGCCATGCCGCGCACGACCTTGCCCCAGCCATGCACGGCGAGATTCCAGCCAACCGCAAACCGCACGATTGGCCAGGCCCACGGGATCGCAACATCGTAAAACGGCTTGAGAACCGGAAAGAGAGGCCGTGGCTCGGCACTGGACATCGCGTTTCCTCGTCGTTTGCTGCTTTTGCGCCGGAGGATATTGCCCGTGCGCGAATAGGCAAGGGACCGCGCGCCGATGGATTCCAGCTGCCCATGCGGCCCGCGGGCCTTTGCCCGGTGGGACGGGGATGACCGGCCGCCGGGGCCATACTATATCCTCGGCAAGCCCAAGATCCTCGGCAAGCCCAAGGCCTGCCCAGGCCGCGGGCCGCGACGAAGGGCTGTCCGGTGGTCAGGATCGAAGGGATTCAGCGTGAATTGCGCGGCATCGCCATTGCGCTGGTGCTGGTCGCCGCGACCACCGTCATCGCCTACGTCCTGATCCATACCCTCGACGTCCGCCGCGGATCGGTCATCTATCTTCTGCCCGTGCTGCTGGCGGGGTGGCATCTCGGGCTTGATCCCGGCGCTGGTCGCCGCGGTCGCGGGGGTGCTGTGGTCGGGATACCTGTTCTTCTCGCCGTTCTACAGCTTCTACATCTCGCGGCCGAACGAGATCCTCAACCTCGTCCTCTTCATGGTGGTGGCGGTGGTGACGAGCCACCTCGCCAACTCGATGAAGCGGCAGACCGAGCTCGCCCGCAAGCGCGAGTTCGAGATGAGCGATCTCTACGCATTTTCGCGCCAGCTCGCCGGCGCTCACTCGGCCGAAGAGATCTATCTCGCGATCGAGTACCACCTCGCCAACCTCGTACGGCGCAAGGTGGTGTTGTTCGGCCCGGCCGGAATTCGCCACAACGACGAAACCCCGGAAGAGAAAGCCGTGCCCGAACGCGTGCGCGCCGAGATCGCGGCGCTGCAGGCCGGCTCCAATCCCGGCTCCACGGTGGCCGATCACACCGGCAACATCTGGCTGGTCCGGCGCGTGTCGGAGAAGAACCCGGACGTCGGCGATCATCGCGATCGACCTTGGCAGCGTGCCGGCGAACGCCGTCGCCGATGTGCGCCAGCGGGTCGACGATCTGTTGTCCGATGCCGCCGCCACGCTCGAGCGTCTCGACGTCGCCCGCGCGATCAACGACGCCAAGATGCGCTCCGAGACCGAGTTGCTGCGCGAAGCGCTGATCGGTTCGGTCAGCCACGAACTGCGCACGCCGCTCGCCTCGATTCTCGGCGCCGCCACGGTGCTGAGCCAGTCGCCGGTCATCGCCAAGGACGAGCGGCTGACCGCGCTCGCCAGCGTGGTGCGCGACGAGTCCGAGCGGCTCAACAACGACATCCAGAATCTCCTCGACGCCACCCGCATCAGCCTCGCGCAGATCAGGCCGCGGCAGGAGTGGATCGAACCTCAAGATATTGTGAACTCGGCGCTGGAGCGCCGGCGGCGGCGGCTCGCCTGCCACCAGATCGCGTTCGACATGGACTCGAATCTGCCGTTGATCTATGTCGATGCCATCCTCGTCGAACAGGCGTTCTTGCAGATCGTGGACAACGCGGCGAAATATTCGCCGGCGCGTTCCCCGATCAAGATCGCAGCCAAACGCAACGGACATGATGTGATACTTTCGGTGAGCGATACCGGTGTGGGATTGACGGCGGAAGAGAAGGCTCAGCTCGGCGAGCGTTTCTTCCGTGGGGCGCGCCATGTGGCGACCACATCGGGTTCCGGCCTTGGACTCTGGATTGCCAAGGCCTTCGTCTCCGCCAACGGCGGCAGGATCGAAGCGGTCAGCTCCGGAGAGGACCAGGGCACGACCATGTCGATCTTCTTGCCGTTCGCGGGCCCTGCCATTCAACCCGAGGTCGATCCTGATGACTGAAGAGTCTCCGCTGGTGCTTGTCGTCGACGACGAGGTTCAGATTCGGCGCTTCCTGCGCGCCGGACTCGAACTCGACGGATTTGTCGTGCAGGATGCCGAGACGGGCGGCGATGCGCTGCGCTGGGCGACGCTCAAGCCGCCGGATCTCGTCATCCTCGATCTCGGACTGCCCGACATGGACGGCTCGGAGGTGCTCGACCGCCTGCGGGCGTGGTCGAGCGTGCCGCTGATCGTGCTGTCCGTGCGCTCGAACGAAGCCGAGAAGGTGCGTTTGCTCGAAGCGGGCGCCGACGACTATGTGGTGAAGCCGTTCGGCATGGCCGAACTCTTGGCGCGCGCGCACGCCGCGATGCGCCGCCAGGTGCGCGCCTCCTCGGGCGAGCCCGTCGTCCGGGTGGGACCGCTGGCGATCGACCTGCCGGCGCGCATCGTCACCGTCAACGGTTCGCGCGTGACCTTGACGCCGAAGGAATACCGGCTGCTGCAGTTGCTCGCCCAGCACGCCGGCAACGTGGTGACGCACCAGTTCCTGCTGAAGGAGGTATGGGGCTCGCCGCACCTGCACGACACGCACTATCTGCGCATCTTCGTGCGCAAGCTGCGGCAGAAGATCGAGGTCGATCCGACGCAGCCGCGCATCCTGTTGACCGAGCTCGGTGTCGGCTACCGCCTGGCGCTGCCCGAACCGGCGACGCCAGTGCCTGTGGCGGTGAGTTGATGTGAGTGCGCCGGCAGCACGATACGGCTCGCCGCAAATCGCGGCCGGAGTGGCTGCGCCCTCTCCCCTTGCGGGAGAGGGCTACACTGACGGGTCCACATATTCAGTTGGGCGAGGGGGCCGGGCCCCCTCACCCATTCGAACGTAGGATATCGGCGATTTTGGCGCTCAAGTCATGACTTTTTCGTACCTCGCTCTCGTACTCGCAATCGTTCTATTACTTGCTGGCGTAGCAGGGACGGTTTTCACTTTTCGAACTATCGTCCGACGCCACGCAGAAACCCCCACGCCATCAAAACGCAGACTTGGCAATTCAGTTTTTTAGATAATAGCTCGTAGCAAGGGTGGGTCAGGCGCGAAGCGCCGTAAACCCACCATTGGACTTGCGGCGCATTCGGCCGGCGGGTTACGCGCCTTTGGCGCTAACCCACCCTTGCGCTTCAATGTCCTTCATTCGGGAGAGAGGGCAATTTTCCGATCTCGCGCCTTAGAACAGCTAGCCCATACTGCAAGTCCATCACCCGCGCAAATTCCACATACATCGCCTCAGCTTCGTCGCTCACACGTGGCGCACTTTCGACGATCTGACTTTGTACCGGACTGCTCTGAAAGAGCCTTCGGTAGATATCCGAACTCACTAAACGCTGTTAGACCGTGCAGAAAATAGCCCGAGCCGAACAAGAATATCCCGAGAGCATAGATCAGACTGATCACTACTGGCATGCCCCCTCCGTCAATGTTGCTAGTCTAGCGGCGGACTTTGAATCCTACGAGCAACATGGGGGGCGCAAGAACAAAGATTATCTGCTGACTGATCCGCGGCTTATGACTGTATGCAGATGCCACATTTCATCAACAGCGCTTGTTTCTATTGATTCGATTCGTCCACCACACAATTCACCGATCCGGTGTATGGCTTCATCCGGGGTTTCGCGTACGCAACACAAGGGCCCCGGGTTACGCTTCGCTTCACCCGGGCTACGCGCCGCCCCCTCACCCCGCCCGCAGCGCGGCCTTCAGCGCCTTGCGCCGCTCCGGGTCGTAGAGCTTCGGATAGTCGTAGTTCAGCGACTTCGTCGGCTCGACCCGCAAGGTGGCGAACACCGGGCCTTCCTGCTTGAGCACATGCGCGGCCTGCTGCTCGAAATTGGCGAGCTGCGAAAAGTCGTGCGCGTGCGCATAGCCGGCCGAGCGCGCCATGCCGGCGAAATCGACGTGATCGTTGTTGGGAATCGGATGGCCGCCGTTCGCCTCGTAGGTGCCGTTCTGCACCACGAGATGGACGAGGTTCTTCGGCGCCGCCGCCGCGATGGTGACGAGGCAGCCGAGATTCATCAGGAAGCTGCCGTCGCCCTGCAGGCAGATGATGCGCTTGTCGGGCCGCCCGAGCGCGAGGCCGAGCGCGTGCGAGCGAGTCGAGCCCCATCGCGCCGATCGAGAAATAGTTGAACGTGCGCTCGCCGAGCTCGAGCCAGTCGACCGCCGAGCTGTAGGTCGCGACCACGATCTCGTCGGTCACGTGCCGCTTGAGGATGCGGAAGCACTCGTCTCGTTTCATCATGACAGCGACGGCCTCCGGCCGACCAGGAATGCGACGGGAAAGGACTTCTCGTAAGCCTGCTCGATCGCCGGCTGGATTTTCGCCACGTCCTTGTCTTCGCCGATGTAGTGGTGCGGGATGCCCATGGCGTCGAGGATCGGCTCTACGATGCGCACGCCGTAGCGCGGCGAATTGCGCGGCGTCGTGTCGGGATCGTGCTGCAGCAGCCCGACCATCATGCAGATCGGCTGGCCGTATTCGACCGCGACGCCACGGATGGCGTTGATGGAGTTGAGAAAGCCCGTGTGCTGGATCAGGCAGAGCGCGCGCTTGTCGCTATAGGAGAGCCCCGACGCGATGCCGATGCACTCGTCCTCCTTGCAGACGCGGACGAGCTTAAGACTTGGATCACGCGCAATGGGCCGCAGGAGGCCGCCGCTCGTGGTGATGTCGGGCACCGAGAGGATGTATTCGACGCCGGCGGCCTTGATCGCCTGGAGGATGCTCGAACCCTTGAGCAGATCCTTGGCGCCCGGCTCCGCGACCAAATCCACGTCCATACGGGACCTCCGGCAAAGAAAATCGCCGATGCTCTGCGGCACCGGCGGCATGAGCTAAGCGGAAATCCGACAGGGCCGCAACGCCTCCCGCGTGATGGCACCTCTGCGGCGCTACCCACGCGTTCACTCCGGGCGAATGTTCACTCCAGGCGAATGTTTGCTTGGCGGATGACCGTGCCCCATTTCCGCTGCTCGGCGGCGATGTGCGCGGCGAATTCGGCCGGAGTGCCGAGCGGCAGCAGAGTGCCCTGCGAGAGGTAGCGCTGGCGCACGGATTTCGGCGGCGAACGCCTTGCGGGTTTCGGCATTCACCCAGGCGATCGCGGCGTCGGGCGTTCCGGCCGGGGCGAACAGCCCGAACCAGGTGCCGCTCTGCATCTGCGGGAAGCCGGCCTCGTCCATCGTCGGCACCTCGCGGATCGAGTCGACGCGCTGCGGCGTCAGCACCGCGAGGCCGCGGGTCTTGCCGTCGTTGATCAGCGGGGTCTGCAAGGTCACGCTGTCGAACATGAGCTGGACATGACCGGCGATCAGGTCCTGGATCGCCGGCGCCGCACCGCGATACGGCACATGCACCATGTCGATGCCGGCAACCTGCTTGAACTGCTCGCCGACGAGGTGCCCCGAAGCTGCATTTCCCTGCGAGGCGTAGCTGAGCTTGCCGGGATTGGCCTTGGCGTAAGCCACGAGCTCGCGCACCGATTTCACCGGCAGGCCGGGATAAACCACCAGCACATTCGGAAACGTCGCGACATGGATGACCGGAGCGAGGTCCTTGTTGGGATCGAAAGCAAGCTTGGTCAGGTGCGCGATCACCGCATTGGTCGCGAGACTTCCCATGAACAGCGTGTAGCCGTCGGCCGGCGAGCGCGCGGCCGCCTCGGCGCCGACCGCCCCCGCCCCACCAGGCCGGTTCTCCACCACCACCGCCTGGCCGGACGCCTCGGCCAGCCGCTGCGACACGATGCGGGCAAGCGTGTCGGCAAGCCCGCCTGCCGCCAGCGGCACGATGATCTTGATCGGCCGCACCGGATAGCCCTGCGCAAATGCGGGAGGGTGCGCGAGCGCGGCAATGCCTGCGAGAACGACAACAAGTGAAAGTGAGAAAACGCGCGCCACGGCCACGGTTGTTTCGCTCCCGCATTAGTGTTTTTCTGATGAGATCATGGGCCGGCACGGATATGAAGCGTTTTGATGTCGCGTTCACTGTCGCGCTTGCGGCGCTGTGCGGCGCCTCCGTCGTGGCGACCGCGGCGGATTGGCCGACACGCCCCATCCGTATCATTGCGCCATCGACGCCCGGCGGCGCCGCCGACATGTTCGGCCGTCTGCTCTGCGACCATTTCGCCGAAGCGTTCCACGAGCGCTGCTTCGTGGAGAACCGCGCGGGCGCCGGCGGGCTGATCGGCACCGCGGCGACCGCTCAGGCTGCGCCCGACGGCTATACGCTCACGACATCGAGCACCGCCTATCATGTGATCGCGCCGGCGGTCAGCCCCAATCCCGGCTTCGACCCGATGCGCGATTTCACGCACGTCGCGTATATCGGCGGGCCGCCGAACGTATTCGTGGTGAACCCGTCGCTCGGTGTGCGTTCGCTCAAGGACCTTGTCGCGCTCGGGCAGCGCGGACAGGCGATCGACTACGTTTCGCCGGGTGTAGGAACACTCGGGCACCTGCTGATGGAATCGTTTGCGCAGAAGACCGGCATCAAGCTGCAACAGATCATGACGCGCGGCGCCTCGCAGGGGCTGATGGATCTCGTTGCCGGCACCGTCAACGTCGGTACCATGACGTGGACCTCCGCACTCGGTCAGATTCGCGCCGGCAAGATCGTTCCGATCGCAGTCACATCGAGCAACCGGCTCGCGGAGTTCCCCGATCTCGCGACCTTCAAGGATCAAGGCTACGAAGACCTGACGGCGGTCTCGTGGTTTGGGCTCTCCGGGCCGGCCGGGCTCCCCGCCGACGTGACGTTGAGGCTCAATCAGGCTGTCGGAAAAATGCTCGAGGAGCCCGACGTGCGCAAACGCATGGAGCGCGATTCAATCGAGACGCGCGTTATGACCTCAGATGAATTCACGCAATTCGTGGCAAGCGAGATCGCCAAATGGGTGCCGGTTGCCCGGCGGGTGATGAAGACGAATTAGCCAGAACCCTCAAGACGGCGACACCGCGCGGCTATTTTTGCCGGTAGGTCTTCTCGCAAAACGCCCCGAGATTGGCGATCGATTTTTCGAAGAACGGCTTCAGCTTTTTTTCCATCAGCAGCTTGTACATGAGCCGGACGATCACGTTGTCGCGCACGTAGAGCTCGACCGCGAGGTCGGCCTTGTCGCCGGGCACCCGTGTGAGCAGGTACCGGCATGCGCTCATCTGTTTGTGGTCGGTTTCCCAGATCTCCATCGTGGTGTCGCTGACCTTGACTTCGGTGGTCATCACGGCGATGCCGTCGTTGTCACCCACGACGCACCGATGCGTCTTGCCGATCTGGTTGGGCAGGTCGTCGAACATTTCGACCTTGGTAACGCCCTCGATCCAGTTCATGCGCCCCGGCAGATCGATCAGCCGCTGATAGACAAACTCGATGGGTGCGTCGACCTTTTGATGCAGCTCCGTCATCTTGCGGGGATTCTTCAGCTTTGCGGGCGAAGGCGGATCGACCTTGACCTCGCCCTTGTAGCCGTCCAGCGATTTGAACTGATACTCGATCGTGCCGAGGCTCTCGTAGGCGTCGGAGCCCTTGGCAAACGAGTCGATCGGCTCGTGCGCATTTTCGATCCGAGACAAGGTCTGCCCACTGACCAGCAGATATTCGGGCACGGTCACCGAATTCTTTAGCAGGCGGTGCGCGATGATGATGTCCTTGCCGATGAATTTCACATGGTCCTTCACCTGCATGGTGCTGGCGGAGCCGAAATGCGCGACCATCTTCAGCGCGATGCTGCCGGCGCTGGCGCATGCACCGCACTGGCAGATGCGCTTGAATTCCATTTTTTTCAGGTGCGAATGGAAGTCCAGGTACATCTTCCTGGCCTGCTGCACTAGTTGCTCGAGCGACGGCGGCGCACCGTTGCGGTAGAACAGCACGGCGTCGCCCTCGAACTCGCCGACCTTCATGCCGAGCGAATTGGCATCGACCAGCAGCTCCAACAGCTCCTGGATGATGTGCTGGCTGTGCTGAATCTCGGTCTCGGCGATGAACTTGGTAAAGCCGCCGATATCCGGAATGAAGAACAGAACATCGTCGGCCGCCGCGGGCGTCGCCATGAATTACCTCCGGTCAGGAAGCGGCCAGTCTACCCGAAGCCGGAGGGGACGTCGCTATGGGCGCGCCGCCGATCACTCGATCCCCGCCACGCCCGCCTGCGTCAGTACCTTGCCCCAGCGCGCCGCCTCGTTCTTGACGAAACGATCGAGTTCCTCCGGCGAGCCCTTGCCGACCGGAATGAACTGCAGGCTGCTGAGCTGCTTGGTGACATCCGGCTCGGCGATCGCCGCGGTGATCGCGACGTTGAGCTTGTCGGTGATGTCCTTCGGCGTAGCGGCCGGCACCGCGACTGCCTGCCAGGCGGCCCAATCGAATCCCGGCACGCCGACCTCGGCAAGCGGCGGCAATTCCGGCGCCGACCTGGCCCGCTGCGCCGTGGTGATGCCGAGCGCACGGAGCTTGCCGGCCTGGATCAACGGATAGGCCGGCGCCAGGTCGCTGAACATGAGCTGGATGTGCCCGGCCATCACGTCGTTCAGCGCCGGCAGCGTGCCGCGGTACGGCACATGGGTCATGTCGATCCCGAACTGCCATTTGAACAGCTCGCCGAGGAGATGGTGGAAGGCGCCCGGCCCGCCCGAGCCGTAGCTGAGCTTCTGCTCCTTCGCGAGCTTGAGGAGGTCGGCGACGGAATGCACCGGCAGGTCGTTGTTGACCACCAGAACGAAAGGCACATGGCAGATCAACGCGGCGAGTTTCAGATCCTTGGCCGGATCGTACGGCAGCTTCTTATAGATGATGGCGTTGTGCACCATCGTCCCGCTGGTCGCCATCATGATGGTATAGCCGTCGGGCGTGGCCTTGGAGACCTGCGCCGCCGCCGTCACGGTGCCGGCGCCGGGACGATTCTCCACGACGAACGGCTTGCCGAAGCGATCGGTCAGCTTCTGCCCGACCAGCCGGCCGAGAATATCGGTGCCGCCGCCGGGCGCGAACGGCACGACGAAGTTGACCTGACGATTGGGATAGTCCTGGGCCAACGCAGGCATGGCGGTCACGCCGGCGAGCGCCAGACCGAGCAACATCGAACTCGCGATCTTCATGTCCTGTTTCCTCTTTGCTCGCGGTTTTCGCCGCCTCGATTGTTGATTATTGCGACCGTGCGATCCCCGCCTGTTCCACCATCTTGCCGAGCCGGACAATCTCGGAGCGCATGAAGCCGCCAAGCTCGCGCACCGGCGGATAGTCGACCGTGATCCGGCCAGTCCGGGCGAATTCCGTCTTGATGTCCGGCAAATCCAACACCGCCTTGAACTCGGTGTGCAACCTTTCGATGACTTCAAGCGGCGTGCCGGACGGCGCGACGAACATCTGCCACGACACCAGGTTGAAGCCGGCCAGTCCCTGCTCGGCGACCGTCGGTATCTCGGGCGCGATCGGCAACCGCGTGGCGGCCGACACGGCAATCGGACGGACCTTGCCGGCCTTCCATAGCGGAAGGACCGGCGTCGGCTCGCCGAACATCATCGGGATATGCCCCGCGATCAGATCGGTCACTGCCGGACCGTCGCCGCGATAGGGCACATGGACCACGTTGATGCCCGTCAGGCTCTTGAGCAATTCGAAGCTCAGGTGCTGCGGCGAGCCCGGCCCGGCCGACCCGTAGGAGAGCTGCCCGGGCTTCTCCTTGGCGAGCTTGACGAGATCGCCGACCGAGTGCACCGGCAGCGACGGATGCACCAGCAGCAGAAACGGCGCGTTGGACGTGAGCGCGATCGGCGCGAAGTCGCGCGCCGGGTCGTAAGGCAGATTTTTGTTGAGCGTCACCGTGATGGCGAACGCGGTGCTGGTGCCGAGCATGATGGTGTAGCCGTCGGGCGCCGCCTTGGCGACCGACGCGGCGCCGATCACGGTGCCGGCGCCGACGCGGTTTTCGATCACCACCGGCTTGCCGAGACGCTCGGCGAGCTTCGGCCCGAGCATGCGCGCGAGAGCGTCAAGCCCGCCGCCCGCCGGATACGGCACCACCAGCGTGATAGGCCGGGCAGGATAGTCTTCCGCGCGTACGCTCGCCGGCGCCGAGCAGAGACCGAACCCGACGGCAACGGCAAGCAATGCCCATCCCGGCGACCAACGCATCGGCCTGTTCCTCCCGGCGGGACATCTATTCGGATCCCGCGATGCCGGCTTGCTGGACGATCTTGCCCCAGCGCGCGACTTCAGATCGCACATAGCTCTGTAATTCCGCAACCGACGGCGTGACGGTCGGTGCCTGACCGTTCTTCACGATCCGCTCTTGGAGCTCGGCTTGTTCCGATATGCTCTTGAATTCGGCGTGCAACCTTTCGACGATTGCGGGCGGCGTCTTCTCCGGCGCGACGACCATGATCCAGGCGGCCGCGTCGAAACCGGACAATCCTCCTTCCGCAATGGTGGGAATTTCCGGCGCCTGGGGCAAGCGCTTCGCGGAGGATGCGGCAAGTGCACGCACCTTGCCGTCCTTGATGAGCGGCAATCCCGAGGGGTCGCTGAACATGGTCGGCACATGGCCGGCGACCACGTCGGCGATGGCCGGCACGTTGCCCCGGTACGGAACGTGCGTGGCCTGAATGCCGGTCATCGATTTCAATAGCTCGAAGAACAGATGGTGCGGCGAACCCGGTCCGGCCGACGCATACGAAAGCTCGCCCGGCTTCTCGTTAGCCAGACGGATCAGGTCGGATACCGAGCGCTGCAGGGACCGATGGATTGACCACGAGCGTGAACGGGCTGGTGGCGATCAGTGCGATCGGAACGAAGTCGCTGACCGGATCGTATGGCAGCTTCTTATGCACGGTCGGATTGATCGCCAGCGGCGTGCTGGTCGCGACCAGCAGCGTATGTCCGTCCGGCGCGGCTTTCGCCACCGAGGCGGTTCCGGTCACCATCCCGGCACCGGTGCGATTTTCGACGACCACCGGCTTTCCGAGCCGATCCGCCAGAGCCGGTGCGAAGATGCGCGCCAACACATCGACCGCGCCGCCCGCTCCCACCGGGACAACGAGCGTGATCTGCTTCTCGGGGTATTCCTTCGCCGCGGCGCTGTCCCAGACAGGGACAAGAGCGGCAACAAGAACAAGGAGGGTTGCGGGCACGACTGGTTTCATCGACCTGTCCGAATTTGCGTTGCCCCGGCACTCTCAGACTACCGGGAAGGCGGGCGACGGCGATGCCCCAATGATGGGCGCGGGGTGCCGGGAATTCGGGCTGGCGCAGCGCGAGCTGGTTTCGCGACGATTGCGCGTATCGGCGTTTCCTTGACTTCGCGGGGGCCCGACCCTAGGTTCCGGCCACTCTCGCAAGAGACGTAATGCCATACCGCCGACCGGTCCCGTGAGGCCGGAGGCTACCGCCCGACAGCGCGATGCGCCCTCGGGCGCGATAGGTGTTTGGACATGTTCGACTCGCTGTCGGATCGGCTTGGTGGAATTCTCGATCGGCTGACGCGGCGCGGCGCGCTGACCGAGGCCGATGTCGATGCGGCGATGCGCGAAGTCCGCCGCGCGCTGCTTGAGGCCGACGTCGCACTCGACGTGGTGCGCAACTTCACCGACAAGGTGAAAGCGAACGCGGTCGGCGTCGAGGTTATCAAGTCCGTGACGCCCGGCCAGCTCGTCGTGAAGATCGTGCACGACCAGTTGATCGAGACATTGGGCACGCAGAGCGAGCCGATCGATCTCAATGCCGCCGCGCCCGTGCCGATCATGCTGGTCGGCCTGCAGGGCTCCGGCAAGACCACGACCACCGCCAAGATCGCCAAGCGTCTCACCGAGCAGGGCCGCCGCAAGGTGCTGATGGCCTCGCTCGACGTGCGCCGTCCCGCCGCGATGGAGCAGCTTGCGGTGCTCGGCCAGCAGGTCGGCGTCGAGACGCTGCCGATCGTCGAGGGCCAGCAGCCGACGCAGATTGCGCAACGCGCGCTGCAAGCCGGACGGCTCGGCGGCTACGACGTCGTGCTGCTCGACACGGCCGGCCGCACCACGCTCGACGAAGCGATGATGGCAGAGGCGGCGGACGTGAAGCGCGCCGCCAACCCGCACGAGGTGCTGCTGGTCGCCGACGCCCTTACCGGGCAGGACGCCGTCAACCTCGCGCGTGCGTTCAACGAGCGCGTTGGCTTGACCGGCATCGTGCTCACTCGCGTCGATGGCGATGGGCGCGGTGGCGCCGCGCTCTCCATGCGCATGGTCACCGGCAAGCCGATCAAGCTGATCGGCACCGGCGAGAAGATGGATGCGCTCGAGGAGTTTTACCCGCAGCGCATCGCCGACCGCATCCTCGGCATGGGCGACATCATCACGCTGGTCGAGAAAGCGGCCGCGACGATCGATGCCGAGAAGGCCGCGCGCGTCGCCGAGAAGATGCGCAAAGGCCAGTTCGACCTTGCCGATCTGCGCGATCAGCTCACGCAGATGCAGCAGATGGGCGGCATGGCGGGGCTCATGGGGATGCTGCCCGGCATCGCCAAGATGAAGAATCAGCTCGCGGCCGCGAACCTCGACGAAAGGGTGCTCAAGCGTCAGATGGCGATGATCGACTCCATGACGCCGCAGGAGCGCCGAAGCCCCGATATCCTCAAGGCCAAGCGGAAGCTGCGCATCGCGTCCGGTTCCGGCACCAAGGTCGAGGACCTCAACCGGCTGCTGAAGATGCATCGCAACATGGCGGACGTGATGAAGGCGATGGGCTCGGGCGCCAAGCGCGGTCCGATGGCCGGCCTTGCCAACATGCTCGGGCTCGGCGGCGGCATGCCGATGCCGACGCCCGAGCAGATGGCGGAGTTGGCGAAGAAAATGCCGGGCGGTCTGCCACCAGGCATGCCGGGCGCGGGAGGACTGCCGTCCGCGATGCCCGGACTGCCGTCGTCGATGCCGGGCGGCGGCCCGCTGCTGCCGGGTCTCGGCGGCAAGCCGGCGGGACTCGGCGCGTTCCCGGGATTTGGGAAGAAGAAATGATGAGCGGCGAGCACCCCTTCTCCGTCATCTGAGGGTGACGGATCAACATTGAGAACCACTGATTAGCGAAAGGAAGAAAAATGTCCCTGAAAATCCGTCTTGCCCGTGCCGGCACCAAGAAGCGGCCGGTCTATCACATCGTCATCGCCGACAGCCGTTCGCCGCGCGACGGCCGTTTCATCGAGCGGCTCGGCTACTTCAATCCGCTGCTGCCGAAGGACAAGACCGAGCGGCTCAAGCTCGACATGGAGAAGGTGAAGGCCTGGCTCGCCAAAGGCGCGCTGCCGACCGACCGTGTGTCGCGCTTCCTCGACGAAGCGGGGGTCATGAAGCGCGAGAAGCGCAACAATCCCGAGAAGTCCGTGCCGCGCAAGGAGCGCAAGGCTCGCGCGGAAGCAGCGGTGAAGGCCGCCGCCGAAGCCAAGGCCGCAGCGGCTGCCGCGAAGGCAGCGGCACCGGCGACCTGACGACGGCTTAGGTGCCCGTGGCCGATCGCATCTGCGTCGCCCGGATCGGCGCCGCGCACGGTCTGCGCGGCGAGGTGAGGCTGAATTCGTTCACCGCCGATCCGGCAGCCGTCACGCGATACGGCGCGCTGGCAGACGAAAGCGGCACGCGGGCGTTCGAGATCGAAAGCTGGCGCCCGGGAAAAGGTTTCCTGGTCGTCCGGTTCAAGGGCGTCGGCGACCGCACGGCGGCCGAGCAGTTGTGCAACGTCGATCTCTACGTCCCGCGTGACCGGCTGCCGGCGCCCGAGGCCGGCGAGTTCTACCACGCGGACCTGATCGGGCTGCGTGCGGTCGGTGAAGACGGCAACGAGATCGGCACCGTGGTGGCGATCCACGATTTCGGCGCCGGCGACCTGATAGAGATCAGGCCACCGGCCGGCCCGACCGTGATGCTGCCGTTTACCGAAACGGCAGTGCCGGTAATCGACATTGCGGGCGGACGCATTGTGGTCGTCCCGCCGAAAGATAAGCCCGATCCGCGCTGAAGCGCCGGCACGGGTAAGATTGGGTTGACGATGGTCATCCGTTTCTATTCGCAGTCCGAGACCTACCGCGAGTTCTCGAACTTCGCGCCGTTCACGATCGATCTCGACGGCAAGCGCTGGCCGACGACCGAGCACTATTACCAGGCGCAGAAATTCACCGATCCGGAGCTGCAGGCGAAAATCCGCAGCGCCGCGAAGCCGATCATCGCGAAGAGCCTCGCCGACAAGCACCGCGACCGGATGCGTGCGGACTGGGACGCGGTGAAAGACGAAGTGATGGACCGCGCGGTGCGGCGCAAGTTCGAGCTGCATCCGCAATTGCGCACCCTGCTGCTTGCGACCGGCGATGAACCGATTGCCGAAGACGGCCCGAACAACGACCCCTATTGGGGCGTGGGCCGCGACGGCAGCGGGGAGAACAAGCTCGGCAGGATCATCGAGCGCATCCGCACCGAGTTGCGGGCCGGCAGCATGGCGATTTGAGCAATCCGATGGACCCAGATCAGGGCTGGCAGGCGACCGTGCTGACGATCTTCCCGGAGATGTTTCCCGGACCGCTCGGCATGAGCCTGGCTGGCAAGGCGCATGCGAATGGCATCTGGCGGCTCACGCCCATCGACATCCGCAATTTTGCGAACGACCGCCACCGCACCGTCGACGACACGCCGGCCGGCGGCGGCGCCGGAATGGTGATGAAGGCGGACGTGCTCGCGCGCGCGCTCGACGCCGTGACGTGGGGCGGGCGCCCGCGCCTGCTGATGTCGCCGCGCGGGCGGCCGCTGACGCAAAGCCGGGTCGAAGCGCTGACGCGCGAAGCCGGTGTCGTGATCGTCTGCGGCCGCTTCGAGGGCGTCGACCAGCGCCTGATCGAGGCGCGCGAACTGGAAGAGGTCTCGATCGGCGATTACGTGCTGTCCGGCGGCGAGGTGGCCGCCATGGTGCTGATCGACGCCTGCGTGCGGCTCCTCCCCGGCGTCATGGGCAGGGAGGCGTCGGGCGCCGAGGAATTGTTTTCCGAGGGCCTTCTGGAGTACCCCCACTATACCCGGCCGCAGACGTTCGAAGGCCGGACCATCCCGGACATCCTGACCTCCGGCGACCACGCCAAGATCGCCGCCTGGCGGCAGAGTGAGGCCGAAAGGCTCACCCGAGAACGCCGG
Source organism: uncultured Alphaproteobacteria bacterium (assembly GCA_963763365.1). Taxonomy (GTDB): domain Bacteria; phylum Pseudomonadota; class Alphaproteobacteria; order Rhizobiales; family Xanthobacteraceae; genus VAZQ01. Next base: position 135,645 of record CAVXOE010000010.1, on the reverse strand, counting down.
CCGGACCTCTGGGCGGCCTATCTGGCGGGCCTCAAGGGCCCCAAAAAGCCCAAGCCGGACGGGTGACAAAGCCCACTCATTATCGTAGAAGCTCGCCGACCCATAAAGACAAGCAGACCGCGCGCCCGCAGAATTGGCGCTGCCGACGGAGAATTCCCCATGAACCTCATTCAGACCCTCGAAAAAGAGCAGGTCGAAAAACTCAGCGCTGGCAAGGAGATCCCGGATTTCGGGCCGGGCGACACCGTGCTCGTCAACTATAAGGTGGTCGAGGGCGAGCGCAGCCGCATCCAGGCCTATGAGGGCGTCTGCATCGGCCGCGCCGGCGCGGGCTTTAACGAGAACTTCACCGTGCGCAAGATTTCCTACGGCGAGGGCGTCGAGCGCGTGTTCCCGCTCTATTCGCCGATGATCAACTCGATCAAGGTCGTGCGCCGCGGCAAGGTGCGCCGCGCCAAGCTCTATTACCTGCGCGGACTGCGCGGCAAGCGTGCCCGCATCACCGAGCGGCAGGAGCATGTGGCCGAGGCTCCAGCGGCAGCGCCGAAGACCGGCACGAAGTAATCCAGTTCCGGCGCAGCCTGCGCCTCGCTCCCGCGGCCCCGTTACGGCGCCGGCGAGGCGAGCGGTTTGCCCTTTTCGACAACATAGATAGCGCTCAGCCGAGCCGGCTTATCGGTTGCGCCTTCGTTATGGATCGCGCGGTCGGGCAGGGTCAGAGATTCGCCGGCGCGCAGAACCTTCTCGGGCTGGCCATCGACGTGTAGCCAGAATTCACCGTCAGTTACCTGCGCCATGACGACGCCGGGATGAAAATGCCGGCCTGCCTTGAAGCCTGGGGCGATCTCGACCGTCGCGAAGATCATCTCGAGATTGGTGCCCGGCACGTCGGTCTTCTGCAGGACCGTCCGTTTGACCGGCGATGGCTGCACCGGCGGTGTCTGGGCGTTGAGCGCGACAGCGCCGAACAACAGCAATCCAAGACAGGTGGCGATTGGCTTGAGCATGGCGTTTCTCCCGAGACTAATGGCTCATCGAGCTTCGTATTGTTGTGTCGGATCATACTCCGCAATTGCGCGCGACGACAAACGTCATTGTTGTGTTCGCTTTCGGCCGCTCGGCAGCGCCGGACCTAGATCACGATCGTTCCGAGGCTTGCGCCGCCGCAGACGTAAAGCGTCTGGCCGGTGATGAACTCGTTCTCGCGCGCGCAGAAGAACATCACGGCGCGCGCGACGTCGTCGCTACGGCCGAGCCGCTTCACCGGAATCGCCGCAGCGAGCGCCTTCTCGCGATCGCTGTCTTTCGGCACGACGGCGTGGAACATCTCGGTGCCACTGATCGGACCGGGCGCCACGACGTTGACGGTGATGCCGTCGGGCGCGAGTTCCAGCGCCCAGGTGCGCGCCAGCGCCACCATGCCGGCCTTGGTCGCCGCGTAGGCCGAACGCGTCGCCAGCCCGAGCGCGCCGCGCGACGACATCAGCACGATGCGGCCGAAGTGATGCTGCTTCATCCCCGGCAGGACGGCCTGCACAAGCGTGATCGCCGACCCGAGATGGAGTTGCGTCAGCGCATCCAAGTCGTCGAGCTTCACATCCGGAAGGAGCGCTGGCCGGATGGCGCCGGCATTGTGCACGAGGTGCGTGACGGCAAAACGCGAAGCGATATCGGCGGCGGCCTGTTCGGTCGCGGCGCGGTCCGTCAGATCGACCTCGATCGCGTGCAGCCGCGCATGCTGCTGCCGCGGCTTATCGAGCGCGAGCGAAATCACCTCGTAACCCGCCTCCAGCATCTGCCGGCAGATGTCCGCGCCGATGCCGGTCGATCCGCCTGTCACGATGGCGACATTGCCGGCGCTCACGCTGCGTCTCCGGCCACCAGCGCAAGCACGCGCAGCGGACTGCCCGACCCCTGTTTGATCTTGAGCGGCGCCGCGACGATCACCGCGCCCTTGGGCGGCAGGAGATCGAGGTTGGTCAGGCATTGCAGCCCGAATCGGCCCTTACCGTGCATATAGAAATGCGCCGGATAGGGCGGGTTGAAATGATGGCCCTGGCCGAAATCGGTGCCGATGGTCTCGGTGCCAAAGCCGTGCACGTCGCGCTCTTCGACGAACCACTTCACCACGGCCGGCTCGGGGCCGGGCGTGTGCGCGCCGTCCTCGCGCAGCCCCGCGTAGTCGGGATATGTCCGCTTCGACCAGTCGGTACGCAACAGCACCCAGCTTCCCGCGTCGATCCGGCCGTGGCGCGCCTCCCACTGCTCGACGAACGGAATCGTCAGCGCGAAATCCGGGTTCTCCGCGCAGTCCTTCGAGCAGTCGATGACGCAGGCCGGCGCGATGAACTTCCGCACGTCGATCGTGTCGACCGCGTTGTTCGGCAAATCCTTGCCGGAAATCCAGTGGATCGGCGCATCGAAATGCGTGCCGGTATGCTCGCCGAGGCTGATGTTGTTCCAGTACCAGGCCGGACCGCGCTCGTCGTAGCGGGACACTTCCTCGATGCGGAACGGCGCGCATTGCCCAAGCTCCGGCGGCAGCACGATGGTGGGGAACTCCTGCGCCAGGGTCTGCGTAAGATCAATCACGCGCACGTCGCCGCTTGCGACGGCACGCGCGAAAGCGAGAAGGTCGACCGGCGCCATGCTCAACCCGCCATCTCGCGTTCGAGCGCCTTGGGATTGACCGCGAGTCGCTGCCGGATGTCCTCGGCAACGTCGCCGACGAACGCGTCCTCGAGGCCTTGCTTGAGCGCACGCACGACCGCATTCGCGAGCGCTGCCGGCGTCACCTTCGGCGGCGGCACGGTCTGGAACCATTCGGTTTCGAGCGGGCCGAAGAACACGTTGAGCACCTTCACGCCGCCCGGGCGCAATTCCGCGCGCATGCATTGCGCGGCGGAAAGACAAGCGGCTTCGGCCGCCGAATAGCTGCCGTAGGCCGGCCAGCTCATCAGCGCATGCACGGAAAGAAGATTGACAAAAGCGGCGGCCGAATTCACGCCGTCGGCGCCGCGAAACCGCAGCACCGGGCCGAAGGCCTGGGCGAGACGAACGAGGCCGAGATAGCGGATGTCCATCTCCTCGCGCGCGACCGTCAGCCCGCGGCGGTCCACCACGCCGCCGGCACGCACATGCTCGGCGGTGTTGACAATAATGTCGATACGCGCGCCGTTCTGCTCGGCCTGCTCGGTGACGGATTCGGTGTCGGTCACGTCGAGCGGGACGATCTCGACCCGCTCGATCCGGCGCAACGCGTCGAAACCGGAGAACGGCTTCCAAGGGTCGGCGAGACCGACGAACACGATCGAGGCACCCGCCTCCGAGAACGCCTTCGCCATCGCCTGACCCACGGCGGTGCGGCCGTCGGTGATCAGCACGCGGCGGAATTTCGGATCGCAGGTCATCTCGCGCAGATGCGAATCGTCGGCCATGTTCTCGGTATCCTTCCCGGGCAGCGCGATCGCGACCGCCGAGCCGCTGCGGTCGAGCTTGAATTCGAGCCGCACGCGCTGCCCCTCGACCGTGTCGCCATGGAGGTGCGCGACCACGACCGGGCCGGCGTCGAGCTTCACGGTACCGACCCGCCACGGCGTGCGCTCGCGGAAATAGGGATCGGTCGAGGTCTGCACCGTGGTTTCGGCGATCAGCGTGCCGCCAGAATCGATATCGCGGAACGGCAGCCGCGCCGACAGGCAAGACGGGCAAGCATCGCGCGGCGGGTAGATCACGGCGTTGCAGTCGAGGCAGACCTGGAGCGCGAAGCGCCCTTCCGCCGCCGCCGCGGTGAGGCCATGCGCGGTGCGGCTGCGCACGCCCTGAGGACTCAACGGCTGCCGCGTCCGCTTGAGCGGATTCTTGCGCTTGGGGCGGACGAGCGGTTCGGTCATGCGGCTCTCGCGAGGACGGCGGCGCAGGACGACAGGCCGCGATCGTAATTGATCATGCCGAAGCCGGAAACCACGGCGGCCCTGGCATCCGCCACGCTGGTGCCGATCGGCTCCCCGATAAGCTGGCGCACTGCCTCGACCAATCCGAGGTAGCCGCCTCCCGCGCCGGCCTGCCCGACCGAGAGCTGCCCGCCCGAGGTATTGTGCGGGAAGGTCCCATCGTTGGTAAAACTGTGCGCGCGCACGAACTCCGGCCCCTCGCCTTTCTGGCAGAAGCCGAGGTCCTCAAGCTGCATCATGACGATGACGGGATAGTCGTCATAGGTCTCGACAAAATCGACCTCGTCGGGCTTGAGGGCCGCCATCGACCAGAGGTCGTCGATGTCGAGCGCCCAGCCGCCGCGCGCCTGCATCGGATCGGTCGGAAAGGCATTGTGACGCTCGATGGTCGAGAGGATGCGGACGCCGGGCAGATTGAGCGATTTCGCCGTGTCCTCGCGGCAGACCAGCAATGCTTCGGCGCCGGCGCACGGCATCACGCAGTCGAACAAATGGATCGGATCGGCGATCGGCCGCGCGTTCATGTATTCGTCGAGCGTGAGCTTCTTCTTCATCATGGCGTACGGAATCGACAGCGCATTGTCGCGCTGCGCGATGCAGAGCTTGCCGAAATCCTCACGCTTCGCGCCATAGCTGTTCATATAGTTCTTGGTGATGAGCGCAAACGACGCATTCGCACCGCCCGAGCCGTACGGATAGACCGCGTCCTGCGCGAAGCGGGAGAATGTCGACAGCGTCTTGCGGAACGAATCGACGTGATTGGTGTCGGCGCCGACGCATGCGACGATCTCGGCGTCGCCGGCCTGCACGGCGCGCGCTGCACGCCGCAGCGCCACGATTCCGCTTGCCCCTCCGAACGGGATATGATCGAGCCAGCGCGGCGACAGGCCGAAATGCTGGGTCAGGCCGACGGCCGTGTCCGGTCCCATCGTGAAGCTCGACACCGCGAAGCCGTCGATGTCCTGCGGAAGCGCAGCCCGGCACGCTTCACCAGTTCGTGCAGCGCGCGCCCGATCCACCAATGCGCGCTATTGGTCGAATAGCGCCGATAGGGAATGGTGACCGGCACGCAGGCGACGATGCCGTCGTAGGACTTCCGGATCGTGCCCGATGCCATGCGGTCGTCTTGGGTCACATGAAAAGCTGGATGTTGCCGAACGCCGCGTCGCAATTGACGATGTCGACGCGCTTGAGCCTGATCTTCAGCTTGCCGTCGACGACGGTCAGCGTGTGGGTGGCCCAGGCGGCGTAAAGCTGCTGGTCGTCGTAGCGTGTCTCGACGTAGTGCATCGGCGTCCAGGTGACGTATTCGTTCCCGGCCTGGTCGCGCTTGTCGATCTGCGGCACCTGCAGCACGTGATGGCACCGGCTCTTGGGCTTCTGCGAAAACGTGCGGTTGCCCTTGAGCCGCTCGACGCGAATCTTGAGCAGCAGCTTGTCCTCGTACATCAGCGACGTAGTGAGCCGCGGGTCGGTCTGGCCCCATTCCAGCGGCATCCAGTAGACGCCATCTTCGGCGAACAGCTCAAGCCACTCATCGAATTGCTGCGTGTCGATCAGCCGCGCCTCGCGGACAACGAAATCGATCAGCTCCTGGTCGGTCGGCGCGGCCACGGTCGCGCCGGTCACATCGACATGGTCATGAATTTCGACCAGGCCCGGAACTGATTGCGCATCTGCCATTCGGTCGTGCCGTTGGTTTCGGCCGTGACGTCCTGCCCTTCGGCCGGATCGTAGAGCCGCTGCACGTTGACCCACTGGTTGGCGTCGTCGCCCAAGCCCTCCTGGGCGCGCTCGTAGACTTCGAGATCGTCGTGCCCGACGACCGAGGTGGGCGCGTTGATCAGCCGGTTATACATCAGGGTGCGCTCCAGCAGCATGTCGGGCGCATCAACCAGCCGGAACGTCCACGATTCGACCAGCGTCTTGTTGGCGGCGATCGGCTTGAACAGCCGGATGAGCTGGATCGGCCCCTTGATCATCAAATTGGGGAAATAGACCGTGTTGTGGCGGTTCTCGTCGAGGATCGCCTTGGCGCGCGCTTCGCCATAGGCTGCGACCATCTTCTCGAAATAACCCGGGATCGCCGAATAGTTCGAGTGGATGGAATGGTGCACGCCGGTGTGGCCGTGGCCGTTCGGCCAGACGCGGATACCCATGTTCTCGAAGAATTCGTACGGCGACATGAATGGCGCGTAGATCTCGACCGCCATCGGCTTCTTGCTGCCGGGCGGCGCGTTCTTCCAGATATCGATCGCGGTGCCGGCGGAGGATTCATGCGCCACCATCGGATGGCAGGTGTCGGTCTGGTTCTCGACCACCATCTTCCAATTGCAGTTGTGCATATAGCGCAGGACACCACCGGCCACTTGCAGCTTTCCGGCCGGCGAGCGGTCGACCATGTTGTCGAAGCTCGACAGGCTTTCGCCGAAGAACTCTTCGAATCCCGGACCGGTGTCGTTGAGCTTGCCGAACACGAAGCCACGGTAGTTGTGCACGTGGCGGACCGGGCGCATGCCCTTCGCGGCGTGGCTTTGTTCGAGGCCGGTGTTCTCGTAGCCCTTGCGTAGCGGAATCGCGAGCAGCGAACCATCGGTGCGGAATGTCCAGGCGTGATAGGCGCAGCGGAAGAATTTCCCGGTATTGCCGCAGGTCTCCGTGGTGATGCGCGTGCCTTTGTGCGGGCAGCGATTGTGCAGCACTTTGACCGTGCCATCGGTATGGCGCACCATCACGACCGGCTGGGTGCCGATCGTCGTGCTGTAATAGTCGCCCGGGTTCGGCACCTGGCTGTCGTGGCCGACATAGACCCAGGTGTTGGCGAACAAGTGCTCCATCTCGAGCTGGAACACCTCCTCGTCGACGTAAACGTCGCGATGGACTTCCGTCTCGCGAATGAGGCTGCGCACCGCTTCGGCATTTCCGCGATATCGGTATCCGTTCATCGCTGCGCCTCCTCGTCGTCTCTCGTCACAGGTCGATCACCAGCCTCGGCGTCTTCGAACGTGACACGCAGATTTGCATCAGCTTGCCTGCGGCCTTCTCAGCGTCCGACAGCACAAAATCACGGTGATCCGGGGTCCCTTCGATCACGGCGACCTGGCAGATGCCGCAGTCGCCACGCTTGCAGTCATGCATCGGATCCTTGCCGGCCTCGATCAAGACGCCGAGTATGGTCTCCGTTGCCGGCACAGTGAAGCTTTCGCCCGTGCTCTTCAACACCACCTCGAACGGCGCGTCGCCGGTCTGCGGGGCGGCAGGCGTGAATATCTCGAAGTGCAGGCGGCCCGGCGCCCAGCCGAGCCGTTTCGCGGTCGCGATCGCCGTCTCGATCATCGGCAGCGGCCCGCAGCAATAGAGCGGCTCGCCGCCGGTCAGCGATGCCATCAGGCCCTCCACGTCGAACAGGCCGGAGACATCGTCGGTGTGGACGGACAAATTGTCGGCGGAAAGCGCCTCGATCTCCGGCAAAAAAGCAAGCTGATTGCGCGAACGACCGGCGTAGAAGAACCGGTACGGCACTCCACCGGCGGCAAGCTCGGCCACCATCGAGACGAGCGGTGTCACGCCGATGCCGCCTGCCAGCAGGACGACCGGCTTGCCCGTTACGTCCAGCGGAAAGTTGTTGGCCGGCGGCAGTACCGAGACGACATCGCCGACCTTGAGCCCATGCATGTACAGCGAGCCGCCCTGGCTCGGATTCTCCAGCCGCACGCCAAGGCGATAGGAATGTGGCCGCGTGCCCGCCGCGGCGTCGCGTGCCGTATTCACCAGCGAATAGGACCGGTCATCGCCGCGCGGCACGCGCACCTTGATGTGCGCGCCGGCCTGCCACGAGGGCAACGGCTCCTGATGCGGGCGCGCAAGACGAATGCCGCGAATGAGCGGCGTCTCGCTTCGCACTCCGGTGACCGTCAGGTCGAGTCTGCCGTGCTCTGACATTGACTAGGATTCTAATTTCAAAGCTTGTCGGGGGCAATGTTCGACGGGCGTCGTCCGGCGAGCGGCCGCGCATATTGGCGCACTTGCCAGGGTCGGCAGATGCTTTAGACTTAAACCATTCCGGCAGCCTGTCGGTTCAGGTGGGAGTTCGACCATGATATCGCGCCTATGCATTGGCATCGCAGCATTGGCTCTAACGACCAATGCGGGCTTCGGCGCCGACCTCACCGTCGGATTTGTCACCTCGCTGAGTGGACCGGGCGCCTCGATCGGCATCCCGTACGAAAAGGGCATTCTCGCCGGATACGCCTATGCGGCCAAGGTCGGCGACGTGAACATCAAGCTGATCCGGCTGGACGATGCGTCCGACCCGTCGGCGGCGACGCGCAATGCTCGCAAGCTGGTGCAGGAGGACAAGGTCGACGTTCTGATCGGCACTTCGGGAGTGCCGGGTACCGTCGCAATGGCCGTTGTGGCGGCCGAAACCAAGACCCCGATGATCTCTTTGACGCCGGCAAGCCAGCCGCAGAGCCCGAACGGCCAGTGGATGATCTCCATTCCGCAGCCGCCGCCGCTGATGGTCGCGGCCGTGGTCGAGCGCATGAAGAAAGCCGGCGTCAAGAAGGCCGCCTATATCGGCTTCAGCGATTCATGGGGCGATCTCGTCTACGACGCGCTGATGAAGAATGTCGAAGGCTCGCCGCTCCAGGTCGCCACCAACGAGCGCTATGCGCGCGCCGACACCTCGGTCGCCGGCCAGACGCTCAAGATCATCTCGACCAATCCCGACGCGGTGATCACCGGCGGCTCCGGCACGCCCGGCGCGCTGCCCTACATCGCGCTCGCGCAGCGCGGCTACAAAGGCGGGCTCTACGGCACCCACGCGCTGATCAATCCCGACTTCATCCGCGTCGGCGGCCAGGCGGTCGAGGGCGTGATTGCGCCGACCGGACCGGTAGTGGTCGCCGAACAGCTTCCGGACGGCAACCCGACCAAGAAGATTTCGCTCGCCTACCGCGAGGTCTACCAGAAGGCCAACAACGCAGCGACCAGCGACGCGTTCTCCGCCTACTCGTTCGATGCCTGGCTGGTGCTGATCGATGCCGCCAAGCGCGCACTGCAGAAGGCGCAGCCCGGCACGCCGGAATTCCACGAGGCTTTCAGGGACGCGATGCTGTCTGTCAAGGAAGTCGTCGGCACTCACGGCGTCTACAACTTCAAACCGGGCAGTTTCTTCGGCGTCGACGACCGTGCCCGCGTGCTGGTGCAGCTCGAAAAAGGAAACTGGAAGCTGCTGCCGTGAACGGCCGCGCGGCCACTGACGTGGCGGCGCGCCATCGCCCCTTAATTCCGCGATGACGCCGGAGATCGCCCTTCTTCTGGCGCAGGATGGAATCACCACCGGCGCGATCTACGTGCTGGTGGCGCTCGGGCTGGTTCTCATCTTCCTGGTCACGCGGGTCATCTTCGTCCCGTTCGGCGATATCGTCGGATACGCCGCGCTCACGCTCGCCGCCCTGCAGCTCAAACAGACACCGGGCACGGTCTGGCTGGTGCTCACGCTTGCGGCGCTGGCGGCCGCGATGGAAGCCTGGACGCTGATCCGCCGCGGCGAGACGCGGCGGCTGCCGAAAGCTCTCCTGATGTACGGCCTGCTGCCGATCCTGCCGGCCGCGCTGGTGTGGCTCGCCGCCGGCCGTGATTTGCCGATGTGGCTCGGCGTCATGCTGACCTTGGCGATCGTCCTGCCGATCTCGCCGCTCCTCTACCGCATCACCTTCCAGCCGATCGCCGACGCCTCTGTGCTGGTGCTGCTGATCGTGGCGGTCGCGCTGCACTACGCGCTGTCAGGGATGGCGCTGATCTTCTTCGGCCCGGAGGGTTTCCGCACCCATCCGATGACCGATGCGTTCTTCAATATCGGTCCGGTCGGCGTGTCCGGGCAGAGCCTGCTGATCGTGGTGAGCTCGGCGGTATTCAGCCTGCTGCTGTTCGTCATCTTCGAACACACACTGACCGGCAAGGCACTGCGCGCCACCGCGGTCAACCGGATCGGCGCGCGGCTCGTCGGCATCATGCCGGCGACCACCGGCACCATCGCGTTCCTGCTGGCATCGGCGCTCGCCGGCGTGTCCGGCATTCTCATCGGACCGGTGGCGACGCTTTACTACGACTCCGGCTTCCTGATCGGACTGAAGGCGTTTGTCGGCGCCATCATCGGCGGCCTGGTGAGCTATCCGGCCACCGCGGTCGGCGCGATCCTGGTCGGGCTGCTGGAGAGCTACGCGGCATTCTGGGACAGCGCCTTCAAGGAGGTGCTGGTGTTCGGCGCGCTCATTCCGATCTTGATCTGGCAGTCGCTGATGTCCGGCCGCGGCATCGAGGAAGAGATCGAGGAAGAAGAGGGCGACGGCTGATGATGCGCTGGCGCTCGCATATCGTGATTGCGGTGGCCGTCGCGTTCATCGCGGCGGCGCCGATGCTGTTCGGCACCTTCACGATCACGCTGATGAACTACATCGGCATCTATGCCTTCGCGGCGCTCGGCCTCGTGCTGCTGACCGGCGTCGGCGGGCTGACGTCGTTCGGGCAAGCCGCATTCGTCGGCATCGGCGCCTATGCGACCGCCTGGTACACGGCCGTGCAAGGCGGCTCGCCCTGGATCGGACTGCTGCTGGCGCTTGTGCTGACCGGGCTTGCCGCCACCATCCTCGGCGCCGCGACCTTGCGGCTCAGCGGCCATTTCCTGCCGCTCAGCACCATCGCTTGGGGCATCGCGATCTATTACGTGTTCGGCAATCTCGACGCGCTCAACCGCTACAGCGGGCTCTCCGGCATCCCGGCGCTCTCCATCGGTCCATTTTCGCTTGCCGACACCACTGCGATCTACTTCTTCATCTGGACCCTGCTCGGGGCCACGATGCTGCTCTGCCACAACCTGCTCGACTCCCGGCAGGGCCGAGCGATCCGCAGCCTGCGTGGCGGTGTTGCCTTGGTGGAAAGTCTCGCGATCGACTCGTTCCGCATGCGGCTTGCCGTGTTCGTGCTCGCCGGACTGCTCGCCGGCATCTCGGGCTGGCTCTATGCCCACGTGCAGCGCTACGTCAATCCAACGCCGTTCGATATCCGGCCCGGCATCGAGCTCCTGTTCATGGCGCTGGTCGGCGGCGCCGGACAGATCGCCGGTGCCGTGGTCGGCGCCGCGATCGTCGTATTCCTGAAGAACGTATTGCAGGACGTGCTGCCGGCGATCACCCGCTACAGCGCGCAGCTCGAAGTGGTGTTCTTCGGCGTGCTGTTCATTTTGCTGCTGCAGAAGGCGCGCGGTGGCATCGTGCCGATGATCCGCCGCTACCTGCCGCAACCGGCGCTCGGCGTGCCGGTCGAAGCCGTGCCGCTGCCGGCGCGCGCCCGCGCCGAAACGACGGACAAACCGGTGTTGCGGATCGAGAACGCGACCAAGCTCTTCGGCGCACTGGCAGCGGTCAATGAGGTGAGCTTCGAGGTGCGGGCCGGCGAGGTGCTCGGCCTGATCGGTCCGAACGGCGCCGGCAAGACCACACTGCTCAACCTGATTACCGGCACCGCGAAACCGAATTCCGGCAAGGTCGTGTTCCTCGGCGACGAGGTGACCGCGATGCCGGCGCGCCAGATCGCCGCCAGGGGAATGGCGAGGACGTTCCAGCACGTCAAGCTGCGGCCGAACATGACGCTGATCGACAACGTCGTCCTCGGCACCTATCCGCGCACGCACTCGGGCTTCCTGGCCGGCGCGCTGCGGCTCGACCGCGCAGAGGAACGCTCCGCCCGCTTCGAGGCGCTGCATCAATTGCAGCGGGTCGGCCTTGGCGAGAAATTCGGCGAACTCGCCGGCAACCTGCCGCTCGGCCAGCAACGGCTCCTCGAAGTCGCCCGCGCGTTGGCCGCCAATCCGGTCGTGGTCATCCTGGACGAGCCGGCGGCCGGTCTGCGCGCGCTCGAAAAGAAGACGCTCGCCGAACTGCTGCGCGCCTTGCGCCGCGACGGCATGACCATCGTGCTGGTCGAGCACGACATGGACTTCGTGATGAACCTCGTCGACCGCATCGTGGTGATGGATTTCGGCGCCAAGCTCACCGAGGGGCTGCCGGCCGACATCCGCGCCGACGCGCGCGTGCAGGAAGCCTATCTCGGCGGTGTCGCATGACGGCGCTCCTGTCGGTCAAGGACATGCACGTCAGCTACGGCAAGATCGAAGCCGTGACCGGCGTCAGTCTTGCCATGCAGGTGGGCCAGATCGTCACCGTGATCGGCCCGAACGGCGCCGGCAAGACCACGCTGCTGGCGGCGCTGATGGGCCTCCTCCCCTCGACCGGCGAGAGCCGCTACGAGCAGCACGACCTGCGCGCGCTGAGCACCGAGGAACGGGTGCGGCAGGGCATCTGTCTCGTGCCCGAGCGCCGCGAGCTGTTTACCGAGATGTCGGTCGCCGACAACCTCGTGCTTGGCGCCTATACGCGCTGGCGCGATCGCCGCGCCGTGGACCGCGACCTGCAGGACGTTTACGCCCGCTTCCCGCGCCTAGCCGAACGGCGGCGCCAGCAGGCGGGCACATTGTCGGGCGGCGAGCGGCAGATGCTCGCGCTCGGCCGCGCGCTGATGGCCAAGCCGCGGCTCCTGCTGCTTGACGAGCCGAGCCTGGGGCTGGCGCCGTTAATCGTGCGCGAGATCTTCCGCATCGTGATAGGCCTGCGCGAACTCGGCGTCTCGATCCTGCTGGTCGAGCAGAACGCGCGTGCGGCGCTGGAGACCGCCGACTACGGTTACGTGCTCGAGACCGGCGCGATCGTGCTGAGCGGTCCGGCGAAGGAGCTCATCCACGACCAGCGGGTGATCGCGAGTTACCTGGGCGGCAAGGTCAACTGATCGCCATGGAAGCGGCCACGCAATCGGGACCGGAGTTGCAAGCGAAGTGGTCGGCGTCGTTCACACCGGCCGAACGCACTTTGCCGGCGATGCTGACGCGCCAGGCCGAGCGGCATAGAGCGCGTCCGCTCGTCAGCACGAGCGAGGCAACATGGACCTGCGCGGACGCCCGCGACGCCGCCGCGCGCTTTGCCGGCGTGCTGCAGGCGGCCGGCATCCGGCAGGGCGAGCGTGTCGCGGTCATCTGCTCCAACCGCATTGAATTCCTCGAAATCGTGCTCGGCTGCGCCTGGCTCGGCGCCGTCGCGGTTCCGATCAATGTCGCCTCGCGCGGGCCGCAGCTTCAGCACATCCTGTCGAACAGCGGCGCACGGCTGCTGATGATCGAGGCGGCGTATGCGGATAATCTCGCGTTGCTCGACGCTGGCGCACTTGCCATCGATGCCATCTGGCTGATCGGCGACCCGGCCGAAGTCCGCCTGGGCAACGTCACCGCAATCCCGCAGCCGCGCGGCGCCGCGTCCATTGCGGCGGCGGCGGTCAAGCCTGACGACCTCGGCCTCATCCTCTACACGTCGGGCACCACCGGCCCGTCGAAAGGCGTATGCTGCCCGCAGGCGCAGTATTTCTGGTGGGCGGTGAACACGGCCGCGCTCCTGCAACTGCGCGAAGACGATGTGCTGTGCACCAGCCTGCCGCTGTTTCACACCAACGCGCTCAACACCTTCTATCAGGCGCTGCTGACCGGCGCGTGCGTACACTACGAGAAGCGGTTCTCAGCCTCCGGGTTCTTTCCATCGCTGGTGCAAAGCCGCGCGACCGTCACGTATCTCCTCGGCGCCATGGTGCCGATCCTGCTGTCACGGCCGGTGACACCGGAGGAAACCGCGCATAACGCGCGGATCGCACTCGCGCCCGGCGTACCGGCGCAGTTCCACGCCGAGTTCACGCGCCGCACCGGCATCCGCCTGCTCGACGGCTGGGGCTCGACCGAGACAAACTTCGTGCTCGGCACCACGATCGAGCATCAGCAGCCGGGACTGATGGGCCCGGTGTTCGCAGGCTTCGACGCGCGCGTGGTGGATGACCAAGGTCGCGACATCGCCGACGGCAACGCGGGTGAATTGATCGTGCGCGCCGACGAACCGCTCGCGTTCGCCGGCGAATATTTCGGCACGCCGGAAAAGACCGCCGAGGCTTGGCGCGATGGCTGGTTCCACACCGGCGACCGTGTGGTGCGCCAGGGCGATGGCTATTTCCGCTTCGTCGACCGCCTGAAGGACGCGATCCGCCGCCGCGGCGAAAATATCTCGTCGTTCGAGGTCGAACAAGTCTTGCTCAGTCATCCGGCAGTCGCCAACGCGGCGGCGTTCCCGGTGCGCTCGCCGCTCGCCGAAGACGAGGTGATGGCGGCCATCGTCCTCAAGCCTGGCTGCAAGCTTTCGCCGGAAGAACTGATCGCATTCTCCGAGCCGCGCCTGCCGTATTTCGCCGTGCCGCGCTATCTTGAGTTCATGAGCGAACTGCCGAGCACCGAAAGCGGCAAGGTGCAAAAGTACAAGCTGCGCGAGCGCGGCGTTACCGACACGACCTGGGACCGCGGCCCGGTGAGCCCGAAGCGCGCGCGCTCATGACGGCGATCTCGCCGGCCGAGATTTGAACGCATGCATACGTGCCTGTTCCTGACTTTTCGCTCCGAGGCGTCGTCGCTCGCCGCGCCCGAGATCGCCAAGCTTGAAGCGTTTCTGCGCGCCATACCGAAGCTGCGCAAAGCCCTCCTCCACATGCCGGACGCCGCGAGCGATCCCTACGTGAAGGACCACGCACCGCCGCTGCTTGTGCTGCAGCTCTACTATGACCGTTTGTCCGATCTCGAAGCCGCGCTGTCGCGCAGCGGGCCGCTGCATGCTTTGACATCGCACGAGGAGTATCCTGCGCTTGCCACTACCGACGTCGCCCAACAGGCCATGATGGTTCGCGCGTTCGACGTGCCCGAGCCAGAATTCCAGAACCCGCGCGGCACCTCGCATTGCACCTACCTCGTGTCCTATGAGGGCGAAGCGGAAGACCTCAATGCCTGGCTCGACCATTACCTCGACAGCCACACCAGGCACATGGCGCGCTTCCCCGGCATCCGCGAACTTGAGGTTTACACCCGGCTCGACTGGGTCAGTTCGCTGCCATGGCCACGGTTGAATTTCATGCAGCGGAACAAGGTGGTGTTCGACAGCCCCGACGCGCTGACGCACGCGCTCCATTCGCCGGTGCGCCACGAGATGCGGGCTGACTTTCATTCCTTCCCGCCATTCACCGGCCCGAACCGCCACTACGCCATGGCGACCCGTGTCGTCGACCTACTTTCGCCGCGCTAAGATCGCCCTGTTTTTGAGGGGTTGTCGTCTTCGTTCAATTCCAACGATAGGGGCGCCGCATGGCCGAACACACACCGACCCGCGTCTGGTATCAGAGCTTCGTTCATCCGGTCGAGCAGGCGCCCTACATCGAGCGGCTGCAGGCGTTCCTCGACAAGGCCGCCGGTCCCGGCGTCAAGTTCGAGGTGCACGGCCTCGACCCGCCCGACCGTCACTTTCATCCGCTGACGGAATTCCGCTGTGCCGCGCAGACGATCCGCAACGCCATCGCGGCCGAGCGCGCGGGCTACGACGCCTTCGTCATCGGCCATTTCCAGGAGCCGGGCCTCCTCGAAATCCGCGGCACGCTCGACATCCCGGTGATCGGGCTCGGCGAAGCGACCATGCTCGCCGCGTTGAGCATGGGCAGCCGGTTTGGCCTCGTGACCATCGACCCGGTCTTCATCACCTGGCACGAGCGGCAAGTGACCGCGTATGGCCTTGGCCAGCGCGTCGCGGGCGTGCGGGCCCTTCACATGGACCTGCCGCGATTCATGCGCGCGTTCACCGACGAGGCCACCTACAAACAGGTGCGTGACGAGTTCGTCGCGCAGGTTCGTCCGTTGGTCGCCGACGGCGCGGAAGTCATCCTGCCGGCGGGCGGCCTGCCGATGCTGCTGTTCTCGCGCGAGTGCCCGTTTCTGATCGACGGCGCGCTCGTGCTCAACGGCATCGCCGTGGTGGCGAAGGCCGCCGAGATGGCGACCTCGTTGCGGCGCCTCACCGGATCGGTCGTCAGCCGGCGCGGCACCTACGCCAAAGCATCGGCGGCATGCGTGGAGGAATACGTGCAGACGCAGTGGTGACTGGAATACCCGCGAGGCGCGAACTAGCATTCGCTCCCCGACCCGATCAGAGGTCAGTGCAAAACAGTGGGAGACGCCGCCATGGATCGTCGCAGCTTCCTTCGTTCTTTCGCCGTCGCGGGCGCGGGTACCACGCTCGCGGCCTCAGGCCATGCGGTGCTCGCCGAGGCGGACGGCGCAGCGAACACGAAGCGGTTCTCCGAGCAGCGCTGGGCGCTCGACAACGTCATTCGCGCTAACGGTATCGATTGGGACCAGCCGCGCTCGATCTATCTGTCCGCGCCCTGCGGCGTCGAAGCGAACGCCGACTTCGCCGCGATCCGCGCCCGCGTGCAGAAGATGGCGGACATCGGCCCGGCGTTCGAAAGCACGGCCAAGCGGCGCGAGGCCAAGGCACGTGCCGCCGAGGCGGAGGGCAACCTCGTCACCGCGCGCGACAACTGGTACATGGCCGCCGTGCACTACGGCGCCGCCGAATGGCCCTACGACGATTCCGGCAAGCAGCACATCGAGCTTCACAAGAAGAAACGGGAATGCTTCGCCAGCTATGCGCGTCTCGCCGATCACAAGATCGAAGCGGTTTCGATTCCCTTCAAAGGCAAGTCGATTC
Organism: uncultured Alphaproteobacteria bacterium; assembly: GCA_963763365.1. Taxonomy (GTDB): domain Bacteria; phylum Pseudomonadota; class Alphaproteobacteria; order Rhizobiales; family Xanthobacteraceae; genus VAZQ01. The sequence goes on along the minus strand of CAVXOE010000010.1, from coordinate 119,018 downwards.
CGGGCTGGTTCCACCTACCGCCCGGCTACAGCGGCGGCAAAATCCCGGTGGTCATCGCGATCCCGGGCATGGACAGCTTCAAGGAGATCAACGTCGCGCTCGCCAACGACCGGTGGATGCAGCGCGGCGTCGCCGTGCTGTCGATCGACGGACCGGGGCAGTACGAAAGCCCGCTGCTCGGGCTCTACGTCTCGATGCAGAACTGGATCGACGCCGGACCGGCGGTCGTGAACTGGCTTCTGCAACGGCCCGAGATCGACGGACAGAAGATCGGCGTCTCGGGCGCAAGCTTCGGCTCGTTCTTCGGCACCATCCTGTCGGCCAACGAGCCGCGCATCGCCGCGACCGCGGTCATTTCCACCTGTCTCGAGCCCGGGTGCCATACGATCTTCGAGGAGGCTTCGCCGACCTTCAAGAAGCGCTTCATGTGGATGTCGAACTTCACCGACGAGGCGAAGTTCAACGAGTTCGTGAAGACGCTGACCTGGGAAGGTCATGTCGAGAAACTCCGCTCTCCCTATCTCGTGCTGGCCGGCGAAGCCGACGAGCTCAGCCCGCTCGAACACACCGAGCGCATGATCGGCACGATGAAAGGACCGCGCCAGCTCGTGATCTATGCCGACAGCCGCCATTCGGTCGGCGGCGTTCCGGCCGCCAATCTCGGCCCGTTCCCGGCGGTGCTCATGGCCGACTGGCTGGTTGCGCGGCTCAACGGCAAGCCTATGACCAGCGAGCGCTGGTACGTCGAACCGACCGGGAGGATCGTGAAGACGTCGCTCTCGGCTTGAACCGAGCAACTCGTCATGCCCGGCCTTGTGCCGGGCATCCACGTCTTGTCTTCGTAAGGCAGGTGCAAGACGTGGATGGCCGGGACACCAGGGCGTTTACGCCCGTCTTCGACGGGCTATGCCCGGCCATGACGGCGTGGCGAGGTCGGGCTTTCCCTCGCGCAGCGGCGAAGTCGTGACGCGCCTCAACTCTCCAGCTCGACCGTCTCGAAGTCGGCAGGCAGGACGATTTCCAGCACCTCGCAGTCGTGCGAATAATCGAGCACGACGTGCTCGATGCGCGGCGGCTGGATCCAGCAGCTTCCGGCCCGCATGACGTGCGAGCCCTGCCCGTCCAGTTCGGTCTTGATCCAGCCCTTGAGCACATAGACCATCTGGAAGTCGACATCGTGGTAGTGGCGTTTCGACACTTCCTCCGGCCGGCAGGGCGGCACGAACCGGATCACATGCGCCTGCACCATGCCCTGGGTAGCCTTGGCCATGCCAAGGTCGCGATAGTGGGCATAGCGGCGCAGGCCGCGGTCGAAGTCCTCGTCCCGATGGTGGCTCACGGTGAACGCATGCTTCGGCCGCGCCTTCGCCTTGGTCCGTAACGCACGGGTCGGCGATTTCGCCCGGGGACGCGTTCGCCGCTTGGTTGCAGCCTGCGAGCGCCGCGCACCGGATTTGGACTTGGTTTTGGTTTTGGTTTTGGTTTTGGTTTTGGCCTTCGCCTTCGGTCTTGCCATGGGCTTCCTCCACTGTCAGGGCGAATGCTACGCGCGCGCCGACGCCCTGAACAGCAAGCCCGGAACGAACCTCCCGTCCGACGACCCTTTTCCTCGCCGCGCGGAGGCGCTAAAGGACAGCCCGAACCCTATATATCGCGCAGGAAGCGTCGAGTTTCGGAGCAGTCATGGCCAAGCCGCGGACCCTCTACGACAAGATCTGGGAAGACCATCTGGTGGACGAGCAGCCGGACGGCACCTGCCTGATCTACATCGACCGTCATCTCGTGCATGAGGTGACGTCGCCGCAGGCCTTCGAAGGCCTACGGCTGACGGGCCGCAAGGTGCACGCGCCGGAGAAGACGCTGTGCGTGGTCGACCACAACGTCCCGACCACCGGCCGCCACCTGCCCAATCCCGATCCGGAAAGCGCGGCGCAGATCGAGTATCTGGCCGAGAACGCCAAGCTGTTCGGGCTCGAATACTACAACGAGTTCGACAAGCGGCAGGGCATCGTCCACATCATCGGTCCCGAGCAGGGTTTCACCTTGCCGGGCGTCACGCTCGTCTGCGGCGACAGCCATACCGCCACCCACGGCGCGTTCGGCGCGCTCGCCTACGGCATCGGCACCTCGGAAGTCGAGCACGTGCTGGCGACGCAGACGCTGATCCAGTCGAAGTCGAAGAACATGCGCGCCGTGATCGACGGCAAGCTGCCGCAGGGCGTCGCCGCCAAAGACATCATCCTCGCCATCATCGGCGAGATCGGCACGGCCGGCGGCACCGGCTATGCGCTGGAATATGCCGGCGAAGCGATCACCTCGCTCTCGATGGAAGGCCGCATGACGGTCTGCAACATGTCGGTCGAGGGCGGCGCCAAGGCCGGCTTCATCGCTCCCGACGAAAAAGCGTTCGAGTATCTCAAGGGCCGTCCCAAGTCGCCAAAAGCCGGCGCCTGGGAAAACGCCATGCGCTATTGGGAGACGCTGCGCTCCGACGACGGCGCGCATTTCGATCGCGAGATCAGGCTCGATGCCGCCAAGCTGCCGCCGCTCGTGACCTGGGGCACCAGCCCCGAGCAGGTGATCTCGATCGCCGGCCGCGTGCCGGTCCCGAGCGAGATCGCCGACGCCAACAAGCGGCTCGCCGCCGAGACATCGCTCGGTTACATGGGCCTCAAGGGCGGCGAGAAGATCACCGACATCGCGATCAACCGCGTGTTCATCGGCTCCTGCACCAACGGGCGCATCGAAGATCTGCGCGCGGCCGCCAAGGTTGTGGACGGCAAGACCGTCAGCGCCAACGTCAATGCCATGATTGTGCCGGGCTCGGGCCTGGTGAAGGAACAGGCGGAGGCCGAAGGGCTCGACAAGATTTTCGTCAAGGCGGGCTTCGAATGGCGCGATCCCGGCTGCTCCATGTGCCTGGCGATGAACCCCGACAAGCTCAAGCCGGGCGAGCGCTGCGCCTCGACCTCGAACCGCAATTTCGAAGGCCGGCAGGGCTACAAGGGCCGCACGCATCTCGTCTCGCCCGCGATGGCGGCCGCCGCCGCGATCGCCGGACGATTCGTCGATGTGAGGGAGTGGACCTGAAGAGCGGGGAGCACTGCTTGTAGGGCGCAATAAGCGCAGCGCATTGCGCCCTACGCGCCGCCACACCACCGGCTCACTGCACCTCCCACCAGCAGCGCATCCGGGGCACCACGACCGGGCCGCTCGGGCGCATCTCCTGCACCAGCCGCGACTTGCATTGGCGCACGCCATTCGGGCCGGGATACTCATATTCGTAGGGGACCGGGTAGTCGGTCGAGAACGTCCGGTAGGGATAGATCGGCGAGACCCGGATGCGCGTGCGGGGGCGCACCCTCCTCGGCTGTGCGCTGCGACTGCGACGAGAACTCGGTCGCGCCGGACCGCGTGGCGGCCTGCCCGCTCGTGCTTTGCGCACCGGCATCATCCGCGGGCGCAAGTGCGAACACCATCGCGCCGATCGCAGCCACGATCACAATTCTGCCTGTGCGGTGCATCCGGATGACTGCTGCCTTGGCGGTTTGAGTCGATACGCTCGCCCATCGCGGCACGGCCGTCAACGACCCCGCGCGATGCCGGTCCGCCCCTGCCCGGTCCTTGGCCCGCCGTCCGCTCTCGCCTAGAACATGCGCCATGGCCGAAGCCCCCTTCCCCGATCCGCTCGCCTGGCGGCCCGTGAAAGCGCCGTCGCTGGAAGAACTCGAGTCGCTGGCAATCGAGGCATTTCGGCGGCTGCCGGAACAATTTCGCGCGCTCTGCGAGGGCGTCGTGGTGCGGGTCGACGACTTTCCGACCGACGACGTGCTCGAGGAACTTGGCGCCGAGACCGAATTCGACCTGCTCGGGCTGTTCCAGGGCGTCGGCCTGCCGTTCCGCTCCGAGAGCGCGCCGGCGCACATGCCGAACATGGTCTGGCTTTACCGCCGGCCGATCCTCGATTACTGGGCGGAGCACGACGAGACCTTGGGCGCGATCGTCACGCATGTCTTGGTGCACGAGATCGGCCATCACTTCGGACTGTCGGACGACGACATGGCGGCGCTCGAACGCTCGGCCGACCTGGATGGACACAGGCAGTAGAACGTCATCGCAAGAAACGGAGGACCGGCCCCATGAAAATCAACGGCGCATGCCACTGCGGCACCATCACCATCGAAGGCGAGGCCGATCCGGAGAAGGTGTCGATCTGCCACTGCACCGATTGCCAGGCGCGCACCGGATCGGCTTTCGGCGTGTCGATCCCGATCCCCGGCGACACGTTCAGGATGACCGGCGAGCCGACCACCTATCTCAAGACCACGGCGGACAGCGGAAATCCGCGGCTGCAGGCGTTCTGCCCGCGCTGCGGCTCGTCGATCTATTCGACCACGCCAGGCGAAGGACGGCAGGCGTCCTACATGGTGCGCGTTGGCATTCTTCGGCAGCGCGATCAGTTGGTGCCCAAAAAGCAGAACTGGTACCGCTCGGCGCACCAGTGGGTCACCGGCATCGACGCGATCCACAAGAACCAGAAGCAGGCCTGAGCGAGTTGCGCATTCGCGCCGTGCAATGCGGATGAGATTGTCGCGACCGCTCGTGCAAATATACGTCAGTTTTGAATCGCTCAAAACTAGATATCTTGGATAATCATCGCAGCAACAGAAGTAGATTGGAATAAATAGAAGGTATTTGCGATATCGTCTGTGATGCAAAGGTGACAGACATATTTCGTCGGAGCCACTAACGTGCACGCACATGCTCGTTGGGGGTGGCGTTATGAAAACGATGTTGTTTGCGGTGACTGCGATCACCGCGCTGTTCGCCGGTTCCGCAATCGCGGCTGACATGCCGGTGCGGCCCAATCCGCCGCCGGTGACAACCTACAACTGGACCGGTTGCTATCTCGGCGGCAGCGCGGGTGCGCTGATGTCCGATAAGGAATGGTTCAACGCGACGCCGGGCAGCCCGAATCTCGGAGTGTCTTTAGGCACGCACAGCCCCAGCAACCAGTTGCTCGGCCTGCAGGCCGGCTGCGACTATCAGGCCGGCATCTGGCTGATCGGCGTCCAGGGCGACTACGGCTGGACCGACGCGAATGACGCCAACAAGAACAATCTCACCCCCCTTCCCCCCTACACCTACGACCGGACGAAGATCAAGTCGTTGGGAACGGCAACGGCGCGACTCGGCATCGCGTGGGATCTTTTCCTTGGCTACCTCAAGGGCGGTATCGCCTGGCAACGTGATACTTACGAGCAGTACCTGTACGGTACCACGCTGGTCACAGCCACGTCGGGCGAAAGCCGCTCCGGCTGGACCGCGGGATTCGGCGCCGAAGTTGCGTTCTTTCCGTTCCTCTCGGGGTTCGTCGAGGCGAGCTATTTCGATTTCGGACGCAAGGTGAATACTTTCACGCCGACAGCGGGCGGGGCGACCTTCCCGATCGACATCAAGGATCGCACGGTGGTTGTGAAGGGCGGCATCAACTGGCGATTCACCGCAGCTCCGGCGATCACCAAATTCTGAGGCATGCCGAGGCTCGCGCCTTTCGCGCAAACCCCGGGCTCCGAAGCCCGGGGTTTTGCGCTCGTGAAAAGGATAGACCTCCGCCATCGTACCCGGGCTATACACGTGCCCGGGAATGGCAAGAACGAGCGGAGAGACGCGTTGCGATATGACGACAACCTGACGACCGAACGGCCGACTTTCGTGACGCATCTCGAATGCTCGGCAACCGGCGAGCATTATCCAGCGGACGCGCTGCACAACCTCTCGCGCGCCGGCAAGCCGCTCCTGGTGCGCTACGATCTTCCGGGCGTGCGCAAGGCCCTGACCAAGGACGCGCTGGCACAGCGGCCGCAGGACCTCTGGCGCTACCGCGAACTCCTCCCCGTGCGTCGCCTCGCCGACATCGTCAGCCTCGGCGAAGCCGTCACGCCGCTGCTCACGCTGCCCAAGCTCGGCAAGGCGCTGGGCAGCCTCGAGATCATGGTCAAGGACGAGGGCCGGCTGCCGACCGGCTCGTTCAAGGCGCGCGGCCTCGTCATGGCGGTGTCGATGGCGAAGGCGCTCGGCGTCACCCACATGGCGATGCCGACCAACGGCAATGCAGGCGCTGCGCTCGCCGCCTATGCGAGCCACTGCGGCATTCGCACGACGATCTTCTGCCCCGAGGATACGCCGGAGGTGAATGTCAGCGAGATCGCGCTGCAGGGCGCCAGCGTCTATCGCGTCAACGGACTGATCGACGACTGCGGCAAGCTGGTCGCGCAGGGCAAGGACAAGGTCGGCTGGTTCGACACCTCGACCTTGAAGGAGCCCTACCGCATCGAGGGCAAGAAGACGATGGGTCTCGAGCTTGCCGAGCAACTCGGCTGGCAGGTTCCCGACGTCATCCTCTATCCGACCGGCGGCGGCACTGGCCTGATCGGCATGTGGAAGGCGTTTGCCGAACTCGAAGCGATCGGCTTCATCGGCTCAAAGCGCCCGCGCATGGTCGCCGTACAGGCGGCGGGTTGCGCGCCGATGGTACGTGCCTACGAGCAAGGCGTCGAGCACGCGACGCGCTGGGAGGACGCCCACACCATCGCATCCGGCATTCGCGTGCCGCAGGCGGTCGGCGATTTTCTTATCCTGAGAGCGGTGCGCGAAAGTGGCGGCTTCGCCATCGCTGTCGACGACGATGCGATCTCGTCGGGGCTCGACGAAGTGGCGCGCGAGGAAGGCTTCCTGATGTGTCCGGAGGGCGCCGCGACCTATGCGGCGCTCAAGCAGGCTCTTAAAGACGGGCGCATCCGTCGCGACGAGCGCGCCGTTCTGTTCAATTGCGCGACCGGCCTGAAATATCCGCTGCCGCCGATCCATCGCACCCTCGACCGGCACAAGCCAATCGACTTCGCTGCGTTGTGATGCCGGCTCAGGCCGACGCAGCCATCGCAAGGTTTTCGCCGCGGCAAAACCGGTCCGCGGACGCGAGCCCGGCCAGCGCGCCTTGCAGGTAGTCGCAACCCCAGTCCGCCAGGATGACGGCGGTCTCCTCGTCCTGCACCCATTCGGCCACGGTTTCGAGGCCGAGGCGCCGTGCAAGGTCGATCAGCGTGTGCACGAAGGCGCGGTCGTCCTCGCACCGCTTGAGGTTCTGCACGAAGGCGCCGTCGATCTTGACGAGGTCGACGCCGAGCTTGCGCAGGTTGCGGAATGACGTGTAGCCGGCGCCGAAATCGTCGATCGCGATGCGGCAACCGAGGTCCTTGACGCGCGTCACGAAGCCACGGGTCTCGTCGATATCGTGGATTGCCGCCGTCTCGGTGATCTCGACGGTGAGGCGCTCGCCGACACCCGGGTGGGCGCGCAGCATCGTCACCAGCGCGCTCCACCAGTCGGGATCGACGGTCGAGGCTGCCGAAACGTTGACGCTTGCCAGCAAGCCGGGATCGGAAACAAGCTGCTCCAGCGCGAGTTCCAGCACGCGATGATCGAGCAGGCGGACAAGCCCGAGCCGCTCGGCGAGCGGCACCACGTCGCCGACCGGCAGCAGACCGCCATCGGCACACTTGATCCGCATGAGGCATTCGTAGAACGCCACCCGGCGCGAAGCCGTCGCGACCACAGGCTGGTAGACCAAAGAGACGCGCCGGTCGTTCAGCGCCGTGATGATTTCCTCGGTGGCCCGCACATTGGCGCGGCGCTGCGCGTCGCGCTCGGGATTGGGCGCATAGGCGCGGGACGAACCGCGACGCTTGGCCTTGGCGCAGTCGAGCGCATCCTGCGCACAGGAGAAAACGCCGCGAACGGTGCGAGCGTGACGCGGCGCCGTGACACCTCCGATGGTCGCCGTCACCGCCACCGGCCCTGCGGTGGTCTGCACCGCCTCGCCACGGACACTCGCGAGCACACGATTGGCTGCGATCAGCAGATCGTCGGCCGTGCAGTTGTTGAGGATGACGCCGAACTTGTTGCCCGAGAAGCGGCCGAGATGATCCTTGCCGCGCGTCTGGGAGCGCACGCGCTTCGCCACCGCGGCGATGACCTGGTCGGCGACATCGTATCCGTAGGAGTCGTTGATGCGGTTGAGATTGTCGATCGCCACCAGCAGGAAGCCGCACGACGAGCATAGCTTGACGGCTTCGTCGATCGTCGATTCGAGCATCTGTGACATATGCCAGCGATTCATCTCGCCGGTCAGTTCGTCGATCGGCGACAAAACGAGCGCCGGTTTCAACTCCGAACTGGACACGTTGATTCCCGCTTCACAGACACGTCTCTCGGTGCGCCACAGCGACCATCATGACGAAAGGTATGTCAAAAACTTAAATTAAACGAAAATCGACACAGCAAAATCTGGGCCCATTTTCGTTTGTTGGACGCAGCCGGCACGCCGCTTGCGACCTTGCTTCCATCGGACCTGGACATGTCTCATTCGGGCACAGGAGGCGTGAGTGGCGGCGATCGGCAGTCTCAAATCAGCAAGAGCAGCGGCAGATCGCCCCGAACCGGCACAGCACATAGATGCAGAGTTAGTGGGACCGGCGAGCGCTCCGGCACAAGGCCGGGCGCTCGCTCGGGTCTCTCCCGTTATTCCCACGGATCGGAACATGGCGCGAAGTTCCCAGCCGGCCGCGGCTTTTCTCGCGCATCTCATCGCCACCGCGCTCGGTGCGCCGCAGACCCGCACGCGCCGGCGCGCCGCGCCGGCATTCGCGGGTGCGACGTATTCGGCAGCAGCCGCCACGCGCGCGGCGCCCGGATTGACGCTCTGCCGATCAGCTTGACGCCCTAGACTAGTAGCCCAGCGCACAGCCGTCCTTGCGCGGATCGGAACCGCCGATCAGCACGCCGCGCTGCCAGTCGATGCGGATGGCCTGCGCGCCACCATGCGGCGCGTGCGCCGTGACCACGTCGTGTCCGCGCGCTCGCGAGCCCTGCCGCCGTCGCGGCCGGGATGCCGCGTTCGATCACGGTCTCTTCTTCAACGAAGAACGCACGCGGCGTATCGATCGCCGTCTGCACGTCCATCCCGTAGTCGACCATGTTGGTGACCAGTTGCACGTGGCCCATCGGCTGGTAGTGCGCACCCATCACGCCGAACGCCATGTCGCAACGTCCGTCGCGAAACGCCATCGCGGGAATGATGGTGTGCATCGGCCGCTTGTTGGGGCCGAACGTGTTGGGATGCGCGGGGTCGAGCACGAAGCAGGCGCCGCGGTTGGTCAGCACGATGCCGGTCTGCTCGGTGCAGATGCCGACGCCGAAATAGGAAAACAGCGTGTTGATCAGCGACACTGCCTTGCGGTCACGATCGACCACCGTGAGGTAGACGGTATCGCTACCGGGCGACGGCGCACGCGGCAGCTTCGCACGATGCGCGACGTCGATGCGGGCAGCGAGCTTCTTGGCAAATGCCTTGTCGATCAGGTCCGGCACCTCAACGCGCATGAACGACGGCTCGGCGATGTGCGTGTCGCGTACCGCGTAGGCCATGCGGGCCGCTTCAAGCATGAGATGAAAACGGTCCGGCCCGAGCGATTCAAGCGATGCGAGATCGAAATTCTCCAGAATGTTGAGCAGCACGAGCGCCGTCAGCCCCTGCCCGTTCGGCGGCAATTCGTAGATGTCGAGCCCGCGATAATTGGCGGTGATCGGCGCAACCACCTCACCCTGGTGATGGGCGAAATCGCCGGCCGTCAGCAGGGAGCCGCGAGCAGTGAGCGTCGCGACCATGTCGTCGGCGATCGGCCCGCGGTAGAACGCCTGCGGTCCCTGCGTCGCGATGGTCCTGAGCGTCTGCGCCAGCGCGGGAAGCTTGATCACGTCGCCTTCCGCCGGCGGCCGGCCGCCGAACAGATAGTGGCGCGCGGCCCCAGGATCGGCCTGCAATTTCGCAACCACCTGCCCCCAGTCCCAGGCCACGCGCGCCGCAACCGGGAAGCCCTCCTCGGCGAGCCGGATGGCAGGCGCGAGCGCACGATCGAGCCCGAAGCGGCCGTGCGCCTTGAGGATCGCCGCCCAGGCGTCGACCGCGCCAGGCACCGTCACGGCGTGGATCGAATCTCCCGCGATCGCGCGCATGCCCTGCGCCAGCAATGCCTCGGTCGAGGCGGCGGCACCGGCGCGGCCGCAGCCGTTGTAGCCCCAGACCGGCTGTCCCGGATCGGCGATCATCGCGAAGCAGTCGCCGCCGATCCCGGTCATCTGCGGCTCGACCACGCACAGCACCGCGACAGCCGCCACCGCGGCGTCGGCCGCATTACCGCCGGCCCGCAGCGTGTCGATGGCGGCGAGCGAGGCGAGCGGATGCGAGGTCGCCGCCATGCCCTCGCAGGCGATGACCGGCGAGCGGCCGGAGAGATGAAAATCGCGGCTCAAGGAAATTGCCTCTCGGGGGAATGGCTCTTGCGGCAAGGCTACGCTATCGAAGCGTCAGCCGTCCGGCTACCTACTGATTTCAGGGAGACAACGCGATGACACTGACGCTTACACAAGCCCGTTCGATTCTCGACAAGACGCTCGCCGCCGCGCGCGAGAAGAAATTCCGGCCGATGGGCGTCGCGGTCGTCGACAGCCGGGCGGCGCTCAAGGTTTACGCCGAGGAAGACGGCAGCCCGATCCTGCGGTCGAAGATCGCGGCCGGCAAGGCGACGGGCGCGGTGCTGTTCGGCGCCGGCTGCCGGCGCCTGCATGCCATCGGAGTGGAGCGACCGCACATGGCGGCGGCATTGGTCGAGATGTCGGGTGGCGCGCTGGTGCCGGTGGTGGGCGGGGTGCTGATCCGCGACCAGTCGGGCGCGTTGATCGGGGCGGTCGGCGTTTCGGGCGACACCTCCGACAACGACGAGTTGTGTGCGATCGCCGGCATCGAGGGCGCGGGCTTCAAGGCCGATACCGGCGGCTGATCCCGGCCGCCGTAGGGCCGCGCGAAGACGCCGTCAGGCCTCTTTGCGCGGCTTGAGGATCTGCCGGCCGCGATACATGCCGCTCTTGAGATCGACGTGGTGCGGCCGGCGCAGTTCGCCCGAATCCTTGTCCTCGACATAGGCCGGCTTCTTCAGCGCATCGGCGGAACGGCGCATCCCGCGGCGCGACGGCGAGGTTTTGCGTTTCGGGACAGCCATTTGAAACTCCTGATCTTTTGGCGCCGGGCGCCGCAATGTCCGGAACGGAAGCCGGGCTTATAGAATAAGCCTTGCGGGAATGCCAGAGCCCGCAACGACCGATCAGCGGCGCGGCCTGGCGCAGCCGGCGAGATTGGCCTGGGCGGTGCCGCGCGTCTCGTAGATGCCGGCGAGCCGCCGCACCGCCGGGCCCGGCTGCCGCGCGCTGCGCCGGCGCGGATTGGGCAGGACCGCGGCGAGCAGCGCCGCCTCGCGCGGCGTGATCGACCGCACCGGCTTGTTGAAGGCGTAGCGGCTCCCCGCCTCGGCGCCGAACTCGCCGCGCGGACCCCACTCGGCGATGTTGAGGTAGATTTCCAGGATCCGCCATTTCGGCAGCACGACGTCGATCCACAGCGCGAGCGGAAACTCCAGCGCCTTGCGGATGAAGCTGCGCCCCGGCCAGAGGAACAGATTCTTCGCCACCTGCTGGGTGATGGTCGAGACGCCCTTGGCCTCGCTGAGGTCGTCGGCGGCGTCGATCCGTTCGCGCAATTCCCGGAAATCGACGCCGCGATGGCTGCAGAAGCGACCGTCCTCCGAGGCGATGACGGTCGCGGGCAGCGCCGGCGCCATGCGGTCGATCGGCACGAAGGTGCGTTCGACGCGGGCTCCCTTGACCCAGCGCGCAAGCATCAAGGTCGAGACCGGATTGACGAACCGGTAGAGCACCGTGAGCAGGTACGGCAGCAACAGGATGAGAACGACGACGATCGCCAGCGCCCAGAGGAACCGCCGCAATCCGCGCCGCGGCGGCGCCGCGGCTGGCTGCGGTCGCGGATTGCGGGACGGTGCAGCGGCGGGCATCGAGTTACGGCCGGTTCCGGGCGAATCGCGTTTGCGATTCACTCTCGCATGTCCAGAAAGTCCGCTACAGGGCGCCGCGGTGCCGACCGCCCGGGCGCGAGCAGGCTTTGACCGGGGCGGCAAACGGCGCACAGTGGCGTGGCCTGGCCGGCGAACGGAACCCGCGCGGCTGTCGGAGCTTTCGTCGTCGTCCCGTCAATCGTCGCCCCGTCAATCGTCGTGCCGTCAGTCATTGTGTCATCAATCATCGCGCCATGAACAACGACAACAGCGTCCGATCGAGGCTGGCCTATCCGCTCCGCGTCCTGCATGCGCGGCCGCGCCTCATGGCGTCGGCGGCGCTCGGCATCGCGCTGATCGTGCTGCTGCCAGACGGCATCCCACTATCGCGCCGCCTGCTCGGCGGCTGGAACGCCGGTGTCATGCTTTATCTGCTGCTGCTGTACGTGCGGTTTGCGCGCACTTCGGCGGGCGACATCCGCCGCCACGCCGCAGCCGAGGACGAGGGCAGCGTCGTCATCCTCGTGCTGACGGTCGCGGCCGCGCTCGCGAGCATCGGGGCGATCGTCGCGGAACTCGGCACCAGCCTGGGCACCGCCCGCACGGCGCTGCAATTGCTCCTGGCGACCGTCACCATCGTGCTGTCGTGGTCGTTGATCCACACCATCTTCGCGCTGCATTACGCGCACGAATTCTACGGCTCGGGCGGCAAGGCCGGCGGGCTCGACTTTCCCGGCAAGGAGGCGCCGGACTATTGGGACTTCGTCTATTTCTCGTTCGTCATCGGAACGACCGCGCAGGTTTCCGACGTCGAGGTGGTGTCGCGCGAGATCCGCCACGCCGTGACGGCGCATTCGATCGTGTCGTTCTTCTTCAACGCATCGCTCTTGGCGCTGCTCGTCAATATCGCGGCGAGCGCGATCTGAATCGAGAGGCGAACAAGATGCCAACACCACGCTGCGGCGGCGCGCTGAAATAACACGCCGACCGGGTCCGGCGCGCATGCTATCGTTCATGTCGAGCTTCAATTCGGCTGAGAGCTGACATGCGGCGGCGTGAGTTCATAACCCTCCTCGGCGGAGCATCCATCTGGCCGCTCGGCCGCCGCGCGCGCAGCAGGGCGAGCGCGTGCGGCGCATCGGCGTGCTCATGGCCGCGGCAGCGGACGATCCGGAATATCAGGCCCGCATGGCGGCGTTCCAGCAGGGGCTGGCGCTTTTGGGTTGGACCGACGGCCGCAACGTGCGGATCGACACACGCTGGGCCACGACCAATGCCGATGACATTCGCCGACACGCCGCGGAACTCGCCGCGCTCGCGCCGGACGTCATCCTGGCTGGGACTGGCACGACGACGGTGGCGCCGCTGCTGCATGCGACCCGCACCGTGCCGATTGTATTCGTGCTTGTCATCGATCCGGTCGGCGCCGGTTTCGTCACGAACCTGGCGCGCCCGGGCGGCAACGCGACCGGGTTCACGCTTTTCGAATATGGCATGAGCGGAAAATGGCTGGAATTGCTCAAGCAGATTGCGCCCCACACGACGCGAGCAGCGGTCCTGCGGGATCCGACCATCGCATCCGGGATCGGGCAGTTCGCCGCCGTGCAAGCCGTGGCGCCGTCGTTGGGGGTGGAATTGACCCCGGTCGACGTACGTGACGCACCCGAAATAGAGCGTAGCGTCACGGCATTCGCGCGCTCCGCGGACGGCGGCCTGATCGCGACGGCGAGCCCGTTAGTGACGCGTCATCGCGAACTCGATCATTGCACTGGCGGCCCGGCACCGATTGCCGGCGGTCTATGCCTCCCGCTACTTCGTCACCGGCGGCGGCCTGATCTCCTATGCGCCGGATTACATCGACCAGTATGGGCTTGCCGCCGGCTACGTCGACCGCATCCTGAAGGGCGAGAAGCCGGCCGACCTACCGGTGCAGGCGCCGACCAGGTACCAAACGGTGATCAACCTCAAGACCGCCAAGGCGCTCGGTCTCGAAGTCCCCGCGAGCGTGCTGGTGCGCGCCGACGAGGTGATCGAATAGATTTCGCAGGGTCACGCATTCGGCGCGCGCCGTACCGAAGGGCGCGGCGCCCACGCCCTCGCTACGGCAAATCTACTCCGCCGCCTCGGCCGGTATCCGGTCGTGCTCGGGCATGCGCACGCCCGCGAGATTGGGCAGACCGAAGTGCAAGAGTTCGGTGGTCTCACGCGCCGAGAACACCGCCGTCTCGCCGGCATCGAGATGGACCGTGGTGAGATCGCGCATCGTCTCGCCGCCAACTGAGCCCGCGCCGCGCACCACCAGGTAGATGCCCTTGCCCCGCGCCGTGTAGGAGGCGCCCGCCTCGATCCGCAACTGCCCCACTTCGCTGCGCCGCTCGGTGAATACGCCGAGCAGCTTCTCAGCAACGCCCGGCTGGCCTTCGACCGGCACCCAGTCGTAGGTCGCGGGATCCATGAAGATCGGCTGCGGATAGCGTGCCTTGGGATAGACCATCGGCCGGTCGTTCACGTGCTCCCAGATCGCCTGATAGCCGTCGAGATTGCGCTTGCCCTCGACGTCGGCGCGGCGGCGGAACACGCCGTCCTTGAACTCGCCCTCGGACTTGAGCTCTTCCATGCCGGCCTTCACCTCGGCCTGCGAGAGATAGCCCGAGCCCGACGCGCCGCCGAACTGCAGCACGATGGTCTTGCAGTTGATGCTGGGATCCTGGCTCTGCGGGCCGTAATAGACGCCCTCCGGGAAGTAGCCGACCATGCCCTGCACCAGCTTGCCGTCGCGGCCGTAGTCGAGCACGCCTTCGAGCTGGTACCTGATCTGCTCGAAATTGTGCCGGTGGCGCGGCGAGTTGAAATCGCCGCCCATCTGGCCGTACGAAATCTGGAAGTTGTCGAGCGCGCCGGGCGTGCCTTCCACCACGACGCGGCCGTGAAAGATGCCGCCGCGATGTTCGAGCGCGCGCTTGAGCGGGATTTCGTCGGTCTGCACGATCTTCATGGTTTCCTCCGTCGCTGCGGCCGGTTGACGCCGCGGCAGGACAATTGGTTGCGACCAGATTACGCTTGCCCGTTGCCGATTTGCACCCCCGGGGACGGTTCGGATGCTGAAATTTTTGGCCGTGGCCGTGGCCGTCATTGTCGGGGCCTCGCAGGCCGCCGCGCAGCCGGACCCCGCCACCGGCTATCCCGGCCGCGCCGTCAGGATCATCGTCTCCGCCCCGCCGGGCGGCGGCGTCGACATCGTCGCGCGCGTGCTGGCCGACCGGCTGACCAAGCTGTGGGGGCAGCCGTTCGTGGTGGAGAACCGCCCGGGCGCCGGGGGCAATGCCGGCTCGGAGGCGGTCGCGCACGCCGAGCCTGACGGTTACACGCTGCTCGCCGCGCAGCCGGCGCCGCTCACCACCAACGTGCTCATGTACAAGAAGCTCAATTTCGATCCGGCGGCGTTCGAGCCGCTCGCGATCATGAGCCTGATCCCGAACACGCTGGTGGTCCGGCCGGACTTTCCGGCGAATTCCGTGCAGGAATTCATCGCCTACGCGAAAGCAAATCCCGGCAAGGTCAATTTCGGCTCGCAAGGCATCGGCACCACGCCGCATCTCACCGGCGAACTGTTCGCACGCATGACCGCCACGACGCTCACCCATGTTCCCTATCGCGGCACCGCGCAGGCGGTGAACGACCTCATCGCCGGGCATCTCGACGCGCTGTTCTTCCAGCTCGATTCGGTGCGCGAGCAGTATCAGGCCGAAGAAAGCCAAGATGCTCGCGGTCACGACCGATGCGCGCGTCGCATCGGTGCCGGAGGTCCCGACCATGGAGGAAGCCGGCGTGAGGGGCTTCCGCTCCAACACCTGGAATGCGTTGATGGCGCCGCCGAAGACGCCGGCTGCCATCACGGGTCAGCTCAACCGGGCGCTCAACGCGCTGCTCAGGACGCCGGAGATCGCCGAGCAACTGCGCGGCATGAACATGACGCCGGTCGGCGGCACACCGGACGAGATCAGGGCGTTCATCGCCGAGGAGACCGCGCGCTGGGGCGCGGTGATCCGCGCGGCGAATATCAGGCTGGATTAGCGCGCTATGATTTCGGCCGTGGAGCGCATACGCGTCATCTGCGACGCGGCGGAGTCGGCGAAGCAACCCAGTCTTCGCTCGCCGACCCTCCCAGCGCTTCGCGGGATTGCTCGCGGCACGCCATCGCCAATCGACCGAGCGACATTTGACCTGTCAACGAAATCATCACCGATGCTGGCGTGCCGTTCCGGATGGGCGCGCCGGTCCATCACCACGCCCCACAGCGCGATGGCGGCGAGCGTCAGCGAGATCAGCGCGTTGTAGCCCGCGAGCGAGAGGCCGAGGAAGCGCCAGGCCGCCTCGTCGCAGCGCACGACGCTCATGGTCTGCAAGGTCTTCGCGAGGCTGCCGGCCGAGCCGAGATTGTCGAGCGCGCCCGAGCAATCGGTCGGGCCCTGCCACCACTTCCACTCGATGCCGGCATGGTAGACGCCGAGATAAGTGTTCCACACCATCAGGGCGCCGATCACCACGAGCGCCGCGATCAGCACCTTGCGTTGCGCGCCGACCTGGTCGCCCAGGATCACCATGACGGCGAGCGGGATGGCGAAGTAGTAGGCGTAGCGCTGCTCGAGGCAGAGCGGGCACGGCTTGAGCCCGAGGCCGAACTGGAAGAACCAGGCGCCCAGGATGGCGGCGGCGCCGACCGCCGCGATGGCGGCTGCCGCGGCCACCAGAGGGCGGCTGCGGGCGAGACTGAAGGTCTGTTGGGACAGGGTGAGCTGGGACATTGATATCGCTCGCCATTCCGGTCCTGCTGCCGCCATATAAGGCAGCAAAGACGGCAATGGTAAGGGCGTTGACCCTCGACCGGCCGCCGCTATGATCCCGCCGCCTGCCCCTGTGGCGGAATTGGTAGACGCGCCAGACTCAAAATCTGGTGGTGGCAACACCGTGCTGGTTCGATTCCGGCCAGGGGCACCAGAATATCGGAACATCCCCCGCTCAAAATCCGTTGAAGAGCCGTGGCCAGCGAACGGTTCCCGTTGGCGCGGTCGCGACGCAAGCACTATGTGCAGGATGACGCATCCGTCGCCGCCGGCCGGCCCCGATCGGGCGCGATTGCAGGTGCAATGAATAGAGCCCGTTCCCTTCCCGTCGCCGGTTTGTGGAAAAGCAGCAACTCGGCATGCGCCGGAATGCAACGCGGAGCGCGCGCCGGCTTGTGGCGCAGAACGCGGCACCTGTTCGCGCTCGCCGCCATCGTGACGGTGGCCTTCGGCGCGAACGCTCCGTTGTCAGACACGGCGGTCGCGCAGCCCGCGGCCCCGCCAGCCCTCTCCACCCAACAGCCCGACACCGCCCCAGACCGGCGCGCGCAGCGCCTTCGCTCGGTGCGCAACTGGGGCTACTGGCTGAGCTCGTTCGATATCGGCGATGTGGTCGCGGCACCGCACGACCTGATGGTGGTCGACAACGGCGTGTCGGCCAACCGCCGCTTCATCCGCAACCGCACGCCCGAGGAAGTCACGCGCATGAAGCGCCGCCCAGATGGCAGCGCGCGCGTCCTCCTCGCCTATCTCTCGCTCGGCGAAGCCGAACGCTACCGCGACTACTGGCGGCCGGAATGGTATGAGCGCGCCAAGAAGCCGTCGTGGCTGGGCGCACCGAACCCGGACTGGGACGGCAACTACGCCGTGCAGTTCTGGCACCCGGAGTGGCAGGCGCTGATCTTCGGCTCGCCGGAAAGCTACCTCGATGTCATCATGGCGCAGGGCTTCGACGGCGTTTACTTCGACCGCGCCGACGCCTTCGCCTCCTGGGAGCAATCGCGCCCTTCCGCGCAGGCCGACATGGCGAGCTTCCTGCGGCGGATTTCGGACTACGCGCGCAAGCGCAATCCCGATTTCCTCGTGGTGATGCAGAACGCCGAAGAACTGCTCGACGATCCGCAGGTGCTGGACGGCATCGACGGCGTCGCCAAGGAGGACCTGTTCTACGGCGCCGACCGGCCGGAAGCGCCCAACAAGCCGGAGGACATTCTGTTTTCGCTGCGGCAGTTGCGGATGGCGCGCGACATCGGCCGCCGCGTCTTCGTCGTCGAGTACCTGAGCGATCCCGCCAAGCGAGCGGCGGTGACGAAGCGCATCGTGGACGAGGGCTTCCTGCCCTACTTCGCGCCGCGTCTGCTCGATTGCCTGAACCCGCCGGTGACGCCGCTGCCGCCCGGGCGCACCAGCGCAATCCGGCTGCCGGTAGCGCATTCTCAACATTCGCGGAATTGACGAAGGGGCGGCACGCGTGCCGCAAACTCCGTCACCTCTCCCCTCGTGAGAGAGGTCGGCGCGAAGCGCCGGGTGAGGGGGTCGCTTCGCAAAGAGCCATGTTACGAAGAGACCCCCTCACCCCAACCCTCTCCCACGAGGGGAGAGGGAGCCCACCACCTGTGCGGCAGCAATGTCGACATACTCAAAATGAAATACGTTTGAGCACGGTCCGCACGCGTGCGCCACGCCGCCGGCGCGACGAAACGACGCGCCGAGAAATCAAAGCGTCGCCGGAACGCGCTTTGCTCGCAATTTTCTCTCTGCGTCAAAAGCAAATCCGGAATCATATTGCCGCCGGTTTGCGAATGACCAAACCGTAATGGTCAATGACCAAACATTAATTTGGAAATCGCGCAGGCGCCGTCTACCTACGCGTCAAGTGTCGCGCGCTCCCGATCCCCAGCCCCCCGACGGTCGCGTGACAAAAGAGGAAGCCCCGGCGCGTACCGCGTTGCCGGGGCTTCCCATATCCGTTCGCAGGTCTCGCATGATGTCGCAGCAGCGTACTTCGGCCTCCCAGCAGCGTATTCCGGTCTGGCGCGTGTACCGCATCCAAGGTCCGAAGGCGATCGTGGTTGCGACGCTCAAGTCGGCCGATGCCGACAGCGCGCTCAAGCAGATTCTGGACAAGCTGAACGTCACCGACCCGGACGAACAGACGCGCTACTTCGCGCGGCTGGATGAGTGACGGCAGCGCAAGCGAAGACGCGCTACGACGCGCTGACCTTCAAGTCGCCGCAAGACCTTGCCGTCACCTCTCGTCTGAGAGCCTGACCGCGGTCGGCTTCGCTCAATGCTCCCGGAAATGGAGCCCGCCCCCTTCCACGGCGTCGGTTTGGACCGTACGATTTCGGCATCTGTGGTTGGGAGATCTGCATGGGGATGGGGCGCGAGGACTTCTTCGACATACCGGAAGCCGGCAAGGTCGTCGCGCTCGACTTTGGCAGCAAGGAGTTCAGGCAGAACGCGCACCGTCTCGTCGCCGGCTGGGCGCGGCAGCCGCCGTTCTATGTTCTCGGCGATGGACCGCCCCAGGTGATCGTCGGGCGCTATGCCGACGTCCATGAGGTATTTTCGGACGCCGAACGGTTTGCGTCACAACTGCCGAAAGGGCCCGGTTACGAGCAGTACGACAAGTTCATGGGTTTCTCGTTCCTCACCCAGATGGACGGCGAGCAGCACGCGCGGCTTCGCCGGCTGCTGTTACCGGCATTCTCCTCACGCCGCATGGCGCAGATGGAATCGAGCATCACCGACATGGTCGAAGCGATGCTCGACGATATCGAGCGGCAGGGATCTGCCTTCGATGCGATGACGCAGTATGGCGCCAAGCTCGTCATCGGCGCGCTGGTGACCACCATGATGGGCTTGAATGAGGAGCGGCGGCAAATCCTGCTCGACTATCAGGACATGTTGCCGCTTGCCACGACGCTCAAGCCTGGGCAACCGTATCCGCCCGAATGCCAGCGCGCGACCAAGCGCGCGGCCGATCTCGTTCACGAGGTCATCGCCGAGCGTCGTGCGGGTCTTCGCTCCGACTTCCTGAACGATCTCGTTCATGCGCGAGACCAGGATGACAAGCTGAGTGACCAGGAGCTGTTCGGCATGATCTTCGGGCTGTTTGGCGCAATTGCCGCGACCAGCCGCTCGGCCGGCGGCGCACTTTATACCCTCTACACCCACACCGATCAGCTTGCGCAACTGATACGTGACCCCGGGCTAATCCCAGACGCCATCGAGGAATGCCTGCGGATCGCCAGCAACGGCTACTTCACCTTCGCGCGCATCGCGACGCGCGACACCGAAGTCGGCGGCACGGCAATCCGAAAGGGCATGATCGTGCGCCCATCGCCGCTTGCGGCCAACTACGATCCGACCGTATTCCCCGATCCGCTCCGCTTCGACATTCATCGCAAGCCGAAGCGGATACTCTCATTCGCTGTCGGCCCGCACCATTGCGTCGGCAACATTCTCGGCCGCACCACCATCACGATCGCGATCCGCCGGCTGCTCGCACGCTTTCCGAACGCTCGGCTTGCCGATCCGGACTTCGTGCCGATCTACGGCGGCTCGGTCGGCGAGTTGCGGCTGCAAAGCCTGCCCTTGAGGATCCAATGAACCCGATCCCGCGCCGAACCTTGCTGTCAATTCTGATCACGGGCTCATGCGTACCGTGGCAGGCCCTTGCCCAGTCGCCCTATCCCAACCAACCCATCAAGCTGGTCGTGCCCTATGCGCCGGGCGGCGTGCCGGACACGACCGCGCGGCTGCTCGCCCTAAAGCTCCAGAATCGTGTCGGCCAGAGCGTCGTGGTGGAGAACCGGGCGGGCGGCAACGGCAGCGTCGCGGCCAGCGTCATAACCGCTGCGCCAGCGGACGGCTATACGTTGCTTGTCGTCGACACGACCCTTCTTTCCGTCAGCCCACTGTTCGTCAGCCAGCTCTCCTACAATCCGCAGAAGGATTTCGTGCCGATCGCTGCGCTGGCGCGTACACCGCTGTTTCTCGCGGTGAGCGCGGACACGCCGATCAGGACGCTGCAGCAATTCATCGACTATGCAATGGCTCATCCCGGCGAGCTCAACTACGGCTCGGCGGGAATCGGCAGCACGCATCAATTGACCATGGAGGCGATGAAGTCGGCACTGCATCTCAACATCACGCATGTGCCCTACCGGGGGACCAGCCAGGCGGTGCCGGCACTGCTCGGCAATCACGTGCAGGTGCTGTGGGCGTCCTATCCCAATCTCAAGGCCGGCGTCGAAGGCGGCAAGATCAGGCTGCTGGCCAACAACGGACTGGGCCATTCGCCGCTGTTGCCCGAGCTTCCGCCGCTGGCCGATATCATTCCGGGATTCGACATGGTCAGCGTCATCGGCGTCTACGGCCGCACCGACACGCCGGACCCTATCGTCCGCAAGATCGCGGCCGAGGCCAGCGCGATCATGAAGGATCCCGAAATGAAGTCCACCCTGGCGCCACTTGGAATGGAGCCGGTGGGCGAGGGTCCGGAGCTATTCGCGAAAATGATCGCGCAGGAGGTCAACTCGATCGCGAAAGTGGTCGAGAGCGTCGGCCTCAAGGCAAAATGACAATATCGCCACGCACCTGACCGGTGGCGCGGCGTTCCCCCGCCGTTAGGCCTGTTTCGATCTGTCACTTGGCAGGCGCGCCGCGATGGTGCTGAGTCGGTGGCCTGATTCGGCTCAATGGATGGTGCGCGCCCGATGTCGCCGCTGGGTCTGCCGACCGTAACGCTGCCCGCGCCGGACGCCGTCGATCTCACCAAGACCTATGACGTGCTGGTGGTGGGCTCGGGCGCGGCCGGCGGCATGGCGGCGCATGTGCTGACCGGCCACGGCCTCGACGTGCTGATGCTGGAAGCGGGCGTCCAGGTCGACTTCGAGGAGGAGGTCCGCTCGACCGAGTGGCCCTACCACCATCCGCGCCGCGGCAAGCTTCCGCCCGACACCTATGTGCTCAACGAGCTCGACTACAAGCGGCTCAAGCCGCCTTACGCGCAGAACCTTGGCCGGTACACCAACGTGGTGAGCTGGCAGCAACTCGGCGAAGGACCGGACTACACCAAGAAGTTCTTCGTCAACGAAAAGGACCATCCCTACACCGGCACCAACTTCTCCTGGGTGCGCTCGCGCGCGCTCGGCGGCAAGACCAATGTGTGGGGGCGGCTGGCGCTGCGGCTCTCCGACTATGACTTCAAGGCAGCAAGCCGCGACGGCTACGGCGACGACTGGCCGATCTCGTACGCCGACGTGTCGCCGTACTACGACAAGGTCGACCGCTATCTCGGCATTTCGGGCGTGACTGAAAATCTCCCGTGGCTGCCGGACTCGATCTACCAGCGCCCGATCAAGCTCAACCCGGCCGAAGTGCATATGCGCGGCGTGCTGGGCGACAAGAAGGGCTGGGTGGTCACGCCGTTCCGGCTCGGCGTCACCACCGAGGGGCTCGCGCACAACAAATATCGTTCGCGCTGCTTCGGCCGTGGCGCCTGCTACCGGCGGGTCGGCGGCTGCGACATCCATGCGGCATTCGATTCGCCGACCGGGCTGATCTATCCGGCCTGGGACACCGGACACCTCGCGGTGCGCACCAACGCGACCGTGCACAAAGTGCTGATGGATGCGAACACCGGCAAGGCCAAGGGCGTCGCCTTCCTCGACACCGCGACGCGCAAATCCTACGAGGCGAAGGCCAAGGTCGTGGTGCTCGCCGCCTCCACGCTCGAATCCACCCGCATCATGCTGCTGTCGAAATCGCGCCAGCACCCCAATGGGCTCGCCAACTACTCCGGCCATCTCGGGCGGAACCTGTGCGAGCACGTGCTCGGCCCGCGCGTGCATGGCATCTACAAGGACCGCGTCGGCGGCAAGCGCAGCAACGAGGATGGCCGCCCCGGCGGCTTCTACGTTCCACGCTTCCGCAACCTCGATGACAAGTCGAAGGGCAAGGACTTCATCCGCGGCTACGGCCTCGAAGGATCGAGCGGCCAGGAGATGTTCCCGGAAGATGCGATGAAGCTTCCCGGCTACGGGCAGGCCTACAAGAAGAAGGTGCGCGATCACGCCGGCGCGTTTCTCTACATGTACGGTCTGGGCGAGGTGCTGCCGCGCTACGAGAGCCGCGTCGAGCTCGATCCCGGCGTCAAGGACAAGCACGGCATCCCGGTGCTGCGCTTCAACTACCGGTACGGCGACAACGAGAAGAAGATGTGCGCCGATATGGTGACGAGCATGCAGGAGGCCTTCGAAGCGTCCGGCTTCGAGATCACGCGCGTGGATCGCGATCCGCTCACCGAGGGATCATCCGTGCACGAACTCGGCACCGCGCGCATGGGCAATGATCCCAAGACCTCCGTGCTCAATCCGTTCCAGCAGGCGCACGAGGTGAAGAACCTGTTCGTGGTCGACGGCGCGGGCTTCGTCTCGGCCGCCTGCCAGAATCCGACCTGGACCATCATGGCGCTGTGCTGGCGCAGTTGCGATTATCTCGCCGGCGAGCTCAAGCGGGGCGACCTGTGATGCGGTGGACCCAGACATGAGCGGCAAAACGCTCACGCGACGGCGGGCGATGCTCGCGGCCGGCGCCGCCGCGGCAGCCGCCGTCGTTCCCGACGCCGCACTCGCGCAGGTGAAGCGCGCGGCGGCGCAGACCGTCGTGCTCAAAGCCGGGAAATTCTTCACCGCGCAGGAACTCGCGCTGCTCGACGAGCTTGCCGAGCTGATCATTCCACAGGACGCGCAATCGGGCGGCGCACGCGCGGCGAAATGCGCGGAGTTCATCGACGCGCATCTCGCCGAGAGCATCGACCCGCTCTGGCGACAGAGCTGGAAGGACGATCTCGCGGAGATCGACGAAATCGCGACGCAGATGCTCGGCAAGTCCTTGCTGGCGGCGTCGCCCGCCGAGCGCGCGAAGCTGATGGATCGGATTTCACGCAACGAACGCAATCCGCAGGAGGCCTGCGACTTCGCCTTCGGGGTGATCAAGTGGTGGGTGGCGGAGGCCTATTACACGTCGCAGATCGGCATCCAGGACGAGTTGAAGTACCAGGGCAACATCTACCTCGACGAATTCCTCGGCACCGATGTCTCGCGCAAGGACCGGCCTTAGCGGATGTCTCATTCGCATCGCCGCTCTCCCCGCTCATTCCCGCGCAAGCGGAAATCCAGTTCCGTGCGATAATCGTGCCGCGGCTACCCTCCCCCCACGAGCGCAGCGAGCGGTGGGGAGGGTCGGCGCCGAAGGCGCCGGGGTGGGGGGCATTTCCTTGCTCTGCAACAAGTCATCATCGCGATCTACAAATCCTAATGCCTAGTCTAACAAAGCCCCCCACCCCCGACCCCTCCCCACCGCCATAGCGCGTCGAAGACGCGCGTAAACGCGCTTATGGCGGGGGGAGGGGAGCGCACGCTGCACTCGGAAACAGATGTGACGCATGGCCCAAAGCGAGATCGATGCAATTCGCACGCTGCTAACGTCGAAGCCGCGGCCGGTCGGATGGGCCGAGCGCCGCGCGCGGATCGACGAGGTCGGCTCGGTTTCACCCGTGGCGGGCGACATCAAGCTCGAAGCCGCCGATCTCGACGGCGTGCCGGGCGAATGGTCCACCGCGCCCGGCAGCGACACCACGCGGGTGCTGATGTTCTTCCACGGCGGCGGCTACTGCTCGGGTTCGATCCTGAGCCATCGCCGCATGGTGACCGAGGCCGGCCGCGCCGCCGGAGTGCGGACGCTGGCGGTCGGCTATCGCTTGGCACCCGAGCATCCCTTTCCGGCGGCGCTCGATGACGCCACGACGGCGTGGCGCTGTCTGCGCAAGCAGGGAATTGCCGCCGCGCACATCGCCGTCGCCGGCGACAGCGCGGGCGGCGGCCTGACGATCGCGCTGATCAGCCGCCTGCGCGATGCCGGCGAAGCATTGCCCGGCTGCGCCTGGCTCGCCTCGCCCTGGACCGACCTCACGATGTCCGGCGACACGCTCACCACCAAGGACGCCGTCGATCCGCTCATCCACAAGGGCTATCTCGAGGAACTCGCCAGCGCCTACCTGTCCGCCGGATTTGACCGCAAGGACCCGCGCGTCTCGCCGCTCTTCGCTGACTTGCGCGGCCTGCCGCCGACGTTGATCCAGGTCGGATCGTCCGAGACTTTGCTCGCGGACTCGACGCGCTTTGCCGCCGCCGGCGGCGCCGCCGAGGTCGCGGTGACCTTGGAGATCTGGCCGCACATGATCCACGCTTGGCCGATGTGGAACGCGCAACTCACGGCCGGCCGCCAGGCGCTCGCCAGCGCGGGCGCCTTCATGCGGCGGCACCTCTAGGCGGCTCGCACCTGCGTCATTCAGGCCCGTCCGCGCGCATGCCTTGCCCTTGCGTCTCGCGCTGGTCAGCAGCGCATTTCTCCGCTAGATCAATGACATCACCGGGGAGATCGCATGGGCGAGGATCGCATTCAACGCGGCAAAAAAATCCGCGAGCAGGTGCTGGGGCAGGCGCACGCGGCGCGCGGCGCCAAGAACCGCACGCCGTTCAACGCGGAATTCCAGGACTTCCTGATGGAATACGCCTGGGGCGAGATCTGGTCGCGCCCCGGCCTCGATCACAAGACGCGCAGCATGATCACCATCGCGATGCTCGTCGGCATGGGCAAGCTCGACGAGTTGAAGCTGCACTTCCGCGCCACCCGCAACACCGGGGTGTCGCGCGATGAAGTGAAGGAAATTCTGATGCATTCGGCGATCTATGCGGGCGTGCCGGCAGCCTTCGGCGCCTTCCAGATCGCCGCGCAGATTTTCGATGAGATGGACAAGGAAGCCGCATCCCCTTCGCAAGTGTGAACCTCGCAAGATGGCACGCCGGACGTTCGACATGCGCATGCCACGGTAGTCCTCCTCGCAGCCGGACACGATCACGATGACCGCGTACCTGATTGCCGAGATCGACGTGAGCGACCCGGCCGTCTACGAACGCTACAAGACCCTGGCAGCCGAAACGTTTGCCCAGCAGGGTGGCCGCTACGTTGTACGCGGCGGCCGTGCCGTATCGCTGGAAGGCGACGCTCCCAAGCGTATCGTTGTGGTCGAGTTCGACAGCGTCGAAGCGGCGGAGCGCTGGCACCGGTCGGAGGAATATCAGGCGGCGCGGCGGCTGCGCGAGTTGGCCTCCACTGGCCGACTGTACGTGGTCGAGGGAATGGGATGATGGCTCCGGGCAGGAAAGACGCGGCATGAAGCTTTCGATCGCCTCGCTCGGCGGAGAACCGGGCCCGCGTTTCCTCGAACAGGTCAAGCTCGCCGAACTGCTCGGCTTTCACGCCTTCTTCCACAACGACAAGAAGTGGGCGCGCGAGGTGTTCTCGCGGCTCGGCGCCGCCACTCAATGCACCTCGCGGCTCGGGCTAGGAACCAGCGTCATCGATCCCTACACGCGGCACGCCGCGCTGCTTGCGCAGGCGACCGCGAGCCTCGCCGAACTGGCGCCGGGCCGCTTTCGCGTGATCATGGGATCGGGCAGCCACTTCGAGACGTTGCCCGGTTACGGCAGCCCCAAGCCGGTCGCCGGCCTGCGCGAAGCGACCGACCTGATGCGCCGGCTGTGGCGCGGCGAGAAGGTCACGCTCGACGGCGAGGTGGTGCGGTTCAAGGACGGCTCGCTCGACTGGCAGCCGACCGTCACGCCGCCGCTCTATATCGCGAGCCGGGGGCCGCAGATCCTCAAGCTCGCCGGCCAGGTCGCCGACGGCGTGCTGATCGGGAGCTTCGCGACGCCGCCCGGGATTGCCTATGCGAAGGAGCACATTCTGGCCGGCTTGCAGTCCGCCGACCGCGTCTGGAAAAACATTCAGGTGTGCGCTTGGCTTTACGTGTCGGTGCTCGACCGCGAGGACGATCCGATTCCGGAGGGCGTGCGCCGCGGCGTCAGCTTCGCGTTCTGGAGCAGCCGCAAGGTGCTCAGCGAAATGGCCGACACGCTCGCGCGCGACGTGACGATGGAGTTCCGCACGTTCATGCGTGACGCCCCGCACGAATGGTCGCCGCCCATCATGGAGGAGTTGCGCCGGCTGATCCCACGCGGGATCATCGACAGCCTCGCACTGGTCGGCACCGCGCCGCAGATCGTCACGCGGCTCAAGGCGCTGGCGGAAGCCGGCATCCAGGAGGTGGTGATCTGGCCGTTCCCGGCGCAGGGCCAGAGCACCGAGGACTTCATGTTCAAGCTCGCGAAGGACGTGCTGCCGCATTTCTCCGAGCGGCCGACGCGCGCAGCCTGAGCGGGCGAGCACCCGCCGCTATGACCGTCACGCTGACACCGATCTCGCATATCCCGCTGCTCCAGCCGGGCGACGACCTCGCCGCGGTGCTGATCGCGGCCTGCGAGGCGAGCGCGCTGACGCCGGCCGACGGCGACGTTCTGGTCGTCGCGCAGAAGATCGTCTCCAAGTGCGAAGGGCGTTACGTCGATCTCGCGACCGTCCGGCCATCGGAGCGCGCGCAGCAACTGGCGGGCGAGGTCGACAAGGATCCCCGCCTGGTCGAAGTCATCCTGCGCGAGTCGACGTCCGTCGTGCGCCACCGGCCGGGCGTGCTGATCGTCGAGCATCGGCTCGGCTTCATCATGGCGAATGCCGGTGTCGACCGCTCCAACATTGATCCGGCAGCCGGCGCCGAACCGGTGTTGCTGCTGCCGGAGAATCCCGATGCCTCGGCCACAAAATTGCGCGACCGCCTGTCCGCGCATTTCAAACGATCGCTCGCCGTCATCGTCAGCGATAGCTGGGGCCGCGCCTGGCGGCGCGGCACGGTCGGCGTCGCGCTTGGCGCTGCCGGCTTACCCTCACTTCTCGACATGCGTGGCCGTCCCGATCTCTACGGGCGCGACCTGCGCGTTACGCAGACCGGTTTCGCCGACGAGATCGCGGCCGCGGCGTCGCTGCTCATGGGCGAGTCGAGCGAGGCGCAGCCGGCGGTCCTGGTGCGCGGCTTGACGTGGTCCGGCGAAGCCACGCCGGCCGCGAGCCTCGTCCGCGCCGCCGCCGAGGACCTGTTCCGCTGATGGCGCCGGAAAGAACCCGTGTCGTGGCGCTCTCCGGCGGTGTCGGCGGCGCCAAGCTCGCGCTCGGCCTGAGCCGCGTGCTGGGCGCCGGCGAACTCATGGTGGTCGCCAACACGGGCGACGACTTCGAGCATCTTGGGCTGTCGATCTCGCCCGACATCGATACGCTGATGTACGTGCTCGCCGGTCTCGACGACACCGAACGCGGCTGGGGCCGGCGCGACGAGACGTGGCACTTCATGGCAGCACTGGGCGCGCTCGGCGGCGAGACCTGGTTCCAACTCGGCGACCGCGATCTCGCCACCCATGTCGAGCGTACGCGGCGGCTGGCGGCGGGCGAAAGCCTGTCCGCCGTCACGGCGGATTTCTGCCGCCGGCTCGGGATCGCGAGCCGCATCGTGCCGATGACCGACGACAGGGTGCGCACGCGCCTGCGCACCCACGAAGGCTGGCTCGATTTCCAGGACTATTTCGTGCGGCGGCGCTGCGAGCCGGCCGTGCTCGAACTAGCCTATGACGGCGCGCAGGACGCGCATGTCGCATCCGGATGTGCTTGCGGCGCTGCGCGACCCCTCGCTGCGCGCCGTGGTGATCTGCCCGTCCAATCCGTTCGTCAGCATCGATCCGATCCTGGCCGTTCCCGGCATGCGCGAAGCCATTTCGGCTTGTGCCGCGCCGGTGGTGGCGGTGTCGCCGATCATCGGCGGCCGCGCGGTGAAAGGGCCGACCGCGAAGATGTTCGCGGAGCTAGGGCTTCCGGCCGGCGCCGCGACGGTCGCTCGTCACTACGGCGATCTCATCGACGGCTACGTGCTCGATCACGCAGATGCCGCATGCGCCCGCGAGCTTGGCATTCCGGCGGCGATCACGCATACGTTGATGCGGAAGCTCGAGGATCGTGACATGTTAGCACGCGATGTGCTGGCCTTAGCGGATCGCCTCACGGTGATGTGGCGATGAGTACAGGCGTAAAATTCTGTGCCGTCGTGCCGTTCAAAGGCACCGCGCAGGTCAAGCAGCGGCTCGCGCCAGCGCTTGCGCCAGCGCAGCGGCAAGAACTCGCACTGGCGATGCTGGACGACGTGCTGCGGAGCCTGTCCGCGGTCACCGAACTCGCCGCGGTTCTGGTGGTGACGGTCGATCCGTCTGCCGTATCGCTTGCCGCGCAATTCGGCGCGCGCGTGTCGTCCGACCACGCATGCGAGGGGCATACCGCGGCGGTCGCCGGCGCTGCGCACCGGCTTGCGGCGCAAGGTCTCGGTCTGCTGACGGTGCCGGGCGACATCCCGCTGGTCGAGCCGGACGACATCCGCACGCTGCTCGCTTCGCATGATGCCGCGCGCGGCTTCACCATCGTGCCGGCGCGCGACGACATGGGATCGAACGCGATCCTGTGCTCACCGGCCGACGCCGTTCCGCTGCGCTTTGGCGACAACAGCTTCTTTCCGCATCTCGCGGCGGCCCGAGCGCAAGACCTCGAACCGCAAATCGTTCACTGCCCGCGCATCGCACTCGACATCGACACGCCAGAAGACCTCGCCTTGTTCCTCTCGACGCCATCGCGCACGCGGGCACGCGCCTTACTCGACCGCTGGGACCTGCGCGCCGACAGCGCCGGCGCCGCGCCCGAGAGAGCGACAATATGAGCCGCGCGAAAACGCTGCTCGACCGCGCCGTTGCCGGCGAAACGTCCTCGCCCGACGAAGCGATGACGTTGGCGGATTGCCAGGACACCGCCGCGCTGATGACCGCGGCCGCGGCGATCCGCGACCGGGGGCACGGGCCGCGCGTGTCCTATTCACGCAAGGTCTTCATTCCGCTCACCAAGCTGTGCCGCGACAGCTGCCACTACTGCACGTTCGCGCACCCGCCGCGCCGGGGTGAGGCCGCTTATCTGTCGACCGACGACGTATTGACGATTGCGCGGGCCGGCGCAGAGGCGGGATGCAAGGAGGCGTTGTTCACGCTCGGCGACAAGCCGGAGCTGCGCTATCGCGCGGCGCGCACGGAGCTGGAACGGCTCGGCCACGACAATACGATTTCGTACCTCGCCGCCATGGCGAAGCTGGTGTTCGACGAGACCGGGCTGCTGCCGCATCTCAACGCGGGCGTCATGCCGGTCGAGGATGTTGTCCGCCTGCGCGCGGTTTCGGTGTCGCAAGGTCTGATGCTGGAAACCGCAGCCGAGCGTTTGTCACATCGCGGCGGACCGCATTTCGGCTCGCCCGACAAATTGCCAAGCGCGCGGCTCGCGACGATTGCGGCGGCCGGTGAAGCGGGTGTGCCGTTCACCTCCGGCATCCTGATCGGCATCGGCGAGACGCGGCGCGAGCGCATCGCGGCGCTGCTGGCGCTGCGCGACCTGCACGAGCGCTACGACCATCTGCAGGAAATCATCATCCAGAATTTCCGCGCCAAGCCCGGCACCCGCATGGCGCAACATCCCGAGCCATCGCTCGATGATCATCTCTGGACGATCGCGGTGGCGCGCGTCCTGTTCGGCGCCACGATGAATATCCAGGCGCCTCCCAATCTCGCCAACGGCGCGTTGCCGCGCCTGATCGACGCCGGCATCAACGATTGGGGCGGCGTTTCGCCGGTGACGCCCGACCACGTCAATCCCGAGCGGCCGTGGCCGGCGCTCGACCGGCTCGCGGCCGCGACTGCCGACACCGGCAAGGTGCTGGTCGAGCGCCTCGCGGTCTATCCGGAATTCGTCGCGCAACCACACAAGTGGATCGCGCCCGCACTGCATGCGCGCGTCCTGCGTCTGTCGGATTCGGAAAACTTCGCGCGTGACGAAGCCTGGACGCCCGGTGCCGATGTGGCGCTGCCGCTGATGCCGGCGATCGGCCCGCGCGCCGGGCTGCTGACGCCGATCCTCGATCGGGCGATGGCCGGGCGCGACTTGAGCGAGAGCGATCTGGCCGAACTGTTCGCCGCGCGCGGCGCAAGCTTTCAACGAGGTCTGCGCGGCGGCGGACACGTTGCGCACCGAAACGTCGGGCAGCCGGGTGAGCTATGTCGTCACCCGCAACATCAACTACACAAATGTGTGCCTCTACCGCTGCAGCTTCTGCGCTTTCTCCAAGGGCAAGACGCACGAGAGCCTGCGCGGCCCAGCCTACGACCTGCCGCTGGAAGAGATCGTCGGCCGCTGCCGCGAAGCGTGGCAGCGCGGCGCCACCGAAGTCTGCCTGCAGGGCGGCATCCATCCGCGCTACACCGGAGAAACCTATCTGGCGATCTGCCGCGCAATCAAACAGGCTGTGCCGGGGCTGCACATCCACGCGTTCTCGCCGCTCGAAGTCTCGCAGGGCGCCGCCACGCTCGGCATGCGCGTGCCCGAGTTTCTCGCCGAGCTGAAAGCCGCCGGGCTCGGCTCGCTGCCTGGGACGGCCGCCGAAATCCTCGACGACGAGGTCCGCGCCGTGATCTGTCCCGACAAGGTCACGACGCAGCAATGGCTCGACGTGATCGGGGCCGCGCACCGCCTCGGGCTGCGCACCACCGCGACCATCATGTTCGGCCACGTCGACGCGCCGCGGCACTGGGCGCGCCATCTGCTGCACATCCGCCGGCTGCAGGAGCGCAGCGGCGGCTTCACCGAATTCGTGCCGCTGCCGTTCGTGCCGATGGAGGCGCCCATGCAATTGCGCGGGCAGAGCCGCTTCGGCCCGACGTTTCGCGAATCCGTTCTAATGCATGCGGTCGCGCGGCTGGCGCTGCATCCGCTCATCCCGAACATCCAGACGTCGTGGGTGAAGATGGGGCCGGACGGCGCCGCCGCGTGTCTGCAAGCCGGCGCCAACGACCTCGGCGGTACGCTGATGAACGAGAGCATTACGCGCGCGGCCGGCGCCAAGCACGGCCAGGAGATGTCCCCCGAAGCGATGGAGCGGCTCATTCGCTCGCTTGGCCACGAGCCGTGGCAGCGCACGACATTGTACCGGCCGGCGCCTTCGCACCGCGTGGCCGCATCGTTTGGCGCAGCGCCGCTTGCGCCGCCGGTGGAGCGGCGCGCACGGGGGCTACAACCGGGACCACAACCTGGCCTTTCTCTGACGTGAGCATATTGCGCTCATGCGCAACCGCCGTTGATCGCATACCGCGCAACGGCGCCGAATGACTCGTCTCTCATCACGCTGCACACCCTGACGCCAATGCCACAAGTCGTTGGCGCTCCTCGCGGATAACACTTCGCGGCCGCGCCCTGCAAAAGAATGCGGCAGTACGCGCGCTGGCATGGCGCTTGCTCCATAGCCGGCAGGCGTTGTGGCGCGTGATTTCAGCTCTGCAATTCGTGTCTGCGATTGGCGGTTGTGTGAACTGCTTCACACGAGCGTGAAAGTGCGAGGTGGTAGCTCTAGGCCAACCCGATCAATCCGGTGAACTGAAAAGAATTCAGAATGAATAACGAGTGGCTGTTACGGGTTTGTCATCCGGCCTTCGTCATGAAGGTCGAAGACACAAGCCGACGGGAAGGACGCGCGCCAAGGGACCCGCACCTGCTTCAGAAGAGGTCGCCATGACAACGCAATCCCCCACCGCTCCCCTGAATGCTCCGGCCGGCATGCCAACGCTGCGATCGGTGTTTCGTCGCCTGATCGACTCCATCATGGAAGGCCGCCAACGCAAGGCGTCCCAGCAGGTCGCGCAATACCTGCACGATCGCAAAGATCTCAGGGACGATTTCCGGATCGAGTTAGAGCGCCGGTTCATGGGCCAGTAGCGACGCGACCCGTTTGATCGCATTTCCGATTTCCCTTCAATTCGAAGAGCCGCGAAGCATGAGCCACCTTGCGCTGTCCTACCTCATGGCCCGAACGAAGAGAATCTGCTTTGGCTTGGCCGTGGTCGCGGCGGCGAGTGCCTTTGTCACTTCCGCCCGGGCCAACGAAGACGAGCTTGAGATCAGGTGCCGGGGCCTGTTGCAACGTCACGTCTTCAACTGCGGCTGCACCACCGAATTTCTCGAGCAGCACTTCAACGCCGAGCAGGCAGAAATTCTCCTGCAACTGTGGGTGCTCGCGGTGAATGACGAGGGATCCAATCGCGAAACGACGGTGCTGTACGCGCGGCACGGCCGGAAGGCCATCGACGACACGGTCATGAAATTTCATGCGCAGCGCGATCGCCTGCGTCTCTACTGCGCGCAGGGCGGCGCGCCGGACGTCACCGACTAGCAAGCACTCGACAATCATCTTGACTGTCGCGCGCGATCTCTCGCTCCCCTCCCCCCGCGAAACGGGTGGGGAGGGGTCGGGGTGGGGCGCATGTACGTTCGTGGCACCCCCCCCACCCCGGCTTCGCTTTGCTCGCCGACCCTCCCACCGCTTCGCGGGGGGAGGGTAACTCGCGGCCCGCGCCGCACGCTCAAATCGTCAGCTTAAACACCGGGATCGCCAGATCGTCATCCAGCTTTTCGAATGCAACCTGGACCGGCTGGCCGACGGCGAGCTTCGCGTTATCGACATCGACCACGTTACTCAACACGGTTGGACCTTCGTCCAGCTCGATCAGCGCGACGTTGTACGGCACCTTGCCTTCCCAGGCCGGGTGATACGCGCGGTGAAACACCACGAACGAAAAGACCTTGCCGCGTCCGCTCACCGCGGTCCATTCGGCGTCGCGCGACAGGCACTCCGGGCAGACGATCGACGCCGGATAGCGCAGATGGCCGCAATGGCCGCAGCGCTGTACCAGCAACTGACCGCGCCGGCAGCCGTCCCAGAACGGGCGATTCACATCGTTGACGGTCGGTCGGATCGGCGGCGCCTTCGGCTTGTCTTGGGTTTCGCTCATGTCAGTGTCCGAGGATCAGGCAGCTTGCGGTGTTGAGCGTCATCCCACGGCCGGTCACGAGGCAAAGCTCGGCGTCGTTGACCTGCCGCTCGCCGCACTCGCCGCGCAACTGCCTCACGCCTTCGACGATGTGCAGCCAGCCCTGCATGTAGGATTCCGACAGGTTGCCGCCCGCGGTGTTGATCGGCAATTCGCCGCCAAGGCTGATGCGCGTGCCGCCGTCGACAAAGGCGCCGGCCTCGCCCTGCCGGCAGAAGCCGGCGTGCTCCAGCCAGAACAGCACCGCGACGGTGAAGTTGTCGTAGAGCTGCGCCACGCTGATGTCGCGCGGCGCGACGCCGGCCATGCGGTAGGCATTCGCCACGCAATCCTGCTGGTGCGGCAGATACCACCACTCGCGCGCGCGAAGGTTGGCGGTGGTGTGCCCCTGCCCCATGCCCCAGATCGAGACCGGCCGCTTGCGGCAATCGCGCGCGTGCTCGGGCGAGGTGACGATGACGCAGACCGCGCCGTCGCTGATCAGGCAGCAGTCGAGCAACCGCAATGGGTCGACGATCAGCCGCGAATTCTGGTGGTCGTCGATGGTGATCGGATCGCGCATCACGGCGTTGGGATTCATCGAGGCGTGCTTGCGGCAGGTCACCGCGATCCAGCCGAGATGCTCGGAGCGCGAGCCGTAGAGCGCCATGTGGCGGCGGAATCCCATGGCACTGTTGGCGGCGTTGCCGAACATGCCCCAGACGCCCCAGGAATCGTCGCCGCCCGCCGCCGCCGCGAAACGCGAGCCGCCGGTGCGCGCGGTGTCGGCGAAGATGCAGGCCACCGTACGCGCCATGCCGGTCGCGATCGCCATGGCGGCGATCTGGATGAGCGCACCACCCGTGGCGCCGCCCATCGTCAGGCTGCCGGTGAAGCGCGGATCGATGCCGAGGAGTTCGCCGACATTGAGATAGTTCTTCGAGCCTTCCGGCGACGTGGTGCCCGGCATGGTGAGCAGGCCATCGACATCGCGCTTGGCGACGCCGCTGTCGTCCAATGCCAGGCGAAACGCTTCGGCGGCGAGCGACAGCGGCGTCTCGCCAGGCAGCTTGCCCTGCCGCGTCGCTCCCACTCCGGCTATCGCGGCGCGCCGCCAGGCCATGTCACTTCCCCTTGAACACGGGCGCGCGCTTTTCGCGGAAGGCCGCGCGCCCTTCGTTGCGGTCTTCGGTGAGCGCGAGCTCGTTGAACAGCCTGCGCTCGAAATCCAGGTGCTCGACGTTGTGCATCCCGGCCGCGAGGCGGAGCGCACGCTTGGCCGCGATAACGGCGAGCGGCGCATTGCGCGCGATGGTCTCGGCGATGGCGTGTGCGGCCTCGATGAGCTTGTCCGGCTCGCATAGTTCGGATACGAGCCCGGCCGCCAGCGCGCGCGCGGCATCGATCGGCTCGCCGGTCAGGATCATGCGCGCCGCGAGCGTCGGCCCGATCACCGGCGTCAGCCGCTGCGTGCCGCCGCTCCCCGGCATGCTGCCGATGCGCACCTCGGGCAGTGCGAAGCGCGCCGTGGTCGCGGCGATGCGGACGTCGCAGGCGAGCGCGACTTCCAGCCCGCCGCCATAGGCGAGACCGTTGATCGCAGCGACGATTGGCTTGGCGAACCGGTCGAGCGGCTCGACGATGCGCGGGCGGTTGGCCTCGGGCGGGATCATGATGGCCTGGAGGTCGCCCCCGGCAGAGAACGCCTTGCCGGCGCCGGTCAGGATCACGGCCCGCACTGCGGGGTCGGCGTCGAAGCCCGCGAACGCGGCGGTCAGTTCCGCGCGCATCTCGTCGTTGATGGCGTTGAGCTTGTCGGGCCGGTTGAGGGTGACCTGCGCGACGCCGGCGGCGGTATGAATTTCGATCGTGTTCAATAGAACACCCTTTCGTCGATCAGGCGGCGGCATTCGGCCTCGTCGAGACCGAGCAAGGTCGTCGCCACCTCGATGGTATGCTCGCCG
This sequence comes from uncultured Alphaproteobacteria bacterium, assembly GCA_963763365.1. GTDB lineage: Bacteria > Pseudomonadota > Alphaproteobacteria > Rhizobiales > Xanthobacteraceae > VAZQ01. Next base: position 83,352 of record CAVXOE010000010.1, on the reverse strand, counting down.
AGCAGCGGCGGCGGGCCGACCGTGCCGCGCTCCTCGCCGACCGTGCAAAACGGTGGCTTGTTGACCAGCACCTCGCCCATCTCCCGGTGCGGAACATGGCCCCAGTAGTTTCGCGCAAGAAGCTGCGGGTCTTGCGTTACGTCGGCGCTCGTCGCCACAGCGGCGGCGGCAACGCCGTGGCGTTGCAGCAGTTCCACCAAGTCGGGCGCCGGGTAGCGCCTTGTCTCCTGTGCAAGCTTTCGCTCGATCTCATCTTCGTTCTGCGCACGGCCGGCGGCAGTCGCGAACCGAAGCTCGCGCATCCACTCCGGCGCGCCGAGCGCGGCCGCAAGTCCTTGCCATTGTGCATCGTTGCCGACCTCGATCGCACACCAGGCGTCTTCGCCGAGGCAGGGAAACACGCCGCGCGGCGCCGCACCTGGCCGGCGATTGCCGTCGACCTCGGGCAGTGCGCCATCCGCCGACCATGCCAACACCTGCGGCCCGAGCACGTTCACCGTCGATTCGATCTGCGCCAGCTCGATCGACTGCCCCTCGCCGGTGCGCGCGCGGTGAAACGCCGCTGCCAGGACCGCGACCAGCGCGTGGCCCGGATTGGGCACATGATCGGGATAATGCGTTCCGGTTCCGATCGGCGGCCGGCCGGGCTTTCCGGCCATGCCGACAAGCCCGCACAGCGCCGCGATGGTCGAGCCAAAGCCGATGTAGTCGCGGTGCGGTCCGCTCGATCCTTGCATCGGCATCGCGAGATAGATCACCGACGGGTTGACGGCGGCGACCTGCGCATAGCCGAGGCCCCATTTCTCCATCACGCCCGGCCGGAAATTGTTGCTGACGATGGAGCATTGCCGCGCAAGGCGCAGCGCAATCTCGCGCGCCCGCGGCTCCGCCATGTTGAGTGCGATGCTCTTCTTGCTGGTGTTGCGCGAGGCGAAATAGCCCGAGCTTTCGAGCGGCGCGGCGCCGGGCTTGTGCGGCGGCGAGAGCCGCAGGTTGTCGGGATGCGCATGCGATTCGACCTTGATCACCTCGGCGCCAAGATCAGCCAGGATGCGGGTCACGAACGCGCCGGCGCCGATCCAGCAGAAATCCAGAATTCGCAGACCGTCGAGCCGCATTGCGTCCTCAGATGCGGCCGCCATGGGCGGCTTCGGCTCGCCGCGCCGCCCGGTCTGGCTTAGACGAGAGGATGTCGGCGTTGTGCTCGCCGAGCTGCGGCGCGGTGCCGCCGCGGCGCGCCGGGGTGCGGCTCAGGCGATACGGTGGCCCGGGAAATGTCATCTCCGTCTGCAGGACAGGATCGAACTGCGGCTCAAAATAACCGTTCGCCGCAAGCTGCGGGTCCTGCACGATGTCGGCGATCGTGTTCACCGGCGCGATCGCGATCTGACGGGCCTGTCCTTCGCGGTAAAGCTCCTGCTTGCTGCGCGTTCGGCAGAAGGCTCCGAAGATGCCGGCGAACCGCGCGATCCCTTCGGCGGACTGGCGGAACTTGAAGTCTCGCCAGTGCGGCTTGAGCAATTCGGCGCCGTCCAAGGTGTCCGTCTCCGCAACCCATTGCGTGAGCGCCACGAACGCCTGCGCGGTGCCGAGCCGTCCGGCGACAACACTGATGTAGCCGTCCCGGCAGGGATAGACGCCGGTGCCGGCCTCGCGTGCGCCGTCGCCGTGGCGGCGCCTTATCCGTCCGTTGATCGACCAGTCGGCAACCGCGTCTTCGAGCGCGAACGCGACGCACTCCTGCCCGGAGACGTCGATCCATTGGCCCTTGCCGGTCCGCGTGCGCTCGTAGAGCCCCGCGAGCGCCGCGACGGCGCCGAATATGCCCGAGGCGAGCCCCGCCTGTTCGCCCTGGATCGCGAGCGGCTCGCTGTCGCGATAGCCGCCGAGCGACAGCAGTCCCCCGGCGGCGAGCACGGTCAGATCGGTCGCGGTATGTCCGGCGCGCGGTCCGGCGAGACCGAACGGCGAGATCGACACCAGGATGAGGCCGGGATTGAGCGCCTGGATGGCGTCGAACGCGATGTCCTGATCCGCAAGGCCTGAGCGGTCCGGCGTCTCGATCACCACGTCGCTGAGCACCGCGAGCTCGACGAAGCGCGCGCGGCCGTCGGCTGAATCGAGATCGAGCGTGACGCTGCGCTTGCCGGCATCGAGGAAGGCGTGCGCGAAGCTGAAGATCTCGCCGTTCGGCGCGTGCGTGAGCGGTGTCAGTGTCCGCACCGGCGAACCGGCCGGCGGCTCGATCCGCACCACCTCGGCCCCGAGGTCCGCCAGCAGCCGCCCCGCGTAGGCGGCGTGGTTCGTGCTCAGGTCAAGCACGCGGATTCCGGCGAGGGCTGCCGCGCCGGCCTGCATCTGCGCCATCAGTCTACCGCCCCGTCGAATTTCAGCATGAAAGCATCCCACCGGTTCATCAGGCCGTCATGGCGGGTGTAGCGCTCCAGCGCGCTTTGCCCCTTGGCAGCAACGACGCCGTTGAGCAGGGCGTTGGCAACCGCCATCGGCGCGACCATCGAGTTTTGCAGCCCGGTCCCGGCCGACGCGGCCAGCAGCACGATGTCGGCGATCTGACCGACCGCGGAAATCGGTGAATCCGTGATCGTGATGATCTTCGCGCCGTGGTCCTTGGCCCAGACGGCAACGCGATGCGTCGCCGACGCATAGCGCGGAAACGTGAGCGCGACCACGCAATCATCGGACACGATCTCAGCGAGACGAATAGTGGCAAACGTGTCGTGCGGCGCCAGCAGCGTGACCTCGGTGCGGATGCGGTCCAGGATCATCGCGAAATAGTGCGCCACCGGATAGGTCGAGAAGCCGGCCACGACATAGATCCGGCGTGAACGGGCGAGCAGCTTGATGGCTTGCTCGAACGTGTCGCGATCGGTCTGCTCGATCGTGCGATGCAGGTTCTGCCAATCGCGGCTGAGCGAGGTCCCGAAACTCGTGCCCGCAAGACGTCCGCTGCTGCCCTGGCGCTCGCCGATCGGGTCTCCGGTGCGCGAAAGCTGGCCACGCACCAGTTCCCGCATGCGCTCCTGCAAATCCGGGAAGCCCTTCAACCCGAGGCGGTATGTGAAACGCACGATCGTCGACGGATTGACGTCGAGCTGCCCCGCCATCTGGTCGACGGTCGAGAATGCCACCGACTGCGGATGCTCCACGATGAATTCGGCAATGCGCTTTTGCGATTGGGTCAGCCGGTCGTAGTTGCGGCGAAGCTCCTCGATCACGTCGCCGGAGCTGACGGCGTGTATCCTTGCTTCGCTTTTTGCTTCGGCCTTGCGTATCGCCATCGCGCTGTCTCCGATGCGCCGGCTGCGTCACCCGTCCGCGTTTCGCAGGAGGTTGTAGCTCGGGTAAGACTTCGCCCACTTGTCCGGATAGGCGCGATCGATGCCCTTGGTGAAATAGCTGCCGACCGAAAGATCGATCGGCACGTCGATCACCCAGGGCCGGCGGCTCGCGAAAGCCTTCGTCAGCGCCGGTGCGAGTTCGGCGGGGTTTTCGATCCGCACGCCTTCCGCTCCATAGGCGCGCGCGAGCGCAACGTAATCGGGATTGTAGCGCTCGCCGGTGTCCTTGCGGCGGAAGTGGCACCAGGGATGCGAGCGCGAATAGCTGCGCTCCATGCCTTTGCGCTCGATGCCTAGTTCGTAGTTGTTGAGGATGACCCAGATCGCCGGCAGGTCGTATTCCACCGCGGTCGCGACCACCTGCGAGGTCATGTTGAAGGCGCCGTCGCCAACCAGCGTGACAGCGGGCCGGCCGTCGGCCGCGATCGCGCCCGGGATGCCGGACGACGCCCAGCCCATCTCGGCCATGCCGGGGCTGATCTGCCAGGCACCGGGCGACGTGATCTTCATGTAGGCTTCGGCATATTGCGTGACGTCGCCGATGTCGATGTAGACGCGGCCGTCCTTCGGCAGGGCGCGGCCAACTTCGTGCACCAGGCGGGCGGGATGCGTCGGCGCGGTGGTCGCAGTCTGTAACGGACGGATTTCGTCTTCCCACTCGGCCCGGAAGCCTTGCGTGCGCTCGACCCAGCTCGCGTGCCGCTTGTTGCCGGGGCCGCTCGTAGCAGCGGTGAGGTCTTCCAGAAACAGCTTGGCATCGCTGACGAGGCCGAGCTCGACCGGAAAATTGCGGCCGACTTCCTGGTAGTCGAGATCGACCTGGACGATCTTAGTTTTCTCGACGTCGTAGATCGAGCCCTTGCGCCAGTTCGCGGTGTGATTGTCGGAGAAGCGCGCGCCGACGCCGATGACGAGATCGGCCTCGCGGCTCGCGCGCGCCGCGCAGACGAAGCCCGAACGCCCGAGCGTGCCGATCGAGAGCGGATGGTCTTCCGGCAGCATACCTTTTGCCGGAAGCGTCGTGGCGGTCGGAATGCCGAGCTTCTCGGCCGCCGCCTTGAGCGCATCGGCCGCGCCCGCGCGCACCACGCCGCCGCCGGCGAGCAGCAGCGGCCGTTCGGCCTCGGCAATCATGCGGGCGATGCGTTCGACATTCTGCGCGTCCGCGCGGGGGCGATTGCGCTGCGGCGAGCGCGCGCCCGGCGCTTCGATCTCACCCTCCACCGGCGCAAGCTGGATGTCGTACGGTATCTCGACGAAGACCGGCCCGGGACGGCCCGAGGTCGCGGTCTTCAGCGCGTAATTGAAAATCTCGATCGTGGTGTCCGGCCGCACCAGCATCCAGGTGCCCTTGCACACCGGACGGAAGATGTTCTGCGCGTCCTCGAAGCCGTGATAGAAAATTTCCTGCATCCCGGCCTTGCCGAGGAAATGCGTGGTCGAGCCGCCCGCGATGATCAGCACTGGCGAGGATTCGTGCATGGCGCTGGCGCAGGCGCCGACCGCGTTCAGCAGCCCCGGCCCCTTCGAGACGATGACCGGCGCCACGGTGCCGCTGACGCGATGGTAGATGTCGGCCATATGCACGGCGTGGGACTCGTGCTTGGCCTGCACGCCTTCGATCTTCGGCTTGTCGGTCAAGGCATCGAGGAACGGCCAGACCGCGCCGCCCGCATAGCCGAAATAGTGCCGGAAGCCGGCGACCTCGAACCATTGGGCGATCGCATCGACCACGCGCATTGTTTTTGCTCCTTGACGGCTCCCAGGCAGTGCAGGATGTTTGCAACAAAATTCGTTGCAGTCAACGAACGTCGTGCAATCCCGTGTCCGCGCACGTGGTTTCGGCACGATCAACGGCGGCGGCAGATGCTGGAAACGCGCAAGGCGGAGGCATTCGAATGAACCGCGCGGCGGTCCTGTGCGCAGCCGTCCTGTGCGCGCTCAGCCTGCCGGCCGAAGCGCAGGTCTGGCCGGCCAAGCCGCTGCGCATTGTGGTGCCCTGGCCGCCCGGCGGCAGCGCCGACATGATCGCGCGCCTGCTCGGCGAGCAACTCGCCGAGACGTTGCGGCAGAACGTCTATGTGGAGAACCGGCCGGGCGCGAGCGGAATGGTAGGATCGGCCGCGGTCGCGCATTCCGATGCCGACGGATACACCTTCGTCATTTCCGGGATTCCGTCGCACGTGATCGCGCCCGCGACCAGCACAAGTGCGGGCTTCGATCCGCTGCGGGATTTCACCCACATCGCCTATGTGGGCGGCTCCCCGATCGTCGTAACGGCGCACGCGTCGCTCGGCGTGGGCTCTTTCGCCGACCTCCTTGCGCTCGCTCGAGCGGGCGGAAGCTCCACCGGATATGTATCTCCCGGCGTGGGATCGCTCGGTCACATGGTCGGCGAATATCTCGCGCGCAAGGAGAACCTCGCGCTCGAACATGTGCCGTACAAGGGTGGGGTGCAGGCGGTGACCGACCTGATCGCCGGTCACGTCAAGGTGGGCATCATGACCTGGACGACATCGCGCCCGCACATCCGATCCGGCAAGTTGCGGGCGCTGGCGGTGTCGTCCGCGCGGCGGCTCCCGGAAGCGCCAGACCTCCCCACGCTGAAGGAATTGGGTTACTCAGACCTGGTGGCCACCACGTGGTGGGCATTTTCCGGCCCGGCGAAGCTGCCGGGCGAGATCGTCGTCCGGCTCAATCGCGAGATCAATCAGGCGCTCGACGTGGAGAAGGTTCGCGGCAAGCTGGAGCAGGAGACGATCGAGAGCGAGACGATGTCGCCGGAGCAGTTCACCCGCTTCGTCGAAGCCGAAATCGCCAAGTGGGCCCCGCTTGCCAAGGCAGCCATCGCATCGCCGGCACCCGGAAGATGATCACAGGGACGAAATGACCGAGCGGCGACGCTACAAGATTGCGGTGCTGGGTGGCACCGGCGCGCAGGGCTCCGGTCTCGCGCTGCGCCTCGCGGCTGCCGGCCACACCGTGACGATCGGCTCGCGCAGCCCCGACAAGGCGCGCACCGCGGCGGCGGAGCTGAGCGCAAAACTCGACGACAAGAGCATCGCGGGCGACGACAACCGGCAGGCGGCGGCCGCCGCCGAGATCGTGATGCTGACGGTGCCTTATGCCGTGCAGAAGGCTACGGTCGACGAAGTGCTCGACCAGATCGCCGGCAAGATTCTGATCGACGCCACGGTGCCGCTCGTGCCGCCGAAGGTGAGCGTGGTGCAGTTGCCCGAGGGCCAGTCCGCCGTCGCCGCCATCCAGCAGCGCGTGGGCAGCCAGACCCGCGTGGTGTCGGCGTTCCAGAACGTCTCGGCGCCGCATTTGGCCGATCTCCACCACGATATCGACTGCGACGTGCTGGTGTGCGGCGACGATCAGGCCGCCTGCGAGACTGCGATCGGCTTGATCGCGGACATCGGCATGCGCGGGCTTTATGCCGGGCCGATCCGCAACTCCGCCGCCGTCGAGGCGCTGACCTCCGTGCTGATCGCCATCAACCGCCGTCACAAAGTGACGGGCTCGGGGATCCGCATCACCGGATTGCCGAAGACATAGCGAGCCAACCGGCGCATCGTGCGTATTCTGCGCCGCACGTACGCCGCGATCTGAACGCGAAGCGGGCAACAAGAACACGACGCGAAGTCGCACCGACCATGCTGGCCGCCCGCCGAGTGTTCGGTTGACAAGTTCGACCGTATGCTGGTGGATATCGGCACAACACGAGAACGAACCGTCGATGCCGAGGACGCCGAAAGTTGCCATCGTGGGAGCCGGGATCGGCGGACTGACCGCCGCAATCGCGATGCATCGGCGCGGTATCGAGGTCGGTGTCTACGAGCAGTCGCCTCAGATCGCCGAGATCGGCGCGGGCGTCTCGCTCTCCCCCAATGCCATCAAGGCCTTTCGTGCGCTCGGCCTCGATCAACACATCGCGGCTATCGGCTTCGAGTCCGACAACCAGCTTGTCCGCGCTTGGGACAGCGGCGACATCCTTTCCAAGGTCTTCCGCAAGGGCGTCTACCAGAAGGAATTCGGTGCGCCTTACCTGTCCGCGCATCGCGCCGACCTGGTCGAGGTCTTGCGGCAACAATTGCCCAGCAACGTAATCCATCTGAATGCGCGCTGTACCGGCGTCGAGACCAGCGGCAGCACCGCCCGGGCGCTCTTTGCGGACGGCACGGAGATCGACGCCGATCTCATCGTCGGTGCCGACGGCATCCGCTCCGCCGTGCGGCAGAGTCTGTTTGGCAGAGATGCACCACGATTTACCGGATCGGTTTGCTGGCGCGGATTGGTTCCGCTCGATGCGTTCCCGCCGGGGACGATCAGCACGGACCTCACATTGTATATGGGACCCCGCAGCCACGTGATCCACTTCATGGTTCGTCGCGGCGCGCTCATCAATTTTGTCGCGCACGTCGAGACCGATGCCTGGACGCAAGAATCCTGGACGGAGGAATGCGAGCGGTCGGAGGTCATGGAGACCTTTGCGGGCTGGCATGAACCGCTGCTGCGATTGCTCGGCTCTTCGAACCGCTACTATAAATGGGCGCTTTATGACCGCGACCCGCTCGAGCGCTGGAGCAAGGGACGCGTGACGCTGCTGGGCGATGCGGCGCACGCGATGCTGCCGCATATTGGTCAAGGGGCGTGCATGGCGATCGAAGACGGCTATGCGCTTGCCGAACTGGTCTCACGGTATCCGGACGACGTGACCGAAGCGCTCCGGCAGTACGAGCGGCTTCGCCTGCCGCGCACGCGGAAGGCGGTGCTTGAGGCACGTGCGCGCGGCAAGGAGATGCACCTGACGTCCAAATGGGCACAGATCAAACGAAACATCCGAATGGCGCTTCAACACCGGCTGGGAGGAGACAAGACCGGCCTGAAGCTGAGCGAGTTTTACGAATATGACGTCGCGGCAGCGTCCCGGTCGGGAGCGACGCGAGGCTCCTGATGTGCCGAAGGGACGGTTTCCAGCCCTGACTGCAGCCCGACTTTTGTCTACGATTTAACAGGTCAACGAACCGGCGCGTCGCAGAAGAAAAGCAGCGGAGGAAGCCAAGCATGAAGAGCTTCGGGGTGGGAGTGCTGGCGGCGGCTTTCTGCGCGTTCGCTTCGGCGATTGCCGGCGCTCAGGACTTTCCGCGTCGTGCCATCACCGTCGTGTTGCCGTACGCGGCTGGCGGCGTCACGGACCAGATGACTCGACTGGTGGCTTCGAAGGTAGCTGAGAACGTTGGCCAGCCAATCGTGGTGGAAAACCGGCCCGGAGGGGGCGGCCAGGTCGCCGCCGGATACGTGAAACAAGCGCCGGGCGATGGGTACACCGTGCTCATCGGCGACATCGGCACGCACGCGATCAACGCCTCGCTTTACAGCAGGCTCTCCTACGATCCGCTGAAGGACTTCGTACCGGTCATCGAGCTTGTCGAGCTGCCGCACGTCCTCGTCGTTCCCCACGACGGGCCAATCGCAACAATGGCTGATCTCGTTGCTTACGCACGGACCCACCCCGAAGCGCTGACCTACGCGTCCGTCGGCGTCGGCAGCGGTGCTCACCTGCTCGGCGAACTGCTGAAGTCCGAATTCAAGATCGACATCATCCACGCGCCCTATCGCGGATCGTCGCAGATTGTCCCCGATCTGATGTCAAGCCGCATCGGGCTGTTCTTCGGCGCGGTCGGCAGCATGGCGCCGCTCATCGTGGAAGGCAAACTCCGCGGCCTGATGGTGACGGATCGGCAGCGCTCGTCGTTGCTCCCGGACATCCCGTCGGCGGTGGAGGCCGACGCGCCGGTCCTGGACCTGAAGGTTTGGTTTGGAGTCCTGGCGCCCGCGGCAACGCCCGGAGCCGTGGTCACGCGGCTGAATGCCGAATTCGCCAAGGCTCTGGCGCAACCTGAGGTCCGGCAGCGCCTGATGAAATTGGGTGCGAATATTGTCGCCAACACTCCCAAGGAGTTTGCCGACGTCATCGCGGCCGACACGGAGCGGCTGAGCAAGGTCGTGAAGAGTTCCGGGGCGCGCGTGGATTGACATCCGATCAAACACCGCTCTGACGGTATTTTGGGAGAGGGACCATGGCTGCGTTTCTATCGCATCTTGGAGACGTCTTCATGGGGCGGACCGGCACCGGTCCGGTCGATCCGGACCAGCCGCCGTTTTTTCCCGTCTCGATACCGAAGTTCATCGTGATGTCGATCTGCACCCTCGGCATCTACGAGCTCTACTGGTTCTATAAGAACTGGAACCTCATCAGGCAGCGCGAGCAAACGGACATCATGCCGTTCTGGCGCGGCTTCTTCGCATTCTTCTTCTGTTATCAATGTTTTTCCCGCATCCGCGAGCACGCTCAATCCGTCGGCGTGAGCCAATCCGTCGCCGCCGGACCTCTGGCGATCGGCTGGATCATCACGACGGTCTTGTGGAAGCTGCCCGATCCCTACTGGCTGGTCTCAGAGTTCGCGTTTCTTTTCATGCTTCCCCCGGTAGCGGCGGCGAACCGGATCAATGCGAAGGTGCTGCCCAATCATAATCCGAACGGCCGATTTACCGCCTGGAATTGGGTGGCGATCGTGCTGGGCGGCATCCTGGTGGTGCTGGCGGTCATCGGGTCGTTCGTGCCCGATTGATTTCGCCCGTCACACGACCGCGTTCGGCCGCGCGAACGCGGCCTCCATCTCGCGGCGGACCTTCACAGCGGGATCGTTCTCGTCATAGGCGACGTCGCTCCAGCGCAGGCCCTCACCTTCCGCGATATCGCGCTTGAGCTTGACTTCACTGGCAAGTCCGAGCGGCAGCAGGCCCAGTTCGAGCGAACGCTGCGCCGGCACCTGCTTGCCCCAGACGCAGAAGCCGCCCTCGCCGTCCAGCATCTCGCCCTGCTTCAACGCGCGCTTGGCGGTTGCGACCACGTCCGAGCGGAAGCCGGTCGGCGCGCCCGTCGGCTCGCCGCGCAGCGCCGCACTCGCGACCGACACACCAAGCTCGAGCCCGATCATGTGGATCGGCCGGTAAAGCGCCGCATATCGCCCGCTGGTATCCGGCAGCATGGCGTACTCGCTGAAGCAGCGGCGCGCGTACTCGCTCTCGCCCTCGAACACCACGTAAGTGCCGAGTGCAAGATGATGCGGCACGTCGCGGCCGTCGCGATAGACCGACGATACCACCTCGGTGACACCTTCCTGCTCCAGAGCGCCGCCCGCTTTCTTCGGCTTGCACACCTCGGCCAGGTCGAAGCGCGTCGCCGGCGGAAAGCCCAGGCCCTCACTCTGCGGCACCAGCCCGGTGGCGTTGCAGACTGCCGTCATCTCGATGCCGGACTTGGTGCCGTCGACGAAGCTGTTGAACATCTTCGGATTGATCGAGTTGCGGTCCTTGATCTGCAGATACTTGTCGAGGATCTCCCACAGCGTGTCGGGCGTGGAGCGGTGGTAGTGCGGCTCGTAGCGCGTGCCTTTGCCGGCGGCGATCACCTTGAAGCCGCAGGTGCGCGCCCAGTCGACCTGCTCGCAGATCAGCGCAGGCTGGTCGCCCCAGGCGAGGCTGTAGACCACGTCCGCCGCTTTCGCCTTGCGCGCCAACAGCGGCCCCGCAAGCGCGTCGGCCTCGACATTGACCATGACGATGTGCTTGCCGTGCGCGATCGCGGCGAGCGCATGGCGGATGCCGGCCTGCGGGATGCCGGTCGCCTCGACGATCACTTCGATCTCGGGCAGCGCGATCAGCGCCTCGGCGTCCGGCGTGACGTGGAGGCGGCGGGTCTTGAGTGCGTCACCGAGCGAGGCCGCCGAGGTGATGTGCTCGTCCCAGCCGGCGCTGCGGAGCTGATTCTGTGCGCGTGCGACGTTAAGGTCGGCGACGCCGACGACGTGCATGCCTTGCGTCAATCGCGCCTGCGCGAGAAACATCGTGCCGAACTTGCCGGCGCCGATCAGCCCGACCGTGACCGGACGACCCGCAGCCTCGCGCTCGAGCAGCATGCTGTGGAGATTCATTCAATCGTCCCGCCAGCGCCAACTTGTCCACCCCGTTGCGGAGCAAGGCGTCATAGCACGAGGACGGCGATTACTGGCAGACCGCGCGCGTCACGAAGGTTTCGGTCTTGCACTCGCCGGCCGACGGCGAGCGGCCCGACAGCAAGACGCGCGCCGGGCACTTTTCCTCGGTCTGCGTGGCGACGCCCTTGCCGGTTTTGAAGCCTTTGCCGAGGCAGACCGAATTCGCCGCCACGGCACAATCCGGTGCACCGTTCTGCGCAACCTCGCAACGCGCATGCCCGTTCACCACGCGCGAAGCCCCGGTGAGCGCGCCGGCTGCCTCCTTGGCGTTGTCGCGGGCCTTGTCGTGGAATTCGCCAAGTGCCTCCTTGGCGCCTTTCACCTGCGAATCGAACTTTTCCCGGCCGTCCTGCAGCCAGCGTCCGAATGCATCGATGAACCCGGGCTTATAACTTGGGTTCGGCGTCTCCGAGGTGGGTGGCGGAACGGCAGATTGAGGAGCGGCAGGCTGAGGAGGCGTGCCCGCCGGGGGGGACGCAGGCTCGGGAGAGGCAGGCTGGACCGCATTCGCTTGCGGTGCGGGCTCAACGACGTTCGCAGGGGTCTGCGCCAAAGCGCCGAACGCCAGGCACAACAGGGCGGCGCCGGCACCCATCAGCACGGACGTGTTGAACCCTGTCACGGCGCCTCGCAGACGTGAAGGTTGCCCCGTGGCTGCTCCCGGCCAGACCGCGCGTCGCGGTTGCGCCCCAACGGCATGCGAATCAACCGCACGCCAAGCAAAGCCGCCTGCAGGTTGCGTCTACCAAGTGGCAGAAATGAGGAATAGGCGGGGGCTTGCTCTAGAACAGGTACAAGGCGGCGACGATGCCGGCGACCAGCACGACGGCGCCGATCGTGACCCAGAATCCCAACCGCTCCTCGATGATGGCGCGCGCTTGCTCGCCATAGCGGTGAAGCAGAAAGGCGAGCAGGAAGAACCGTCCGCCGCGTGCCACGATCGACAGCGCGATAAACATCGGCAGGCTGTAGCCGGCGAACCCGGACGCAATGGTCACGATCTTGTAGGGGATCGGCGTCAGCCCCTTGAGCAGGATGATCCAACCGCCCCAGTGCGCATAGGCCTCACGGAACGCCTCGACCTTGTCGCCATAGCCATAAAGCTGGATCAGCCAAAGGCCGACCGAGTCGTAGAGCACGGAGCCGATGAAGTAGCCGAGCACGCCGCCGGCGACCGAGGTCACGGTGCACACGGTCGCGTAGAACCAGGCCTTGTCCGGCCGCGCCAGCGACATCGGAATCAGCATGACGTCCGGGGGAATCGGAAAGAACGAACTCTCCACGAACGAGATGATGCCCAGCATCCAGGCCGCATGCGGCTTGCCGGCAGCGTCGATGCACCAGTCGTAGAGGCGGCGCAGCAAGCCAGGCTTGCGGGCCGGCGCGAGGGTGGATTGTTCCTGCATCCGCGGTCGCCTTGCGCCGCGGCCGTCAGTGCCGCTTGCGCGCCTGATTGCGGGCCATTGCGACGATCTTGCGACGCGGCGCCGCGGCGACCAGCGGCGCGTTCTCGTCGAGTCCCTTCGGCAGCTTCTCGGCGATGCCGAGCAGCCGCTCGCGGCGGTCCATCTCGGCCCAGACGTCGCTCGGGTTGATGCCGGACGCGACCCAGAGCACGACCAGATTGTAAATGAGGTCGGCGCTTTCACGGACGACGGCTTCGTTGTGACCGTTCATCGCGTCGATCACCACCTCGACCGCTTCCTCGGCAAGCTTCTTGGCCATCTTGCCGCGACCGGAGTGCAACAGCCGCGCGGTCCGCGAGACGGCCGGATCGGCCGTGCGAGCCGCGAGTACAGCCCGATGGAGACGGTCAAGCGAATCAGTCATGCCCCGATACCTTAATCCCAACCCGGCGGCAGTGTAGCCAAAAGAATGTGTTCACCTGCGGGCAGGATTGTCAAAAAATGAATTCCGAGCAAGCGGCCGGCGCTGTCCCAAGAGATGTCCCAGGACGGGAACGCCGGCCGCCGTCGCATCAACGCTCATTGACCGAACGCGGGGGTTACTGACGCGAACTCAGGGCACGCGGACGCGACAAACGCTACTGGCACAGGCCGCATCACCAACGCGGGCGGCGCGGAGCGGTGCCCTGAGGCAGGTCGTGCGGGTGACCGTAGCGTGGGCCACCGTAACCCGGACCGTAGCCTCCAGGCGCGTAGCCATAGCGAGGGTCATGACCCTCGTGCTGCTGCGACGCGATGATCGCCGCGACTGTCCCGACCATGCCCGCGAAGATCGCCAACGCCACGGCATCGTCGCCGCGACGGCTTCCGGCGGCGGCCGGCTGCAGGCTCATGGTGGTCAGCACGATCGCAGCCGCTGCTGCGGTGGCGATCGCGCGGCTCGTCAACGTACGCATGGTTGGTTCAGCCCTCATGTTGCCCGCCCCATCGGCGGGTCTGCGTTCAATGTAGGTGAGGGCTTCGGCGCAATTGCGCCGCGCAGGGCTTATATTTTTGTAATGTAGAGTAACGGATGTTCAGAAATCGTTTTGATGCGCAACGACGACGCATGACGTTGTCTGGGCAACTCGCTCTCTCTCCGCTCGTCCCCGCGAAAGCGGGGCCCAGCATCGCGCGCCAGCGCAAGAAAGAAGAACTGGATTCCCGCTTGCGCGGGAATGAGCGGAGTGTGTGGCACCGCTCGATTACCGGAAGCACTACTCCTCCGTCGCCAGCAGGCTCGCGTTGCCGCCCGCCGCCGCGGTGTTGATCGTCACCACCTGCTCGGTTGCGAAACGGCGCAGATAGTTCGGCCCGCCGGCCTTCGGCCCGGTGCCTGAAAGTCCCGTGCCGCCGAACGGCTGGGTGCCGACCACCGCGCCGATCATGTTGCGGTTGACGTAGACGTTGCCGTTGGCGAGCCTTGCGATGATGTGTTCGACCGTTGCGTCGATGCGCGAATGGACGCCGAGCGTGAGGCCGTAGCCGTTGCCCGCGATGTCGTCCAGCAGGCGGTCGAGCTCCGCGGCCCGCCAGCGTACGACGTGCAGGACCGGCCCGAAGACCTCCTCTTTGAGGTCGCGGGCGCGGTCGAGCGCGATGATCGCCGGCGGCACATAGGTGCCGGACGCCGGCAGCGGCTGCGTGCCGTGCCAGCGAAACCGCAAGCGGCCTTGGCCGGCCATGCCGGCGATCCAGCGGTCGAGCTTGTCTTTGGCCTCGGCGTCGATGACCGGGCCGACATGGGTCGAGATCTCGCGCGGGTCGCCGAGCGCGAGTTCCTGCGCGGCGCCCGCGATCATGCCGACGACATGATCGGCAACGTCCTCCTGCACGCAAAGGAGGCGCAGCGCCGAACAGCGCTGGCCGGCCGAACGGAATGCCGAGGTGATGACATCGTCCGTCACCTGCTCGGGCAACGCGGTGGCGTCCACGATCATGGCGTTGATGCCGCCGGTTTCGGCGATCAGCGGCACGATCGGCGCATCCTTTGCGGCCAGCGTCCGGTTGATGATGCGGGCGACCTCGGTCGAGCCGGTGAACGCGATGCCCGCGACCCGCGGATCGGCGGTGAGCGCGGCGCCGACCTTGCCGTCGCCCGGCACAAGATGCAGCGCTTCGACCGGCACGCCGGCGGCATGCAGGATGCGCACGGCTTCCATGGCGATCAGTGGGGTCTGTTCGGCGGGCTTTGCCACCACGGCGTTGCCGGCAGCGAGTGCGCCGCTCACCTGACCGAGGAAGATCGCGAGCGGGAAGTTCCACGGGCTGATGCAGACGAATACGCCGCGGCCACGGTAGCAAAGCTCGTTCGACTCGCCGGTGGGGCCCGGCATCGGTTCGGGCGTCAGCGTCCGGCGCGCCTCGGCCGCATAGTAGCGGCAGAAATCGACCGCCTCGCGCACCTCGGACACCGCATCGTCGAGCGTCTTGCCGCCCTCGGACTGCAACAGCGCAATGAGCCGCCCGCGCCGCGCTTCGAGAAGATCGCTCGCGCGCTCGAGCGCGGCCGCGCGGGTCTCGATCGCCGACGTACTCCAGGTCGGGAAGCCCTCAGCCGCCGCCGTCATCGCGGCGGCGGCAATCGCGTCGTCGCCGTCGCGCACCTCGCCGATCGCCTCGCCGTCGATCGGCGAACGGAGCACCCGCGCGACGCCGGGGAGTTCGATCCCATCCACGAGCGGTGCGGCCTGGGTCGGCGGCAGCGCGCCGCGAACCTCATCGAGCAAGGCGGCAAGGGCCGCGCTGTCGCCGAACTCGACGCCCGCCGAATTCCGCCGCGACGGAGCGTAAAGATCGCGCGGCAGCGGAATTTTCGGATGGCGGGCGTGCTGCGCATTCCCGATCCACGCTTGCGGCCTTTTAAGGATCGCCGCGATCGGCACGGACGGGTCGGCCGCGACCGAGACGAACGACGAGTTTGCGCCGTTTTCGAGCAGCCGGCGCACCAGATAGGCCAACAGGTCACGGTGGCCGCCGACGGGCGCATAGACACGCACGGCGGCATCCGGGTGCTCGGCCAGCAGCAGGTCGTAGAGCACCTCGCCCATGCCGTGCAGCCGCTGGAATTCGTAGCCGGTGACGCCGCCCGCATCCTCGATCACGCTTGCGACGGTGAGCGCATTGTGGGTGGCGAATTGCGGGTAGAGCGCCGGCCGGGCGGCGAGCAGTTTGCGCGCGCAGACCGTGTAGCAGAGGTCGGTCATCGGCTTGCGGGTGAATACCGGATAGCCCGCGAGCCCGCGCTCCTGCGCGCGTTTCACCTCGGTGTCCCAATAAGCGCCCTTGACCAGCCGGATCATCAGCCGGCGGCCATGTGACCGCGCGGTTTCGGCGAGCCAGTCGATGACGGCCGGCGAGCGCTTCTGGTAGGCCTGCACGGCGAGCCCCAGGCCTTCCCAGCCGCGCAGCGACGGGTCGGCGAGCGCCGCCAGCATCACGTCGAGCTTGAGCTCAAGACGGTCGGCCTCTTCGGCGTCGAAGGTGAGATTGAGATCGTATTTGCGTGCCTCGCGGGCCAACTCGATGACCCGCGGCACGAGTTCCGTCATGACGCGGTCGCGCGACACCGCCTCGAAGCGCGGATGGAGCGCGGAGAGCTTGACCGAGATCCCCGGCCGTGCCGGCAAGGCCTCCGCACCCGCGCTCGCGCCGATCGCGTCGATGGCGCGCGCATAGGCGGCGAGATAGCGTCTGGCGTCGGCCGCCGTCCGCGCGCCCTCGCCGAGCATATCGAAGGAATACCGCCGGTCGGGATGCCGGGCCGCGCGTTGCAGCGCCTCCTCGATCGTTTGCCCGAGCACGAAATGGGAGCCGAGAAGCCGCATCGCCTGGCGCGTCGCAGCCCGCACCGCCGGCGTGCCAAGCCGCCGGACCAGGCTGTCCAGGATCGAGTTCGGGGGTTTCACCTGGATGAATGACGCGGGCCGTGACTCCCAGCGTCCAGGCCGACGCCGAGACCAGCAGCGAGTCCGATTCATGCGACGCCCAGTCGCCGGCGGCGAGCTTGTCCTCGATCAGGCGATCGGCCGTCGTGGCGTCGGGCACCCGCAAGAGCGCCTCGGCCAGCACCATGAGGGCGAGCCCCTCCTTGGTGGAGAGCGAATAGGCATGGAGGAAGTCCTCGACGCCCCCAAGCCCGCCGGACTGCGCACGAATGCCTTCGATCAACCGGGTCGCCACGACATCGATGCGCGCATCGGCGGGGGGCGGACGGTACGCTTCGGCGAACAGTTGGGCCGCTATCGCCTCATCGGGGGGCGCGTAGGGCGCACGAAAGACCGCTCCGGCCGGTGCATCCGAGGCCGGGGGAGCTTGCGTATCTTGAGACGCATCGTCGGTCATGTGTCCTATGCCCGTGCGTGCGCGATCTTAGTCTTAACAGCCGTTGGATGCTGCCAGGCGCCGGAAATAATGCTTCGATGGGCCCGGCGTCATCCCACCCGGCGTTCGCAATTGTGTGAAGGTTTGGCCGGAACCGCCTTATCGCCTTGCTCTTTGCATCGTCATGTTCTTTATCTCTGTTATCAACCATTAGCGCGGTTGGGCCCGGGAGCCGACGTTGGTGTAAAGGGAGTACGGCGTCTCATGGGCGTCCTTCGCTTCATCCGGTTGAGCCGGCTTGGCTATCTGTCGGCATTGCTCTTCGCCTTCGCGGCGTCGGCCGGTGCGCAGGTCCTGAGCGAGGCGCAGGCTCCCTCCCCTCCTGCGCCCACCGCCCAGGCGCCCGCAGCCGCTCCGGCCCCTGCGCCCACCTCGACCCGCGTGAAATTCTCGCTCGACGGCCGCATCGAAGGACCGTCCGCGCCGTTTCTGCTTCCGCTCGAGCGCGGCTACTTCAAAGCCGCCGGGCTCGACGTGACGATCGACGAGGCCATGACCCCGATCGAGGCGGTCACCCGCGTGGCGTCCGGCACCTACGACATGGGATTTGCCGACATCAACGCGATGATCAAGTATCGCGACCAGAACCCGGCGGCGCCCCTCAAAGCCGTTTTCATGGTCTACAACACGCCGCCGTATGCAATCGTCGCGCGCAAGAGCCGCGGCATCACCGAGCCCCGGCAGCTCGAGGGCAAGAAGCTCGGCGCACCACCGAATGGCTCCACGGTCGGCGAGTGGCCGCTGTTTGCCAAGCTCAACGGCATCGACGCCTCGAAGGTCACGATCGAGAACATCGCCATCCCGGTACGCGCGCCGATGCTCGCCGCCGGACAACTCGACGCTGTGCTCGGCTTCTCGTTCCGGATCTACGTCGACCTCAAGGACCGCGGCGTACCGGTCGACGACATCGTGCTGCTGACGATGGCGGACTATGGCCTCAAGCTGTACGGCAGCACGATTATCGTGAACCAGAAGTTTGCCGCCGAAAAACCTGAGGCCGTCAAGGCGTTCCTGCGGGCGTATCTCCGCGGCTTGAAGGAGACGGTCAGGCGGCCCGCCGACGCCATCCAGTTCGTCGTCAAGCGCGACGATGCCATGCGAAAAGAGGTCGAGCTGGAGCGCCTGCGCATGGCCATCCGGGACAACATCGTCACCCCGGAGGTAAAGGCCGAAGGCTACGGCACGGTCGAGATGGCGCGTCTGGAAGATGCGATCGGCCAGCTCGCGCTGACCTACACGTTCAAGGCAAAGCCCAAGGGCGAGGACGTGTTCGACGGCTCGTTCCTGCCCCCGCTGGACGAGCGCAAGCTGAACTGATTCGCAGACATGGAGACCGGATCAGTTATCCGGCCTCGGACATCCTGGCGGCTTGAATCGGCGCGGCGCCGCCCTCGGTGACTTCGAGCTTCGGACGCAGCACCGCCGCGATATCGTCGGCGAGCTTCTCCAGCGGCTCCCAGGTATTGCCCTCGCGCAGGAAGACCCCGCAATAAATCTGCGGCAGCTCCGGCAGCGGCGCGTCTTCCCAGATCGTGAGGCTGGTCCGGCCGGCGCGGCTGCGCGGCAGCACCAGCACGCCGATCCCGGCACTGACGGCCGCCTCCAGGCTCACCATGCTTCGCGACAGGAAGACGAACTCATGTTCGCGTCCGACCCGGCGGAGCGCCTCGATCGCCGCCATCGCGCAGGCACATTCCTCGCCGAACGACACGAGCGGAACCGGCGCATGCGGATCGAGCTGCGTCGCCTTGGAGCGTACCCAGACCGCCGGATCGACCCAGCGGTGACGCGCCGCGATCTTGGGCTCGGACTTCGACAGCGCGACCCCGAGGTCGAGCTCGCCCTTCTCGAGTGCGTGCGCAACCTGATCGTAGCTTCCGCCATTGACGCAAAAGCGCACCAACGGCCAGCGCTTGCGGAAGTCCGCCAGGATCGCCGGAATGCGCGCACCGATCGAGTTGCCCGGAATGCTGATCCGCAGCGTCCTTATCGTCGGACTGCCGCTGGTGATGTTCAGAATCTGATCGTTGATCGCCAGCATCCGCCGGGCGCCGCTGACCACCTCTTGCCCGCGCGCCGTCAGGCTCACACCCGGCGCGCTCTTGTCCAGGAGCTCGAACCCGAGGAGAAACTGCAACCGCTTGATCTGCGCGCTGACCGCAGGCTGGGTCACCCCGAACGATTGGGCTGCCTTGGTAAAGCTCCGCAAATCCACGACCGCAACCAGGGTCCGCAGAAGATCGGTCGGAATATTCATCATCATCATTTGCGCCCCTGACTTGGTTCCTTTGCAACATTAGCCTCGTTGTTTATTCTCTGTCTCACAATGCCGCCGGTCAATTTCAGATTGCACCGGCTGCGCAATAAACGTTGTCGGCACGGTCGGAATCGGCAATTAATGTGCTGAATTTTGATCGAACAAACCGAACGTCCGGGGAGTTTTTATCGTGCGTCGTCTGAAGTCGGCATCATGAAATTCATCCGCCTCTACATCCGCGTGCTCGAAATGCTCGGGCGCGAAGCCCGTCTCGGCTGGGTGCTGGCGATCGCGAACCTCGCCATCGCATCGGTGATGTTCGTCGAGCCGATTTTGTTCGGCCGCATCATCGACACGCTGGCAAATTCGCAAGGCCGCATCGCCACCTTGAACTGGCATGAATTGATGGTGCTGGTCGGAGCTTGGGTCGGCTTCGCGCTGTTCTCGATCGTCTGCAGCACGCTGGTCGCACTGCACGCCGACCGCCTCGCCCACCGCCAATACCAGGTCGTGCGCGCCATGTTCTTCGAGCACGTGCTGCAGCTTCCGCAGAGCTACTACACCGGCGCGCATTCCGGGCGGCTGGTGAAGGTGATGATGACCGGCACCAACACGCTGTGGGGGCTGTGGCTGTCGTTCTTCCGCGAGCATTTCGCAAGCTTTGTGTCGCTGATCGTGCTGTTGCCGCTCACGCTGTTCATCAACTGGCGCTACGGCCTGTTGCTGATCGGATTGTGCGTCGTGTTCACCATGCTGATCGCATTGGTCGTCAACCGCAGCCAGACGCTGCAAGGCAAGGTCGAGAGCCACTACAGCGATATCGCCGAACGCACCACCGACACGCTGGGCAACATTGCGCTGATTCAGAGCTTCGCGCGCATCGAATCCGAAGTGGCCAGCATGAAGAAGGTGGGCGACGCTGCGCTGGGCGCCCAACTGCCGGTGCTCGCCTGGTGGGCGCTCGCGAGCGTGATCACGCGCGCCGCAACCACGCTCACCATGCTGGCGATCCTGATCCTCGGGATCTATTTCTACATCCGCGGCGAGACCACAGTCGGCGAGATCGTGATGTTCATGAGCTATGCGACGCTGCTCGTCGGCAAGCTCGATCAGGCGGTGCACTTCGCCAACGTCATGGTGACGGAATCGCCGCGATTGCAGGAATTTTTCGAGGTGCTCGACACTGTACCGGCGGTACGCGACCGCCCCGATGCGGTCGACCCGGGCCGCATGCGCGGACTGGTCGAGTTCAAGGATGTCTCGTTCTCCTACGACGGCAAGCGTCCGGCGGTCGCCGACCTGAACTTCACCGCGCTGCCCGGCCAGACCGTCGCGCTGGTCGGCGCTACCGGAGCCGGCAAGTCGACGGCGCTCGCGCTGCTCCACCGCGTGTTCGACCCGCAGTCCGGCGCGGTGAAGATCGACGGCATGGACATTCGCTCGATCACGCTATTGGGGCTGCGGCGCAACATCGGCGTCGTCTTCCAGGAGGTGCTGCTGTTCAACCGTTCGGTCGCGGAGAACCTGCGCGTCGGCAAGCCCGATGCCACCGAGGAGGAGATGCGCGCGGCCTGCGAGCGTGCGCAGGTCATGGACGTGATCGAGCGCCAGCCGCAAGGCTTCGAGATGCCGGCCGGTGAACGCGGACGGCTGTTCTCGGGCGGCGAGCGCCAGCGGCTGTCGATCGCGCGTGCGCTGCTCAAGGACCCGCCGATCCTCATCCTCGACGAGGCAACAAGCGCGCTCGACGCACTGACCGAGGCCAAGGTGCAGACGGCGCTCGCCGAAGTCATGAAGGGCCGCACCACGTTCGTGATCGCGCATCGGCTCGCCACCATCCGCAACGCCAGCAAGATTCTGGTGTTCGAGAATGCCCGGATCATCGAGAGCGGAACGTTCGACGAGCTGGTGCACCTCGGCGGGCATTTCGCCGAGCTTGCCAAGACGCAGTTCCTGATGGCGGAGACGAAGGCGATCAAGGCGGAGACCGAAGCCCTGGCGCTCGCCGAAGGCGGCGTCGGCCCTACCTGATCCGTTCCAGGATGCTCACGTAGTTGGCGACCGCCGTGCCGCCCATGTTGAAGATGCCGCCGAGGCGGGCATCCGGCACCTGCATGTCGCCCGCCGTCCCGGTGAGCTGCATCGCGGTGATCGCGTGCATCGACACGCCGGTGGCGCCGATCGGATGGCCCTTGGCCTTGAGCCCGCCGGACGGATTGACCGGCAGCTTGCCGGTCTTTTCGGTGAGGCCCTCCGCGATCACGCGTGCGCCCTGCCCTTCCGGCGCCAAACCCATCGCCTCGTACTCGATCAGCTCGGCGATGGTGAAGCAGTCATGCGTTTCGACGAACGAGAGATCGGTGAGCGCGAGGCCGGCGCTCGCGAGCGCCCGCTGCCAGGCCTGCGTGCAGCCTTCGAACTTGAGCACGTCGCGCTTCGACATCGGCAGGAAGTCCTGCACGTGTTCGGCGGCCCGGAACGCGACCGCCTTGCCGAGCCTGAGCGCGGTGCCGACATCCGCCAGCACAACCGCGGCGGCGCCGTCGGAGACGAGCGAGCAGTCGGTGCGCTTGAGGGGGCCCGCAACGCGCGGATTCTTCTCGCTCTCGGTGCGGCAGAAGTCGTAGCCGAGGTCCTTGCGGATCTGGGCGTAAGGATTGCCGACGCCGTTGCGGTGGTTCTTGGCGGCGATGCGAGCAAGCGCGTCCGACTGGTCGCCCCAGCGCTGGAAGTAGAGTCCCGCGATCTGGCCGAAGATGCCCGCGAAGCCGCCCTCGATGTCGGCCTCCTCGCGCACGTAGGAAGCCTTGAGCAGGTTCTTGCCGATATCGGCCGCGGGCGTCGTGGTCATCTGCTCGGCGCCGACCACCAAGACGATGCGTGCGGCCTTCGCCTCGATCGCCTTGAGGCCCTGGTGCACGGCGGCCGAACCGGTGGCGCAGGCATTCTCGACCCGGAGCGCGCGCTTGAAGCGGAGTTCCGGCGAGGCCTGCAGGACGAGGGAAGCGGTAAAATCCTGCGCCGAGAAACCGGCGTTGAAATGCCCGAGCACGATCTCGTCGACATCGCCCGGCCCGATCCCGGCGTCCGCCAGCGCCTCGCCCGCAACCCGCACGATCAGGCTCTCGACGGTTTCCCCCTCAAGCCGCCCGAACTTGGTGTGGGCCCATCCGACGATACAAGCCGTCATGGCGCTCTCCCATCATTGTTCCGCGCGCGATTGGCGCGGTTGTGCCGCGATCGCAACCGATAAGCTCGGTCGAAAGCGGTCTTTATGGCGCTAACTTGCCGAATTTTAGACGTTTTCCCTTAGCACACTCGCTCCTTGAGCGGCAGGGGCGCTGGGGAACCGGGCGCGGTGCTTTTGCCAATCATGCGCCACCGGCTTACACACCATCACGCTGACCGTTCGTCAGGCGTTTCCGAGGCCCGACCCACGAAACGGACCGCGACTGTTGCGACATTTCGTTCGAGCAAGCTTCCCACGGCTCCTGTTGAGCGCGGCCGCCGCGCTCGCCGCCATGACGCTTGCGACAGCGCCTGCGTCGTCGGAAGCGTTGCTGGTGATCGAGGCTGATTCCGGCAAGGTCATCCACGCCGAGAATGCCGGCCACCCGTGGTATCCGGCCTCCGTCACCAAGCTGATGACGACCTATGTGACGTTGCGCGCCATCAAGGAAGGCCGCATCACGCTCGACACCGCGGTGAAAGTCTCGGCGAACGCCGCCGCGCAGCAGCCGGTCAAGATGGGGTTCCCGGTCGGCACCGTCGTCACCGTCGAAAACGCGCTCAAGATGATGCTGGTGCGATCCTCGAACGACATGGCGGTGGTGCTGGCCGAGGGCGTCGGCGGCTCGATCGAGAGTTTCGCCGGCCTGATGAACGAGAATGCGCGCCGCCTCGGCATGGTGTCGTCGAGCTTCGTCAATCCGAATGGCTTGCCGGCCGACGACCAGATCACCTCGGCGCGCGATCTTGGCATTCTCGCCCGCGCGCTCATCCGCGAGTTCCCGGAATACGATCATTTCTGGCACATCCCGGCGATCAAGTTCGGCAAGACCGTGATGCGCAACTACAACTCGCTGATCGGCCGCTACCCGGGCGCCGACGGTATGAAGACCGGCTTCATCTGCGCCTCCGGCTTCAATCTCGTCGCCTCGGCGAGCCGCAATGGCAAGCGCATGATCGCGGTCGTGCTGGGAGCTTCGTCGTCGCAGGCGCGCGCCATGAAGGCGGCGCAACTTCTCGAGCGCGGCTTCAACAGCAGCAGCAGCAGCAATGCGCTTGGCTGGCTGACGCCTTCGCTCGGTACGGTCGACGCGCTCACACCGATCAGCGAGGAGCCGCCGAATCTGCGCGAGGAGATGTGCGGTGCCCATCGCAAGCGCAAGGCGACCGAGGACGAAGACGAGGCGCTCGGCGTCACCCAGAATCCCGATTCTCCCTATGGCGTGTTTCTCGCCAGCCTGCGCCCGAGGGCCAAGGGCGAAGGTCCGGTCGAGGATGCCGGCGGCCGCGAGCCACCGGTCGTCGTTTACACCGGACCCGCGCGCAAGCCAGGCGAGCCGATTCCACCTGAAGCCGCCGACCTGAAGCCGAAGAAGCCTGCCAAGCCGGCCGCCGCCAAGGCGAAGTCAACCGACACAAAGACCGCCGCGACCAAGCCTGCCAAGCCGGCGGCGGCGAAGGATGCCGATGGCGCCCCCAAGGCGGCAGCGCAGTCCGACAGCGCACCAGTCGCCAAACCGAAACCCAAGAAGCCCCCGGCGCCCAAGACGACTGAATCGACGCAAGCCCCTCCGCAGGCCGCCCAGACGCGATGACCGGCGGCGCCGCGCGCACGCTAGGCCCGGCCGAGCCCATTCCGTTGACCGTGCTGACCGGCTTTCTCGGCGCCGGCAAGACGTCGCTGCTCAATCGACTGATCGGCGACCCGGCACTCGCCGAGACCGCCGTCATCATCAATGAATTCGGCGAAGTCGGCCTCGATCACCTGCTGGTCCGCGAGATCAGGGACGGCGTCGTGCTGCTGCAGAGCGGCTGCCTGTGCTGCACGCTGCGCGGCGACCTCGTCGATGCGCTGGAGCAACTTCTGCGCGATCTCGACAATGGCCGCGCGAGTTTTCGCCGCGTAGTGCTGGAAACCACCGGCCTCGCCGATCCGGCCCCCGTGCTGCAGACCACGATGGCGCATCCCTATCTGGCGATGCGCTACCGGCTCGACGGCGTCATCGCGGTGGTCGACGCGGTGAACGGCGCCGCCACGCTCGACACGCACCTGGAAGCCGTCAAGCAAGCCGCGATGGCCGACCGCATCGTGCTGAGCAAGACCGATCTCGTCGATACGCCCGAGCGCCGGGACGCATATCAAGCGTTGCTCGCGCGTCTGCGCGCGCTCAACCCCGCGGCACCGATCCTCGACGCGGCTGCGGGCGAGGCGACGCCCGCGCGGCTTCTCGCCTGCGGTCTGTATGACCCCGAGCGCAAGATCCCCGACGTGGCACGCTGGCTCGCACTCGAAGCGTACACGCAGGAAGGCGGCGGGCACGATCACCACCACCATCACGACGTGAACCGGCATGACGAGCGCATCCGCGCGTTTTCGCTCGTGACCGAGACGGCCGTGCCGGCCGCCACCTTCGAAATGTTCCTCGACCTGCTTGCGCTCGCTGCACGGGCCGAACCTGCTGCGGCTCAAGGGCATCGTGAAGCTCGCCGAAGAACCGCAGCGCCCGCTGGTGATCCACGGCGTACAGCACGTGTTCCATCCGCCGGTGCGGCTGCCGTCCTGGCCCGATGAGGACCAGCGCACCCGCATCGTGTTGATTACCCGCGACCTCGACCCGCAGACGGTCCGCGCGCTGTTCGACGCGTTCCTCGGCACGCCCCGGATAGATCAGCCCGACCAGGCGGCGATGACCGACAACCCGCTCGTCCCGTTCGGCGGCCTCGACCGCTGAGGTGCCATCTTGCCACCCCCGGTCCGCTGCCCGATGCTTCGCGGCACCGGGGCGGTGAGTCGCGACGTCGGCCCTGCCGGGAGTTGCCATGGGACTGATCGAGCGGCTCAAGGCCGACGCGACCTGCTTGCGGGGTGCCTTGCGCACCTTGCGGATGACGACCCCGATTGCACGCCACCCCACCCGTATCTTCCCGCAGGTCATTGCGGAACTCGCCGAGAAGTACGGCGATGCGCCGGCGCTCCTGTCCGACCGCGAGAGCTTCAGCTACCGGGAGCTTGCGGCGCGCGCGAACCGCTATGCGCGCTGGGCGCTCGCGCAGGGCATCCGCAAGGGCGACACCATCTGCCTCCTGATGCCGAACCGGCCGGAGTTCATGGCGATCTGGCTCGGCGTCACCCGGATCGGTGGCGTCGTGGCGCTGCTCAACACCAACCTGACCGGAACGACGCTCGCGCACTGCATCAACGCGGTCAGGCCGCGGCATATCGTGGTGGCGGGCGAATTGTTCGAGGCCTTCGAGACGGCGCGCTTCCATCTCACGGGCGAGGCGAAGGTCTGGCTGCACGGCGGCGCCAAGGCCGACCATCCCCGCATCGACCGCGAGGTCGATGGCCTGTCGGGCGACGAATTGACCGAGGCGGAGCGCTGCCCGCTCACCATCGAGGATCGCGCGCTCTTCATCTTCACCTCGGGCACGACCGGCCTGCCCAAGGCCGCCAATATCAATCACTACCGGCTGATGCTGGCGAGCCATGCCTTCGCGGGTGTCATGGACACCCGGTCGACCGACCGCATGTACGACTGCCTGCCGATGTACCACACGGCGGGCGGCGTGGTGGCGCCCGGCGCGGTGCTGATCAAGGGCGGCGCCGTGGTGATCCGCGAACGGTTCTCCGCGCGTGAATTCTGGGACGACATCGTGCGCTGGGACTGCACGCTGTTTCAGTATATCGGCGAACTCTGCCGCTATCTCCTCAACTCGCCGCCCAATCCCAGGGAGCGGACGCACCGGCTGCGGCTTGCATGCGGCAACGGCCTGCGGCCGGAAATCTGGGGGCAGTTCAAGCGCCGCTTCAAGATTCCCAAAATCATCGAGTTCTACGCGGCGACCGAAGGCAACGTCTCGCTGTTCAACTTCGAGGACAAGGAAGGCGCGGTCGGGCGCCTGCCGTGGTGGATCGCGATGCGGTTTCCGACCAAGGTCGTGCGGTTCGACGTGGAGCACCAGCAGCCGGTGCGCGACGCAAACGGCTTCTGCATCGAATGCGGGCCGGACGAGTCGGGTGAAGTGATCGGCAAGATCATGAAGGAAGCCTCGAAACCCGGGCAGCGGTTCGAGGGCTACGCGGCCGAAAGCGAAACCGACAAGAAGGTCCTGCGAAATGTTTTCGAGAAAGGCGACACCTGGTTCCGCACCGGCGACCTGATGCGCAAGGATGCGAACGGCTATTTCTATTTCATCGACCGTATCGGCGACACCTTCCGCTGGAAGGGCGAGAACGTATCGACCACCGAGGTCGAGGAGGTCTTGGGCCAGTTCGACGGCGTGCTGGAGGCGAACGTCTACGGCGTCGCGGTCCCCGGCCGCGACGGCCGCGCCGGCATGGCCGCGGTCGTTGCGCGCGAGACCCTCAACCTCACCGCACTGCACGACTATCTCACGCGCAATCTGCCCGAATATGCCCGGCCGGTCTTCCTGCGCATTCGCGAGGAGATCGACGTCACCACCACCTTCAAGCAGAAGAAGACCGACCTGGTGCAGCAGGGCTTCGACCCAGCTACCGTCAAGGACCCGATCTATTTCAACGACCTGCAGCGCGGGGCCTTCGTGCGGGTCGATCCCCAGCTCTACGCGTGGATCAATAGCGGAGGCGTGCGGCTGTGACCGCTCGATCGTGACGACAGCAGAAACCGGACCGCAGGATGTCCTCGCACTCTGGCGTGCGGCCGGACCCGACAAGTGGTTCGAGAAGGATCCGGCCCTCGACGCCGAGATCAGCGCGCGCTTTCTGCCGACCTACGAGGCGGCGACCGCCGGCCGGCTGTCCGCCTGGGAGGCGACGGCGGACGGCGCGCTCGCGCTGCTGATCGTACTCGACCAGTTCCCGCGCAACATGTTCCGCGGGCAGGCGCGCATCTTTGCGGCCGACGCGCTTGCGTGCGAGGTCGCGGATCGTGCCATCGCGCACGGCTTCGACCGGCTTGTTCCCGATTCCGAGCGGCAATTTTTCTACCTGCCATTCATGCATTCCGAGACGCTGGCGGACCAGGAGCGCTGCCTCGCGCTGTCGCGGCAATATGACGACAGCGAGTTCGCCAAGTATGCCGTGATCCACGCCGACATCATCCGCCGCTACGGCCGCTTCCCGCATCGCAACCCGATGCTGGGCCGCGCCACGACGCCGGAGGAACAGGCCTTCCTTGACGGCGGAGGATTTGCCGGTTGACCTGTCCGGCGCATATCCGCGCGCGAACAAGGATCGAGCATGATCAAAGCCATCCGCATCCACGCCAACGGCGGCCCGGACGTGCTGCGCTTCGAGGACCACGACATTCCGCCGCCGGCCGCCGGCGAAGCGCGCGTGCGCCAGACCGCGATTGGAATCAACTATTCGGACATCAACGTACGCCAGGGCGGCTTTTATATCGCGCGCCCGCTCAAATTTCCGGTGATCCTCGGCAACGAGGCTGCCGGCGTGATCGCGAGCGTGGGGCCGGGCGTCACCGATGTGAAGGCGGGCGACCGCGTCGGCTATGCGGGAATGAGCGCGGAGTTCTTCGAGCAGACCGGCGCCTATGCGGAGGAACGCAACGTGCCGGTGGAGCGCCTGCTCAAACTGCCGGCGGGCGTCACCGAACAGCAGGCCGCCGGCATGATGGTCAAGGGCCTCACCGCCTCGCTCATCGTCAATCATGTCTACAGGCCGAAGCCCGGCGACACGATCCTGATCCACGCGGCCGCGAGCGGCGTCGGCCTCATTCTCACGCAATGGGCGAAGCATCTCGGCGCGACCGTCATCGGCACCGTCGGCTCTTCTGAGAAGGCGCGAGTTGCGCAGACACATGGCTGCGACCACACCATCCTCTATCGCGAAACCGATTTCGCCGACGCCGTGAAGCAGATCGTCCCGCAAGGCGTTTCGGCGGTGTTCGACGGGGTCGGCAAGGACACCTTCATGGCATCGC
The DNA here is from genome assembly GCA_963763365.1 of uncultured Alphaproteobacteria bacterium. Lineage (GTDB taxonomy): Bacteria > Pseudomonadota > Alphaproteobacteria > Rhizobiales > Xanthobacteraceae > VAZQ01. Next base: position 54,693 of record CAVXOE010000010.1, on the reverse strand, counting down.
TGCGTTGCGTGCGGCCGTTCGGGATGCTGGTGAACTACGGCAACGCCTCGGGCCACCCGCCACCGCTTGATCTTCTTCTTCTCGCCAAGGGCGGCTCGCTCTCGGTCTGCCGTCCGGCGTTGAGCAGCGTCACCGGCAACGTCGAGCGCATGCGCAAGGCCGCGGCCGAGCTGTTCGACCTGGTCGCCCGCGGCGTTCTCAAGGTCGAGATCAGCCGGACCTACCCGTTGCGTGACGCCGCCGAGGCACACCGCGACATCGAGCAGCGAAAATTCGCCGGCTCGGTGGTGCTGCTGCCGTAACTTGTCATGGCCGGGCTTGTCCCGGCCATCCACGTCTTCTGACAGGGATTGCGCCAAAGACGTGGATGCCCGGCACAAGGCCGGGCATGACGGCGCGGACAGGTCGCGCTTTGCCGGTATCTGGTATAGTCTGCGGGCGAGCGCCCTGAGACGCCACAATCCACGAGTTCCCCCGAGGACGAACGACCATGCCCAAGCTGCGCCACATCGCGATTGCGACCAACGATCCCAAAGCGACCGCCGAATTCTACAAGAACGCGTTCGGCTTCGAGCAAGTCGGCGAAACCAGCCCGACCAGTCCGCTCGCCACCGGCTATTTCCTGAGCGACGGCACGCTCAACATCGCGGTGCTGAAGTTCAAGACCGACCAGCTCGGCAAGGGCGTCGATTTCACCGGCGTGCATCATTTCGGCGTCCTGGTCGACGACACCGAAAAAGCGACCGCGCATCTGGAATCGCTGGGCGCCGAGTGTTTCATGGGCAAGGAAAACGGCCACGGCAAAGGCTTCTTCGAGATCAAGTTCAAGGGGCCGGACGGCACGGTGTTCGACATCGCCGGGCATCCGTGGAAGGGCAGCAAGCCGCACGACGCCTGAAGCGTCGTCCGTCGTCACCGTTCATGCCGCGGTGGCGGCAGCCGTCGCCGACGCACCGGCGCTAAGCGCGCCAGTGTTCGTCAAAAACCGCCGTTCGAATTCGGCAGCCGGCATCGGTGCACCGAAATAATAGCCCTGCCCTTCCTCGCACCCCATCCGCGCCAGCAGTTCGGCCGTCGCGGCATCCTCGATGCCCTCGGCAATGGCCGACAGGCCGAGCGACTTGCCCAGGCCGATCGTGCAGCCGACGATCGCAGCATCGCTGGCATCCGAGCGCGCCTCGCGCACGAAGGACTGGTCGATCTTCAATCGGTCGAGCGGGAATTTCTTCAGGTAGGTCAGGCTGGCATAACCGGTGCCGAAATCGTCGAATGCGATGTGCACGCCCTGCCCCTGAATCCGCCGGAACGTCATCAGCGCGCTTTCGTCATCCTCCAGCAGGATATCTTCGGTGACTTCGAGTTCGAGCAGCCGCGGCGCAAAGCCCGTGCGCTTCAGCACGCCCGCGATTGTCGTCGCGAGATCGCCGGATTGAAGCTGCGAGGGTGCGAGATTCACGCCAAGACGAATCTCGTGCCCCATCTGCTGCCATTGCCGGCCTTGCCGGCAGGCGGTCTCCAGCACCCACAGCGCGACGCGGTCGGAGATCGGCGACGCGTTGACCAGCGGCATGAATTCGATGGGCGAGATCAGGCCACGTTCGGGATGCCGCCAGCGGATCAAGGTCTCGGCGCCCACCAGCCGGCCGTCCTTGAGATTCATCTGCGGCTGGTAAAACAGTTCGAGTTCTTCGCGCTCCGCGGCCCGTCCGAGTTCCGCCTCGAGCGTAAGCCGCGCCTCGAGCTCGTCACGGATCGCGCGCTCGAAGAAGACGTGCCGGCCGCGGCCCGCAGCCTTGGCCCGATAGAGCGCGAGGTCGGCATTGCCGAGAAGCTCGTCGGCAGTGGCGCAATGATCCGGATAAATCGCGATGCCGATGCTGAGGCTGACGCGAACATGCCGGTCACCGATGACGATGGGCGATTTGCTGAAGACGCGCGCCATCCGCTCGGCCAGCGCATGGGCGCGCTCCGCCGCGTCGTCACCGGTGATGACGATGGCGAACTCGTCGCCGCTCAAGCGCGCGACCAGACCGGCGCCGCCGGCGGAGCCGAGCAGCCGTTCCGCAACGGCGCAGAGCAAGCGATCCCCGAACGTGTGGCCGAGCGAATCGTTGATCTGCTTGAACCGGTCGAGGTTCAGGACCAGCAGGGCGACCTTGCGCTGTCCCCGTCCGTCGGGTGAACCGGCGAGCCATGCGCGCAGCTTCTCGGAGAGCGAATTGCGATTGGCCAGGCCGGTCAGCGTGTCGTACTCGGCGAGATAACGTATCCTTTCCGCCTCGCGCTTGCGGACCGAGATGTCGCGCATCACGGCGCCATACTGGATCCCGTCGACGCCCTGCCACGCCGAGAAACAGGCTTCGAGCGGGAACGTCTCGCCGTCCTTCCGCCGTCCTTCGAGCTCCATCACCTTGCCGCCCGGCGACTGCAGGCCGCTCGACGACAGCACGGACGCCGAGAGCGGGACCGACCTTTTTCCCTTGCCGGCGCCGAGCGCGCAGACTCGACCGAGCCGCTGGCCGATCATCTCGTCGGGCTGGTAGCCGAAGATCGCCACGGCTCCCGGATTCCACACCGTGACCGTGCCGTTCTGGTCGGCGCATACGAGGCCATCGCCGAGCGACATGGCGATCCGCTGGAACCGCCGTTCCGCGATGCCGCCCAGCAGGCTGCGGAAGTCGATCTCATCGAGTGCGACGGCGACGAGATAGGCGGCGATCGCCATCATCCAGAGCGAGGTGTCGAGGACGATGGCGTACTTCGCCTGCAGCAGCATGGCACCAAGCTCCCCGCCCGCTGCCAGCGCCAACAGCACCGCGACGCGCGCGCCGGCCGAGCAACGGCGCCAGAGTGCCAACATGAGCAGCGCCAGGATGAACAGGCCGCCCCACGTCACGACCGGCGAGACGTTGCGCAGCACGCGACCCTGCAGAATCAACTCGGCCGCCAGCATCTGAAGCTGGGGACCCGGCACGACGCGGCCGTTCGGCACGCTGAACTGGTCGCCGAGCTCGATCGCCGTCGAGCCGACGATCACCTTCTTGCCCTTGAGCCGGCCGACGGCATCCGGATCGCCGCGCAGGACGTCCACGAAGGATACCGCCGGCAATGATCCGGGCCGGATGCTGAAATCGATCCGCAGCAGCGATCCTTCGGTTTCGTGCTTGCCGGCGAGCACGGCGCCGAGCGACGGCAGGAACTGGCCGTCGAGCGTTTCGCCGAACGAATAACGCCGGACCAGGCCGTCCGGTTCGACCGCGACGTTGACCACCGCCAGCCAGGCGTGCTTCTCGAATTGCGGCAACGGCCTGTTCACATGGACCGTCTTGCCGTTTCCGCGATCTCTCACCGATTGCTGGAATGCCGGCAGGACCACCGATCCCCCGGCCTCCCGCAGCGCATCGACGAATGCCTGATCGCCGGCGGGTGTCGACGGCGAACTGAAGTCGACATCGAATACGATGTCGGCGGCGCCTGCATCATCCAGCCTGCGGATCAAGTCCGCATGGTTCTGCCGGGGCCAGGGCCAGACTCCGATCTTCTCGATCGACGGTGGATCGATTGCGACCAGGACGATGTCGCCGCTGGCTTCGCGCGGAAACCAGCGAAACCGCATGTCGGTCAGGGCGTCTTGCAAGACGCCGTGCGTCCCGGTCAGCAGGAAGATGACCAGGACGCACGTGACAAGGATATGCGGTCGATACCGTTTCACGCCCGCCGCCAGTTCCCCTCTACCGGATCACAAACCTACCGGCGCCCCACGGTGGCAAGGCCGCGACGCTTACTTGTTCCTTCGCCGTCGTCGCTGGGCCGAGACGCCAACCGAAACTGCCACGCCGACGGCGCCGGCAAGCGCGAATGCGAGCGTAATGTCTTCATTGCGATCCCGCCGGGCGGTGCCCAAGCCGAGGAAGCTGCGGAGCGAGGTCATCGTGGAATTCCACACGCTCTCGACGCTGGTGCTGCCGGGCGGCGGAGCGGGCACGTACTCGGTCGCGGCGGCTGGCTGCGACGCTGCTACGCGTACCTGCTGTTCACCGGATGGCCGCTCATTCGGGGCGCTCTGCGGGGCGGCGAGGGCCTCTCCGGTGGCCGGCGCCGGAGCATATCGTCGGAGACATGGTTGGAGAGAACGACGGCGCGCGGGGCGAGCCCTGCTGGATCGGGTTCAAGGTGCCCGGACCGCTCAGCGAAAGGCCGGCCGGACCTTGCGTCGAGACTCTCGCAACCTGGTTCTGCTGGACCAGCGCGTATTGGCCCGACTTGAAATCCATCACTTCGACCTGGCCCCTGAGCACGTCGACGTTCGCGCCATTGTCGTTGACCGTGACGCGGAACTGCGTGCCCTTCACCACGGCGGCGAGATAGGGCGTCTCGACCTCGAAATGTCTGACGTTGCGCTTTTCGACATTGAGCAGGATCGAACCGGCCTGCTGAACGATGGTCGTGGCCATGCCGGCGGTCTTGTCGCGCGGAATGCCGACCGCGGAGTTCGGCGAGACCATGATGGTTTCCTGGCCGCGCGTCAGAAGGACACGGCCGTTCTTGCCGGTGCGGATACTCTCGCCGGGCTTCAGGCTCGCTCCGTCCGTGAGCGCGACCGGGGTCACCGAGGAGATGACCGAAACTTCGCCGGAGACCTTGCTGACGCGCCAAGCCGCGTCCTGCGCGAATGCTTGCGATCCGGCGCCAAAACCGACGAGCGGCATCAGCAGAAGCAGCGCATACGTCTTCATGCGGTCAATCATGGGCGCCCCATTTATTTGCTTTGACTGAGGGTGCGATTGACGAACGCACCGCTTTGAACGAACAAAGCTTAAGTTACAGAAGATATTTCAAGAATTGATTATTGGGATCGATGACGTTGCATCAACGATTATTAATCATAACGAGCAGCTAAGCTTTGGTGCCAAATCTCATGTTTTGCGGTCGTAGCGATCCCATGACTTGTTGCAATTCTGCCTCAGTCAACCATGAAACGCGACCGCGCGCGCCGGGTGACACACTCTTGCCGGTAATCAGGCGGAAAGCTGAAACCACTGGTACTCGATTATTGGGGAATTTTTAACGTATCGACTCGACGGCCGGGGCGGCTGTGATCAGGGGGACGGGGTCATGAAGCTTTACCAAGCATCGGCATTACTTGCCGGATTCATCGTCATTCTCGCCGGAGCATCGCAGCCCGGACGGGCGGCCGACAGCAAGAGCAGCAGTTCTCCGGCACCGGTTTCCAGACCCGCCCCGGCACCTGCTGCGCGGCCTGCGCCCGCGGCTCCCGCCGCGCGACCCGCACCGGCCGCAGCCGCGCGACCCGCGGCACCACGGCCTGCAGCGACGGCGGCGGCCCGGCCCGCACCGGCGGCACCCTCTCGACCGACCGCGACCGCAGCCCCCAAACCTCCGACGATTTCGAAGCCGGCGACCGTCGCTGCGGCCAAACCGCCAACACCCGCGAAGCCGACCTCGACTGCGTCCACTAAACCACTGACGACGGCGTCGACCAAGCCGGCCACGACAGCGGCCATCAAGCCCGCGACCACAGCATCCACCAAGCCCGCCACGACGGCGGCCGCGAAGCCGGCCGCTGCAGCGGGCTACAAGCCTGCCTCGGCAACGTCGACCCCGGCGCAGCCCGCAGCGGTGTCAGCCCGCGCGCGCGAGGATGCCGCAATCGCAGCCGCGCGCGCCAAGACGCAGCAGAACACGCAACAGCGCAACGGCGACGTTGACGCCGTGCGCGCGCAGCAGGCGAAGATCAATCAGCAGCGGGACGCCGAGGCCGCCGCCCGCGCGAAGACCTTGCGCAACGGCCAGGCGTCCGAGCAGCCCAAGCAGATCATCTCGCGCGACAGCGCGCTCGGTCAGGCGGGCACCGCTGCGAGAGGTCCAAGCGAAGCCGCCAAGACCTTCGACGGCAGCCGCTGAAATAGCGGCACCGGCCGCGAACTTACTCGCGGTATCAGCCAGTCACGCCGCACCTACCCTCCCCCACGCGAGCGTAGCGAGCGGTGGGGAGGGTCGACGACTGACGCTCGCCGGGGTGGCGGGCAGTTCATGGCACTTCGGGTCAACTTCTCAGTCTGCGAATTCCAATTGCCCAATACGGTTTGAGGCTCCCAGTTTGGAAGCTTGATCACGGCCCCACTGCCGACCTCAGCCCGGCCGGTATGCCGCTTGTCGCCAGTTCCGGCCCCGAGAGCCCGCTTCCGGGGCGAAGCGGAATTCGCTCGGGCGGCAAAACCGGCTGTCTCGGTCGAAATTGACCCGTTGCGTCATTTTATGCGGTGAGGCAAGCCACGATGGCCGCCGAGAATGCTATAGTTCACTGCAATGCATCCTCGTGAACCCGCAGGGGACATGAAGCGCCGCGAGTTCATCGCCCTAATCGGCGGCGCAGCGGCGGCGTGGCCGATTGCGGCGCGGGGACAGCCGGGCGAGCGGATGCGGCGCGTCGGCATACTTATCGGCTACGCATCCGCGGACGTGTCCGAAACCCAAGGCAGCACAGCTGCCTTCCTTGAAGGGCTTCAGCAGTTTGGCTGGACCGAGGGCCGCAACCTACAGATCGTTTCTCTTTCGGCAGTAGGTAGTCCCGATAACTTTCATGAATATGCTGTGGAACTTGCCACGCTTGCGCGAGCATTGATTGCCCTTGTCCCGGAGGTCGTTCTGACCGACGGCACCGTAGCAACGGCAGCGATATTGCAAGCATCCCGCACGGTGCCAATCGTATTCATGAACGTTACCGACCCGGTGGGCTCCGGTTTTGCCGCGAGCCTAACGCGGCCTGGCGGCAATGCCACTGGCTTCACCAATTTTGGATACGGCATCGCCGGTAAGTGGCTTGAGCTGCTGAAAGAGGTTGCGCCGGGTGTGACGCGCGCGGCCGTCATTCTGGATCGAGCGACTGCCGTTGGAGTCGGACAGTGGGACGCAATTCAAGCGCTGGCGCCATCCCTTCGAGTGGAGGTCATACGGGCGGATTTTGACGAGGTAGCGGAGTTTGAGCGCGCCGTTGCTGCGTTCGCGCGCTCCCCTAATGGTGGCCTAGTCGTGACTACGAGCGCGATCGCAACAGTGCATCGCGAGCTGATCATTGCACTTGCCGCTCGCTATGGACTGCCCGCGGTCTATCCCCGTAATCTGTTCGTCGTAGGGGGTGGTTTGATCTCCTACGGGCCAATTCAGATCGATCAATTTCGGCGCGCGGCAAGCTACATCGATCGGATCCTCAAAGGCGAGAAACCGGCAGGCTTGCCCATCCAGGAGCCCACCAAATCCGAACTTACTGTCAATCTCAAAACCGCCAAGGCGCTTGGTCTCACCGTTCCCCCGATGCTTCTCGCTCGCGCGGACAGGGTGATCGAGTGATCGGGCGGCGCGACTTTGTCTCGTTGATGGGCGGCGTGGCCGGTGTCGGCGCGTGCGCAGCAGCGTAATCGGCTGCGGCGGATCGCGGTGGTGGTGATGCAATCTGCGTAGAATAATCCGCAAGGACAACCGCGCGTCACCGCGTTCTGCGAGGGATTGGAAAAGGCCGGATGGGTGGCGGGTCGCAATGTCAATGTCGATTATCTCTGGGGTGTGCTCGACAGCGAGTGGACACGCACCATCACAGCAGCATCGGCTTGCGGGCGATCGAATCGGCCGTGCCCAAGGTGCCGATCGTATTCATCGCGGAGCCCGTGGCGCAGGGTTTCGTGGCGAGCATCGCGCGTCCGGGCGGAGCCGTAACGGGGTTCTCTAATCTGGAGCCAGCGCTCGGTGCAAAGGTGGCCCTGCAATCGGCACAAACTGCGGCCGAAAGATTCTCGCTGGAGGTCATCGACGCGCAGATTCGGAATCCCGCGGAGATCGAGTTGGGTATCTTGCGGCTAGTCTAGCGCGCGCGAGTCCGGTGGGGCCCTGGTCGGTGACGCCGCGCGGAAAGCCGGTGGTCAACCCCGGGATATGCACGGCGGCCGAGTCGATCGCCTGGCAAACGGCGCCAATCAATCGAAGCCTGTTGGCGCATGCAATTTCCGAAAGCTATGCGCGGATCGGAGGCGCTACACAAATCAGTCACTCGCTTGTCATGCGAGTGCTCTTTGCTTTTGGCTTCGCTTCAGCCTGGGACAGTCATGACAGACATAACCGCGTCGCTGCACACCCCGCTCCACACGGCCGTTGAGAAGCCGAAACTCGACCACCCCTCAAGTCCGTTGACCCTTATCCTCTTCTTTGGCGCTCTTGCGGCCGGGCTTCTGTTCATGGCGTACAGCCTGTACGATGACGTTTCCGCCACCGGCGTGAAGACCACCACCACGTATCTTCCTTATATCTTGCTGTTCGTGGCGCTGCTGATCGCGCTTGGCTTCGAATTTGTAAACGGTTTCCACGACACGGCGAACGCCGTTGCGACCGTCATCTACACTCACTCCATGCCGGCGAACCTCGCGGTCGTCTGGTCCGGCTTCTTCAACTTCCTCGGCGTCGTTCTATCCAGCGGAGCGGTAGCGTTTGGGATCATCTCGCTGCTGCCGGTCGAACTCATCCTCCAGGTCGGCAGTGGGGCCGGCTTTGCCATGGTCTTTGCGCTGCTGTTCGCAGCGATCATCTGGAACCTCGGCACCTGGTATCTTGGCCTTCCGGCATCGAGCTCCCACACGCTGATTGGCTCGATCATCGGCGTCGGTGTCGCCAATGCGCTGATGAACGGCCAGGACGGCACCTCCGGCGTGGATTGGACGAAGGCGTCTGAGATCGGATGGTCGCTGCTGCTGTCCCCGCTCTTCGGCTTCTTTGCCGCCGCCCTGCTGCTGCTCGCGTGCAAGTTCGTGATCCGCAACCCCGAGCTCTATCGCGAGCCGAAAGGCAATCAGCCGCCGCCGTGGTGGATCCGCGCCACTCTCATTGCGACATGCACCGGCGTGTCGTTTGCGCACGGCTCGAACGACGGTCAAAAGGGGATGGGGTTGATCATGCTCATCCTCATCGGCACGGTCCCGACCGCCTACGCGCTCAACCGCTCGCTGCCGGCGAGCCAAATGGCAGCATTTCAGGCGAACTCCGCCGCGGCCTCGGCGATCGTCCGGCAGAAGGCCGCCGGTTACAACATCATCGGCGATCCGCGCCCGACAGTTCAGCAATTCGTGTCCAAGCGGAAGATCAGTGAGGGCACCTATCCGTCGCTGGCCGTGTTGATCGACGATATCTCCAAGCAGATCACCGAATACGGCTCTTTCGCCAAGGTACCGGCCGCCGCCGTCGGTAACACCCGAAACGACATGTATGTCGTTTCGGAGGCTCTCCGGTTCCTGATGAAGGACAAGGAAAACGAGCTCAATAAGGAAGAGGTCGCGAAACTGACGGCGTACAAGAGGTCGCTCGATGACGCGACCAAGTTCATTCCGCTTTGGGTGAAGGTCTTAGTCGCCGTTGCGCTGGGATTGGGCACGATGGTCGGCTGGAAACGCATCGTCGTCACCGTCGGCGAGAAGATCGGCAAGACGCACCTTACCTATGCACAAGGGGCTGCCGCCGAGCTCGTCGCGGCCGGAACGATCGCGGCTGCCGACGTCTACGGTTTGCCAGTGTCAACAACCCACGTTCTGTCCTCCGGCGTCGCCGGAACCATGGCGGCGAATGGTTCAGGTCTGCAAATGGCGACCGTTCGCAATTTGCTGATGGCGTGGGTGCTGACCTTGCCGGCATCCATCACGCTTTCGGCCTGTCTCTTCGTACTGTTCGTCAACATCTTCTGATATCCAACGGGGACTTTCATGACAGTCGAATTGCAGGACCTCGACCGGCTACAGGGCGCGTACAAGTCGGCCGTCGAGGAATGGATCAGCGCGATCAAGGAGGAGGAGGCGTTCGCCTCCGCCAATCACTCGGTCGCTGAAGTCGACAAATGGGAGGCGGCGCACTTCCGAGAGGACGAAGTCCGCACCCGAGTCAAAGCTGCGAAGAGGGAATATGAGGACGCGCTGCGCCTCAAGTTCTTCGACTTTTAGCCCGCTCGGATTCACAAGCAAATTTGCGCCGCCGGAATGACGCCGCGCGTTAGTCCGCAACGAGTCAGTCTGGAGTGACACGGAGCCGTCATGTGGCGGACGTACCATCTGGCGGATGTGCCATGTGGGGCCGGCGCCTGCGGTGGCCGAGTGCCGTTAAAGACTGCGTTCCAGAACGACCAAAGATTTCGACCGCGAGCTGAATTGCGGCGCAGGGGAGTGCTATGAGATTTGTCGCATTGGCCGCGAGTGCGATTGGCGCTATCGCCCTTGCCTTACTAACCCCCTATCACATCATCTTCGCCATGTTGGCTGTGCCGTGTGTCGTCCTGTGTGTCATCGGCGTATGGGATCTTCTCCAATCCAGCCATAGCATTCGCCGAAACTATCCCATACTCGCGCACATTCGCTTCGGTCTGGAACGAATTCGGCCGGAAATCCGGCAGTACTTTTTGGAAAGCGAGACGGACGGCACGCCATTCAACCGCTCGAAGCGAGCGGTTGCCTACCAGCGCGCAAAGGGCGCGCTCGACAAACGGCCGTTCGGCACCCAGCAGGATATCTACGGCGACAACTTCGAATGGATCAACCATTCGATCGCGCCGCAGCACATCGACGACTCGGACTTTCGCATCACGGTGGGTGGGCCCGACTGCCGGGCGCCGTATTCGCTCTCGCTGCTCAACATCTCCGCCATGAGCTTCGGCGCGTTGAGCGCCAACGCCATTCGCGCACTCAACCATGGCGCCAAGCTTGGGCGCTTCGCCCATGATACTGGTGAGGGTGGCATCAGCCGCTATCACCGCGAGTTCGGCGGCGACCTGATCTGGGAGATCGGCAGCGGCTATTTCGGTTGCCGCACGGCGGACGGCGCATTCTGCGCCGAACGGTTCGCCGAGCAGGCCCGCGAGCCGCAAATCAAGATGATCGAGATCAAGCTCTCACAAGGCGCCAAGCCCGGTCACGGCGGCGTGCTACCGGGAGCTAAGGTGACGGCGGAAATCTCGGAGGCACGCGGCGTACCGATCGGCATCGACTGCATCTCCCCCGCGCGCCATTCGGCGTTCAATACGCCGGTCGAAATGATGAGATTTATCGCGCAACTGCGCGAATTGTCGGGCGGCAAACCGGTCGGCTTCAAGCTCTGCGTTGGGCACGCCTGGGAATTCATGGCGCTCTGCAAGGCCATGCTGGAGACCGGCATCCGACCGGACTTCATCGTCATCGACGGTTCGGAGGGCGGCACCGGCGCAGCCCCGCTCGAATTCGTCGATCATGTCGGCACGCCGCTGCGCGAAGGCTTAGTCCTCGCTCACAACTGCCTCGTGGGTACGGGATTGCGGCAATCGATCCGCCTCGGCGCGAGCGGGCGGGTGGTGACCGGATTCGACATCGCGCGCCTGCTGGCGCTCGGAGCCGATTGGTGCAATGTGGCGCGCGGCTTCATGTTCGCATTGGGCTGCATCCAGGCGCAGTCCTGTCACACCGACCGCTGCCCGACCGGAGTCGCGACGCAAAATCCCTGGCGCCAACGCGCCCTGGTGGTCGGCGACAAAACCGTCCGCGTGCGGCAGTTTCACCGGAACTCCGTCGCCGCTCTGGGAGATCTGGTGGGCGCCGCCGGGCTCACTCACCCGGGCGAACTTCGTCCGGAGCACATTCTCAAGCGGGTTTCACCGAGTGAGGTGAAGAGTTTCGCGGCGGTTTATACGTTTTTGACGCATCGCGAATTACTGACACATTCGGCGCACACATACTACGCACAGCAATGGGCGCTCGCCGATGCGCAAAGCTTCTTTCCGATGACGAAGATAAAATCCGCCGCCTAGTTTCAATTCACCGGCCCGCGCCTGAATTCACACGCGTGTCAGATTTCGGCAGCATCCTGGTGGACGCGACCGAACACGCACAGGAGGAGATCAAACATGAGCACGAAGATGCACAAAGGCGGCGACCACCATCATACCGCAGCCGAGCACCATGAGAACGCGGCCCATCATCACCGCGAGGCGGCCAAGCATTATACATCCGGCGATCACGAGAAGGCCGGACATCATGCGCATGTCGCGCACGCGCACGGTCTGCATGCGACCCATCATGGCCATGAGGCCGCAAAGCATCACGCCGAGCATCACAAATAACGGGCGCCAGTTGAAATTCGCTTGCTCTCCGACGGTTGCGCAAGCGTGCGAAGCCCGCCGAGCATGACGCCTGCGCTCTCGGCGCAACGACGTGTTGCTCGGTGGGCGGAGAAATGACCGGCCGGCACCCGCTAATCCATCGAGATGCCGATCTCGCGTACCACGCGGCCGAACGCGTCGCGCTCGTGCGCGAGAAAAGCCTTCACGTCCTGCGTCTGGCTCGGCTCGACGCCCTGCGAGCTGTAGATCTCGCGCACTTTCGGATCGGCGAGCGCGAGCGCGGTCTCCTTGCGCAGCAGCGAGATGATGTCGGCCGGCGTCCCCTTGGGCGCCAGCAGCACGTTCCAGCTCGCGAGCTCGAAATCCTTGACGCCCGTTTCCTTGAAGGTCGGCACGTTCGGCAACGCCGAGGAACGCACGTCGCCCGTCACCGCCAGCGCCTTCACCGATCCGGAATTGATCGCGCCCTTGGCGGCCGCGAGCCCGGCGTAGAACATGTCGATATGCCCGCCAACCACGTCGGCCACCGCCTGCCCGCCGCCGCGATAGGGCACGTGCGTGACGTTGAGGTTGTTGACGCGGTTGAACCACGCGCCCATGACATGCGGCGGCGCGCCGATGCCGCCGCCATAGGTGTACTTGCCGGGCGCGGCGCGCATCTCGGCGATGAACTCCGGCACCGTGTTGGCGCGCACGTTCTTCGACGTGATGAGCACGAGCGGCACCAATCCGGTGACGGCGATCGGCTCGAAGTCGTCCACCGAATATTTGGCGCTCTTGGAAATCTGCGGCACCACGACCAGTTCGGACGTGTAGCCTTCGTAGAGCGTGTAGCCGTCGGGCGCCGCGCGCGCCGCCAGGTCGCGCCGATCGTGCCGCTGCCGCCGGCCTTGTTCAGCACCACGAACGACTGGCCGAGCCGCTCCTGGAATTTCTGCGCCAGCGCGCGCGCCACCAGATCGGTCGAGCCGCCCGGACCGTAGGCCACGATCATCTCGACCGTGCGGCTGGGATATTTTTGCGCGTGCGCCGCTGGTTGCGGCACTCAAAGCCGCGCCAACAAGCAACATGCGGCATGCCATCTTGAACATTTCGTTTCCCCTCCCGCTCCGCTCTTCTCGGTCGTTCAATAGGATCGCGGCTCGTGCCGCAGCCTACCCTCCTCCCGCGAGCGCAGCGAGTGGTGGGGAGGGTCGGCGGGCGAAGCTCGCCGGGGTGGGGGGCTTTGAACCACTATCCGAAAAAGCACCCCCCACCCCCAACCCCTCCCCACCACTCGCTGCGCTCGCGGGGGGAGGGGAGCGGAGAGACCGGTGCAAGCCGCTACATCTTCGTCACGCGCACATGCAGCACCGCAGTCCGCCCGCCGCGCACCTCCTTGACGGCGCGTGCGATCGCGGCCGGCACGGCGGCCGGATCGGTGACCATCTCGCCATAGGCGCCGAACGCTTCGCCGACCTTGCTGAAATCCGCATCCGGATTGAGTTCGGCCTCGTACTCGTCCGCGCCCTTCGCCTCGCCGTCCGGATAGACCCGCAAGGTCGAGTGCTTGACCGCCGACCAGCCGGTATTGTCGACCACGATCGAGAGGAACGGCAGCTTGTATTGCTGTGCCACCGCGAACACCGAGCACGGACTGTTGAAGTAGAAGCTGCCGTCGCCCACCACCTGCACCATCATCCGGTCCGGCTTCGCGAGCTTGGCGCCGAGCGCCATGCCGCCGGACGACCCGAGCCCGCCGCCGCCGACCCGCATGATGGTGCCGGGCTTGGGCCGGTCGACCTGCGTCATCAATGCCGGTGCGCTCACGATCGCCTCGTTGAACACGATGTCGTCGGGCCCGATCACCTTGTTGAGCTCGGCGAACAGATAGTGGAGTCCGATCGCACCGGGCTTGCCTTTCTCGGCCGCGAGTTTCTTCGCGCGCTCGGCGTTCGCCTCGCTCTCGGCACGCCATTGCGCCACGCGCGCGGCGGCCTTCGCCTTGAACTCCGGCGTCGCCTTCGCTTTCAGCGCGGCGAGTAGCTGTGCGAGAATCTGCGCGGCTTCGCCCGGCATGCGCAGATTGCCCGGGAAGGTCCACATCGGCGACGCCGGCTTGAGAATATCGACATCGATATGCGCCCAGAACGTATCCGGGTTGGCCTGCACGTCGCTCGGGAACCACGGCACATCGACATCGACCAGCAATCCGACATCCGCCTTGGGCAGGTGCTTGCCGGGCTGAAAGCCGAGGAAGCACGGGCTGTCGTGCGAGATGTTGGTGGTGGCGTTGCCTTCGAACAGCGCGATGCCGGCGAAGTCGGCCAGCTCCAGGATGAGCTGCGAGGCGCGCGCGTTGCGTCCGGCGTAACCGGTGATCAGGATCGGATACTCGGCCTTGAGGAGCCGGTCGGCAAGCTGATCGATCAGCGCGGGATCGGCGCCGCCGCCCGCCGTGCTGCCGTACTGCTCGGCCGAGAACCGGCGCACGTCGTCGGCGTTCCACGATTGCGTCAGCGTCTCGCGCTGCATCATCAGATAGACCGGGCCGCGCGGCTCGCTCTGCATGATCGAGTGCGCGCGCCGCAGCGCCTCCTTCACGACGATGCCGGACGGCAGCGTCCATTCCCATTTGACGTAGGGCCGCACCAGGCTGCCCTGGTCGAACGGCTCCTGCACGAAGTGCACGTAGGTGTCGCGCGTGCCGGTGAGCTCGCCGCCGGTGGTGAACGGCGCCTTGCCGGCCATCAGCAGCACCGGAATGCGGCTGCGGAACAGGTTGTGCATGGCGGTCGCGGTGTTCGCCGTGCCGACATCGACATGAACGAGCACGCCCTGCCCGCGCCCGGTCACGAACGCATAGCCGGCCGCCATGTGGGCGGCCGTGTTCTCGTGCGGACAGCGCACGATCGCCGGCAGCGCCTCGCCGCGGCTGCGCCGGTGCGCGATCTCCTCGATGATCGGCGCGTGGTCGGTACCGAAATTGCAGAACAAGTAGTCGATGCCGATCTCGTTCAGCCCTTCCAGGAAGAAGTACGCGGTGGAGAAATTCGGCTCGTTGGTCTTCTGTCGCGGGACAACGTTCATGAGGCGTCCGTCTTTGGCGCGAGGCGCTTGTGAGGTTAAACGAGGATCGAGATTTTCGGGCGTTCAGTCGCTGCCGTACCGGTCAGCCAGATAACCGGAGATGGTTCGCGTTTCGTCGGGCGCCGACATCCCCCAGCGCTCGAACATGCTGGCGACGATCCCCTCCCAGTCTTTCTTCTCCCGCTTGACGGCCGTGACCCGTTCGAGGTCGTGGCAGACCGCGCAGCGGGTCTCGACCAGTTCCTTGCCGGGTCCGTTCTGCAGAACGATGGGCTTGGCGGCGGCAAGCGGCTGGCCGGGGCCGAAATTCGTGACGAGATACGCAATAACGGTGTCGGCCTCGCGCGGGCTCAACTGCGCCCCGCGCAGCACCATGTTGTAGACATGGCGCTTCCATCCGACCGGCCCATCGCGCGAGGCCGTGAGCGGATTGAGCGTATGGCACTGCGTGCAGGCGACCGCGACGATGTCGCGGCCCTCGCCCGGCGGCAATGCGGTCTGCGCGTGAAGCGGCCCGGCGGCGGCGACGAACAGCGCCGCAAGCCCGCTCAACCAGCAAAGGCGGGACATGGTCATACCTTCCGCTGGCGGATGTCGGCGACCGAGTAGGGCGGATGCCACGTTGACGCGGCGCCGATGCCGTCGCGCCAGGTGTGCACATCCAGCAGATAGGGCCGTCCCTCGGCCACCGCGCGCTTGGCGCGATCGAGCGCGGGCTTGAACTCTCCCGGCTCCTTCACCACCACGCCTTCCACGCCGAAGGCTTCCGATGCCTTGGCGTAGTCGACATCGGGGCTTCCGATGTAGCAGGTCATGTCGCGGCCGGTCTTGAACTGGCGGCCACCGTAGTGCCAGATGCGATTGCGCTCGTTGTTGTAGCTGTGATTGTTCAGCACGATGTTGAGCACCGGCACCTTGTAGCGCGCCTGCGACCACAGCGGCTGCGGGCCGCCGAAGCAGAAGCTGCCGTCGCCCACCACCGAAACCACCGGCAGGTCCGGCCGCGCCAGCTTGACGCCGAAGGCGGCCGCCGTACCCCAGCCCAGCACGCTCGGACCGGTCCCGAAATACTGCTTATCGGCGCCGCCGAACGACATCAGCTGGTCCATGTTTCTGCCCGAGTCGCAGTCGGAGACGAAGCAGGTGTCTTTGTCGAGTGAGGCTTCGAGCTCGAGCCCGATGCGTTCGATCGAGACCGGCGTGCGCCCCGCGTTCTCGCGAGCGATCTTTTGGCGGAACTCCCACATCTCGGCGGTATAGGCGCGGGTCTTTTCGGTGCGCGCGGCGGCAATATCCTTGAGGCGCGCCGCCGTCGCCATGCCGCGGATCGCTGCGATCAGGTCGGCGGCCGCGAGCCTGATGTCCGCCACCATGCCCAGGTCGACGGGTGCGACGCGAGCAAGGCTCGCCGCGTCCAGCCGGATCGAGATCAGCGTTGTGCCCGGCGAAGCGCGCTCGCCATGGCGATGACCCATGTTGATCAGCACGTCGGGCTTGCCCGGATAGCGCATATCCCGCAGGAACGCCCCGACGAACAGCGGATGCCGGGTCGGGAACGGCTTCGACCAGGCGCCCAGCCCGCCCGGCTGGGCGGCGACCGGGAGGCCCAGCAGTTCGGCGAGCTCCACCACCTCCTTGCCGGCGCGGCACGAGGTGACTTCGTCGCCCACCACCATCAGCGGGTTCCTGGCTTCAAGGATGATGCGTGCCGCTTTCTCGATGTCGTCCTTGTCGGGACGGATGCGCATCGGCACGTCGAACTTGGCCTTGTCCCAGACCGCAGCGGTCGCTTCCTCGCGCAGGTTGTTGGTCGGGAGCGTGAGATAGACCGGACCGGACGGCGGCGTTGAGGCGAACTTCATGCCGCGGCGAAGCGTCTCGGGAATTCCCGCCGTCGTCTTCGCCGCCCAGTGCCACTTGGTGATCGGCGACGTCATGGTCTCGACGTAGTCGGTCTCCTGCATGAGATCGCGCCCGAGCGTCTCCTGCTCGACCGAAGCCGCCGCGACCAGGACCGGGATCTGGTCCTTCCAGCTGTTGACCATCTGGGTCATCGCGTTGGGCAGGCCGATATTCGCGACGATCACCACGCCGGGCTTGCCCGACGCGCGCGCGTAGCCGTCCGCCATCGCGACCACGGCACCCTCGTGGATGCCCTTGATGAGCTGGATGCCGGGCTCGTCGACGAGCGCATCGAAGATCGGGTAGTCGCCGGTCGACGGGTTGAAGAAGACGAATTCGACGCCCGCGGCCTTGAGCTGCGCCACGAACAACGCGCCGCCCGTGCCCTTGACCTGGCGTACGGCGGCCGCCGGTGCGCCCTGGCCGAAGGTTTCGAGCGACTGTGCGACCGAATTCGCCGCAACGCTGCTCATGCCGAGCGCGCTCAGGCCTGTCACCAGCTGCCGGCGGGACATGCCGTCGTCGAGATACCGCTTGATCAGATCCTTCATGGAATCCTCCTCCCCGTGCCCGGTCTTGTTGCCTTGCCGTTGGGATACCGGCGGACGCGTCCTCACGCCGCCGATGGCGACAGACTATCACTGCCGCCGCCGCCTCCAAGAGCCCCGACCGCGCGTTTTGCCTGTCCGCCCGCCGTGCTGGCATGCGCGGCGCGGGGAGCCCCTCGCCCGCCGTCCGGTGCCCAACCGAATGTTAACGCTTCCTTGCTAGCCCTGCTCGGGCGGCCGTGAACGTGTAGTCGTGGCCGCCGCGAGGGAGGCTCGTGTGGCAGCGACCGGTTCCGAGCAGGCCCGCGTTCTGGCGCGCTCGTCGCTCTATGAGTCCTGGTCGCGGCTCAAGGCGCGCCTGCTCGACGCCGAGCACCTGATGGTGCAGCGCCTCTCCGGCACCGTGTTCCTGATCCGGGTCGCCAGCGCCGTGATGGCGTTCGGCTCGCAGGTGCTGCTGGCACGCTGGATGGGCAGCTTCGAGTTCGGCATCTATGTCTACGTCTGGACCTGGGTGCTGCTGTTCGGCCAACTGATCGATCTTGGGCTCGGCACCGCCGCACAACGCTTCATCCCGGAATATCGCGAGCGCGGCCTGTTCGCGCTGCTGCGCGGCTTCCACGCCGGCAGCCGCTGGCTCGCGATCCTTGTCGCGCTCGGCGTCGCGCTCCTGTGCGCCGGCGGCGTCTGGCTGCTCGCGCCGTGGCTCGATCACTACATGCTGATCCCGCTCTATCTCGCCTGCATCGCGTTTCCCGCCTATGCGTTGAACAACGTGCAGGAGGGCATCTCGCGCAGCTACGACTGGATCGGCCTCTCGATGATGCCGGCCTATGTCGTCCGGCAGCTTCTGCTGACCGTCCTGATGGCGGCCGCCTACTTCGCGCATCTGCCGATGGATGCGGTGACCGCGATGATCGCGGCGGGCCTCTCGGTCTGGCTGCCGGTGATCGGCCAGACGCTGCTGCTGAACCGCAGGCTCGACGCGCGCGTCGAACCCGGGCCCAAGGCCTACGACTTCAAAATCTGGATCATGACCGCGCTGCCGATCCTGCTGGTGGAGGGCTTCTACGCGCTGCTGATGTACGCCGACATACTGCTGCTGCAGCAGTTCCGGCCGCCCAATGAGGTCGCCGTCTACTATGCGGCGGCCAAGACGCTCGCGCTCGTCGCCTTCATCCATTACTCGATCGCCGCCACCACGGCGCACCGCTTCTCGACCTTCCACGTCGCCGGCGACCGCGCGGGCCTGGCAGCCTTTCTCGCGCAGTCGATCAAATGGACGTTCTGGCCGTCGCTGGCCGCGACCTTGCTGTTGCTCGCGTTCGGCCGGCCGATCCTCAGCCTGTTCGGGCCCGAGTTCACCGGTGGCTACTACCTGATGTTCATCCTGGCGATCGGGCTCCTGGCGCGCGCCGCCATCGGCCCGATCGAGCGGCTGCTCAACATGCTGGGCGAGCAGCGCGTCTGCGCGCTGGTGCATGCCGGCGCTTTCGGGGTCAACTTCTGCCTCTGCATGATCCTGATCCCGCACTTCGGCCCCGGCGGCGCCGCCATCGCCACCGCCTCCGCGCTGGTGTTCGAATCGATCGCGCTGTTCGCGGTGACCAAACGCCGGCTCGGTCTCCACGTCTTCATCTGGCGCGGTGCGGAGCGCTGAGCACGTGCACGGCACGATTGAGCAGTCCTTTCGCGTGGAGTGGCGGCCCCTCACCGAGCTTGGCGCCGTCGCGGCCGAATGGTGGGCGCTGGCGGCGCGCGCGCTCGAGCCCAACGTGTTCTACGAACCGGCGTTCGCGCGAGCCGCCGCGCGGGTGTTCGGACAGGACGTCGGCGCCGGACTCGTCTGGTCGCGCGGTGCGCCGCCGCGCCTCCTCGGCTTCTTCCCGGCGCGCATCACGCGACGGCGCTACGGCATTCCGCTGCCGGTCATGACCGGCTGGACGCATCCGTTCGGACCGCTCGGCACGCCGCTGGTCGAGCGCGATTTGAGCGAGCCCGTGATCGCGGCGTGGCTCGATCATGTCGCCCGCGATGCGCACCTGCCGAAGCTCATGCTGCTGCCGTACGTTCCGGAGGACGGCGCCTGGGCGCGGGCCTTCGGCAACGTCATCGACCGGCGCAGCGGCCGTATGAAGTCGTTTGGCCGACACGCCCGCGCGATGCTGGCGCCGGGCGACGCGCGCGCCGATTATTTGGAGCACTCGATCGGCGGAAAGAAGCGCAAGGAGTTGCGCCGCCAGCGCAAGCGGCTGGCCGATCGGGGCTTGCTGATGTCGGCAAGCACCAGCGAATCCGCCCCCGTTTTCCGCGCGGTCGACGACTTCTTCGCGCTCGAAGCCAGCGGCTGGAAGGGCCGCGCCGGGACCGCCGCGCGCGAGAACGAAGATATCCGCAAATTCCTGCAGACCGCCGTCACCGACCTCGCGAGCGAAGGCAAGGCGCGAGTCGCCCGATTGCTGCTCGATGCGCGGCCGATCGCCGCCATCATCGTACTCCGAAGCGGCACGACCGCCTGGTGCTGGAAGATCGCTTACGACGAGCGCTTCGCTCGCTTCTCGCCGGGCGTCGAGCTGCTGCTCGACGTGACACGGGAGTTGCTCGACGACCCGAGCATCATCCGCGCGGATTCGTGCGCGGACGAGAACCACCCGATGATCGATCATATCTGGCGCGAGCGGCTGGTGCTTGCCGACCGCCTGGTGAGCGTCGGCCCCGACAGCAACACGGCATTCCGTCTCGCGTGCGCGCTCGAGACCGGCCGCCGCGCGGCGTTCGCGAGCGCGAAGAAGCTGCGCGATCTGCTGCGGCGGAAATAGCGGGCAGCCCTTCGCATGGCGCATACTGTCCCCGTCGTTCCCCAAGCGGACCGTCTGAGCACGAAGAGGCTGGGTCCCGCACGCGGGGACGACGAATAGCGACGCTGCGAAGGAGCGCTACGCCCCGTTTGCCTGCCGGATCGTGCGCCAGATCCGTTCCGGCGTTGCGGGCATCTCGACGTGCCGCACACCGAGATGCGCGAGCGCGTCGACCAGCGCATTGGCGACCGCCGGCATGGCGCCGACGCAGCCCGCCTCGCCCGCGCCTTTGACCCCGAGCGGGTTGGTCTTGGTCGGCACCGGATTGCTCTTCACCTCGACCGCGCTCATGTCGGTCGCGCGCGGCATGGCGTAGTCCATGAACGAGCCGGTGATGAGCTGGCCGTCGCCGTCGAAATGGATGTCCTCCATCAGGATCTGGCCGACGCCCTGCGCGACACCGCCGACGATCTGCCCTTTGAGCAGCAGCGGGTTGATCACGGTGCCGACGTCGTCCACCACGCTGTAGCGCGTGATCTCGGAGACGCCGGTATCCGGGTCGATCTCGATCTCGCAGATGTGGCAGCCGTTCGGGAAATTCTGCACCGGCGCCGTATAGGTAGCCGTTGCGATCAGCCCGAGCTCCATCTCCTTCGGCATCTTGGCCGGGTCGATCGCCGCCGCCGCGACCTCCTGGATGGTGAGCGTGCGATTGGTCTTGGGGCTGGAGAGAATGCCTTCCTCGAACTTCACGTCGGCGAGGTCGACTTTGAGCAGATGGGCGGCGATCTGCTTCGCCTTGGTAACGATCTTTTCCGCCGCCACATGGCAAGCCGATCCGCCGATGGTCGCCGAGCGCGAGCCGCCGGTGCCTTCGCCGAGAAACACCTGATCGGTGTCGCCCTGAATGTAGTGCACATGGTCCGGATTGATGCCGAGCCGGTCGCACACGATCTGCTTGTAGATGGTCTCGTGCCCCTGCCCCTGCGTGACGCTGCCTGAGAACAGCGTGACGGCCCCCGATTTGTCGAAGCGGATTTCCGCGCCCTCGAAGCCCGCTGCGGCTGCGCGCTCGATGGTGTTGGACAAGCCGATGCCGGCGAGTTTGCCGCGCTTCTTCGCCGCGGCGCGGCGCTTCTCGAAGCCTGCCGCGTCGGCGAGCTTGAGCGCCATGTCCATGCTCTTCTCGAACTCACCGTTATCGTACGTGAACGTGAGCGCGGTCTTGAACGGCATCGCCTCGGGCGTGATGTAGTTCCGGCGGCGAAGCTCGGCCGGATCGATCTTCAACTCGTCGGCCGCGAGATCGACGATCCGCTCGATCACATAGGCGGCCTCGGGTCGGCCGTTGCCGCGATAAGGCCGGACCGGATTGGTGTGCGTGAACACCGCGGTCACGTCGGCGTGCGCGGCTGGAAAGCTATAGACGCCGTTGAGCGAGCCGATATTGCCCGTGAAGGCATTCATGCCGGTCTGCAGATAGGCGCCGATCGCCGCCACGACGTTGACGCGCAGCGCGAGGAACTTGCCGTCCTTGTCGAGCGCAAGCTCGGCCTCGGTGACATTGTCGCGCGCCTGCGCATCGCCGAGAAAGGCCTCCGAGCGCGTGCTCACCCACTTCACCGGGCGTCGCACGACCTTCGAGGCGAGCAAGACGAGCGCGACCTCGTTGTAGACCGCCGACTTCATCCCGAAGCTGCCGCCAATGTCGCCGGCAACGACGCGGATCTGGCTCTCGGGAACCTTCAGGATGGGCGACAGATCGGAACGGAAGGGATGCACGCGCTGCAATGTCGTATAGACGGTGTAGCGCCCGTCGGTCGAATTGTAGTCGCCCATGCAGGCGCGCGGCTCCATGGTGGCCGCGGTGACGCGATTGATCACGAAGCGATGCTTGACCACATGCGCCGCCTTGGCGATCGCCGCGTCGGTCGCGGCCTTGTCGCCGAAGAGCTGCACGAAGCCGATGTTGTCGGCGCAGCCGTCCCAGACGCGCGCCGCGCCCGGCTTTGCGGCATCGGCGGTCGAGATCACCGCCGGTAGCGGCTCGTAGTCCACCTCGATCCGCTCGGCGGCATCGAGCGCCTGGTGGTAGGTCTCCGCCACCACGAAGGCGACGTAGTCGCCGACCCACCGCACGTGATCCTTCACCAGTGCCGGATAGGGCGGCTTGAACACGCTGCCGTCGCGGCGCGTCAATCCGCCCGGCACCGGCAGGTCGCCCCAGCCGGAGGCCTGCCAGTCGGCGCCGGTCAGCACCGCGAGCACGCCCGGCGCGGCCTTGGCCTTGGCGGTATCGATCTTGCGGATGCGCGCATGCGCGTGCGGCGAGCGCAGCACGTATCCGAATGCCATGCCGGGCAACACCATGTCGCCGACATAGCGGCCGCCCCCCTTGAGCAGCCTCGGGTCCTCGAAACGCGAAACCGACTGACCTATCGCAAATTCACCCATCTCAACCCTCGGCGCTGACCATCGATCGTGGCGCTTTATCGCAAAGCTTGCGGCCGATGGCTACGGCTCCGCGCGCGCCCGTGGGCGGCATTGACCGGCCTAGCGAATGCGCCAGAATGCCGGCAGCGAGGAAACGAACCAGCCAATGCTGAAGCGGGCATTTTCCGAGGATCCGGGCGAGGAGCCGATCGCCGCCGGCGACTGCATCGCGCGGGCGCGCGAGCTTGCGCCCCTGATCGAAGCGCATGCCGCCGAGACCGAGGCCGGGCGCCGCCTCGCACCGGACGTGCTGGCGGCACTGCATGACGCGCGGCTGTTCCGCATGCTCATGCCGCGCTCGTGCGACGGGATGGAGCTGGAACCCGCGACCTACGTGCAGGTGATCGAGGAGATCGCCAAGGCCGATGCCAGTACCGCCTGGTGCGTCGTGCAGGGCTCGGGCTGCTCGATCGCGGCGGCCTTCCTGGCGCCGAACGTCGCGCGCGACGTGTTCGGCGATCCGCGCGCCGTACTGTGCTGGGGCCCGACCGACGGCAAGCCGCGCGCAGTCGTGGCCGACGGCGGCTACCGGGTCACCGGAACCTGGACCTTCGCCAGCGGGCTCATGCACGCCACCTGGGTCGGCGGCCACTGCGTCATCGTCGAGCGCGACGGCAGCCTGCGGCCCGGGCCAGACGGTAAACCGCTCGACCGTACCATGGTGATCCCGAAATCGAGCGTCACGGTGACGGACGTCTGGCACGTGGTGGGCCTGAAGGGCACCGGCAGCAACACCTTCTCGTGCGCCGACGTGTTCGTGCCGGAGGCCTATACGCTGACCCGCGAGTCGGACGCTGACCGCCGCGAATTCGGTCCGCTCTACCGCTTCACGACGTTTCAGCTTTACGGGGTGGGATTTGCCGGCATCGCGCTCGGCATCGCGCGCTCGATGCTCGATCATTTCGTCGGGCTCGCCGTCGGCAAGACCGCGTACCGGCAGACCAAGGTATTGCGCGAGAACGCGGTGATCCAATCGCAGGTCGCGATCGCCGAGGCCAAGCTCAATTCCTCGCGCGCCCTGTTGTTGCAGACGTTGCGGGAACTGTGGGCGACGGTATCGAACGGCGACGAGATTTCGCTCGAGCAGCGCGCCGCGCTGCGGCTGGCGAGCGTCTATGCCGCCCACCAGTCCAAGGATGTCGTCGATGCGGTCTATCACGCGGCCGGAGCGACGGCGATCTTCGAGGACAATGCCTACGAGCGCCGCTTCCGCGACCTGCACACCGTGATCCAGCAGGTGCAGGGCCAGTTCCACAATTTCGAACTGGTCGGGCAGGTGCTGCTCGGCCTGCCGCCGGGCTCGAAGCTGATTTGAACAGAAGTGCTGCTCAACGACTTCCGCTATTCGTCATGCCCGGCCTTGGGCCGGGCATCCACGTCTTGTCGTGTTGACGTGACTAAAGACGTGGATGGCCGGGACAAGCCCGGCCATGACGCGGAGAGAAATCTGTTCAGATCAGAAATTCGCCGCGAGCTTGGGCTTGGGCGCCGCCTGCGGCGCGCCCTTCGGCAGGTCGAACATGCCGCTCGGCAGCGTGTCGAAGAACTCCAGCACCTCCGCGGTCTTCACCACGTCGGCGTACTTGGCGTTCATGTCGCACAGGTTGATGGCGTGGCTCGCCTGCGAGCGGTCGAAGCAGCCTTCCTCCGCGAGCGCGATGCGATAGTTCAGGCTGAAGGCATCGAGCACGGTCGCGCGCACGCAGCCCGACGTGGTCGTGCCGGTGACGATCATGCTGTCGCAGCCGAGCAACGTGAGGTAGCTCGCCATGTTGGTGCCGAAGAAGCCCGACGGCTTCTGCTTGAGCACCACGATGTCCTGCTGGGACGGCGCGATCTCGGCGACGATCTCGTTGCCGTCGATGTTGGTGGCGGGCCGGCTCGCCGTGTCTTCGCCGGAGCGGTTGTTCTTCCAGCTCCAGCTGCCGTTGTCCCAGTTGTCCTCGCGCCGAACGCCGGTGGTGTAGATCACCGGGATGCCCTTCTCGTGCGCCTTGTCGATGAGCTGCTTGAGATACGGCATCGCGACCCACGCATCCTCGCCGCAGGAATTGCGCCAGCGCTTGATCGACTCGAGGATCGGCATCGGGCGTTCGTCGCAGAACGCATAGTTCACGTCGATGATGAGGAGGGCCGGCCGCTTGCCGAAGCCGCCGCGCGCGCCATAGCCGGAGGTGCCGAACACCGCCTTGTCGCGGTCGGTGAGAAACTTGTTCCAGATGGGCTCTGACATTGGTGTGTGACTTTCTCTGTTTGCTTGCTGTTCTGTTAGCGCTTCGTCGACTCTCCGCTGTCATCCCCGCGAAAGCGGGGAATCCATCCTGGTCGCCGAAATATGGGTTCCCGCTTTCGCGGGGACGACAGCAACGAACGCGCGGCACTACAAGCTCGCGCGCACGCTCTCGACGAAGCTCATGTCGATGATCTCTTCGTACTTGACGTCGCTCTTGAGGATGCCGGCCTCGCGCACGACCGAACTGCCGGTGACCCAGGCTTCCTTGCTGATCATGCCGTCCTTGCTCCACATCTGGTCGGCGAAGGAGCGGTCGAGCGTCGCCTTGAGGTCTTCGAGCGGCATGGTGGGGAACTGCTTCTTGGCGATCTCGGCGGCGCCGTTCGGGTCGGCGTAGAGGAACTTCAGGCCCTTCACCATGCCCTTGACGAAGCCCTTCACGGTCTCGGGTTCCTTCTGGATGGATTCCAGACGCACGTTGATGGTGGAGTAGGCGTAGGGGCCAAGCTCCTTCGGAACGTTGTAGAACGGCTCACCCCACAGGTTCTGTTTGATACCCTGCGTGATCATCGGCTCGGTGACGACGCCGACCGTCGCCTGCCCGGCCTTGATGGCAGCCGGCACGGCCGAGTTCGGCACCTCGATCAGCGTCACGTCCTTCTTGGCGTCGAGCTTCCACTTGGTGAGCAGGTAGCGCATGATCGAGTTCGGCGTGCCGCCGTAAGGACCGAGCGCAACCTTCTTGTCCTTGAAGTAGGCCGGCCAGTTGGCATCCTTCGGTTCGCTGCCCTTGGCGGCGCAGATATAAACGTTGCCACGGTCCACGCAGTGCACCACCGCGCGCAATTCGGCGCCCTTGGCCTTGGCGAAAGCGTTGTGCTCCGGGCCGCCGATGAACGCGAAGGCCTGGCCGGACAACACCGCGTTGGTGTGGCCGCCGCCGGTCTCGATCGTCACGATCTTCACGACGATGTCGGACTCGGCGAAATAGCCGTTGGCCATCGCGATATACATCGGCAGATAGCCGGTCGAGTGCACCGGCTCCGCCACCAGCAGCTCCTTGGTGGCGGCGCGCGCGATGATGGGCGGCGCCGCGAGCGCCAGGCCGACGGTCGCGGTCGATTTCAGAAACTTGCGCCTATCCATGATGTCCTCTTCGGTTCGTTGTTAAGTCCGCTCCCCGTCATGGCCGGGCTTGTCCCGGCCATCCACGACTTTCATGCAGCCAGAAAGCAAGACGTGGATGCCCGCGCAGGCAAGTTTACGCAGCCTGCGCAAGCTTGGCTGCGAGCCCGGGCATGACGGCGGAATATCGCGGAATATCAAAGGCACTTGCATCATTGCTTGACGCCCTTGCGCAGCACGCTCTCCAGCCACGACACCGTCGCGTACATGATGATCGCGAGCGTCGAGAGCACCAGCACCGCCACCCAGACCAGCGCGATGTCGTAAGTCTGGCCGGCATAGAGGATCTGCCGGCCGAGGCCGTGCTGCGAGGCGATGAATTCGCCGACGATCGCGCCGGTAAGCGCGAGCCCGATATTGACGCGCAGCACCGAGATGATCCACGGCAGGCAGAACGGCACGACCAGCTTGCGGAACACCTGCATGCGCGAGGCGCCGAGCGAGTAGAACAACTTCTCGCTGTCGGGATCGAGCGCCTTCACGCCCGCATAGGCGGTCAAGGTCGAGACCACGAGCGTAAGTGCGGTCGCGACCGCCACCTTGGAGGCGAGCCCGATGCCGAACACCAGGATGATCAGCGGCGCGAGCGCGAGCTTCGGAATCGATTCCAGGCAGATGATGTAGGGCTGCACGATCGCCGCGTAGTTGCGCGACCACCAGAACGACAGGCCGATCAGCGAGCCCGCCGCCGTTCCCAAGCAGAAAGCCGAAGATGGTCGAGCGGAACGTGAAGCTGATGTCGGTCCAGGCATCGCCGGTCGTGAAGAATATCCCCATCGTACTGGCGATGGCGCTCGGCTGCGACCAGAAGAATGCGTTGATCCAGCCGGCGCGCGCGCCGATCTCCCAGAACGCGATGCCGCCGACCAGGATGGCGACCTGCGTCACGATGAGCGCCCAGGTCGGCCAGTCCTTCTGCACCGGCAGGCGGCGCCCCGCTTTCGCGCCGGGACTTTCAGTTCCTCCCGCGGCGGCGCCGCAGCGAGGCCGGCAATGGAACCGACTGCGGGCGCGTCCTGCACGGTCATCGGGCGCTCCCCACGTCAAGCCGCCATCGGTTCGGACGCGATGTGATTGGCCGTCAGAAGTTCGAGACAGCGCTCCTTGATCGCCAGGAACTCCGGCGTCAGCGCGCTGGTGCGCAGGCGCGGCCGTGCGCAGTGTCACCGGAATCGTCTCGATGACGCGGCCCGGACGCGTGCCCATGACGTGGAGTTCGTCCGACAGGTAGATCGCCTCCTCGACATCGTGCGTGACGAACAGCACGGTTTTGCCGAAATCGCTCCAGAGCTGCATCAGCCACTCCTGCATGTGCAGCTTGGTCTGCGCATCGAGGGCGCCGAACGGCTCGTCGAGCAGGATCATGTCGGTGTCGAAGAGGAGCGTACGCAAGAGCGCCGCGCGCTGGCGCATGCCGCCCGACAGCGAATTCGGATAGAGATGCTCGAAGCCCGACAGCCCGTAACGTTGCAGCAGCGGCAGCGCGCGTGCGCGCGCCTCGCGCAGCGGCACGCCCTGGATCTCCATGCCGAGGATGACGTTGTCGAGCACGCGTGCGCCAGGGCAGCAGCAGGTCCTTCTGCAGCATGTAGCCGACGCGTCCGATCGTGCCGGTCGCATCGACGCCGTCGATCCGCACGCGCCCCGCGCTGGGCTCAAGCAGGCCGGCGATGATGTTGAAGATCGTGCTCTTGCCGCAGCCCGACGGTCCGATCAGGCTGACGAAACGGCCCTGCGGGATCGACAGCGTGACCGGCGCGAGCGCCTGGAATACGCCCTTCGGCGTCTTGAATGCCATGCTGACATGGTCGACAACGAGCTTCGAAGCGGGTTGCGCTTCCAGGGACATGCGCGCTCCATCGGCCGTGCCTCGGCACGGAGTTCCCCATCCCCGCGAACTATATTACAAAAAACGTGCCAGCGACCATGCGGCTTGGTTGCTCCGGTATTGGCCGGCTTTGGCTCGGCCGGCGACCTTGTGACCACGGATTACCCGCGATGCTCAATCTTTTGGCGGGACTCGGTCCGCGCCTCTGATCACTTCGCGCCGGCATCCGCCGCCTTCAGGATCGGCGACCAGCGCGCGATCTCCGCCTTCACGAAGCCGCCGAACTTGGCCGGCGAACGCTCGTCCTTGCCGGGTATCGAGCCGCCGAGTTCGGCCAGCCGCTTCTTCACCTCCGGATCGTCCAAGGCCTTGTCGAGTGCCGCCGCGAGCCGGTCGATGACATCGCCCGGTGTCCCCTTCGGGGCGAAAATGCCGGCCCAGATGCTCATCTGGTAGTCGAGCCCCCGCTCTTTCGCGGTGGCAACATTCGGCAGCGCCGCGAGCCGCTCGCTGGAGGACACCGCGAACGCCTTGATCGATCCACCGTTGATCTGCGCGGCGACGCTGACCGCCTGCTCGCAGAAGAAATCGACATGCCCGCCGACGAGATCGTTCATCGCCGGCCCGGTGCCGCGATAGGCGACCGAAGTCGGCGCCGTGCCGGCCGCCGTGTTGAACAGCAGGCAGGCCATATGCGACGACGAGCCGATGCCGCCGTGCGCCTGCTTCACTTTCTCGCCGTTCTTCTTCAGATAGTCGACGAACTCACGCAGGTCGTTGGCCGGAAAGTCCTTGCGCGCGACCACGACGGCCGGCGCATGCGCGGTGAAACCGATCGGCACGAAATCGCGCTCGGAATCGTATTTGACGTTCGGCGTGAGCACCGGCGCCGCGACGTGCGATCCCATGCTGCCGGCGAGCAGCGTGTAACCGTCCGGCGCCGCGGCCGCGACCCGCGCGCTGCCGATCGTGCCGCCGGCGCCGCCGACATTCTCGATCACCATCGACTGGCCGAGCGCCTTGCTCATCGCCTCGGTGACGATGCGCGCCACCACGTCGCTCGGGCCGCCGGCCGGGAACGGCACGACCACCGTGATGGCGTGCGTGGGGTAACTCTGCGCGCGCGCGCTCCATGGCGCCGCGCCCAGGCTCAGCGCCGTGATGCAGAGCAATCCCTTCAGCGCGATCGAAGGTCGCATGCGAATTCCTCCCGCTCATCTTCCGCTTTTTGGCACATCCTATCCCCGTTCGTTCCCGCGCAAGCGGAAACCCAGGACCGCACACTCGGCGCTTGTGATTCTGGGTCCCCGCTTGCGCGGGGACGAACGGAGTGAGTGCGCGCGATCTAAACCGCCAGTTCCGCCCCGACAACGCCGCTCGTTGTCACACGCGCGAACAAGTCGTCGTCGTGCGTGATCAGGACTGTGAGATTGCTCTCCGTCTCATGGACGTTCTTGAGCCAGCGCAACTGGCCGATCACCGCCGGCACGTCTTCCTTGACCCACGGCGCGGCCTTGCCCTTGACCTGCAGCACGTTCTCCAGGTTCCAGGCCGAATCGACGCTGTGCAGGATTTCGCGGCCGGATTGCAGGCGCATGTAGACCATCTGCGAATCGGTCGAGTGACCGGGCGAGCGGATCAGCACCATGCCGGGTGCGACCGGGTAATATCTCGGATAGTCGAGGACGATGAACCGCTCGATCGCCGCCTGCGTGAGCTTGAGGTGCGGCCGATGCGGCGTGTTCATCAGGCAGTCGGCCACGTCCATCGTGATGACGGTCTTGCCCGCGAGCGTCGTGAAGTTCGACGCCGTCACCACGCCGCCGACGTGGTCGGCGTGGTGATGGGTCAGCACGATGAGCCGCGCGGCGTTGAGCGCGCGCTCGAGCTTGACGAACTGCTCCGGGAAATAGGGCTCAGGCTTATCCGGGCTGAAACTGTCGTGCGTCGCCTTGTCGAACCCGGAATCGAGCATCAGGGTGCAATCGGGATAGACCACCTGGAACGCGGTGCGCGGCATGGTCACCGGCGTATCGTCGCCGCCCGCGATCACGAACTTCTTCGGCCGGATCGAGGCCGCGACCCGCACGCCGTTGACGGCGACCGGCAACGCGCCGGGCAGCACCGTCGCCATGCGCCGGATCACCGCAAGGTCGACGTCGAACGGTTTTTCGTTTGCCTGCGTGCGTTGCAGCGGTGCGTCCATAGCTTGTGCTCTGCTCTCGCTCTTCAGTTGGCTCGCAACACTCGCCACCTGCTCCGGCACCCTCTCCCCTTGTGGGAGAGGGTCGCACCGCCTTCGCCTCGCGAAGCGAGGCGCTCATTACTTCCACTACTCCGCCGCGACCTTGTGCGCCGCGACCCCGCGCGCCTTCACCACCACCTTGATGGCATCCTCGACGCGGTCCTTGGCGTAGCGGATCGCGGTCGGCAGATCGTCGAGCGCGAAGGTGTGGGTGTGAATTTTCGTGGCGTCGAAGCGCTTCTGCCGCATGAACGCCTCGGCGCGGTGCGTCGCGGTCTTCCCCTCGCCGCGGATGCCGTAGATGTAGATGTTGTTGCGCACGATATGCGCGATGTCGACCGGCGCCTCGCCGTGCGGAAAGGCGGCGAGGCAGACCTTGCCGCCGCGGTTGACCATCTTGATCGCGTCGTTGAGCGCGCTCGGCGCGGCCGAGCATTCGACCACGTAGTCGACGCCCTTGCCGCCGTTGAAGTCCTTCACGGCCTGCACGACATCGTTCACCTTGCGGATGTTGACGACGTGGTCGGCGCCGAGTTCGAGCCCGATCTTGAGCCGGTTGTCGCGCGTGCCGGTCAGGATCACCGGATGCGCGCCCATGGCCTTGGCGACCGCGACGCCCAGGAGCCCGATCGGGCCGGGGCCGGTGACCACGACGCTCTCGCCCGCGACGATCCCGCCGAGTTCGGTGAGGCCGTACATGGCGGTGCCGGCCGTGACGACCAGCGTCGCCTCCTCGTCCGACATGTCATCGGGAATCGCGACCAGCGTGTTGATGTGGTTGACCTGGTACTCGCAGAAGCCGCCGTCGGTGGTGAAGCCGTTGGCGCGGTGGCCCTTGTCGACGTCGCCGTAGTTCAGACCGTAGTTGTGACAGGCGGTGTACATGCCCTCGCGGCAGCGCTTGCACTGCCCGCAGCCGGCGTGGATCTCCACCGTGATGCGCTCGCCGAGCTTGTACTCGTCGACGCCGGGACCGAGCGCCACCACGGTGCCCATGTATTCATGACCGGGCGTCCAGTTCTTGTTGAACGGCAGCCCGCCTTGGATCATCGCCGGCGGCCCGTGATAGATATTCTCGATGTCGGTCGCGCAGATCGCCACCGCGTCGATGCGCACCAGCACCTCGGCCTTCTTCGGCACCGGCACGGGCTTTTCGGTGAGCGAAAGCTGGCCGGGATCGCCCAGCACCCAGGCCTTCATCGCGTCCGGGATCGGGTAATCCTTGCTGGTCTTCACTCCGGTCGGCGCGTACATCAACGACTCCTTTTTGCGGACGTTTCCTATGCTAACATGACGCGGGAGCCCTCAGAAGCAATTTCAAAGAAGCCCGGACGAATGGCCGATCACACAGACGAGATGATCTCGATCCGCGACTGCCGCATCCGCCTGATGCGCGGTGGAACCGGAGCCCCCCTGCTTTTCCTGCACGGCGGCGGCGGCGCCGGCATCTGGCTGCCGTCGATGGCCGCGCTGGCGAAGAAATTCGACGTGCTGGCGCCCGAGCATCCCGGCTTCGGCGTATCCGACACGCCGCCGTGGCTCGATAATGTCGCCGACCTCGCCAATTTCTATCTCGACTTCCTCGAACAGCTCGATCTGCGCGGCGTGCATCTCGTTGGCAGTTCGCTCGGCGGCTGGATCGCGGCGGAACTCGCGGTGCGCAACTCGACCCGCCTCGCGTCGCTCACGCTCATCGGCTCGGCCGGCATCTATGTCGACGGGGTCGAGCAGGTCGACACGTTCCTGTGCACCGACGAGCAGCGCATCCGCGACCTGTTCTTCGATCAGGACCTCGCCGAGGCGGTGATCGCCTCGTCCGAGCGGCCGGAATTCGAGGATGCCAACCTGAAGAACCGGACGACCAGTGCCAAGCTGCTCTGGCAGCCGCGCAGCCACGATCCGAATTTGCGTAAATGGCTGCACCGCATCAGCGTACCGACGCTGCTGCTGTGGGGCGGCGACGACAAGCTCGTTCCCCGCGAATACGCCTTTGCATTTCACCGGCTGATCCCGGGATCGAAGGCCATCATCCTTCCCGATTGCGGTCATCTGCCGCACGTCGAGAAGGGCGAGGCATTCGTCTCCGAGCTTGAAGCTTTCATCGGCGAACAGAGAGCCGCAGCATGAAAATCTTCAATTTCCATCTTATGCCCTACCGTCACGCCGACCTCGCGGCGATCGCGAAGAACGGTTCGGCCTGGGTCACCTTCTCGAACAGCCACTACGACCCGCAGAAGGGTGCCGAGCTCTATCATGAGTATCTCGACCAGATGGAGCTGGCCGACCAGCTTGGCTTCGACGGCGTCTGTCTCAACGAGCATCATCAGACCGCCTACGGCATGATGCCGATCCCCGGCGTGCTCGCCGGCGCGCTCGCGCGCAGCGTCAAGCGCGCGAAGATTGCGATCCTCGGCCGCGCCATTCCGCTGTTGAACAATCCGCTGATGGTTGCCGAGGAATACGCGATGCTCGACAACATCACGCGCGGACGGCTGATCGCGGGCTTCGTGCGCGGCATCGGCGCCGAGTATCACGCCATGGGCATCAACCCGGCGTATTCGCAGGAGCGCTACGCGGAGGCGCACGACCTGATCATCCGGGCGTGGACGGAGCCCGGCCCCTTTCCGTACGTCGGCAAGCACTATCAGTTCAAATACGTGAACACCTGGCCGCGTCCCTATCAGACGCCGCATCCGCCGGTCTGGATTCCCTCGCAGGGCTCCGGCTCGACGATCCGCTGGGCGGCGAAGATGCGCTACACCTATTGCCAGACGCTCAGCCCGATCGCGACGGTGGCAAGATTCTTCCAGATGTATCGCGAGGAGGCCGACAAGCTCGGCTACCAGGCCTCGCCCGACCAGCTCGCGTGGTCGAACACGATCTATATCGCCGACACCGACGAGAAGGCGATGCGCGAGGCGAAGCCGCACCTTGAGGCTTTGGTGAACTCCTTCCTCAAGATGCCGACCGAGATGCTGCTGCCGCCGGGCTATACGGATACGGCTTCGATGAAGCGCGTGCGCGCCGCCAAGGTCACGGTCAGCGGCAAGCCGGCCACGATCGAGGACCTGGTCAAGACCGGCGTGGTCATCATCGGCAGTCCCGCGACGGTACGCGAGAAACTGGCCGAGTATCAGGACCTCGCGGGCTTCAACACCTCGCTCACCAAGACGCAGTTCGGCACGCTGCCCGACGACATGGCGCGCGCCAACATGACGGCGATCGCGCAGGAGATCCTGCCGCACTTCCGCGACCGCCTGCCACAGGGCGCCAGCCGGCAGGCCGCGGAGTGACATCAAGGCGGTAAGGATTTCTTCGTCATGCCCGGCCTTGTGCCGGGCATCCACGTCTTCCTTTGTCGCGTCATCTCTCTAAGACGTGGATGGCCGGGACAAGCCCGGCCATGACGTTGAGAAACTGTGCGACCAGTAACTCAGAGCTGCGCCGCTAAATCCTGAACTCGTTGCGCTTCTTGCCCTCGGAAACGTTGAGGAACAATTCGTCGAGCGAGAGCGGCTGCCGGATCAGCCCCTGCTCGTGCGAATAGGCGACGAGCCGCTCGAAGTTTCGCGCGTTGCGCTCGCCCAGGCCGTATTGCCACGGGTCCTTGCCGAGAATCTGCTCCTGCTCCTCCCAGGTCTCGCGGTACCAGGCGAGCGGCACGATGCGCGGATTCTCCATCCGCCGCATGGCGAGCGTCTTTGCTTCCTCGAATGCCTTGTACATGTTGATCGCCACCCAGGGATGGCGCTCGACGATCTCCTGCTTGATGCCGACGACATGCATGATCGGAAAAATTCCGGTCCTGCCGTAGAACGCCATCTCCTCCTGCTTGTAGTTCGGAAAGAGCCGCCCGACCCGCTTGTCGCCGGCCATCAGCGGCTTGGGGAGATCGGGCGAGAGCAGCGCATCGATCTCGCCCTTGACCAGCATCTCTTCGAGCGAGACGTCCTCCGGCACCTGCGTGATGTCGAGGCCGGGCGGCGGCGTGAAGTCGACGTCTTCGTCGGTCTCGCTCAGCCATTTGATCGATTTGTGCGGCACGCCGTAGTCGTGCTCCAGGATGCCGCGCATCCACAAACCCGCGGTGAACATGAAGCCCTTGGTGCCGACCGTGCGGCCGATCAGGTCGGTTGGCTTGCTGATGCCTTTCGACGTGTTGACGAAGATGAAGCCGTGGCGGAAACGCCGATGCGGGAACACCGGGATGGCGCGGAACGGCAAGTCGCGGTCGCGCGCCGCGACGTAGCCGGAGCCCGACACTTCGGCGATATCGAACTCGCGGTGGCGCAGGAAGCGCCAGTGCCGCGGCGACGGCGCCATGTCGGTGAGCACGGTGAGCTCGATCCCCTCCGGCCGTACGATGCCCTCCTTCAAGGCGCGCATGATCTCGTAGTCGCCGCAGGCGAACGTCAGGGGGATTCGTCGCGACATGTCGGGCCTTGAGTTGTCGGGAGGGATGAGGGGCGCGTGAACCGGCGCCCACAGGGTAGGAGAAATTCACGCCGCGGATCAACCTAGCGGGGAAAGTGAATGAGCAATTCCAAGCGAAGCGGACTCGCTCTAGAATTGCCGAAATCGACGCTGGACCCTGCGATGCTGACCTTGCGCTCCATCACGCTCGGGCTATGTGCCGCGCTGCTCTGCAGCGCGCCGCAAGCGCTGGCGCAGGAGCCTTACTACAAGGGCAAGCGGCTGTCGGTCCTGATCAACTACGCGCCCGGCGGGCCGACCGACATCGAGGGCCGGCTCTTTGCCCGGCACATCGGCCGGCTGATCGACGGCCAGCCCTCGATCGTGGTGCAGAACATCGACGGCGCCGGCGGCCTCATCGGCACGACCTATCTGGGCGAGATCGCCCCCAAGGATGGCACCATGATGGGCTATCTGACGGGCGCGGCCGGCGTCTACGCCAACGACCCCGAAAAGCATCGCGTCGACCTGCGCAGCTACGAGTTCCTCGGCTACCAGGCCGGTACCACGGTGTACTACGTCCGCACCGATGTGGCGCCGGGCATGAAAAACGCCACCGACATCGTCAAGGCGCAGGGCCTGATCTCCGGCGGGCTTGCGGCCGACAATTCGAAGGACCTGCTGATCCGCCTCACGCTCGACATCCTGGGCGTGCCGTTCCGTCACGTCACCGGCTATCGCAGCAACCAGGCCGCCCGCCTCGCGCTGCAGCGCAACGAAGTCAACCTGTTTGCCGAATCGCCGCCCGGCTACCGCAGCGTGGTCGAGCCGAGCATGACCAAGCCGGGGCTGGTGATCCCGCTCTACTACGATCCCAACTTCAACGGTGAGGCGCTGAGCGTGCCGCGGCAGGTCGAGGGCCTGACGGTGCTGTCCTTCCAGGAGCTTTATCAGAAGATCAAGGGCGTGCCGCCGTCGGGCCAGCTCTGGGATGTCTATCTCTCCAGCCTCGCGATCAACGGCGCGATGCAACGGCTGCTCGCGCTGCCGCCGAACGCCCCGCCCGCCGCCGTCCTGGCCTTGCGCGCGGCGGTGCGGCGATTGAACGACGACAAGGCCTATGCGGACGACGCCATCAAGGTCATGGGCTTTGTGCCGGACTACGAAGGCGGCCCCGACATTAATGCCCAAGTCCGCAAGGTGCTGACGGTGCGCCCGGAGATGCGGGCCTTCGTCTCCGATTATCTCAAGCGGGCCACGCGGTGACGCTGCTCAGCCCGCTTCCCCGCCGGTGAGCCGATCGTGACCGGAGTCGTGGTCGGCGATATCAGCATCGACTACCGCAGCGTCGGACAGGGGCGCCCGGTCGTACTGCTGCATGGACTGGCGTGCGGCAAGCGCATGTGGTTTCACCAGGTCCGCGCGCTGAGCGGGCGATACCGCGTCATCGCCTACGACCTGTCGCGGACATGGCCTGACCGACGCACCCGACGACGCGACGCGCTATTCCGCCGGCCACCTCGTTCGCGACCTGATCGGCTTCCTGGACGCGCTCGGGCTCGACAAGGTCGCCGTGGTCGGTTTCTCGCTGGGCGGCGGACCGGCACTGGCGCTCGCAGCGGCCCAACCGGAGCGACTATCGCACCTTGTACTCGCCGACGTGGGCGCCGGCGCGGACGACGCCTGGAAAATTCAATGGCTGGCGCAACGCTGGATCGCGTTTGCGCAGCGCGAGGGCGCCGAGGAGGTGATCGCCGACATGCTGCGCAGCGAGCTCTTCAAGGTCTACGCAAACTGCGGCCCGCGATACCGGCGGCACATGGCGGGATTGATTCGCGCGACGCCGCTCGCCGGGCTGCGCCACACGCTGTCGGAGGTGCTGGGCAAGCGCAAATCGCTGTTCCGCGTCACCGAAACGCTGAAATCCATCAAGGTCCCGACGCTTGTGATGGCCGGTCAGCACGACTATCTCTGCCGCAACTCCTCGCGTCTGCTCGCCGACACCATTCCGGGCGCGGCCTTCCGGCGGATCGCAGGCTCGGGTCACATGAGCCCCCTGGAGCAGCCGCGGGACTTCAGCGCCGGCCTGCTCGAATTCCTGGACGCGTGACGTGAGCGCACGACATTCCCTCGCATGAGCGCCTTCGCATGCTGCGCCTGACCGAACTGCGGCTGCCGCTCGATCACGCCGAGGGCGAAATCGAAAGCGCCATCCTCAAGCGGCTGAAGATCAAGCCGCAGGATCTCGTCCGCTACGCGGTGTTCCGACGCGCCGCCGATGCCCGCAAGCGCAGCGCGATCACGCTGATCTACACGCTCGACGTGGAGGTCAGGAACGAAGCCGCGCTGCTCAAGCGCTTCGCGGGCGACCGTCACGTATCGCCTGCGCCCGATCTCGATTACCGGTTCGTGACGCGCGCGCCGGAGGCGCCGCGTACGCGACCCATCGTCATCGGCACGGGTCCGTGCGGCCTGCTGGCCGCGCTCGTCCTCGCGCAAATGGGATTCCGTCCGCTCATCCTCGAACGCGGCAAGGTCATTCGCGAGCGCACGAAAGACACCTGGGACTTCTGGCGCAAGTCGGTGCTCAATCCGGAATCGAACGTGCAGTTCGGCGAAGGCGGCGCCGGTACGTTCTCCGACGGCAAGCTCTACAGCCAGATCAAGGACCCGCATCATCACGGCCGCAAGGTCCTGACCGAGTTCGTCAAGGCCGGCGCGCCGCCCGAAATCCTCTACGTCGCCAAGCCGCATATCGGCACGTTCCGGCTGGTGACCATCGTGGAAAGCCTGCGGCAGACCATCGAGGCGCTGGGCGGCGAGTATCGCTTCGAGAGCAAGGTCGCCGACTTCGACATCGAGGTACGCGCCGACGGCAGCCGGCACGTCCGCGGCGTGGTGTTGTCCGACGGCACGCACATCGCGTCGGATCATGTCGTGCTGGCAGTCGGCCACAGCGCGCGCGACACGTTCGAGATGCTGTACGACCGCGGCGTCGCCATGGAAGCAAAGCCGTTTTCGATCGGCGTGCGCATCGAGCACCCGCAGTCGCTGATCGACCGCTGCCGTTTCGCCGGCGGCGCCGGCCATCCACGTCTCGGCGCCGCCGACTACAAGCTGGTGCATCACGGCAGCAACGGCCGCTCGGTCTACAGTTTCTGCATGTGCCCGGGGGGCACCGTGGTGGCGGCGGCCTCGGAACCGGGCCGCTTGGTCACCAACGGCATGAGCCAGTATTCGCGCGCCGAACGCAACGCCAATGCGGGCATCGTGGTCGGCATCACGCCCGCCGACTATCCTGGCCATACGCTGGCCGGCATCGCGTTCCAGCGCCATTGGGAGGAGCGCGCGTTCGCGGCCGGTGGATCGAACTACGCGGCGCCGGCGCAGCGTGTGGGCGACTTTTTGGCTGGACGGGCATCGACTGCGCTCGGCGAGGTCGTGCCCTCGTACAAGCCTGCCGTGACGCCGGCCGATCTTGCGACCTGCTTGCCGGACTACGTCACCGCCGCCATCCGCGAGGCCCTGCCCGCCTTCGAGCGGGAGATCGCCGGCTTCACGCTCGCGGACGCCACGATGACCGGGGTCGAGACACGGACCTCATCGCCCATCCGGATCGGCCGCGACAGTTCCTTCCAGAGCACAAACACCCGCGGGCTCTACCCGGCGGGCGAAGGCGCCGGCTATGCGGGCGGCATCCTCTCGGCCGGGGTCGACGGCATTCGGGTCGCCGAAGCCGTGGCGCTGAGCATCGCCGAAGGCGCCCTGGTTCGTCAGGACTAGAGTGGCTCCGAGCCGGTCTACGCCCGTCATTGCGAGCGCAGCGAAGCAATCCAGAATCGCAGAAAATCTGAATTGCTTCGTCGCCCCCAAGTCTGCGGGCTCCTCGCAATGATGGCGGGGCGACGACGTGCGGCAATGCCGCTCGTGCAGACCACTGGAAAGCAGTACGGGGCCGACGCGTTCTGTGTTACCCATACCGCCAACAATAAAGCGTCCGCCAGGAAACCAGGACGCAAATCGCCAAGGGAGGGGTGGTGACGGCAGAGACCGCCGCATTAGCCGCGCCGATTGGAAAGGCCGAGCGTTCGACGCAGTTCCGCGTGCTCGTCGGCTGGCTGTGGTCGAGCGCGCTGATGGCCGTGCTCGCCTTTCTCGTTCTCTACCCCGTCTCCATGCTGCTGCTGGGCGCGCTGACCAACACCAATCCGGTGGTGGATGGGTTTGGCATCTTCGATCTGTCGATCAAAAACTTCCTCACCGTTCTCGCCAACCCCAATGTGCACCTGGCGGTCAGCAACACGCTGATCGCGTGCGCGGGCGGCACCGCACTCGCGGTGGCGATCGGTCTGGCGTTCTCCTGGATCGTCGTGCGGACCAACACGCCGTGGCGGCGGTTCATCGGAGGGGCGAGCCTGCTGCCGCTGTTCGTGCCGCCGCTGGTCGCCGGCGTCGCCTGGTCGATCCTCGGCTCGCCGAAGTCCGGCCTGATCAACACCATGTTCAAATGGGCAGGCATCGATTGGCGGATCAATCTTTATTCGATGACCGGGCTGGTCGTCGTCTTCGGCATCTACTACGCGCCGTATGTCTACATGTTCACCGCGTCGGCGCTGCGCAACATGGACCCGAGCCTCGAAGAAGCCGCGGAGATCGCCGGCGTCGGCCCGGTCCGCACGCTCTTCACCATCACGTTCCCGCTGATCGCGCCGGCGATCATCTCCGGCATGCTGCTGTCGTTCGTCGTCATGCTCGGCATCTACGGCATTCCGGCGGTGCTGGGCGCGCCCGCCAACATCTCGGTGCTGACCACCTACATCTTCAAGCTCACGAACTGGAGCCCGCCGCTCTACAGCACCGCGGCCGCGGTCGCGATCATCCTGATGGTCGTCACCGGAGCGCTGGTGATCCTGCAGCAGTACGTGCTGTCGGGACGCAGCTACACGACGGTCGCCGGCAAAGCCTTCCGGCCGCGCAGCCTCGATCTCGGCCCGTGGCGCTGGCTGACGCTCGGCCTGGCGCTCCTTTATCTCGTCATCGTGGTCGTGTTGCCGCTGCTGGCGCTGATCGTCGCGGCATTCCGGCGCTTCCTGTTCATCCCGAACGCGGCGAGCTTGTTCGAGATGCGGCACTACTCGCTCATCCACTTCGAGAGCATCTTCGACAATCCGCTCACCCTGCGGTCGATCTGGAACACCATGGAGGTCGGCCTGATCACGGCGGTGTTCGGCGGCATTCTGGCGTTCGCGATCGGCTACACCATCCACCGCAGCAGCGCGCCCGGACGCCGCGGCATCGACTTGATCTCCACGCTGCCGGTCGCGATCCCGGGCCTTGTCATCGGCGTCGCGTATCTGTGGGCCTGGATCGGGCTCCCCGGCGGACTCTACGGCACGATCTGGATCCTGGCGCTGGCTTTCATCGCGCGCTTCATGCCCGACACCATAAAGTCGCTGTCGACCTCGTTCCTGCAAATCCATCGCGAGCTCGAAGAAGCCGCCTGGATCTGCGGCAAGGGTCTCATCGGCACCATCCGCACCATCATCCTGCCGCTGGCGCGGCCGGGCACCAT
Source organism: uncultured Alphaproteobacteria bacterium (assembly GCA_963763365.1). Classification (GTDB taxonomy): domain Bacteria; phylum Pseudomonadota; class Alphaproteobacteria; order Rhizobiales; family Xanthobacteraceae; genus VAZQ01. The sequence continues at coordinate 14,271 of CAVXOE010000010.1, read as the reverse complement.
CGCGGCCATGACGCTCTTGTTCATCCTGGCGGTCCGCGAACTCGGCTCTTCGCTGTTTCTCTACACCAGCGACACGATGGTGATGGCCGTCCTCCTGCTCGACTACTACGAGGGCGGCAATACCGGGAAAGCTGCCGCCTTCAGCCTGGTGCAGACCGTGCTGCTCGCGGTGCTGATCGGCGTCGCGAACTGGCTCTCCAGCGGGCGGGCAAACACCAGCGTCGGCCGCTCCGGAACCTGAAACGGGAGAACGAACGATGAAATCGATCCTGATCGCTCTCGGTCTGTCGGCCGCGCTTGCGACGTCCGCCGCGGCGCAGAACTTCGGCTCGCCGGAGCTGATCGCGGCGGCTAAGAAGGAGGGCAGGCTTGTCTTCTACACGGCGAACTTCGCCGAAGTGGAGCAGGAGGTGATCAAGGCCTTCAACAAGCGCTTCCCGGAGATCAAGGTCGAGATGGTGCGGGCGCCGGGCGGCCAGCTCATCACGCGCATGAAGACCGAAGCCGCCGCCGGCAAGCTGCTCGCCGACGTGGTCAACCATTCCGATCGCGGCCTCATGCTCGAGATCGAGAATCTGTTCATGGACTACGCGCCGCCCAATGGCGCTGACTATCTCCCGGAATCGCTCGCGTCGCCAAAATTCTGGCCGCAGGCGACGCTCGGCTGGGCGATCGCGTACAATTCGGCGATCTTGAAGAACCCGCCGAAGACCTGGATGGATCTGACCAAGCCCGAATACAAGGGCAAGCAGATCGGCCAGACCATCGCGCCGTCGGGTGGCACCACCTGGACGCGCGTGATGTTCGAGCGCCAAGTGCTCGGCGAAGATTACTGGAAGAAGCAGGCCGCCACCGAGGTCGTGCTGTTCCCCTCCGGCGCGCCGGCCGCCGATGCGCTGGTGCGCGGCGAAGTCTCGATCGTGCCCTCGCTCTACAACATCGTCTTCACCAAGCAGCGCGACGGCGCGCCGGTCGAGATCGTGTTCGCGCCGGAGGGCATGCCGGTGAACCCGTATGCCGCCGGCATTCCGGCAGCATCGAGAAATCCGAACGCCGCCAAGCTCTTTCTCAACTGGTGCCTGTCGGTCGAGGGACAGACCTTCATGATCAAGGAGCAGGGCAATCTCACCTCGCTCAAGGTCTCGCCGCTACTTGCCAAGGGCTACGATCCGCAAAAGGTGAAGTCCTGGTTCCCGAACTTCAAGCAGTATCAGGACCTGCGCGCCACCTGGGTCGAGGACTGGAACCGCGCCTACAACTACCGTCAGTGAAACGGGCGATGCCGCTGTAGCGTCCGGGAGGCCGCATGTCCGCCGCGCTTGACGTCCGCGAGTTGCGCAAGCAGTTCGCCACCGGCCGCCCGGCGGTGGACGGCATCAGCTTCCACGTGCCGTCGGGCGAGATCGTGGTGCTGCTCGGCCCGTCGGGTTGCGGCAAGACCACGACCTTGCGCTGCGTCGCCGGACTCGAGCACGCCACCTCCGGGCACATCAGCATCGGCGGCCGGCTGGTGTCGGCTCCGGCGGAGGGCGTGCAGGTGCCGGCCCGTCAGCGCAATATCGGCATGGTGTTCCAGTCCTACGCGGTCTGGCCGCACATGACGGTGCGGCAGAACGTGGCCTACCCGCTGCACCATCGGCGGGTTTCGCGCGCCGACATCGACCGCAAGGTCAACCAGACGCTCGAGCTTGTCGGCTTGTCGGAGTTCGCCGAACGGCCGGTGGTCGCGCTTTCCGGCGGGCAGATGCAGCGCGTCGCGCTGGCGCGCAGCCTCGTCTATCAGCCGCAGCTTCTGCTGCTCGACGAGCCGCTCAGTAATCTCGACGCGCAGCTTCGGCTGCGGCTGCGCGACGATCTGCGCCGCATCATCAAGCAGACCGGTGTCACGGCGCTCTACGTCACGCACGACCAGGCCGAGGCGGTCGTGCTCGGCGACCGCATCGGCGTCATGCGCGACGGCAAGCTGCTGCAGATGGCATCGGCGGATCAGATCTACAATCGGCCGGCCGACTTGTTCGTGGCCAATTTCACCGGCGCGTCGAACCTGCTGCAGGGCCGCGTGCTCGACCGCAACGGCGAGTTCGGCACCGTCGAGGCGGGCGGAGGCCACCGCCTCACGGCCTGGCTTCCGGCCGGTGTGAAGGCGGGCGAACCGGTGAAGATCGCAGTGCGCCCGGAGAACGTGCGGCTCGGCGCAAACGGCACGGCCGGGCCCAACCAGTTCACCGCGCGCGTCGCCGGCCAGCGCTACCAGGGCACGCAGACCGTGTACGAGCTCGCGATGTTCGACGGCCGCATCGATGCAATCGAGCTCGGCACCAGCGTGCACTATCCGGTCGGCAGCGAGGTCACGGTCGCGCTGCCGCCTGCACTCTGCTGGGCCTACCCGACGCGCGAGGATGCCGGGCGGGAGTAGACTTCGCTCGGAGTGACCCAAAATCTTTCCGCAATCGCGGTGCGCTCCCTCTCCCGCTTGCGGGGGAGGGTTGGGGTGGGGGCGAACCTGCACGAGCCCCTGTTGCTTGCCCCCTCCCTATCCCTCCCCCGCAAGCGGGAGAGGGGACGCTGTGGCACGGCCGCGATCTCACTCAGACGATGAGTGGTCCCGAACGAACGTTGATACGATCAATTCGCGCGCGGACGGATCGGGAAGTCGTACTGCCCGCCGGCTCCGCCGCCCCGATAGGTGAAGTGCCACCATTCGCGGTGATAGTTGCGGAAGCCGCGCTTGCCCATCGCGCTGACGAGCTGATTGCGCCAGCGCCGCTGCTCGGGCGTGATGGCGGGGCTCGTCGTATGGCTCGCCACGTCGAAGCAATCGTAGCCGGTTCCCATGTCGATGCTGTCGTCGGGGCTGCGTTGCGCGGCCGGCCCCGTGCAGGGTCCGTAGCTGGCGTTGCGGTCGAAGGGAGCGACCGGCGGATGATCGATCTCGACCATCGACAGGTCGACCGTCGTACCGGCGGAATGCTCCGAGCGGCTCGCGATATAGCCGAGCGCGAACAGGTTCTGCTTCTGCAGCTTCGGATAATAGCGCTTGGTCGCGCCGTTGCGCCCATCGCCCGCCCATTGCGCCATCGCGCGCACCGCGCGCGTCGGGCGATAGCAGTCGTAGACCTTGAGCTTCAGATTGGAGGCCTTGAGGTCCGCCTGCACCTGCTTGAGCGCCGCCGCGGCTTCACGCCGCAGAATGCATTCCGGCGCATCGTAGCCCGGCAGCGGATGCCCGACGAAATTGTCGTACCCCGCGTAGCGCATGCCCTGCTCGATCGTCGGATCGATGTCGCGCAGATAGACAAAACCGGGCGGCAGCGCCTCCTGCGGCGCGGAATGCGCGATCGAGACCAAGCCGGCTGCGATGACAAGGGCGAGCGCTAAGACCGCCCCACTCACGCGCGTTGGCGCGTGGCGCAGGACCGACGCCGTGAGCGTCATCGACGGCGGCCGGAGCCCGTCGTCCGCCGGTCCGCCGACCGCGTCGCCGGCCGCTCCACCGACCGCGTCGCCGAAGATCGCTCCGCGCAATAATTCTCCACCGCGGCGACCGCGGCTGCGCCGATGACGCCGCGCCGCTCCGGCGAGGCCATCAGCAGTTCCTCGTCGCGATTGATGATCGAACCTGCTTCCAGCAGCACGGCCGGAGTCCGATTGTTTCTCAGCACGATCAACTGGTCGTACCGGTACACGCCGACATCGGCATCGACCAGGATGCGCTGCCGGTGACCCATGAACTTCTCGGTGTAGTGCGGCGTATATTTCATGCCGCGATCCTTGAGCTGCTGCCCCAACTGCTTGGCGAACATCAGGCTGCTGCGGTAATCGCCGTTGTCCTTGGAAATGAAGATGGAATGGCCCTTGAAGCGGTCGCTGTAGGAGCGCTGCACGCCCTGGTATTCCCATTTCTGCAGGAAGGAATCCGGCACCGAGTCGTGGTGAATCGACAAGAACAAATCCGCACTCAAGGCCGAGGCACGCTCGGCCCGCTTGAACAGGCCGGCGTAATAGGGCGTGTCCTTGGTGATCAGCAGCACCGTCTTGGCGAACCCGGCGTCGCGCAGCTTGTGGTCGATCAAGGTCGCGAGCTTCAGATTGAAGTCATACTCATAGGCGCCGCGCGCACTCGTGGCGCCCGGCTTGCCGGCGGTATGTCCCACGTCCACGATGACGCGGAACGCGTCGCGGTCGCAGGCCGACTTGCTCGTGGTATCGCTCTTGGCGGGGGCCGCGGTTGGTTTGCTGGCGGTATCGCCGTTGGTGGCTGCGGCCGCCGCCGGCTTGGCGGCTGCTTCAACTCTGGCCGAGGCCGCCCCGGTCATCTTGATCGAGCCCGTTTCAACCGGCTCGCCGAACACCGGAATAACCTGCGCACAGATCAGCGCACTCGCGGACAGCAGAATTCGGGCACGCGGAAGCGTCGCAAAACGAGCCATGAAGTCCCCCAACCACCCGCCGCCCCCCGGGCTCCCCTCAAGGGCGCCGAACTCGCGGCCAGAATTGACCAACCCCGTGGCTCTTTAGTGGCACCCGCGCCCGCAACCTGCGAGTTGTAGGGGAAATCGGGGATTTCGAGCGTTATGCTTTATTTTTCAATACCTTACTGACCGGAAAAGGATGTCGGTCGGGCCGTGCGATGGCTTGGTTTTGCGGCCTTTGCCGGAATCGGCTCAGTTCCAGAGCCTTTGGCTTGCAATGCGGGCGCCCTCGACCATGGCTCGCAACTTCGCCCAGGCGACATCCGGGTGCACCTCGTCCCCGGCGCCCGACGTGCCGAACCCGCAATCCGTGCCGGCGATCACCCGCTCGCGTCCCACCACGCCGGCAAAGCGCGCGATCCGCTGCGCGACCAATTCTGGATGTTCGACCAGATGGACGCAGTGCGACACCACGCCGGGGATGAGAATCTTGTCGTCCGGCAGCGTCACGTCCTGCCACACCTGCCACTCGTGCTCGTGCCGCGGATTGGCCGCCTCGATCACGTAGGCGCCGGCGCGAATCTTCAGCATCAGGTCGACGAAATGCCGAAGCTCGAAGTCGTGCACGCGCGGCGCGATGTTGACGCTGTAGCAGGTGTGGAAACGTACGCGGTCTTCCGCGATGCCGCGCAGCGCGTGGTTGAGGGCCTCGACGCGCAGCGCGATAAATCTCCGGCAGTCCTCTACCGACGCATTCGGCGCGCGATTGTAGTGGGTCGCCATGCGCGGATCGTCGATCTGCAGCAGGAAGCCGGCCTCGACAATGGCGAGATATTCCTCGCGCATCGCCTCGCCGAGCGCTGCGAGATATTCTTCGTCGGACGCGTAGTGCCGGTTCTCGTAATAGAGTTCGAGATTCGACGGCGAGATCGCCGTCATGAAGGCTTCCTCGACCTTGCTCCCCGCAAGCGCGGCTTTCAGATTGGCGATATCGGCGCGGACTTCATCGTGCCCCACGTAACGGATCGGCCCGGCGCAGACGAGCGCGCGCGGCCGCGCGGTGCGCTTGGCGACGAGTGCCCCGGAGCGCGCCGTGTGCATGACCTTCAGGTCCTCGTAGGCGCCGGCGAATTCGATCGAGTCGCGCGTCGCGGTGCGAAAGCGCACCGGACTGTCGATCTCCGCGAGGCCGTCGAGCCGGCCGCGCGCATACGCCATCCAGTTGAACTTGCCGTGCTCGCCGTCGCCGACCACGTCGATGCCGGTTTCGGTCTGCTGGCGCATGACCTCCATGATGGCACGCCGAACGCGCGTGTCGAACGTCGCCTTGTCGTACGCGTCGCCAAGCTCCTTGGCGTTGAGCAGCGCGACGAGATCGGCGGGCCGCGGCAGGCTGCCGGTGTGGGTCGTCAGGATTCGTTTTGCGCTGCGCTGCATGGATACCCTTGGGGGTCAGCGCTTAGACGATCTTGTGCGCGCGCAATTCCGCGATGGCGGCGCCGTCGAGCCCCAATTCCTGCGTCAGGACCTCGTCGGTGTGCTGGCCGAGCGTCGGCGGCGGGCGCCGCACCGAGCAGGTGGTGTCGGAAAACTTGAACGGGATGCCGAGCAATCGTAGCGCGCCGATGGTCGGGTGCTCGACAGTTTCGATCATGCGCCGGGCTTCGGTATGCGGGTCGTCGAGCGCCTGCGCGACCGTGTTGATCTTGCCGCACGGCACGCCGACCGCCATGAGCTTACCGAGCCAGGCGTCCGCCGTGTCGTGAGACAGCGCCGCGTTGATCTTGCCGTCGATGTCGACGCGATTCTCGACCCGTGCGCGGTTGCTGTTGTAGCGCTCATCCTGTGCCCATTCGGGATGCCCGAGCACCTCGGCGCAGCGCGAGAACTGCCGTTCGTTGCCGATGCCGATCGCGATCATCGCGTCGGCGGCCTGGTAGGTGGTGTAGGGCACGATGCTGGGATGGCCGTTGCCGAAGCGGCCGCCGTCACGGCCGGCGAGGAGATAATTCTGCGCGACGTTGATCAGCATCGACAGCGACGTCTCGTAGAGCGACAGCTCGACCTTCTGGCCTCTGCCGGTGCGGTGGCGGGCGAGGATCGCCGCGAGGATCGCGTTCGACGCCAGCATGCCGGTGCAGACATCGACGATCGCGACGCCGTATTTGGTCGGCACGCCGCCGGGTTCGCCGCAAATGCTCATGAGACCCGACTCGGCCTGCAGGATGAAGTCGTAGCCGGGCAGCGCCGCGCGCGGGCCGCTGGTGCCGTAGCCGGTGATCGAACAGCGCACGAGCCGCGGCGCGTGAGCCTCGAACCAGGCTTCCGTGAAGCCCCATTTCTCCAGCGTGCCGATGCGGAAGTTGTCGATCAGCACGTCGGCCTTCTCGATCAGGCCTGAGAGAATCTTCTGGCCCTCCGCCACCGCCATGTTGAGCGTGAGCGAGCGCTTGTTGCGGTTGATGCCGAGGAAGTAGGCGGCATCGTCGCCCGCGAACGGCGGGCCCCAGCGCCGCGTATCGTCACCGGTCGGCGGCTCGATCTTGATCACGTCGGCGCCCATGTCGCCTAGCATCATCGTGCACAGCGGTCCCGCCAGGATGCGGGTCAGGTCGACGACGCGTATCCCGTCGAGCGCACCATTATTTGAATTGGTCATCGTTCGCGCTTCTGTGTTGCAGTGTTCTTTGCCATTGTTCTCCCCGGTGTCGCGCGCCGCGGCATCATAGGCGGGGCGCGCAGCCGCGAGCAAGTTGCGGACGTCTGGCGCCGGACGAGGAAAGTGAGGTTGCCGATGCAGGATCTGTTACCGCGCGCCGAGCAGGCCGGCCGTCTCTTGAAGGAGCGCCGCGAGACGATCGTGGTGGCCGAATCGTCGACCGGCGGGCTGATCTCGGCGGCCCTGCTGGCGCTGCCGGGTGCGTCGGCCTACTTCCTCGGCGGCGCCGTCGTCTACACGCAGGTGGCGCGGCGCGTGCTCGTCGACCTGCCGGACATCACGGCGCTCGGCATGCGCGCCTCGACCGAGCCCTACGCGCGGCTACTCGCGCAGACCGCGCGTCAGCGCTTCGGCGCGACCTGGGCCCTAGCCGAAAGTGGCGCAACAGGTCCGACCGGCAACCGCTATGGCGATGCCGCCGGCCATAGCTGCATCGCAGTTGTGGGCGCGAGCGAACGCGTCATCACGCTGGAGACCGGTAGTGCCGACCGCGTCGCCAACATGCGGGCGTTCTCGATAGCCGCGCTCGATCTGCTGCTGGAGGCCTTAGGCAATCCGCGCGCGTGACACGCATAGCCATGGCGTTATTGTGCCCTCTCCCCTTGTGGGAGAGGGCACAATCACCCGCATTCCGCTTGCGGCTGCATCCGATCGAACTACAAATTCTCCTGCAGCCAGTCCGCGGCGAAATCGATGCCGACCTGACGATTGTCGACATGCGCGTGCTCGGCGCCGCCCTCGTCGGTCGTGAATATCTTGATGGTCTTGTTCTTCGAGCCGACCGCGTCGTAGAGCTTCTGCGCGTTCTCGACCGGCACCACGCGGTCGTTGCCGGCATGCGTGACCAGAAACGGACAGGCGATATTCTTCGCCACGTCCTTGAGCGAGAATTTCTTCGCGATCTCGATACCTTCGTCCTCATCCTTCGCGCCCGCGACCCAGCGCCACTGGAAGTTCGACTGTGCCACCGAGCCGGGCTTGTTCTTGTTGGCATCCTTGATCTTCTGCTGCCACGCCGCGAGGTCCCAATGCAGCGCGGAGAGCGCGATGCAGGCGGCGTAGCGTTTCTCGAACGCGGCGACGCGCGACGAGTAATAGCCGCCGAAGCTGTAGCCCATGATGGCGACGCGCTTGCCGTCGACCTCCGGCCGCTTCAGCAGATATTCGAGCGCGGCCGTGCCCGGCACTTCGTAGTCGTACCGGCTCGGCATGTCGCGCATGCGGCGCGTTTCGCCCATGCCGGGCCCGTCGAGGCAGAGCGTGTTGAATCCGCGGCGCGCGAACTCGAGGCCGCAGAAGAAGATGCTCATCTCCTTGGCGTTGTCCATGCCGTTGAGCACGACCACGGTCGGGCGCGGGCCGGGCTCGGTCGATTTCATCAAGAGTGCGGGCAAGGTCGTGCCCTCGTAGGGCACCTCGATGAACTCCACGTCCGGATAGCGCAGGCGGATGCCCTGGTGCCACACCTTGTAGGCGTGCGCGCCCTGCTGCTTCTTCTCGGGCCCCGGCACGATGAAGCGCTCGGCGTTGTAGTGGTAGATGCCGGCGCGCAGGTAGTAATCGCCAGCCGTGACCTTGCGGCCTTTGGCCAGCGCCTCGTCGCCGCGCTTCTCGATCAGGTCGCCGAGCGTGCGCCACTCCTCGAACCAGGCCTTGCCGCGATCGGCCTCGCCTTCGCGTGCACGCAGCTTTTCGCAGGCGCGGTCCATCTCTTCCAGTGACACGACGCCGTAGGGCGCCATGCCCTTGAGAATGAGCGTGGCATTCGACCACAGGAAGTTGTCGCCGAAGTGGTCGATCCAAGGGCCGCGATTGGGCATGCAGGGCTACCTCGATGATTCGATGATCGTAAAGCGTTGGCAGTGCACTCCCTCTCCCCTTCGGGGAGAGGGAGCCGACCGCCGCCGTCGCACACCATTGCTTAACAAGGCGCCAGCTCAAGTCACTCCGGCTTGATATTCGCGTCCTTGATGATCTGCGTATAGGTGGCGAGTTCCGATTTCAAATAGGCGCGCCATTCGTCGGGCTGGGTGGCAAGCGGCAGCATGCCCTGCTGGTCGAGCGTCGCCACCACGTCGGGCGCGGCGACGGCTTTCGCCACCTCGTCACGCAAGCGCTGCGCGATGGCGGGCGGCGTTCCGGCGGGCGCGAGAATGCCGAACCAGCCGGGCATCTCGTAGTTCGGCACGCCCGATTCCATGATGGTCGGCACGTCGGGCAGCGCGGAGGAGCGCTTGGCGCTGGTGACGGCGAGCGGCGTGACCTTGCCGGCCTTGGCCTGCGTGACCATGACGGGCATGGCATCGAACATGCCGTCGATGTGGCCGCCGAGCAGATCGTTGAGCGCCGGCCCGGCGCCGCGATAGTTGACGATGGTGAGCTTGATGCCGGTCTTCGCCTTCAGCAGTTCCGTGGCGAAATAGAGCGAGCTGCCGGTGCCGCCGCCGGCACCGAACGAAAGCTTGCCGGGATTCTGCTTGGCGCGCGTCGATGAGTTCGCGCACGCTCTTCACGCCGAGATCGTTGCGCACCACCAGGATCAGCGGCCCGGTCGCGACCTGGGTGACCGGCGTGAGCGCCGTGAGATCGAACGGATAGCCCTGGTGCAGCGGCTGCGTGATCAGCGTGCTGGTCGAGATGAAGAACAGCGTATGGCCGTCCGGCGGCGAGCCGGTGAGCTCGCGCAGCGCCGGAATGAAATTGCCGCCCGCCTTGTTCTCAACGAACACGGTGGTGCGAAGGTTCTCGCTCATCTTCTGCGCCATCAGGCGCGCCATCACGTCAGTAGCGCCACCCGCCGCCAGCCCGACGATGACGCGGATCGGTTTTCCGGATTGCAGCTCCTGCGCGGCGGATGGCTGCGGGGCCAGTGTCACAAGCGCGAATGCTGCGCTTGCTGCGAGCAATCGTACGCATCGCCCTCTCTCCATCGTCATGGCCGGGCTTGTCCCGGCCATCCACGTCTTTGCCCGCGCAAGGAAGGAAGGCGTGGGTGCCCGGGACGCGCAGACAAGTTTACGCGGTCTGCGCAAGCTTGACCGCGTTGCCGGGCATGACGGAGCGAGGTGCACGATGGGTGCCATGAATTCCTCCCTTGGAATATTTATTCTTCCAGCAGCGCCGCCATGATGCGGTCGCGCGTGAGCGGCAGGTGGCGGATGCGTTTGCCGAGCGCGCGCGCCACCGCGTTGCCGATCGCCGCCCCGGTCGGCCCGACCGAGGCCTCGCCCAGGCCGAGCGTCGGCTCGTCCGGCCGGTCGATGACATTGATCTCGATCTCCGGCACCTCCGAGAAGCGCAGGATCGGATAGTCCTCCCATTTGGTGGCAGCGACCTTGCCGCCCTCGAAGCGCACGCGCTCCTTCATCACGAAACTCGCGCCCATGATGATGCCACCTTCGAGTTGATTCCTCGCTCCATCGGGCGAGATCACGAGGCCGGCGTCGGCGGCACACCACACGCGCCTGAGCCGCACTTCCTCCTCGACCTCGACCTCCGCCACCACGGCGGCGAACGAGGCGATGTTCTTGTAGCGCGCGAAGCCGAAGCCGCGCGCCACGCCGTCGCGGAATTTCGGCTGTTCGAACCAGCCGCTCATCTCGGCCGCCATCTCGACCACACGCCGCGCACGCGGATCGGACAGCAGCGCGAGCCGGTAGCTCACCGGGTCCTCGCCCGCGATCTCCGCCAGTTCGTCGATGAACGACTCGATCGCGAACACGTTGGCCCAGGCGCCGAGACCGCGCAGCGACGACGTTCGTAGCGGCAGTTGCGGCAGGAGATGATGGATCAGGCGATGGCGCGGCAGGTCATAGATCGGATAGGCGTTGCGGGTCGCGCCGCCGCCACGGTCGTCCGGAACGTCGCCGAGCGCGTTCTGGCGCGGCGGATTGGGCAGCGCCTCGACGCCGATGAAATTGGAGTTGCCGTTCATACCTGGACGCTGGGCGTGCGGGCCGCTCCATATTTCGATGGTCCAATCCACCGGCTTGTGGTTGGCGTCGAGTACCGCGCGCAGTCCGATCGCCATCGCGGTGCTGATCGGCGCGCCGGTGAATTCATCCTCGCGCGACCATTGCACCCGGATGGTCTTGCCCGGCATCCGCATCGCGATGACGGACGCGTCGAAGGCGGCGTCGTCCGCGGTGTTGTGTCCATAGGCGCCGGCGCCCTGGCGGTGGAACACCGTCACCTGCGCGGCCGCAAGCCCGAGCGCGCGGGCGAGCCAGTCACGCTGCACGGCCGGGCCTTGCGTATGCGACCAGACCTTCAGCGCGCCGTCCTTGAACTCGGCGAGTGCGCAGGCTGGGCCGATTGATGCGTACGTCAGAAATGGCCGGCTGTAGGTCGCCTCGACCACGCGGCCGTTTCCGGCCTGGCCCGGATGCCCGGTTTCCACCGTGCGATCGCGCGACGGCTGCGCCTTGAGCCAGTCGGGCTCGCCGATGTTGTCGGGCGCAGGTTCGCCGCCATCCCACCGGGCATGCACGCGCGCGGCTTCGGCGGCGCGCATCACCGCGATCTCGCTCTCCGCCGTGAAGGCGACGAAATCACCCTCGCGCAGAATGTCGATCGGCGCCCTGGCGGCGCGCTGCACCGTCTGCTCGTCGAACGTGACGAGGCGCGCGCGGCGCCATGGCTGCCGCAGCACCCGGGCATGCACGACGCCGTCCGGCACGATGTCATGAATGAAGGCAGCACCCGCGACCTTCGCCGGCAGATCGACCCTCGGCACGCTGCGCCCGACGATGCGGTAGCTCGACGGCCGCTTGACCGGCGCAGTGCCGCTCGCCCGTCGCTCCAGCACGACTTCGCCGGCGAGCGACCAGTAGTCGTGCCCGGTCTCTTTCCCGGCGTGCAGGAATTTTCCGTCCGCGACCGCAAGCTCGCTGGGCTTGCAGCCGAGCTTGCCGGCGGCGCGATCGAGAAACAGCGAACGCACCTCGGCGCAGACCAGCCGGATCGACGCGCCGCCGACCGCGACCGAGTAGCTGCCCGAGGTGAAGCCTTCCGCCGGGCTGACGTCGGTCTCCCCTGACACGAGCCGCACCTGCTCGAAGGCGAGATCGAGTTCCTCGGCGGCAATCTGCGTGAGCGCGGTGAGGATGCCCTGCCCGATCTCGACCTTGCCGCTGCCGACGCGGACGCGGCCATGCTCCTCGAACGTGACCCATTGCGACAGGATCGGATTGTCGATCAGGCTCTGCGGCAGCGTATTCGAGATCATGCCGGCGCCCCCGCCATGGCGGTGGCGCCGCGCTCAACCGCGCGGATCACCCGGTTGTGCATACCGCAGCGGCAGAGGTGCGGGTCGAGCGCGGTGATGATGTCGGTGCGCGTGGGCTTGGGATTGCGCGCCAGCAGTGCCGAAGCCGAGATCAGAATGCCGGCGAGGCAGTAGCCGCATTGCCCGGCCTGCTCGTCGAGAAAGGCTTGCTGTAACGGGTGCAACTCTCCGTTCTGCGCCAATCCCTCGACCGTCGTGATGTTGCGGCCGGCGACCGAGGCCACCTCACGCGCGCAGGAATATTCCGGCTTGCCGTCGATCAACACCATGCAGGCGCCGCACTGCTCGGTGCCGCAGCCAAACCGGCTGCCGCGCAGCGCAAGCTCGTCGCGCAGCACCGCCAGCAGCGGCTTCGTGCCGTCGGTGTCGACGCGAACAGACTTGCCGTTGACGATGAAGGTGTGGCGTTCAGTCATCTTAACTCGCTGCTGATGATCCAGTCTGCCCTAACCGCAAGCTCGGTGGACTCCCTCTCCCCAACGGGGAGAGGGTTGGGGTGAGGGGGGACCAATTCCATCGATAGACCTTAACCCCTCACCCCAGCCCTCTCCTTATGGGAGAGGGAGCAAACCGCATCCGCCGCTCCGCGTGCGGTCCTCTCCTAACCGATTTTTTGTTCGTCATCGATGTCTTAGCGCGGCTTCATTCCGCCTTGATGCCGTGCGCGTCGATGAACTTGGTCCAGTTGGTGATCTCGTTCTCGAGCTTGCTGCGCATCACGGGGCCGGGCGCAAAGTCCGGGGTGATGTCGAGCTTGGCGAGCCGCGCGCGCACGTTCGGCGATGCCATCACGGTCGCGACCGCCTTTTCGATCTTGGCCTTCACCGCATCCGGGATGCCTTTCGGGCCGAACAATCCATACCAGAAGCGCAGATCGACGTTCTCGGTCTTGACACCGGCCTCTTTCAAGGTCGGAACATCGGGCAGCGCCGGCGAACGCTGATCGCCGGTCACCACCAGCGCCCTGATCTTTCCGCTCTCGACCAGAGGCTTCGCCACCGACACCGCCGCCATGTTCATCTCGACATGGCCGGCGATGATGTCGCCCATCGCCTGCCCGCCGCCTTTGTAGGGCACATGCACGGTGTCGATGCCGGCGCCGTCGCGGATCACCTCCCAGGTGAGATGCGACACGCTGCCGACGCCGGCGGATGCATAGTTCATCTTCTTCGGCACGGTGCGTGAGAGAGCGATCAGCTCGGCCATGCTGTTGGCCTTGACGCTGTTCGCCACCACCAAGGTGAGCGGCGAAAACGCCACCGACGCGATGGCGTCGTATTGCTTGAGCGGGTCGAACGAGGACGCCGATTTCTTGAACAGCCCCTGGCTGATGCCGAGCGCATTCTCCGCCATCAGCAGGGTGTAGCCGTCGGGGTCGGAGGACGCGACGTAGTTCCAGGCGAGATAGCCGTTGGCGCCGGGCCGGTTCTCGATGATCACCGGCTGGCCGAGCGCTTCCTTGAGGTCCTCGGTGAGCTGGCGCGAGAGCGTATCGGTCGCGCCGCCCGGCACGAACGCCACCACCAGCCGGATCGGCCGGTCCGGATAGGCGGCAGGGTTTTCTGCCAGCGCAAGGCTCGGCGCGCAAAGGACAACGCCGGCCGCTAAACACCATCGGACGAAGGCGAACATGAGCGTCCTCCCGTGAATGTCGCGGTTGTCCCGCTTGTCGTTTGGCCTATTGGATCATGCGCGGGCGGTTGCGTCGACAGGGGCGAACGCCGCAGGGATCCCGTCATGGCCGGGCTTGTCCCGGCCATCACGTCTTCGCCATCTCACTCCGGAAAGACGTGGATGCCCGGCACAAGGCCGGGCATGACGGCTCGGAGACTGCCGATGCAGCCATCACATGT